>JAFOFB010000004.1 GCA_017387505.1 Methanocorpusculum sp.
ATTGAAACTCCGGCGGCAAGGCTCAGTAAACTTCGCCTGACCGCCTCCGTAACCCTCGAAAAACGAAGGGGCGGAGGTTTTGCCATAGTTCGAAGTCGCCCATTTCGCCCTCGCGGAAAATCCGCTCAGGCTCAATCGGCTACTTGGAAAACTCGCCTACGGTCAATCCTCGAAACCTACGGAAAGCCTTCGGCTTCCCTTCGGCTTTCTCGGATTCACCTCCGGCTCGCCGCGCGCTTAGAATAACCAATAAAATGCCTGCCATCTTTCACACACCAAATACAAAATACAACCCTCGTCACGTCCCTGTTATTCAGAATAATACCTGCCTCTCGCGATACCTTTATATCCTCATACTGCCTATTTATTTAAGCAGTTTCGTTAAGGAAACTCTCTCGGGCCATTAGATCAGTCAGGCAGATCGACGGACTTTTAATCCGCAGGTCGGGGGTTCAAATCCCTCATGGCCCGCTTCACACCCGGATTTTTGAAATAGCAACTCAAAAGAGAAGGCTATCTCATTTGTCTTGGGCGTGCTTTTTAAAACTCACTCCACCGGCGACCCGTTGGGTATCAAAAAACGCCGAAGAAACGCACTTTTTATCGAACAAACAGCTACCAGAACAATCAGCAGCAAGACAAAAGTATCCAGAAACAAGGAATCTGATTAGGAGCTATATGACACGACTCAATGTATTACTTCATGAGATGGTCCCGGACCATCAGATCATGACCGGAGAAGAGGTAACAGAACTTCTGAAGACCTTCGACATCAGCGAAGACCAGCTTCCGAAGATTTACCACGACGACCCGGCTATCAAAGCCTGCGGCGGAAAACCCGGAAATGTCATTCGTATTATAAGAAAAAGCCAGACTGCAGGAGAGGCAACCTCTTACCGCCTTGTCGTCAGACGGCCTAAGAAATAACCACGGAAGAAAATCATGATCGACAGAAGCGTATTATCAGGCGCGTACTTCTCTCAGGAACACGTAGCCCGCCACCAGCTTGACTCGTACAACCACTTCATCGAGCACAACCTCCAGAAAGTGGTAAACGAACAGAGAATTGTGGAAACCGAAATCGTCAACCGCGGCAAAAACCAGGAGCCGGTCTGGGTCGAACTCGGAAACATCCGCGTAGAAAAACCAATCGTACGTGAAGCAGACGGATCCCAGAGCAAAGTCTACCCAACCGAAGCACGTCTTAGAAACTTAACCTACGCCGCCCCGATGGTCCTTGAAATGACCCTCCACCAGGGAGACAAAGTATTCCCGGTACAGGAAACCACCATCGGACAGCTCCCGGTAATGATCGGCTCAAAAGTCTGTAACCTCTGCGGACTCTCCATCGACGAAAGAACCGAACAGGGTGAAGACCCGTGCGACCCGGGAGGATACTTCATTGTAAACGGAACTGAGCGTGTCTTAATGACCTTAGAGGACTTAGCATCCAACAAGATCATGACCGAGTACACCGAACGCTACAACGAACAGATCCACGTAGCAAAAGTCTTCTCCCAGTTCAGAGGATACCGTGCACTCGTTGTCGTCGAGAAAAACAAAAAGAACTTACTCGACGTCTCCTTCCCGTCTGTTGCAGGACACCTCAGATTCGCAGACTTAATGCGTGCATTAGGACTTGAATCTGATGAGGAAATCGTATCCGCTGTCTCCCTTGACGAAGACATCTTAACCTACATGATGCAGAACCTCGAAGAAAGCGAGTGTGCAACCGTAGAAGAAGGTGTCATGTACGTCGGAAAGAAACTCGCACCAAACCAGACCAAAGACTACCAGAGAAAGCGTGCAGAGTTTGTCTTAGACAGCTACCTCCTCCCGCACTTAAACTACTTAATCCCGGCAAACTTAAAACCGGGAGACGAAGGCTACGCAGAATACGCACGTGACGTCCGCGTTGCAAAAGCAGAATTCTTAGGCCGCATGGCAGAAGCCTGTTTCGACCTTGCATTAAGCAAGAGAAGAATCGACGACAAAGACCACTACTCCAACAAGCGTTTAAAACTCGCCGGTGACTTAATGGAAGATCTCTTCCGTATCTCCTTAAACAGACTCACCCGCGACGTCAAATACCAGCTCGAGCGTGCCAGCATGCGCCACAGAGAGCTCGCCATTGGAACCGTCGTCAGAGCAGACGTCTTAACCGAGCGTTTAATCCACCCGCTCGCAACCGGAAACTGGGTTGGAGGAAGAACCGGTGTCTCGCAGCTTATGGACAGAATCGATCACATGTCTGTCATCTCTCACCTGCGCCGTGTCATCTCCCCGCTTTCCCGTTCCCAGCCGCACTTCGAAGCCCGTGATCTTCACCCGACCCAGTGGGGAAGAATCTGCCCGTCCGAAACTCCGGAAGGACCGAACTGTGGTTTAGTAAAGAACTTCGCACAGCTTGTTGAAATCAGCAAAGGAACCGACGAAGACGAAATCCTTCGCGTAATCCAGGGTATGGATATCCAGCCAATCAGGAGTGAGTAAATATGGAGAAAAAAATGGCCCGTGTATTCGTTGACGGAGCATTAATCGGAAAAGTCGACGATGCAGAAGGATTCACCCGTCACTTCCGTCAGATGAGACGTTCAGGACAGGTTTCCACTGAAGTCAACATCTCATACAAAGACTACAGTAACGAAATCGTCATCAACACCGACAGAGGACGTGCACGCAGACCGTTAATCGTCGTCGAAAACGGAGTCCCGACCGTAACTCCGGAAGATGTCGAAAACGTAAGATCCGGAGTCTATGAATTCATGGACCTTATCAAGATGGGTAAGATCGAATTCATCGACGCAGAAGAAGAAGACGACTTATACGTCGCAGTTCAGGAAGAGGACTTAAAGCCGGAACACACCCACTTAGAAATCGACCCGTCCTTAATCCTTGGTATCGGAGCAGCACACGTTCCATTCCCGGAGCACAACGCATCTCCGCGTGTTACCATGGGTGCAGGTATGATTAAGCAGGCATTAGGCTTTGCCCAGTCCAACATGAAACTCCGCCCGGACACCAGAGGACACATGCTTCACTACGCACAGGTCCCGATGGTCCACACCCAGGCAGCAGAATTAGTCGGATCTGACAAGCGCCCGCAGGGACAGAACTTCTGTGTCGCAATCATCTCCTACGAAGGGTACAACATTGAAGATGCACTTATCTTCAACAAAGCATCCGTCGAGCGTGGTGTTGGACGTTCCCACTTCTTCAGAACCTACGAAGGTGAAGAGCGCAGATATCCGGGAGGACAGGTTGACAGAATTGAAAAGCTGGATGACGACATCACCGGATCCCACGGACCTGGATCTTACGTAAACCTCGACGTTGACGGTATCATCAACCCTGAAACCATTGTCAAGGAAAAGGACGTCTTAATTGGAAAGACCTCCCCGCCGCGTTTCCTCGAAGAACCAACCGGAGAACTCTTAGCTGTTGAGAAACGCCGTGACACTTCGATTACCATGAGAAGTAACGAAACCGGTATTGTCGATACCGTTATCGTTACCGAGTCCGAGAACTCCTCCCGCCTCGTCAAAGTCAGAACCCGTGATCTTCGTGTACCGGAAATCGGTGACAAGTTCGCATCCAGACACGGACAGAAGGGTGTCTGCGGTTTAATCACCATGCAGGAAAACATGCCGTTCACCGCAGAAGGTATCTCCCCGGACTTAGTCATCAACCCGCACGCAGTCCCGTCCCGTATGACCATCGGTCACATGCTTGAGATGATTGGAGGAAAAGCAGGATCTCTTGAAGGTTCCCGTGTCAACGCAACCTCCTTCCGTAAGACCTCTGTTGAGCAGATTTTCGACTCTCCGTTCGCACGCGAACGCCTCTTAAAGGACAAGGAAATCGGAAAGGACGTCAAGAACAACACCTTAACCCGAGAACAGGTTCTCCGCCACCAGTTAAACCAGGCAGGATTTGCACACACCGGCCGTGAAGTCATGTATGATGGTATCACCGGACGCAGATTCCACGCAGATATCTACATTGGTGTTATCTACTACCAGAAACTGTACCACATGGTATCTACCAAGATGCACGCAAGATCCCGTGGACCGGTCCAGGTCTTAACCCGCCAACCGACCGAAGGACGTGCACGTGAAGGAGGTCTTCGTTTCGGAGAAATGGAGCGTGATGTCATGATCGGACACGGAGCAGCAATGGCTCTCAAGGAACGTCTCTTAGACGAGTCCGATGCAGTCAAGCAGTACGTCTGTGCACGCTGCGGTATGGTTGCAATGTACGATGCAAAGCAGAAGGCAACCAGATGCCTTGCCTGCGGTGCAGAGACTGACATCTACGAAGTTGAGATGAGTTACGCATTCAAGCTCCTGCTTGATGAGATGAAGAGTATGGGTATAGCCCCGAGACTGAAACTGGAGGATATGGTATGACCTCACCAAAGAGAATCGGAAAGATCGAGTTCGGTCTTCTCTCCCCGAAACAGATCCGTGACATGAGTGTCTGTAAGGTTATCTGGCCGGACACCTATGATGACGACGGATTCCCGTACCCGAAGGGATTAATGGACCCGAGCCTTGGTGTCATTGACCCGGGACTTCGCTGTAAGACCTGCGGTCAGAAGCAGGGCGACTGTCCGGGCCACTTCGGTCACATTGACATTGCAAAGCCGGTTATCCACGTCGGATACACCCGTTTAATCAGAAAACTTCTCCGTATCACCTGCCGTGACTGTGGAAGATTTCTCCTCGACAAGGAAGAGATTGAAAAGTTCTCTGCATTAGAAGACGACCCGTACTCCGCTGAGACCATCGGCGAAAAGGACTTTAAGAAAGAGCGTGTCTGCCCGTACTGTGGTGAACAGCAGTACAAGATTAACTTCGAAAAGCCGACCTCCTTTGTTGAAGTCATCTCCGTTGTTGACGAGAACACCGGAAAGACCATCAAGACCGAGCAGAAGTTAACCTCCGCAGACATCCGTGAGCGTTTAGAGCGCATCACTGACGACGACCTCAGACTTCTTGGAATCGACCCGGACGTAGCAAGACCGGAGTGGGCAGTCTTAACTGTACTCCCTGTCCCGCCGGTAACTGTCCGCCCGTCCATTATCCTTGAAAACGGTCAGCGTTCTGAGGATGACTTAACCCACAAGCTTGTTGATATCATCAGAATCAACCAGCGCTTCAGAGAAAACCAGGATGCAGGTGCCCCGCAGCTCATTATTGAAGACTTATGGGAACTTCTGCAGTACCACGTAACAACCTACCTCGACAACGAAGTAGCAGGATGTCCGCCGGCAAGACACCGTTCCGGACGCCCGCTCAAGACCTTATCCCAGAGATTAAAGGGTAAGGATGGACGTTTCAGAGGATCTCTGTCCGGTAAGCGTGTCAACTTCTCTGCACGTACTGTTATCTCCCCGGACCCGAACCTTTCCGTTGGTGAGGTTGGTGTCCCGCTCGCAATTGCAAACGAGATGTCTGTTCCGGTCAGAGTTACCAAGCAGAACATCGAAGATATCCGTGCAATGATCAGAATTGGTCCACACAGACCAACTCTTCGTGACCCGTGCGGTGCAAACTACGTAAACAGACCAGACGGCAGAAGAATCAGACTTATCGCAGGCCCAGAAGGAAACTGTGACACTGTTGCTGAGATGATTGAGCCTGGATGGAAGATTGACAGACAGCTCCGTGACGGAGATATTGTTCTGTTCAACCGTCAGCCGTCTCTGCACAGAATGTCTATCATGTCTCACAGAATCAAGGTCATGAACGGCAGAACATTCCGCTTAAACCCGGCAGTATGTCCACCGTATAACGCAGACTTTGATGGTGATGAAATGAACTTACACGTCCCGCAGACCGAAGAGGCACGTGCAGAAGCAGAGCTTCTCGTTGCGGTTCAGGAGAACATTTTATCTCCGAGATTCGGTGCACCGATTATCGGCGGTCTTCACGATCACATCTCCGGTATCTTCATCTTAACCAACCAGACCAAGTGGTACACCAAGTCTGAGTTCCTGTACCTCTTAAAGTACACCAAGATGGACAAGATGCCGGAGCCGGGCAAGATTGTCGACGGTGTTCCATACTGGAGCAACAAGCAGGCATTCTCCGTGATTCTGCCAAAAGATGTCAGCATGTTCTACAAGGCAACCTGCTGTCAGAATTGTACTCCATGTACCAAGGACTCTGAAGCAGGCTGTCCAAACGATGCATTCGTCAGAATCGTTGATGGAGAACTCTTATGCGGTACCATCGACAAGAAGTCTGTCGGAGCAATGGATGGAGCAATTCTGAACAGAATTATCCGTCTGCACGGTACCCGCAGAGCACGTGAGTACATTGATGACTTAACCAAGCTGTCGATTCGTGCAATCATGATTAACGGTTTCAGTTACGGTATCAATGATACTGACCTTGGTAAGAACGAACACAAGCAGATTCGTGATGTCTTAGATCAGGCAGAGTCCGATGCAGCACAGAAGATTTCTATCTTCGAACAGGGACACTTAGAGCCGATGCCGGGAAGAACTCCGGAAGAAACTTTAGAGTTACAGCTCATGAGTCAGCTTGGTAAAGCTCGTGACCGTACTGGTGACATTGCATCCAGACACTTAGGTTTCGAGAACTCCTCTGTGGTTATGGCTGTATCCGGTGCCCGTGGTTCTATGCTTAACATGGCACAGATGGCAGGTTGTATTGGTCAGCAGGCAGTTCGTGGTGAGCGTCTGTCCAGAGGTTACGAGGACAGAACCCTTCCGCACTTCAAGCGCGGAGACAAGGGAGCTGGAGCACACGGTTTCGTCAGAAACTCCTACAAGTCCGGTCTTACCCCGACTGAGTTCTTCTTCCACGCAATTGGAGGTCGAGAAGGTCTTGTCGATACTGTAGTCCGTACTTCCCAGTCCGGTTACCTGCAGCGTCGTATGATTAACGCACTTCAGGATTTAAAGGTCGCATACGACGGAACTGTTAGAAGTACCGGCGGTAAGATTATCCAGTTCGTCTATGGTGAAGACGGTACTGACCCTGCAAAGTCCGCATCCGGTCAGCCGGTTGATGTTAAGGGTATTGCCGAGTCTGTCTTAAAGGAGGAGATCTAAGATGGCAGAGAAGTCTTTAGAGGAAAAAGTCAACGCAGCACTCGAAGAGGCTGTTGTTGAAGAGCCGGTTGTTGAGGAGGTCGCAGAGAAGAAGACCCGTTCCAAGAAGGCAAAGAAGGAGGAAGAAGAGGTTCTTTCTCCGGTTGCACAGGAGATTCTTTCCTGGAACCTTCCAAAAACCCTCTTTGAGCTTGTCAGAAAGTGGGCTGAGTCAAAGACCGAAGAAGAGCTCGAGGAGCTTAACTTAGAACACCTCCACGCAAGAATCCAGCGTTTAATCGATGAGAAGATGCCGGTTTCTACCACCACTGACCTCGTCAAGATTTTAATTTCCAAGCAGGACGCAGGAAAGACTGTAACAGACGAGCAGTTCGAGGAGATTATCACTCGTATTAAGCGCGAGTTCCAGATGACCCGTGTTCAGCCGTGTGAGGCAGTCGGTATTAACGCAGCCCACTCGATTGGTGAACCAGGTACTCAGATGACCATGCGTACTTTCCACTTCGCGGGTGTCGCTGAAATTAACGTTACTCTCGGTCTGCCGCGTCTTATCGAGATTATGGACGCAAGAAAGGAGCCGTCCACTCCGACTATGACTATCTTCCTTGATGAGGATTACCGCGAGAGCCGTGATAAGGCTCGTGAGGTTTCCTGGAAGATTGAGGCAGCACCGCTTCACGAGTTCGGAGATATCGAGACTGATATCGCTGAGATGTGTGTTCTTGTTCAGGTCAACAAGTATGTCTGTAAGAAGAGAAAGATTGCATTATCCGAGGTTCTTGCAAAGGCTCCGCAGAAGATCCGCGACAAGCGTCACTACCGCGAGTTCGAGGTCGAGACTGATGAGGTCGAGGGTATCTTAAAGTTCATCCCGAAAAACGAGGATTCTTACCAGAATCTGTTCCAGCTCGCTGAGCATGTCAGACAGGTTATCGTTCAGGGTATTGATGATATCCGCCGTGTTGTGGTCAGAAAGGAGAACGATGAGTATATTCTCCACACTGAGGGTTCCAACTTAAAGGATGTCTTCGAAATCGAGGGTGTTGACTGTAAGAGAACCAAGACAAACAACATTGCAGAGATTACTTCTACCTTAGGTATCGAGGCCGCACGTGCTGCAACCATTGATGAAGCATATGCAACCTTAAAGGAACAGGGTATCAGTGTAGACCGCAGACACATTATGTTAGTTGCTGACATTATGTGTATGGACGGTGAAGTTAAGCAGATTGGTCGTCATGGTATTGCAGGCGAGAAAGAATCTGTTCTTTCCCGTGCAAGTTTCGAAGTTACCGTCAACCACTTACTCGATGCAGCAATCGCACACGAGTTTGATGAGCTCTCCGGTGTTACCGAGAACGTTATCGTCGGTCAGCCGATTCAGCTCGGTACCGGTGACGTTAAGCTGATGGTCAGAAGAGTTCCTCCGCAGGAGTAACCCCTCCACTTTAACTCTTTTTTTTAATATTCCAATTACCTTATAACGTATTGTGTAGAATATTCAGTCATGAAAAAAATAATCCCAATAATTCTGATTGTTCTTCTCTGCTGTGTCGGGTTTGCGATTTTTGCAGGCGCAAACGGTTTCTGGAAGACTCCAGACACACCAGACACTGATGAAGATGAGTATCCGTATCCAATATCTTTTCTGAAAATAGATACAGTAGATAATCCTGACAGCTCCTTTGAGGTAATTCCATTAACTAAATCCGACCGCGAGAAGTATCCGGTTTTAATTGGAGCTCTTGAAAACGGAGATACTTATCTCAACATCCATCCAAGCGGTGAGATGACGCCTGAGGAGTATTATTCCATTTCGGGCTTTGATTGGGAGACTTACTTCTCGTTTGACGGAAAGCTGTACCATGTTGCTTTAGGTCCTATTGGTCTGGCACCTCCAATGCCTTAACTCTCACTTTTTTCCACCTTTACAAACCTTCTCTCCCCTATCCTTAATACTGACCGAAACCAACATAATAGTACTATTCATTTCATGAAGGGGAAACACAAATGAAATATGTCGTAGTTACAGGAGGAGTAATGAGCGGACTTGGAAAAGGCATCACCGCCGCATCCATAGGACGCATCCTCATCAACAGAGGATACCACGTAACGAGCGTAAAAATTGACCCGTACCTCAACATCGATGCAGGACTCATGAACCCTGCACAGCATGGTGAAGTATTCGTCTTAAAAGACGGCGGCGAGTCCGACCTTGATCTTGGAAACTACGAGCGTTTCTTAGACATCGAACTCACCTCCGACCACAACCTAACGACTGGAAAAATCTACCAGTCCGTAATCACCAAAGAGCGCCACGGAGACTATCTTGGCGCCACTGTCCAGATTATCCCGCACATCACCGACGAAATCAAGGACAGAATCAAAAAAGCTGCCGAGACATGGACTGACAAAGAAGGAAACCACGCAGAGATTTGTATCGTCGAAGTTGGAGGGACAGTCGGCGATATCGAAAGCATGCCGTTCTTAGAAGCAGTCCGCCAGATGCGCTGGGAGTATGGAAAAGGCGACTTCGCACTTGTCCACGTCACCCTTCTTCCGGCAGACACCATGGGAGACTTAAAGACCAAACCGACTCAGCACTCGGTTAAAGCCCTTCGCGAGTTAGGTCTCGAAGCAGACGTCATTGTCGGCAGAAGCTCCTACCCAATTTCCCCTTCCACCAAGAGAAAGATTGCATCCTTCTGTGATGTTGATACCAACTCTGTAATAAGCGCCAGAACTGCACCTGATACCTACCTTGTCCCGCTCGAACTCGAAAAGGACGGAATGGCAGATGTTCTTTTAAAACTCCTGAAATTAGGGCCTGGAGAGGCAGACAACAGTTGGTACTCGGTTGTTTCCCGCGAGTACACAAGCCGTATCTCTGTCGGTATCATCACCAAGTACGGTGTAGAAGATGTCTATATCTCAATCAAAGAGGCATTAAAGCACGCAGGACGCAAGCTCTCAACCGAAGTCGACATTCACTGGCTTGACGCAGAGCAGTACACCGAAGAAGACTTAAGAGACCTTGACGGAATTTTAATTCCGGGAGGATTTGGAAACCGCGGTGTCGAAGGCATGATTGAGGCAATCCGCTTCGCACGCGAAAACAAAAAGCCGCTCTTTGGTATCTGCCTTGGATTCCAGCTTTGTGTTATCGAGTTCATGAGAAGCGTCGTTGGATACAAAGACGCAACCAGTGAAGAGATGGGGGAGGGAACTCACGCAATCGCCCTCCTTCCGGAACAGGAAGGTGTTGAGGACTTAGGAGGTACCATGCGCCTTGGAGACTTCAAGGTCTCAATCGCAGAAGGCAGCCGCCTTGCAGAACTCTACGGAGAAACCGAGGTTACCGAGCGTCACCGTCACAGATATGAAGTAAACCCGGCTTACATCGATGAAATCGAAGCAAAGGGTATGAAGTTTGTTGGAAGAAACGGACGCAGAATGGAAGCATTAGAGCTCGACGACCACCCGTACTTTGTTGCAACCCAGTTCCACCCGGAGTTCCGCTCCAGACCAACCAGAACATCCGCACCGTTTGTCGGATTCGTCGCAGCATGCCGCGACAGCCAGAGGAAAGAGTAAGATGGAGTCAATTCTCGTTCTCGATTTCGGCGGCCAGTACAATCAGTTAATTGCCCGTCGCGTCCGCGAAGCAAATGTCTTCTGCGAAGTAAAGCCGTGTACCGTATCTCTTGATGAGATTAAGGCAGGAAACTACTCCGGTATTATCTTTACCGGCGGTCCTGCAAGTGTTTATGCTGAAAATGCTCCGCGTGTAGATGCAGGTGTCTTTGAACTCGGTATTCCGGTTCTTGGAATCTGTTACGGAGCTCAGCTCACTGCTTACACTCTTGGCGGTACTGTTACCTCTGCAGATACCAGAGAGTACGGCAGAACCGAGATTTCTGTCAAGCCGTCCATGATTTTCGAAGGTGTTCCGGAAAACACTACCTGCTGGATGAGCCACACCGACAGAATCACTGAAGTTCCGGCAGGATTCTCCATCATTGCAGAAAGCCCGGTATGTCCTGTTGCCGCAATGCACAACCCTGAGCGCGGAATCTACTGTGTTCAGTTCCACCCGGAGGTTATGCACACTCCGGAAGGAACAAAGATGATTTCCAACTTCCTCTATAATGTGTGCGGATGTAAAGGCGAGTGGAAGATGTCTTCCTTCGTAAACGATACCATTGAAGAGCTTAAGGAAAAGATTGGCGACAAGAAGGTTCTCTGTGCATTATCCGGAGGAGTTGATTCTTCTGTTGCCGCCGTACTTGTCCACAAGGCAGTTGGAAAACAGCTTACCTGTATCTTTGTCGACCACGGTCTTTTAAGAAAGAACGAGGGTGATGAGGTCGAGGAAGTTTTCAGAAAGCAGTTCGATATCAATTTAATTCGTGTCGATGCTGAAGAGCGTTTCCTCTCTAAACTCGCAGGCGTTACCGATCCGGAGCGTAAGAGAAAGATTATCGGTGAAGAGTTCATCCGCGTCTTCGAAGAAGAGGCAAAGAAGATTGGCGCAGTCGATTTCCTTGTTCAGGGAACTATTTATCCTGATGTAATCGAGTCCGGACCTGGAAATGCCGCTGTCATCAAGAGTCACCACAATGTCGGAGGTCTTCCGGACCACGTTGACTTTAAGGAGCTTGTTGAGCCGCTTAGAATTCTGTTCAAGGATGAAGTCAGAAGGGCAGGAACTGAACTTGGTATTCCTGACTATCTTGTCTGGCGCCAGCCGTTCCCGGGACCGGGACTTGCTATCCGTGTGATTGGCGACTTAACCAAGGAGAAGCTCGACATTCTCCGCGATGCTGATGCAATTTTCCGTGAGGAGGTCGCAAACGCAGGTCTTGACCGTGCAATCAACCAGTACTTCGCAGCCTTAACCAACATGAGAAGTGTTGGTGTCATGGGTGATGAGAGAACCTACGATTACGCAGTTGCTCTGCGTGCTGTTGAGACTACTGACTTCATGACTGCAGACTGGGCACAGATTCCGTTCCCGGTCTTAGAGAAGATTTCAAGCCGTATTATCAATGAGGTCAAACACGTCAACCGTGTTCTCTATGATATCACAAGCAAGCCGCCGGCAACTATTGAGTATGAGTGAGGTGATTGCGGGTGCCCGTAATCACTCTTGAGGTCTGCAATATGACTAAGGAACAGAAGGCTGAGACTGCCCGTGTTTTCACGGAGGAGCTCTCACGAATTACTGGTCTTCCAAAAGAGGCTATTGTTGTTCTGTTCCATGAGCTTCCCTTTGAGGATGTGGCATCCGGGGGCGTTCTGCTCTCGGATAGAAAATAAATCTGAGATTTCCTCAGAACTTTTTTTTAATGGATTTTAGATTCAGCAGATTTACTCCTGTAAAATAGCTTCAATCTGTTTTTGCAGAATAGGAATAGTCTCCGTTGCAAGTTCCCAGAGATAGTGAGTATCTATCGAAAAGTAACTGTGAATCAGTTTATCACGAAAACCTGCCATTCCACGCCATGAAATCTCTGGATGAAGCTCGCGGAACTCCTGCGGAACATGTTTTGCGGCTTCTCCAATAATCTCAAAACTGCGTGACATGGCATTTAAGAAAATTGCATTTTCTGCTAATGATTCATATGTGGTCTGCGCAGTTATTTCCTGGATGACTTTTGTCTGTTCCAGAATGTGTGTGAGAAAAATGGATATGTCTTTCATGCCTTTACCGGTGTACAGAGAATACTGTCTGATGCGATGAACGGTTTTAACTTCGGGTGAATGCTTCTTTCGGTCAGAAGGTCTACATTTCTTCCGAAGAGTTCATCTAAGAAATCGCTCAGATTCAGGAAATTCATATATTTATCATATTCTGGAGAAAACGAAACTGCAAAATCAATGTCGCTTTCTGCAGTATCTTCACCGCGGGCAACCGAGCCGAATAAACAGATTCTTTCCACGCCGAACCGCTCTTCGAGTTCCGGCATCCGCTCATTAAGCGTCATCAGAACTTCAGATTTGATACTCGTGTACCCGGACATGTCGTTATAATCTAATGGGTGCTAAATGATATTAGTGTTTTGGCATGGTGACAGTCAATTCATTTTCCCCAAACTTTTTCCATCTTGCAGTCTCACTATAATTCTATGTTCCGCCCAATGCGCAGGATAAAACAGCAGCTTACAGAATCCGAAACAATATCCATTCTCGAAAAAGGCACATCAGGCGTTCTTGCTCTTTTAGGAGACGATGGCTATCCGTATGCTCTTCCCATGAGTTATGCCTTTGACGGCTCTCGTCTTATCTTCCACAGCGCTTTATCCGGACACAAAATCGATGCAATACAAAATTCCAATAAAGCCTCGTTCTGTGTTATCGAGAAAGACGAAGTAATCCCGGATGAGTACACCACATATTTTAGAAGTGTTATTGCCTTTGGAAAAATCAGAATCCTTGACCGTGACGAAGCACGCGAAGCCGCAAAAATCCTTGGAGCAAAATACCGTCCGGGCTTTGCTGATGACCTGTCCGCGACAGTTGAGAGAAATCTCGATAAAATGTGTGTCTTTGCCCTCGAAATCGAACACATGACAGGAAAGGAAGCAATTGAACTAGTCCGTGCGAAGAGAGAGTAAATGGAACTCTCAAATCTTTTCATCCGCGAATTTAAATCCGATTGGGATAAAATCCCTAAACATTCCTTCCTGCATGACATACCAGCTGTTCGCGGGATTGATGAGTTCGCGTTTGAAAAACCGGTAACCTTCTTTGTCGGCGAAAATGGTTCCGGGAAATCCACACTTATTGAAGCCCTGGCTGTCGCGTACGGCTTTAATGCAGAAGGTGGAACACTGAATTATAACTTCAGTACATACGCGGAAAGCCACGAGTTAGCCTCTGCTCTCCGCCTCACAAAAGGAATCCACCGCCCGCAGGCAGGATACTTTTTCCGTGCGGAAAGTTTCTTTAACGTTGCAACAGCTTCTGAAAAGTACGGGACAAAATATGGTGGAAAACGTCTGCACTCCCAGTCTCACGGGGAAAGTTTTCTTGCCTTCTTCCAGGAGTTCTCAAACAGACGCGGAATCTACATAATGGACGAACCTGAAGCCGCTTTGTCTCCGCAAAGACAACTTACTCTTCTCTTGATAATCACAGAAATGGCAAAGAACGGCTCGCAGTTTATAATCGCAACCCATTCTCCGATTCTCTTAGGGCTTCCGGAGGCTTCCATATTTTCATTTTCTAATGGTGCGGTCTCTCCTGTTTCATACGAAGAGACCGAAAGCTACCAGATAACAAAGATGTTTTTCGAAAACAGAGACAGGCTGTTTGAAGAGCTGTTTGAGGATTAACCCCAATACTGATGTGTCTGCACAAATCTTCGCTCAGCCTTCAAAATCTCGCGGTAGAAGTTATCTCCCTTCGCAAATGTAGCTAAGATACGAGCCGCAGAATCAGGCCCTACTCCTCTGCCGGACAAAGCAATCACAGCATCCATACCGCTTGAGAGAACCATGTTTGCATTTTTCATCATGCGTTTTTCTGCTTCCTTTTCTTCTGTTGTCAGCGTCTTTTTCTTTAGAGCCAGAAACATTGGCTCTTCATACGGCTTTAGAACAGCAATAAGTCTCGCACCGCAGACAGGACAGACGGGCTGTTCTGCAACTCTTCCTGTTTTTGTTCTCGACTTCCACTTTCTACAGTGCATACAGGCAAGTACAACATCCTGCTCAGCGATTCTGTGTTTCACAGATTCGATAATTGCCTGGTCTTCTCCGGGTGGAGTTACCATATCACGCTCTGAGAACAAGCCCTGAGCACCAATTACAGAAAGGCGGCTTGTTCTCGTCTCCATCTCATGGTTTTTGAGGCGGCGCACAATCTCTTTTGCTCCTTCCACATCCATGTTTGAGAAGAACAGCTCGCGGAATGCCTCGCGCTCGACAATCGTTCCGTCGAATAATTCTAAGAGACGGTTCATACTGATTTTCTCGTAGTCCGCATCCGCATCTATTGCCCCGAACTTCTTTGCCGCCTGAACAAGACGCCATTTGTAAAGAGACGTCTTCTTTAATGCAAGCTGCAGGATTCCTTCAACATGCTCCGGCTCTAAAGTGTGGAAAACCTCTTCGACATCAGGGGCTGCCAGATGTTTTGGAAGTCTTAGATAAAAGCGGTAGGCATTCGTCTCAATTCCGACAGCCGAACCATAGCGTGCTGAGATTAGAATCGATAAAACTCTTCCAATCGCCTCATTTACCTTGTGTCCTGCACAGAGATTTACAACAACTCCCTCATCTGCATCCTCTAAGACAATGAGTTTGTCTGTTGCTGTAATCGAGCGGTTCTTCTTCATCTCATCGAGAGTTTTCTGCGCGAAGGTAACAGAACGCTCGTCAGACCTGTAACTTGCAAAGTCCTGAGTACGCCGAAGAGCTCCAACTTCCATGGCCACGGTGAATGGGACTGGAATCTGCTCTCCTTCCCAGGATGGAAGTTCTCCTTTAGCATTCTTTGCAGGCTCGACCATTACCTTGTTTTCCTCAAGCTCCAATACACGCCAGACCTGACCGCGGGCAACAAAGACAGCTCCAGAACTAATCCAGCTGATAACAAATGATTCGTCAAGAGTTCCAACAGGTTTTCTTGAGATGACATCGAAGATGACACACTTTTTCTCATCCGCTATCATTGAGAGGTTAAGCGAGAGGTACTTGCGTGCTCTGGCTTTTGTAATCACCATGCCGTCTTCGGTGCGGATTAAGTAGTGCTTTTCCATCTGGGCTATTACATCGCGTATAAGCTCTCCGGCGTTTTCGAAGCAGTAACAGCGCTCAAAAATCTTTTCGATATTTTCGATTGAAATTTCGCCGCGTTCAACAGCGAGGGCTGATATCTGGTTCGCGATGACATCAGCCGGATTGATGTGCGGTCTTACATTTTCCGGGCGGTTTTCGGTTGCTAGGCGGACAACAACCATTGATTCTAAAATATCATCAAACCCGGTGGCTAAAATCATGCCTTTGGATGCTGCACCTATTCTGTGTCCTGCGCGTCCCGTTCTCTGCATTAAGCGTGCAACTTCACGCGGCGAGTTGAACTGTACGACATGGTCGATTTGACCAATGTCGATTCCAAGTTCCATAGAACTCGTACAAATCATTCCGCGTGTTTGCCCGTTTCTGAAACGGTCTTCTGCATCCACTCGAACTTCACGCGATAGAGAGCCGTGATGCACATCAATGTCTTCGCGGGACACAAGAGCATTGCCAATGGCTTCTGCAACACTTCGTGTGTTTGTGAAAACAAGAGATGATGTGTGGGAGTCGATGCACTTCTCGATAAGTTTTACCTGCTCGCCAAACCCTTCTCCTGCGAAGCGGACTGAGAGGTCAAGGGTTTTTGCAACAGGCACAGCAACGACCTGGCATGGACGCTTTCCGCAGAGGAACTTTCCGACAAGCTCAGGATTTCCAACGGTTGCTGAGATTCCGATTCTCTGGAAGTCTCCGGCGAGCTCAACAATTCTCTCCAAAGCAACTGAGAGCTGGCATCCGCGTTTGGATGCGGCAAGTTCGTGGATTTCGTCAACGATAACGTATCGAACGCCTGCGAGGTGTTTTCGAAGCACCTTGCCCATGAACATCGCCTGAATACTTTCCGGAGTTGTAATCAGAAGGTCTGGAGGGTTTGTTGCCTGTTTTCGCCGGTCGTTCTGTGTTGTGTCTCCGTGTCGTACAGAGATTTTAATTCCAAGTTCCTTTCCCCACCACTCAAGGCGGTTCATCATGTCGCGGTTGAGAGAGCGAAGCGGTGTGATGTAGAGTGCGGTAAAGCCTTTGGGGTGTGCTTTACTGAGCATGTTGTGAAAGACCGGAAGAAGCGCGCTTTCGGTCTTTCCGCTTCCGGTTGGCGCGATTAATATCGCGTTTCCGCCTTTAATCAGCTCAGGGATGGCCCTAAGCTGAATCTCTGAGAAGTCATCGAAGCCGCGCTTTTCAAGGACGGCCTGGAGTTTTGGATGCAGAGTATTCCTTAGTTCTTCTACCGCGTTCATTTTGCCTCCAGAGGGTCTGGTCTAAGTTCTGTAAACGGGGCTACATATGTTCCGTCCTTCAAAAATACCTCTCCTGTTTCAGGGCGGATTGCTTTTGCAATCGGAGATACTTTACTTCCCGGAATCAGACGGACGTCCATTCCTCCTGCGAGCTCATAGAATGCAGGAACTAAGAGCACACGTGTTGGAGATTCTGTCTGGACCTCGGTCCATGCTTTTGTATCAACTTCGGCAAGCAGGTATCCAGGAGTGCCCCTTAGAGCACAGCCCACATCATCATACAGGTTTACTACAGGGTGGTGGTGTCCGCAGACGATTAAGTGCCCGAAGAGTGATTCGTCTGGAATCATATGTCCGTGGAAATAACCTGTCCCGTCAATTACAGCGCCTGAGGCAGGCAGAAGTTCATCCTGCATCAGGTAATGTTCAAGTCCTGTGTCATGATTTCCGGGTGCCAGGCGGAATTCAGTTTCCCGGCGGATGGTTTTTAGAATCTGCGGCATCTCGGCTTTTTCCTGCCGTGTAACATATGGAATCATGTGCTTTAAGTCGCCTAAGACCACAAGATAATCCGGGTCACTTTCCTCGATGATTTCCATAAGCCGCTCAAGCCGAAGAGCGCTTCGGCTCTCGAAGTGAAGCCCTTTTCTGTGGAGGTCTGCTTCTACTCCAAAGTGCGGGTCAGCTATAGCTAAGACTTTTTCACGCCTCTCGATTGCAACGGCAGGACCTGTCGGGTAAAATTCCGGTTCCATGTCAGGCGAGTTTTATGAATTCAGGTTTCGGGGCGTAACATTCGCCTTCTTCCATTAAGCGGGCAATTGTTTCGACTGCCTGCTGTTTTGTCATTCCGCGTTCCTGCATTGCTTCGAGTACTTTTTCGCGCTCTGCTCTCTTTCCTTCGTAGAGCGATTCGATAATCGAGAGAACCTCTTCGTCTGATATTGTCTGTTTCTTTTCGGCAGGCTTTGCGGAGGATACAGCATTGATTAAGTTGGAGCGGAATTCTTCTCTTTCCTCTTCGTCTCCGCGCAACAGACGTTCTGCGGCATCTTTTGCGGTCTCTAAAATCCAGCTGTTTCTTGCATCACGTGATACTGGTTTTATGACGGTTGCAGATATTTCTGCGGCTGCTGCTTTGCCTGACATTCTGGTTCTGATTGTCCCAAACACGTAAACAAAGGATGGGATATCAAGTGTCTCTGCTGTTTCAAAGAGTTCGTCTGCTCTAGGGTCAATATTTACAACGCAGATTCCAGTTGGATCACTCATTCTAAGAGACACTATTTTGTCCCCTGATGAAACCGTTTCGATTAATGTTCCAATATATGCAGTCTCTTTCGAGAATATTCCAAAAGGAGTTCTGCACCGTCCGTTTGCCCCGTTTACAGGAGATGCTTGGGCCATTTCCCATGCAAAGAGCTGTGATGCCGGGAGAATATTTGCGGACGAGTTCATGAATAATTATTAGTCAGAGAATAGTATGAAGTTGATGGTTATGAGTAACCTGTTTTAGACAGAGCCTCAAGTGTTCCTTTCAGTGAGCCGTCTCCGACAACCACTGGTTCAACTCCTCTCTTACGCATTGCTTCTGCTGTAATTTCACCTATTGCAAGCGGCAAAATATCTTTATCCATTTCTATTACTGACGACTTAAACGAGTATGCACTTGTAAAAAGAACTGCATCACAACCGCTTATATCAAGTATTGTGTTTGTTGGATTCAGGGAATAAATCCGATACTCGTATGCGATTCCTCCTGCGTCCTCGATTGAGTTAATCAGGTTTGGATTTGGAACTGAAGCTCTTGGAAGAGCCACTGATTTTCCATAAATCCAGTCGCCCAGGTGCGATACATAATCTCTTGAGTAAAATGACGGCAAAGTCTCTGCGGCAATTCCGAAACTGTGCAGGACTTCTGCTGTCTTTGGTCCAATTGCTGTTACTCTGCATGTCTTTGCAATATCGCGTGACAAAAGCGGAGCACATACTTCTGCAGGGTATGCACTCGTGAAAAATATCGCATCGAACTGCTTGTCGTTTGCTGCGAGTACAAACTGCTGAACAGCATTCGAATGAAGCTCTGCTGCCAGTGGGGAGATGATTTTTACTTCATGACCGAATTCTGCAAAAAGTCTTTTGTCATCTCCTGACTTTTCGGCAACACGGGTTAGAGCTATTCGCATGTATTATGATTCGCGTTTGCAGATTATAAGGGTTCAGAAAAAAAGTGGGTTTAGAATCCGAAGATTAAGGAGAGGATAAAGTATGCGACAAAAGATACTGCGCCTGCACACGGGATTGTGATAATCCAGGCTGTAACCATCTGACGGACATTTCTCCAGTTGACTGCTCCAACACCGCGGGTAACCCCTGTTCCCATAACAGTTCCTGCTGCACAGTGGGTAGTAGATACAGGAACGCCGAACATTGTCATGAATGATAGAACTGCACCGCCTGAAACTGCGGCAGAGAATCCCTGATACGGCATAATGCGGGTGATACCTGAACCAAGCTTCTTGATAACTTTCCATCCGCCGGAAAGGATACCAAGGGTGATTGCAAGAGCAGAGGTTAAGATAACCCATAGCGGAAGTTCTGCATCCGCCCCGCACACACCTGCGGAGACGAGGATTGCGAAGATGATACCCATTGCATTCTGTGCATCGTTTCCGCCAAGACTCATTGCCTGGAATCCTGATCCGAGAATCTGTGCTCTCTGGAACCATTTGTTAAGTTTTGTCGGGTGTTTTGATAAGCGTTCTAAGATGCGGGTTAAGATGCTTGTGAAGAGGAATGAGACAATAAGACCAAGAATTGGTGAGACACAGATGAAGAGAATGATTGCAAGAAGTCCTGAGAACTTGAAGCCTACGGTAATCATTGCGATTGGAACCGAGACTACTGCACCAACAATTCCACCTAAGATGAAGAAGGTGCGAACTTTATCTTTTGCAAGGAGTGCTAAGAGTGAGCAGATTATAGCTCCGGCAGCAAAACCGATTACAAGAATTTTCACCATTCCAAAAAACATCTCGGAAGTCGGCCAGTAGATATATGCAAAACCTCCGGCGGCAAGTCCTGCACCAAGTAAACCTCCGACAAGAGAGTGGGAAGAGGAGACAGGAATTCCATAGTTGGAGCAGATGTTTACCCAGAGGACCGCACCGCAGAGACCAATGAATAAAAGAACAGGTGTGAAGATTTCGGGGTTTACAATTCCTTTTCCAATCGTTTTTGCAACAGCTGTTGAGAACACAAACGGTCCTGCAAAACAACAGATAGATGCGATGATAATCGCCTTGCGCGGGGATAGCGCATGTGTTGCAACGACTGTTGCAATAGTATTTGCCGCATCGTTTCTTCCGTTTGAGAAGTTGAATGCGAGAGCGATTAGAACTCCGGCAATAACTAATATTGTTGAGATTACGTCCATAATTATGAGTGACGGATAAGGATTGCAGTTAAGACGCTTGCAACTTCTTCACATTTGTCTGCGGCAGTTTCAAAGTGTTCGTAGATGTCTTTGAACTTGATAATCTCAATCGGGTCGGTGGATTTGAAGAGATTCTTTAATGCAGAGGTTAAGAGTTCGTCTGCTACATTTTCGAGGCGGTTAATCTCAATGCATGCGCCTTTGAGGACTTCAGGTTCTTTTATGGATGAGCGAAGGCATTTGACACCGGTTCTGATTTCGTGTGCTGCCTGGTGGAGGCACTTTGCGAAGTCAAGCATGAAGTGGTCAGGGTTTTTGATGTCGTAGGTTAAAAGAAGGCGTGCTCCTTCGTCGATGAAGTCAACAACATCATCAAGGGAGGTTACAAGGCGGGAAATCTCTTCCGGCTCAAGCGGGGTGATGAATGTTCTGTTCAGCTCGTCGAATGCCTTGTGTGCAGTGGCATCTCCTTTGTGCTCAACATCTTTTAATGCGCGGTATTTTGCTTCGACGTTGTTGTAGTTTTCAAAGAGATCGACAAGCTTTGCGGATGCATCGCATGCAATTTCGGCCTGCTCTTCAAACAGGTCGAAAAAGATTGTGTCCTGCGGTGTGAAAAGGTCTTTTAAACTCATTATTGAACCTTGTATCATATCTTTGTCTGATAGTACTATGAAGATTTCTTCTATAAACTATAGAGAATATGTAGATTATATTGTGTGTGTCCTCTGGTTTGAATGACTGGGTTTATCTTTTCAGACGACATAAGTTACTGTAGAGATTGTTCTTATGTTCTTAATTGGAGAAGCACTCGTTGGTGATGGAGCAGAACTTGCTCACATCGACCTTATGATCGGCGACAAGAACGGACCGGTCGGAAGCGCATTTGCAAACGGATTAACCCAGCTTTCTGCAGGACACACCCCGCTTCTTGGTGTTATCCGCCCGAACCTTCTGCCAAAGCCGGCAGTCCTTATTGTTCCGAAAGTAACCTTAAAGCACGGCGAGCAGGTTACCCAGATTTTCGGCCCGGCACAGGCAGCAGTTTCCAAAGCAATCGCAGACGCTCTTGAAGACGGTGTCTTTGACGGTATCGACATCGAGGAAAACGTTATTGTTGCAAGCGTTTTCATTGACCCGTCCGCAAAAGACTTCAACAAGCTCTACCGCTTCAACTACGGAGCTACCCGCCTTGCACTTTCCCGTGCACTCGACAAGTTCCCGGATGCAGCAACCGTCTTAAAGGAGAAGGACAGAGCAGCACACGGTGTTATGGGATTCAAGGTACACAGACTCTGGAACCCGCCGTACCTGCAGGTCGCTATGGATTTAGTCGACATGAGACAGGTCGAGCGTGTTTTAACCAGCGTTCCGCAGAACGACCATGTTATCTTCGAGGCAGGAACTCCGCTCATCAAGCAGTTCGGTCTCTCTGTTATCGGTGAGATCAGAAAGATTCGCCCGAACTGTTTCATTGTTGCAGATTTAAAGACCTTAGACACTGGAAACCTCGAGGCACGTATGGTTTCCAATGCAGGTGGAGATGCAGCAGTTGTTTCCGGTCTTGCACCAATTGAGACTATTGCAGCATTCATTAAGGAAGCAAAGAAGTGCGGTATCTATGCAATCATTGATATGCTCAATGTTGAAGAGCCGGCAAAGCTCATCGAGAAGCTTGGCGAGATGGGCGGCAAGGCACTTCTTCCGCAGTATGTTGAGATGCACCGCGCAATCGATAAGGAAGCATCCGGTGAGTACAGCTGGGGAGACATCCTTAAGATTAAGGAAGTCGGTCAGAAGTACGGCGCAAAGATTCTCGTCGCAACTGCAGGCGGTATCAGACAGCCGGTTGTTAAGAAGGCAATCGCTGCAGGCGCAGACATTGTTGTTGTCGGCCGTGCAATCACTGCAAGCAAAGACATCAAGAACGCTGCAGAGAGTTTCCTCGCAGAGCTGGACTCCGAAGAGATTGACCAGTTCCGCGTTATGACTGATTTCTGAGACGAGAGATTTTCATCTCTTGTTTTTCTTTCTTTTTTTGTTCCTCTTAGTGAGTGGTGTCATTTCAACATCACTTATATATTCTATTAATGTCATAACAGTAACTATGATTACCCCTTCGGATTTGAGAAAGGAGATTGAGGAACGTCTGAAATCCTACCTCTCCCGTGACAAATCAGGAATCAGAAAGGCGCTCTTAGGACTTATCGTAAAAATGAAAACGGTAACCGTTCCAGAGATTCACGCAACACTTTCTGCGGCTTTTGAGGTGAGCATCCACTCCGTTGCATCAATGGTTGGAACCATCGCCTCAAAGTTCGGCATTCTCTCCATGAAGAAAGCAAAGGACGGGGACTTAGCCGTATATGAATTAAAGCCCCAGTATGCCGAACTCGTTGAGCGGGTAATATCCTCCGCATAATTTTTTTTGATACTATGGATTTTGAAGGTATGGACTGTTCTGCAAATTATATGATTCCGGTCTCCCCGGATGTTATCGCATACATGGACGAAAGAGGCGGGGATTTTAGAATCAGCACCTCCTGCAGCGGTCCTGTAATGATGTCTGTTTCTGTAAAACCGCCAAAATCGAGCGATATTGCAATAAAGGCCGGAGATCATACAATCTACATCTCACGCTATCAGCTCGACTGGATTTCAGAAATAACCATGGAAATGGTGCCCCGCTTCTTCTTCTCTCACGACGAGTATGCCCTTTGAAGAACTCGAACACACAGCTGACGTGAAGATGCGAATCTCCGCACCCGATTTTTTATCTCTTCTCGCTGAAAGCGGAGATGCAATGTCTTCAGTGCTTTTCGGAGACTTCGAAAAAGAGCCTGAGAATATGACTGTTGAAATCGAAGCAGAAGGAGCAGACACATCAGAACTCACAGTAAACTTCCTCTCCGAACTGCTGTTTTTAACCGAAGTTGAGTATCTAGTTCCAATGTCTTACTCGCTGAAACAGGACGGAAACAAAGTCTTTGGAACAGTATCAGGAATCGAGTTCGACAGAACAAAACACTCTGGCGGCATCTGCGTAAAAGGCATCTCATACTCAGGCCTCTCTCTTGAAAAAACATCTGCCGGTCTTGAACTTACAATCATATTTGATATCTGATAACAATGCACGAAAAAATCAAACGAATCAATAATACCGAATGGGAAATCCTGAAAGGATTTGTAGAAAACATGCGTGTATCCGGACGGTTTTTCCTATCCGACCTGCTTGCAGAAGGAATTGAAGACGGAGCATTAACCCAGCTTGCAAATGTCGCATGCCTTCCGGGAATCATTCGCCACTCATACGGAATGCCAGACATCCACTGGGGATACGGATTTCCAATCGGAGGCGTTGCAGCATTTGATGAAACTGAAGGCATTATCTCTCCGGGCGGTGTCGGCTTTGACATCAACTGCGGTGTCCGAATGATAACAACTCCCCTGACAGAAGCCGACTTAACCGACAAACAGGGCTTAATCGAAGAACTCTTCGAAGCAGTACCAACAGGAGTTGGGGCAAAAAGTCCAATCCGTCTCTCGCAGAATGACTTAACACTCATGCTCGAAGAAGGCGCACGTCACGCAGTAGAACTCGGCTACGGATGCGAAGCAGACGTTGGAAGATGTGAGGAAAACGGAGCCATGGAGGGGGCTGATGTCTCTGCCGTAAGCAAAAAAGCCCGCCAGAGAGGAGTTCCTCAGATGGGAACACTAGGCTCTGGAAACCACTTCTTAGAGCTACAGACCGCAGAAGAAATCATGGACGAAGAAACTGCAAAAACCTTCGGTGTCAAAGAAGGGCAGCTCTGCGTCATGATTCACTGCGGATCCCGCGGACTTGGACACCAGGTATGTACCGACCACTTAAAAGTCCTCGAAGAAGCCGTAAAGAAGTACGGAATCGAACTGCCGGACAGACAGCTTGCCTGTGCTCCGCTCGACTCTCCTGAAGGTCTTTCATACTTTGGAGGAATGGCTGCATCAGCCAACTATGCATGGGCAAACCGTCAGGTAATTACCCACATCGTCCGCGAAATCTTTGTCAAACGCTTCGAAATCGACTACGAAGAGATGCCGTTAATCTATGATGTAGCGCACAACGTTGCAAAATGGGAAGAGCATGACGTGGATGGAGTACGCAGGAAGGTCTGCGTCCACAGAAAAGGAGCAACCAGAGCATTCGGTCCTGGAAGATCAGAAATTCCGCACGAGTTCCGTTTAGCAGGCCAGCCGGTTATTATCCCTGGAAGTATGGGAACATCATCATACTTACTTGCAGGAACTGATGGTGCTATGTCTCAGACATTCGGCAGTACCTGTCATGGGGCAGGACGTGTAAAGAGCAGATCATCTGCAAAGAAATCCTTAACAGGCGACGCCGTTGCCGCAGAGCTTTTGAAGGACGGAATCTACGTCCGCGCTCCAAATCCGGCGGCAATCGCAGAGGAAGCTCCGGATGTGTACAAACCGAGCAGTGAAGTTGTAAAGACTGTATCTGATGCGAAAATCTCAAAGATTGCCGTACGCCTCCGCCCGCTTGGAGTTATCAAAGGATAACGTCTGATAAGAGAGAAGAACAAAGATAATACAGAGTTTAGTCATGAGTAAGATTGCAGTATTCTGGGACAGTTCGATGATGTTCCACCGTATGGTAGAAGACGCCGCAGGACCGGTTGAGGCGGTAACTCCGCTTATCTTATCCGCTCCATTCTTCCGCGGAAAATTCAGCGGCATTATTGTTCCAACCGGCTTTGGAAACACAAGCTACTCGAAAATGCTCCCTGCCCTTCGTGCATGTGCAGGAAGAATTGAGGACTACCTCGAAGACGGCGGAAAGATGCTCGTTTTCGGTGCGGCTGATGCAAATCCTGCACGCTACGACTGGCTTCCGGTAAAGACTGAGTATCACTATGAGTTCATGGAGCACGAACTCGAAGTCACAGATTCCACAGCATCATTACTCCTTGACGGCTATGACACCTCCAACTTCGCATGTGACGGATGGTTCGAAGAGTTCGAAGGAACACCTGTTGCTGTTTCGAAGAAAACAGGAAAGCCTGTCTTAGTCGAGTGCAAAGTTGGCGACGGCACATTATATCTTGCAAGCACTCATGAATACCCAAGCGCTTCATTCTTAAAAGAGTTCGCAAAAGGAGACGAAGTCTCCTTCTAAATATCCTCAGTCTGAAGATATTTTACACTTTTTCCGTGCAGGGCAAACTCCTTTTTCACATCATCTGCATTAGCTTCTCTTATTTCAAGCGGAATGTGCTGAATCGTCTGTGCTGCTTCAAGCCTGTATCTCTTGACAACCCGCGGGTATATCTTGGAACTGTTCTCAGCAACTCTTACAACAGCTGTAATGTCCTCCTTAAGCACTGACACAAACCACTGCCCTACAAGATTTCTGTAATACACCTTAAGTGTCAGAACCGGGAATGCAGTCTGATTTCCGCGTTCGGCATCAGGTACAATATCGCCATTTTCAAGAAGTCTGTATCCAAATGCAGGGTACACAAGTTCAAGACCTTCATTATTTTCATCCGTTCCTTTCTCATAGAGTGATACAGCTCCACTCTTCTCCTCGCCTGCTGTAAGATATGCAGAAGCCGGAGGCACAAGCCCGAAGTTTTTCAGCAGATTCATCGAACCTTCCAGGTCCGGATATGACACCGAGATAAACGGTTGGACTGAGAAGGCAGTCTCTGTTCCAACGTTTGCAATTTTGTACTCGAGCCTAAGTGTTCTTGTGTACTCGGTCTCTGACTCCTCAAAGTCCGAAAAGTTCCGGGAGATAATTGCAGGGATTACATATGGCTGTTTATCGAGCAGGAACTGCTTTCTCGAGTACGTAACCTGGCGGTGGGTGTATCCTGCATAAATTATCGTCACCAGAACAAGAAGTGCTGTGGCGCCGAATGTTAAAAGATTTGCATAATCAGTATTCAAAGCCTTTGCCCACTCTGAAATCGGCGTCTTTGACAAAAAGAAATTATCGACAAAAAGACCTGCAGTAAATCCTGCAAGAATGGATGCGGCGGTAAGAACAGCGCGGCGAAGAGTATTCATTCGGAAAAATTAGGTGCCGGAAAATAAAGTGCTGAAGATTGCGGCAGTTTTTAAGAAAAGTGGTAAGTGGATCCGAGGAGATTCGAACTCCTGACCTTCGCCGTGTGAAGGCGACGTCATACCACTAGACCACGAATCCAAGAAACAAAAGAAAAGTGCACCGACCGGGATTCGAACCCGGGCTATTGGCTTGGAAGGCCAAAGTCATGCCTCTAGACCATCAGTGCCTGTGCTGCTTCGCACGTGTGTGCTTTGCGTTACATAGGTTGACTTGTGAGCATAAATACTTTCCGAAATAATTTCGGGAAAAAGATGTTTGAGATCAGTATCCTCTAATCTCTTCCCTGACCTTCTCGAGGTTCTCAATACGCTTCTCTAAGGACGGATGAGTGGAAAAGAGCTCCAGAATGGACTCTCCTGAGATTGCCGGGATGATAAAGAACGAGTTTGTTCCAGAGACTTCTCTCTTCTCACGTCTTGGTGCTGCATCCACAGCTCCGCTGATTTTATTAAGCGCGCGGATAAGTGCATCCGGGTCTCTTGTAATGTATGCAGAGCCTCTGTCTGCAGAGAACTCACGGTAGCGGGAGATTGCCTGCGTTACAAGAATTCCAATGATGTAGACAACAAAGCTCACAGCCATTAATGCGACGTAAGCAATCATACCGCCTCCGTTTTCATTGTCGTTTCCTCCAAAGAGCGCAATGAAGAATGAATTGTTCAGAATAATCTCAGCAATCATGACTGCGAAGCTTCCAATTGTCATTGTGAGCATATCGCGGTTCTTGATGTGAGAGAGTTCGTGTGCTAAGACTGCTTCAAGCTCCTCATCAGTTAAGAGATAGCGAATCTTTGGAGTTACTGCAACAAGTGCACTTCTCGGGCTTCTTCCGGTTGCGAATGCGTTTGGAATGTTTGCCATTGCGCGGTGTTCGATGATTCCAACACGCGGCATTGGAAGGCCTGCTTCATCAGCTAAGCGGCGAACCATGTTGTAGAGCTTCGGCTCTTCATCCCCTGATACAACCCGCACCTTCATGGTCATCTGAACCATTTTGTCCGAGAAGAAGAACTGGACAAAGGCGGAGATGAAGACAAATCCGATAATCATATAGAACCATGTGCCAGAGAGGAATCTCGAGGCGACGGCAATAATTGCCACGTAGAGGGCGAGCATGATCATCCAGGCAACAACCTGACGT
This sequence comes from Methanocorpusculum sp., assembly GCA_017387505.1. Taxonomy (GTDB): domain Archaea; phylum Halobacteriota; class Methanomicrobia; order Methanomicrobiales; family Methanocorpusculaceae; genus Methanocorpusculum. The sequence goes on from JAFOFB010000004.1 coordinate 27,840, forward strand.
CCAACTAACCCCCAATCACGTTTCCAAATCATATTGTTCTTATATGTTAGCGGGTGAGAATATTAGGTTTCCTTGAGATGTATGTGTGCCATACCTGCCCCTTTATACTTCTTCACACCAAATAAGTACAACAGGTTAGAGATATATGGCAAAAGACCAGATACGAAACGGCAGACTGGAAGGCAACCGCTCTGAAGACTGCGAAATCTACCTCGCATCTATGGACGCGGACCGTGAAATCGCCGAGTGCGACATCAGAGTTGACATGGCACACGTCTTAATGCTTGTTCAGCAGAACTTAATCGACAAAGACGCCGCCAAAAAAATCCTTGTCGCCCTCAAAGGCTACATGGAAAACGGACTCCCGGAAAACGCATTCGACCCTGCACGTGAAGACATCCACGCAGGAATCGAAGCACAGTTAATGGAAGACGTTGGAGCAGACGCCGGAGGACGCATGCACCTTGGAAGAAGCAGAAACGACGAAGTCGCAACCTGCCTTCGCATGAGAACGCGTCAGTACATCTTAGATGCACTCTCCGGAATCTTCGAGCTCCGCCGGGCATTAATCACCCGTGCCGAAGAACACACAACAACTATCATGCCTGGTTTCACCCACTTACAGCATGCACAGCCAACCACTCTCGCCCACTATCTTTTAGCCTACGAAAACCTCTTCGCCCGTGATGCAGGACGTCTCTTTGACGCCTATTCAAGGGTAAACCGTTCCCCGCTTGGTTCTGCAGCATTTGCAGGAACCGGCTTCCCGCTTGACAGAGAACTTACAGCATCCTACCTTGGATTCACCTCTCCAATGGAGAACAGCATGGACGGTGTCGCCTCCCGCGACTTCATTGTTGAAACGATCTCCGCATTTGCAATTCTTATGACCAACATCAGCCGCATCTGTGAAGAGCTGATTCTCTGGTCATCCGCATTTGTCAAATTCGTAAACTTAAACGACGCCTTCTGCTCTACAAGCAGTATCATGCCGCAGAAGAAAAACCCTGACACCTTAGAGATTATGCGTGCAAAGTCCGCCGCTGTCACAGGAGAGCTCATGACCTCTCTTATGCTCATCAAATCCCTTCCAATGAGCTATAACAGAGATTTACAGGACTTAAACCCGCACCTCTGGCGTGCCTGTCATGAGACTGTGTCCTCTCTCCCTCTCCTTGCAGAAATCATCGAGACCGCAGAGTTTGACACCGCCGCCATGAAAAAGAGCGCAAAGGCTGGAAACACAGGAGCCACTGAAGTCGCAGACTATCTCGTTCGCGAATTCAACATCCCGTTCCGCGCCGCTCACAACATAGTCGGACGTGCTGTAAAACTTGGCTCGTTTGACTTAGCTGTCGTTGATGATGCCGCAAAAGAACTTGCAGGCCTCTCACTTGTTGAGCGCGGCTTAACTCAGGAGGCAATCGACCGCGCACAGAATCCAAAGGAAATTGTCCGTTCCAAAAAGACACTCGGTTCTCCAAACCCGCGCCTTGTCAAAAAGGCTGTCCAGGTCGCAGACGTAAAGCTTGTACAGGATGAAGTCACAGGAGACATCCTCCGCGACCAGTTAGAGGACGCAGACAACAGAATGAAACACGCAATCGAGGAATTATAAATGACGTTTAATAACAGTGACCCAGTCACCGTATCCTTCGCCGGCCTTGATATGGAAGGAATCTACATCAACGCATCCGGCGAAAATGCAGTTGTCAAACTGAAAAGCGGATACAACATCTGCGTTCCAAAATCTGCAGTAACTCCGCGTGATGGAGCAGAAGCTCCGTCAAAGCCGGCTGCAGTCCCGCTCGAGCAGAACGAAAAGCTCCCGCTTCTCTCAATTATCTCAACCGGTGGAACCATTGCCAGTACTGTGGATTACAGAACAGGTGCAGTATCTTCCAAGTTCACCGCAGAAGACATCCTCCGCAGTATCCCGGAGCTCGCAGAGATTGCACGCTACAGAACCCTTCAGCCGTACAACATCTTATCCGAGAACATGAACCCTGAGATGTGGCAGGAGCTTGCCCGCACAATCTACAACGAGATTCTTGCAGGCTCTAAGGGAATCATTGTAACTCACGGAACCGACACCATGCTCTACAGTGCAGCAGCAGTTTCCTTCATGCTCGACACTACAGTACCTGTTATCTTCGTTGGAGCACAGAGAAGTGCAGACCGCCCGTCGTCAGATAACGCAATCAACGCAATCTGCTCAGCACAGACCGGCGTCTCCGAGCTTGGAGAGGTTGTTGTCTGTATGCACTCCACATCAAGCGACACATCCTGCTCCCTTCACAGAGCAACAAGAGTTCGCAAGAACCACACCTCCCGCCGTGACGCATTCCAGAGCATCGGACGCGACGCTGTTGGAACTGTAAGCTATCCGGATGGAAAAGTTGTACTCGCAGACGACGCAGTAAAACGCGGAGAGAACTCTCTTGTTCTCAAAGCAGAGCTTGAACCGGCCTGCGGTCTTTTGACCTACTACCCGGGCATGAACCCTGCTGTCCTTGATGCATTCAAGGGATACAAAGGACTTGTCATCGCAGGAACCGGACTTGGACACACTGGAACAGACTGCATCGAAAAGATTGCAGCCCTCACTGCCGCAGGCACCACTGTTGTCATGACCTCTCAGTGTATGGCAGGTTCTGTATGTGACCGCGTCTACGAGACAGGACGTTACCTCCTTGATGCAGGGGTAATTGAGGCTGGAAACATGCTTCCTGAAGTCGCATTAGTCAAACTCATGTGGGTTTTAGCAAACGCTGAAGCAAAAGACGTCAAGCGTCTTATGCAGACCAATCTCAAAGGAGAATTAGATGTTGATATCAGAGGTGAGAACTGATGGATTATGAAGCACTTGGCTTAAAGGCTGGAATTGAGATTCACCAGCAGCTCAACACCAAAGAAAAGCTGTTCTGCCACTCTCCAACCGTCATCCGCGACTCTGACGAACACTTTGGTGTTGTTCAGAGATACCTGCGTGTTGCAACGTCTGAAATGGGAGATGTTGACCGTGCCGCACAGGAAGAGACCATGCAGCACAGACTCTTCACCTACTACACCTACGACACTACAGGACTTGTCGAGATTGATGAAGAGCCGCCGGCACCGTTAAACCGCGAAGCATTAGATATCGTCTTAACTATCGCTAAGATGTTTGACATGACTCCGCTTCCTGAAATCCACACCATGCGCAAGATGATTGTGGATGGTTCTGCAACCTCCGGTTTCCAGAGAACTGCACTTGTCGCACTCAATGGAAAGATTGCAGACACCTGCAGAATCGAGACTGTTGCAGTCGAGGAAGAGGCATGTCAGAGAGTTGAAGACACAATCTTTTCTGTTGACCGTCTTGGAATCCCGTTAATCGAGATTACAACTGCTCCGTGCATGAAGACTCCGGAAGAGGTTCACGATGTTGCTCAGTACATTGGAATGACTCTTCGTTCTACCGGTCGTGTAAAGCGCGGTCTTGGAACCATCCGTCAGGATGTCAACGTCTCAATCGCTGACGGTGCACGTGTTGAGATTAAGGGTGTTCAGGAGCTTGACTTAATCGCTGAAGTCGTCCGCCGCGAGGTTCAGCGTCAGTTATCCCTTCTTGCAATCCGCGACGAGCTTTTAGCACGCAATGCACTCGTAAACGGTGAAGTCTATGATGTAACAAAGGTCTTTGCAGAGACCAAGTCCAATGTCTTAAAGAAGGCAAAGTGCATCCTTGGAACTGTTCTCCACGGATTCGCAGGACTTGTTGGAACTGAAATCCAGCCTGGAAGACGTCTTGGTTCTGAGATGTCAGACTATGCAAAGAAGTGCGGTGTCGGAGGTCTGTTCCACACTGATGAGCTTCCGGCATATGGTGTTACCGAGGAAGAGGTACACATCTTAAAGGAGACCTTAGGCGCAGGGGAACAGGATGCAGTCATTATTGTTGCGGCAACTGAGCAGAAGTGCAGATGCGCAATGAAGATGATTATCCGCCGTGCAAAGATGGCATTCGACGGTGTCCCGGAGGAGACCAGAAAGATGCTTGAGGGTGGATCTACCGCATACATGCGCCCTCTTCCGGGAGCTGCCCGTATGTACCCGGAGACTGATGTTTTACCGGTTCCGGTCTCAGACGAGTACTTCGAAGCAATCAGGATGCTTGAGCTTTTAACCGACAAGGTCAAGCGCTTCGCATCCGAGTATGGTATGGATGACGGTATGGCACGCCAGATGGCATACTCTGAACAGCTTCCTCTCTTCGAGCGCGCAGTTGCTGAAGGCATCCGTCCTGTGTTTGCGGCAAGAACTATTCTTGCATCCTTAAAGGAGGCAAACCGCGCAGACGGTGCAGGTATCATCTCTGATGATGCAGTAATCGGCGTAATGAAGGCTGTTGAGGCCGGAAACGCGGCAAAAGAGGCTATCATTGATATTCTTACTGCATGCGCGAAGGGCTTAAGTGTTAAAGATGCTATCGCCAAGGTTGCTCCTGCATTCTCACGCGATGAGCTTCAGGAACTTGCCCGCGGCATTGTGTCTGAGAGAGTGGATTTCATCAAAGAACGCGGCAAAGCGGCTTTAGGGCCAGTTATGGGCGTAGTTATGAAGGAAGTCAGAGGCAGAATTGACGGTAAGGTTGTCTCTGAGGTCTTAAATGACGAGCTCAACCGCATCATGTAATTGGTGATGTCTAAGAGATATGTTTAAGTGAGTAGGAAACCAACAAATTTAGGAGTTCAATATGGGAAAGACAGGAAGTGTTACCTGGCACCAGATTAAGGGTGTCAATGGACAGATTCGCCTCGTCCCGCAGAAAGAGGGAGAGGTCAAGAAACCAGGACCGAATCAGAGATTTAAGAGAGCAAGCATTGTCTCCAAGATTGAGGCACGCATGGCAAACTCCCAGCAGCAGGGACGCGGACGCGGACCAAAGATTGCTGATCAGAGACTCCGCCGCAGAATCCGCCGCTCCAAGAAGTCCATGATGGGCGCAAAAGCAAAGTCCAAGCGTTAATCTTCACTTTATTGGAATGGCACAATAAGGCATGGAGTCATCCATGCTCAATTAATTTTTCCTCGCCCGTGATTTCGGGTTTTCTGTATTTTGTTTTGTGAAGAGGTTTTCCTTTTTCGAGTATTTTTCTGATTAGATATTTTTCTGCAGCGATGCATACTTGAAGTAATATTTTATGGCGCGCAGTTGAAGTTAGTGGGTTGTGTGTGTATATTGCAGTCACAAATAAGTCTTGCAATGTTCTTTTTCTATCTCAAAAGAGATTTCTTAAATCATATGTTGCGGGTGTGGTTCTGATTTTGGAATATTTTGACATTATTTGTGTTGTTTCAAAATTCTGGCGTTTTATTGTTCATAATATCATTTTTGGATTTATTCTATAAGATAAGTGACTGATATTTTCGATTAGGAGTGTAGATGTCTTTGATGTTTCGGAAATCTGATATCTTAAAGACGGTTGTTTGTCTTGCTTTGATTATTGTATTGTTCTCTGCGCCTGTTTGGGCTGATGCCGTGTCTGATTTTACTTCTTTGGAGCAGGCTGTAAATGAAGGAGGAACACAGACCATTTTGATAAGTGGAGATATTGAGATGGGCTATCTTTCTATTCCCAAAGGTGCAGATATAACTCTGAAGCCGGAAGGAAAATCTGTCACACTTTCATTTAACACTCCTCCAAGTGTAAATGAACAGATAAAGTCTGAATGCATCTATGTACGCCAAAACAGTAATCTCACCCTATCAGGAAATACAGGATATACACTAACGATTAAAGGTTCTGAAATCTCAGGACCTCTTATTGCCAACATTGGAAAACTCACTCTTGAATCAGGAGCAGTTATAACATGTCACACCTCAACATCAACATCAGCGGGAGTGAAAAATAAAGGCGTCTTCATCATGAACGGGGGTGAGATATCTCACATGTCAGGAAAATTAGGCGGTGCAGTATCAGTGATTGATGGTGGTTCATTTATCATGAATTCCGGTATCATCACAAAAAATATCGCAAATAACGGAGCGGGTATTTATCTTTCTGATGGTTCTGTTTCTATAAATGGTGGAAGTGTTTCTCAAAATAATGGATATGATATTGAAGTTGTTGGAAGAAATCCACTTACATCCTCAATTTCGATTTCAGGGGAGGCAGTTATATCCTCAATTCATTTCCAAAATGGAAATCTAGTCCCGGTAATCCAGGCAGATTCTAAATTCTCTGGAGAAGTCAAAGACATAAGTTATGAAAACTATGTCCCAAAAACAAAAGCTGTAGATTTCCAATCATCTAAAGCAGCACAGAATCTCCAAAACAAATTCCATATCGCAGACAAAGACTACTGTCTTGTACCATCAGGAAATTACCTGATTATTGAATCCGCTCCTGACTTTCAATTTGCTATTGATAATCCAACAAATATCATCATCCCAAAATATCCGATAAAAATCCCTGTCTCACTTGAAGTGACAAACGGAAAAGTCAGCATGATAGTTGTCACATTAACACTCTCTGATTATAGCGGAAATCAAGTTCAAAGCATGTCCTATGATTATAATCTCAAAGATGGTGTTAAATTTGATGTAATCAGAAAAGAAGGAAACACTCTAACGCTCTCAACAGGAACAGACATCACACAAAGTATTGAAGACCTACTTACTCTCACCATATCAGATGCTGACCTGGCGCCTGGAGAATATACTGTAACTCTGGAAATTGAAAGCTCAGTCTCGAATACAGAAGACTACACAAAATACCCAACGCAAACTCTCAAAACCACAGTAAATGTTGTCCCGCTTATCTTAGCCGAAACAGCAAACACCAACGGAGCAGACAAATTAGGTACACCTGTCTGGTCATTCAAGCAGAAAGCCTCAGTCACATATGTCATATCACCATTCGACGCATCTTTAGAAAAGAAATGGCCTGCTGTATCAAGACATGCATCTCCAGACTACAGTAACACCGCATCAGAACTGACAGAAGTCAAAGTTTACAAATCAACAGCCGCCTATGATTCCGCAAACCAAAAATCAAATCAGTGGATTGAGGCTTCAAGCACAGTCAGCAAAAATACTGACGGCACAATTAAATTCAACCTCGCAACCTCAGATTCAGATGCAAAGTGTTTCAAAATAGTATTCACCGGACGAAAAGTAGGTGACGTAGTTGAAGGAACAGGAGACATAGACAACGTAAACCTATATGATGTGGACATGATTCTCCACGCGGTTGTTGAACCTGAACTCTACATCAAGCCCGAATGGAGACTTTATGCTGACACTGATTCAGATGGCAAAATCATGTTAGCCGATGCAATGAACGCCTTTAACTTCATCAAAGGATACTAAGCATGAAACTAAAAATCATATCACTTATCCTTCTCTTATCTCTTCTCCCGTGCGGAGTCCAGGCAGGCTCGTTTGTGATTGACACAGCAGGAATCTCTGCAGAGGCTGGCGAGACTGTACAGGTTCCGGTCAAAGTCTTCGGGGCTGATGATTTATCAGGCTATCAGCTTCTGATAAACACAGGAAAATCACCGTCTGCTAAAATATCAGTCAATGCAGAATCCGCCTCGGACATAACTTACTCTGATGACACAGGGATTCTCATCTGGGCCGGGGCAATGAGAGGAGAAACAATAAACGGAGATAAGACACTATTTCTGCTCGATGTAACTTTGAATACCAAATCTCCTGCAACCTTATCTGTATCAGTCACTCAGACATTTGAAGAAACAGTCCCTGCAGTGCAGGTAAAAAATTATGCAGGATATGAAGCAGTCTTAAAGATTGGAGAAAACATCGGGGGCGGAAAAGATGTATCTTCTGATGTCCCTTTAAATGAAAATACACAAAGACCTGTGGATAAAGAAACTCCCAAACACCCTTCAACTCCATCGAAAACAGAAAACGGAATTTCGATTCCTTATTGGATTCTGATTGTTCTTGCATCAACAGCACTTGCGGCTATTATAATTATTACAAAAAAGAGATGAATTAAATCAGCCTTATTCAAGCTTTTCACGTGCAGCAATTCCGTGTATTACCTTTAATGCATCGCAGGCATCTTCAAGTTCCGGCATAGGGCATCCAACAGAACCCTTGAATCCTGTATAACCATACACTGCATTTAATGCAGCCTCGAGTGCTTCAACACCCTCATCATGCGCAATACGCCTCAGGAAGTAGAGAACCGCTTCATCTCCTCCCGACTGGTGAAACACACGACCGTTGCGCATTCCAGCATACATCTTAAAGACCACTTTGTTGTATACATCCGAACTGCCAATAATTCCGGATAATTTTGCTGAAGCTTTATCTGCATCAATCTCTCCGTTGAATACCAGTCTTGAGACCAGGTATAACTTTTCATATTCGGCTTCGTTCGGCTGACTTGTCATGATGAGTAATATTGTCGTCTCAGATTATAATTACAGCGGGTCTAACTTCGACATGTCTAAATTGTCTCAGGAAGAATCTATAAGTATGCAGACACTCCTCTCCTCCCCCTATCAGGCAGTTCTCTTCGACATGGATAATACGCTGTTTGATTTCATCGCCTGCATGGAGCGCGGAAGTGCCGCGGCTGTTGAGTACCTTGGGGTTGGAACAGCAGAGGAGCTTTTCAGTTACTACCTTAGATGGAAGTATCATGTAGAAGACCACATGAATCTTCAGGACTTCATGATTGCGCACGACTGTTTCTCGGTCGAAAAGTACTTCGCAGCTCAGGAAGCCTACGAGACAGCAAAACACACCAATCTTCAGCCGTATGACGGAGTAAAAGAGCTTCTATCATCCTTAAAGGATGCCGGATACAAACTTGGAGTGGTAACAGATGCCTATACCTACGGGGCAGAAAAAAGACTTGAAGTAGCAGGCATAAAGGAGTTTTTCGACGTTGTAGTATGTTATGATATGACCGGCTACAAAAAGCCTCACCATGCCCCATTCGAGTGTGCCTTATCATTTCTTGAATGCCGGGCACACGATGCAGTATTTGTCGGAGATTCTGTCAGACGCGATATTGAACCGGCCTTAGCTGTTGGATTGACTCCTGTTTATGCAAAATACGGTGATAGAAACTTCTTCGAGGAAAAATACGGTCTCCAGATTCCTGCAAAAACACTTGTCGCAGAAAAGCCGCAGGATATTTTAACTATTCTTCAGACGCCGATGCTGTAAAAATCAGAGGGCCGGATAGGTAATTCCATCCGTCTCAAAGTTTGTTCCAAAGCGTTTGTTAAACTCTAAAAGCACACTTTCAGGTGTTAAATCGAACTTGATTCCAGGATATTCCATCTTAAACAGAGCAACAGCCGCCGCACAGCTTCTTGGACCGTAAGTTAAGTCGTTTCTGATAATCCAGACCTTATTATTCTCGACTGCTGATACGCTGTCAAATCCTCTTCTGTTCTTAATCTCATTCAGGACAGCATCTGCGTTATCCATGCTGTTTACGAGTTTTACAATAATTTCCGGACTGGATGTTACAACCCACTCATCCGAGAGCTTCTTTGCTCCGGCATCTTTCATAATGTTCTGCCCAAATGTCCATGAGATGAGCTGCCCCATTCCTGTATCAGTGCCCTGTCCGTACCATGCGGTGTAGCTTTCCGCATAGACTGTATAGTGGGTTGAAGCAAGCATAGATGCAGAGCGAACCTCATCCATCACTTCATTATAGTACTCGGCAATCTCTGCCGCCTGCTTCTGTTTTCCCACGAGTTTTCCAATCTCCATGATGTCTGATGCCATGGTCTCAGGCTTTGTGCAGTCCACATAAACAACCGGAATGTTTGCAGCGGCCAGGACCTCGGCATTTTTGGGTTTCGAATCGGAGTATGCCAGAACAACATCTGCACCTATCGAGATTAGATACTCAACATCCGGCTCATTCCATGCTCCGATAATTTTTGAATTCGGATAGAGCTTTACCTGACCTGCATTATTTGCGATAGACTTTGAGATTCCAACAACTCTGTCGGCTTCTCCTAAAAGATACAATACTTCACCTGCATTGGAGTTCAGCAGAACGATATTTTCAACGTCCCTGAAAATCTCTGTAGTAGTCCCGTCAGTATTGGTAATTGAGATATCGCCAGCCTCCGGGGCAACACAGCCTGCTGTCATAATGATTAGTACGACAGCTATGACTGTCCAGAATAATTTCTTCATACTAATATGATGGTTCGTATGATAGAATAAACCTTCCCGTCTCCTTCTCCACAACTTCGGATTCTACTCCATAAACGTCTCTGACAGCTTCTGCTGTGAGCACATCCTCAGGTTTTCCATTTGCATAGATTGCCCCGTCCTTTAAGAGAACAACATGGTCTGCATAGCGAAGTGCTAAGTTAAGGTCATGGAGGGCAACAATCATTCCTGAGTTGTTTTTGTGGACTACATCCTGCATAACAGCTAATGTCTCTAACTGATGACGAAGATCGAGTGAACTTGTCGGCTCGTCGAATAGGAAAAACTCAGGGTTCTGGGCAAGAGCTCTGGCAATGAAAACCCTCTGACGCTGACCTCCTGATAGTTCGTTTACAAAGCGGTCTGCCAGTTCTTCAATGTGCATTGTAGATAAAGCTGCATCAACTGCCTCCAAATCCTCATCAGATACAGACCAGCTCATGTAAGGCCTGCGCCCTATTAATACCGTATCAAGAACAGATGTAAAGGATGTGTAATGGAAGTACTGCGGAACATATCCTATCATCTTTGCACGTTCAGCCTTCGAAACAGTTGTAATGTCTGTGTCGTTTACAAGGATTCTTCCACCCTTCATTGGCAGAATATCTGCGATTGTCTTAATCAGAGTGGATTTCCCTGAACCATTCGGACCAAGAAGAGCAGTGACTTTTCCAGACTCTGTTGTAAAACTTACATCCTCGAAGACAACATGCTGTCCGTACTTCTGCGTCAGATGCTCAACAGAGATTTTCATGAGAGATACCTCCCGTGTCCTCTGGTGATTAAGAAGAGGAAGAAAATACCTCCAAGTACGTACATGATAACTCCAACCGGAATTTCAACCGGTGCTAAGATGACGCGGGCAACGGTGTCAGAAACAAGGAGAATAAGAGCTCCCATTAATGCGGATGCCGGAAGAAGATATCTGTAGTCGTTTCCAATAAGCATCCGGCAGATGTGCGGAGCCATGAGGCCTACAAAACCAATGATTCCGGTAAATGCAAGACATGCGGATGCGGCAAAACTCACAATTAAGAGGCCTGTGATTCTAAACCGGTCAACATTGATTCCTAAGTTTCTTGCAACATCATCTCCGCTTGATAAAGTGTTTAAGTCCCATGCTCTGCGTTCAATGAGTAAGAAGCAGATGAGAACAACCGGCGTTAAGATGAAGATGGTCTGCCAGGTAGCTCCCCACATACCTCCCATCATCCAGGTTACAATCTCACGAAGAGCATCATCGTTTGATACATATTTGAGAGCTAAATCTGGTGTGCGCGGGATATGAAGTAGACCAGAACCACACTGAGCCATCCAAACAGGAATGCAGAGAGAATAAGCATCAGGGATTTTGTGGTGAACTCGAATCCGAGAAATACAACAGAGCCTGCAAAAAATGCTCCAAAAACGGCAGGTCCTAAAACAATCATCAGTGCAGCACCAAATGATGCGGCAGATGAAAGTCCAAGGGTGAATGGTGATACAAGAGGGTTTCGAAGAAGCCCTTGCATCACAGCCCCGGCTGCGGCTAAAGCAACACCGGTTAATACAGCAAGAAGGATACGCGGCATTCTAAAGTTTAGAATGATATCTGCCGTACCATCAGGAGAGTTGATAAGTCCCGGGAAAAGCGCGTTCACTAATGATGCCATGACTTCTGTCGGCGGAATAAACACAGAACCGATTCCAAGAGCCAGAATCATCGAAAGAACAAGTAAAACAGCGAGAATAATTATCACAGACATCTTACGTCTGCTGACTTCGTGATACTTTCCTGCTGTTTTATTCATATTTTGTGCGGGACTTGACATGTGTTAGTAGTAATTGGATTTTGAAGGATTTAAAACAGACAGTATGAATTATTTTCAAAAGCGTAAAACTCAGGGGTTTCAGTCAGCACCATTAATCATCTTCCACACCAAATGATACAGTATAATGTCTGTCGCACTCTTAACAAATGCGCAGGAAAAAGCGGCATACCGTGAATATGAAGCCGCAGAAAACCTCTTCCGCGAATATCTTAAGGATAACGAAACCGATGTATCTGCATGGGCTGACCTTGGATATGTTCTTTTAAAACAGCAGAAACTCTACGAATCTGGAGATGCATATGCCGCTGCATATGATTTAGAGCCGGAGAATCCAAAATACATCAACCTGCTTGGAGATGCATTGGCTGAGCTTCACCAGTTCGAAGAAGCAAAGCTTCTCTTCGAAAAGGCTTCCAAAATCTCAGGCAATCCGCGCTGTAACATTCGTGTTGGTGATATGCTTGGCAAGATGGGAAAGTATGACGAAGCACTTGTCCTCTACTCTCTTCTTGCCGCAGACAACCCGGAAGACCCTGTTTTCCAGCACAGAATGGTTAAGGTCTATGAAGCCTTAGGCCGTCCTGCTGATGCCGCATCAGCTCTTGCACGCGAGATGGAACTGCGCGAAAAAATTGTTCAGTCAAATCCGGGTGCCAAAGATTGGCTTATGTATGCCGATACAAAGGCACGCTTATCTCTCTGGGCGGATGCTGAATATGCACTCCGTAAGTCTCTTGAGTTAGAAGAGACTGCTGAGACTCATTTAAGAATCGGTGCTGTCCTTGTTATGCAGAAAAAGACAGAGGAAGGTCTGCTCGAGTTTGCAAAGGCTGCTGCTTTCGATTCCGAGGACTTTGCATTCCTTATGATGCAGGCAGATGTCTTAACCCGTCTGGAACTTTTCGAAGAGTCGATTCACTACTACAGCAAAGCCCTGGAGCTTAGAAGCGTCCACGCTGATGCATGGGCAGGTATTGCTTATGATCTCCTGAAGATGGGACAGATTGAGGAAGCAAAGGCATTCTTCGAGATGGCAAAAGCTTCGTCTTCTGTCAGAGAACTTCCGTGGGCAGATAAGCTTCACAAGAGCGAGAAGACAAACGCACTTGATGCCGCATTAAAGGAATAATTATGGACAAAGCAGATATTCTCCGCGCAGTAGCAGATGGAAGCCTCTCTGTAGAAGAGGCTGAATCTCTTCTATCGAAACCGGCTGTTTCAAAGGTAGGAGACGTTGCAAATCTCGATCTTGAGCGTGCTTCAAGATGCGGGATGCCGGAGATTGTTTTAGCCGAAGGAAAGGATACTGATTCTCTTGTGCAGATTATGCACAACTTTGTAAATGCCGCAGGACGATGTGTTGCATCACGTATCACAGCAGAGCAGACCAAAGCTGTCTGTGCGGCACTTCCGGACGGAGTGGAAGCAGAGTTTCGTGAGGCTGGAAATATTCTGATTTTAACTGACGGCACAGTTCCAAAACCGTCTGGAGGAAAGGTGGCTGTGCTTACTGCTGGAACATCTGATATCCGTGTCGCAGAAGAAGCCCGGGCAATCGCCGAGGAGATGGGTGCAGAGGTTGTTACAGCCTACGATGTCGGAGTTGCCGGAATTCACAGGCTTTTCCCGGCACTTGAGAAGGTTTCAGGTGCTGATGTTTATGTTGTCTGTGCAGGAAGAGAAGGAACACTTCCCTCAGTTGTCGCAGGATTAGTTGACAAACCTGTAATTGGAGTTCCGGTCTCTACCGGATATGGTTACATGGGTCATGGTCAGGCGGCTCTGGCATCAATGCTTCAGTCATGTGCGGTGATTACTGTTGTAAATATTGATGCAGGATTTACCGCCGGGGCGTTTGCGGCTAGAACTGCTGCTTTAATTGCAGAAGCGAGGAATACAAAATGAAGCGCGGACTCTATGTCGGAAGATTTCAGCCGTTCCATAACGGTCACAAGGCAGTAATCGACGGACTTTGCGAAGAGGTTGACGAGTTAATTATTGGTATTGGAAGTGCTCAGATGAGTCATGACCTTCGCCATCCTTTCACTGCAGGCGAGCGTGTTTTGATGATTCGGCGTGCCTTATCTGATGCAAAGATTCCGCTCTACATTATCCCGCTTGAGGATATCAAGAGAAATGCTCTCTGGGTATCTCATGTCAGGTCAATGGTTCCGCCATTTGATGCGGTCTATACATCAAATCCGCTTGTAATCCGTCTCTTTGAGGAGGCTGGAATTCCTGTTGAGTCTCCGCCTATGTATCAGAGAGAGTCTCTTTCCGGAACAGCTATCAGACAGAAAATGCTTGATGGAGGCGACTGGAAAAAGTATATCCCGAAAGCAGCGGCAGAGGTTATTGAATCTGTCGGCGGCGTAGAGAGACTTTGCGACATCGCAAAGACTGATGAATAATTCTCTTTTTTCACTGTTACCTCTATACGAATCTATTTATTTTACCCTCTCCTAAAGTAAGGTATGGCAAAATCACACAAGGCATACAAATGTGAAGCATGCGGAAACATCGTCTTTGTCTTAAACGCAGCAGCACCGGAAATCGAATGCTGCGGAGCAGAGATGGTCGAGCTCGTCCCAAACACCACTGATGCAGCAGTCGAAAAGCACGTTCCGGCAGTCGAAAAGACCGCAGACGGATTCAAGATTACTGTTGGCTCTGTTCCCCACCCTATGGACGCAGACCACTACATCCAGTGGATTACCTTCGTTGCAGACGATGGAATTACCTACCGCAAGTTCTTAGCTCCGGGAGAGGCTCCGGAAATGATTATCAAGACTGACGCCGCAGGCGGAAAAGCATACGAATACTGCAATAAACACGGACTCTGGGCAACCTAGTAATCCTTTTTTTCATCACTCTTTAATTCTCCAACAGCAAATAATTGGATATGATTTTTTCTGACGTACTGCGCGGAATCTGTATGGCTGTAGCCGACAGTGTTCCTGGAGTATCAGGCGGAACTATAGCCTTTCTTTTAGGGTTTTACGAGAAGTTTGTAACATCAGTAAATGACTTTCTCTTAGGTCCTCTGGAAAATAAGATTGCATCTTTACCGTTTTTGATTAAGCTTGGATGCGGATGGGCCGGAGGTTTTGTTGTCTGTGCGATGCTTCTCTCCGAACTCTTTGATGTCTATATCTATGAACTGAGTTCATTATTCCTGGGTCTCACTCTTCTTGCGATTCCAATAGTTATCGCCGAGGAAAAAGAGGCTTTGAGAGGTAAATACCAGTGGATTATATTTACAATACTTGGTGCGGCACTTGTCCCTCTAATGGTTCATCTGAATTCATCATTCGGTGCTGTTGATTTAACTGCCTTGAATCCTTCCCTGGCTCTTCTTCTCTTCATTGCAGGAGCTTTGGCTGTGTCTGTTATGATTATTCCAGGAATTTCCGGATCAACACTTCTCTTAATCTTCGGGCTGTATGTTCCGCTGATTTCCGCGGTCTCTTCTGTTGTACATCTTGAGTTTGCGTATATTCCGTCTCTTTGTATATTCGGTGTCGGTGCTGTTCTTGGTCTGGCTCTTTGTACAAAGGTCATTCGTGTATGTTATGCAAGATTTAGACCGCAGCTTATGTATCTTGTTGTTGGTCTTCTGATTGGTTCACTTTATGCAATCTCCAAAGGTGCAGAGACGCTTTCCAAGCCTCTTCCGGCATTAGGCCTTGAGACGTTTAGTGTTGTCTTCTTTATTCTCGGTATTCTGATTATGGTTCTTCTTCACTGGTTGAAGAGAAGAGCTCAGCAGAAGACTGAATAATCTCTTTTTGAAGGATATCTCAAACGAAATGAATATCCTTCAGCAATCATAAATATATAAGAATCTCTGAGCTTACAGCATCGACCTTCCGATGCACAGAAGGAGCAATATCGCACATGAAAGTCATATACAGCGACGGAAAAACCGGCGAGTGTCCAAAAGAGGAAGAACTCAATGTCATTCGCCATACTGCAGCCCACATCTTAGCCCAGGCCGTAAAGCATCTTTACCCGCATGCGGCATTCGCATACGGTCCGGCAACAGAAAAGGGATTCTACTATGATGTTGATTTAGGCGATGTCAAACTCTCCGATACTGACCTTCCGGCAATCGAAGCAGAAATGCGCAAGATTGTCAAGGCAAACCTTCCGCTCAAGCCGTTCATTCTCCCGCGTGATGAAGCACTCAAATTCATGGAGGAGAGAAACGAGCCGTACAAGGTTGAGCACATTGGTGATTTAGACGAGAGCGAGCCGCTTAGTTTCTTCGAGCAGGGCGATTATGTTGATATGTGCCTTGGCCCGCACTTAACCTCCACCCAGTCCTTAAAGGCATTCAAGCTCACCGGACTTTCCGGAGCATACTGGAAGAACGACAGCAAGAACAAGATGCTGACCAGAATCAATGGTACTGCATTCCCGTCCGCAAAGGAACTTGAAGAGTTCTTAAAGCTCCAGGAAGAGGCCGAGCGCCGCGACCACAGAAAGATTGGAAAGGACATGAAGCTGTTCATGTTCGAGGATGTTGCACCGGGATTCCCGTTCTTTATGCCGAATGGTATGATTGTCAGAAACTCTCTTCTCGAGTACTGGCGCGATCTCCACCAGGCAAACGGATATCAGGAAATCAACACTCCGCTTATCATGAACCGTTGTCTCTGGGAAACCAGCGGTCACTGGGATCACTACAAGGACAATATGTATGCAACCTGCATCGATGAGGAAGACTTCTGCATTAAGCCGATGAACTGTCCGGGCAGTGTTTTAATCTACGCAAGCGAGCCGCACAGCTACAGAGAGCTTCCAATGCGCCTTGCAGAACTTGGAACTGTCCACCGTCACGAGCTTAAAGGTACTCTGCACGGTTTGTTCCGTGTCAGATCCTTCACTCAGGATGATGCACATATCTTCATGAGACGCGACCAGATTGCAGAGGAAATCGCACGCGTTGTAAACCTCATTGATACTGTTTACTCCAAGTTCGGTTTCGAGTACTTCCTTGAGCTCTCCACAAGACCTGAAGACAGCATGGGTTCTGATGAGGACTGGGAAGCAGCAACCAACGGTCTGAAGAATGCTCTCGAGACCTTAAACCTCCCGTACACCATTAACGAAGGTGACGGTGCATTCTACGGTCCGAAGATTGACTTCCACTTAAGAGACTGTCTTGGAAGAACCTGGCAGTGCGGTACTATCCAGCTCGACTTCCAGATGCCGATTAACTTCGACTTAACCTATGTCGATGAGAACGACGAGAGACCAAGACCGATTATGATTCACCGCGTCTGCTTCGGTTCTATCGAGCGTTTTATTGGTATCTTAACTGAGCACTTCGCCGGAAGATTCCCTGTCTGGCTTGCTCCGATGCAGGCAAAGGTTCTTCAGGTCTCTCAGAAGAGTGCTGAGTATGCAGAGAAGGTTTACCAGATGTTAAAGGACGCAAAGGTTCGTGTCGAGCTTGACAACAGAAACGAGAAGATTGGATACATGATTCGTCAGGCTCAGTACACCGAGCGTGTTCCGTATATGATTATCATCGGTGAGAAAGAGGTCGAGACTGGAACTGTTTCTGTTAGAACCCGTGACAGCAAGACTGTAACTATGACCGCTGAAGAGTTCGTCGAGAAGATTACCTCAGAGATTCGCGAGAGAGCATAAGGCCCTCTCTGCTTTTTTTTACACGCATATCTACGCGTGACCCATACTAATCACCCACATACTCAACAGTATTCTATACTATTATAGTATCTCATGTCGTCAGGTTTATCACGCGGAAGAATTAAACGTGTACACCATAACTTCGAATCAGACCTATGATAACTGAAGAAGACGTAATCCAGATTGCCGGTCTTGCAGACTTAAGCGTCCCGCAGAGTGAGCTTACTGCATTTACCGGTTCATTCAACTCAATCTTAGAATACTTCGACATCTTAGACACCTTAGAAATTGAAGGTTCCTTAGAGAGAACTCTCTTCAACGTCTTCCGCGAGGATGAAGTAACCGAATCTCTCCCGCAGGAAGATGCCTTAAAGAACTCTCACAACCCTGAAGACGGATACATCCGTGCACCAAAGGTGGTCTAAATGGCAGATATATACAACGCATTCTTAAGCGAAGCAGAAATCGCAGGCGAGGGCGATGGAATCTTAAAAGGAGTACGTGTCGCAGTAAAAGACAACATCTCCACAAAAGACATCGAAACCACCTGTGCATCCAAAATCCTCAAAGGCTACATCCCGCCGTACGATGCACACGCCGTCACCCTCCTGAAACAGGCAGGAGCCGTCATTGCCGGAAAGACCAACATGGACGAGTTCGGAATGGGTTCTACAACCGAAAACAGTGCATTTGGAGCAGCATTAAACCCGAGAGACACAACCCGTGTTACCGGCGGCTCTTCCGGAGGCAGTGCAGCAGCAGTTGCCGGAGGACTTGTACCCCTGGCTCTTGGATCTGATACCGGAGGTTCTATCAGATGTCCTGCAGCATGGTGTGGAATCGTTGGATTAAAACCATCCTACGGACGCGTCAGCCGTTTCGGATTAATCGCATACGCAAACTCATTCGAACAGATCGGCCCGATGGCAAACAACGTCACAGACACTGCAAAACTCTTCAGTGTCATCGCAGGCCATGATGTAAGAGACTCCACCTCAGTTAACAAACCATATGACTTCGCAGGTCTCAAGGCAGACATCGCAGGAAAAACAATCGGTATTCCAAAAGAATACTTCGGTGAAGGTGTTGACGAGGCAGTTTCCGAGACCGTCAAAAACGCAATCGCAAAACTCGAAGAACTTGGAGCAAAGACCGTTGAGGTATCTCTTCCGTCCATGAAGTATGCCTTAGCAGCATATTACGTCACCTGCACCTGTGAAGCATCCTCCAACTTAGACCGCTTCGACGGCGTCAGATACGGAGAGATTGCCCCGGACACCAACATGCCGTGGCATGATGCATACACCAAAGTCAGAACCGCAGGATTCGGAGACGAAGTCCGCAGAAGAATCATCCTTGGAACATTTGCACTCTCTGCCGGATACTACGGAAAATACTACGTCAAAGCACGCCACGCAAGACAGCAGATTGCAAAAGACTTCGCAAAGGCATTAACCCAGTGCGACTTACTCGCAGGACCAACCATGCCAAACGTCGCACCAAAACTTGGCGAATTAACCAAAGATCCGCTCCAGATGTATCAGGCAGATATCTTAACAGTCCCTGCCAACATCGCAGGAATTCCTGCCATCTCTGTACCGTGCGGTACCGCACACAACATGCCGGTTGGTCTTCAGATTATGGGAAGAATGTACGACGAAGAGACTGTCTTAAACGCAGCACTCGCATATGAGGAGGCATGCTGAAATGTCCGAAGAATTCCAGGTAATTATCGGTCTTGAGGTCCACTGTCAGCTCAACACCAAATCCAAGCTCTTCTGCGGATGTTCCGCAGACTTTAGAGCCGATGCACCAAACACCCACGTCTGCCCTGTCTGTTTAGGTCTTCCGGGAGCACTTCCGGTCTTAAACAAGAAAGCAGTCGAGTACGCATTAAAGGTTGCAAAAGCATTAAACTGCACAATCCCTGAAGAAGGCGAATTCTGCAGAAAGAACTATTTCTACCCGGACTTAGTCAAAGCATACCAGATCACAATGGGTGATGACCCGCTTGCAATCGGCGGATACATCGAAATCGAAGACGATGCAGGAAACCCGAAGGTTGTAAACTTAACCAGAATCCACGTCGAAGAAGACCCGGGAAGACTTGTACACATGGGTAACAAAGAACGCGGATACTACACTCTTGTCGATTACAACAGATCCGGAATCCCGTTAATCGAAATGGTTACCGAACCTGAGATGTCCTCTCCAAAGGAAGCCCGCCGTCTCTTAAACAAACTCAGAGCCACCCTCGAATACTTAGACGTCTTCGACCCGGAAAAGGAAGGATCCTTACGTGTTGATGCAAACATCTCCATCAAAGGACACGAACGTGTCGAGATCAAAAACATCACCTCCTACAAAGGTGTAGAGAAAGCATTAACCTTCGAAATTACCCGTCAGAAGAACTTAATCCGCAGAGGAGGAAGAATCGTACGTGAGACCCGTCACTTCCAGGAAGGAAAGGGAACCACCACCTCTGCACGTTCAAAGGAAACCGCAAACGACTACCGTTACTTCCCTGAACCGGATTTACCGGTCATCCGTGTCGCAGACTGGGTAAAAGACATCGAACTTCCGGAACTCCCGGACGCACGCCGTGACAGATTCATGTCCCAGTACGGTATTGCGGTAAACCACGCAAGAACCTTAACCGGCGACTTAAAGCTCGCAGAGTTCTACGAAGCAATCGCAGAAGTTGGAGCTGCCCTTGCCGCATCCTGGACTGCCGATATCTTAATGGGAGAACTCAACTACCGTGACATGCATGTCTCTGAAGTCGCAGGACACGCAGACCAGTTTGCAGAACTCATCACTCTTGTCCGTGACAAGAAGATCACCGACAAAGCAGGTGTCGAGGTTCTCCGTGTCTGGCTTGATGCACTCCACAACGAAGCAAAGAGCGAAGCACCGTCAGCAATTGTCGAAAGACTTGGTCTTGCCCGTGAATCAGGTGAGAGCTTCCGCGGAATTGTAGAAGCAATCCTCGAGAAGAATCCGCAGGCAATCGAAGACCACAAAGCAGGAAAGAAGGGAGCCTTAAACTTCATCGTCGGACAGGTTATGAAGGAAACCAAAGGCAAGTCCGACCCGCGTGAAATCCACGCAATGATTTCAGAGATTCTCGGAGAGTAAACCTCAATGCACCTGATAATTGCCGAAAAGAACATCGTTGCCGAGCGGATTGCCGCCTTCCTTTCCGGACCCGGAAAGGTACAGGTAAAACGTGACGGAAACGTTGTTCAGTACTTCGTCAATGACTGTGTTGTCATGGGTCTTCGCGGACACGTAGTTGAAGTTGACTTCGTTGAAGGATACAAAAACTGGAAAAGCGAAGAACACCCGCCGCGCTCTTTAATCAGTGCCGGAATCGAGAAGAAGCCGACCGAAAAGAAACTCGTCTCAATGATGCAGAGAGAGGCCAGGAAGGCGAGCCGCGTCACAATCGCGACGGACTTTGATACCGAAGGAGAGCTCATCGGAAAGGAAGCCTTTGAGCTTATCCGTGCAGTCAACAAGACTGTACCAATCGACAGAGCCCGTTTCTCTGCAATCACCAAAGATGAAATCTTAGCATCCATCCGGGATGCTCAGAGTCTGGACATGAACCTGGCAGCAGCCGGTGAATCCCGTCAGGTCATTGACCTTGTATGGGGTGCATCGATTACCCGTTTCCTCACAATCGCCGCACACCGCGGAGCAGAAGGCATTCTCTCTGTCGGACGTGTTCAAAGCCCGACTCTTTCGATGATTGTTGACCGCGAAAAAGAGATTGAAGCATTCGTTCCTGAAAAATACTGGATGCTTTCTCTGACAGCCCAGAAAGGCCGTGATGTAATCGAAGCCCGCCATATCCATGGAAGATTCACCGACCGTGCAGAAGCAGAGGCAGCATACAATGCAACAAAAGCCCCGCTCACGGTTACAGATATCACAACAGGACACAAGACAGACAAAGCTCCAACCCCGCTTGATACAACAGCATTAATCGTTGGAGCAGGACGTCTTGGAATCTCTGCGGCATCAGCCATGAACAGAGCCGAAGAGCTCTACATGCGCGGATTTATCTCATATCCGAGAACCGACAACACCACATATCCAAAGAGCCTGAACGTATCCGAACAGCTTCAGCTCTTCGCAGGCGGAATCTTCAAAAAAGAGGTAGCCTTCGTTAAGGAAAATCTCCGCTCCGCTCCAACAAGAGGCAGAAAAGAGACAACTGACCACCCGCCGATTTATCCGACAGGACTTGCAACACCGGAGGACATCCCAGACACCGTAACCTGGAAACTCTACGAATTTGTTGTCCGCAGATTCTTTGCAACCCTCTGCCGTGACTCCGAGTGGGAAACCATGAAGGTAAACCTTGCAGCATCCGCCGAACCGTACACTGTAACAGGCGGAAGACTTCTTGTCCCGGGATGGAGAGGAGTTTATCCGTACAGCAAGGCTGAAGAAAACATTCTCCCTGTCTTTGCGAAGGGTGAAACCTTAACCTTAACAGGTAAGGACATGGCAGAAAAGGAGACCAACCCTCCGGCACGCTACACGCAGATCCGTCTCATCCAGAGAATGGAGGAGTTAGGTCTTGGTACCAAGTCCACCCGCCACGAGGTCATCAGCAAACTTGCCGGACGCAAATACATCGAAGGAAACCCTATGAAGCCGACAGTTATCGGACGTGCGGTAATCGAATCTCTTCAGCAGTATGCTGAGACGATTACCAAACCAACGATGACAAAGACTCTCGAAGAGTCCATGGGTGAGATTGCCGCAGGTAAGAAAACCATGGCCGCTGTTCTCGACGAGTCCAAGGAGATGCTTTCATCAATCTTCGATGAACTCGAAAGAAACGAAGAGGAAATCGGAACCGAGATTATGAACCGTTCCCGCGAGGAACAGTTAATCGGCCCGTGCCCGGTATGCGGAAAACAGCTTGTCATAAAACGTGTTGGAAGCTCTCAGTTCATCGGATGCTCAGGATATCCTGACTGCTCCTTCAATGCAGGAATCCCTCCTGCAGTATGGGGCAGTGCCGTAAAGACTGCTGATGTCTGTCCGATTCATGGCGTAAACCATGTTCAGCTCTTAAGAAAGGGAGCTCCGCCATGGAAGTTCGGCTGTCCGGTCTGTTCTCACATACAGACCAACGCAGACCTCTTCCGCCAGATGAACGGAATGACCGAGGAGAAGCTTTCCAAACTCCATGCGGCCCACATCTACACAACAAACGATCTGCTCTCACACACTGCAGAAGAACTCTCTGCAAAACTTCTCATAAGCAAAGCCGATGCAGAAAAGCTTAGAGCAGAAGGTGAAGAGGTCATGTCTCTTCTAAGAAACCGCGCTGCTCTTCGAAAGTTCGTCTCTCCAAGAATTCCTGTAAAACGCGGAAGAGGAGCTGGAAAGGTCTGCAAGGCACTCTACGCAGAAGGTGTCAACTGCCTTGATGATCTTGCAGTATGTACCCCGTCTAAGTTAAAGAAGGCATTCTTAAGCGAGGAGGAAGCATCCGCATTAATCGCAGAAGCAAAGGATTCTGTGAACATGGTCTGGATGAAGGAAGCAGGAATCCCGACTGTCACTTTAAAGAAGTACGCAGCCGCAGGACTTGCTGACCCGAATAAGTTCATATCTGCCCACCCGGCAGGTATTGCTTTAATCTCTGGAGTGTCTGTGACAACAGTCTGTTCCCATCAGGCAAAAGTCGCAGAGGCCTCAGGGGTAAAAGCTCCAGAAAAACTCTCCAAGCCTCAGTTCGAAAAGGGCGTTTCCTCCCTTGCAGGAAAAGCAGATGCTGATGTTTTAGCAGTTCTTGCATTAGCCGGAGCATGGAGCGCGGAAAGTATTGCAGAAGCTGATGTAAAGGCTCTTTCTGCTTCAACAGGTGTTGATTCGAAAGTAATCACCAAACTGCAGAAGGTAAAACGGTGATAAATAATGCCGCAGATTGATATTGTCTTAGTTGAACCTCTCTATGAAGGAAACATTGGCTTTGCCGCCCGTGTTATGAAGAATTTCGGATTCAAGAACATGGTTCTTGTAAATCCGCCTGAGTTGACCGTCGAAGCACGTGCACGCGCATCTCACGCAAAGGACGTGCTTGACAACGCAGAGTACCTCTCTCTCGAAGAGGTTTTCGAGAGAAGCACTCTTTGTATTGCAACAACCGGAGGTCTTTCAAAGTCTGTATCACATCCGATGAGAATGCCGTACTATGCAGTTTCCGAACTTCGCGAGATGATTGGAGACATTGACGGCAGAATCTCTATTCTCTTTGGACGTGAAAACTGGGGTCTCAACAACGAGGAAATCGCACAGTGTGATATTGTCTGTACTGTTCCAACAAGCGAGGAGTACCCAATCTTAAACATCTCCCATGCGATTGGAATCGTTTGCTACGAGTTAGCCCACCTCCAGAGAGGCGAGTACATGCTTGCATCCAAGCAGGAGATGGACTCTCTTTACAAGCACATCGGCGAGTTCTTAGAGCTTGCAGGACACCAGATTGAAAAGAGAGGTCCTACTCTTCTTCTTGCAAAGCGCATCTTTGGAAGAACCAAACTCACAGTTCGTGAGGTCAGTACAATGCACGGAGTTCTTCGCCGTGCCGAGCGTAAAATGAAGCTCGCAGACGAAGAACTTCCTGAGTATCCTGAGATGGATGCTGTATTCGAAGACGAAGAGGAATAACCCTCTAACTTTTTTCTAAAAATAAAAAAAAAGATTACGACTTAAAGAAGCCGATACCTTTTGCCATATCCTTAACATTTGTAAATGTCTTGATATCCGAACTGCTGATAACAAACGTAAGCGTTGGAATCACACATCCGAAGCTGTGAGGCCTAATCCAGTATGAGTTGTCCTGATTGTCCAGTGCGGCATTTCTAACCTTTAATACCGCATAATCTCCGTCAACGTATGAGAATGAAACATCCTGCACACTCTCATATCCTGCTTCAGGATACCCAAGAATACCTAAAATCCGCTTCTTTAAATCCTGCTTTCCGAACAGATACACAAGGAAAGAAATCCAGGGTTCAATCTGATACCGGACTGTAATCTCTGCGTCTGAGTTCTTCATCACATACTCAACAGAACTCACATACAGATATCCGAAACGATTCTCACCGTTTGGAAGAGCAACCTGCTTTTCGACAGATGAATCTGCGCTCGACAAAAACGGGAGAGTGAATTCAGAAACTCCTGCTGCCGGTACTACTAGAAACATACAGATAACAGCAGCGCAGAGAAGCCGATATAACTTCATTATTGTTTTCCTATTTGTTGTTAAGATAAATATACTTTCTCAACACTTAATGTCTGTATCACTGAACGAATCTCCGTCAAACAGTCCGCGCGGTGTAATTTTGAGGTGGGGCACAACTGTCAAAGCCATAAATGATAAAGACATGAAGGCTTTTTTATCTGCGCCTGTTTTTTCGAGAGCTTCGTTTAACACACTCATCTCTTCCAATACCTCTTCATACGGCTTGAAAGTCATAAGACCTCCTGCCGGAAGAGAAAGAACAGTTGTCTCATCTCCAAGAACAACAGCCATGCCTCCGCCTGCTTCAGACACAGCCTTTACTGCTGAAATAATCTCAGAGTCGGACGCTCCTGCCGCGATGATGTTGTGGGCATCGTGTGAAACAGACGTCGCAATAGCTCCCTGTTTAATGTTTAGTCCCTTAATCAGACCAACACCGAATCCCTCTCCTCTGTATCTGTCAACGCAGACAATCTTCTGGATTCCATCATCTCCTGCCCTGCCTTTTCCGCACTCGGTGATAATCTCGCCTGGGATTGTCTCGATTACCTTAAGCATTCCAGAAGGCAGCTTCATCTCCTCCTCGGTCGGGATTGTGCAGACAAACTTTGGGAACGTTATTTCCTGAGCCTTGACATCTCCTTTCTTTGATACGGCAATACCATTCTTGTACACGCGCGATACTTTAAAGGTCTCGCCTTCCTCTAAGATACAGAAGTCTGCACAGCGTCCCGGTGCAATAATTCCGCGGTCAGAAAGGTTGTAGTAATCAGCGGCAGAAAGCGTTGCAAGTCTTAAAGCGAGTTCGAGCGGCATTCCTGCAGAAACTGCAGCACGAATACAATTATCAATCGAACCGTCTTCTGCAATAATGTCAACTTGGCGGTCGTCAGTTGCAAAACAGCAGCGGGAAGCTGTTGCGAAATTTACAACAGGAGTTAATGCAGCAACATTCTTTGCTGCATCTCCATCCCTTAGGAAGATGAACTGACCGAGCAGAAGTTTTTCTTCTGCCTCCTCTGCTGTTGTACACTCATGGTCGCTTAAAATTCCGCATGATACATAATCGCATAAAGACTCTCCGGAAAGCCCCGGGGCATGTCCGTCGATTCTCTTGAAAAGAGAAAGCTTTGCAGAAACTTCAGCATCTTTGAAAAGAACCCCTGGTACATTCATCATCTCGCCAAGTCCTAAGACCTTCTCGTGATTTACATAACGTTTAAGATCCTCATAAGATACAACAGCACCTCCGACATCTGCCGGAGTTGCCGGAACACATGACGGAACCATGAAGAAGATATCTGCCGGAGAGTTTTCGGCATCCGATATCATGAAATCGATTCCGGCAGTGCCTGCAACATTGGCTATTTCGTGAGGATCGGCGATAACGGTCGTTACACCGTGCTGTAAAACAAGTCTTCCAAACTCTGCAGGAGTTAAAAGAGAACTTTCAATGTGTACGTGTGAATCAATAAGTCCGGGGATTACACGAGCCCCTTCGAGATCGAAAACAAGATGGCCTGAAAGCGACCCGGGCTTTCCTACAGCCTTGATTTTTCCTTTTTCAACAGAGAAAGAAGAGGGTATCCATGTACAGGATACCGGATTATAGAGAAGAGCATTATCAAATATTCTCATGCTATCTGAATTGTTCGGATGTACCCGGCAAGACGCTTTGGATTTTCTTCAAAGGTTGAGATGTAGATGAAAATCTTGTACTCGCCTGATTCAAGTTCTACCGGACACTCTGATAATGTATTTCCTTTGGTGAGTGTCTCAACAAACGAGAAGGTGTTTCCTATCTGTGTTGAAGAAAACATTCCATCCTGGTGGAATATATTGTACTGAACCCAGACCTTTTCCGGCTCATCTCCTGTGTAGGAGATTGTTGTCTTTAAGATACCGTCATCATAAACCGGTGTATCTGCATCAACTCCTGAACCTCCAGAGAAGAGAATCAGAATAATGATAAGTCCTGCAAGAAGAACAACAAGTCCTCCAATCAAGACATTTCGCGGGTTTATAGGGTCACGGTCAAGAAAGTCTTTCATGATTACTCGACACGCTCAACGATTACACGAACTTTATCGCCGCTCTTTAAACCGTGTCCCTTTGGAACATCAACATTGAACCAGAGGTTTCCCTGCTGAGACATCAGGCAGTCCTTTTCCCCTTCGATATCCGCAACAAACTCAAGCTCTGAAACAATTTCTGCGATTTTATCAGCCATGAGTAAATATAAGGTAACTTTAGAATATTAAGGTTTGGAAACCCTTTGAGAGCGGATTAAAAAAAGTTAGAGGTTGGAGGCTAATATGTGCCCGAATTTTGGAACGAAGTCCTTCTTTCTGGAAACCACTCCCGGAAGGTGCATTGGAGAATCCCAGTGAAGAGCAGATGCTAATAGCTTATCCTCTGCTACAGCAAACATATCAGAGCCCATCTCTGAAACACTGGTATAAAGGGCGATATACATATCCGGTGCGTGCGGTTCGTTCAGTTTTTCATGGAGTGCTTCGTAAATCTCATCCTTTCTTGCTGCGGCATACTCATAGGACGGGACTAATACCTGTGCGATTATAACACGCTTTGCAGAAAGAGTGAGCTCTTTGGTATCACGGTCCAAGAGAACAGACTGTGTCATTCCGGCCAGAGCCATTCCTTCGGAGATTAACTCCTCTGCATACTCCTCTGCATCCACTTCCGCATGAGCAGAGAGGTAGGCTACCATATCCACATCATTTCTGGTTGTGGTCGACATCTTAAGTCCTAAAGTATCGGATAAGATTCCGGAAAGGAGAACGCCTGCGATTTCTTTGGATGGAGTAACACCTGCTTCACGGAATCTTCTGGCAATGATGGTAGACGTTGAACCGACAGGCTCCATGTCGAAGCGGATTGGCTTTAAAGTGGTCATTGCCCCTAAGCGGTGGTGGTCGATAATCTCAATGATGTCTGCGGTTTCGATTCCCTGAACAGCCTGTCCGTATTCGTTGTGGTCTAAGAGAATGACTGCCTTTGCAGCATCCTCCATTAACGTGTTTCTGGAAATTGTTCCAAGCAGTTTTCCGTCTGCATCAACAACACAGGCCGCGCGGTACTTTGCGTTTGATACAACCTGCTGGACGTATTCGATTGTATCCTCCATTCTAACACGCGGAACATCTGTTGACATAATTCTTTCTGCAGGCAGAGTTAAGTGGATGAGGTTTGCAACACCGAATGCGTCTGCATCCGTTGAGATTACTGTGACCCCGCGTGCCTCTGCTGATGCTAAAAGACGTTCTCCAACCGGTGCAGAGTCTGCAATAATAATTGCTGCAATTCCGGCAGATACGAGAGCTAACTGTGTCGGCTCGTCATCTCCAACAATTGCGATATCTTTCTCGGTGATACGTGAAAGAATAACGTGCAGTGCATCAATTGAGATGTAGACTGAACCTTCCAGGACATCATGCTTCTTGACGCGGATTTCTCCGTGCAGAATTCTGGTCAGAGTTTCGACCGGAATCGGAGAGACAGCAAGAGTATCCATCTTGGTGTTTGATACATATGCACGTGCTAGACCGTGTTCACTCACAAGTCCTAAGAGCTTTCCTGATTCATCAATGATTGGAAGGTTTCTCATGTCCTTCTCGTCCATCATGTGGATGACATCAATCGTCGGAGTAGAGCCTAGAGCTTTTTCCTGGTGGATTCTGGATAAATCTGATACTGACGGTTCGACGTTTAATACGAGTGCCGGCTCATCAACACCGAATTTGGATAAAGCATAGCGTGACTCTGCATTCAGTTTGCCGCAGCATGCCGGAATATAGTTTCCCTGTCCGTTTCTGTTTAGAAGGTCTGCGTATCCTATTGCACTGCAGATTGAATCAGTATCAGGATGCCGGTGTCCGATAATGTAGGTTTTCTTCATGGTTTCACTTATTTGAACAAACCGCGTCTGGTTGTTTTCTTTTCTGCGTTTTTCAGGCTCATGTTTAGGAGATGATGCATGGAGCGGACTTCCTTTCTTAAATCGTCAAGACCGCTTGTGATGGAATCGATATTTTTCTGCATACGCGCCTCCTTTTTGTAGTCACGGTCGCGGATTGGTTCGACGATTCCTTCCTCTGCTGCAAGGTCTAAACCATGCTCGATTAAGAGAAGTACAGCTTCATTTCTATCGAGTTCCTGTTTCTTTGCAAACTGGTCAATCCTCTCTGAGAGTACAGAGTCCAGTGTGAATGAAAGTCGGAGAGCCATAATGTACTTATCTGTTTGTTTTTTATGATAATGTAATTTGTGTGGAAATTACGGGCATTCCCGTTCTGTTCCCCACACGGTAAAAGAGAGAATTGTTCCGGCAGGTGTGTCTACTCCGATTGGAACTTTGCAGGACTCGCCGTTTTCGGTTACCGCAAATCTGAATGAGTGTTCCCATGTATCGCTTAACTGTACAGAGCGTTCCTCGTAGACTTTGCCTGCAAGTTCGCGGGTTAAGTATACACCATGCTCAACATCTTCGATTAGTGAGACTGCAGTATACCGCATTAAGTACCAGCGGATTTCACTTAGAAGAGATAAAGCACTGGATACTGTTGATACGTTTATGCGTACTCCGTACCTGATGTCTTCGGGGTGGTAAAAACGAAGAATGTGACGGCTCGTTTCCGAGTCCGTCAGTGTCTGATAGAGATTAACTCCCTGTTTTGCGATACAGACAACCTGCATTTTAGAGATACATTACATCACGCCAGGACTCATCCTTTTCTGAGTGGCGTACTTTTCTGATTGCCGCAAGGAAGTCTTCTGCGGTAATCTTGTCGCTGTCGTTTCT
The DNA here is from genome assembly GCA_017387505.1 of Methanocorpusculum sp. Lineage (GTDB taxonomy): Archaea > Halobacteriota > Methanomicrobia > Methanomicrobiales > Methanocorpusculaceae > Methanocorpusculum. The sequence goes on from JAFOFB010000004.1 coordinate 57,611, forward strand.
AATGGCAAGCATACCTGCTTCACGGCAGATTGCTTCGATTTCAGCTCCGGTTAATCCGTCGCTTAAGGTTACAAGCTCGCGGTAGTTGATGTTCTCGAGAGCTCCTGCTTCTTCCATCTTTCTTGTGTGGACGTGGAAGATCTGCTGTCTTGCCTCAGCATCAGGTGCCGGGATTTTGATTAAGCGGTCGAAGCGTCCCGGACGAAGCAGTGCTGCATCGAGCATGTCAGGTCTGTTTGTTGCAGCGATGATTCTGATGTTTCCTCTGTTGTTGAAGCCGTCCATTTCTGCGAGTAACTGCATTAAGGTTCTCTGGACTTCAGCAGAACCTGATGTTCCGTCGTTGGTTCTCATGCTTCCGACAGCGTCGATTTCGTCGATGAATACAACAACACCGTTGTTCTCTTCGGCAAGTTCTCTTGCCATACTGAAGAGGTCGCGTACAAGCTGTGCTCCTTCTCCGATGTATTTGTGGACAAGTTCAGAGCCTGCAAGTCTTAAGAACGGAACACCTGCATTGTGCGCAACTGCTTTTGCGATTAATGTCTTACCGGTTCCAGGCGGTCCGTAGAGAAGAACTCCCTTTGGCGGGACAACTCCAAACTTCTCGAATGCCTCAGGTTTTGTAAGCGGGTACTCGACAGCTTCACGGACTTCTACGATTTCGTCCTTGAGACCTCCAATGTCATCGAAGGATGTCTCTGGCTTTTCTTCGACTTCCATGACTTTGACACGGACATCTACTGAGTCGCCCATGATTTCTACAATGGATAAGGTGTTATTTACAGCAACTTTGGTTCCGCTTTTGATTCTGTCGTAGACTGCGGCTGTTGTCTGGGTAACGTATTCCTGATTATTTCCCATCTGGCGGAGATAAACTTCGTTGTTGCTGAGTTTTTCGAGGACTACTGCAACGAAGAGGGGGAGACGCTTGAGCTGATTATTTTCCTTTTTCAGCTGGGTGTTATCCATGCGGAGTTTGTTATTTTCGACCCTTAAAGTGTCATTTTCCTTTCGCTCTGCACGAATGATTTTCTGGAGGGTCTCGGTTTCACGCCTGAGAAACTGGAGTTCATCCCTCTCATTTGTGATGTCCGGATTTACCCCCTCGACAAAGGGTGCATCCGGCTCGATATTTCCGGTCATAGAATAATGTTTGCTCTCATAGTTTAATTACTCCACTGTTGGGGCATGCCACCCAATATAATAATACTCTATACAGCATACATATATCATTCAAATGGCAGGAAACAGCAGGTTCATATCACTTCTTGGAAAGCAGCTCAAAACACCAATTGTCCTCTCCTCGATGGCAGGAATCACCGATGCCGCATATGTAATCGAGAGAGCAGAACACGCAGGTGTTGCATTTATCGGAGGATACAGTATTGATGAGGCCTCAAGAAAAGCCTCAAAGGAAATCGAAGCATGCGGAAGAAAAGAGTTCGAAGCATCCTTTGATGATATCTCAACCGAACTTGCAATGCTTGAGGATGCAGGAGTTGTTTCAGGTCTGAACCTGAGAGGATGTACAAAAGAGGCATTCTTAGAGGCCGCATCTATCTTTGGAAAGGATGTAATCTACGAGATTGATGCTCACTGCAGACAGCCGGCGATGGTCGATGCCGGATGCGGAGAAGCACTCTTAAAGGATACTGCCCGCCTCTGTGAAATTGTATCAGCCTTAGCTGAAGCAGGATACACTGTTTCTGTCAAGATTAGAGCAGGCATCACTGACGATAAAGCCTTAGCCAAATCACTCTGGAAGGCAGGGGCAAAGATTCTCCATGTTGACTTAATGGACTTTGGAGCATCCAAACTCAGACAGATTAGAAACAGCTGTCCGCTCGTAATCATCGCAAACAATGGTGTTGAATCTCCAGACTCAATGATGGAGTACTTCTCCCATGGTGCAGACTTAGTTTCCCTCGCCCGCCGTGCAGAGCCTGCAGTTCTTACCCTCCTTGACCGCTACATCAGAGCCATCGCTGACGAAGTCGGATGGTACAATGCTCCAAAACAGCTCTGCCGCGGAGGAGACTACAGATCCCTTGCCTTCTGCTGTATGCCAATCAAGCAGTGTGCTCTTCTTCCGACTTTAAACACAATCGGACTCGAGTATGGAGCATACACCCAGCTTAAAGAAGAAGCTGTTGCCGGAACTCCGCTTGCTGAAGGAAGTCACACCTGCTTTGGAAGCCTTGCTTTCTGCTGTAAATCTTCTACTCCATGTATGTTCCGCGACATGACCTTAAAGTCTGTCAAGCTTCCGAAGAATGAATATATGAAGCTGAAGCGTGAACTTTCCGAAGCAATCATGGACGAAATTTTCGGGTGAATTATGCTTAGTGCAGAAAACGCCGCAGAACTTGCCGAGTTTGCTATGCTTCTTGAGGTTTGCGCAAAACGCAAACCAGGAAACATTGACCGCGAGCATGATTATGATGATACACGTTTAGAGCATTTCCTAAACTCCGCAGTCAAAGCCAGAAAGATTTTCCAGAACATTCACGGCATGGCTTTAGGAGAGGCTATGTACGAGGCAGTCCGCTTAACAAATGGTCACAACGGAGGAAACACTCACTTTGGAGCGTTCATTCTTCTCCTGCCTCTCTTAAAAGGAAAAGGAATTGAAGGAGCATGCCGTGTTGTAAAAGAAACAACAGTCGAGGATGCAGTTTTGTTCTACAAAGCATTCGGACTTACTGCTGTACGTGTTTCCGAGACCTCGGATATGGATATCAACGACCCCGAGTCGCTGAACCGTTTAAGAGAAGACGGCATGACGATGTATAACGTCATGGAGTTTTCAGCAGAAAACGACATGGTTGCCCGCGAGTGGACAAACGGCTTTGCCTTAACCCGCGAAATGGCAGACCTCTTAAAATCGTCTGATGGCGGAAGCTCTGCTATCCCTGCCGCTTTCCTCGACATGCTTTCCCGCCACTTAGATACTTTCGTTATCAAGAAGTTCGGACCGGCAACAGCTGAAGAGCTTAGAAACTCTGCAATGATGGCGAAAAACGGTCTGCTGTCAGAGGAGATGCTTGATGCATGGTGTATCTTTGAGGGAATAAACCCGGGCTCTCTTGCAGATATCTGTATTGCCGGAATCTTTGTGGCACTCATCGAGGGATGGGAATGGGATTACTAAGCCACGGAATCAACGAGATTATCGCTGTAACTAAGGATAATGCTGCACCTATCGGCATTATCCAAAGAGAAGGACAATGTCCTAAGATGATTCTCTTTAAAGGTTCAAAGACCGAAGAGAACATCAGAAAATACGGATGGGTTACTGCAAACTTTGTCTCCCGTGCATCTCTTTATGCCCGCTATGCTTTTTCTGATGTTGAGCCGTCAGAACTTACAGCAGAAGGTGATATGCAGCGTTTATCTGAAGCTGACGCATGGATTGGATTCAAAGCCCTGGTCACACATGAGACAGAGCAGACCTATATGATTGATTTAACACCTGTCTTAGAGTGTGTCATATCTCCTGGAATCCGCAGGGTAAACCGCGGGTTCGATGCAGTAATTGATGCAACAGTTCATGCAACACGCTATGTGTTTAATCATTCTGAGGATTTGAAGCAGAAGATTTTGTATGACTTCGAGTTAATCAGAAAGTGCGGCGGCGGTGATGAGCTTTACGCAAAGAAGATTTTAGCAGAAGTCTGTAATATTTCTGAATAACTTTTTTTATACCGCACAGCTGGCAACCCGAAGTCCTTATCCCCATCCACATCATATAGTTACAACAAGGAGGAAGTGTGGAAGAACTCGAAGTAATCGACAGAGCCGAACAATGGGCAGGCTTCTTAAAAAAGAAGTGTAATGCCCAGCTCAATAAAATCTCGCGTGAATTTCCAAGCACCCGCTCTCTGGAAATAGGCTACGACGTCCTCGAAAAATACGGTAAGACTGGAACGATTCTGGCAGATGACCTGCTCGAACACCCCGGAAAAACCTTAAATGATATCAAAGACGCAATACGTGCCGCTCACTTAATCTCTGGAAAAGATATCGAAGGAAACGACATCTCGGATGAAATCATAAACAAAACAAACATCAGATTCATCCACCTTCCAAGAAAAACACTCGTTCGCGATATCAGGTCAGAACACATCAACAAATTCATCAGTGTGGATGGAATCATCCGCCGTGCAACTGAAGTTCGTCCAAGACTTGTTGTTGGAGCATTCCGCTGTGCAAATGGTCACATCACAAAAAAAGCACAGGAGTATGGAAGCTACAGCGAACCTGACATGTGCGGAAACGCTGAGTGTACACAGAAAAAACTAGAGCTCATACAAAGTCTTTCGACTTTTATTGACTCGCAGAAACTCCGTGTACAGGAAACTCCGGAAGGACTTCGCGGCGGAGAACAGCCGCAGACAATCGATATCGACTGTGTTGATGATATCTGCGGAACAGTAACCCCGGGAGACCGTGTAATCATCAACGGAATCTTAAGGAGTGTTCAGCGTGTCCAGAACGGACAGAAGAGTACTGTCTTTGACTTATACATCGAATGTAACTCCATCGAAATCTCTGTTAAAGAGTTCGAAGAAGTAAACATCACAGAAGAGGACGAAGCAGCCATTATTGAGATGGCAAAGGATCCTGGAATTTATGGAAAAATCGCCCGCTCAATTGCTCCGACCATCTACGGAAACGAGGATGTCAAAGAAGCAATCGCTCTTCAGCTCTTTGGCGGAATCGCAAAAGAGATGCCTGATGGAAGCAGTCTTAGAGGCGATATCCACATGCTCCTGGTTGGTGACCCGGGTATTGCAAAATCCCAGATTCTAAGGTACGTTATCAAACTTGCCCCGCGTGGAGTGTACACATCCGGAAAGTCCGCATCATCTGCCGGTCTTACAGCTGCCGCTGTTAAAGACGACTTAGGAGACGGCAGATGGACTCTTGAAGCAGGAGCTTTAGTTCTCGCGGACAAAGGAATGGCTGCGGTTGATCTTTGAGTGCCTGTTCCATACGCAGTCTGCCTTCGGTGCGGAAGGGGAGCGTAACGATACCCACTGTGAGGATACCCTTACCCTTGGCGGCCTTGGCAATCACGGGAGCAGCACCCGTACCTGTACCACCTCCCATACC
>JAFOFB010000005.1 GCA_017387505.1 Methanocorpusculum sp.
GAACACCGCAGATTCAGAATGACTTTCGTCTCTGCATCTGAAGGAGCAAAGTGGGCAGTTGTCGTTCAGGATGTTATCGACACTGTCAAGGCAATCGGTCCATCCCCGATCGCAGAAGAAAGAAAGAGAAGAGGATTATAATTATGGCTAACGTAATTCACCTCAACATGGTTACCCAGCGTGCCGTCGAAGAAGGAGAAGCAATGGAGTCTGGAAAGACTACCCAGCTCTACTTCGACGTCTGCAGCGTCATCGAAATGAACGCTGAAGATATCAAAGCACTTGACATCAACCCGAACACCGTTGTCAAAGTCACCAGCGAATGCGGAGAAGTCATTGTCAAGGCAATCGTTGCCCGCCAGACCTGCCCGCGTGGACTTTGCCACATCCGTCAGGGTGTCTGGGCAAACCAGGTAGTTCCGCCAAGAACCCAGTCCACCGGTGAACCGCAGTACAGCGGATTCCCGGTAACCGTTGAACCGGCTCCGGAAGCAAGAATTGTCCCGGCAGTTGAACTCATTCAGAAAGCATGCAACAAATGGAACGGTCAGTTACTCTGGCCAATGTGAGGTAATAATCATGCAAGAAACTATCAAACACGTCGCATGTCCATACTGTGGTGCCTGCTGTGATGACCTTGAAATCACCGTCGAAGACGGAAAGATTCTCGAAGTCAAAAACGCCTGTATCATCGGAACTGAAATCTACCACCACGCATCCCGCGAAGGACGTGTAGGCAGCCCGAGAAGACGCCAGCCGGATGGAACCTACAAGGACATCACCTACGAAGAAGCAATCGACTTCACCGCCAAGATGCTCATCAAGGCCAAAAAGCCGCTCATCTACGGATTCGGTTCCACCAACTGTGAAGGAATGGCCGCAGCAGGCCGTGTCGCAGAAGACGCAGGTGCAGTTCTCGACAACTGTGCATCCATCTGCCACGGATCCTCCTTCCTTGCAATCTTCGACACCGGATACCCGTCCTGTACCTTAGGAGAAGTCAAGAACCGTGCAGATGTCGTCATCTACTGGGGATCCAACCCGCAGCACGCACACCCGAGACACCTCTCTCGTTACGGTGTTTTCCCACGCGGATACTTCACCGGTAAGGGATACAAGGGAAGAAAGGTTATCGTTGTTGACCCGAGATACACCGATACCGCACGCTGTGCAGACCACTTCCTCCAGGTTCAGCAGGGACACGACTACGAACTCTTCGATGCATTCCGTATGGTAATGCACGGATACGCAGACAAGATTCCGGAAATCGTTGCAGGAGTTCCAAAAGATAAGATTCTCGAAGTCTGTGAAATCATCAAGGGCGGACGTTATGTCCACATTTTCTTCGGTATGGGTCTTTGCCACTCCGACGGAAGAAACCACAACGTCGATATCGCAATCAACCTCGTTCGTGACATCAACGAGTACACCAAGTGTACCATCATGGCAATGCGCGGACACTACAACATTGCAGGTCCGGGTATCGTCTGGGCATGGCAGTTCGGTTTCCCGTACTGTATCGACTTAACCAAGGGCTCTCACGCACACATGAACCCGGGAGAAACCTCCTCTGTTGATCTCGCAAACCGTGGTGAAGTTGATGCATTCATCAACATCGGAACTGACGCAGGAGCACACTTCCCAATCCGTGCATTCGAGAAACTCGGATCCGGTATGCCAATGGTCACCATCGACCCGTCTGTCAACATGGCAGCAACCGTTTCCGATGTCCACATCCCGGTCGCAATCGTTGGTGTTGAAACCGGCGGTATCTGCTACCGTATGGACAACGTCCCAATCCAGTACCGCGCAGTCGTTCCGCCGTACAACGGCATCTTAACTGACGAGGAACTCTTCGACAGAATCTACGAGCGCATGCAGGAACTCAAGAAGGAAGGATTCACCACTGATGAGGGTGTCTGGGACTACGCAACTCCGCTTGCAGACGTCAGACCTGTTAAGGAGGTCTACGAATGACCGAGTATATCATCAAGAACGGTTCTGTAATTGACCCAACTCAGGGAATCAACGCACAGAAGATGGATATCTGCATCAAGGACGGCAAGATTGTCGACTCCGTCAGCGGAAATGCAAAAGTCATTGACGCAGCCGGAAAGACTGTTATGGCCGGTGGTGTTGATATTCACTCCCACGTTGCTGGACCAAAAGTCGACTCCGGACGTCTCTTCAGACCGGAAGACAAGCTCTTCCGCTCTCCGATGAGAAAGTCCAACCTCAGAATGGAAATGGGATTCTCTGTTCCGTCCGTCGCAAAGACCGGATACGACTATGCTCGTATGGGTTTCAGCTACGTCGTCGAAGCAGCAATGCCGCCGCTTGAGGCATCCCACGTTCACGAAGAAATCCGTGACACCCCAATCATTGATGAGTCTGCAATGCCGGTTATGGCAAACAACTGGTTCTTACTTGAATACTTCAAGAACCACGAGATTGAAAACGCCGGTGCATACGCATCCTGGATTCTCAACGCAACCCGTGGATTTGCACTTAAGTGTGTCAACCCGGGAGGAACTGAAGCATGGGGATGGGGTCTGAACTGTGTTACCATCAACGACAAAGTTCCGTACTTCGACATCACCCCGGCACAGATTGTTAAGGGCTTAATCGAGACCAACGAGTACTTACAGCTCCCGCACTCTGTCCACGTCCACGCAAACAACCTCGGAAACCCGGGCAACTACACCACCACTCTCGACACCTTAAAGTTAGTCGAGGGCTATGCACCAAAGAGTGCATTCGGTCGTGACCAGGTTATGCACCACACTCACCTGCAGTTCCACTGCTACGGTGGAGACTCATTCAAGTCCTCTTCCTTCGAATCCAAGTCCAAGGAAGTTATGGACTACGTCAACAAGACCAAGAACTTAACCATTGATACTGGTAACGTCACCCTTGACGAGACCACCACAATGACTGCAGACGGTCCGTTCGAGTACCACTTAACCCACTTAAACCACCTCAAGTGGACTAATGTCGACGTCGAACTCGAAACCGCAGCAGGTGTTGTTCCATTCGTCTACGACCCGAAGACCTACATTGCAGGCGCACAGTGGGCAATCGGTCTTGAACTTGCACTCTTCGCACAGGACAAAGAGCGCTGTTTCATCACAACCGACCACCCGAACGCAGGTCCGTTCTGGAGATACCCGAGAGTATACAAGTGGCTCTTATCTGCAAAGGCAAGAAACGATGTCATCGAAAACGAACTCAAGTACGGCGACAAAGTTGTCGACACCACCTACATCGGTGAACTGTCCGACAAGGAAATCTCCCTCTACGAGCTTGCACAGATGACCCGTTCCGGTGTTGCAAAGGCACTTGGTGTCTCTCACATGTACGGCAGCTTAAAGACCGGCATGAACGCAAACGTTGCTGTCTACGACATCGACCCGGAGAACCTCCCGTCCGATCCGGAACAGTACGAAGCTGCATTCACCAACTCGTTTGCATTCTTCAAGGACGGTGTCCTTGCAGTTGAGAACAACGAGATTGTCAACTACAGCATGCCGAAGAAGACTGTCTGGGTTAACTCCATTGTTCCGGAGAACAAGCAGGTTGAGCGTGATATCCGCGACAAGTTCTTAAAGGCCTACACTGTTGACCTCGAGAACTACGCAGTCTTTGATGAACACGTACACAACCCGTACGCAATCAAGGTGGACATCACTCAGTAAGGTGAGATAAATGACGGTAACAGTTACACTTACAAAACAGCCGGAACTCTACCTCGAAGCAGACCAGATTACTCCGGATGTATTCGCAGGAAAGTCCCTTGAAGAGATTGGAGCAATCTTCATCTCTGAGGGTAAGGTCAAGTACCCATTAAGTGAGTTCGCAACAATCGAAGGTGCTGCAGGAGAGACTGCAGAAGAGACCAAGATTGTCTTAAAGGGCGACTGGACGAAAGTCAAGCGCATTGGTCAGCAGATGACTGCCGGTGAGATTGTCATCGACAGCGACGCAGATATGTACATCGGCGGTTGGATGAAGGGCGGAAAACTTACCGTTAACGGTAATGTTGACTCCTTCTGCGGTATCGCAATGGCAGGCGGAGAGCTTACCATCAACGGTAACGCACAGAACCACGTCGGTTCCGCATACCGCGGTGACTGGATAGGTATGACCGGCGGTGTCCTTCGCGTTAAGGGTAATGTCGGAAACGATATTGGAACCTTTATGCGCGGCGGAACCATCATTGTCGAGGGTGACGCATTCATTCACGTCTTAACCCACGGCGAAGGCGGTAAAATCATTGTCAAAGGCAACATTGAGGGCCGTGTCGGTGGACAGGCTGTTAAAGGCGATGTCTACGTCAACGGTAAGATTGACATCATGATGCCGGGATTCGCATACGTTGACGATGTCGAGTGTGAAGTTGACGGCGAGACTGCTGTCTACGAGCACTACATTGGAGACCTTGGCGAGCGCAACTCTGTTGTAAAGGGAGAGACTGTTTTCAGCAACCTCTATCTGAAGAAATAAATTCTTCAGACCTTACAATATTTTTTACATAATCATGACAGAAGACGAGTTTAAGAAGCCTGTGTTCTTCAGTGCCAATCTGCACAATGACTTAGAGACTGCATTTGATGATTTAGCAAAGATTCACTCTATGCTGACGCAGATTGTGAGAAACATTGAAGAGACTGCTGACCATCCGGAAAATGAAGCACTCCGTGTCTATCTTCGTAATACTGCTGATTTGATTCTTGGTCAGTCGGATGAGCTTGAGAAGTGGACTACTACGTACAGCAACGCGGTATGTGAGCAGTTAGAGAATAATCACCTGGTCTATGAGCGTGATACATACCAGACGCTTACCCGTATCTTACAGTGGGATATGGTTGATGTAAGACAGCTTGCCCGCTGGATTCGCGAGTTAAAGGAGCTTACTGCAAAGATTGGACTTACTATGCCGTATTTACTGCATGTCCGCCAGATTCCAACCGAACCTGTCCCGGAGGAAGTCGCAAAGTATCCGGTGTTTGTACTTGATAGACAGGGTTACTGCCTTTGCGGTATGGGACTTGATGAGGTTCGCTCGCTCGATGAGGTCCGTGACCGTATGGGCCTTTAAAAAATTCTTTTCCTTTTTCTATCTTTTACCTGCCCGTTCCGGTCTTTGATTGTACTTTGGCATCTTTTCTGTCAGAAGTGAAATTGCCTCGCGTGCAGAACTTACTCCAAAAATCTGGTCGTCTTCAAGTTCAGGATATCTCACCTTATCATCGAGTTTTTTGTCTGCAACAACAGCACTCCAGTCTGTAAACTGAAGACTGCTTCTCTTCGCCCACGGGACACGGTATGCTAAAATCAGCCGCTTCATAACCCATGCATAGGACAGCTCTGACAGTGTCCCGGCTCCTCCTCCGACAGCAATCACCGCATCTGAGTTTGCCACAATAAAGTTTCTTGCATGGTCAAGTCCTGAGGCGATTACAATATCTGCGAACTTATTTGCTTCATCCGGATTATTTCCCGGAAGAACAGCTATAGTATCTCCGTCCCGGTACACAGGGGATGCATGAGCTCCGGCAAATGCTGCCTCCATCACTCCGGAAAGCCCTCCAGACATTACTCTGTATCCTGCAGAGACAAGGGCTTCACCCATATCATAGGCGAACTGATATTTTGCAGAATCCTTCTCCAGAAGACCATCTCCGATAACGGAAACAACAGGGCGGCGTGACATGTTGATATATTATCATTCTCAGATGAAGAATATTCCTCTCACATTCTCATCTCTCCCAATAGTAAAACAGTGTGAATCAAAAGCCTAATATAGAATCGTAACCGAAAAACCTAGTAATTAATTTTGGACGTCCACCATGAATACACGCATGAAATTCCTCGAACATGAACTTGCCGAGCAGGAACGTGAACAGCTTAGAAAAGCAGAACAAAAGGAACAGCCGGTACCTGCTGCAGTGCCTGACAACACCTTAGCACTCGAGAGAAAGGTTAGAGAACTCGAGGCACTTGTAAACGGTTTAACTGAAGAACTCTTAGACCTCAAGTCTGTAACCCGCAGATTAAGTGCACAGATTGAAAAACTCGGAGGAGCACCTGTAAAGAGCCATCCGGAAAATATCGTAAGAGGCGGAATCAGAAAGCCGGAAGCAGAACCTTCTCCGGCAGGACGCGGAATCCAGGCAGCAGCACGTGAAGCACCTGCAGTCCCGCAGGCACCTGCCGCAGTACGCCAGCCGATTCGCCGTCCGGTATCAGCCCCTGCTCCGCAGGCAGTGCCGGAACGCCGTATCTCATCTCCTGTCCCGGAGCCTGCACCGGCTCCGGCCCCGGTCGAGGAAAACGTTGAGCACCTCAAAGCAGGTGAATACGAATTTGTTATGCAGCCGGATGGAACAATTCTCAAGCGCAGAAAGACAAAAGCACAGAATGTCATCGTTGCAGGAACAGGATACGGTCCTGGAAGAACATCCCGTTCTTCTGCAATCCGTGCTGATTCACACGCTGTAATTGAAGCAGGCGAAGACGATACCTTAGACCTTGACCGCTGAAGAGGATTGAAGCGTTGCACATCGTCCAGGTTGATATTGACAACTTCAAGTCTTTCGCCAGAAAGACCAAAATCCCATTTTTTGAAGGCTACACAGTAGTCTCAGGACCGAACGGTTCTGGAAAAAGTAACATCATTGATGCAATTCTTTTTGTTCTTGCTCTTTCCTCTTCCCGCTCGCTTCGTGCCGATACAATTACGGACTTTATCAACTTCACCTCAGGCAAAAACACTGCAGAGGTCACACTTGAATTCTCTGACGGTACAAAAATCCGCCGCAGAATCAAGCAGACTGCATCATCCACATACTCGTATTACTACTTAAACGAGAAGACAAGTTCTCAGACCGAGATTCTTGACTATCTCGCAAAGAATGGAATCCGCCCGCATGGATACAATGTGGTAATGCAGGGTGATATCACCCGCATCATGAACATGTCTGACCGTGACCGCCGCGGTATTATCGATGAAATCGCAGGTGTTGCCGCGTTTGATACTAAAAAAGAGCAGGCATTGGTTGAACTTGAACAGGTCAGAGCAAAAATCGAGCGCGAAGAGCTTCTCCTGGAAGACTATGCAAGACGCCTCGAGGAGTTAAGTTCCGCCCGCGAGGATGCAGTCAAGTATCAGAACCTCAAAAAAGAGCTTGACTTCTTAAATGCCGCACGAAAAATTGCAGGTATCAGAAATCTTGAGACCGAGCTTTCAATAATTGCTTCGTCGCGTGCCGACCAGGAAGGCAGAAAGGCGATGTTTGAGGAAAGCATCCGGATGGAGGAAAACGAAAGGGACGCCCGCCGCGAAGAGGTTGCAGACATCGACAAGAAGATTGCAGAAAAGCAGGGCCCTGCATATCTTTCAATTATCTCTGGTCAGGAGGCTGAGAAAGCAAACATCCGTGTTGCAGAAGATACTATTGCCCGCAGAAGAAAGGACAAGGAGCAGAATCTTGCAAAGATGAATGCGCTTTACATGGAGATTCTAAGACATCAGAACTCCTACAATGACAAAAACCGTGAAGCGCAGACTATGCAGATTGACCGTGCCAATCTGGCGATGGAGGTCGAAGCACAGAAGAAGGTTCTCGAAAAAGCTCAGGAGCTTGTAAACAAGAAGAGCCGTGATTCGAAGGGAGCACAGGCAGAACTTGTTGATTTGATGTCTCAGGTCGAGACAAAGAAGGAGGCCCGCGGAGCTGTTGTTGTTCAGCGTGATGGTATTATCGAAGCAAGCCGTGTTAGAAGAAACGAGCTTGAGAAGTATCAGCGCGAGCAGGGTTCACTTGCCGAAGAGCGTACAGAGGTTACTTCTGAAATCTCACGCCTCGAAGGTGAGATTGCTGATGCACGTGAGGAAAAGGCGGTAATTACTAAGCAGATTGCAGAAGCAGAGCGTCAGATGCTTCACTCAAGAAAGCTCTTAGATGGAATACGTGAGGAAATCTCGCGTTTGTCCAAGAGGCAGATGCAGCTTGAGGCGCATCAGCAGGCATCGGGAGCGTCTGACCGTGCAATTTCTGCTGTCAGTGGAATGGATGGTGTGTATGGTACTGTTTCAAACTTAGGAAAGGTACTCAACGCACAGCACACTGTGGCTTTGAATATCGCAGCGGGGGGACGTCTCAACAACGTAATTGTTGACACGGATCAGACTGGAGCAAATGCAATCCGCTACTTAAAGGAGGAAAGACTTGGACGTCTTACTTTCCTTCCTTTAAACAAGATGAAGATTCAGCCTCCTCTGCCTCCGCTTGCAGGAAACGGTATCATAGATTATGCGATTAATTTAATCGACTTCGAGCCTGAGTTCCGTGATGCATTCAACCTTGTTTTCGGTCAGACTGTTGTTGTCGAAAACCTGGATGCAGGCCGCCGTCTTATGGGACGCTACCGTATGGTAACTCTTGATGGTGAACTGCTTGACAAGGGTGGTGCCATGACCGGAGGTTCGATTAACCGCAATATCAGGGGATTTGGTGTTGCTGTAGGTCATGAAGCGGCTGAGCTTTCTGCAAAGATTGCAGAACTCAGAGGTGAGGAGGCAGAACTTGCGGCTGCTGAATCCCGTCACCGTGCAGTATCCGAAGGACTTCGCGAGGATAGGTCATCTGCTGATTCGAATATTACTACATTAGAATTAAAGCTTGCAGACTGCGGCCGTAAGCTCGATAAGATTGCATCTGATGAAGTGGAAGCTGCACGTCTCTTGGAAGAGACTGAGCGCGATTCGAAGGAGAATGCCGACAAAGTTGCGGCTCTCGAAAACGAAATCGATGCAGTATCTACGGAAATCGAAGAGCTGAATGCAAGGATTGCAGAACTTCGCAGTGTCTTAAATGAGGATGAGTTCAATCTCTTAACCGAGCAGTTCCAGCGCGCCCAGAAGGATTTGGCAAATGCGGAGCGTCGTCTTGAGACGAAGACTAACGCGTTAAATGATGTTATGCTTGAGCGTCGTCACTTCAAGCAGAATGTTGATGAGAAGACTGCGGAGCGTACTGCGCTCGAAGAGAAGAATGCAGAGCTTGATGCAGAAATTTCTGCATGCTATGAAGATATCGACAAAGCAAAGGCTGCTCTTGCTTCTATTGAGGAACGGCTCAAAGCATTCTCAGGAGAGCTTGAAGCACTTTCATGTGAGAGGGCACGTGTTCAGGAGCAGGCTGACGAGGCACAGTTTAGGATTACTGCACTTTTGGGTGATGTAGAAAAGTGTGTTGTGCAGATTGCGGCATTCGATGAGAAGTCTGCATCTTTGTCGGCTGAGATTTCCGAGATGAAAGGTTCTGTTGAGGAAGAGATTGAGTGTGAGCTTTCGCTTTCCGAGATTCAGGATGGTATCATTACTACAGAGCGTGCCATAAGGAAGCTTGGAAATGTCAATATGCTTGCAATCGAGCAGTTTGATGAGCTTGAGAAGAAGACTCTCGAAAAGACCGAGAAGAAGAATACTCTTTCCCGCGAACGTGAGGCGTTGTTAGAGAAGATTGAGAGTTTCCGTCAGATGAAGCATGATGCGTTCATGGAATCATTTACTGCTATCAATGAGAATTTCCAGAGAATCTATCACCGCTTAAATGAAGGAGACGGTCGTCTTGTGCTTGACAATTATGAAGATCCGTTCCTTGGGGGTATGACCTTCGAGGTTTCCCCGCGCGGAAAAGAGGTTCACCGCCTGAACATGATGTCTGGAGGAGAGAAGTCTTTGACTACACTTTCCTTTATCTTCGCAATCCAGCAGTACATGCCGGCACCGTTCTATGCTCTGGATGAGATTGACTCGAACCTTGACGGATTAAATGTTGAGCGTCTTTCACAGCTCGTTCGCGAAATTTGCGCAGATACACAGTTTGTTATTGTCTCGCATCGAAAACCTATGATTGAGGCTGCAGACCGTATGATGGGAGTGACAGTCAGACCTGGCGACAAGAGTACTCTTGTTACAGGTGTTAAGATGGTGGAGTAATGTCTGAGTTTGTTCTGCCCCAGGGTGAAAATGAGGAGCCTATCGCGATTCTTGTTAAGATGGTAAAGGATGGTCTCCTTGATCCCTGGAATATTGACATTGCAGATTTAACTGAGAAGTTCCTGGCAGAGCTCGAAGCGCGCCGTGCGATGAGTCTGCGCGTTTCAGGTCTGACTATATTTTACCTGTCGGTCCTTGTCAGGATGAAGTCCGAACTTCTGGATGAGCCTGAGGTGGAGGGTGATTTCGAGGATGATTTCTTCGAAGAAGGCGAAGGTGATGAGTTTTCGGAGCGTGCGCTTGGTCCAATCGAGCTTTTGGAGCGCGAAATCGACCGCCGTATTAAGAAGAAGGATGTTAGAAAGCGTCATACGAATCTGTATGAGTTAATCAAGCAGCTTCGTCTCGCAGAGAAGTCCGAGCGCAGAAGAATCCGTCGTCAGCGTTTGATTGACTCTGAAGATGATTTATTCTCGCCGGATGCAGAAGAGGTTGTGGGTATTGCTCATGAGGAGAAGTATGAGGAGCTCGCAGAGGAAATCTATGAGTTTGTTGCGCGCAATCCTGATGCGCGTGATGTGGGGGTTTCTATCGCTGAAATCTGCGCGGCATTCCACTGGCCGCTCTATATGGTCTATTTGCCGTGTCTTTTCCTCGCGCAGGGGGGCAGGGTTGAGATAGAGCAGGAGGAGATTTTCGGTGATTTATGGGTGGTTGTAACTGGTGACAAAGGAGAGTTCAATGCATAAAAAGAAGTTTATTGGTGAGATTTTATTCAGAGTTTTCTTAATTATCTGGATTTTGGCGATGATTATCATTCTGATATCTGCGCTTGGTTCAATTTTAATCTGGTAAAATTACGATTCGAAGAGTATATATCTGACAACATCCAACTATGTTACCTCACAAGTCAGACAGTAACACTTCCTGAGTGTACTGGATCTGAGGACTTGTCTGCCTTACGACCTTCGAAGTTTACTTCGAAGGGTTTATATGTTGCAGTGACTAATATGTTAGAGCACCTTTCTGAGATGATTCATCTCGAAGAAAGCTCATCTCTTCGAAGTTCGCTTCGAAGAGTATAAATAGTCTTTACAACTAATATGTTAAGGCTGTTTAAGTGGAGAACTCGACGCGAATCACCAGACACTTTGGATAGTCTGGAGTGATTGTCGGTTCTGACGTTGGTATTGTGGCGATGCGGACATTCATTGAAATGA
>JAFOFB010000006.1 GCA_017387505.1 Methanocorpusculum sp.
CTCTTGGACGGTGGTTTTCTTCAGCGGATGCGCTGACAACAGACTCGCCTTCAACGGATAAGATGCGGACTGCAAAGATTTCTCCGTCAACTTCGACTTCCATAGAGCGCGGAATCTCGTAGTCAACAGACGGTGATGCCGCGGAGGTCTTTGGTTCCGGAAGCGGCTCTGCTTTCTTTTCTCCTTTGAGGAATGCCGGGG
This sequence comes from Methanocorpusculum sp., assembly GCA_017387505.1. Taxonomy (GTDB): domain Archaea; phylum Halobacteriota; class Methanomicrobia; order Methanomicrobiales; family Methanocorpusculaceae; genus Methanocorpusculum. The sequence continues at coordinate 202 of JAFOFB010000006.1, forward strand.
CGATTGCCGGATAGAGGATGTAGGTTAAGACATCTTCTTCCTTCTTCACAAGTCCCTGTGATTCTGCATCTGCCTTCATCTTGTCGTAAACAGCTTCTAAGGTGTCAGCAGGTCTGCACTCGATTCTGTCAACCGGGCCGACAATAGATTCGATGAATGCCGGGTCGAGTGCTTTCGGGCTCTTACCGTAGAGACCGCGGAGATAGTCACGAACTTCGTTTGTTACAGTCTTGTATCTTCCGCCCATTAAGACGTTTAATACAGCCTGAGTTCCGACAATCTGTGAGGTTGGGGTTACAAGCGGCGGATATCCTAAGTCTGCTCTTACCTTTGGAAGCTCAACTAAAACTTCGTCAAGCTTGTCTAATGCATTCTGCTCTTTGAGCTGAGATACAAGGTTTGAAATCATTCCTCCCGGAAGCTGGTAGACCAAGACATCAGAGTCGATACGCATCGAGATTCCATCGATTAAGCAGTCATATTTTCCACGGATTTTGACTGCTTCGTTCTTAATTCCGCGAAGGGTTTCAAGAGAGATTCCGGTGTCTCTTGCAGTTCCGGCAAGAGATGCTACAATCGATTCGGTTGCAGGCTGACTTGTGCCCCCTGCGAATGGAGACATTGCAGTATCGAGAATGTCAACGCCTGCTTCGATTGCTGCCTGATAGCTTATCGGAGCAATTCCGGAGGTTGAGTGGGTGTGGAGACACACCGGGATATCAACACGCTTTTTGATGCCGGTGATAAGTTCGCGCACTGCTTCCGGCATGATAAGTCCTGCCATGTCTTTGATACAGATGGAGTTACATCCCTTGCTGTAGAGCTCTTCTGCCATATCCACAAAGCCGGCGATAGAGTGGACAGGGCTTGTAGTATATGATATTGTGCCCTGAAGGTGGCATCCGTTATCGATTACAGCAGTCATTGAGCGCTGCATGTTGCGGATATCGTTTAATGCATCGAATACGCGGAATACTCCGATTCCGTTTTTGGCGGCAGCTCCGATAAATCTGTCAACAACATCGTCTGGATAGTGTTTGTATCCAACGAGGTTTTGACCGCGAAGGAGCATCTGAATCGGTGTCTTTACAAATATTTCGCGGAGGTCACGCAGTCTCTGCCATGGGTCATCATTTAAGTAACGAATGCAGGTGTCAAAGGTTGCACCTCCCCATGCTTCAACTGACCAGAAACCGGCTTTTTCCATCTCGGCGGCGAGGGAAAGCATATCTTCGGTGCGCATGCGGGTCGCTGCTAAGGACTGATGTGCATCACGAAGCGTGGTATCGGTAATTTTGAGTTGTGTCATTTTTAAGAAAACTCCCGGCTAGTGAGTTATCTAAACCTTAATTATTTTGGACGTGAAAGGTAAAAAAGTAGTCTATAGGGAAGAGGCGGGACTTATCTCTTCCAGAACGGTTTGTTATTCTCTTTGCTCTGTTCTCTAAGGAATGATTCAAGCGATGCAATCTGATCCCAGAGAGTAAACATCTGGTCTTTTAATGATGCAATGTCGGCAGAAAGGGTGGCTACCGCATCGGAGAATTTCTCCATGTCATCCTCGTTTTTATCGCGAAGAGCGGCAAACCTGTGGTCCATACTGACGACTTTTGATTCCATTGAGCGGACAGCTAAGATTAATTCCTCTTCGGTTTCGGTTCTTGGAATCGGTTTTGGTGCTTCCTTTGGTTCTTCCTTTGGAACAGCGATTCCCATCTTTTTCATGTCTTCTAAGGCACGCTCTTCTAAGGATTTTCCACCGCGGATGGCTGGCACGATTACTTCATGCGGCAGTCCCTGAGCGCGTAAGTCGGCAACTTTTCTGAAGCGGTCGACAACGCTGTCTTCATAGACTGCAACTTTTCCGATTTTTTTGCCCGGAAGAATGACTTCATACTCTTTGGCGATTTCGCGGACTTCGGATTCGGGGATGCCTAAGATGACTGCGATTTCTGCGACTTTTTTCGGTGCTTCGGACATAGGTGTTCTACTATTCGCAGTCATAAGAGATAAAGGAGGCGGGACGAAAAGAAAAAAAAGTTAGAGGAAGATCAGATCAAAGAAGAAGAGGTTTTCAATCTGACTGCTGCCTGCTTTTGTACACTCTGCTCTGACGGTGTATGTTCCGGCTTTTTCTGCAGTTACATACCACTCATAATTTCCGCCTGCACCAAGTAATCCTGAGTCATCTGCAACATACTCTTCTCTCATAACAGTAAGTCCCGGAGTATCTTTCATCGTCCAGACATACCCGGTTGTAGGGTTTCCTGCGGTTACTATCTTTACCGGTTCTCCAGGTGACGGGTTGAGTGCATTGTCAAAGGTCAGGGTTAAGATAGTCTCACCGCTTCCCGTTCCTTCGGAAACAGCAATAGGCATGTTTAACTCAGCATACTTCTTGTGCTCTCCAATCATCTGCAGGTGGAGAAGGTCTGCGGAAAAGGTGTATTCTCCCGGTTTGTCCGCGGAAATGGTGAAGTAAGAGTATCCGCCGTTTTCGGTGTATTCAAAGTCCTCTTCATAATCCAGACCGGAGCTCTCCGTCACTTCCCAGGTATATCCAGAAGACGGAATAGCGATTACCAGTTTATCTCCCGGATAGATATTAGAAGCAACCTTTTCTACTGTAACGGTGTACCATGCAATAATCTCTTCATCCTCTCCCGGGATGTACGGCTCTTCCGGACCGTCGGAAATACAGCCTGCCGTCAGAATGACTGCAACTGAAAGAAGAAGGATTGTCAATATTTTCTTCATGATAAGTACATGCATGTAAGAGCGGATAAAGATTTTGTACCGCAGCCGAGATTCGTGAAAAGTTCGGCTCAGCCTATCTTGATTACGACGGCAAATACTTCGTAATCGGATGGATGGTGTCCTGAAAAAAGTATGAATAATTATTCTATTTTTTGCGCTTAGAACCAGCGCATCATAACGATGGCGTCCTCGCCGTCTGAATAATAACCGCCGAACACAATCACATCCTCATAATCCAGACGCTCATAGAATCCGTGAGCACTCGTATTGCTTTTTCTAACCTCAAGACTGCATGCACGGCATCCTTCAAGGAAAAAATCACGCTCAACTTTACGTAGCAGAAGACGTCCAATTCCAAACTCGCGCATCTCAGGAGTTACGGCGATGTTGCAGACGTGACCATACTTTTCCTCATCAGTCTCCTCAATCGCTCCGGCGGAAAAACCGACAATTCTACCGTCAGCCTCGGCAACATAAAATGACGTAAGGTAAAGCGTCATCATCTCAATCATTGCCTTGTAATCCCAAGGGTCGTTAAAACAGAGAAGCTCAATTCTGTAGATGTCTGGAATATCATCTAAAGTCGCCTTTCGGATTGTACATCCGGCACGAGTGCCGCCCACACCGTTTACGATTACCATCTGCTATTTTACTATTGAACTCCAAACCAATATATCACATATGGTTACCATCTATCCGTTCAAAGGACTTCACCCGTCCGCTGAGGCATTCAAGACTGTACCATCCGTACCGTACGATGTCATCGAGCGCGACGAGGCAGCAGCAGAAATCGCTGAGAATCCAAACACCCTTCTTCGTGTCATCAGAACCGATGCAGAACTCTTAGACACCGACCCGTATGACGATGCAATCTACGAGCGTGCAAAAGAGATGTTTGCCAAGTTCAAGGCAGACGGACTTTTCGTAGAGGACGAAAAGGATGCATACTACATTTACCGCATCACTTTAGGCGGCGAAACCTTCACCGGACTTGTATCCTGTGTTTCCGTTGCTGAATACAAAGACGATACAATCAAGAAGCACGAACTCACCCGCTACGAAAAAGAAGAGGACAGAACCCGTCACATCGATGCTGTCTCTGCACACACAGGACAGGTATTCCTGCTCTATAAAGACGCAGGCGAAGTCTTATCCGCACTCAAGGCAATGGCTGACGCAAAACAGCCAATCGGAGAGTACACCTCCAAAGGCGGAAACCTTCACCAGCTCTATCGTGTAGATGAGGAAACAGAAGTTGCAAAGATTACTGAGATGTTCTCTGCAATTCCAAACCTCTACATTGCAGATGGACACCACCGTGCAAAGTCCTCCGCAAACGTCTATGACAGACGCCTTGCAGAGAACCGTCTGACCGCTGATGCAGAGCGCTTCATGAGTGTCTTATTTGCTCATGACTCTGTAACCATCTACGGATACCACCGCTTAATCCGCGACCTTGCAGGATTAAACGCAGATCAGTTCTTATCCGATCTCGCACTTCGCTTCAACATCACCCCAATCAAGAAAGTCGATGTAAAGAAGAATGCAGTCCCGGCAGTCGAGAAGGGAGCAGACATGCATGTAATCCACCTCTATCTCGAAAGCAACTGGTACGAACTTACCCGCAAAGCTGACGAGAATGCGGATGCAATCGAGAGACTTGATGTATCTGTTCTCCAGAATCTTGTCTTAGATGACATGCTTGCAATCTTCGACCCGAGAGGTGATCCGAGAATCTCCTTCGTTGGCGGAATTGTCCCGCTCGCAGATGTCATCAAGGATGTTGACAACGGAGAATTCTCTGCCGCATTTATCATGCAGCCGGTAACCGCTCAGCAGGTAATCGATGTGGCAGACGCTGGACTTATTATGCCTCCAAAGTCCACCTGGTTTGAACCGAAGCTCCTCTCCGGAATGGTAATCCACGAAATACACTAACCGGAATTTTCCGGTCTTCTTTTTTTATGTGTTCACTGCATGTTTCTGAACAGTGGTTTATGTATATTATTTGTTCGCTCTTAAGCCACAACAGCACGATATGGACACGTCACAACGAGAATTGTATTGTTTTATTGTTATTTTAACACTATTTGCAAATATGTGTGCTATTTTATAGATATTTAAACCTCAAAATACTGTTATATTTCAACGACATATAATGCAGTATGGAAGAAGAACAGTCCATTATTCCGACAAAACAGAGAGTTACATTCTATGCTCCGAAAACTGTTCAGGACATTATTGAGCAGGTAAAAATTGAACGCGGTGATGACAGTATTACTGATGCTGTTTGTCAGATTATCATTGAGTACGGTACCCACAAACAGCTTCGCCGTTTCGAGGATTTTGTTGATGGTAAATTTTCGAATACAATCGATGAGATTAATGAATTAAAAATCCAGAATGAACTGCTTCGTGAGAGACTGTCTCTTGTTGAATCCAAGTGTGCAACAGTAAACCGTGCAGTTTCTGAGATTCAGAACAGTTACAAGAAAGAGTAGATTCTGATTAGGGTGTCATTTATCCTAATCTTTCTACTCTCTATCATTAACTAACAATCCATTATCTTCTTTTTTCAACAGTTTCTCCTGGAAATCCGTAAGCGAAAACAGTGCTATAATTAATGCGATGATAAATGCGGATATTGGCAGGATGCTTACATCATTCATGAAATAATCAAGTATTGAAAGTGCTGCAAAAGTTGCTGATGTATCAAGTATAACGAACAGAATCTGTGCTGTATGTTTTGAAAGTTTTCCAAGTTCGAAAAGTGCCCGCGGGATTGCTGATGCAAATATTTCCAGAGGAAGACTTATCGCACACAGCAGAACTGCGAATATAATGCCTGTCCAAAGGGAAGCAAACTCAAATCCGAAAATCACCAGAAGAATGCAGAAAAGTATTGCGGTAAATGTCACAACTTTTCTGATTATCTTAGTCATGCATCCTGGTTGGGTGGATGCGTATAATATGTTTCTGAAAAAAGAGGTTGGTTATTCGCAGATGAATTTTTTGATTTCGGCGTAGAGGAACTCATTTACCTTTTCGATTTCTTCCTTCTTTCCGCGGAATGCTAAGAGTTCGCGCTCGTCATTTACCATGTTTGCGAAGTTGAGAGGTCTTGTAACTGATACAAGTTCAACATCGAACTTCATTGCGGCATCACGGATTGCGGCTCTTGGAGTTCCTGGAGGGATGACTAAATCGAATTCGTCTTCAATATTTTCAGTCATAATTACTTCCCAATTTTTTGTCTCTTCGCCATAATACACTTTCCGCCACGAACACCTCCAATCGGGCACTTCGGGTGTCCGATGCTGTTCATACAGCGTCCCATAAGGGCAGAACCGCGTGCAAGACCGTCATCAACGAAGACTAAGTGGTTTACAGGCTCAGCATAGAGTCCGCGCTTGGTTACTCCGTCTAAGATGTACTGCGGTTTGTTTCCGGAAATAATTGCACGTCCGGTAAATCCGATGGAACTGTTTGGCGGAAGGAGATTTCTTTCAGCACAGAGGTCGATAATCTGGAGTGCGATATCTGCACAGACACGGTCGATTACTTCCTTGATTACTGCTTTCTTCTCGTTCTTTGCCATCTCGGCACCGATTGCTTCAAGCTCAGGGATTCTGTCTCCGTTTACTCCTGCATCAACACCGATTAAGACAATACCTGAATCTTTTGCGACATCAGCACAGACCGGAACTTTTCCAAAGCGGGTTCTGTCTGCCGGAACTTCGCATACTTCGATAATTTCAAGGCAGCGGTCGATGTACGGCTGAGCCTTCTTTGTTGCACGTGTGGATGCAGGTTCGCAGTGCTCACCGAATAAATCAAGAGCTGTACCCTTCTTCTTGTCTACAAGACCCGTGCCCCTGATGATTGCATCAGGGATTGCTCCTGCAAGGCCGCAGAAGTTTCCAATGGTCTTTGCGAATGGTGATTCTGCATTCGGGTCGACATCGCTTGTGATTCTTCCATCAAGGGTGGTTCCAAAGTCCATTGAGATGCACGGGTTTCTGAAATCAACAGGGGTCCACTTAGCTCCTTCTTTGATTCCTGCCATTGCAAGCTCTCCTTCCATCTCGTTTGCAACCATCTCAACACCGGTTGTTCCAGACGGCGGAGTTACTCCTGCAACAGCTCCGGTGAAGACTAAGCGGTCTGCGAAACTGTGCGGGCGAAGTTTTGGCGGAAGGCTTCCGATTCCCATCGGCGGCGTCATCTTCTTTGGCGGTACTCCTGCTAAGAGACATCCGTCTGCTAAAGCTTTGATGAACTCTCCAACCTGATCCGGTGAGTCCATTGCTGCGACAACTCCTGTACTTCTGACAACGAAGTCGAGATCATCTTTGATGCTTAAGTCTGCTTCCTTGTGGCATTTCACGAGGGTGTCGCGGACAAGTTCGGTAACAGATTCGCGTGTGAGTTCTGTTCCGTCAAGTGTTGCACCAAAGACTGTCTCTCCCGGTTTTGGCGGGCGGACATCACGGCTCATTGAAACAGTTTTTCCAAGTACATACGAGTGTCCTGTTGCAAGGTCGGTTCCGGTTAAGATGCACTTTGTGGTGGTATTTCCCATCTCAACGGATGCGACAATGAAATATGGTTTGGACTTGTATTCGGGAACTTGCATTCCTGCACCATGTCCTGTTGAAGGTGGGGCGATACTTTCAACAACCCATGGTTTCTTAGAGGTAAAACGGTCGAAAAAACCTGCCGACATAATAGTAGAAATTATCTCATGCGGGTGTAAAAAAGGTTTCTGTTTAAAAAAGATGTTGGGTTATTCCATTTCTGCGAAGACCAGTTCATAAATCCAGTCTTCCAGCATCTTACAGGATGGAACATCACATTCTTCTGTGCATGCAACACATGGAAGGATTGCGTCTCCTGCCATAATGAGCATGGGGTCAATTTTTTTATCTGTTTTCACCCAGCTGACGAGGAATGTGTTTCCCTTTACTGCCTGACGCATAATTCTGCCTTCATCTTCTAAGTGTTTTAAGATGCGTGAGCAGGTACGGCTGTCAATTCCAAGCTCTTTCCAAAGTTCGCTCTGAACAATTCCGTCCGGGTGATTTTTGATGAATGTTAGTGCCTGTTCTGCTTTCTGCGCTAACTCTTCTGTGCTGGATGTCATGAATTAATTTAGTTGAGCGGTGCGATGCTCAGAATGTTGTTTCCGCGGATAACGACACATCCAAGGTTTCTTCTGCCTGCTGCAGTGATTTCAACTGCATCTTCGAGGTGGAGGTTGAGATATTCGTCCATTGCGACAAGAAGTCCCTCGAATCTGCATCCTTCATCTTTAATCTCAACAACAATGTTTGTGTCAACGAGAGAATTGACCTTTTTTATTGGGAGAACGATACCAGATACCATGTCTCTATAGGTTTGGTTTGTGGACTAATTAATGTGCTTATTTGTGCCTGAGATTCTTTGACAGCGAAATATGCAGCAATTTTCTTTGGAAATTTTAAGAAACAAGAAAAACAGTGCGAGGGATGGGATTCGAACCCAAGAACTCCTATGAGACTAGCCCCTCAAGCTAGCGCCGTTGACCTGGCTTGGCTACCCTCGCCTTATGACCTATACATATTAGACTGTGTAGAATATAAACCCTCCGAATTGTTTCTGACATTTTGCCGATTCGGGACAATGCATTTATCTTCTTCTGCCTCACACGTTTATGTAATGTGGCAGCGAATTCTTGAGCTATTTTCCGACTCTCCGTCCCAGCAAAAGGTCGTACGCTTCCTTTTGGAGAATGGATTCGGGATTTCCGGCGATGGAAAGGTTATGGTAAACGATGTTGAGATAACTGCATCTGCCCTGTCGCGCGCGGTAAAAGTTGACAGGAGGGTTGTCGACACAACCATAAAGCGCATACGCGAGTTTCAGGAACTCGAGCCGGTCTTTACCCGCCTTCGGGTGACGCCTGATTTTACTGATGTTGCCAAACACCTGGGGCTTTCTGTAATTACAATTCTTCCAAAGAATGCAGGAGACAAAAATATTGTGTCGTCTGCTGTGTCGGTTCTTGCAAGTTATGACTTATCCCTTCGGCAGATTTTCGTAACAGATCCGTATGCTGTTGAAAAACCGAGACTTGTTATCATCATTGACGGTCAGCTTCCGGCAGACGCGCTCCAGAAATTAAAGAACTTGCCTGCTGTTGATTCAATTATTCTCTAAATCTAACGCAGGTATTTATATTTTCAAATGCATATTATTGTACATCAAAGCACATTTTGTGAATACTCATGCTGAACATAACAACATTCCTTGATGCAAACGCCTGTCGTCTGGATAAAACTGTATTTTACTGCCCTGAAAGAGATGTAAGCTACAACTCAAAAGAGATTCTCTCCATCTCATCAGAGATTGCGCGGCAGATTCAGTCGCTTGGAGTGGAAAAGGGAGACCGCGTGATGCTTTACATGAACAGCACTCCTGAATATCTCTTCTCATACTTTGCAGTATGGCGTCTTGGAGCTGTTGCAATTCCAACGAATCGTGTCTACACTCCAAGCGAACTATCCTACATGGTGGAAAACTCCGGAGCAAAAGTAATCATCACAGATACTGAAGGAAAAGACTCTGCATCAGGTCTTGGAATTTCAGTCTATGTTCCGGAAAACATCGAATCATTCCGCACAGCAGATGTGCTTCCTCCGGCAAATACTGACTTCAACGATTTATGTCAGCTTCAGTACACATCAGGCACAACAGGAAAACCAAAAGGAGCAATGCTCACTCATGGAAACTGGCTTGCTGCGATTCACAACGAGTGCGATGTCTTAACTTTAAAGCAGGATGATGTATACTTAGGCATCTATCCAATGGGACATGTGGGTCTCTCCTGGGGAATTGCTGCAATGAGAGCCGGCGCTCTCTATGTAATGATGGAAAGATACGAACCAGCACGCTACCTTGAACTCTGCAAAAAGTTCGGCGTAACAGTTCTTGCAGGAATGCCTCCTGTAATCCACTCCTTAACCGAAGCACCAGAGAATGCAGGATATGAAGAATGTCTCAAAACAGTTTGCTAAATCATCTCCGGCGGCGGCGATTGTCTGGAAGGAAGGATATTCCGCGGAAAATGAGGCAGACTTAATTGAATTTGCAAAACAGCACTTAGCAGGATACAAAGTGCCTCGAAAAGTTATAACAATTGAGGCTCTTCCAAGAGTAAATGGATGGAAGCTCTTAAGACGCGAGCTTCGCGAAAAATATGCATGAAGGGAATATCCCTCCTTTTTTTTAATCTTTAAGTTCATTTAAGTCCTTCTTAATCACAACAGCTTCGGTTAAGGAAATTACTGCATTGATAATCAGTCCTGCGCCAAGCACGATAACTAATACCTGTGCTCCAATGCTTGGGAAGATTAAGAAAATGATACCGACAGCTGCCTCTACGAGACCGAGAAGGATTGTTAAAATCCGCATTCCAATCGACACATCATGTCCGAATGCGAGAACGATATCAGCAACACCTGCAGTGAGTGCGAGAATTCCGACGATAATTGTTGCAAACGACATCATAAATTCAGGATTGATGAATGAATAAATCGCAAGAACAATTCCTACAACTCCAAGAACCACTACAATCCAGTTTCTTCTAAAGAAACCGAATGCTGAAAATCCGGAAAAGATTGCGGCGATAGATACAATCAGCAGGAAGAATCCGAGAAGATATGCACTAAGATTCATTGTGGCGAATGGGAATGCCAGGCAGAAGATTCCAAGTAATACGAAGATAATTGACTTGATAATCATTGCCTTCCAGACTCCTTCAGCAGAAGCCTCATCAAATACGGCAAAAGAATTCATAATATTAAATCTCCTTTGTAAATCTAAGATACGAAGCACTCTTTCTTAAAGCTATAGAACAGAGCAGAAATTAACGCAGAGATGTTATTTGAATCTTTATTTAAAGGCAGAAAATCGGTTTTCGGTTGAGGCAAATTTTGCCTCAAACGCGGGAAAAAATAAAGTTATTCAGCTTTCTTTGCCGCAGAGCGGACAACGAATGCTTCAATAATTGCAACAACTCCAAATGCCACAAGGAACATTCCTGCAACATCAATGATGGTGAATGCTGAAATCAGCGGCTGGCAGAGGAAAAGAATACTCAGAAGGATTCCAAGTACTCCCGATAGTGCGGATAAGACTTTTCCTGCGGTTCCGACTTTTCCGGAGAATGCAGCAACTAAATCTGTAATTCCGCTAAAGAGTGCAGCAAATGCGGCGAGATAGACCAGATAGACTGTAAACATCATCGGGAAGAGGATTCCGAGAATGCCTGCGATGATGATTAAGATGCCAAGCACAATCATCCACCAGGTGTTCTTTTCACGTCCGAAGAATACGGGTCCTGTGGTAATTATTGAGATTCCAAGGAAAATCAGAAGGACTGCTGCGAGCACATCTCCTACAAGGATTGAGGCGTAGGTGAAAACAATCATCATGATTCCAAGAAGTGTCACCAGAATGCCTCTTCCAAGAATAGCACCAAAGGATGGTGCCTGAAGTTCTGCAAATTCAGACATGATGAAATATATTCATGCATGGCTGATAAAATGTTTGTTTAGAGATTTAGAAAAAAAAGATTATGGGGCGATGTATGAGAATGCCCAGTCAGGAAGACCAATACTCATACCGAAGATGTTCAGCACGAAGGTGAACATGAAGACGGTAAAGAGAACGATACCAATCATATTGAGAACTCCTCCTGCTGTAACCATATCTTTCATAGTAACATATTCTGTTCCGTATGCAACTGCATTCGGCGGTGTTGCAACTGGAAGCATGAATGCAAGAGATGATGCAACTGCAACAGTCATCATCATAAGCGTCGGGTTGACTGCAAGAGCAGTTACTGAAATTCCGGCAAGTACTGGAATCATGATGTTTGCAACTGCAGTGTTCGAAGTGAACTCGGTTAAAATCATCACAACAATTGCCAGGATGAAGACTAAGAGTACGATTGGGACTCCGTTTAAGAAACTGAAGTACTCTGCGATACACTCGGAAAGTCCGCTTGCCCTGAATGCATTGGATAATGCCATACCACCGCCGAAGAGAAGCAGAATTCCCCACGGGATTCTGACAGCCCACTGCCAGTTTAAGGTGAACTCATGTCTCTTCCAGGAGACTGGAAGCATGAACAGAAGCACTGCTCCAAGGATTGCGATAGTGCAGTCCCCAATTCCTGGGAAGAGCATATCTAAACCTGGAATTACGAATCCTCCAATGTCTTTGGATGCACGGAAAATCCATGCGATTGCAACGAGAACAAAGACGAAGAGGGTGTTCTTTTCTCCACGGCTCATCGAACCCATGGATTCGATTTCGCGCTGAAGAGCTTCTTTGGTATTATCTAAACTCTTCGGCATCTTTCTGTACGGGACTTTGGTAAGCCAGAGCCACATAATCGGAAGCATGAGGGCGACAAACGGTACACCAAAGAGCATCCACTGGAAGAAGTCAATAGCCGGTGCTCCTGGGAAGAGTTTTGCAAGCTGTGCAACTAAAATTCCGTTTGCCGGAGTTCCGATTAAGGTTCCAATTCCACCAAGACCTGCGGCATATGCAATACCTAAGACTAAACATCCGGAGAATGCCTTCTGCGACTCATCCATATCCTTATAGTTTTTAGTTGGCAGGACTGTTGCAATAATGGCGATTGCGATTGGAACCATCATCATTGCGGTTGCGGAGTTTGACATCCACATGGAGAGGAATGCGGTTGCAATCATGAATCCGAGAATAAGTCTGGAAGGACTGGTTCCCGTAATTGAGATAATTTTCAGTGCAATACGCTTGTGCAGATTCCATCTCTGCATAGCCATTGCAATCATAAAGCCGCCCATAAAGAGGAAAATCACATTGTCTGCATATGACACTCCGACCTGAGACGGCGATAAAATGCCGAGAACCGGAAATGCCACGAGCGGAATAAGAGAGGTTGCCTCGATTGGGATCGGCTGTGTGATCCAGAAAATAACCATCATTGCGGTAACTGCGGCAGTGATTCTGGCCGCTTCCGGCATGATGGATGGATCAATGGGGGCAAGCAGCAAAATAATGAAAGCTGCAATACCTGCTATAAGCCCATAACCCTTATTCATAACATAATATATTGGATTGGAACTGATATGAGTGTTGCTGTTCTTTTTGAATTGTATTTCGCTTTTAATTTAGGGCTTATTTTCTGAAATGATCTCTTTAGGTTGTTTTTGTTGTTGATTAATTTATGGTCTGTAAATGATACCTCTGCGGCCTGCGGCTTCACCTTGGCCACATTACAAACCTACTATTTTATCCCTCTAAAAAAGAAAAACAAAACTATGTCTATTCAGGTCGCCGGAATTGCCGGAATCCCTCTTATCAAAACAGGAGACAGCATTGCTGAAATTCTCTGCGAAAAAACCGCATTCGAAGACGGAGATATTGTATGTATTGCATCTACTATCGTCTCGAAAGCAAACGGATACCTTCGTGCATTAAAAGACATTGAACCGTCAGAAGATGCAGTCCGCATCTCAGGTCTCACCAAAGAAGACCCGCGTTTTATTCAGGGTATTCTTGATTCATCCAAAGATATCATCATTGAATACCCGTTCATCTTATCTGAAGTCCCATGCGGACACGTGGGTGTTAGAGCCGGTGTTGACAACAGCAATGTTGAAGGAGAAAACATCATCATCCTGCCGAAAGATCCAATGGGAGACGCCGCAAAACTCCGCGAACAGATTAAAGCAATCTGCGGAAAAGATGTTGGAGTTATCATCACCGACACCTGCGGAAGAGCTTTCCGCAGAGGACAGTGCGGTACAGCCATCGGATGGGCAGGAATGACTGCAATTCGTGACTTCAGAGGAGATCACGACCTCTTCGGACTTGAACTCGAAATCACCGAAGAAGCAGTCGTCGATGAAATCGCAGCATTTTCCAACTTCATCATGGGAGAAAGCAACGCAGGCATCCCTGCTGTCAAATTCTCCGGATGCGGAAGCTGGACCGGTCACGACAACCTCTACTTCACCAAAGAAGAGGACTTCATCAGAAAAGCCATCCACATCTGAGTATGAAAGTCATCCTCGCAGCAGACTTAAAAGACGGCATGGTGGTTCACGGGAAAAGCGGAAACCGTGATGAGTATGCCCCGCTTACATGGGGTATCTCACCTTCCGCTGAGCCTCACTCATACATCGCCGTGATGAAGCCAAAATATCTCTATGTCGCAGACTTAGACAGAATCGGATTCTGCGGAGACCACACCGAAACTATTCTCCGCCTCAAAGAATCAGTTTCCGAGATGTACGTTGACAGAGGAGCAGAGATTCCGGAAGAATATCTGCCGTCTCCAATCAAAACAATAGTTGGAACTGAAACCATCGACGCACCATTCGAAGAGTTCTCAGGAGGATTTTTGAGCATCGACATAAAAGACGGCTCAGTCATTCCGAATGGAAAAAACCCTTCTGAGTTTCTCTCATCTGTTGCAGACACTCCGTTTGAGGGATTCATAATCTTAAATATTTCATCCGTTGGAACCGAGTGCGGAATCGACCTTGAGTTTGTAAAAACTCTTCGTGCTGTAACCAAAAAACCGCTCTTCTACGGCGGAGGAGTTCGCTCTGTGGAAGACTTAAAGGTCTTGGCTGATGCAGGATTCGACGGGGCAATTGTCTCGACTGCTGTACACAAAGGAGCAATCCCGTTATCATTAATTCAGGAGGGAGAATATTGTTAATCACTTTGGAAGGAATCGACGGCTCTGGAAAATCAACCCTTTACCGCGGCTTGGAAGAGCGTCTCGCAGATTTAAACCCGCTCTTTACACGTGAGCCAGGCTCACCGTACTTAGGTGAGGCAGTTCGCCGTGCGATTGCTGAAAACAACGACCCGCTTGCAGAAGCAGCACTCTTTGTCGCAGACCACGCGGTCCACCTGGCAACAGTTGTAAGGCCTGCACTCGAAGAGGGAAGACTTGTCATCTCTGACAGATATTCAGACTCCAGATTCGCATACCAGCAGGTATCCCTTAAAGGATATCATGAAAACCCGAAACAATGGCTTACGGCAGTACATTCCAGATGGTCAATCGTTCCAGACATCACATTCCTTCTGCCCATCTCTCCAAAGAATGCACTGTCACGCCTTGGTGATCGCGGAGAAATGGAACACTTCGAACAGGAAGAGTTCTTAGAAGAAGTTCAGAAAAATTATCTCGACAGAATGTCGGAAAATCCAACCCGCTTCATCTTAGTCGATGCGGAGCTTGCTCCTGAAACGATTCTGGACTTTGTTGAAAAGAGTATTCGCGAGCGGATAAATAAACAGTAAGGGGAGTTACCCCTTCTATTTTATTTGAAGATTGATTCTGCGGCAGTTTTTCCGTAGACATATGCAGGCATTCCGGCAAGCATGAAGGTAACTCTGAGAACTTCATCCACCTCGCCTAAAGTGATGCCTAAATTTTTTGCTCCCTGAAGCTGTGCATGAAGTGCATGACTGTCACGCATGGCGGCGGCGATTGCAATCGCTGTCAGTTTCTTCTGCTTTCTGGAAAGAAGACCGTCAGCCCAGATATAGGAGTCAAGCTTTAAGACAGCGTCATGCATTGCAGGATCGGATTCTGCAAGATGCTTAAAGAAAACCTGCACGTGTCCTATTTTTGATTCGAGGTCGTGGTGTTTTCCGGGAAAACCTCCTCCGTCTTTAGAGGATACATTGCAAGTACCTCCAGACATTGTAGTTCCCCCTTCTTTGGAGGGGATGCATGGTTCAGACTTTGGTGTCATACTATATCATTTACCGCTTAAGTATAACAGGATGGAGATAGAGGTATTTTTCACCTGAACCTCACATTATTTATACTTCACAGACAAATTTCATTTCAATGACAAAAATGGTCGCGGCAATCTTCGGAAGCAATATTTTCGGAGGAAATACTGATAAACTCTTAAAAGAGGCAATAAGGGGAGTAGAGGATGCAGGATGTACTGTCGAGAGAATCGATATCGCACATCATCCGGTAGCATCCTGTATGCAGACATTCGGCTGTATGTTTGAGCCTCGCTGTGCAATCGAAGACGGATTTGAAAAATACTTCAATATCTTAAAGAAAGCAGACGGCGTAATTGTCGCAACACCTGTTATGACCTATGGAATTCCTGGAGCACTTAAGTCATTTATCGACCGCTGTCAGCCATTCTACATGGCAAAATATTATAGAAAACAGCCGTTCATCAAGCCGGATCATGCAAAAATCAGAAAGATGCTTTTCATCTGCATCGGCGGAATGAACAAAGATGATATCTTCACAGGACCTGTGCTTACAGCAAAAGCATTCTCAGATATCATTGATGCAAAATACTCCGATGAACTTCTCCAAAACGATATGGATACCATTGGAAATATCGAAAAGCGGCCGGAAGTTTTAGCCGCCGCATATGAAAAGGGCTTAGCTCTTGGAAAAGGAATTGTAAATGAACGTGAGAAGTGAACTGCTATCTTTAGCAGAGCCTGATTATCAGAAGTTTTCAGCATCTCTTCTCCCTGGTGTAGATAATATCTTAGGGGTTAGAATCCCCAAACTTCGTATTATCGCAAAGCGTATTGCAAAAGAGAACTGGAAGGAATTTTTAGACGATGCAAAGGATGACTCATTCGAGGAGATTCTTTTGCAGGGCTTGGTTATCGGATATGCAAAGGCAAATCCTACAGAAATTATCACTGCTCTTGATTCTTTTGTCCCGAAGATAAACAACTGGTCGGTCTGCGACAGCACAGCGATGACCTTGAAGGCGGCAAAGAATCATCCGGCATTCTTTGGATATGCGGATGCCTGCCTTGCAGAAGGAACAGAGTTTTCCGTCCGCTTCGGAATTGTTCTTTTGATGGCGCATTTTGTATCTGATGATTACATTGATTCAGTGCTTGAAAAAATAGAGACCGCAGAGCTTCCGGGATACTATGCAAAGATGGCAGCAGCCTGGGCTGTTTCGGTCTGTTATGTGAAGTATCCGGGAAAAACAGAGGAGTGGCTTGCTTCTTCGAAGCTGGATGACTGGACTTTTAACAAATCAATCCAGAAGATAAAAGAGTCATACCGCGTAAGTGCTGAAGATAAAAATAGATTGGATTCGATGAAGCGTTAAGCTTTCATCCGCTCGTCATACGTTCTAAGAGCTCTTACCATATCCACATAACGGAACTCAGGCCACGTTGGAACACAGAAACATACTGCCGCTTCGTTTCCGTTTGCAAGCCAGGGCAGGAAGTTGGAAGTTCTCCTGTCATTTGCCGTCCGTAGAATCAGGTCAACCGGCGGCATGTCTCCTGCAGGATACATACTCTCGGTAATTTTTTCCGGCGTAATCTCATCAAGAGCAATCTCGCCATTCTGATATGCGGAAACTACACGTTTTGCAGTTTCCACAATCTCATTTCTTCCACCGTAGGCGAGAGCGAAATGGACATAATAGTCGTTGAAATCTTTTGTCTTTTCCTCGACTGCCTCAATCTTTTCTAAGACATGGGGCGGGATGAGGGTTCTGTCTCCAACCACAGTGACATTGATTTTATTATCAACAACACGTGCGTCGGAAAGCATCTCTGTGAACTTATCGACGAAGAGTTCCATCAGACCATCGACTTCGTCTGCATCGCGTTTGAAGTTTTCAGTAGAGAAAGCGTAGAATGTGATGTGTTTGATTCCAAGCTTTTTCATCCACTCAAGTACGCGAAGAGTAGTGTCTGCCCCAAGCTTATGTCCCATATCCACGCTCATCCCGTGTTCTTTTGCATACCGGCGGTTCCCATCCTGAATGATGGCGACATGCTTTGGGGTGTTTGTCAGCCTGCGAAGGACTAATTCTGCATAGACAGACTCAGCAAAGGAGCGAAGACAATTCAAAGAGGAATCACCTCAACAATCATACCATCGTTTGGATAACGCTCGATAATCTTTCTCTCGCCTCCAAACTTGCGCGGAATTTTTCTCATCTGCTGCCAGTCAAGTTCAATTGTTCCATCAGGCATCTCCTCATAGTAACTTCCGGGACGCATCTGAGAGAGAATCATCTCGAGGTCATCTAACGGGTCCATAACTCCGTACATGATGGTTCCGTCATCGGTAATCATGTCAAATGGTCTGGCAGAATTTCTTGCGATACGCTTTAAGCGCTCGCGAAGCTGAACTGAATCTTTGAAGGTTGATGTGCAGTAGTGAACCTTTGGATGTCCGTTGACCTCTCCTGCCCATTTGGTCGAACCTTTGATTGCGTTACAAAGCGGGTTAATCGGCTCAAGCTTTCTAAGACGCATGGCTTCCGCACATGCATCTCCCCATTCAAGCTGGTTGATGTTGAAGAAGTCAAGGGAATCAAAGAGCGGGAAGAAGTGGCGAAGTCCCTGAAGTGAGGGCACTTCAATTCCCACATCAAAGCCCATGTGTTTGGCTGCTGCAATCGACTTTGGATAATCAGACTCCATAATGCCTGCCCACTCCTCGTGCGGCGGGTGCATACGGATTTCATCAACACAAGGCTTGAGGGCTGCTAAATCCTCTTCGGTAGGGGCTCGTCCTGTATAGAGGTGAATGTGGTGATCTTCTCCGAAGTGTTTCTTTAAGGCAGTACAGAACTCAACAACGCGCTCGATTACAAGAAGCGGCTCCCCTCCGGTAACGCCGGTTCCAAGAGCGTCCATAATTTCTGCTTCTTCGATTGCTTCTTTTGGAGTTGTAATCTTCTGGTCGTTTGCGAAGATGACATCCACATCCTTTCTTTCTTCGGAAAGAGGACAGTACCAGCAGGTTCTGTCACACAGTCCGGAGATGAAGAGTACAAGCTTTGCTCCCTGATAGCAGAGCTTGCATCCTTCCGAAAGGTTTCTTGGGATTTTGTCTTTTGCCATAGTTATTCCATTAATGCAAGGCGGGCAAGGGTTTCTTCGCGGCCTAATGCCTCTAAGAACCATCCAAGACGCGGACCTCTGTCAGCACCGAGGAATGCGCGGTATACTGCAGTGAAGACATCTTTTCCGGTGACACCGTGTGCTTCTGCCGCATCGTAGACTGCGTTGTGGATGACATCTGCCTTCCACTCGCCGTCTTTGATGGCTGCTGCATATGCGGCAACAGCTGCCTTGACGTTTGCAGGCTCGTTTGCTGCAACTTCCGGTAAGGTTTCAGAGATTGCAAACTTGGCATCTTCTGGGGCATAGCGTTCAAGCCAGATCTTTGCACGGTTTGCCTGGTCGAGGACTGCTTCGCGGTCGATGATTTCATATCCGCTGCGTTCTAAGATGGAGAAGACTGCTTCGTCGTCTCTTGCAATCTGGACAACAGTAATCATGTGGCGGAATGGAATTGTAGACTGCGGAGAGTTAATCTTGGAGAGTTCGAACTCGCGGGAGTTTCCTGCTCTTTCTGCACGGTCGTACTCGTCGATTAATCTGAGAAGTCCCATTCCCGGATCGAATGCGATAGTCTTGTCCGGCTTTGTCTTTGCGATTAAGAAGCGAAGAACCTCCGGCGGTACGATGTCGAGCATGTCGCGGATTGTAAGAACAACACCCTTGGAGGAGTGCATTTCGCCCTTTCCTTTGAGACTGATCCATTCGTAGGTTACCGGCACCGGTTCTTTGTATCCGTAGATTTCGCGGGTGATGAGTTTTCCGGTGTCGTAGGATCCTCCAGGAGATGCGTGGTCTTTTCCGAACGGTTCAACAGTGACTCCGTGGGTTGCCCATCTCATCGGCCAGTCAACACGCCATACGAGTTTTCCTTCTCCCTTGGAGTAGTCTGAAACACCTTCGTGTCCGCACGGGCATTTGTATGTTACCGTGTGGTTTTCGATGTCGTGAGAGAGAATCTGTGCACGGGAGATCTGACCGCAGTTTCCACAAATCGGGTAATACGGAGTCCAGCCTTCTTCGAGCTTTCTTCCAGAGACACGCTCTAAGATTTCTTTAATCTCTTCTGCGTGGATTAATGCCTGAGCAATCTGCTCGGTAAACATTCCTGAGCGGTATGCTTCGCTGGTTCTAATCACACGCGGGTGAATGTCTAACTCTTTGATTGCGGAGAGGAATGGTTTGAGGAAGTGTTCTGCGTAGCTCTTGTGTTTTCCGCACGGGCACGGGATGTCGGAGACAGGCCAGCCGATGTATTTCTGGTATTCGTCGGAGAGGAATGGGTAGACCTTTCTCAGTGGGTCAAAGTCATCTGCGATATAGACAAGTTCTGCTTCTGTGCCGCGTGCAAGAAGTGCCTTGTAAATCATATCGCCAGTCATGACTTCACGCATGTTTCCAAGGTGGATTGGACCAGACGGGGTGATTCCGGTTGCCACTCTCTGTGGTGCATCGGATGGGACCTGAGCAGCCTTCGCATCTGCCCAGTGGATTTTCTCATGTACTTTTTCTTCCATATTGAGTTTCACCAAAAATGGATGTGTCTGTATATATGGAATTTATAGAGAGATAATACTTCGGAGGAGTTTTTTAGATTGGTGTTTTCTTAGGGTACAAAAGTAGACTGCTGTTTAGAGAAAATACACTGCAGTAAAAAAATGAAACAAAAAATAATTTGTGAACCGGTTGGGTTCACTTGAAAGAGTCTTACTCTTCCTTGTCTTCCTTTGCAGGCCAGCAGGTGATTCCCTTCTGGCTTGGGAGACAGGATGGGTCAAAGACTGGCTCTTCAACACCTTCTCCTCTCTGGTCGAAGTAGTCCTTGAGTGCTGCAAAGGCGTACTTACCAAGGAAGAGGATGATTGCAGTGTTGAAGATACCCATGAGTGCCTGGAAGGTATCTGCTAAGTCCCATGCAAGACCCATGGACATCATGGATGCGAAGAAGACCATTGCAACGATGATAACACGTAATACAACGACTGCTCCCTTCTTCTCAGTGATGAACTTTAAGTTGGTCTCACTCATGGAGTAGTAGCTGATTAAACTGCTGAATGCGAAAATCAGCATGAAGACAGACAGAACATATGGTGCTGCTGCGCCGAGCATAGTTGCTCCGAGTGCTTCTGCAACAAGCGGGACACCGTTTAAGGTTCCGGCTAAGCCAAGCTCTGCGAAGTTGTATCCTGGATATGCTGCGTTGGTGTAGATGATAATCATGAATGCGGTTGCAGAACAGACAACGAGAGTGTCGATTAAAACACCGACAGACTGCATTAATCCCTGCTTAACCGGGTGCTTAACATCTGCGGAAGAGGAGACGTTCGGGATAGAACCAATACCTGCTTCGTTGGAGAAGACACCGCGCTTGAGACCCCAGAGAATCATCATACCCATACCTCCGCCGACAAACTGCTGAACGCCGAATGCGTAGGAGAAGATGGTCTCGATAACTGCCGGAACCTGAGTGAAGTTGACTAAGACAACTGCGGTTGCGAGAAGCATCCAGAGGACTGCCATAGTCGGGACGAGCCAGGTGGAAACTCTTGCAACTCTCTTGATACCGCCGAAGACGATTAAGGCTGCAAGGACAGTGAGGATGACTGCGAATACAATTGCAAACTCGGAACCGAATGCGGTCTGAAGTGCGTTGGATGCCTGGTTTGCCTGAACACCAACGAACATAAGACCGTAGGTGACAATGACTAAGAGTGCCATGAAGATTGCAAACTTCGGCTTTCCAAGACCGTTTTTAACATAGTATGCAGGTCCACCGTGGAAGTATCCGTCTGCCTTCTTCTCCTTGAAGATCTGACCGACAGTACACTCGATGAAACTGGTTGCTGCTCCAATGCAGGCGAAGATCCACATCCAGAAAACAGCTCCAGGACCTCCCATAACGATTGCTGCAGCAACACAAGCGATGTTACCGACACCAATTCTTGCACCCATACTGGTACAGAATGCCTGGAAGGAGGAGATGGTCTGCTTACCTTTCTTTTCTTTAATACCGGTGAAGGCAACTCTGCATGCCTCACCAAGTCTGTTCAGCTGAACACCCTTGGTTCTGACAGTAAAGTAGAGGCCTAAACCAATCAGGAACACGAATGCAAGATACCATGCATAGGTGTTGACAACTGAGTTGACGCTTGCAATTGCGTCATTGATAACCTCAAAGAAACTCATGCGCTAAAAGGTTTCTCATTAAGAACTAATTAAAGTATGGTTACGCCTGAGAACGACTACTCAAAAATGATTATAGAGAATCCAGAGAAACGCCTAAGAAATCATCCGCGTTTGTGGATTCAGAGATACCAAATGCCGAAAATGCCGCGCGTGACTCAAGAGAGTTTGCGACTTCTGCGACATAATCCAAAATATCGACCGATAGCTCGCGCTTGGCTTTACTTGCACGAAGCTGTTCTACTAAGAAACGCATCTTCTCAGGAGACTCGTTTCTAAGTTTGGCAAGCGAGATAACACAAAGATAAATCCGGGTGAGATTCCTGTCAGTACCAGTAATCGTATCAAAGAACGCCCTGATAACCTGAGCCTGATAAACCTCGCTTCCCATAGATAATCTATATTGAGTCTTCAACCCTAATATATCTTCTTGCTTATTTTGCAGTACTTACAATCTTGATGACATCGCCCATCTTTAACTCTGCAGAATCCTTGATGCGCATCTTACTCTTTGCATCCACTGCATATAAGAAACCGTTTCCAATATCAGTGTGGATGCGGAATGCCAAATCGCGCGGTGTTGTTCCCTTCGGAAGAAGAAGAGCATCCGGGAGGACTACTCCTTTTGCATTACAGTATTTTCCTTCATCTTCTACAGGATAGACAATAATCATACCAAGCTCATCGAAGACAACACGGTTTAATGTCTCCTGAACACCGGTGTTTCCAAGCTTTTTCATGTTCTCGGCAATCATTGTCAGAGCTTTCACCTGCGGGGCGGAAAGCTTTGCCCCCTCAACCGGAGCAAATGAAGAGTCTCCCGGGAGATACGATAAAAGCTTTGCAGAAGCTGCAGACTTTAATGCAAGCTCTCCAGCAGCAATGGTTGGAACAGCTCCCATCTCTTTGAGTGCTGCAAGATTCTCTTCAGATGCCTGGTCAGCCTTGTTTGCCGCAATAATCATCGGCTTGGAAACGCGGAGAAGAACTGCTGCGAGCTCTGCAATCTCCTCTTCGGTTGCCTTTGCAAGATTAATACCGCACTCATCAACTGCTTCACGAATCTCAACCGGACTGATGCGAAGACCTGCAAGTGCCCCTCCTAAGAGATCAATTAAGACCGGCTCTCTGTTCTGAGCCTGACGGACTAAGCGTGGAAGATGCTTCTGGATAATTCCAGCCATCCACATAGCAAACTCATAACGCAGGAACTCAACATCCTCTTTTGGATTGCGGGTTCCAACATCAACCGGATTTCCTTCAGCATCAGTACTGCCGGAAGCATCAACAACCTGAATAATTGCATCAGCCTCACGGAGATTATCTAAGAACTGATTTCCAAGACCGCGTCCTAAATGTGCATCTGGAACCAATCCTGCAACATCTAAAAGCTCCACAGGAGTGAAGCGGACACCATCAACACACTGAGTACAGGTGTCTGACACACCGAGTTCTTTGCACGGGCATTTTGAACGCACATATGCAACACCCTTGTTTGCATCAATAGTTGTGAACGGATAGTTTGCAATCTCAACATTTGCAAGCGTCAACGATTTAAAAAACGTTGATTTGCCGCAGTTTGGTTTTCCGGCGAGGGCGATAAGTAACATGATAATATCCTATTGAATCAGTATGAGTAAGAATGGGTTTGGGGAATAGTTATGTTTTGTGTGTTCATGCCGGATAGTGGTACGAAACACAAACCCCATCTTCTACCGCTTTTGCATAAGCTAAAACATTCTCATCAATTGCCTTGCGGTCAATAGATGCCGCAAGCTCCTTTGAAAAGAAAGACACTGCATCTTCAGAGAGAATACAGCGGGATGATGACATCGAGCAGTCATCAAGAAGACCTGATGCTGCGGTTTTAATAACAGGACGGTCAACCATCGGAACAAGAGCCGCTTCCATTATATCATATACACAGGCTCCGCTCTTCTCATGAAGAGAACCCTTGTTCAAATCAAGACCTGCACCAGTGCAGGCTGCGGCAACGGTTGCATAAAGTACAGCATAACCTCTGGAAAATAACGCGTTGACTGCATCAGGAGATGCACCTTCCACGCGGCGTACGTATCCAAGCTTTCTTGGGACAACGCGTGAGAGAATCTCATAATACATATTCTTCGTTAAAAGATAACCGCGTGTGAGTTCAGGAATAGTAATCAGATACTCAAACTCAGACCTTGCATGTGTCATCAAATCAAACTCGCCCTGATAGAACAGACTCTCATGGATTTCTGACAACTCATGCAAAAACCGCATGCGGGAATCTGCTGCTGCCTCTGCCGCAGAAAGTGCAAAGGCATGTTTTGGAATCGAATCCTGAGCAAAAGAAAGCCTCGGCCTCTCGGATTTGAAAAGAGAACCTTCCGCTTTTCCGTGAACATCAAAAAAAGAGATTGGAATCCCGTGTTTTGCACACTTCGAAATAACCGCGGTGTGTAAAACATTATCTCCTGCAACAATCAGGTGTGAAACATCTGAAAGCGAATACCTCTTCGCTTCACTAGCTCCTTTTTCCCTCACGAAAAGAGAGTTCCCACGGACATTAATGTCTGCTCCAAATCCCCAGACAGTAACCCATGGAATCAATACTCAAACCCTCCTCTGATACGCGAATCAAGGTCAAGCCTGCATCTTCCGCAGAAATACTTGCGCTTCCGGTCTAAATCATCCAGATTGTTTGGACAGTACATAATACATCCCGGATTATCGCAGTGCTCAAGACCATACAAGTGACCAATCTCGTGAGCGCCTTCGGTCACAAGACGGTCAATTAATGCATCGTCATTAGGATGGCGTCCGTAGTACTCATTTGTCAGGCGGAAGGAAGACACAACAGCAGCACCAAGCTTTAAGTGTGCCAGACCATAAACAAAACTCGTCTTTGGAGCAAACAAATCTCCAGGTGTAATCAGCAGGACCTTTTCATAAATATGGTTATAACGGTTGAAAAAGTCCAAATCCATATCCTGAGGTTTGAAAAGGTCTGCACGGCGGCGGCGAAACATATCGAGTTTTGTTAAAATCTTTACCGCATCATACTGACAGCGTGCCGGATCGTATCCTTCGAGGGGGAAGATAGCGTTGTCTATTCGTGAAACCGGTGTGCCGAGAACAGCAGACAGCTCCTCTGTGACCGGACGCGAGAGACCTATTGGAACCCGCGAATCCCAGAAAATATGAACCCCCATAATCGATAGATATTTTCTCTGCAAAGGGACATAAATGTACCTTAACGATATCTCATGATTTACCATATCGAAACGTCCGTTGGAAACTACATCAAAGACCACTACACATCAGCAGTGGAGGTAGGATTTGGCGGAAAAACAGTTGCTGCAAAGATTCTGCTTGAAGCAGGAATTCCAGTTCTCTGCACAGATGTGCACACATATAATACAGATGTGCCGGCAGTAGTTGATGACTGCGTTGAGCCGGATTATTCACTATACGAAAACGCAGACGTCATCTATGCAATAAGACCGGGTGTAGAAATTGTTCCGGCACTAATCTCCCTCGCACGGAAAATGAACTGCGATTTAATCATCTATCACTTAGGATTTGAACTCTACATGAATGGCGGAGAGAGAATCAATGCGGATGGAGTTCTTCTGCATCGGTATGTAAAAAAGAAATATGAATGTGATTGGTGAGTCGCAAAGTGTTATTGGTCGTTCTTTGGAAGCATGCGTAGTAATGTATCAATTGTTGCTTGTTGTTGAGCAATAATTCCTTTTAACTCTTTCACATCTCCTTGATACTCTTGGAAAGTTTCAGTTATCGTTTTTGAGTTCTGTTCTATTTCAGAAAGTCTTGTTAATATTTCGTTATCTGTTGTAATCTTACCATCTATTTTTAACCAATATCTAAGTGCGCGAAGAATAATTGTTGTCCTGTCAGTACATTCACGTTCTCTATGGGCATCTAAATCTTTTAGCAAATTGGAAGGGATGCGTAAACTCACCATCTCAAGTCTATTCATGTAGTATTACATGATAGTAATCTTTCTTTAGGTTTGGTCAAACACACTGTATTTTTGAAATACAGGGTAATACTTATTGTATTTCAAAGCAATACTATTTGTTGTGAAGTAAATGAGCGAAATTAAAAAAGAGAGATTAGTTGTTTTTGATTTCATCAGATTGTTTGCTATACTGATGGTTGTATTATCCCATACACTAAAGGTAGGGTCAGTTCCATTTGACATAGGATACTTGGGTATTCTTGGAAATGCGTTATTCTTTTTCATTTCAGGGTATCTCATCTATCTGAATAACTCTACCTTCAAATCAAAGAAAGACATTCTGAAATTCTACAAAAAGAGATTGTTGAGAATTTACCCTCTTTACATCATGGCGGTTCTCTTCTTATTATTTGTTAGCTTTATTTTAGGCACGGCAAATACTTATTCTCCATTTGAGATTATCACATCCATTCTTGGATTACAGATGGTATTCTATCCAAAATTAATCACAAGTCCAATCATCCTCTGGTTTATTGGAATGATTCTCATATTCTATGTAATCTATCCATTGGTTATGTATTTCAGCCGTCAGAGTATCATCAAATATTTTATCCTTTCATGCTTTGCAATTGGATTATTGGTTCTTGTTAAGGTATTTACAGGATTCATTGGTGGTGGTGTGTTTGAGTATTATTTTGTTTTTGTAGCAGGAGTTCTCGCAGCTTGGGTTCAGATTTTTAAATCAAAGAAAATCCATATTATCAGTATCTTATCATGGATTATTTTTGCAATATGTGTATTTATTACTCAGGTAATTCATCCATCTATTGGAGATGCAGAACATTTATCACTTAGTTTATCTGTGATAATTCCTGTTGGTTTTGTCATTCTTTTAAGGATGATTTATGGAATCTCTGCAGTGTTTGTCCTCTATTCAGCATTCAACTTCATAAAACCAAATAAGAATATATCTTCATTCATAGTTAGTGGCGCATTTGCCGCATATGCAGTTTATCTGTTTCATGGGCCATTTTTCTCAATTGTCAACAAAATAATTACATCTATTGGGGTGTTGTTTCAGAATTCATCTTAAGTCCGATTGTCTATGACATATTACTGATATTGATTTTCATACCTGTTATCTTCATAATTGGATATTTCCTTCAAAAAGGAGAAAATATCTGCATAAAGAAAATTAAGATGAAATTTAGTGCCAAACACTAAATTCCATCAAACCCAATTTACCAGTAAATAACTATTTATGTGATAGACATCATTTGATAAGTTAAGAGAAAATGAAAATCAAAGGCGTAAAAATCCATGTATCTCCTGCGGTAATCATCGTATTTGTCTTCTTTGTCTTACTCTTTGTCTGGTCATTCTTCCTGACAAATGACTACAGCTACATCTACTGGGGGCTGCCGCTTTGTCTGTGTCTTTTAATCATCCCGGCTGTCAGCAGCTACAGTCTTGGCGGTCAGTACATCAAGCTCCTTCCTGAATACGAAGCAAACGCAAAAGACATGAAAATTAAAAATGTCAATCTCAACATGCAGGGAAAAGCTGTAAGAGTTGAAGGAGTTGTCCAGAACATCAAAGGAAAATTCATGGGACGTCCCAAGTATCAGATTTTCGACGGCTCCGGTGCTCTTATCGTCTTCCGTTCAATGCCTCTGGAAGAAAAAATCGAAGTTGGAGACAACATCGAAGCAGTCGGAATGGTTGTCAAAAAATATGCAATCGCCGGAAGCCTTGCTGTTCATGGAATTGGAATCAGAAAAATCGAAAACCTCTCTCCGATTGAGATTGACGACTCCATCAAATCAAAGTCTGATATCAAAATCAAAAAATACAACTAATCTTTTTTTCCCGAACCAGATATCTTAATAGGTTCAAATGCAGATAGTATAGTATGCCACATACTGTCGAGATTTATTCTCTTCCGGACTGCCCTCCCTGTAAAAACACGAAGGCATTCTTTGCAAAACACAATATCGAATATACCGACTACGACGTATCAGACAGTGCTCTTGCCAAAAAGATGATTGAAATCTCCGGACAGCGCGGAGTTCCTGTAATCGTCATCGATGGAAAAGAGATTGTAATCGGAGACGACTTAATGAAACTCCAGAACCTCTTACTTGGAGACGACACTCCAAAAGAGGCTCCAATTGAAGCAGACCATGAGTTAGCAATTATTGGTGCGGGAGCCGCAGGACTTCCGGCAGCACTCTATGCCGGACGCAAAGAGCTTGATACAATTGTTATCGGCGGCGCCATTGGCGGAATGGTCAACCAGAGCAAGACCATCGAAAACTATCCCGGAATCCCAGATGTGCCGGGAGACGTCCTGATGGGAAAGATTGCCGAGCATGCAAAATCCACCGGTGTTGAGTTCTTAGAGGATGTTGGAATCTCAATCGTCAAGAAAGGCGGCGTTTTCGAAATCGAAACCCTCAACGGAAATAAAGTAACCGCAAAAGCTGTCATTGCCGCAACCGGCAGAATTCCGAGATTCTCCGGAGCAAAAGGCGAAGCTGATTACTTTGGAAAAGGAGTTGCAGTATGTACAACCTGCGACGGACCTCTCTACAAAGGAAAATCCGTTGCTGTGATTGGCGGCGGAAACACTGCACTCGATATGGCTCTTGACCTCGCAGACATGGTGTCTGAAGTCCACATGATTGTCAGAAGCAAAGTAAAAGGAGATGAAATTCTC
Source organism: Methanocorpusculum sp. (assembly GCA_017387505.1). Classification (GTDB taxonomy): domain Archaea; phylum Halobacteriota; class Methanomicrobia; order Methanomicrobiales; family Methanocorpusculaceae; genus Methanocorpusculum. The sequence continues at coordinate 28,764 of JAFOFB010000006.1, forward strand.
TTAAACCGCTTAAAGACAAAGAAGAACGTAATCTTCCACAACGGATACGAAGTAGAAGAAATCTACGGCGGCGAGTTTGTCGAAGGAATCGTACTCAAAAAACTTGGAGGAGGCACAATCTCAAAGATTTTCAAATCAGGAACAGAAAAAGTTCCAGTCGAAGGCGTCTTCCTTGGAATCGGTCTCAACCCGAACACCGCAATGTTCGAAGGCCTTGTTGAGATGAATGCTGAAAAAGAAATCATCGTCAATGAAAACTGCGAAACCAATGTTGAAGGATTCTTTGCTGCAGGAGATGCAACATCTATCAAAGCAAAACAGATTGCATCATCAGTCGGAGAAGGTGTCAAAGCACTTCTCTCTGCATATGCATACCTCAAAAAATAATTTTTTTAGAAATCGAAAAGATTCTTCTGCGCAGACTTCGACATAATATCTGTAACAGTCTGCCAGCTTTTTCTGGCGCACGTTGGCGGAACACCGTGCTCTCTGATATACTTTTTTAAGAACGAAACCGTCTTTGCATCCGATGGATAACCGCTTCCAATCTCTCCAAACTCAGTACGCAGCTCCTCAATAATTCTGTCTCTGGTAACTTTTGCAACAATACTTGCCGCACCAACTACCGCATAGCGGGCATCTGCTTTGTGCTCGGATACAACCTCTGCTGAAATTCCTGATGCAGAAAGCACATTTACACCAAATCTTTCTGCATTCACATCACATGCATCAAGATACACCCTCTTTGGAGACAGCGTTCGAAGAACCTCTGCGTGCAGGAGAACTGTGAACTGGTTCATAGTACACTCGCGTGCATCAATCTCTGCGGGTGACTTTACAACAACAGCAGTCTTATATGACGCGCAGATATCCTCAAAAATCTTATCTCTCTTTTTTGCGGAAAGCTGTTTGGAATCTCTGATTCCAAGAGAAGACAAATCCTCATCATCCGACACAAGAACGCCTGCCGCAACCATTGGGCCCAAAACCGGTCCTTTTCCAGCCTCATCAATGCCGCATATCCACATGAGTAACTAGTATTTGCCAAAAGCAGATATTAATACCTACGGCAAGCATACTATTCTTTATGTATCTGATTGTCGTTGGCCTCGGCGGAATCGGCAGATCACTTGCCGGACTTGCCGCAGAGGAAGGACACAGTGTTGTAGTTATCGACCGTGATGAGGACAAATGCGCAGATATCCTGGAAGAATATGACCTCCTCGCAGTCTCCGGAAACGCAACTGACAAAAATACTTTAGAGGATGCAGGAATTGACAGAGCAGATGCTCTGGTTGCCACAACAAGCGATGATGCACTTAACTTAATGGCCTGCTGGCTTGCGAAAAAATATGAGGTCAAAACTCTGGTCTCCATCGTAAACCAGAAAGAGCATGCAGACCTCTTTAAAGAAGTTGGGGTTCGCATCAGCGAAAATCCGGATGAAATTGTTGCCCGCAGTCTTTTCCTCTGGTCAGAAAATCCGGATACTCAGCTCTTAGCCTCAATTGAAGGTGGAACTATCTTCGAGATTACTGTGGCAGACGGAGCAAAAGGTGTAAACAAAACAGTACGCGAAGCATCCGGTGTTAAAGATATGCTCTACATCGCAATCCGAAGAGGAGGTAAACTGATTATCCCGACCGGAGATGTAGTAATTATGCCGGATGATGTAATTACTGTCTTTACCAAAAAGGAAGCGGAAGCAAAGTCTGTTGAATATATGGATGATTTATTCAGATAATATTTTTTAAAAAAGAAAGGTGTCTTTTGGACGGGTTATCCTAACTCGTCCCATGATCTTCCTCTTCTGTGACGAATAAGGAAGACGATTCCAACAACTGCTCCGACAACAGCAACTCCAATGAGGATGAATGGGAGAATCTTCAGAATTACCGGAGTGTTGGCATCTTCGAGATACTCGTTTGCCTTTGCAAGAGTGTTGAACGAGTCTGCTACAAGATTATCCATCTTTTTTGCATCTGGTACTCCGCCGTTGTTATAGGTTGCAGAAAGTGTCTCGTAGGTGTATTCCATGTTGAGAGTTTTTGTCTCAAGGTACTGTGCTTCTGCGTCCCAGTTTTTGCTGTCAAGAGTGGATGCAATTGTGTCAATCTTTCCGATGTTTTTGCTTACTGCATCAAATCCTAATTTATCAAGTCCTCTTTCTGCCTTTGTAAGGAGTGTTTCTGCTGCTTCGATATGGGAGTATGCAGTTACAAGATTGCCTGTTCCGGCAGACTGTGCTGCGGAAATCTTTGATTTTGCATCTTTGATTGTTTCGTTGACAGTTGCTGTATTAATTCCATATCCTGTATAGGTTACAACTCTTTTTTCCAGAGCAGCTGCATCCTTGTTTAATGCAGCAACATCATTTGCGAAGTTACCCTTGTCATAGACTTTCTGAGGCTTTGTAGAGTATGACGAGTATCCGTTTGTCTCTTTATCAGTTGCACTTATCTTCAGTACTGAAATCTCTTTTCCTTCAGATGATGCAGAAACTTTACCTGATAATGAAATGCGGAGTTCAAGGTTTGAGTCACTCTCAAGCATGAAACCTGAAATCTTATTTGACTCATAATCGTTAACGATAGCTACTCCTCCACGATAAATATCAGTGGACCATTTAGCACCGCTTAGTGGAGTAGTAAAGGAAATTGAATCTCCTACATCAAGTGATCCGCCGGCAACAGTAATTTTCATTGATGCACTTACTGTCTGTCCTGCGGTTAATGCTCCGGATGGTGTCACTACTGCATCATTAGACGAGTAGGTAAATGCTGCTCCTGCACCGACAAATGCAGTGCAGATGAGCAGAACTGCCAGAACTCCGATAATCTTTCTCATAATATTCATGTTTCTCTAAACCTCATTCGAACAGCGGGTCAACCTCGCTGTCTTCAAACATTGATACTGCTGCTGCACGCTCGCGGGACTTTGCAACTTCTTCTTTTGCTTCCTTTGCGAGTTCCATTAACTCACGGATACGCGGGGCGTTTCCGATGGATGCAAGAAGAACAACTGCTGCAACATATCCGCTGTCAACCGGGTAATCTCCACCGCGAACCTCAACTCCTGCGATGTTTTCTTCAACCCAGCTCTTGGATTTTTCGACACCCTTTCTGTCGAGTTCAGCCGGCGGGCCTGCGACAAGAACGAGTGCACGCTCAGCAGTCGAGTAGTCGCATGGAAGAGTTAAACGTCCAAGCATTGCACGGCGTACAAGACCGATAATCTTTGCAGACTTGTCGTCTCCTGTGATGTCAACGTGCGGTTCTGCTTTCTCCTTCTTTCCAAGAAGACCGCCGAATAAACCTCCTCCGGACTTTGCAGAGCCTTTTCCTTTTGGAATTGCTTCGCTGATTGCATATCCGACAGAAGAGATACCTCCGCCGCGTAAGGTGTTGATAATTTCACTGGAGTCGACAACCATCTCACCAACACCGTACTTGGTAACTTCTCCTGCACGGAAAAGAACACCGAAGCGGCGGACGATCTCCTCGTTTAAACGCTCGTATGCACTCTTGACGCTTTCTCCGTCATTCTTCCATGCACTGTTGTCGAAGACAATGACGTTGTCTGCTTCATTTACAAGAGTGGACAGACTGCGTGCTGCGTTTAAGGAGTAGAGACGTCCCTCTTCCGGTGCCGGAATGACACCTAATGCATAGACCGGCTCGCGGTAGATGCGCTTTAAGTGACGGCAGAGAACCGGTGCTCCTCCAGAACCAGTACCTCCGCCAAGACCTGCACAAACGACAAATGCATCGATGTCGTGGGTGCCGCGGCGGTCGATTGCGTTGATGATTGTATCGATTTCATCTGCTGCAACCTTTGCACCGGTTACGTTATCTGTTCCAACTCCGTGTCCTTTCACCTTAGTCTGACCGATTAAAAGACGGTCTTCCATCGGGATGTTTTTGACACCCATTAAGTCGGTGCGGGCAGTGTTAATGATAATACCGCGGAAACTGTTTGCTCCTGTTTTCTTATCCTGAGAAATGAACATATCAACCAGTTTGCCGCCTGCCTGACCGAATCCTATAAAGAATACTCGCATGTTGGTGACACCTTTAGGTAATTGTGTTATATATGTGAGTCATGGATATATTATGATATTGTTAGTATTGGTTGATAACTGTCAAAAAGTTTCTCCTGCGAACAGTAAGAAGCATTATTTATCATGTCTTTTGGACATCACATCTGCCCCTGCGCGAGTATTCCAATCATACTCTTCAACCCTCGATTTTACCCAAAAGTGAACCATACCTTTATGGCACACTAAGTTCCATAAATATAGTTACGCCAGCAACGGTTGACATGTCATCCGTGGAAACATGAAAGGAAGCTCTCCTGATAAGTGTTTAAAATACCACGACATAGCCGCTGATGAGCGATGACAGAGGCAATTAGTCCTCTCGAGTGAAGTGATTATCATGGCAAAAATTTACCAGATGTTTGAAGTTCCGGAAGAACTCCAGAACAAAGCACTTGAAGCATTAGAGCTTGCACGTGACACCGGAAAGATCAAGAAAGGCGCAAACGAGGCAACCAAGGCTGTCGAGCGCGGAACCGCAGCACTTGTCTTAATCGGTGCAGACGTTGCACCGGAAGAGATCGTTATGCACATCCCAGGTCTTGCAGACGAGAAGGAAATCCCATTCGTCTTCATCAACAAGCAGGCAGACATCGGAGCCGCATGCGGTCTTGAAGTCGGATGCACTGCTGTTGCAATCGTCAAAGTCGGCAAAGGAAAGGAAATCGTCGACGAACTCGCAGGTCAGATTAAAGCACTGAGAGGATAAGTCTATGGCAGACGACGCAACGCCGGCAGAAGTCATCGAGGTCGTCGGCCTTACTGGAATGCACGGTGAAGCATCCCAGATTAAATGCCGCGTCCTTGACGGCCCGAACAAGGGACGCATTATCACCCGCAACACCTTCGGTCCAATCCGTGAGGGTGACATCTTAATGCTCCTTGAGACTGAACGCGAAGCAAAGAAACTTTCAAGACGGTGAGCAAAAATGGTCGACAGATACACCTGCAGCTACTGTGGAAAGCAGCTTGAACCAGGAACTGGCAAGCTCTTTGTAAGAAAAGACGGTGCAGTATTCTACTTCTGCTCCTCCAAGTGCCAGAGCAACTACAAGCTCGGCAGACTCCCAAGACGTGTTGCATGGACTGCAGCAGGCCGTAAAGCACGCGGAAAGGAGTAAGTCCTATGGAGCAGACCTTTGTAATGATCAAGCCGGACGGTGTCCAGCGCGGACTCGTCGGTGAGATTCTCTCCCGCTTCGAGAAGAAGGGATTCAAGATTGTTGCCGCAAAGTTCGGCGTCCTCTCCGAAGCAGTTGTAGACAAGCACTACGAAGAGCACCTTGAAAAACCGTTCTATCCGGGAATGAAGGCATACATCACCAGCGGACCGGTCTTCCGTTTCGTCCTTGAAGGTGACAATGTAATCGCAACTGTTCGTAAGATGAACGGAGCAACCAACCCGGCAGAGGCAGCACCAGGAACCGTTCGCGGTGACTATGCACTCTCCATTGGAAAGAATGTAATCCACGCATCTGACGCACCAGAAAGCGCAGCACGCGAGATTGCAATCCACTTCGAAGAGTCCGAACTCGTCGCATACGCAAAGATCGACGAGGGACAGCTCTACGAGTAAATCCAATAACCCAATTTTTTCTTTTCTGAATTTCGTTACTGTGTGTATTTCACCATTACACAGCCTGCATATTTATAATCCTGCAAACCCAAAATTATAACACTATCCTATTCATGAGAGGAATCTTACAATGGCAGGAAAGAAAGTTATCATCACTGGTGTTCCGGGAGTTGGAAAGACCACCGTCATCAACGCTGCATACGAGAAAGTAACCGCAGAAGGTATTGCATACCAGAACTTAAACTTCGGAAGTTTCATGTTCGAGGTTGCTCAGGCTGAAGGTCTTGTAACCGACAGAGATCAGATGAGAAAGCTCGACCGCGTTCAGCAGAAGCGCCTTCAGAAGCTTGCAGCAGAGAAGATTGCAGCAATCGACGGAAACGTTATTGTTGACACTCACGCATCCGTAAAGACTCCAAACGGATACTTAGCAGGTCTTCCGGAGTGGGTTATCTCTGCACTTATGCCGGACACTATTGTCCTTGTTGAGACCGACAACGATCAGATTCTTGTCCGCAGACTTTCTGACGAGTCTCGTGTCCGCGATGTTGAGGGCGCACGCTCTATCTCAGAGCACCAGGAGATGAACCGCGCATTTGCAGCAGCATACTCTATGCTTACCGGATGTACGGTTAAGATGATTACCAACGCTGACTTCCTTGTTGACAAGGCAGTTGACGAGCTTGTTGCTGTCCTGAGGTAAAACTCCATGAAATTCTCAGAGTTCGGCAAGAAATACGGAATGTTCATCGCACTTGCAGCGATGGTCGGCATTATGCTGCTCTACCAGTGGGAGTGGGCGCGCCAGACTATTGCAGGTCTTTTTGACATTATTATCGGTCCGTTTGTTGCGATGGGACTGCCGTTCTTTGCCCTTCTCCTGATTCTGGCAACAATTACCGGTTTCTACTCTTCCTTAATCCAGAAGTATACTATCGATTATGAGAAGATGGCTGAAGTTCAGGATAAACTCAAGGACTTTAATGTGAAGTTCCGCGAAGCTCAGATGTCTGGAGATGAGCGTCTGATTAAGAAGATGCAGGCACGTCAGCAGGCTATCTTAAACGAGCAGATGCAGATGACCCAGCAGCAGTTCACTCCGATGATTTACATCATGATTGTAACCATCCCGATCTTCTTCTGGATTTATGAGAAGATCAGAGCCATGCCGATGTCTGGAGAGGTTACTGCAGCAATCGCTGATTTATCCAACTCGATTGTGATTCCGTTTGCCGGACTTTCATCTTACTTCGACGTCTATCTCTGGATTTTCCCGCTGTGGCTTCTCTGGTATCTGCTTTGCTCTCTGTGTATGACACAGATTATCCGCAAGGCATTAAACATCGGGGGAATGTAAGTGAGAATTACGATTAGCGGATCTCCTGGTTCTGGTACAACCACTCTCGGCAAGGCTCTTGCTGAGAAGTACGGTCTCCGCTATGTTTCCGCCGGTGAGTTCTTTAGAGCATGTGCAAAAGACAGAGGTCTTGATTTAGCTGCATTCGGTGAACTTGCCAAAAAAGATCCGGCTATCGATAAGGAAGTCGATGAGCGTCAGAAGGAGTTTGCCAGGACAAACGACAATATCATTCTGGAAGGACGTCTTGCAGGATGGATGGTTGAAGAGGCAGACCTTAAAATTCTTCTCTGGGCGTCACAGAGATGCCGTTCTGCAAGAATTGCAGACAGGGAGAATCTGACTCCGGAAAAATCCTATGAGCTTACAGTCGAGCGCGAGAAGTGTGAGGCTGACAGATATATGGCATACTATGATATCGATATCACTGACCAGACGCCGTATCATCTGGTGCTTAGTTCCGAGCGTTTCAATCAGGAGCAGGTATTATCTATTGTATCTGCGGCTGTTGAGCAGCTCTAAATTCTTTTTTTATTTAATTGTTATTGTAAAAAAAGTAGACTGAGTAAGTTAATTTACTCATCAGGAACGAACTTTGTTCCGTAGTGGATAACTCCGTCTGCTCCGTCGGCATCAAGCACACGGAATACAGAGCGGACAGGCATTCCAATGTAGACCTCTTCCGGCTCGCATACAATGTGGGTTGTCATACGTGCTCCTTCCTCGAGCTCGATGATTGCCAAAACGTACGGCTTCTGGTCTGCATACTGGTCGCTTGCGGAGTGGACGACAGAGTAGGTCAGAACCTTTCCTTTTCCGGAGAACTTAATCTCGTGCAGGTCTCCTCCTCTTCTGCAGTGCGGGCAAATCTCTCTTGGCGGGAAGAACACATGACCGCAGGTCTCGCACTTAGTTCCAATCAGATTGTATCTCTGCGGAATGCGTCTCCAGAATCTTGCAACTGTCATCAGCATGCCCTCCTGAAGATGTGGCTCACAACTGTAGCTCCGGTTCCGCCGACATTCTGAGTCATACCGATTTCTGCTCCGTCAACCTGACGGCGTCCGGCTTCACCGCGAAGCTGCTGGACAACCTCCCAGACCTGCTTGATTCCCGTAGCACCAACCGGGTGACCGCAGGCCTTCAGACCTCCGGAAGTGTTTACCGGAAGCTTTCCTCCAATCTGAGTCTCGCCTTCTGCGGTGAACTTTCCAGCAGTTCCCTTCGGAACAAAACCAAGGTCTTCGATTGCACAAAGCTCTGCAATCGTGAAGCAGTCGTGAACTTCTACGAAGTCAATGTCCGACCGCTCAATCTTTGCCTGAGCGAATGCTTTGCGTCCTGCCGCAACCGTTGCACCCATTGTGGAAAAGTCCGGTCTGTCGTGCAGAGCAATGGTATCTCCTGCCTGAGCGGATGCGAGAACGGTAATTGGGGTGTCTGTAAACTCGCGTGCTTTCTCTAAAGAACAGACAACAACTGCTGCCGCACCGTCAGAAACCGGAGAACAGTCGAAGAGACGAAGAGGGGAAGCCACCATTGTTGAGTTCATCACAGTGGACTGAGTGATTTCGTTCTGGAAATGTGCGTACGGATTTCTTGCACCATGATAGTGGTTCTTTACCGCAACCTGAGCTAACTCCTCGCGGGTTAAACCGTACTTATTCATGTAATCGCATGCAATCATTGCATATAATCCGGGGAAAGTTGCTCCTGCAAAGCTTTCCCACTCGTGGTCGGCAGCGCCTGCTAAGACATCGGTTGCATCTCCGACATCAGTCATCTTCTCAACACCTGCGGCGATTACGGTATCAGACATGCTGGAAGCAACGGCGGCTACTGCCTGGCGGAAGGCAAGACCTCCGGATGCACATGCGGCTTCAACGCGTGTTGCCGGGATGTGTAAATCTCCTCCAAGACCGACATAATCTGCGACTAATGCACCAACGTGCTCCTGTCCGATGAAACGTCCGGCAGACATCGAACCGACAAAGAGTGCGTCAATCTGCTCTCCAGAAACGTTTGCGTCCTCAAGGGCTGAAACTCCTGCTTCGGTACAAAGGTCACGAAGCGATGCGTCCCAGCGTTCGCCGAATTTTGTCATTCCGGCTCCAATTACTGCTACTTCTACCATTTTACCTCACACCCTGATTTTTCCTTTGTGACGTGCGTACACTGCATAATCAAGATACTTTTTCTTCTCAAGCATCGATTCAACAGACGGAGCTTTGCTTCTGTCAATCTTATCGAGGATTGCTTCGGTAACTGTGATGTCGAATGAATCTGATCCGGCTCCGCTTCCGTAGCTTGTTACAAAGATTCTGTCTCCAGGCTTTGCAATATCTAAGACTGCTGCAAGTCCGAGCGGGACTGCTCCACTGTATGTGTTTCCAAGTCTTGGCACGAGAAGTCCTGGCTTAATCTGCTCAGAAGTAAATCCGAGAGTCTTTGCCGCCTTCTGCGGGAACTTTGCGTTTGGCTGGTGGAAGACTGCGTAGTCGTAGTCAGACGGACGAGTGCCGCGTCTTTCCATCATCATCTTTGCAGCGGATTCGACATGCTTGAAATATCCGGGCTCACCTGAGAATCTTCCGCCGTGCTGCGGGTAGTCTTCTCCTTCGCGTCTCCAGAAATCAGGAGTGTCGCTTGTAAATGAGCATGTGTCGTTGATTTCTGCAATGGGGTCATCGTTTCCGATGATGTATGCAGCACCTCCGGCTGCTGCGGTGTACTCTAATGCGTCTCCTGGAGCACCCTGAGCGGTGTCAGCTCCAATAGCAACAGCGTACTTCATCATGCCTGATGCAACAAGACTCATAGAGGTCTGTATTGCTGCAGTTCCTGCTTTGCATGCGAACTCATAGTCTGCGGCTGTCATTACAGGAGTTGCTCCGATTGCTTCACCAACTGTTACTGCGGTCGGTTTTACAGCGTACGGGTGGGATTCAGAACCCACGTAGACTGCCTTAATTTCCGAAACGTCAACTTCGCGGCGTGCGAGTGCGGCGCGTGCGGCTTCTACTGCAAATGTTGCTGTGTTTTCATCGTAGTCTGGAACGGCCTTTTCAAAAACTCCAAGACCGCCTGAAATCTCTGCGGCGTTTGCTCCCCACACGCGTGCGATTTCATCGACTTTTATTCTATATCTGGGGATGTAAGCCCCATAGGTTATGATACCTACCATTTTGCTTTCCTCAGTCTGGTAATGATTTCCTGTACGCCAAGCGGAGTACAGAGTACGTTGATATGGTCCTTTTCGGCGAGGAGTTTTACCATCGGGTGCACTTTCCCGGCGGTAATCCCTTGCAGAATCACATAAGGAGGTTTAAACGGCGTAACGCGGATTGCAATCATCGGAGATTTTCCAGACGATACGTCGGTAAATATGAGTGCACGTTCAGTACTCCAGCCGTAAATGCGGTTGAACTCGCTTGGTGAGAGATTCAGGATTGCATTTAAGCTGTTGACAACGGTGTATCCGAAAATCTGGGAGTCTAATTCTCCGCAGATGGTTTCACATTCTATGATTTCGGAGAGTTCTGTTATCGGAACAGATGCGGCGAAGTCATGAATATCATAGATGACTTCATCGTCATAGTTGGAAAACAGTAGTTTTCCATATTTTTTGATGAACTTCCCGCCGTTTTCTTCGTCAATATCTAAGATGCTGTCGACAATTTTTCCGACAACTCCGGTACCGGGGCTTTTTCTTCTTCCGCTTTCATAGTCGCTGACTACAGAAGGAGATACCCCGAGGTATTCAGCAAGAGTGCTTGGATGGATTTGGAAGCTTGTCCTCCATTTTTTCAATGCTTTTCCCGGTGAGTCTGAGAGAGTGATTTCGCCTGCCATCTTTTCGGCAAGCTGCTGACGCAGGCCCGGCTTCATACACTATATAATTTTTCGTTACTTGCATAAAAGCCTGGTTGTCGAATTCGTAAATTGACGAAAGAGTTTCAATGTCAACCCATATATAGGAAGCGATACAATAATGGAACAATGACTAATATTGATGCGGAGGATACGCTTTGTCTGCGAAAACTCGCTTCCCTTGGAGGTATTAAGGGGCCGGTTAGGATTTCTACTCAGGCATTGGGTGAGATGCTTGGAATCAGTCAGCAGACGGCATCGCGCAGGCTTTTGTCTCTTGAGCGTTTAAAGATGGTGACAAGAACAACAGAGGCAAGCGGTCAGCATGTTCTGATTACGGCAGAAGGTGAAGAGCACCTCCGCCGCGAGTTTGCTGAGTACTGTAAGATTTTCGATGAGTCTTCCGAGATTTATTCGATGAAGGGTGTTGTTGTGTCCGGTGTTGGTGAGGGCAGATATTATATGTCGATTTATTCGGATAAGATTTCGGAGATCTGCGGTTTTGCTCCATATCCAGGCACTCTTAATGTTAAGCTGAATCCACAGAGTATGCAGATTAGAAACCGTCTTGAGTCTTTGGAGTGGCAGATTATTCCAGGCTTTAATGATGAGCACCGTCAGTTTGGAGCTGTCCGCTGTCTGAGGTGTACTATAGGAGGCATTCCGTGCGCAATTGTGGCTCCTTTGAGGACGCATCATCCGTCCGAAATTGTGGAGCTTATTTCAGGAGAGCGCCTCCGCGAGGCTTTGAATGTTGAGGACGGCTCTGCGGTGGAGATTGTTATCTCCTGATTTTTCTCTTTTTTTGTTTATTGGGTGTATTGTTGGACGTTTGTAGGAGCGTTTTTCCTACGCGAAAGAGTACATGCGTTCAACATCACTGGAAACAACCATACGAAATGTATCTGAGGATTTTGGATATAACCCCTCTATTCACGAGGTCCAATACATTTATGTCAATATATTGCAAATATAACATCACTCTCAATGGCTGATATGCACAAATAAGAGGTGTTGTGTATGGGTAAATTATCTCCAAACAATTCTATTCGAAACTCCTCCCCCCCTTCTGGAGTCGGAGAGAAAAGTTGTATCGTATGGTAAGGTTGGAATCGTAGTTCTGCTTTTCCTTCTGCTGTTTACTGTTCCGGTAGCGGCTGAAGAGAGCTCTCCTTCTCCTTCTTTGAAATTATCTTATTGTCCTAATCCAGGTTGTTCAGATGAGACTGACTCTTTGACTCTCAGTCTTTATGCAAGTCATGCTCGCATTTCTATAGCAGACTATACTGGAGAAAAGATTAACTGGGAAGTAACCGGTGAGGCAATTACTATCACTTCGTATGATGGGGATGCTATAGAGATTAAACCAAAGTCGGTGGGTACTGCAACAGTCCGTGCTTCATCTTATGATGGTGATACGGTCTTTGGTGAAACAACAGTTGATGTTACTGATTCAAAGAAATTCTATGTTAATATCTCGTCTGGACAAAATAAGTTCCCATTATACGTCTCTCTTAATGCAACAGAATTAAACTATATGGGTTATGCAGTTGATGAGTATGGAAACTATGTTCCTGGTGTTGAAATCACGTGGACAAATAATAATGCTGATATATATGCCCTGAGTGCAGCTGAGTATAAGGATGTTGATTCTGATATTATTCAGTATTATATATTATCAATTCCTGATTTGAAGGAAACAGGGTCTGTTTCATTCAGTTCCAAGATATCAGATCAAGAATATCAACACGAAACACAGACATGGTATTTTGAAATAACAGAAACTACGGCGCGTAGCATGGGATTTGATGTTCTTCCCAATAGAGTGTTATTCGTGGATGAATCATATAAAGTTTCAGCATGGGTGTATGATCAATATGGGTTAAAGACTACTCTCCCTATCGAATGGAGTTTCACCAATTTAGAAAATGAAAATCTAAATAACAACTATCAGGAAGTTCGTCCATCAGCAACAGGTTCTGCAATAATAGAGGCTAAATATGGTGGTATGTCTATCCACTATGATATCACAATTGGGACAGAAGAAATAAGTGAGATTAGAATTTCCTGCTCCTCTCTTGAGATTACAAAGGACGGACATAGAACTTTGGATGTCAAACTTCTCAACCAAAATGGTGACCGGATTAGTGGAGATTTAGCTGGTTCTCATAGCCTCACGATAAGCGGCGGAGAATCTTATTTGGATACAACAATTCGAGGGGGGTAAATCTGCCTATTCTGTAGATATCTCTGCAAAGGAAGTAACACCCAGTCCGATTACACTTACCTTTACCTATGGAGATAAGTCTGCCACTCTTCAGGTGGAAGTGTATGAACCTGAATTAATGAGAATTGAAATTGGCGGGGATGAATCACTCTCGGTTGGAACATTCAGTAATCTCTTTGTTGATTTGTATGATCAAAATGACAATATTATCATATCAACGAGTGATTACAGCATTCTCTGGAATATAGAACCGACGGGCATTCTGGAGATCAAAAATGTATTCCCTCATAATGCTGAAGTCTTTGCACTGAAGGAAGGTGGGGTGGAAGTAACAGTATCCTGTAATGGAATAACTAGCGCTCCTTATCAGGTAACTGTTGGACCGTTAGAGATAACTAATATGGATATAGTTATTGGCAGAGATTCGTGTCCACTTGGAAGTCCGATTAACTTCCAGGCAAAAACATTGAGTAACGGCAATCCTGTCTCTGCTCCATCAGAAAAAGTAGCATGGGTGATTACCGATGCGTTTGGCAGTACAATCAAGTCAGGTCAAGCTTCCTTCAGTGAGATTGTTGAATACACTCCTAAAGAATTGGGAACATATACTGTAAAACTTACTTATAATACTCTGACCGCGGAAGAAACTATTGAGGTATATGAAGCCACTCCTTCTTATGTTTTATACATGGAATCGCAAACTTTGGAAGTAGGAACTGAACAGATGTATCATTTTTTCGTCTGTGATCAGCATGAATACCCTATCGATGATGAGGTGATAATTGCGGATCTGTCGTGGGAAATTACCTCCGGCTCGGAGTTTGCAGAAATTGAGGTGTCTGAATTCAACTACTTCACATTAACTTCAACTGGAAAACTCGGAAGTGTCACACTCATCCCGAAGTACAATGATGATGAACTGCCAATTATACTTGAGGGAGGTGGGGAGTCAGTGTCTCTGACAATTAAGGTCTTCAATCCCGCGAATGTGGGGAAGATTACAATTAATGAATTTTCCATCCCGTCGATAATTGAGACTGATAGTAGTAGTCTTATTCGTACCACCTCATATGATACCAACGGATACTGTCTCGTTAATCCGGAACTCACATGGACAGTGGATAATCCGGAAATACTGAAATTTGTTAATCCTGGAAGCGAATCTCCCGGATTGGTGGATTCAATCGCCGTAAAATCTGAGGGGGAGATGTTTATCCATGCCCTCTCGCCAGGAACGGCAACAATAACCATTAGTTCCGGCACTGTTTCTGTCTCTCTTAATATTAAGGTATATGCACCTGAACCAACGAGTATTAAAACAATACAATCCTCCTCCTCCTTTGCTGTTGGAGAAACAACCCTGATTACTGTGGAGGTTTATGATCAGATGGATTCTTTCTGTTCCGAAGCTGAGGTTAGGTATCAGGTTGACAATACAATTGTGGATGTTTCTTATGATGAAGACTTAAAGATTTTATCTATCACTCCAAAGAAGACAGGCTCTACTACTCTTAAAATCTTCTCAGGAAGGGCATCGACAAGTATTCCGATTACCGTCCTGGAAGATCCGTCGTTAACAATTACCTGTGATGATGCGGTAATTTATGGATTTACCCAAACAACAATTCGGGGAGTCGCAAATGTTCATACTGTATATCTCTACGTGCAGACGGGAAGTGGAGAGTACTGTGAGTTTGAAGATGTAAACTCACATGGAATTAGTGTTTCTAATGGAAAATGGGAGTACAGCTTTACTCCGTCAGAAGAATTCATTCATACGAATCAGATTATTCGGGTAACCGGAGAGAGATATAATGTTTTGGACGGTACTGTAACACAACCCAGTCTGAACTCAGACATACCCTATGCTGAAATCAAATTGAACATAGAGTATCCTGGGGTTGTCATAATAGAAACTGAGAAGAGCAGCGATAAGATTGGGGTAATAGGAACTGCAGTTGGAGCTGAAACTCTCCAGTATTATCTGTTCGATGCAGAGGGTATCAGAACAGGAACTATTCCAGTAAACCCCTCTGAATATACATATTCCTTAGAGATTGACAGGAGTGAGATTCATGGTTGGGAATGCTACCTCCTTCTCCAGCACCCATATACAGATAATCTGTTTAATCTGAAACTGGATGGTACAACTCTCTCCATATACGATACAGAAGAATCCGGACTTGCATCTGAGGCATCAAATAGTCTTTCTCTTGATAATAAATATGGAAAAGAGGCGTATGATATTGTGGTTGATTTTATTGATCACGAGTTGGATGCTTATGATTATTCATGGTTCAATTTTGTAAATCCTCCTGAAATCAGCCCGGTAGAGGGAGTGTATGAATTACCATTGACAATTACTCTCACAACAGATATTGTCGGTGCAAAAATCTATTACACTATAGATGGTGAGAGATTCTCAGAGTACTTTTCCCCCTTAGTAATATCAGAGGTAACAGAGGAATTCACCATCGGTGCTGTAACTGTTGTTGATGATGTTATGAGTAATGTCAAATATGCAGTATTCTCAATTACAGAGGACACTTCATCTTCCACCTCTTCCTCCAAAAACACTGGCTCTGGAAACTACAACGAATACCCGCGCACCGTTACCAACGGCGGCGAAGTATCCTTTGGCACCTCAAAGATTGTAAAATCCGTTGACCTTCCAAAAGGACTGAGCGGAGAAGTCAAACTCATTGCCAAATCGGAAACTCCGGGACCGGAAGGCAAAGAAACCTACAACGTCTTTGAAATCAACATCCCGAACTATCCGAAAGGAGAAAAGGCAGTTATTCGTTTCACTATCTCTGCAGCAGAACTTGAAGCAAAGGGATTCGGACCGGCAGACATCCGCCTGTATCACTATGATGAAGAAAACGGATGGACTCCGCTTTCGACATCGTACAAGGTAACAGGTGATGGTGTCTCCTATGAAGCTGAGACATCTTCTTTCAGTCCGTTTGCAATCGTATTCGAGAAAGGAGCGGCAACAGAAAGAGCTGATGCAGAAGTACCGGAAGATATTCCGGGAGTAACACCGGGTGATGACGAACCGCTTCCGTCAATTCCTGACACTCCAACAGAAACCCCGCAGACTCCATCTCCGGTATTTGGAGTTATTGCTGGACTGCTTGGCGCAGGACTGCTCCTGAGAAGAAAGTAATTTCTTCTCGAAAATCATTTTTCCACAGATAATTTATCTGTAATCCAAGCCTAATTAGTATGGGGTTCAACCTCTTGAGAACCTGTATCAGGTTTGTCAATTGTTTATTGAGTTGCGTTGGTCGTTTGGTCGCGACAATAACAACGCAACGTTTCCTATATCTTTTATATGACAATACTTACTTGTGTATTGAGGCCATCGCCTCAAACCACGCGCCACTCCAACCTCCGCAGATTCCCGAAGTTCACTAAAAGCCCTTCATGCATCCCCGTAGATTTCAGATAACTTTCAATCTGCATCTCATGTGCTTTACTCAAACAAGACACCGCCTTTAACTCCACAATAATCGAACCATTAACAACCATATCCGCACAGAACTCTTTTCCTAAATCAACGCCTTCTCATACACTGATTCAAGATAACCTGACTTCAGTGTGTTATACACACGAAGAGCACATCCAACGATTCTGTACATATCCGAGTTTGTATCTAACTTTTTCATAAACAGCTCCAAAGCCCGCCTGCCGCGCCGCTCGGCTAATGGCGAGGGAGCGAAGCGACTAAGCCATGAGCAAGACCGAAGGGCTTGCGACCGCCGCGGCTTTTCGCGGCAGGCAATCAGTAAAGTCGAAGCGAACCAAACAACCGGCGGGCTTACAAAGGCTGCGTGTACACTGCGAGCCAATATCTCTGACGGGATGAGAGCGGCTGATAAGCCGCGAACAGACCGGCTGAGTTATTCGCGAGCAGGGGAAACGCCTGTGCCCCGCCCATTTTCTGTATAGTAAGGAGGGCGTAAGAAAAAAGACGGACGCGCCGAAGTCCGCAGGAGTTGAAGAGCGATTAGCGATGAAACTCCGAGGACAAAGGAGCGGCTCGTATTTTTTTAGCCCGACGGAAAAACCACTAAAAGAGCATCAACCAAATAAACTACAAAAGCCGGAATATCTCAACCACCTCCCCTGATTGCCCGCCGGAATAGAGCGGCGCGATTAGCAGCCGCTCTGGCGGGAAAAAAACATCACTTAGGAATCACAACTGGCAAATCGTTATGGAAGATAACATCCACCTCGATTCCGTAAACATCTGAAATAAGCTTTGGTGTAACACCCCACTTATCGCATGCCGCATAGATTTTACCGCCCTTCATAAACACAAACCTGTCCGCGAACCGAAGAGCCAGATTCAAATCATGCATCGTCATAATTGTTGCACAGTTATGCTGGTCAACAACATGTCTTATCAGATGTAAAATCTCCATCTGGCGCGACAGGTCAAGAGCAGATGTCGGCTCATCGAGCAGAAGAACTGACGGCTCCTGCACAATAGCACGGCAGACACAGACTCTCTGCAGTTCTCCGCCGGAGATTTCATCAATGTAGCGAAGCTGCATCGAAGACAGACCAAACTTGGCAAGGGCATCCTCGACCATTGCATAATCATCTTTAGTCAGTTTCCAGGTGATGTGCGGTTTTCTGCCAAGCAGGACCGAATCGAAAACGGTCATGCGGGCAGCTTCACTTTTCTGGGCAACATAGCCGACATTTTTTGCGATATCGTTTGCCGACATCTTCGAAAGATCTGCATTGTCAACCAGAATTACTCCTTTCTGCGGACGGAGAATCATATTCATACAGCGAAGAAGTGTGGACTTTCCAACACCATTCGGTCCTAAGATTGCCAGAATTTCTCCGCGGGAAACACCAACCTCGATATCCTCCAGAACCGAGTGCGATTTGTAGCCAAAGGCAACACCATCCACTTTGAGAATTGCTTCTCCCGGACAGTCGCTGTGGTGCTCGTGGTTTTCTTCGTGCGAATGCGGATGGGAGTGAGTAATGCCATCTCCGTGCATGTGCTCATGGTCATGCATATGTCCGTGGTGTGAGTGATCGCCTGTCACATTCTCCTCCCCTTAATAATTAAGTAAATGAATACCGGCGCTCCAAGGAAGGATGTCAGAACGGCAACCGGAAGAACCTGCGGTGCGATGATAGTGCGGGCAACGGTGTCTGCTGCCAGAAGCAGAAGAGCTCCGCAGATAATACTTGCCGGAATTAAGAAGCGATGATCATCGCCGACAATTCTGCGCATCATATGCGGACAGACTAAGCCAACAAAGCCGATGATGCCGAGGAAGGCGACAACAATCGCACTGATAAGCGATGCAGCAATCATGCCAAGCAGACGGGTACGGCTGACGTTGACGCCAAGCCCTTTTGCCGTCTCTTCGCCTGCATCTATTGCATTGAAGTCCCAGCGTTTGAAGAAGAGGTACAGCGAACATACCGCAACAACTGCTGTGATTAATCCAAGCTCGCTCCAGCTTGCTCTTGATACATCACCGAACTGCCAGAAGACAATCGATGCTAACCGAGTGTCATCGACAAAGTACTGAATCGCCATCAGTCCCGCGGAGAACAGAGAACTGATTGCAACACCGGCTAAGACCATCGTCTCCGGGGTTGCTCCGCGGATTTTTGCAATGGTGAGGATGATGGCAGTCGTTGCAAGCGAGAAGACGAATGCGCTGACGGTTGTCAGGTAGGGGTTGTTGACAACAACGGCATCAGCAATACTGCTGCCGGTAGTTCCTGCTCCGAAAATCAGGATACCAACTGCGGCACCGAATGCGGCGGCATTGGAAAGACCAAGCGTAAAGGGAGATGCCAGCGGGTTGTGGAGAACCGACTGCATGGCAACACCGGCAATTGCAAGGCCTGCACCGGCAACAACTGCCGTTAATGCCTGCGGGATTCTGATGTTCCAGAGAGCACGGTCAAATAACTCGGTGCCGCCTGGACCATGAAAAATGGTTGCAATCACATCCGGGATGGGGATGCGGATTGCACCAACCGAGATAGTGATTAAGAACAGCACCACGCAGAGGATGATGCCGACAATGATAACACCGGCTTTTTTCCCGACATAGGATTTGTAGTCTGCTGCGTTGTCCTTCATCTTTCTGATATATAGGTGTTCATAGTTTATTTCTTCGGCGAATCGAACTCTGCACTGTACGGTTTGATGTCCAAGACCGGTGTTCCATCAAGTGCTTCAAGTCCGGAAACGATTATGCGGTTCTCTTTGATTTCCTCAATTTTTACGAGCGTGAGTGCAATGGGATTTGGTCTGTTTGGAGAGCGGTTGGCAAAGACTCCTTTTATCGGCAATGTGTCATCGCGCCGTGACTGCAGAACTGTTCTGTCTGAGCGGTCAAACCAGCAGAATACAAAGATGTCTGCCCCTGCTTCAAGACCGAGCATTGCCGGAAGATAGGCATCTTCCAGCGTGATGGTGCTTATCTCTTCGGTCAGTCTTCCCTGACGCGGCGCATCCCCTCTCTCTTTGAAGGGAGAGGAGACGAAGCCGATTGGAGTACAGTTTATCTCAGGCATTGATGAGCACCTTCTGGTACGATAAATCATTTACATGCTCTTTTAACTGGTTAAAGACAGGTTTGCCAACTACGTTTGTGTAGATTTCATCCGCTTTCTTTACCGGATCAATGTCAGCGAACTGCTCAGGATAGAGAATCTTTCCAATGTAGTAAGCATTTGCGAGAGCAGTTTCATGGTTTGCGTTCATTGCTGTATCCGGATTAAGCGTATAAATCCGGTTTTCCATAACCGCATCCAGATATTTGAGTGACGGATCAGTTTTCATCTCTTCAATTGCTCCGCCTTCTGCGGCAGTAAGTGTTGCGAGATCAACAAAGATGATGTCAGGATTCCATTCAAGGAGTTTCTCCTTGGTAATCTTTGCATATCCGGTATTTCCGGTACTATCAACCTCAGATGAAACAATATTGTTTGCGGAGAGGACTTTGAACGGATAGAAGGAAGGATTTGTTGCATCTATTCCATGGGATCCCTGGAATGCCACGCCAGCAACATAGACTGACGGCTTTTCTCCGCTGTAAGCAGCTGCACGCTGTTTCAGGTCGGCATCAAGTGCGTCAAAGTATGCAATAAGTTCCTCAGCACGTTTTTCTTCTCCAAAGATTTCAGCAATCATGTTCAGACTTGCCTGAATCTTTTCACTGTCGGTTGCGTAGTTTCCTGTGTAGAACATTACAACCGGGATGCCGGTTTTGTCCTGCACTTCATCTGCTTGTTCAACACTGGTACTTGAAGCTCCACCCATGAAAAGGATATCAGCACCAGAGGCAAGAAGCCGTTCATTGTCAACAACAGCTTTTGCAGGACCTACTGCTTCCTTTCCGAGGATTTCCGGATGGGAGAGAATATATGGACGTAAATCATTCGAGGATTTGTAGGATTTGCTGTCCAGGAAATCCACAGCTACGAAACGTTCGGTGTCGATACCAAGGTATACGAAGTACCGCATCGAGCCGGAGCCGACAGCAGCCACCTTTTCCGGATTATACGGAACAGTTACTTCACGACCAAAAGCATCAGTTATGGTGATTGTTTCATCCGTGTTCTGCGGAGAGTCAGTAGTAACACATCCGGCCGAAGCCAGAATCGCACAAAGAACAAAGGCGATTACCAGAATGGAGGATACTTTGCCATAGTATTACGAAATTATATTTCGTGATATTTCATATTATACTTGTCGCAATGATGTTACGAAAACACCACGAATTAAACCATGGTATGAACATTAAAAATAGTTAGAAGAAATCCGGAGAATTCCGGACTTCTGGTTCATTTGGAGAGAGGGAGGCTATTCCCATCAGCCTGCTCCGGGAGGGAACCTCTCTCTTTTTGAAAGGAGGGGAGACGAATCCGGTTGGAGTAGACTGAATTTCAGAGACAATTAGAGAGAAAGTTTCTGATAGGAGAGACCACCCATATTTTCTTTCAGCTGTTCATAGACCGGAGCTCCGTCGACAAACGTGTAAATTTCGTCTGCTTTCTTTGCCGGATCGATATCAGAGAACTGTTCCGGATAGAGGATAGTTCCAATGTAGTAGGCATTTGCCATACTGGTTTCATGATTTGTACCCATGGAAGTGTGCGGGTTTACTGCAAACACCTTTCCGGATTTGACTGCAGAAAGTCCCTTATATGCCGGGTCATTCTGGAGTTCATAAATACCGCCTCCGCCTGCGGCTTCCATTGTGTTGAGGTCAACAAAGATAATCTCCGGATCCCACTCTAAGAGTTTCTCCTTGGAAATCTGTGCATATCCTGTCTGGGAAACTGAGGTGACCTCGGCTGCGGCATTCTTGATGTTCAGAACCGCAAACGGATAGTAGGTTGGATCAGTTCCGTCAAGTCCATGCACTCCATTGTACGAGACGCCGCCGACATAGACTGTTTCCTCTGCGGAAAGTCCGGCAACTCTCTTCTTCAGGTCAGCCTCGACTGCATCGAAGTAGGCAATCAGGTCTTTTGCCCGCTGCTCCTTATTCAGAATCTCTCCCAGCATCAGAAGAGTGTCCTGAATCTTTTCGCTGTCTGTCACATAGTTTCCGGTGTAGAACATCACCACCGGGATGCCGGTTTTTTCCTGAATCTCGTTTGCAACCTCGGTGTTCGAGCTGGAAGCTCCCCCCATAAAGAGAATCTCTGCGCCGGACATGAGGAGTTTTTCATTGTCCACAACGCCTTTTGCCGCACCTACCTCCGGAATTTCGAGAATCTCAGGGTTGGCAAGGGCATACGGCCTGACGTTGACGGTCTGGATGTTGAGTTTACTGTCCTGATAGTCAACCGCGCAGACATCATCTAAGTCAATTCCGAGATAGACAAAGTATCGCATCGAGCCGGAGCCGACAACAGCGATTTTTTCCGGGTTTTCGGGGATGGTTACATCGCGACCGAAGGCGTCGGTGATGGTCACCATTCCCTCGCTGTCTCCGGGAGAGTCGGTTGTTACACAGCCTGCCGAGATGAGTACGGCAAATACGGCAAGCAGTGCGGTAAAAAGGAGGATCTGCTTTCTCATAGTATTACGAACTGTAAATTGATGTTATCGATTATTAATGATTTCGCAAACGTATGTTTGAAACCATTACAAACTTCAGAATCGTATGATTTATCTATATATGAGTACTATTATTTGCTATGAAATCATTTGCAGATGCAGTAGCATTTCACGGACACTCCTGCGGTGGACTTGCAATTGGATGGAAGGTTGCAGAATATGTAACAGAACTTCTCGGACTTTCGTTTTCCGAGGATGAAGAGCTGGTATGTATTGCAGAGACTGATTCCTGTACAGTAGATGCAATCCAGGTGTCTCTTGGATGCACTGCCGGCAAAGGAAATCTGTTTGTAAACAAGTGGGGAAAGACCGCATTCTCCTTCTATAACAGAAAGACAGGCAAGTCTGTAAGACTTGTTGCAATTCCTGATGCTGTGCCAAAGCCG
Source organism: Methanocorpusculum sp. (assembly GCA_017387505.1). GTDB lineage: Archaea > Halobacteriota > Methanomicrobia > Methanomicrobiales > Methanocorpusculaceae > Methanocorpusculum. Next base: position 51,400 of record JAFOFB010000006.1, read on the forward strand.
GAGGGTATGGATGAGCTTCGCGGAGTTGTTTTCTCAGGAAAGGCAACAGAAGAGGAGCATGCAAGATATGATGAGCTTTCAGACATTCATGTGGCAAATATTCTTGCAGCCGATGCAGAGAAGCTCTTTGAGGTAAAAGAGACAGTAGAACTTCTTCCGATGAAGGCCAGAATGTATGGAAATGTTATCTGTTCTGTATGCGGAGAGCAGACGGCAGATGGTCTTTGTGCGGAAATCGACGGAAAGCTTGTCTGTATTCCGTGCATGAGAGGATTATAATATAGATTTTTTTACATTCTATTTTTTCCATATATTTTGGAAGTATCCTATCTACAGTTGCTATTACTCGGGAAACACGAATAAGGCCGGAAGAAAATAGCTGTTTTGAAAAAAAAGTGTTAGGGTGTTGTCTGTTGTTATGAACAGGCATCACATGTCTTTCCTTCTTGGTGGTAGTGAACAGTTACGCCATCATATGTCTTAAGACCTTTAACATCAAGCTGGTCGCCGACAAAAAAACCAACTAAAAAAGTTATAATGCCAGAATAGCTCCGGCTGAACTAATAACAGTAAACAAAGCCATAACAATTACAGGCACAGCAACAGACATCCGAAGCTTCTTTTCCGGAATACTGCAGACAGAAGCAAATCCGAAGTACCAAACAGGAACCGACCAGAGAAGGAAAACACCCTGAAGGACAAGAAGCAGAACCGCCGGAGCTGTTCCGATAAGGCTTACAAGACCTGTAAACACGCTCTGTAAAATCAGAATCGCAGATACATAACCGCAGACTGCAAGCACCTGCTTATATGAACACTCTGCATATCCGATAAACTTCAGGCATGCAAAGAAAAATGCTGACACTGCAAACCAGACAACAACAGCAGATATAACAGAAGACACTGCAGCAGTTCCGACGAGCATCCCGAAAATTCCTTCCGAAATTCCCGCGGCAGTTGAGATTATAATCGGTATTCCTGCAGCAGTTGAGATTAATGCATAAACCAGAGTTAGAATAATTGGAATCCGAAGACCTGCTCTGTTCTCAAAGAAAGCCTTCTGGTCGAATAAAAGATTGTATGCTGACTTAAAAAAACTCATTCTTCCGTCTATATTGGACTGTATAATATTAAAGATTCATTATGAAAACCAGTCCTCTTGAATTTATATTTATCCTATGAACATCAATACTATACCTGCGTATGAAGAAATTCAAATACGACATTAACAAATACAACCCGAAAAAGATGATGGCAGTACCAGCATCTCTTTTCGCAGTTGCAGCAGTTATTGTCATAATCACATTCATCATGACCGGCCTGCCGGTTACTCCGGGAATAGACTTTGCCGGAGGAACCGCTGTCACAATATACACCGATGACTCAAAGGAGGAACTTGAAGCCTACTTTGAAGGCTACGACCTCAAATCAATCGACGAAGGAATATCCGGCGGATATTATCTCAAGTTTGGACCAATGTCGAACGAAGAGATGATGGCATTCAACGACTACATCTTAGAAGGATATCCTGATGCCGGAATCGACCAGATAGGCGCAAACTTTGGAGCAACCCTTCAGGCACAGGCATTCTTAGCACTCTTACTCGCATTCCTTGGAACGGCTGTTGTTGTCTTTATTGCCTTTAGAAAAATCCTTCCGGCATTAACAGTCGTCTTTGCAGGAGTTGCAGACATCACAATCACTGCTGCCTGCATGAACATCTTTGGAATCGAACTCTCATTAGCAACGACCGCCGCTCTTCTGATGCTTATCGGATACTCTGTTGACAGCAACATCCTGCTTACAACAAAAGTCCTCAAACGTCAGGGCAACCTCGAAGAAAAAATGGAAGGAGCATTCCACACAGGATTTATCATGACGTCAACCACTTTCTGTGCAATCCTTGCGATGTTTATCGTATCATTAATCGGAAATGTGCCGACCTTATACACAATCTCTGCGGTTCTCTTAATCGGACTTATCTGTGATTTAATCTTCACATGGGGATTCAACGCAGGAATGCTTAAGCTCTATATATCAAAGGGGGTTAGAAGATGAAAAAACAGCCTGTACAAAAGCGTGAAAAGAAAGAGTATCACGGAGTTGCAGCTCTCATCCGCGACCCGCAGGTAATTATCGCCGCAATTCTTATCATTGCAGCATTAGTTGCTATCTTCGCACCCGTTGGAGACCGCGAAGGAATTACAAATCTGCAGTTCGGTCTCGACCTCGAAGGAGGTTCTTGGATTCAGCTTGAGTTCCAGGCGGATGTTGTAACAGTACAGACGCCGGTCGATATCAATGCTGTTGCAAAGTCTATGTCAAATACTCTTGACTGCACTGTAATCCCGATAGATTTAGGAAAGGTTGAGATTGACAAGAAATTCACCGAAGCCGAACTGAAATCTGCGGTCGAAAAAGCAGGTGCAGTCTTTATCGGAAGCGAGCCTGGTGTTGGAGAAGACACAGCAGATTCTGTAAAGCGTATCTTAGAGTCTAAGGTCAACAGTCTTGGAACCAGCGATGTTAAGGTGAACGTCCTGACCAACTTAAACGGCGTTGCTCAGTATGTCCGTGTTGAACTTGCAGGCGTTGATATGCAGGAAGCTCAGGAGATTGTCGGAAAGCAGGGCCTTTTCGAGATTAGAGTGCAGAGCGTTGGAGATTCAACAGAGCACGTTCTCTATGGTGATTCTGTTGTTTCTGTTCAGACTCCGATGATGGATCCGGCAACAGGTGTATGGGGTGTAGGTTTTACCCTCGATGATGCAGGGGCTTTAGCTCTTCAGAAGGCATGTATTGAAACCGGAGCTACAAAGAATCCGGCATCTCATCCAATCAACATGTATCTGGATTCCGAGATGGTTTACAGTGCTCCGCTTTCCTACGAGCTTGCTTTATCAATCTCAAAGCATCCGGTAAACCAGCTTTCTGCATCGACTGGTGTTGGCGATGAAGGAAAGAAGCAGGCTCAGGAGCTCGAAGTGCACTTAAGAGCAGGTGCTTTGCCGGTTGAAGTCGAGATTGCCGGTTCTGGTTCGACTTCTGCGGCTCTTGGTGATTACTTTAAGATTATTTGTGTAATCGCAGGTATTGCGGCTCTCGCGGCTGTTGCTCTGACAGTGTATCTGAGATACCGTGTTGCGGCTATCGTTCTTCCGATGGTTCTGATTAATGTCGCAGAGGTTGTGATTCTCTTAGGTATTGCAGTCTTTATTCAGCAGCTCGATTTAGCGGCAATTGCGGCATTAATTGCGGTGTTGGGTACAGGTATTGACCAGCTTGTGATTATCACAGATGAGGTTATGCATGAGGGAAGAGTGCCTTCTAAGGTTCTTTATCTGAAGCGCTTAAAGCGTGCTCTGCTGATTATTATGACCTCTGCGGCAACGGTAATCATTGCGATGTTCCCGTTAATCATCATGGATTTATCCACTCTGAAAGGCTTTGCAATCATCAATATCCTTGGTATCTTAATCGGCGTTCTCATCACAAGACCTGCATACGGCAGAATTGTGATGGAGATTCTGTCGAAGAAGAACTAATCTCTTTTTTTTACATATTATTCGATTGGCAGTTTTTCCATCTCATGAGGGCGAGCGTTTTTACCCCGCGAAAACTATTCGCGTTGGAAAAACACTCCTGCACATGAGTACAAAAAAAGAGAATGGGGCTAAGCGAAGCGCATGCCCCACAGGCGTCGCGGGGATATGGGCGATCAGTTAAGTGGAACGATGCTGATGAAAGCCTTAAGGCCGTCAATGTCCCACTTGGTATCCTCTGCATCAGAAGAAGTACCGAAGCGAACAGTCAGAGACTCTGCTCTTACTTCGCCTGCGATAACTGCGTTCTGCTGCTCGACAAGGCCTGCAATACGCTCATCTGCGATAACAACGGATGCAACAATCTTTGCATCGACTGCAAGACCTGCCTGCTTTCTCATCTCCTGAATACGGCGGATGATTTCACGGGAATATCCGTCGGACTCAAGCTCCTCGGTCAGAGTAACATTAACGTAAACAGTTGCCTCATCCATCGGGGAAGAGAAGATGTTTTCCGGCATACGCTCGGTGAAAGTCATGTGCTCCTCGGTCAGCTCGCAGGAGAACTCGCCCTCGGAGAAAGCAATCTTACCGTCAGCAACAAGAGCAGCCTTAAGCTCGCTTCCGTTTGCGTTCTCAATGAATGCCTTAACCTTCGGACCATCGCGTCCGAACTGCTTACCGATAGCCTTCATAGTCGGAACTGCGGTCCACTCAAGCTTATCCCAGACACCCTTAACGGCAGTTACAGCGCGTGCATTTGCTCTGTCGCATGCCATATCGTTCATAACATTGATAGCATCTGCGACTGCATCGGACTCAGTTGCAACAACAACCTCTAAGACCGGCCAGCGGCCCTTTCTCTTACCGTTCTGGCGTGCGTTTGCAACAGCCTCATCGAAGGACTGAATAACCTCCATCTCCTTCTCGAGAACAAGGTCGCGAAGCTCTTCTTTGCCCTCGAACCAGTCCTGCATGTGAACGGACGGGACTTCTCCCTCGCACTTTAAGTTCTGGTACATCTTCTCGCAGACGAACGGTGCGAATGGTGCCATGATGGTGATAAGTCTGCGAAGCACGTAGTACATAGTCTCGTATGCCTGAACCTTAGAGACGGAATCCTCCTCGAGCCACATTCTTGGACGGACTAACTGAACATACCAGCGGGAAAGCTCGTCAAGAACAAAGGTTGAGATTGGTCTGGTTGCACGGTGCAGGTTTCCTGCCTCCATCTCCTTGGTAACCTGAGATGCAAGAGAGTTCACGCGGGAGATAAGCCATCTGTCCTCGCGTCCGAACTCTTTAATGTGGTCTTCGACGACTGATGCATCCCACTTGCCGTCAACTTCCTTTGGTGCGAAGTTATCGAGAGCCATGTATGGGAGCGGGAACTTGTAGACGTTCCATAAAACGTTGAACATACGAAGAGTAGTCTTTACACCCTCGTAGGAGAAGCGCAGGTCATCCCATGGTGCGGATGCAGAGAAGATGTACTGGCGCATAACGTCAACACCATAGTTTGCGATAACATCCTCCGGTGCAACAACGTTTCCTAAACTCTTACTCATCTTCTTACCGTTTGCATCGAGGGCAAAACCGTGCATTAAGACAGACTTGTACGGAGACTTTCCAAATGCCATGGTGGAAAGAGCAAGCATCGAGTAGAACCATCCGCGGGTCTGATCCTGACCTTCGAGAATCATATCTGCCGGCCAGTATTTCTCGAAGTCCTCGGTGGTCTCCGGGAAGCGCAACGTTGCCCATGATGCAACTCCTGAGTCATACCAGACATCGAAAATGTCTGGAACTCTTCTCATCTCGCCGCCGCACTCACACGGGATTGTGATATCATCGACGTATGGTCTGTGCGGGTCGAACATCTTCTGCTGAGATAAGGTCTCAAGCTCCTCGTAGCTTCCGACAACGTGGTATTTGTTACACTTCGGACATACCCATACCGGGATTGGAATACCCCAATATCTCTGACGGGAGATACACCAGTCGCGAGCCTCTGCAATCCAGTCGTGGAAACGAGCCGAGCCTGCCCAATCCGGCATCCAGGTGACCTCGTCTGCAATCTCTTTGAGCATCTGGTCTTTGACTTCCTTGACCTTTAAGAACCACTGAGAGGTTGCACGGTAGATAATCGGAGTCTTGCATCTCCAGCAGTGACCGTATCTGTGGGTAATCTTTCGGACTGCAAGCATGTAGTCTCCAAGCTCTTTGATAACATCGTCGTTGGTTGATGGATCTTTGACGTATTTTCCTTCGAAGATTCCGGCTTCTGCGGTGAAGTTTCCGTTTCCGTCAACCGGGCAGATGATTGGAAGTCCGTACTTCTGACCGACTAAATAGTCGTCCCATCCGTGACCCGGTGCGATGTGCACCATACCGGTGTTTTCGAGTGCGACATAGTCTGCAATGACGACTTTGTGCTCGATTCCGGCCTGCATTGGAACCTGAGTTGAAAGTGGGGATAAGTATTTGGTTCCTGCAAGTTCTGCTCCGGTCTTGGTTTCGATGATATCGAACTTCTGGTATTTACCGTATTTTAAAATCTGCTCGGCTAAGTCTTTTGCAATCCATAAGTCTTCGACTTTACCGTCCTTTTCTGCACGGCACTTTGCGTAGACGAACTCTTCACCGACTGCAACAGCAACGTTTGCCGGAAGTGTCCACGGGGTGGTAGTCCAGATAACAAGGTATTCGTTTTCAGTTCCGACAATCGGGAACTTTACGAAAATCGACGGGTCGGTTTCGTCAGAATACTCAACTTCTGCGTCTGCGATTGCAGTACCGCATCTTGGACACCAGTTGACAACACGGCTTCCGCGTTCAAGGTATCCCTTGTCAGCACACTTCTTTAAAGTGTACCATGCAGCCTCGATGTATCCGGAATCAACGGTCTGATACGGATCATCGAAGTCCATCCAAGTACCGATTTCCTTGAACTGGTCGCTCATTAAATCCTTGTGGGTTAATGCGAACTCACGGCACTCTTCAATGAACTTGTCGACACCATACTCTTCGATGTCTGCTTTGTTCTTGAATCCAAGCTTTTCTTCGACCTTAACCTCGATTGGAAGACCGTGCATGTCGTATCCTGCACGCTCGATGATGTGTCTTCCGGTCATGGAGCGGTAGCGGATGATTGCATCCTTTAAGATTTTGTTCCATGCGGTTCCTAAGTGGATGTAACCGGTGGTGTACGGCGGACCGTCAACGAAAAGCCACGGCTTTCCTGCTTCACGCAGTTTTCTGGTTTCACGATAAGTATTATTTTCTTCCCAGTAAGCGCGGACTTCTGCCTCGACGTTTTTTGGGACATAGCTTTCTGATACTTCTTTCATGTATTCCCCACGAATATGTCTCTATATATTGGTCTTACTTATAGAAAGCAGTTACCTTGAGTATTTGGATGTGCCGGAACGAAAGATTATATAACTATGTGAATACATACTAATGAGTTATGTTACAGGCAGTAAAGATTAAAGAAGGCGTTTACTGGGTAGGCGCAATCGACTGGAATATCAGAGACTACCATGGATACACTCTTCCTGGAACCACATATAATGCATACCTTGTTTTAGGAGAGAAAGTAGCTTTAATCGACGGAACCTATCCGGGCCACGAGTGGCAGATGATCGAGCGTATCGAGTCTGTCATCCCGCTTGAAAAGATCGACTACATCGTTGCAAACCACATCGAAATCGACCACTCCGGATCTCTCCCGCTCTTAACCAAGAAGCTCCCGAATGTGCCAATCTACATGACCGAGATTGCAAAGAAGGGCTTTGCACGTCACTACGACACCGAAGGCTGGAACATCCACACCATCAAGAACTTAGAGACTCTTGAACTCGGCGGCAAGACCTTAACCTTCCTTGAGGCACCGTTCCTCCACTGGCCGGACTCCATGTTCACCTACCTTGGAGAAGACAAAGTCCTCTTCCCGAACGACGCATTCGGTCAGCACGTTGCATCCAGCCAGCGCTTCGATGACGAGCTTGGTATCGATGTTGCACTCGAGCACGCAGCAAAGTTCGTTGCAAACTTAATCGTCCCGCTCTCTCCGAAGGTCTTAAAGAAGCTTGGAGAAGTCACCGAACTTGGTGTCCCAATCGAAATGATTGCACCATCTCACGGTATCATCTGGAGAAGCCACGCAGCAGACATCATCAACGCATACGTCAACTGGGCAAAGGGTGTTTCCAAGAACAAGATTACCATTGTCTATGACACCATGCACTACTCCACCGGAACTGCAGCACAGTACATTGCAGAAGGAGCAATGTCTGAGGGTGTTGAGGTCAAGTTCGACTTACTCAAAGACGGAAGATACGAAGGTGTCCACAGATCTGATGTCGTCCGCGATATCTTAGACTCCAAAGCAGTTATCGTCGGTTCTCCAACCCTTGAGGACTACCCGCTTCCGACCGTTGCAGGTTTCCTCTACTACCTGATGGGTATCAGACCGGGCAAGCAGGAGCAGAAGAAGATCGGATTCGCATTCGGTTCCAATGGAGGCAAAGGCGGAGCACCGAAGGTCATCACCGAGCTTATGCAGAAGGCAGGAATCGAGATCTGGCACGAGCCGGTCGAGTTCACCTACCGCCCGCAGGGTGACGACAAGGAGAAGTTCTTCAAGCTCGGTCAGGAAATCGCAAAGGCTGTAAAAGAGATGCCGTAAAGGCAATCTCTCCTCCTTTTATAAATTTTAGGTTTTTTAGAAGTTTCCGAATTTATTTGGTTCGTTTTTGTTTTTCCGTATTTTTTAAGGGCAGAATTTAACAATACCGAACAACATATTAATTGTTTGGAGGTGAAAGAAAAACCTGAAAGAATCTGATGAAAACATGGAAGGAAACATGGATTCCTCCTCCCTGATAATCCATGTTATGCATTGCACGCACCAGTAAAAAAATGCAAACTTCCTTCTTTAGAATGGAAGCTGTTTTGAAATGTTTTGTGCAGGAAATTTATCCTGCGAATGGTTTATGATTTAATTTACAGTATTTTATTGATTTCTTCTTTTTAGAATCTTATCAATACCGAGGAAAAGATATCCAACCGCAATAAATACTGCAGCAAGAATTCCAATCCACATAAGAACGCCGGAAACACCAAGCGTATCAAGATTTACAAAGAAGTACGGATAGATAAGCGGAGTTGTTGAGTTTGGAATAAGAATTGATGTGTCAAACTTCAAAATGACTGCCTGGATGAGAAGGAATACTGCGTAAATAAGCGGGAATGCCGCAGATGCAAGCGGATAATACCATTTACACTTTCCGCGCTCATAGAACAAGAACCAGTCTGCTATGTACATAACAGGCAGTACAACATGGAAAAGAATGCTTCCGATTCTCCAGTTTGCAAGCGGGTCGCGTCCATCTGCTCCTGCAAGCATAATGTTGAACACAAGGAAGGTAAGTAAAATTCCAAGCATTCCGACAAACTTCAGCATCGGTGCGGTTGTAACGTAACTATCCTCTTTCTTTCTTACTGTCTGAATAAGGGCAGCAAACATAACACCAAGGCAGAGGAAATTGCTGATGTTTGTGAAGTGAACATAGAAATCCCAGCGGATTAAATTGATGTTGTCAAAGATTCCAAGACATGCAATGCACCATACAAGACCTAGTGTGCAGTAAACTGTCTGATAAATTAATTGTGCAGTTCTGTTTTTAATCATAATATCTCATTTCCCGAAAGTTTCTCATATTTGTAATGTTTCGTTTATTCTCTTAATATAGGTTTGTTTTGTTAAATAAAAACAGACGGATTTTATTATAAATAAATGAATATGTTTATTTTGTAGAATCTGTTTAAATATAAGGTATAATGACAGTAAAGATTCTGGAGTCGGATGATTTGGAGACTGCATCCAGGACATTTGCCAGTGCATACTTCAATTATCCTTTCCCCTCCCTTTCAATAGCAGAGCCGAGGAGGATGGAATGTCTGGAAATTCTTTTCCGTTCGGAGATGGAGTATCTTATAAAACATGGAACTGTTGAAGCAAACAGTGCTGACTGCGGAGGTATTGCTGTATGGTCAACAGTAGGCGCTGCCGGAAGCGGTGCTCCTGCAACCTCTCTCATTCGAAGGCTTTTTGGAAAGATGAAGATATCAGAGATGATTCATCTTGCAAGAAACTCTTATGCGGTGGGCAAGGGAAGAAGAAGCCTGAACCTTCCGGATGATACGCTGTATCTCTATGCTATTGGAGTATTGCCTGAGATGCAGGGAAAAGGCATTGCTTCGAAACTGATTCTGGATAAACTTGCTGAGTGTTCGAATCAGACTGTTTATCTTGAAACAAACACCGAACACAACTGCAAATTCTATCAAAATCTTGGATTTGAGCTGGTCTTAAAAACATACTATCAGAAAAATAACCTTACCACATGGTATCTGATAAAGCATCCTTAACTTTTTTCACTCATAACCCTCCTTTTTTGTCTCTGTTTTGAAATGTTTTGTGTGACTGGTTTACAAATAACATTACACACAACAGAATTCTTGCGCTAAAATAACTTGAAGAAATTGAGGTTTTAAGAAATCCTCAAAAAATAAATTGGGTTTATTCTGAAATCTAAACTTATAACATGAGGATGACTGGAACGAAAACCAGTGCAATCATGGACATAAGCTTAATCAGAATGTTGATGGACGGACCAGAGGTGTCCTTGAACGGATCACCAACAGTGTCACCTACAACTGCTGCCTTGTGAGCCTCAGAGCCCTTTCCACCGTAGTTACCAAGTTCAACGTACTTCTTTGCATTGTCCCATGCTCCGCCTGCGTTTGCCATAGTGATTGCAAGGAGGAAACCGGAGACGAGGGAACCAACTAAGAGACCGCCGAGTGCGAGCGGGCCTAAGACGAGACCGACAAGGATTGGTGCAACGATTGCAAGGACACCTGGTGCGATCATCTTCTTGATTGCAGAAGTGGTACAGATCTTGATAGTAGACTCGTTGTTCGGGTCTGCAGTTCCTTCCATTAATCCCTTAATGTTCTTGAACTGGTCGCGAACTTCGATAACGACCTTCTCTGCTGCAGAACCGACTGCGGTCATAGTGAGTGCAGAGAAGAGGAACGGAAGCATACCACCGATGAGGATACCGATGAAGACGCTGGTGTTTAAGATATCGATTGCTTCGATGCCGACTGCAAGTGAGTATGCGCTGAAGAGTGCAAGACCAGTGAGTGCTGCAGATCCGATTGCGAATCCCTTACCGATTGCTGCAGTGGTGTTTCCGACTGCGTCAAGGGTGTCAGTGATTTCACGGACCTTCGGGTCCTGGTGGGACATTTCTGCGATACCGCCTGCGTTGTCTGCGACTGGTCCGTATGCGTCAACTGCAAGGGAGATACCAAGAGTGGAGAGCATACCAACAGCTGCAATACCGATACCGTACATACCTGCGAAGTTGTATGCAATGAAGATTGCAATGGAGATGATTAAAACCGGCCAGATGGTGGATTCCATACCCTTAGCGAAACCGCTGATAATGTCGGTTGCAGCTCCGGTCTGACAGGACTCTGCGATCTTCTTGGTCGGCTTGTAGTCGAAGGAAGTGTAGTATTCAGTGATGAGACCGATTGCGAATCCGCCGACAAGACCTGCGATGGTTGCAAACCAGATACCCATACCGAGGCATCCTGCACCCATGGTGATCATGGTGAAGTTGCCGTAGAGGAGGAAGCTGGTGAATGCATAGGTTCCAAGGAGGGAAACGATGATTGCAACGATGGTTCCGGTGTTGAATGCCTTGTGGATTGCAGAGGACTCGTTCTTGGAAGTTCTGACGAACAGAGTTCCAATGATTGCTGCAATGATACCAAATGCAGAGATAAACATCGGGAGGAGGATGAGGCTGAGTGCATCGAGAGACTCACCGAAGGTGGTTGCTGCGAATGCTGCTGCTGCGACACCAAGTGCCATGGATGCGATGATGGATCCGACGTAGGACTCGAATAAGTCTGCGCCCATTCCTGCGACATCACCGACGTTGTCACCGACATTGTCTGCGATAACTGCTGGGTTTCTCGGGTCATCTTCCGGAATGCCTGCCTCGACTTTACCGACGAGGTCAGCACCGACATCTGCTGCCTTGGTGAAGATACCGCCGCCGACACGTGCAAAGAGTGCGACAGAGGATGCACCAAAACCAAAGGATGCCATTGCAGAGACGACTGCGTTGACTGCGGTTAAGTCACCAAATCCGCCGAATGCGACGACGAGGATGATGAAGAGTGCAGAAAGACCGAGTAATCCAAGACCGACGACGGACATACCCATGACGGATCCGGATGCGAAGGAAACTTTAACTGCTGCTGCGATACCGCGTTTTGCTGCGTTGGTGGTTCTAACGTTTGCTTTGGTTGCACTGGTCATTCCAATGTATCCTGCGCACATAGAGAGGCCTGCACCAATGACGTAACATACTGCATTGATTGGACCAATGAGAACTGCGAGGATAATGGCAACGACAATTGCGAAAGCTGCGATAGCTTTGTACTGGCTCTTCAGGAAGACGCGTGCGCCAAGGTGAATGGCGTCTGCGATCTTGATCATTTTCTGATCTTCCACTTTTTCCTTCTTTACAACGGAGAAGGAGTAAAGGGCGAAGAGAAGGCCGATTACGGCACAAACTGGAACAAGATATACTAAGTCCATATGTCGAAAACCTCCATCAATTATATTGACGGATTCTCCTTATATTAATGGACGGCAAAGATAATAATACTAATCCTTAATCCGGCGCAGGATTTGAGCCGGTTTTACGGAAGGAGATGGGGTATTTTTGGCAAATCATTTCGGAGATTGTTGTTTTGATGTTCGTTGATATGTGAATTACAGAAATGGGTTATGTGTTCCCTTTCGGGAGCACTAGTGCACGTTTTAATCCGTGATGTTTCATTGCGGTTTCGACGGAGGTTTTTGAGCAGCCGAGAACTGCTGCTATCTGCCGCGCGGTCATGCAGGCGTCTACGCGGCGGGTTGTTCGCATACGCTGTTCTACTCGGTAGTTTTCTGATTCGATGTCGCCTGCAAGAATTTCGCGGATGATAGAGAGCCGCCGCTCGAGGCAGAGTGATGCGGCAGAGTTTAATGCCGCTTCCATCTGCTGGTTGCTGTATGCGAGTGCAAACGGTTCGTTTTCCGATGGGAAGGAGGGTTCAATGCGGTTTATGATTTCTTCTGCGGTCAGCATTTTTCCCTCCGAAGTCCTGCGGCGCGGATTAGGCGGCGCACTGTTTTTCTTGAGCAGTTGTATTCAAGAGCGAGCATTGAGATTGAGCATCTTCCGGTTGCGTAGCTTCGAACAAGGGCTACTGCGTCTTCTGCGCTGATTTTTCTTGGCGGAAGCGGCTTTGGTTACGTGTGTTGAGTTGTCTGAGACAAAGATGAGGTCTTTTATGCGGTTGGTGATTGCCGGATAGTCTGTTTCTCTGGTGTGGAGGGTGAGCCTTTGGAGGATGTATGCTTTTTTGATGTTGTAATTATTTCTGTATGATTGTAAGGAGAGGTCTAACCAGATAAGCAGTTGTTCTTCTGTGGGGTTTTGTTCGGTTAGAAGTTTTTCAACTATCTTTCCAAGGTATTTGTATTGTTTCAGTTGTTCTTTGGAGAAGGTCTGTTTGTCAATCGCATATTTTATTCTCAGGATTTCCCTGATGAATGCTCTGCACTGCGTATGGCATACTCCATGGTATTTTCCATGACCATAGCATTCGAATCTGACTTTGTCACTCCACCAGAGAGGATGTTTTCCCTGAAATATGTTGTCAGATGGTTCTGATATCCTATGATATGGAGATAGTTGATGTCCGACGATAACGTTACTGTCTAAAAAGAGTGGTGGAAGCAGGTTCTCACTCTCCATTGAGTTCTTTTAAGGCATCTTTCCTGAGTTCTTCCATTATTGCATCCACATCATTCTGAATCTCTTCATCTACTGGTTCGCGGTTTTCGAGGAATCCTATTGCATCCGATGCTGCTTCATCGAAGATGTAAGTATATTCATCTAGGAGGGAAGTTACCCATTTGTTGAGGTTTGGAGTGTATGCAAGAGCAGCATTCATTGCTCCTGTGTAGTCACATACGTGAGATAGACATTCCGCAGGGTTTTTCCGTGCGGGCACATTCACGCATTGCGTCAAGCGCTGCAAGGAAGCAGTCGAGGTGTTCATCCCAGAGGTCATCGGGGAATTTTCTGGAGAGGTCGCGGAATGTCTGGTCGAGGTCGTTTTTGTCGAGCGACTCATAGTAGATGGGTAGGTTTTTGGAGACGGAACAGCAGTCTTTTCCAAAGTCGCTGATGATGATTCCCTTTGTGCCGATGTATTCAATCTCTTCTTTGTTGAGACGGAATGCTTCTTTGGGGATTGGGCTCAACAGTGAGTAATTTTTCCAGAGATTGAATTCGTGGGTGATGTTACTGACTTCTGTTGTTTTCTGTGGACTTATCCAGCGGTAGCTTGCGTCAATCAGGATTTTTTGTGTTTCACTGTAGAAACTGATGTCAACGGTGAAGTCATTATTGACCGCGAATGGGCGGCGGCGGTCATCATCATCTCCTTTCTCTCCGACGATGAGGTATTTGTTGGATTTGCGGGTGAGTTCTCCTGCAATGTCACCCATTGGTCCATGATCTTGTTTGATGTAGGTGTCGCAGGTTACAAATTCGCCGAAGAGGTTGTATGAGACGAGATCTGCAAACACCGGCACTTTTACGAGTTTTGTACGACCTTTTTCAAGCCCGCTGTCTACAATGTGGGCGAGGGTGTTGCCGATTTTCCTTTCGTCATCCTGGTTTATCATGATTTGCTGAGGGGGTGTGGTGTACTACAGGCGATTCGTAGTGCTAAAAATGTGATATATCTATAGGTTTTATGAGGATATCATTGTTCCCTTTAGATTACTTTAGAGTTCTTTTGATTTCTTTAGAGTTACTTAGAATTCATTAGAATTCATTAGAGTTCCTTAGATTCACTTACTCTCTTTCCTCATCTCTTCATACTTCTTCTGCCGCTCTCTGTTGTCAAGTGTTAGTACTGCAAGAAGCCAGAGCTGATAGGTGTCGTCATAGATTTCTTCTAATTCTGCATCGGTGAGGTGTGCTGTTTTGTCGCTGTTGTTGTGGCGGATGTTGAAGTTGTTGAGGTTGGAGAAGAGGTTGGTTTTGAGCCTCTTGTCAACTTCTGCCAGCTCTTTTTCTTTTGGTTCAATCCAGTCAGCCATCAGAACAAGCATTTTCCTCTTTGCCACAAGGTCGCCTTTCATGCTGTGGTGATTGTAGCGAAGGGTTTCGAGGGATATCTGACCTTCGAGAATCTCTGATGCAGATACGGCGGCGGGAGATTTTTCGACGAAAATGGTTTGTTTGTTGTATTCTATTGGGAGATAACCTATTGCTTCAATTACATCCAGTATATGGTTTACAATATGACTAATCTGCTTTGGACAGTCATAATTACCTGTATAATCATTATATGACAGTTCGCGGTACTCATAAGTGAAGTTGAAGCAGTATTCACATATGTCTAATAAATCATCAAGCGTAGGATTGGAGATGTCATGGAAATTATATCCATAGTAATTATCAAAGTCCTCTAAAGATAGGGCACGATTACTTGAAGGGAGTTCTCGGAATTTTCTATCAATGCAATATTGAATCCTGTCATAAATTGAGTATTCAGACCTGAAATCCTCATTATAAAACAGAGTGAATATTCTATCAAATTCTTTCTGAATATCCACTCCTGTTTCTGCGATTCTGTCCGCAAAATTCCGGCGCACCATTCCTACACCGTCCCTCCTTCGAGCTTCAAGCCCACACCGCCGGTCATCAGCCTTGGCAGAAGGGCGTCGCGGGCTTTTTGGAGGTAAATTATTTGTTCTGTCAGATTTTTTTGTTTCTCAAAATATGGGTGGATTATTTCTGTGAATTTACCCATTACATCATGCGATGGTACAACAATTTCCTTAGTCTGAACAATCTTTACATTGATGTTCTGCTGACCTGCTCCTGATGCAATCGCATTAAACTTGTCCCTTAATTCAAATAATTTCAGATAAAGCCATTCATAAGATACAAAATCTCCATTAGCAACTAATCCTAATGCCGCCTGATTAAATGTAGATTCTTTTGTAAGGATGCCAAGTCTGCCTAACGTTGGGCTTGCATATATCGCCATGACAATAGTATTTTCTGGGAATAGTTTTGCAGATGAGTTTTCCAATCCTTTTTCAGAAATTTTTTCATCAGCGTCGAAAAGCCAAGAATCAACTAACTCCTAAGTCTTAAACCAGTTTACACTACCATCAGCCCAATATTCTCTCCTCTTTCGTGACGGAGTCCCGCCAGATGCACAATTCAGACAAACATCGTTTATCTGTTTAACCTCCCACCCCCTCCGGCACACCATCCACTATCCGCACACTCTCATGTCCCGGAAACCGCATGAACACAAACCACTCGCGGTACAGCCGCATCGCCGCCTCTTCAAGCAGCTTAATCTGCCGCTGATTATTCTCAATAAGGTCGTCATATGCTGAGAGGATATCTGCTATGCGGCGCTGATTTTCAACCTTTGGAACCTCGAATTTTATTCCCAGTAATTTTTCAACACTGAGATTATCCTGTGATGTACCTTGAGATATATTCTGGAACTCTCTCTGCAAGATATCAAACATATACTTCACATAACGGACATCAGATTCTTCTGGATTCGCAATGAATCCTACAATACTATCAGGAATACCTGCCCTTTGAAACCTCAGCCGCATAGGAATCCCTCCTCTTCGAACCTGAAAGAGCCTTACCCTCAGCCAGAACCGAAGAAACCTCCTCCTCAACATCCTTTAAGAGACTGGAGAAATACTGCGCATAGCGGACAGAAGCATGTGCATCCGGACAGCAGAAAAGAGACCCCTCATCCAGAATACCATCGCCCATAAACTCCTCAAGAAGCGCAGAACGCATATCTGACAAAGAATCCTCAGCCGAACACAAAAACTCCTCATACTCAGACAAAAGACACTTTTACTTCTCAACCTCACCGCGATAAAGAGACACAATAGCAGACAAATTCGAAAGCTGCCACCGAGTCCAGTCATTATGATTCCGGTCAATTACATGGAAATAATTCCGTGCATCGAGAAACAGCGTCTTACCCCTTGCCGCCTCAGGCTTACAGCGGTCAAAGAACCACAGATTACACGGAAGCGTCTTCGTATAGAAAAACTTCTGACCAACTGCCACAATCACATCAACAGCATCCGCACCAACCAGCCCCTCGCGGATAGCTCTATCCTCCTTCGCTCCACTGTCAGTAGCAGAAGAAGCCATAACAAAACCTGCTCTGCCCCTCTCATGAAGATACGAATAGAAATACGAAATCCACAGATAATTCGCATTCGAAACCTCACCTGCATCATTCACCCGAACCATACCAAACGGCAAACGACCTGCCGCAGCGCAAGACTCAGCCTTCACCTTATCCACATTAAACGGCGGATTCGCCATCACATAATCACAGCCTCCACAGCCTTAAACCGAATATGAGCATACCGAAGGAAAATCAAACCCAAAACCGGCATACAATACTGATTAGACGTCAGCTTCGAATTTGCACGCAGATCATCAGCCGCTTCCCACAGCTCAGACTCAAGTTTACGAATATCAATCATGGAGACTTCCTTACACTCTTATTATTCAAACTTATATTTAACAAAGCGTATCTGAAAGAGACAGACCGAGTGCACAGTGCACACCCCATTTTTCAAAAAAACGATAACCCCCAAAAACAAAATTGAAAATCGGCAGAATCTTTCTCCGTTTTCCCCTAAGCTCTTACTCTTCTTTATATTATTTTGATTACAAATAGATAACACAAGAGAACATACGCTGTCGCGTTCTCTTCGAACGAAGAATAAGAGAACAGCGCTTAAAGCATCTCATCACTTTTTCCAGAACAAAGCTGTGCACTGTGCACTGTGCACTCCAAAAATTCTAAAAAGAAAAAATGAACCTGAATTTTAATTTAGACGCCACATATCTGTTTTTCAAAATCAAGCTGTCGGAAAAAGATAAAAACCATTCAAAAAATACAATCCAGAAACACCCCCAACTACTAAAAATGAACTACTAATAATTAATTATTAGTAATTCAGAATTAGTAGTTCGTAAAAACCCTCAAAGGGACAAAAGAGGGGAAGTATTTCATCCCCCCTCCGAAAAAAGGAGTCTGTAATGAACGCCCTACAGACAGAACGCGGGATAACCACTTCCCGATTTTCGCACATATGACACAACCACGCGGTCCTGATTCCTGCCTATGGCTCTCACTCCCTGCATCCATTTCTCGCGTATCATTTTCTCTGGATTTCGTCGCCGTATCATACTCGTACTATGAACAGGATTTGTCAGGGGTGGCAAATCCTTGAAACTAAATACGATATAGGAGTATATAAACCCCTGACCGCGCGGTGCGAAAGTGACTCCAAAAAAATATTAACAGTGAATATTCCTTTGCAAATTGGTTTATTTTGAAATCAAAATCGTTAAAATGCCCAAAACGCACTTTCGCGAAATGATGGTTAGTGAGACGTCTTTGGATGCATTAAGGAGATATGTTATACTTTTGGCGACCGAAGGGAGCGTCTGTGCGGTCTGTGTATATCCTCAAGTTTCCAAAACCCAACAAAACATTCTCCACACATAAAATCCCAAAAAACCTAAGCCCAACCTCCCCCTTATCCCCTCCCGCATCCAATATAATAGTAGAGAAGAGAGGCAGAAGAAAAAAAGCACCCTCTCTATCTCTCAAAAACCAAACCGCTTTTTTCCTTCTCCTCGTCGCGAGCCTGATGCTTGCGCCCTTCTCAGGAGTAAAAAGAAAATGACCGATTTCACCCAGACCGCAGTCTCCATGTCTGCGAAAAGAGAACTCACCGAACCGATTACTGACCTTACCGCCTTCGAAAACATTGTAGCCTCCCTCATAAACGACGAAACCATCGGGCTCACCAAAAAGGAGACCGGAAGCATCAGCTACACCGCAAAAATCATCTACTTCAACGCCGCAGGAGACGAAGCAGGAAAAATCAGCTTCACCGCCCCCTCCAAAACCGCATACGAAGACGGCATCTCCCTCCTCAAAGGAACCGAAGCCGCAGAGACCATCGGCGGAGTTGGAGCATCCGCATCCGAAGAAGCAGACAAAGCACTCTGGAACACCAGAATCTCCTGTGCCATCGGAGACGACACCTTCAACGTAAGCCTCAACAGAGACAGCATCGTCATCACCGGCTACGCAAAAGCAGAAACCCTCGAAGCCATCGAAAACTGGGCTGACACCGTAGATGCACTCGCATAAGGCGGGGAAAATGCCAAAAAAACAGATAATCCGACGGCTAATCCTTGCAGTCCTCGGATTTCTAATCATCCTCCTTGAAAGGATAATCGCCGAACTCTCTCCCCGAATGGGGAGAAATTGGCATCCTGATTTTACCTACTAAAAACTTATATCTGCTCTCTACTAATTATACAATAACGAATGTCAGCATACGTAAGCATCAAAGAGGAGGTTCTCGAAAAACTACAGAGCCATCTTCCAGAGCTCCAGAAACGTTTCGGCATCGAAACGATTGGCATCTTCGGCTCAGTTGCCAGAGGTGATGACAGTGAAAGCTCTGATGTTGACGTACTCTACGCTTTTGAAGAGGGAAGAGGAGACCTCTTTGAATACGCCCATGCAACTGAATACTTAGAAAACCTCTTTGGAAGAAACATAGACTTTGTATCAATTCGCTGGATGAACCAGAGACTTCGAAAATACATCGAACCAGAGATGATTCTATTCGGAAAAGAAGCAGGGGCGGCATCATGAAAAAAGACGAACTCTACATAGGAGACATCAAACATCAGGCAGACTTCATCCTCGAAACACTGCCAAAAATAACCCGTGATGAACTATTCGAAAGCATGCTGTACCAGAATGCTCTCATACGCTCACTTGAAGTCATCGGGGAAGCGGCAAAACGTTTGTCATCTGAATTTCTGGAAGCACATCCAGACATTCCTATTCGTGAAATGGCAAGAACCCGTGACAAACTCATTCACGGATATGCAGATATTGACTTGGATAAACTCTGGATGATTGTCTCAGTAGATATTCCACGTCTCGCAGAACAGCTCGAAGAAGTATCTTCCGAATAAATCGAAAATATCTAATTACTTCTCTTTTTACAAAAGACATCCTAACACCATAACCCAGAGGTATTATCAATTCCCACAGACAATAATACAATATGGTACTTCGCATCTACAAGGAAACCCACTTTGACGCATCCCACCGCCTGATGCACTACGAAGGAAAATGCTCCCGTCTCCACGGACACAGATGGAGCGTAGAAGTATGGATGGAAGGAGTTCCTGATGCAAAATCCTCAATCCTTGTCGACTACAACATCATCAAAAATATCATCAACATCTACGACCACCAGGTAATCTTAAACAAAGACGACCCGTTAGTCCAGGCAATCGCACCCTTCCAGACGCCGGTCCTCACAAACGGCGACCCGTCAAGCGAACTTTTGGCAGAAGACATCAGAGCCCGCCTCGACGCATTCTGCCGCGAACACGACATGGAAGCACACGTATCAAAAATTCGTGTATGGGAATCTGATGGATGCTATGCGGAGGTAGAAGAATGAAAATCGTTGAAACATTTGTAAGCCTTCAGGGCGAAGGCATAAGACAGGGCATGCCCTGCTTTTTCGTCCGCCTTGCCGGATGCAACTTAAACTGCTCATGGTGCGACACACCAGCATCCCTTGCTGAGGGAACTGAAATGTCTGTTGAAGAAATCATCGGAAAAATCGCAGAATCCGGACTGCAATACGTCTGCATTACAGGAGGCGAACCGCTTCTTCAAAAAGAAGAAGTAAAAGAACTCTTAGCAGTCCTCAAAGGAGCAGACTTAATCGTCGACATCGAAACCAACGGAACCCTCGGATTCGAAGACTTATTCGACGCAGCATACATCTGCATGGACGTAAAATGCCCGTCGTCTGGAGAAATCAGCGACCTCTCGCTGATTACGACGCTTCGTGAAACCGACTGCGTAAAGTTCGTCATCGGAGACGAAGCAGACTACCTCTACATGGTCGAAGTCTTAGCAGCACACCCGGGCCTCAAAGCTGCGGTCTGCATCACACCAGTCTACGGAACTGACGTCTCATGGCTCATTGAAACCATCATCGCAGAACGCCTTCCGGTAAGATTCCAGATGCAGCTCCACAAACTGGTAAACATCCCATGAAAAAAGCAGTCTGCCTATTGTCCGGCGGAATGGACTCAACAACGCTTGCGTATGTCGCCCGCGAGATGGGCTATGAAATCTTAGCCCTTCACATGAACTACGGACAGCGAACCGAGAAAAAAGAGCGTGAGTGTGCTGTCAGAATCGCAGAACACCTTGATGCCGCAGATTTCGTTGAAATCTCGCTTGACTACTTCACAAAGTTTGGAGCAAGCAGTCTGACGGATTCGTCAATCGAGGTCGAACCGGGAGTGCTTGGAAAAGCAGAACAGCCAAACACATACGTCCCATTTAGAAACGCAAACCTGATATCAATTGCGACCTCCTACTGCGAAGCAAGAAACGGAGATGCAGTATTCATCGGAGTTCAGTCAGGAGATCACACAGGATATCCCGACTGCACCCCGCAGTTCATATCTGCGATGCAGAATGTAATCACAATCGGCACTCAGACCGAAAAGGACATCCGGCTGATTACACCGTTTGTTTCGATGAACAAAACCGATATCCTGCGTGAAGGACTGCGCCTTGGCGTACCTTACGAGGACACATGGTCATGCTACAGCGAAGATGACGCTGCATGCGGTGTTTGTTCATCGTGTCTTTCAAGACTTAAGGCATTCGCAGACATCGGAATCAAAGACCCGATTATTTACCAGTAATTTCATTTTAGAATCCCTCCATATATATATGCATATATATATGGGAGGCTTTTCATGTTAAGAAAAATCAACTCTATCCTGACAATTCCAATTTACATACTCTTTGCAGCCCACCTCATACTAATGTCCGGACTGCTTACCGGATTTGTCGGATTCAATCCTGATTTTAAAATCATAAGCTTCACTCTTGCAGCTCTCGTCTTAGTACACGCTCTCTTTGGAATATACTTCGCATTCGAACGCATTTTCCTTAAAAAACGCGGACAGAAAGTCTATCCGAAAGAGAATAAAATATTCAGAGTTCAGATGATAAGCGGAATAGCTATGCTTATTCTGGTACTCCTGCACACAACAGCATACGGATACACAAACGCAGAGGGAATATTCGTTCTCCGTGACCCATCGGTCTTTTACTACATAACAGAATGCCTGCTTGCACTCTCTGTCTGTGCACACAGTGCAGTAAGCGTGCCTCGAATGGCAATTACATTCGGTCTGATTAAAGAAGGAAAAGGCCTTTTGAAGATTGTAAAAGTCAGTATGGCAGTCTTTACTTTAGTCTTCATCTTCGCAGTCATTGTATTTTCATCATACTATCTGCCGTCAATATTAGGTGGTATTTTATGAAACACATCCTGGTTGTCGGAAACGGCCTTGCAGGAATGACAGCGGCTATTCGTGCGGCCGAACTTGGATGTAATGTCACCGTTGTATCAAAATCCGAGCCTGCCCGCTCTCAGTCTGTTATGGCCGGCGGCGGAATTAATGCCGCATTAAACACCAAAGGAGAGAATGATTCTGTATTAAGTCATGCTGAAGACACCATAAAGGCCGGAGTTTATCTTGCAGACGAAAAGGCAGTCGAAGAAATGACATCATCAGCTCCGTCTCTTGTCGAAGGTCTTGCAAAACGCGGTGTTGTCTTTGACCGCGACGGAGATGGAAATATTGACCTTCGAAACTTCGGCGGACAAAAGAAGAAGCGTACTGCCTATGCCAAATCCGGCATTGGAAAACAGCTCGTATCAGGTCTTTCGTCAGAACTTCGCCGAAAAGAAGCAGAAGGGCGTGTTGTTTCAAGGATTTCCCTTCGCTTTGTATCTCCTGTGATGCATGAGGGCAGATGCATAGGCGCTGTTTTCCAGAAGGATGACGGAAGTTTTGAGGCGATAAAAGCAGACGCTGTAATTGCCGCATCAGGCGGAATGGGCGGTATCTTTGACCGTCACACCGGCTCTGCTCTAAGTGACGGAAGTGTTACTGCATCTCTTTTCGTAAAAGGAGCAGAGGCTGCAAACCTTGAGATGATTCAGTACCACCCGACAACCATAGAAACTCCGGCTAAAAATATACTCGTCACCGAGGCCGCCCGCGGTGAAGGAGGCCGTCTTTTTACTATGCGTGATGGAAAACGCTGGTATTTCATGGAGGAGTGGTATCCTGAGGGAAAGAATCTGATGCCGAGAGATATTGTATCCCGCTCGATTCACAAAGTGTGCATGGATGGTTTCGGCCTTGACGGAAAGTATCAGGTAGGACTTGAACTTGAGACACTTCCAAAGGATACGGTTTACAAAAAACTGATGGAAGTCTCTGAGCTTTCGAAGAAGTATCTTGGAATCGACGCCGGAAAAGAGCCGATTCCAGTCGTACCGGCGATTCATTACTTTATGGGAGGTCTCTATGTTGACCGTTTCCACAGAACAACACTCAAAGGTGTTTATGCCGCAGGCGAGTGTGCATGTCAGTATCACGGGGCAAACCGCCTTGGCGGAAACTCCACTCTTGGTGCAATCTACGGCGGAAGAGTTGCCGCAGAGACTGCGGTAAAAGAATGCGAATCTGTATCCCTGGATGTGTTTGAGCGTGCAGCAGAGATTGAGGTCAGTAATATTATAGATAAACTCTCTCTTCACCGCGAAATTAACCGTGAGGTAAATGCGGTAAAGAAGCTTAAGCGTCTGATGACTGATACAATGAGCATTATCCGTTTCGAAGAAGGATTAAAAGCAGGTCTTGAGGAGCTTGCAGGATTTTCTCCAAGGGATGTTTATGCTCCAAAAAACAGTTCTGCTGACGCCCTGCATTTCGAAAACAAACTGATTCTCGCACGTGCTGTTATCTTAAGCGCTCTTGAGAGACGTGAGAGCCGCGGAAGCCATGCACGCTCTGATTATCCTGATATGTCTGATGAGTTCAGGAAAACGACTGTTGCATGCTGTAAGAACGGAGAGGTCAGCATCAGGTTTGATTCTATCGGGAGGGAGTTTGCATGAAAGGAACAATTTCTGTTAAGAGAAACAGCAGGTGGGCCAAGTTTTCGATTGATGCAGAGGCAAATACTCCTGTTACGATGATTCTTGATGAGTTAAACTCCCGCGAGACTCTCCTTGAGGCTGACGGTTCTCCTGCCGAGCCGATTGTCTGGGAGTGCAGCTGTGATCAGGGTGTCTGCGGTTCATGTGCTATGGTGATTAACGGCTCTCCAAGACTTGCATGTTCTGCTTTCTTTGGTGAGGTTGGTCCTGATGTAAAAGTTGAGCCGCTTTCAAAATTCCCTCTTGTTGCAGATTTAAAGGTTGACCGTTCCTCAATCTCTAAATCTCTTTCAGAGATGAAAATCTGGCTTGAGGATGATGATGCACTGGTTTCTGATGTGGATATGCAGTATACTTCTGCTTCATGTATGCTTTGCGGATGCTGTCTTGAGGTTTGTCCGAATTATTCGGGCGAGGGTAAGTTCTTTGGAGCTGTTGGTATGAATGCATGTTTCCGTACGGCAGAACAGCTTTCGGGTTCAGCTAAGCGTGAGAGGCTTTCTTATTTTGCAAAGCATGGTGATGCAGGTTGTTCTAAGTCTCTTGCCTGTCAGGTTGTCTGTCCTGCAAAGATTCCTCTCTCTGTTGTGATTTCACGTTTGAACCGCGAGAGGTTTTTATCGGTATTTTACAGGAACAAGTGATGCGTGATTTTCCAACGCGAATAACTGAAGTAAAAAAGATACAGAGGTAATACCTCTGAAAGGTCTTACGCCTTTACGAACTCAACACCGGCTCTAATCAGTGAGCCGTCGAAGGTGAGCTCCTGAGCATACGGGTAGGTGGTGTCAATGAAGATGATGTAGACGGATTCTCCAAGAGCTCCCCAGACAATTCCGTACTCTTCATCAGCATAGTTTCCTGCACCGATATCAGCCCAGCTTTCGAATCCGATTCTCTGTTCATAGAAGGTGTACTTGATGTCAGCATCGTTTTCTGCATAGTACTCCTCGGTTGCCGGAGAGAACCAATCTCCGATAAGTCCTGCCGGAATCTCATCAGCCTTGACAAGAACAATTCCTCCATCGGTTAAGGTATCTCCGGAGTGCTGGTACTCCCACACCTCCGGATTTCCGTCTTCGTCTAACTCATCAATGAAGGTAAGAGTTCTGGTTGTTCCGTCATCTTTCCAGGTAAATTCAGAGTACTCGAAGAAGTACTCTCCTCCGGCATCAGTCCATAACTCGAGACCGACACCATCGGTGGTGAAGACGTAGAGGATGTCACACATACTGCCTTCATACTCAAAGGGTTCTTCGTTGACCCAGATTTCAAAATCACCGTCACCTCAGGTGCTCACACAGCCGCTCAGAAAAACGGTTGAAAGAAGCAGCAGAGAAATAATAACTGCGAATGACTTTTTCATATAATTTGTATTATGTACTCTCAAAAAATATAGATGTTGTGAATAAATGATTCGCAAGACCATCCTCTGATTGCATAAGAAGGAATAAAACATTCCGGATACAATGTATTTCTAAACTTTCAACCCGCATGTCATGTAAACTGCAATACAAAGACCTGGAAAAGGCACAAAAAAATATTTGCACATGAACGTGAAGGATTTTGTGTCAGTTCTTGGAAATCCTCTTGGCGATGATTATTCGGTTTTTGATTTGTTAGAGGAGACGCCGGACTTTTCCGGAGAAAATCCGGTTCTTCTTCTGCATCCGACAGGGCTTTCTTTCGGGCGTGCTGTGTCTTCTGCTTTGTCGGTTAGAAAGGCTGAAACACCTGTTGGTGTATGTCTTGGAGACGGCGGTGTGTTTGTGACGACGCTTGAAGCGGTCGGTGAGTATGATGAACTCTTAGACGCAGGTTCGGCGGTTGTTATCGGGGGCTCTAAAACGCGGTTTTTAGAGGATGAGGAAGGCGACGTCTGCGGGATTATAACTGAATAAGGTAAAAGCGGCTTTGCTCCAAAATTGAATTACTGTGTGTTTTCAAGGCTCTAAACTCATGAGATAAAACGCAGAGTCGCCAGCCTTTCAGGCTTGCTCATGGCTCGAGTAAACTCTCGCCCCACACAGACGCTCCCTTCGGTCGCGCAG
>JAFOFB010000007.1 GCA_017387505.1 Methanocorpusculum sp.
AGAGCTTGCTCGAGCCATGAGCAAGCCTTTGGCTTGCGACCCTTACCTGCATGCGGCTCTTCGAGCCTTAGCAGGAACAAATCTCTTTTTCACTATATGTTGAGTTTTGAGAAAACAGTTTAGATAATTTAGACATGCATCCTTTTTTCGCGGTCACAACTCCGCGGATGCATGTCTGTTATTGAATCATGTCAAGATGACACTAAGAATGTAGAGCGACTGCGGCGGCAGTTAAACTCTAATAAATATATTGTCTTGTCAAGTATAAAATATTGTCCCAGTGGGGAAATAATAGATGAGAAAAGGAGGATGAGATTCATCATCCTTTTCTTGTTTTCTTAGTTTCATCCATTCCCGTATTTCACGGGATACAGCTGCAAGAGCTGTTATGATTAGACATATAGTGTCCGTCATGATATTCAATAACAGTCAGTTTGTGGACTGACCATATCTATATTGAACGTGAATCTATTTGATGGTAACACAAAACCGAATTAATCATATAAAATCCCAAATCCCTTTCTAAAATCCGGGGTGCGGGGCGGCGACTCCGACGCGGAGCCGCCCGCGGTGGAAGTATCCTGTTTGTTGTGTCCTTACATGAAAACGGTATCTGCGAATCTCTATCCGCAGGCAAAAGCGTGCCCTGCCTGCTTTTGTCCCTTGTCGTCCCGCAGGGCTTTGGGGCTTTTCAAAAGCAGGCGGCTCATGGTTCAGGTGAGTTTCTGGGGCTTTGGAGATTTTTGTTAGTACAAAGTCTCAGACGCAGGGATTCTCCCGCGGGCTGAAATTGGTGAGGAGTGAACCTCGGAAAGGTTCAGACTCCTTTATGCCTTTGGGACGATAAACTCGCCCTTTGCGATGACACCGTTTGTACGAGTGTCAGAGAGAGTCCACTTAACGAGGGTGTCTGATGGCATATCATCATAAGATCCATTTCCCTGTCCAACAGGCACTCCATCTGGGTCAGTACTAAAGTCCAATATCATACCGATGGGAGAATATCTATTCAGTTTGTCCGTAACTCCGTCATATTGAGCAAGAACTCTGATTCGATTTCCAGTTGAGATATCAACATCATCTCCTGATTTTCCAGGAACAGTTAACTGTTGTAAGTCCCCTTCCAGGTCTTCGACAGAGTATTCGGGTATGCCCATGTTGGCCATTTCGGGAAGAACCGCAGGCGGTTGGAATATAGCTCCAGTTCGTACAAGAATGATTCCACCAGATATTTTGGGCCCAATGGGTTCAAGGGTGACCTGGAGATTTTTCAGATTCATTTCATCTCCTCCCTTGTGTACTAAATCAAAGGTATCAAGGTAACCACCTTTCATGACTATATTATCCACTTCATATAGAGCCATAGGGGTTGTTGTGGCATCTCCAGCCATTCCTGTACCAAATGTGACAACAACTGCAGCGATAACAATCGTTACCACCAGCATCAGCATGACCCCAATCACAGGGGATACTGCATCATCCTTTTTTGTGTGGGGATTCATTGTACCGTCACCTTCTTATCATAAATTGCTTTGTCGCTTGGAAGATGGATAATCATCACATCAACTACAGTACCTGGTGTTAAGTGGCTCATGATACCGTTCTCACCCGCTGTCTCAATATTTCCATTATCGAAAATTATGTTCATGAATGGGCTCTTTTGATAGGGGGTCTTTCCGTTAATATAATTAATACAGTCAGTACTTGCCGTCAACTTTAATCCGGGAGTTAAAGTGACCTCTCCAAAGTAGTGGTCAAGACCATTTGGTCCTTTTCCTCCAGGCATGGTGGATTTCACATACATTGGCTGATAGCGTTCCATACCTACTCCCAGATTCCCATTTGACTTAATGCCTCCAATCTCCATCCCATACATGTCTGTCTTTATTGGGTACTTAGCATAAACCTGTTCTGCGGAATAGGTACTGTAGTGAGAACAACCATCATGTGTCCATGAGAGCTGAATTTCAATATCCCCTGTATCAACAGCATCACCTGAGATATGAGTTATCTGGAAATCAGGTCCGGCATATATTTTCCCATCTGCTTCCAATGCCAGAGAATTACTGAGAATCTCTACTTTTAGAACTGCATTTGGGGTGGGTTCTGTATCGGCAACCATTCCTGTTGCAAAAGCGGCGATTACTGCCCCAATAACGACCGTAATCACCACCATCAGCATAACACCCAGTACGGGTGAGACGGCGTCATCAGATTTTTTCTGAATCATTTCTGATACACTCCGCTGTTATCTTATGTTGTAGGGACTGCCTTCTTTACCAGAACTTTCTTGTCGTATACAGTGTGCTTGTCGTTTGAGGTGACGACAACCTGAACTGTGTTGCCCTCAGCTAATGTTTTACCGTCTTTGAAGGTAAGCTTGAAAATTGCTCCCGGGGTAAAGTACGTTCCTGCATTCGTTGGGAATGTTCCCTCTGCAAGCTGTGTTCCGTCCTCACCATAAACTCTCACGCTGAGTTTTGAAATTTCCAGTCTGTCACCGGAAAGGGACTGCAGAGTAAGCTGATTTACATATGCATCAGCCGTCAGAACTACGTTTGGTGTCGGCTCGGTGTCCGTCGCGATTCCGCCTGCAAAAGCCGCAACGACAGCCGCGATAACGATTGTTACAACCAGCATCAGCATAACACCAATAACCGGCGAGACTGCATCTTCTTTCTTCTTTAAAATAATATTAGCATTCATGAAGAATCTCCTAAACATACAACCCAAAGCCAAGGGCTGTATGCCTCAGCTTTGCGGCAACAAAAAAGCTGGAGTACGGACTTCTCAGTTGCTGATAAATCTATCTAAAAAAAACACTTAAATCTATCTAACTTTAGTAAAAAATTGGGCGTTAAAACAAGTTGATTTGATTTATTCTGCGGATTAATTCTAATCTCGAAAATAATTTATTTGATTGGTGAATGCGAGTGTGTGCGGGCTTGGATGAATTAATCCTTAGTGTGAATGATTCGCGGATTTTTAGATGCGGGTGGTGTATGAGGGATGGGTGTCCGCGCATGGAGATTTTTAGACCGTCCGCTAATCCACGCTAATCTCAGCCAATCGCATCTCGATTCCCTCGCTCTCGCATACTCTAAAGAGTATGCTCGTGTCTAATCGCCACCGCTCGGCGAGATGCGATTCGCCGAGATTCGCGTAGATTAGCGGTTTTCCTTTTTTTCTATCTATTCGGAGATGAAATATATTTCAAAATCTATTCGTGGTGAAAATTAGCGAACTACTGGATAAGCAGTGAAATGAGCTGTGAATAGGCACACGACTTGTTTTGATTCGTGTTTTATTGAATGTTGAGATACAGAAAAGAGAGAGGTTAGCGGATGTGTAAACTTATTTCGGGATTCAACACAAAACACCCGACAGAGAAAACATAAATCTCAGACAGTCCCAAATACTATTACTATGCATGTGTTATTTCCCACGGGACGACAGACTGAGGCATCTCTTTCTGCATCTCTTCTAGGTGTATTGGACTTTACCTATGAAATCATCGTATCCGGGGAAATAGCATCATTCTTAACGCCTGAGCGTCTCAGGACTATTATCAAAGAACATCCATGCGATGCTGCGGTGGTTTCAGGAATGTGTACCGCAGACTTTTCTGCTGTATCAGAAGAGATGAAAATACCAGTATATCGCGGAACACGTCACGCAGCAGACATGAGGCTTGCTGTCCCTCTCATCATGAAAGGCACTCTATCTACAACAGAACCGGCTGATGTTCTCCTGGATGAAGAGCGAAGAATCGCCGCTCAAAAACGTCTTGTCACAATGGAGGAAGAAGCAGTTGCTGACTTTGAAATAAGAGGTGTCAAGTTTGGAAAAAATTCCAGAATCAAAGTCCTCTGTGAAATAATGGATGCACACCGGAGCACATCGCTTCGTGAAAAAGCTGAGCGTGCCTTAGCAGAAGGTGCGGACGGAATAGATTTAGGATTCGGGTTTGACGCAACCGAAGAGGATGTTGTCCGCTGTTTTACAGAACTCGAAGACCTTGACTGTGTTTTGTCTGTCGATACATTATCGCCTGAACTAATCAGGGCATCTCTCTTTAGGGCTGACATCATCTTTTCTCTTACGGCAAAAACAATTCCGCTTCTTGCAGAGGATGTGAAAAAGGCAGGGGCGGCGGCTGTAATTATTCCGCGTGACGGCTTTTCGCTTTCCGAATCTGTAAAGGCTGCAAGGGACGTCGGTCTTACAAAAATATTTTCAGACCCTCTCTTACAGCCTCCATTATCAGGTATGACTGAATCACTTTCAGGATTCCTGGCCGATTTTGGCGCTCCAAAGGTAATGGGGTGTGTGAATGTTGTTGAGTTAATCGATGCAGACAGCCCTGGAATCTGTGCTCTGCTTGCAGCCTCTGCTGCTGAATGCGGATGCTGTGCGGTTCTGGTCTCTGAACATTCGGATAAAACAGCAGGGGCAGTTTCAGAGATGTATCGGGCTGTGTCTCAGATGCAGCTTTCAAGAGGCCGCCCGTATCCAAAGGATGCCGGAGTTGATGTCTTCGTCATCAAAGAGAAAAGAAAGAGAAAAGAACCTGCTCCGTCTTATGAGTCGGTGAGAGATGTCGAAGGAGTTTCGGAAAATCTGACATATGATCCGATGGGAAGTTTTAGAATCGGAATCGAAGGAGGTAAGATTGTTGCAGTCAGAAAAGGTCATGCGATTCGTGGAAAAACTGCTGAAGAGGTTTTTTCCGCTATCCTTGCTGAAGGCGGCGTCTCTCTCTTAGACCACGCGGCATATCTCGGACGGGAACTTTACAAAGCCGAGCTTGCAATCAGATTCGGCAGAAGCTTTGAGCAGGACGGGGAGTTCTAACGTCCTCTTTTCTTCTCAGCCTTTTTTCTCTGTTTTGCATCGCGTATTCCTGCCGCATGTGCCTCCGCATATTTGTCAGCTGATGATGCCGCCTTCTCAGTTTTTTTAATCAGGCGTTCTGTTTCCTCTTTAGAAAATCTCTTCTTCAAAAGATACGGGGCAAGCTCTGCTTTTACTTCGCCTGTCTTCCAGATACGCTCTCTGCCTTTTTCTATGCGTGATATATCGCACGCGTCATTGAACACAACACACGAAAAACAGTCCTCTCGTTTTACTCCGAAAAAGACAGCGGCTGCCTCGGCATGTTTTCTGTTCTGAATAACCGGGTTCGTAAAAGAAAGAACTCTTCCATCTCCAGTTTTTGTCCACATACGATCCCGTAATTTCCCGGAAACAGCTCCTGTCATGTGTTTGCATTCAAACACATATACGCCGGATTCGTGGATAAAAACCGCATCTGCCTCGGTTACACCATTATCTGTTGGTAAGTAGAGGGCAACAGGCGAAACATACGATAAACTGCCGGCAGATTTATCACATACAGATAGTACTTTTCTTAGAAGTGCTTCCTGTTCTCTTCCGCGAAGTTTTGGAAGCTCGATATCGTCTGTCATACAAACCTCTTTGTAATTGAAATTACTTCTCTGATATCCTCAATCACGAAATCTGCCGCATCAAACAAAATATCAGGCCTTCTTCCCTTCTGTTCGAGTGTTAGAACTGCATAATCTGCTTTGTGGAACGCTGAGATATCATTGATTCCGTCTCCGACCATAATCACAGTTCCGAAACTTTGGAGGTCTGACACAATCTCAGCTTTTTTATCCGGAGTTGCCGCTCCGAACACATGGTCTTTTGGAATCCCTAAAAACTCAGCGGCCGCTTCAAGTTTTTCCTGTCTGTCTCCGGAAGCAACGAAAACTTCAGCCCCCATATCTCTTAGGGCAGGTATTACTTCCTTCACTCCGTGGAATGGATATCCGGCGGCGGCCACCATGAATTCGATGGAATTTTTTCTAAGATTCAGGATAAGCCCTGTGTTCAAAGCAAAAACACTGTTCTCCTTCTCAGCTTCTGCTTTGCACGCCAAAGCTGCGTCCTGCAGATTTTGTAATGTGGAAACTGAATCATTTTTGATGATACGTGTTGCATCCTCAAACGTATCATGTCCGCAGGACACTGCATATGAGATATTGTTTTCAGAAATCCAGCTAAAAAGAGGCATGTTAGGATTTCCTGATAAAATATCACAGTTTCCTGCATTAATTAAGACAAGCACTCTGTCTTTATCCTCGAATACAAGAAGCGTTGTCTCAAGCCCTAATGTAATCTCTCCTGTCTCTCTTGAAAAAACAGCCCTTTCGGTCTTCATCAAAGTGCCTGCACTGTCAAAAACAACAGAAAGAGACATAGATACATACTTTTTGTCCGCTCTGATATTAATCAATGCGGATACTATTTCGAAAGACCTTTTATGTTATATACCAAATACGAATTATCAGAGGGTTACATGACAGATTCTGCAGAAAATACAGGGGATGTTTTAAGTCCGAAGAACATCCCGCTCGAACCTATCATCTCCTCAGAAGAGCTTGCGAAGCTTAGAAAGACCAACATTTCTCTTGAAAACAGAAATTACGAGCTTCGCGAGACCGTCCGCCAGCTAAGGCTTCAGATAGCGGCGGCTGAGTCTGAACGCGATCAGTTCCGCAGAGAATCACGTAAGTACAAGACTGAACTTTCCCAGATGAAGACCCCGCCTCTTGTCATCGGCTCTGTTGAGATGATGCTGGAAGATGGTCGTGTTGTTGTCCGAAGCACGACCGGTCCGCAGTTTTTATCCAGTATCTCAGAAGGTGTTGACAAAAGCCTGGTGGTTCCGGGAGCTCAGTGTGCCCTTCATCCGCAGTCATTTGTTTTAATCGAGGTTCTTCCAAAGAAGTACGATCCGGCAGTGACCACTATGGAGGTTGAGGAAGCTCCGGATGTTGAGTATTCCGACATCGGCGGTCTTGCAACTCAAAAGAATCTGCTTCGCGAGGCCATTGAGCTTCCGCTGTTAAAGCCGAAGCTCTTTGAGAAAACCGGAATCGAACCGCCAAAGGGAGTTCTTCTCTACGGTCCGCCAGGAACAGGAAAGACTCTTCTTGCAAAGGCGGCGGCACATGAGACGAATGCATCCTTTATTCGTGTTGTGGCATCAGAACTTGTTCAGAAGTATATCGGAGAAGGGGCACGCATGGTTCGAGAGCTTTTCGCTCTTGCAAGGGAAAAAGCTCCGGCGATTGTTTTCATCGATGAGATTGATGCAATCGGGGCATCGCGCTCTGCTGATGCATACTCTGCCGGTGATCATGAGGTGAGCAGAACTTTAATGCAGCTTTTAGCCGAGCTTGACGGATTCAATGCCAGAGGAAATGTGAAAATCATCGCGGCAACGAACAGAATCGATGTGCTTGACAAGGCACTTCTTCGTCCGGGTCGCTTTGACAGAATCATCGAGTTCCCGCTTCCAACAAAAGAAGAACGCGAGACTATCATCTCGATTCATACAAAGAGCATGCATCTTGCAAAGGACGTGAGTCTCTCTTCTCTTGCAGAAGAAACTGAAGGATTCAACGGTGCAGAACTTATGGCTGTGACTGTTGAAGCAGGTATGCAGGCAATCAGACACAACCGCTCGACTGTTCGCGGAAATGATTTTGCCGAGGCATTAAAAGCAGTAAAACGCGGAAGAGAACAGCCGGAAGCAAGAGAACTTCCGCCTGGAATGTATCTCTAAAAAAATTATCCGGAGATTTCTCTCCGTCCTTTTTTCGACATCACCCATTCAGCAATGTACGGGTATGCAATTCCAAAGAAGAGCATTACAACTCCGACCCATTGAAGAGGCGACACTGCTTCTGCGAGGATTATCACAGAGCATATGATGCCTGCCGGAAGTTCTGATGAACTTAGAATCGTTGCAGCTCCTGTTGATATCTTTGGTGTTCCAATCGCGAAGAAGAATGATGGAATCGCACATCCAAGAATTCCAATTAAGATTCCATACTTCCAGATTCCGGCCTCAAGAACTCCTGAGACAAAGTATGCCGGAGAGAACACACAAAGCAGGAACACCAGTGCGAATGAGAGAATCACAAAGCTTCTTGTGATTGGATGAACGTTTACTTCCACCTTTCCAAGGAGGAAGATGTATATTGCATAGAAGAATGCAGAACCAAGTCCGAGAAGGATTCCTGTCGGGTCTAAGTTTTCCGCTCCTGCTCCAACTCCTGCCGCGAGCAATGTTCCAGCCGTTAGAATCACAAGTGATGTCAGGATTGAAATCTTTGGAAGCTTTCTTGTGTAGATGGCTTCTATTACAATATCCATCCAGGTGTACTGGAAAAGCAGAATTACTGCTATGTGTGCGGGAACGGTCTGCAAAGCAAATATGTAGCATGTGCTGACCAGAGCAAGACTTATTCCGACAGCGGCAATGCCTGCTATATTTTTCCACTTTGGAAGATGCGGCACGGACTGTTTTTTTCTTGCCGCCGATGAGATAAACAATCCTCCGGCAAGTATTGCCATCATTATCCAGCCGAAGAAATACTGGCTCATTACCACATCGTTTGCGGCAAATCCTGCTTCGTACGCCATTTTGATAACCGAAGAGGAGGGTCCGAAACTGCATCCGCCAAGAAATACAAGGAGGGGAAACAGTATGTGATATGGTTTCATTTGTTATTCTAGTGTCGGATTTCGACTACGAATAATGTTTTCATTCGCGAACATTATCTCTCTGTTCTCCAAAAACCCAATTTTTACATAAACCATTATGAAGTTTATTTCAAACACAAAATACTATGTGCAGAGGTATTTCGAATAATTTGTTTCTGCGCGTCACGATTTTTGACGTGTTGTGTGACTATAAATACTCTTCGTATGTGGTTTATTTGTTTGCCGTATGGAATTTCTTTAAATAGTTCGATATCTTACCTAAAGTAAACACAAAAACCAATGTGATGAAATATGACCGATAACAAAAAAATCTCTTTAACCGTTCAGCATGCATACAGCAATGAAAGCGGTTATGCATTCTTCTCTTCTGATGACCGGGGAAAACTCGGAATCTCAGCAGGAGACTATGTAAAAATCTCAGGCGGCAAAACCGCACTCGCCAGAGCACACTTCCATCCGGATGTACATCCTGGAAAAATCGTCTTAACTAAAGATGTCAGATTAAAAGCAGTCGCAAACTTCGACAGTCCGGTCGAAATTGAAAAGATTACTCCGCTTTACGCAGATAAAATTACCATCCAGCCAAGAGACGAAGGTGTCAAAGTAAAAGACAGCGAAATCTTCCGTGATACCCTCCAGGGAGAACTTGTCTACAAAGGATACGAATTCAACTACTCATACTACTATGGATTCATTGTATCTGATGTATCCCCGTCCGAGTATGCAATTGTAACATCTGCCACTCAGTTCATCTACAAAGACCGCGTACACAAAGAAGATGAAGAAAGTGACCGCCCCGAAGTCCACTACGAAGATATCGGAGGCTTAGGCCGCGAACTCTCGCAGGTTCGCGAGATGATTGAATATCCGCTTCGTCATCCTGAAGTCTTTGAAAAACTTGGAATCGAACCGCCAAAGGGAGTTCTGCTCTACGGACCGCCTGGAACCGGCAAGACCTTAATCGCAAAAGCTGTAGCCACCGAATCACAGGCAAAGTTCTACGAAATCTCAGGACCAGAAATTGTCTCCAAGTACTATGGAGACTCTGAAGAAAAGCTTCGCGAAATCTTCAAGGAAGCAGAAAAGAACGCTCCTGCAATCATCTTCATCGACGAAATCGACTCCATCGCCCCGAAGCGTGACGAATCCAAGGGTGAAATGGAACGCCGTGTTGTAGCTCAGCTCTTATCCTTAATGGATGGAATGAAATCCAGAGGAAAAGTCATTGTAATCGCCGCAACAAACCTGCCTGACTCAATCGACCCTGCACTTCGCCGCGGCGGAAGATTCGATCGCGAAATCGAGATTGGAGTGCCTGACAAGGATGGAAGAAAGCAGATTTTAGAAATCCATACCAGAAACATGCCTCTTTCTGAAAATGTGGATATCAAAAAGTATGCTGACAGAACTCATGGATTTGTCGGAGCAGACTTATCCCTCGTTGCAAAAGAAGCAGCCATGCATGCCCTTCGCCGTGAGTTCCCGAACATGAACCCGGACGAAACCCCAAGCCCCGAAAAGCTTGAAAGCCTTCGTGTCACTGCAGAAGACTTCGAGTCCGCATTAAAGATGGTTCAGCCAAGCGCAATGCGTGAGGTGTTTGTAGAAGTCCCGGACATTAGATGGTCACATGTCGGAGGTCTCGACTCTGTAAAAGAAGAACTTCAGCAGGCTGTCGAATGGCCGATTAAGTATGCTGATGTTTACAAACAGTTTGCAACCAAATCTCCAAAAGGCTTCCTCCTCTTTGGACCGCCTGGAACCGGCAAGACCCTTCTGGCGAAAGCTGTTGCAAACGAATCTGAGTGCAACTTCATCTCTGTAAAAGGCCCTGAGCTCATGTCCAAGTGGGTTGGAGAGTCCGAAAAGGGTGTTCGCGAAATCTTCAGAAAGGCACGGCTTGCATCCCCGTCGATTATCTTCTTCGACGAAATCGACGCAATCGTTCCAAAACGCGGAAGCTACGAAGGTTCATCTCATGTAACCGAGAGTGTGGTAAGCCAGTTCTTAACCGAACTTGACGGCCTTGAAGAGCTCAAGAACGTCATCGTAATCGGCGCAACCAACAGACCTGACATGATTGATCCTGCCTTAATGCGCCCTGGACGTCTTGAACAGCACATCTTTGTGCCTCCACCGGATGAAGAGGGAAGAAAGCAGATTTTCGAAGTCTACCTCCGCGAAGTATCCAACCTCTTAGCAGATGATGTAAAGATTGAATCTCTCGTTGAAGCAACCGACGGATTTGTCGGAGCTGATGTCGAAGCACTTGTCCGCGAGGCAAAAATGACAGCCATTCGCGAGTTTGTCAAAGCCATGGCAGGACGCGATGCCGCAGAAATCTCTCTTGCTGTATCGAGCGTTAAAATCTTTGCAAGACACTTTGATGCTGCATTAAAGCGCGTAAGACCATCTCTTGATACTGCAGGACGCCGCGATGCTGAACGTAATTCCTGGCAGTACCGTTACAACGAGGATGAGAGAAAACTCCTTGAGCGTGCTTTAATCCGCGTAGAATCCGCAGACTACAGCGGAACGGAAGAGGATGCTGAAGTAAAGGAACTGTCTTCTCTTCTGATGGCTCATCAGAAAGACTTTAGCAGAATCAAAGAGATACTTAATCAGTAATATTAACCAGGTCCCCCACCTGGTTTTGGAGGATACGTCATGGGAAACCCGACTGACGATTCATACAAAGATCTGATGGATATTATTCATAAAATACTGGGAAACCAACTTCCAGGAAAAGACGGTGTTCCGCCGATTGTCGGAGTCAAGTTCGTGGTTGGAGGTCAGCCAATCTCTGCTGCCCCGTCACGTATGATTCCTGTTGAGGTATTTGAGTCTGAAACCTCATTTACAATCCAGACCGAGCTTCCGGGAGAGTGCCCGAATGATTTCACACTCTCCTATATTGATGGAAAGCTCAAACTCCAGGCAGGTGAGAACCGTGAGTACTGTGCTGAGCTTCCGCTTGCAGGAATCGACCCGTCTGCAATCAAAACCAGACTGAAAAACGGTGTCCTTGAGATTTTCTGCGGAAAACTTCCGGCCGCGGTCCCTGCTCCGGAGGCATAATGGAAGCATCAATCTGCTCTCCGGCACACTGCAGGCTTACGATGAAGGAGGAGGATTATTTAGAATCCATCCTCAATGTTTCAGAGGTTAAGGGATATGCAAAGGCCCGTGATATCTCGGATGATTTAGGCGTATCTCCATCTTCTGCTTCCGAGATGTTTGTAAAGCTCAGCAAAAAAGGTCTGATTGTTCACCGTAAGTATGAGGGTGTGACTTTAACTGATACAGGAAAAAGCGTTGCTGTTCAGGTGAGATTCAGACATGATGTGCTTGTTGAGTTTTTGAAGCATATCGGTGTTTCTGCTGAAGTCGCAGACAAAGACGCCTGTTTCATGGAACACGAACTCCATTCTGAGACTATTCAGAAGATTAAGGAGTTTGTGGAGATGAAAAAATAATTCTTAGGATTTCTAACATCCTCTATTTTGAAAAATATAGATTTAGCCTCACTTGATTTTGAAAATAATCTTCACTCCTTGTAGCCCAAAATAGGATATTCCACCGCGGAGCGGCTCGCGGTGGAAATATCTTATGTTCAAATAAGTATTCAGGATAAATTTTTGAAAAATAGAAGTTGTTAGAATCTATCAATCCCAAACAGCACACGGGACACAAACCGCACATTTACCGCAGACATCCGCCCCAAGCTCTTCTTCTGCCTTACGGCATACAAAATAGCATACATTCCTGTCAAACCCGTCCGCAGATAAAGCCCCGGTCGGACATCTCTTAACACAAGCTAAACACCCGCCCCCTGCCTTTGAGATACAAAGTTCCTCTGTCATAGGCAAATCGGCTTTTTCTTTCAAGGCTGTCACAACAGAACCGAACCGTCCCATACTGCCTGCTCTTGTGATTAGCATATTGTTCACCCCGAAAGTGCCAAGGCCGGCTGCCTCTGCAACATGCCTCTGAGACCATCGGCTAAGCAACCTCTCTGTATCAAAACCTCCGGCAGGAACTGCTGCCTTCACACCTTCTGCTTCGAGAGCTGACACAAGAGCCTCGTTAATCTCAGCGATTAACGCATTGGTCCTGTTATACAAATCAGCCCAGAGCTGAGACGGGAAATCCCCGTCTCTATTACACTCTCCGGCGGCTCTTGTGAACGGTAAAAAATAGGAGATAATAATCTCTGCTTCTGGAAAAACATCCTCAGGCATTAGGTGGTCATCTGCAGCAGATGACCTAAGACCGCGGATATGTGCTGACGAAACATCAGCGAACCCGACAAGAGGTTCGCGAATCCAGTAAGCCCCGCGAATCTTTTCGCGGATAATCTCCAGAGCAGTCTCTCTAAAACTCACTCTGAGAACACCATCGGAAGAAGGTCAACTGCCTTCATCAGACCATAGGCACCGTTCTCGCGAACATCCTTTTCGGTGTATGCAGAAACACCGTCAGCCTCATCTTTGCCCATAACAACGAACGGGACTGCATCATGGGTGTGGGTCTTTTTGGCGATTGGTGTCGGGTGGTCCGGCATAAGCATAACGCATCCGTCGAAGTTCTCGAGAATGTATCCGACAGCTTCATCGAGACGCTCGATTGCGCGAATCTTCTCCTCAACACTTCCTAAGTGTCCTGCCTCATCTGTTGCCTCGACATGCATGTAAACAAAGTCTGCGTCTCCTTTTAAGGTCTCGACAGCCGCCTTTGCTTTGCCCATGTAGTTTGTGTCTAAGTATCCGGTTGCCCCTTCGACTTTTACAATCTCCATACCGCAGCATGCCGCAATTCCAAAGAGCAGGTCAACTGCGGAAATCATGGCTCCCTTCTTGCCGAACATCTCCTCGAACTTCGGCATAGCAGGCTTCTTACCTGAACTCCACGGCCAGATGGTAGTTGCCGGGTTCTTTCCTGCGGCCTTTCTTGCAACGTTTACCGGGTGGTTCTCGAACACATCAGCCGCACGAACCATAGCCTTCATTACAACGTCTGCATCAGGACCTTTCGGCATGTAGTTGTCAACAACCTCGTCAACGATATCGTGAGGCGGATAGGACTCAACTCCCTTTCCTCCCGGAAACATCATAACATTTCTGTAGGAAACACCTGGATAGAATTTAAGTCCCGGGACCTTCTCCTGCAGGGACTTGAAAAGCTCTGCTCCTTCCTCGCTTGTGATATGTCCTGCTGCAAAGTCCTTCATCTTTCCGTTCTCGATGGTGACTAAGTTACAGCGGTATGCCATATCATCATCTCCGAATGGAACACCCATGCTGAGTGCTTCAAGAGCCCCGCGTCCCGTATAGTACTTCTCAGGGTCATATCCTAAAATGGACATGTTTGCAACATCAGACCCCGGAGTCATAGACTCGTCAACGGTCTTTAACATACCGCATCTGCCTTTTTTGGCAATCATATCCATATTCGGTTTCTTGGCGACTTCAAGTGGAGTCTTTCCGCCTAACTCCTCAAGCGGCTCATCAGCCGCACCGTCAGCTAAGATTAACAGATATTTCATTATAAGGAAATATATCTGGTTTCTATATGTTTAAGTGTTCGCCTTTGGGCAAAAAAGTTAGATGTAGTTTCCGATATCTCTCTCGCGGGAGATAACGGTATCACAGTATCTGCAGCGGAAACCTCTGGAGTGTGCTGCAAAGCGGGTTGGAACAGGTTCTTTGGTGTTTGTAATGCAGTTCGGGTTCGGACATGTAATAACACCCTCGATTTCCTGCGGAACTTCGACCTGTTTTTTGTCAACGACCTGATAATCACGAATGATACTAATCGTTGCATCTGGGGCGACGAGCGCGATTTTGTCGACCTCTTCTTTTAAGAGCTCACGGTCGGCGATCTTTACTAAATCCTTTCTTCCGCCGTGAGAACTTTCAACGTTGCATGCAACAGTTACCATAACTCCGCTTCCGCGGGTGATTCCAAGGATTCTGATAACGGTCAGTCCTTCGCCCGGAGTGATATGGTCGATAACCGTTCCGTGCTGAATCGGCGAGATCTCTAAAGTTTTCTTGACCTTTGTCATTGCTTCATCACCTCGTTTAACATAGCCATTCTGACAGGGACACCGTTGTGTGCCTGTTCGAAGTATTTTGCACACGGCAGGGCATCTACTCTCGGGTCAATCTCATCCACTCTTGGAAGAGGGTGGAGAACAATCATGTTCGGCTTTGCCTCCTCTAAGAGTTCAGGGTTTATTCTGTAGGTGGATGCATAGCTGTCGAAGGCAACCGGGTCCGGGAATCTTTCACGCTGAAGGCGTGTAACATAGAGGACATCAAGTTCAGGGAGGCACTCTTCTACTGCATCATGGCAGATGAGTTCAACTCCGAGTTCTGATAAGTCAGCCTTTAATGATGACGGGAAGTCCAGACCTTCCGGGGCAATTGTGTGGATTCTTATGTTGTCGTATTTGGAAAGTGCGAACGCTAACGAGTGGACTGTTCTTCCATAGCGAAGGTCTCCCTGAAGTCCGATATCAATATTTTTAAGCGGCATCGACTCTCTGATTGTGTAAAGGTCAAGAAGAGTCTGGGACGGGTGCTGACCTGCTCCGTCTCCTCCGTTAATCACCGGTACTGATGCCACTTCGCTTGCGAGGCGGGCTGCACCTTCCTTTGGATGGCGGAGAACGATTGCATCGGCATATCCTGATACAACACGGATTGTATCAGAAAGGGTTTCTCCTTTTGCAATTGATGTAGCCTCAACTGAGCCAAGGTTCAGAATTTTACCTCCAAGTCTCATCATAGCAGATGAGAAGGACATACGGGTTCTGGTACTTGGTTCGAAGAAAAGAACTGCCAGAATCTTTCCGTCGAGTTCATGACCAGTTCCATTTCCATGGTCAAACTCTGCAGCAGCGGATAAGAGTCTGTCAATCTCTTCCCTGTCCATGTCACGGACAGATAGGATGTTTCTCTGGTTTACAGTCATTAGTGAGCGCCTTGAATGATACAATATAGGCGCGTATGGGATATATAATCAACCATCTGAAAAAAAGTTAGTAGTACTCTTTTCCAATAAGGAAGCGGTAGAGTACCATGTATTTTACAGCTGACCTCGGAATCTCGGAGTCAACCTCATAGTAGGTTCCATCCTTCATGGAGAAGAGAATCTTCATCTGCAAAGAGAATGCAAATCCTCCAATCTCTTCGAACGGGAAGACGTACTTTTCCTCTTCGGTCTGGAACTCGAAGCGGTCTTTGTAGATTGCAAAGCGTCCCTTTCCAAGGACATCAACGGATTTGAGTGCTCCGATTCTCTTTAAAATCTGGTTGTCGTCGAATTCGACAGGTTTGTCTGCCGGGTATTCGAGGAACTCAGGAAGTCTTTCTTTGAAGTAGTCTCTCTGCCAGTGATCCCAGGTTGCGATGTTGTCGATGATAAGCTCATCATCACCTGCGGCTTCGAAGAGTCCGTCCTCAGTGAATCTGACTTTGTATCCGCATTCGCAGGATAAGATGTTGTCTTTGCTGTGAAGCTTTCCAACTGCACGGCATTTTGGACAGACGTATAAGGTGGTTTCCAGATTCTCTGCTAAGGCTTCTCCCTTGTACGGGGTCGGGTTTTTCTTCTGGTCGTCGAAGGTATTTACATACATGTCGCGGTTGATGATTTCGTTGATTTCATCAACGGACTTGGACATGAGTTCTTCCGGTGAATATTCTGCGACAAACTCTCCCCACATTTTTCCCTTTCTCTGGTGTTTTCCCCAGCGCGGACGGCGGAGGTATCCTCCGTGGATTCTGTAGGTGATAAGTCCTGCACCCAATTCGGCACATTCTTTTACGAGTTTTCCGGTTGCAGGAGAGATGAAAGCACTTTCTCCGTTAATCGAACGTGCTCCTTCCGGGCTCATCCAGACGTTGGCTCCGGACTGTAAGACCTTCTTCATCTCACGAATCATGTCATCTGCAGGTGCTCCCTTCTTTCTAATGATAAGACCTGCACAGTTCATGACAACAGTTCTGAGAATCTTGTTTCTAAAGAGGTGTTCTCCTGCGACGTAGTACATCTGACGTCTGAACGGAACGCCAACTAAGAGATAATCCCAGAGGGTTGTGTGATTTGAAAGAGCTAAGTACGGCCGGTGTTTTGCATGCACCTTGTCATAGGTGTAGTTGATTTTAAACCTTACAAACGGTGTTGCGGCGCATCGTGCAAAGAAGTAGCAGAACCGATACCATAAAAGATGCGGAGAAGCCATATCTTCCATATACATCAACTTAAGATTAGATAATACTATCTGCAAATCCGAAAACACAGCGTTAAACAGCGTCTGATATCTGATGTGCCGAGAGCTTATTTTTAGAACTTCGAGATAATTTCACCATAGTTTTATCGTCTTACACGTTGCATTAATAGAGGTATCGTTATGAGTGAACACAAGAATATTTTAACGGAAGGTAATGTAGGAAAAGCCCTCCTCATTATCGCCCTGCCGATTATTATCAGCAATATGCTCCAGAGTGTTCTGGAAATTGTTGATATGTACTTTATCGGACAGCTTGGTGATACCTCAATCGCCGGCGGAACTTTAAGTGTATCGGTTATCATGGTCTTAACGACTGTGCTTATGGGTATTGTAACAGCTACGGCTGCGTTTGTCTCGCGTGCGTACGGGTCGGAAAAGTACGAGAGAATTCAGGTTGTGTTGGCTCATGCAATTTATCTCGGTCTGATTTTCAGTTTCATTCTGGCAATTGTTGGTTTCTTCTGGTCTGAGGAGATTTTATTCTTCATGAGTCAGGGAGATGCAGTTATAGCAGCTGAGGGTGCAAACTTCCTTCGTCCGGCTTTGATTGGAAGTTTCATTATGATGCTTTTGATGACGCTGACCACCGTTTTCCAGAGTACAGGGGATTCCAGAACTCCTATGTTTGTTATGGTTGGGGTCAACATCGTCAATATTATTATGAACCCGACTTTAATTCAGGGTCTCTGGATTTTCCCGGCCCTTGGTCTTGCAGGTTCGGCATATGCTTCCTTGTCTTCCAGATTGGTCGGAGTTATTCTGCTGATTCTTTGTATGTACTATCTTCCAAAGCACAAAAAGGGTCCTATCAAGTTCCCGAAGAAGTTTATCTTCGAGCCGCGTTTGATTCGCGATATCTTTGTTATCGCAATCCCGTCTGCTGTTCAGAGCGGTATTCGAAGCTTTGCT
Source organism: Methanocorpusculum sp. (assembly GCA_017387505.1). Lineage (GTDB taxonomy): Archaea > Halobacteriota > Methanomicrobia > Methanomicrobiales > Methanocorpusculaceae > Methanocorpusculum. The sequence goes on from JAFOFB010000007.1 coordinate 17,789, forward strand.
ATGGTCTTAATGATGATTATAATCGCAGCATACGGCCAGGCGGCAATCGCAGCCTATGGTATGTGCATCAGACTTGATATGCTCGGTTTAATTGTGGCTATGGGTCTTTGTACCGGTGTCGCCGTTATGGTTGGTCAGAATTTAGGAGCTCAGAATCCTGAGAGGGCAAAGAAAACTGTTCGCTATGCGGTAACAGCCAATATTATCTTCATGCTTTGTGTTGCGGTTCTGTACTTATTCACCGCCCCGGTGCTTCTTGGATTCTTTGGTCTGACAGGCGAGTCTCTTGCAATCGGAATTACTTTCATGCAGTTTGTTCCATTCTCATACTTCATTATCGCATCCGGTATGACTATGGGATTCGCGATGAATGGAGCGGGAGCCACAAGACCGGGTATGTATGCGGCAATTACAGGTCAGGTTATTGTTCAGGCAGGTCTTTCTGCTCTGCTTATGCTTACCGGTCACCCGATTGAGCAGATCTGGTTTGCAATCGTTATTGGTTCAGTTGTTGTGTTCCTTGTTGACCTCTTCTTCTACAAGAGAGGAGCATGGATGCGTCAGCGTTTGAATCTTGACGGAAATTAATTTCAGAGAAACCAAAACCTCTTATTTTTTACGCTGAAGAATTATGTTGAGAGAATATAATTCCAAAGCCGCTGATGTATGTCATATGGTGTAAATTCCTTTTTTCAACCCACTCTATAGTATAGTTAATTACTTTACAAAACCCATAACTAGACACACATGGCCGAATACGAAGATACTTACGAAAAAGTAATGGAACTCGCCAGAAGAAGAGGATTCGTCTGGCCGTCTTCTGAAATATATGGCTCGGTAGCTGGTTTTATCGACTATGGTCCGCTTGGAGCAATGCTCAAACGCCGTATCGAAAACATCTGGAGAAACTTCTACGTTGTCCAGGAAGGATACTACGAAATCGAATGCCCGACTGTTGGTATTGAACCTATCTACGTTGCATCCGGACACGTTGGAGGCTTCTCCGATAAAATGTTCCAGTGCCCGCACTGTCAGGAATTCCTCCGTGCAGATCACGTTGCAGAGGCATTTGGAATCCCGCACGCTGGAACTATGTCCAAAGAGGAACTCCACGATGTCTTACTCGATAAGGAGTGCCCGGCCTGCGGCAAAGTCTTAGGAGACGTCGAAGTCTTCGACTTTAACTTAATGTTTACCACCTCCATTGGTCCTGGAGGACAGAGAAAGGGATACTTAAGACCGGAAACCGCACAGGGAATGTTCGTCGACTTCCCAAGACTTCTTAGATTCTATCGCGACCACCTGCCGTTTGGTGCAGTCCAGATTGGAAAGTCCTACAGAAACGAAATCTCCCCGCGTCAGGGAATGATTCGTCTTCGTGAGTTCACCCAGGCAGAAGCAGAAATCTTCGTCCACCCGGAGGAAAAAGACCACCCGCAGTTCTTCCGCTACGCAGACTACTCCATGCCGCTTTGCGGAATCGCACAGCAGGAAAAAGACGAGCCGGCAATTGTCAGAACTATGCGTCAGGCAGTTGACGAGGGCATCATCGCAAACGAGTATGTCGCATACTACGTTGCAATGACTCACGACATCTTAACAACGGTTGGTTTCAACCCGGAGAAGATCAGATTCCGTCAGCACATGCCGGATGAGCGTGCACACTACGCAACCGACTGCTGGGATGCAGAAGCATTCTCCGACCGCTTCGGCTGGGTCGAGATTGTGGGTATCGCAGACAGAACCAACTACGACTTAAAGGCACACGCAGCAGTCTCCGGACAGAAGAACACTGTCTTTGTTCAGTACCCGGAGCCGAAGAAGGTTCACCACAAGGCAATCGTTCCAAACTATGGTAAGATGGGCCCGGTCTTCCGCGGAAAGGCAAAGGCAGTTGCTGAAGCAATGGCTTCCGCTGAGCCGACTGAGGAAGGAATCCGCGTTACCGTTGACGGTGAGGAAATCCTTGTCGCACCTGAGATGTACACTGTCAAGGACGAAATGGTTGATGTCTTCGGTGAAGATGTTATGCCGCACGTCATCGAGCCGTCATACGGTATTGACCGTATCTGCTACATGGTCTTAGAGCACGCATACTCTGAAGATGTTGCAGACGGTGAGACCAGAACTGTTATGAGATTCAAGAATGGTGTTGCCCCGGTTCAGGTTGCTGTTCTCCCGCTCATGGCACGTGATGGAATGGACGAGATTGCAAGAAAGCTTGTCTTAGACCTCCAGGCAGAAGGACTCCAGACCGAGTACGATGATGCAGGAGCAATCGGCCGCAGATACAGAAGACAGGATGAGGTTGGAACTCCGTTCTGTATTACTGTCGATTACGACACCAAGGAAGACGGAACCGTCACCCTCCGTGACCGCGACTCCATGAAGCAGGTAAGAGGCAAGATGGAAGATGTCGTCGCAAAGATTCCGCTGCTCTTAAAGGGCAAGCTCACCTTCGACGCTTTCTAAGATGAGTTACGTAAGCCGCAAAAATATCCCGGAGAATACGATTGAGGCACGGTCTTATCAGACCGCGATTGCAGACAGTGCTCTGTCTGCAAATACTCTTGTTGTTCTTCCGACAGGTATGGGCAAGACGGCTGTTGCCCTGCTTGTTGCGGCCGCCCGGATTGATTCGGGCAAAATTCTGATGCTGGCTCCGACTAAACCTTTAGTCGAACAGCACTTCCGCTATTTTTCCAAAAACCTTCTCTTAGAAGAGGGCGATGTTGTGATGTTTACCGGGTCAACCGCTTCTCCTAAGCGTGTTGAGGCCTGGAATTCGGCACGGTTTGTTGTAGCTACTCCTGAGGTTATCAAGAATGACCTGATTGCAGGCCGGTATGACGTAAAAGATGTCTCGCTTCTTGTGGTTGATGAGTGTCACAGAACCGTTGGAAATTATGCGTATGTTTTTATCGGCAGAAGGTACAATGAGACAGCGTCTTCTCCTCTTGTTCTTGGAATGACGGCGTCTCCTGGTTCTGACCCTGAGCATGTTGCAGAAATCTGCGAGCATCTTTCAATTACGTCTGTTGAGAGCCGTGTGGAAACCGATGCAGATGTTAGGCCCTATGTTCATGAGAGGGATTTGGAGTATATGACCTTAGAGCTCCCTGAAGATTTGTGGCTTGCTGTGTCTGTCTTGAACAGTCTTTTGGATGACAGACTTACGAAACTTGGTGATATGGGTTACCGTGTTCCAAGGCGCGAGGCTCTTTCAATGAAGGCGTTAAATGCTCTTCGTGCCCAGATTCAGATGCGGATGCAGGAAAAAGACAAGACTGCATATACTGCGGTCTCGGTTCATGCTGAGCTGATGAAGTTAAAGCATGGGGTGATGCTTGCCGAGTCTCAGGGCTCAACAGCTCTTCGTGCTTATCTTCTTCGCTTGCAGACCGAAGGGCAGGGCGGGGGAAGTAAGGCTTCGCAGAGAATCTGTGCAGACAGCCGCTTCCAGAGGCTTCTCTCTCTTTCCGAGTCATGGACGAAGGAGCTTCATCCAAAGGCGGATGCTGTTGTTCGAATCGTTCAGGAGCAGATGACGGAGTTTGCGGATTCGAAGATTATTGTTTTTGTGACATATCGCGATTCTGTGCAGATGTTAGTGGATTACCTAAATGATGCAGGAATTACCGCCCGCCGTTTTGTAGGGCAGGCTTCACGTGACAGCGAGAAAGGTCTGTCGCAAAAGCAGCAGATTGAGGCAATCAGGCAGTTCCGCGAAGGAGAGTATTCGGTTCTTGTTGCAACGTCTGTGGGTGAGGAGGGTCTGGATATTCCTGCAACAGACCTTGTTGTGTTCTATGAATCTGTGCCGTCAGAGGTTCGAAGTATTCAGAGGAAGGGAAGAACCGGCAGAAATACTTCAGGAAAGGTGATTGTTTTAATCACGAAGGGTACGGCTGATGAAACTTTCCGCTGGGTTTCGAATGCTAAGGAAAAGCAGATGTTAAAGGGTGTGTCTGCTATGCGGAACGGGAAAGTTCCAACGAAGCTTTTTACAGTTCCGGCAGCAGGTGAGTCTTCGTACGGTGTTTCCGGGCAGCAGACTTTGTCTGACCTGTTCTCTGCAAAACAGGAGGTGGAGGGGGACGAGGATGTTATTTCTGTGACGGTTGATAACCGTGAGATGCAGTCTAAAGTTCCTGAGTATTTAAGTAATCTCGGGGCAAAAATCCATCTCGAACATCTTCCGGCAGGTGATTATTCTGTTGGACGGGTTTTAATCGAGCGAAAGACTATTCAGGATTTTGTGGATACTTTAGTTGACCGCGATCTTTTCGGTCAGGTAAAGGCTCTTGCGGAGTCGGCTATCCGCCCTGTGATGATTGTTGAGGGCGGCAGTATTTCGGATTTGTATGAGCTTCGAAACATCCATCCGAATGCTATTCGAAATACGCTTGCATCTATTGCGGCGGACTATGATGTTTCGGTTCTTTTTACAAAGGATGCAAATGAGACTGCTGAGATGATTTATGCATTTGCAAGACGCGAGGCAGGCGGAGAGAGAGCTGAGCGGTCTAAGCATTCTGCAAAGGGTTCGCGAAATGCAAACGATGCTCTGCTCTATATCTTAACTGCGTTCCCTGAGGTTGGTCCAAAGGCAGGACGGGATCTCCTTCGTGAGTTTGGATCTCTTCGGCGTATTCTTTCAGCATCTAAGGAGGAGCTGATGGATGTAAAAGGCATTGGAGAAAAGACAGCATCGGCTATTGTGTCGACGGCTGTTAAAATATGGGAGGAAAAATGAGTTTCTGGAAAGGTTTTCTTGAGTGGTTCTGCGGAAAGCAGGAGACCACAACCTCTGCGCAGTTTTCGAAGATGATGAAGACTGTGTCGAAGATGGAAGAGGAAGGACGAAAAGGGAAAGAGGAGTAGGTAACTTTCCTCTGCTGTTTTTTGCTCAATAATTTTAATACACATCACGCCGATTATCTTTCATGAAACTATCGAAGACTACAGCACTGCGGCTGATGGCGCTCTCAGGTCTTCTGCCGCTTCTCTATGTGATATCCCGCATAAATTCTCATGGATATCCGTTAGTTGAGCCAACTTTTCCACAACTGATTCTCTCAGCATTTATTGTTATCCTGACATCAGTGATTCTGGTTTTAGGAATCATTGGAGGAGTTTTACTCACAAAAAAGACAGAATCATTTTCTCCATTTGGCTTTACGCTTGCATCCGGGATTATGTTCCTCTTTATGATGTTTTATGTGTGGCTTCTTTTTAATTCATCAAATCCGATCTCTATTGCAATCAGTTTGGGTGATTTTGCAGGATTCAGCTTCTGTTTTACAGCTATATTCTATGCTGTGTTTCTCTCTTCAGTTGTGGGAAAAGAAAACAGAAAGATTCGTTCACTCTCTACCGTTTATGGTGTTATTAGTATTATCTCTATTATTCAAATCGTCATGATGCCTGCTATAGGGGACAGTATGGATGTGGCAAACGCTGTGTATCCGGCATACTATTCTCTGTTTACAATGGATGCCGTTACAGTCACCTGCATTATCCCTGCATTTCTTGGAATCCTGCTTCTGATTTTTGTCTGGAAGGCTGACTTATTTTTAGAAGAGTGAGTATTCTCACTCTCTATCTTGTCATCTGATATTTTGATAAAGTAATTTTCTGATTGTAACCACACATAAGATATTTCCACCGCGGGCGGCTCCGGCTCGCGGCGGGATATCTTCTTTCTGGTGTAAAAACAGGGATAACTTTTTGAAAAAAAGAGGTCTGAATTATCTTTTATTTATCATCCACTCTTACAGGAATCCATACATCAGATTTCTTCTCAGTCTTTGCTCCCGGTTTGAACTGTTCCATAATCTTTTCAAACTGTATCTTTCTAAACGGCTCGCGGTAGTTTTCAAGTTTTGATACAAATGAACGGTCAAGCAGTGACCTGCGTTCTTTTGCGTCAGAGAAGAACAGCAGATATCCGTCACGGAATGTTCTGAGGTTTTCTACTGCGTACTGGTCTTTGTATTCAGAGATTTCTGCATAGACATCTTCGGTGAACTCCACAGGTTCGCTGTCTCCAATCTGGATAGAATCAGATGTCCAATACAGGATTTGTAAAACCTCTTTCCACTCGTCCTCTTCTCCAAGAAGATATGGAACTCCCCACTGCATGGAATACATGGGAATCCTGGTTGGAGTTTCTGCGATTCGTTTCTCCTCTTCAATGAATGTCTTGTCAATATCTGTGAAGTACTTAGCATTTATGGAGAATCTGTTGTGATGCGGGACGGCTTCTAAAAGCCATGTGTCATCTTCTTTGGTGAAGTAGAATTCGACATTGTCCTCATGTGAGCGGAAGTTTTCTGCTTCGGCTAATATTTCCATGACCTCTTTGGTGTAGGAATGAACAAACACCTCACCTCCGTACTGGTTTGTACGTTTTTCGATAAGGAATGGTTCAAGCCTTTTTTGAAGGTTTGATGTTCCGTCAAATACAGTGATTGTAAAGTATGCGGCTTTTCCAAGCAGACATGAGAGTATGGAAAGGTATGATTCATGACTTCTGGAACGCGGAGAGTACTGCTGTTTTTCTTTCACTTTGTTTTCAAAAGAGTAGGTTGTATTTGAACGAAAGAGCATTGGTAATTCTGTTGTTTTTGGGACTATAAGGGGCTTTTGGTCATTTTCCCGCAGATTTTTTGTGGGGTGTCAGTTTTTGCTCAATAAATTTATTACACATGATGGATATAAGAAAAATCATCAGGAATCAGATGAGGTGAGATAAAATGAAAAGCGCATCAACAATATTTTTCAGTATCGTACTCTGCATTGTTTTGAGTGCTGTTCTTGTTCCGGGCGTTTTCGCAGCTGAGTCTTCCGATGTTATAACAACGGAGTCTCAGTTCTTCAATGTCGGCTACTCTGTTACTGAAGGCTATGGTAAATCCTATTGGATGCTCTGGGACTCTGAGGACATGTCAAAATCTGCTGATGTTCCAGGCGATGATGCTCTGGTTTTGGAGCGGTTCAGAAATGCAGTTGATACCTGTGTTATCTATGAAGACAGATTTAATCAGGGAATTTCATCTCTCATTGCGGGTTGTATCTCTCCTTTTGTGTGGGTAGTAACTGTCCCTGATATCTTTGAGTCATGGGAACAGGCAGAGTTTGCCGCAAAGAAGGCGGATTATTTCTTCTCGCTGCTTGAATAATTCCCTCACACTTTTTTTGTTCTGCTGTTTTTCAAGTGTTAGAAAATGCTTAAAATATTTATATAGCAGTCCGTGCAACAGGATTAGCAGAATGCGTCTTCGTCTGTTTGTTGTAGTACTGATTATTTTATCTCTTTTCGTGATGCCAGCGGCAGGAGAGACTGATGGGGTGATACATTATCCTATCTCTGGTTATACAGTAATGCCGGTAGATGGGGATTTTGTATCTGACGAAACGGACGCTCCAATTGTTGAAATTACTGAATTTCAATTTTCAGTACCTTATATTCTAGCATCTCTTCTCATTTTCTTTAATGTTGGTGTTGTTCCTGTCTGGGCTGCTGAAACGATTGTTATAATCATAGGAATCTTCACAACCATAATCACCCTAATCACATCAGGTTATCTCATCATCCTCTACTCCAAAAGAAAAACATCCGACAATCCAAAAAGCCGCACCATGCAAATTCTCTCATATCTCAAAGAACATCCAGGGGTGTCAGAGACTGATATTGTCAACGCAACAGGATTTTCCCGAGGCTCGGTTTCGTATAATCTGAGAAAACTATTGGAGGATGGAAGAGTTTCTAAAATTTCATCACGTTACTATCCCTATGATGCTTCTCCGTCAGAAACCGAAGCTAAGGCAGAAAAGGTTCTGGGCAATAAAAGAAGACAGCGTATCTTTAAGATAATCTTGGAAAATCCAGGAATCTCTCAAAAACAGCTCTCTGATGAAATGCAGATGCCGCTTTCTACTCTTCGATGGCATCTTGGAAAATTAGAAGATGCAAATCTGATTCAGATTGAAGCAAAACAGCACATGACCTGTTACTCGGTAAACAATGTATTTTCCTCTGAGGAAGAATAAGCAGTGGAGTGTTAGTTTTTGCCCAATAATTTTATTACATCTCATGCTGATTATCAGATATGAAAAAGCCGTTGAGTAATACGTCATTCTACTTAGCTCAGGCAGTACTAATTATACTCTTCCTTGGAGTTGGAAAGGCATTAACTTTCTATGAAGAAAGCTCTCCTTCGCTTGGCGAGTTTTTCTATCCGGCAACGGTTGTCATAGGGTTCATTGTAGGTACTGTGATGACGATTGGTGAGTTTTTCATTGAACAAAACCTAAAATATCTCAGAGAAAATCCAAGACCGAAGAGATGGGGAGTTGTCCTCATCACAGTTCTGGTAGGTCTGACTATAGTTCTGGCTGCTGCAGGAGTTATTGTCTCAATGCTGTGGCATCCCGATATGGCATCCCATGCAGCATTTACCTATCTCTTTGGAGCAATTCCGGCAGTTATTGCTGTGTGTGTTCTGCGTTATCTTCCGCACAAGCTCCCGCAAAAGGAAGACGAATCATACTGATAATATTTAACCTTCCTTCTGCTATTTTTTGCTCAATAATTTTATTACACATCACGCCGATTATCTTGCATGGTAAAGAAGGAAAACTCTGGAATCCGTACCATCATTGGTCTGGCTGTCCTCGGCATACTTCTTGTTGCCGCAGTACCACTCTTAGCCGCAATCACGGATGGACTTGACTCTGAATTTGATTTCATTGAACAGGAGAGTGTCCCGGAAAACGCTGTGATTATCAAACTCACTGAGGAGGATTATGAAAAGTATCCTGCTTTTAGAAATATCCCTCAATCATTCTGCGTTGATGCATCACTTATATCTGGATTCTATATTCGTCCAGGATGTGTTGACAAAGAAACAAGAGATGAAATCCTGAAAACCTACGCAGCGCAGAATACCTACATAGAACACAATGGAGTAGTCTACAAAATAGGTCTTGCTCCTTTCTGAATGTAAAAAATGAACCAGAAACAGATTGAATGTACAGGACTTATTGCCCTTGGATGTATTGCGGGGTTGATTCTTCTTATTTTTGGATAAAACAGATGCCTAGGAGGTAATGTCATGAAAAAATCATTTGTAATTCTAATCCTTATGCTTCTCGCAGTTGTTCTTTCTGCGGGATGTGTGCAGAATCCTGATACTCCGCTTCTTCCATTAACACCGCCTCCTGTCCCGGATGACTATATAGACTATCCGCATGCAGGTTCGATAGATAACGAAGAAACCTACTTCACCGGATTAAATGAGCATTATAATCTCGGCTTGACCGATGAAGAAATCCAGAAGTATGCAAAAGAGCTGAGGAACGGATATCTCAAAGATGCAAAACGGGACGAATACTATGTTCACATTAATGACCTTGTTGAGTTCCAGACTGTGGTTACAGAAATGATAAATCTTGACCCGGCAATTCATGAGGAAATTGTTTCGCAGATTCTCACACCACCAGAGTTCCCGGAACAACCTGTCGAATATGTTGACCCGAATGACCCGACACTGCCTGATGATTATTTCTACACATTTGTTCCAAATACAGAGACATATCTCAACCATAGATTAAATGAGGGTTATGGACTTGGTTTCACCAAAGAAGAGATTGCCGCATGTGCTGAGGAACTGAACAATGGAATCCTCAAAGATGCAAAGCCGCATAAGTATGGGCTTTATGTGGAAAATGAGATTGAACTATGGCTTGAAGTTGTGCGGATAATGAATCTCAGTGATGATATTCGTGACCAATACATCAAAGCTCTATGTATTATTCCGCCGGACATTGTCTATTAATCACCTCCCATACACTATTTTTTGCTCAATAATTTTATTACACATCTTTTTTCATGCGCGACAAGCTCTTAACGCCGCAAATTCTCAAAAATCACACCCTCCAAAATCTATTTACATAAAGCCGGCATCCGCCATACGCTTTTCTAAATTAAAATCAGATTGAACATAAATTATGCGTAAATATTAGGCATTAATTTTACAAAAATTCAAAAATACATCATAATTAAAAATACTATTTTGTACGATTTGGAGGTGATACATCACAAATCATGAATCACAAATCACCATGAAATATCAGGAAAAAAAGATACGTGGGGTCTGCGTCTTCCTTTCTTCTCGAAAGGGACGAGACAGACTCCGTGTGTCTTCCTTGTTGTATAGTTTAGCCTTCAAGTTTATTTAAGAATATTTGTAGGAAAAATGCAAAAATCACCGGCACATCAAAAAAAATCACCAGAAAATGGGTGATTTATGATTTATGATTCATGATGTGTCATTGAAAAAACACGCTCACATGTCAACCAAAACAAAAAATGGGCTCATGTGCTCGTTTAGATTAGCGCAAAAAGATGTCGAAAAATTCGACCGCAGAATAAAGCGGGCAGGGTTTAACTCTCGAAGCGACTTCTTCTCAGCGCTTGTCAGAATCGTCATAAGCGAACCAAAGCAGAACCCGAAGGACACGGCTTCCGCCTGGATTTTAAACCAGATGCCTCCTCTTTCAGAAGAAAAAATAGAGCAGGCAATCGAAGACGCGATTCGAAAACATCTGTTTGCAGTTGTCGCGATTCATGGGGCTGATGTAGCCTTCGAGCGTACATGGATGGACTTGCGGACAATCGTCCACGAAAAAACCGACATCTGGACGACTGCAAGCGAACTTCGATGCGCATACATACGCTTCGAAGATAAGTACCGCCGCGAACTTTGCGAACACCAGAACAAGATACTTGCAGGAGAGATGCCATGAGAAGCGCAAAATTGCCGCCTGATTCAAGGCTGTACAGTCAGGTCACTCTCACTGTCTCCAAAGAGGAACTTGAGACCATAGACCGGCTTGTTTCTGATTTCGGGTTCAAGAATCGCGGAGACCTGCAAAGAACAGCACTTGAGACATACACAAAGACCAAAATCTTCCGCCCAAGGGAGGCAAACCCCGGCAGAAGAGTGAGGAAGGTATGAACAACAAACACTTCGACAAGAAAACAAGACTGTCCTGTTCCATCTCGCTCGCTGTAACCGCTGACGAGTTGGAAGCTGTAAACAGATGTTGTGAAAGGCTCGGACTTTCAAGAACCGACCTTGTGAGATCCTCAATCGAGGCTTTTGTCGGCACAAAAATCTTCAGAGAAAGGACATGCGAAAAATGAAACGAAAAATACAGGCTGACTCACAGAATTGCACCTCCGTAATCAGCCGTAATAAAGTCGTTGTTAAACGAGATAACTGTATCGCATAAAATCAAACGCCCATTATCATAGCAAAAGAGGACACGGGGGTTATTTTATGACTGAGTACAAGAATCCCGCAGGAGATAAGGACTTACCTTTTAAGAGGGACAGCCTTGTCGAGAGCCTGGAAAAGCAGGAAGCAATGCTCAGCTTCATCACTCAGTCCTTCTACAGTGACCCAAAGTCCGTTGAGGAACTCAAAGCTACTGTGTTAATCGCCTCGGATAATTCATCCTCGACACCTAATGCGGATAGATGGTTCATCAAAGGAGCTTTTGCTCTTCTCAAATACCTCTCGAAAGGTAAGCAGGAGGTTATATGATGGTAATTCTTTGCAGTGCAGCAGATTTCTATATCATGGAAAAAATCCGCTCCGGCGAGTGGGTTCCATCACTCGACACAGGACAGGTTTACTCAACGCGGAAAAAAGGATTTCTCACACCAAGAAAAACACGCGGCTATTCAATGATAAGTTATGTGCGGCTCTCTCACATCATCTGGATTGCGGCAAACGGAGCAATCCCGTATGGGATGCAGATAGACCACATAAACGGAGACAGAGAAGACGACAGACTCTGTAACCTGAGACTTGTAAGCCGTTCAGAAAACATCATGCTTAGTACGGCAACACTGACTTATTCTCAGGCAGAAGAAATCCGACGAAAATATACAGAAGGCAATTCAATTCGCAAACTCGCAAAAGAATATAGTGTTGAAAAGACCGTTATTTGGAGAGTTATCAACAACAAAACATACACCAAGCCGATTGACACAAGCGGAGTTTCCAAGGAAACCAGAAAGGAACTTCTGGAATACTACAAGAACGGCGGAAAAATTGACACCGCAAGAAAAGTATTCAAGGTACAGCAGGCAGTAATCCGGCAGGTTTTGGAAGAAGAATTGAGCAGAGAAGCAAAAGAACAGGAGATAGAATCATGAAAACTCCTCAGGAATATTTAGACATCATACAGGAAGCACACCCGTGTCCTGTTGAATACGGGTTCGAGCGTGCCGCATGGCTTTACGAAACAAGAGAAGCTCTCAGATGGGCTTTGAATTTTGTCGAGCTTGAGTTTAAGCATCAGGTTGCAGACATACAGGATAGAGGGCTTACTTCTGAGAAGTACAATCTCTGCGGAAGGTTCAGGAACTATACGCGGGTGAATCTTGAAGCCCTGCATCAGTACAATGTTGAGCTTTTCGATTCTCTGGTGCATGTCAAGGCAACTGACGCCGAGAAGATTATTGGAAGACGTGTTCTTTATCTTGAGGCGAGGGATGTTCTTGGTGATTTGGATATCCGGCAGTATCAGACGGTAAATGCTACTGAGTTGTCGAAGGTTGTTCCGTCTCATGTTTATGATAGATTGACTGAGAAGGAGGAGCGTTTGATGGATTATGTTATCGAGGAGGTTGCTGTATGAAGTTCTTTATGCCGCAGATGCTTCGCTGTCTTTCCTGCCGTTTTGGCAGCTGCGGGTTTACGGTTTTTGAGAATGTGGATAATTACTATCTGGTGTGCGAGAAGCAGATTAGACTGCCTGAGAAGAAATGCAAATTCTATATGCCGCAGGAGGTTTTCTTATGATTCCTTCTTGGAGGTCTCATGGGGAGCTTTCTGACCGTCACAAGCTTGCTGTGCTCGTTATGGAAGAAGGTTCTGTCCCTGCTATCGCCCGCAGGGTTGGTTGCTCTAAGGCTTCTGTGAAAAGTGCTTTAATTTTCCATGGATTGGCGGAGGGTGATGTGTTAAAGAAGCTCTGAGTGTTGTTTTTCATAATGGGGATTTTCTACACTCCGCCCCTCTCTCTTTTTATTTTTTGTTAATATTTTATTCACAGAGTCTTTTTCTATTCTTGCGTTGAAGATAATGTATGGAAAGGTACGTTTCCGAGCCGTATTCGCCGTATGATTATGTTCGGCAGAACGCTCCGTATCCTGCTTATAATTCGTGGTGTGAGTTGACGGATGCTGAGCGTGATGCTGTTTTGTCGTTTCAGGATTTGGGAAGCAGGCAGGATTCGTGGACTGTGGAAGCTCCTGACCCTGTGCATGTAAACTGCTCTATTGTTAATTCGTATCTGCGGTTTCCTGAATTTCGTGATTTGATGAGTGGTGATGATGTATGTCAGTGTGAGGAGTTAATTTCGTTTCTGGATTCTGCTGTATCGAAGAGTGTTCTGCCTGAGGGATTGAATGTTATTCGAGGGCTTGCTGATTCGCGGTGGATTTCCGAGTTCTGTGTTGGAGACACATATGTTGAAGATGGTTATGGAAGTTATTCTCTTTCTGTAGATGCAGCTTTACGTTATGCGCGGGTGAATGATGATGGAAAGATGGTGTTTCTTGCCCGTATTCTTGAAAAAGGAGAGAGGGTATTGTATTTGGGATGTAAGGAGGAGGAGATGCTTGTTGAACGTGGTTGTGAATATGTGATTAAGGAGATTAGTCCGGTGGATAAGGGGATTCTCTCTCCTGACACTGAGGCAATTGTTTATATCCTTCGGAGGATATAAGATAAGTTATGTATCCAACAACTATGGAGTATTGCCGATATACAGGACATCGGGAATTAACGGAGGAGGACAGGCGTGATGCACGCAGGATACGTGAGGGTTTCGAGCGTTGTTTCCTTCCGCCTGGTGTGAAGCTTACTCCGCGTTCTGAGATGCGGGACTGAATATTTTCTATACTTTTTTTTGTGTGTTTGTGATGTGATTTGCCGTTTGATTTATATGTGGGATTTGTTTTCGTGAAAGGCGAGAGCCGAAGGCTCAAGCCATGAGCAAACCGAAGGTTTGCGAAAGTGCGTTTTGGCTTTTTGCGGGGTTTGTTTTTCGTTTATTCTTTTGTATGGGCTTGGATTTTTATGATTTTTTGAGGTGTGGGGCACTTTCGCACCGCGCGGTATGGGGTTTATATAGGTCTATGTCGTATTTGTATGTGTAGCCGGGGTGAAGCTACCCGGTTGCAGTCTTATGTCTTACCGGGCATATGTTTGGTGTATAGGGCTAAGCGGGGTCTTTCTGAATCCGTCCCGCGAAAAACTAACACCCTTTGCTAAGAGGGGAGAGGGAACAAGGAAATTGCTCTCTCCTCCTTAGTTCTCCTTTGATGTTTTTGTATTTTGTATTTATTCTACTGCTCCGCCTAGCCGCTACGCTGACGCGGCGGCTCGAGACGGCGGAGAGAGACTTAGGTGTTTGGGTTCGGGTGTTTCTTTGACTCTCCGCAGCGTCAGCGAGGATTCCCCGCCGAAAAAGCCGCCGCGTCAGCGATAGCAAGTCGCTTTAGCGGCTTGCGTGCGTCCCGGCGGGTTGTTGATTGTTTTTTTTTGTGTTATTTGACTGCCCCGCCTGACTGCTCGCTGACGCGGCAGTCCGAGACGGCGGGGAGAGACTTAGGTGTTTGGGATTCTGGTGCAGAGCCGTTTCGACTACAAAAAATCGCATAGCATATTTCGCCCACTGACGCGGGCTTCATATGCCTGCTTCCGTGTGCTCCTTCGCCTTCGGTCTTCGACCTGCAGGCTCGGCGCACCCGTCTTTTTTGCTTAACGTCTCCACTACCCATATACATGGTTGGATGGGGCGGGGCACAGGCGTTTACCCGCGAGAGGATAACCTCGTCGGTCTGTTCGCCTTCGGCTCTCATCCCGCCAAGGATATCGTCTCGCGGTTCACACGCCCGCGTTGTAAGCCCGCCGAGTTTCCCGGGCAGGCTTCGGAGTTATATTATGAAAATGTTAGATGACAACTCGGATTTACTGAAAGTGCTTCGCTGCGCTTTTGAGGTTTATGCAACTCTGAAATACGGTTATCTGGAATCGGTGTATGAAGCAGCTCTGGAATACGAGCTTTTGCAGGCGGGTTTTTCTGTTTCCCGTCAGGTTCGGATTCCTGTTTTCTACAAGGGTGTTGAGCTGAGGAAGGATTTCTATGCGGATATGGTTGTGAATGACTGCATTCTTTTAGAGTTAAAGGCTGTATCAACAATCAATCAGGCTCACGAAAAACAGCTTCAAAGTTATATGAAATCTACTGGGATTAAGGAGGGGATGCTTCTGAACTTCGGGCATGTTAGGAGCTTACAGTGGAGAAGTTATTCTCCATGATTCAATCCCATTTTACTACGCAGGGATTAGGTCTTGCGGTGAATGTGGTATTACATTCTGCACAGGTTATGGAAAATGGAATATCCATTTCCAAGGGGTTACATTTTTGCAGTTCCGTTCCGCAGGATTTACAGATGAACTTGGGGGTGTATGTTTCCCCGTCTTTTTCGAGGGTGAATGAGGTGTACTGTTCTAATGTTTTGCATTTGGGACAGAAGCAGATTTGGTATTCGTAGTCTTTTGGTTTCCATCCATTTTCCATTAGGGATATACAGGCTTCCCAGATTTCTTTTGGTACTTCTTCTTTGAGTTCTGGCTTTTCTCCAAAGAATAGTCTCTCAAATGTGTAATGATAGAGAATACCCACTCCTTCATGAAGGTTTATTTTTGATTTGCAGTTCGGACATTTAAAGCTGTATCCGTGTCCCATGAGTAATGGTATTTAGGAGTGGAGAAGGGATAAGGGTTTGCGAGGGAGCGGACATGTGCTAAACTATTCAGAAGTCATCTTAATCTATATTGGAAGATAATAGTATCTTACTCACAGGGAAAATATGGCAACAGTAAAACAGAAATTAGCGGCAGAAAAGTTTGCAAAAGATTGGGAAGGAAAAGGATATGAGCGTGGGCAGAGCCAGACATTCTGGCTGTCTCTTTTGAACAAGGTTTTTGGTATCGAAGAGCCTGACAAGTTCATTTCTTTTGAAGATAAGGTTAGTCTCAGTCACGCGAGTTTTATTGATGCAAGAATCCCCTCTACAAAAGTTATTATTGAGCAGAAAAGCCTTGGAAAAGATTTACGCAAGCCGATTCGTCAATCAGACGGTTCGATGCTGACACCTTTAGGACAGGCTATCCGCTACAACATGAGCCTGCCTTTTTCTCAGCATTCAAGGTGGGTTGTTCTGTCTAATTTTTCAGAGTTCCATGTTTACGATTTGGAGCATCCTGAGAAGAAAGAGCCGGAGGTCATTCTGCTTAAGAACTTAGGAAAGGAGTATTCCCGCTTACAGTTCCTTGTGGATTCTGAAAACGACCGAGTGTCTAAGGAAGAGGATATCTCTTTACAGGCAGGAGAGCTCGTGGGTAAAATTTATGATGCTATTTTGAAGCAGTATCATAATCCAAAAGACCCGCATTCTCTTAAAAGTCTGAATATGCTTTGTGTGCGGCTTGTGTTTTGTATGTATGCGGAGGATGCAGGTATTTTTCCGTATGCTTCACAGTTCACTGATTATCTTAAAGCATATCGCGCTGAGGATGCCCGCGAGGCTCTGATTAATCTGTTCAAGGTTTTAGATACTAAGATTGAGGAGAGAAGTCCGTATCTGAAAGATTCTTTGAAGGATTTCCCGTATGTGAACGGCGGTCTGTTTGAGGATGAGGAGATTGAGATTCCGATGTTTACTGAGGATATTATGACCCTCATCTTACAGAATGCAAGCTCTGATTTTGATTGGTCTGGTATTAATCCAACTATTTTTGGAGCGGTGTTCGAGAGTACGCTTAATCAGGAGACGCGGCGTTCTAATGGAATGCACTATACATCTATCGAGAATATCCACAAGGTTATCGACCCTCTGTTTTTGGATAGTTTAAAGGAAGAGGCAGAGCGTATCAGAAATGTCTCGAACAGGGAAACAAGAAAGAAGTACTTTGATGATTTAAGAAAGAAACTCGGCGGGCTTCGCTTCTTAGATCCTGCGTGCGGTTCTGGTAATTTCCTGACCGAGACTTATCTCTCGCTTCGCCGTCTGGAAAATGAGATTCTGAAAGAGACCTTTGCAGGTCAGATGGTTTTTGATGTGGACGGGGTTATCAATGTTCCCATCGACCAATTCTATGGTATTGAGCTAAACGACTTTGCGGTAAATGTCGCAAAGACGGCTCTCTGGATTGCTGAGTTCCAGATGATGAAGGAGACGGAAAAGATTGTGCAGGTGGACTTGGATTTCCTGCCGCTTAAGTCATACACGAATATTGTGGAGGGCAATGCCCTGCGGATTGATTGGGAAGATGTTGTGCCGAAGGATAAACTGAGTTATATCTTAGGAAATCCACCGTTTGTTGGTTTTTCCCACATGAATGCTGAACAGAAAGCAGACATGCAAGAACTTTTCCCCGGTGTGAAAAATCTGGATTTTGTTTGCGGGTGGTATAAAAAGGCATCAGATTTCTCAGTTGGTATGGAGATAGAGACAGCATTCGTGTCGACAAATTCTATTGTACAGGGTGAGACAGTTAGTCGTTTCTGGGCGTTCCTTCCAGATGATATTATCAACTTTGCATATCGTAGTTTTATTTGGGAAAGTGAAGCATCACATGCCGCACAGGTTCATTGTGTGATTATTGGATTCTCTAAAAAAGAACGCTCGTTAAAATTTATCTTTGATGGGGAAAAGAAAACTGTAGCACAAAATATCAACCGGTATTTGTTTGACGCTCCAAATGTTCTTGTTATGAGCAGGGCAAAACCGTTATGTGATGTTCCAAAAATGGTTTATGGAAACAAGCCCGCAGATGGTGGTCATCTAATTATTGAGAAAGAGGACTATGAAGACTTCATAACTAGAGAACCACAGGCTCAAAAATATATCAAGCCTCTTCTTGGAGCGTCTGAATATTTACATGGGAAGAAACGGTGGTGTCTGTGGCTGGTTGGTGCATCGCCTGCTGAGTTGAAGAAGTGCCCCTTAGTTTATGAGAGAGTACAACGCTGTAAAGAGACACGAGAACAGAGTATCGCTGCTGCTATCCGAAAGTTTGCAGAGACACCAACTCTCTTTGCACAGCGAACTCAGCCTGTAGGAAAAGCATCTGTAATTATTCCACGCCATTCTTCAGAGACAAGAAAGTATGTTCCATTCGGATTTATTGGTCCTGAAATCATCGTTAATGATGCAGTACAAATTCTCCCAGATGCGTCACTTTATCATTTTGGTGTTATCATATCTAACATTCATATGGCATGGATGCGAGCGATTTGCGGTAGAATAAAAAGTGATTACCGATACTCCAAAGATGTCGTCTACAACAACTTCCCCTTCCCCACTCCCACCGAAGAGCAGAAATCCGCCATCGAGAAAACCGCTCAGGGCATTTTAGACGCACGGGCACTTTATCCAGACAACAGTTTAGCAGACTTATACGACCCGCTGACTATGCCGCCGGAACTCAGGAAGGCTCACGAGGCAAACGACAGGGCTGTCGAGAAGGCGTATGGTCGCAAATTCGCGGATGAGGCAGAAATAGTCGCATATCTGATGCAGGAGTATCAGCGGCTTGTTGGGGAGAAGAAGTAAATCTCCCAATTCCTTGTCTGCTATTTCTATTATTCAAACTCAATATTTTTGACTATGAGAATGGTATGAATTACACAAAATAATTGTACACAGTGACACTTTTCAACAATCTGGTTACTTCTCCCATGAACAAACCAATGTCGGTTGATAATATCCGGTTCGTCTGATGAGAAATCGAATGTATCATAAAATACTTCTATAAAATCCATTAATGCATAGAAGAGAAAAGCATATGAGAAATCATCCTCTAGATTTTTCATCTCTATTTGTTCTTTAAATGAATCCTTAATTTTCTTGAATCCTGACTTTCCAGTATCAAAGAGCAGAAATCTTTCTACAAGAGGGATTAAAACATGTGCACATGGTGCATAAAGACCTGCATTATATGCCTGGATTCCCTCTCTAATTTTCTGCAGTTCACTTTCATCTGAAATTATGGATAATATCTCTTGACTCAGTCTATCAAAGTATTCACTGTCATCTGAAAAGTACTTGTCAAGTATGTATTTGTTGAAATCTGAATTAAACACATCATCAGCACTAATCGGAATAAACAGAGGAATAACCCATCCATACTTACCAATCTGTGCTCGTGGTGACAGGATAGAAATAGAGGCAGTAATCTCACTTTTCCACTGAGAGGTAATACTTTGAATTAGGGATATAGCAGGATTCGTATATAGCTGCTTAAATCTATTTGATATCTCAGCAATTTCTTCCCCAAGAGGAAATTCAAACATAACTGGACTATAAACTCTGTTTGATAACTCTCTTAGATTTTCTTTTATTTTTTCTAAAGGGGCGATGTACTCTAACAGCGGATTTGTAAATTGATTGGTTATGTTCCCCTGCTCATTCTTCTGGTTATGCTCATCATCCATATGTATGATAGACAATAGGACGAGAGAGAGATTAAGCATTTGTGAAATTGAGATTTTTCTGTTGAAAAATCAAAGAGTGACTAACCGCCACTCCAACCTCCTCAAATTTCCAAAGTTCACTAAAAGCCCGCTCTCCATCCCTGTTGTTTTCAGATAACTCTCAACCTGCCGCTCGTGAATCTTTGCGAGGTTCGACACTGCCTTCAACTCTACAAGAACCGCATCATTCACAATCATATCCGCGACAAACGGCGCATCCAGAAGCTCGCCCTTGTAATACACGGGAAGTTTCACCTGACGGCGAACCGCAAAGCCTTCTGCCGTCAGTTCCTTTTCCAACGCCTTCTCATACACCGATTCCAGATAACCGGGCTTCAAGTGATTGTACACCGCAAGGGCGCATCCGACAATTCTGTACATATCCGAGTTAACATCTAACTTATTCATGGTTACACTCCGAAGCCAACCGGGCAACCCGGCGGGCTTACACCGGGGGCGTGTAAACCGCGAGACGATATTGCTCACGGGATGAGAGCGAGCAAAGCGAGCGAACAGACCGGGGGCATTATCCTCTCGCGGGTGAACGCCTGTGCCCCGCCCATTTTTTGTATATTAAGGAGGGCGTCAAAAAAAAGACGGACGCGCCGAGCATGCAGGTGTGAAGAGGCGATTAGCCGATGAACACCGAAGGCGAAGGAGCGGCTCGGATTTTTTTAGCCCGACGGAAACACCACTAAAAGAGCATCAACCATTTTGTCTATCTTAAAAAAAGAATCATCACAAAAAATCTGATTGCCCGCCGAAAAAGCTGCGGCGATTGGCGAGGGAGCGAAGCGACTAAGCCAATAGCACGGCGATTAGACGTGCGTCAGCCAAGCGGCTCGGCGGGAACTCCTAAACCAACACCAGAACAGGCGCATAAATCAAGCAAAAACCGAAAGCGAAGGAGCGGACGGAAGCAGTCATACGAAGCCCGCCGCGACATGCGAGAGGCGCGAAGAGACTCGAAGCTAAAGCACGACGGAACGGCGTGCGAGTGCGTAGCGGGCAGGCGGAGCAGTACTATAAGAAAAAAGAAAACCCAATAATCTTTACACCAAAGAGCCTATAGTGTCAAAAAACCAATTATTGAGTAGAGAGAGGGGGCAGGAAAACCAAACCCCCTCGCACGTCTTTCGCAAGCCCTTTGGTCTTGCCCACGGCTTGAGCCACTTCGTGCCTCTCGCCTTCAGCCGTGCTCAAGGCTTGAGTCACCTTCGGTGCCTCTCGCCCCTCTAACCTCTTTTTCTGCCCCGTCTCGGGAACTATTACAATGGCTGACTTTACAAAAACTGCAATTAACCAGAATACAAAAAGAGAGTACGTCTCTCCTATTCCATCCCTTGACGCCTTCGAAAGCGTAATTAACGCATTCAAAAACGACACCACAATGGGATTCACCAAAAAGGAACTGACCGCTGAGACCTACAAGACAAAGATTGTTTACTTCGATGCAAAAGGAGATGAGAAGGCATATGTGAATGTCTATGCAGGTGACAAGACATCTCTTGAAGACGGCACTTCTCTTCTTAGAGGAACCGAAGCCGCAGAAACTTTCGCAGGTGTCGGAGGTTCTGGCTCTGTCGAAGACAAAGAAGACAATTGGACTGCAAAGTTCTCCTGCGTCAACAAAGTTGACGACAAAGAAGACGCCTTCACCGTCACCATCGGCAAAGACTACATGCTTGTCACAGGCTTCTCCTATGACGCAACCATCGAGAAGATAGAGACTTGGGCTGACTCTCAGGCAAATCTCGCATAAGCAGAAGGAAGATTCCTTCTGCTTTCTTTTTTTTCACTCTTCTATTACGCGAGCGCCGGAAGCGCGAGTCGAGCGTTCCGCCGGACGTTGGCGAATGGCGAGAGCATGCTCGAGCCTTGAACATGGCTGAAAGACATGCGATGCCACGAACAAGCCAGAGGCTTGTGAGAGTCCGGGTGAACGGAACGCGATTCGCCAAGATTCGCGCCGATTCGCGGTTTTACTTTACCAAATAAAGCCAAAGCAAATCTCAAAATCCTTACACCAAAGAGCCTATAATCCCATAAAACCAATTATTAAGTAGAGAGAGGGGGCAGAAATAAGACACTCTGCAAA
>JAFOFB010000001.1 GCA_017387505.1 Methanocorpusculum sp.
CAATTTCTTAAATATATCGTTCAATGGATTATTTTGCTAAATATAATCCCGTTCTTCAAAATTATGTCACATTCACAAAATAAAATACTATTGCAAATTTTTGCTTCATAAAGCATTTTTTTGAAATAGGAAAAATAGTTAGAAGAAGTCCAGAGTTGCCTGGGTTGCCGCCGGTTTCTTTTCGACCGGCTTTTCCTCTTCAACAACCGGATCTACAACAGGTTCTTTGACAGCCTCTTTTGCTGCCTCCTCCTCTGCTTTTCTTAAAGCCTCTTCAAGGTCTGCCTTCTTTCTTGCCTCGGCTTTCTTTGCTGCAGCAGCCTTTTTGACCTTAATCTCCTTCTCCTTTGCGGCCTTCTGAACTGCCTTTAATGCAGCTGCTGCCCTTGTCTTATCATGGAGGAGAACTGTCAGCTGGTCAGCATCGAGGTTATGACGCTCGCAGAAAGCCTCAGGGTCGGCTTCTGCAACCCATGAGAGAAGATCGATGTACTCTGACTGAACCTGAATATCAGGAATCGAGTAACCTTCTGCAAGGGCTGCAGATAAAGTACGCCGGACAGTCTTCTGCTTCTTTGCGGTTGCCATTCTCTTCCATCTGGATGGCGGCATAACACGCGGTCTGAAACCTGCTGACTCCTCTTCTGATGCAACACCAATCGTCATTAGAGCTGTTGCATAACGCCAGAGAGTATAGTACTGACGAGTCATTGTACGTCCAAGATACACATCAGCCTTGCTTACTCTGCGGTATGCACGAATCTTTCTCTTGCGGTCAGGAATCTGCGATACAGCCTCTTCAACCCACTGAACAACATAATCAGGCTTCTCCTCGCACTCGCGGGAAAGCTTCATTAAACGCTCATCAGAAGTACCTGTTGCAACGGCTGCCACTAAATCAAAAATTGTTGCACGCTCATCCTTCTGAGCGGTAGATACGCCGTCTGCCGACAAAGAATCAAGTCCGGCGGCAGAGCCGAACAGCATATTTACAGCACTTCGCATATCGCCTGCAGCACTTCCGGCGATTTCGGACAAAGCATCCTCACTGCATGAAACATGCTCTAAGACACAAATCTCCTTCATGCGCTTTGCAAGAGTGGATGAAGTAATTGACCTGAACTGCACAGTCTCACAGATTCTTCTAATCGAATCTGAAACACCGTAGGCATCATTTGCGATTAAGAGAACCGGCTGTTTTGCTGTCTTTAACAAATCAGCAATTGCCCGCGCGCCTCCTCTGTCTGCATTTCCTTCGAGATTGTCTGCCTCATCGATGATAACCATCTTGCGGGAAGCACCGAAAAGACTTGCAGTGGATGCTGAGTTTCCGGCAATTCTCTCGATAACAGCCTTTGTTCTGGCATCTGAAGCATTCAGTTCCAGAACTTCCCAGTTCATATCACGGGCGAGAGCTAAAGCCGCGGAAGTCTTTCCTATTCCAGGTTTTCCGATTAAAAGAAGCGGGGCTGAATCTGCAGTCCAGGTCTGCGCCCAGAGAGCCATCTGCTTCACTGCTGCGGCATTACCCAGAATCTCATCGAGATGCTGAGGCCGATACTTCTCTGCCCAATCCATATTACACATATATTGGAGGTCAGGCATTATAAATGGCAGGAATCATGACAGTCAAACAGTACAACATATTATCCCTTTGTAAGGGAAATATATAACCACAAGTTAGAGGGAACTCTCCTGTGGGATTTTCCTTTGGTGAATTCACAATGCAGTCAGATAACTATACTCCGGCGTCTGTCGCGGCAGAAGTCAAAAAATATGACGGTGTACGCAGAAAGCAGGCAATAGGCTCACTGGTAAAAACTCTCCATATCGACAATCTGGATGTTATCGCATCCTATGGAGAGGATGCCGCAGTTATTCAAAACGGAAGAACTGCTCTTCTCCTTGCCGCAGACGGAATCTGGAACAAACTCATGGAGATTGACCCGTACTGGGCAGGATACTGTGCGATTCTTGTCAATGTCCACGATATCGCAGCAATGGGTGGAAGGCCGGTTGCTATGGTAGACATTCTCTCAGCTTCTGATGATGAGGTTATGGCTCAGGTTACAAACGGTATGCGTGATGCCGCAAACGCATTCAATGTACCAGTCGTCGGAGGACATCTTCACCCAGATGCACCATACAATGTAATCAATGTCTCGATTTTAGGCGTTGCAGACCTTGAAAATGTCATCTACAGCAGTACTGCACAGGTCGGCGATTCGATTATCATGGCAATCGATTTAAACGGCAGAATTCACCCGAGCGCACGCATGAACTGGGATTCTGTAACCCAGAAGACTCCTGAAGTTTTACAAAAACAGCTTGGTGTCATGAAGGAGCTTGGAGAACACCATCTCTTAACTGCCGGAAAGGATATCTCAAACCCGGGAGTTATAGGAACTCTTGGTATGCTTCTTGAGTCATCAGGTGTTGGAGGTATTGTTGACCTTCCGTCAATTCCAACACCCGACCTCGACCTTCTTGGAATCACCTTTGAGGAATGGGTTAGAATGTATCCAGGAATGGGCTTTATCATGACGGCAAACAAAGACTCTGTAATGCAGGTCTGCCGTGCATTCCGCGAGGCCGGAATGGCAGCACAGGTCATTGGAACTGTTGTAAAGGAGAGAAGCCTTACTCTTACCAAGGGCGAGGACAAAGCAACCATCTTTAACTTCTGTTCCGAAGGCATCACCAATATATGAAAATTGGAATCGGCTGCGGTGTAAATCCGGAAAAGGTGATACAGAGCGCGGGAAAATCTGCTTCACCTGATGTTGAAATTATCTGTTATGTAAAGGAAGGAACGGAGTTTTCCGTTCCTGAATTTGTTTCTATTAATTATTCGGAATGTCCGGAAAAATCTCTTGTTGATGATTTGTATTCGAAGAAAATCGATGCGGCAGTGAGAGGGTCTCTTCCGGCAAATGATACTTTGAAGTATCTGAAAAAAGTCTATGATGTTTCCCGTCTTGAACGGATTGCTCTTCTCGAAACTTCTGCCGGACAGAAATTTTTCTTTGCACCTGTCGGAGTTGATGAGGGGTGGACTGTTTCAGAGAAGGTGTCTTTTGTAGAGGATGGAAGACGTCTTGCACGTGCATTCGGACTGCCGGATAAGGCTGTGATTCTTTCAGGGGGAAGGCTTGGAGATATCGGACGCCATGAGATGGTAGATAGAACTATCTATGAGGCAGAGGAAGCGGCAGAGATTTCAGGGGCTGTTCATGGCGAGATTTTAATCGAGGATGCAGTATCTGATGCGGGTGTGATTATTGCTCCGGATGGAATTTCCGGCAACCTGATTTTCAGAACTCTGGTGTTTCTTGGAGGCGGAATTGGACACGGAGCTTTGATTGTAAACATCAAAGACCTGTTTATCGACAGTTCGCGCGCATCTGCATCTTACGAAGGCATACTCTCTATGGCAAAATGTATCATAGATGGGCAAATACATTAATTTTGGGTTCTTTTTGACAACAGAACATTCTGTGAGGTTTAAATCCAAATAAACCAATATTTTCCGCGCAATTCCTCTGTACCCTCATATTTTTGTCCTAATACTGAAAACAGCCAATATTTTGAGATACTTTTATATATTTACCAAACCCATTTTTGATTGGTAATAACTATGGCAGACTTACCGAAAGCAGCAGTCGTCAGACTTGCAAAGAAAGCAGGCGCAGAGCGCGTCGGCGAAGATGCTGCAGATGCTCTTGTTATCAAGGCAGAAGCATACATCGAGAACCTTGCAAAAGAAGCCAACGAACTCGCCAAGCACGCAGGTCGTAAGACCATCAAGGCTGAGGACGTTGAGCTCGCAGCCAAGAAAGAGTAAATATAATACCTTTTTCCGGATTAATGACGAATGCCGGCAGCCAATGAGGCTGCCTATTTGCATTCATTGATTCTATTTTCAGCAGTTATCTTTTCCAGTCATTCTGCAGTATAGAAGGGCCGCACATACAGCTCCAAGGACAGGTCCTATTATGTAAATCGGAAATGTAGTCCATAATGCATCAGAGCCTGAGAGGATGAGTGCCATTAAGTCCGGCCCAAATGTTCTGGCAGGATTAATCGAGCCTCCGGATATTTTTCCAATGACAAGGATTACAGCAAGTACTGAGGCACCGATAGCAAGCCCTGCAAATCCGGGCGCTGCACGGCGGTCAACAGCCACCCCCATAATCACCATCATTAGGATAAATGTTCCAATAAACTCAGCAAGTACTGCCTGGAACACTGAGATTTCAGCCACTGGAGCTGTCATTCCAAGTCCGCCTGTTGTTAAGGCATCCATTCCCATTACGAGAATAATTAATCCGGCACCAAGTGCCGCTCCGATAAGCTGTGCGATACAGTAGGCTGCTGTATCTTTTAACGGGAATTTTTTCGCGGCACAAAGAGCGATTGATACAGCAGGGTTGATGTGGCATCCGGAAACTGCTCCTATTGTGTAAATCAGAACGGTTACTGCAAGACCAAAGGCTGCGGCAATTCCAAGCAGATCTCCACCAAGCATGCAGACAGTTCCGCATCCGACAAAGACCAGAATCAGTGTTCCGATGCATTCCGCAATCGAACGCTTCAGTAAATCCATCACCTGCCTCCGTAAGCGGCCGCACACTCAGGGCATAAGATACGCGGGATTGGTTTTTTGAGCTTTCGAGACGGGAAAGGATATCCTCCTTCCCAGTTTTCGACGTCGGATCTTACCATGTGTTCGCTGCAAAGTCCCATTCCGCAGACGATGCAGATGCCGGAGGCTTCGCGGTCGATTCCCATCTTTTCGCAGACATAACACTTCATTATACACCTTCCCTGTACTGGCAGTACTGGTGGCGTGAGCCGATTAAGCAGGCTGTAGCACAGCTCTTACATCCGCGAACAGGAGCCGCCGGGTTTCCTTTGTCGAGTGCGATGATATTGGTCATCATGGTGGCTGTAACCGGTTCACTTGTCATGAGACACGGGTAGTCTGCAAGGCGGAGAAGAGCGGATGTTCGAACAGTAATCGAGCATGCCGGATATGCATAACGCTGAGGGTTCATGAGGACTTCATTTTCATGAATCGGCGATAAGTCAACTTCGATTCCGTCAACTATCGGCCGAACCGGTTCTCCGCTTCCGTTTTTGATTCGTCCTGCCCTATCCATGATTTTCCATCCGCGGTAAATCATGTCCATGAAGTCACAGTTGTGAAGTTCTGCGGCAGAGCCTCTGGTTGGATTTATCATGACTAAGTTGTGATAGCGTTTGGTTAGAAGGTCGACTATCATCGGGGCATTGAATCCATCAAGTTCGAGGAGATATTCTGCGGCGGCGGCGGTTGATCCTGTTGCGATGTTTAAGAGTTGATATGGTGATTTTACCTTCGGGATTGCGGTTTCGAGAGTATTTTTCATAACTCCTGTTACTGCATTAATCGTTTCAAAAATCACGTCGTCTTTGCACATGTTAAATGTGGACTGCGATATGTGGTGGGATATGTCTCCAACACAGTATGCTGGAACTGTTACGATGTTGCCGTAATGTACTTCGTCTTCGATTGCGTCTTTGACATATGGAAGCATTTTCTGTCTGTATTCCTGCATGTATCGTTTTGCAGAAAATGATGTCATGTGGACTTTTCGCATGAGTGCTGCCTGTGCTTCCATCGGGTTTTTGTAGATGTCGTGGAGCTGTTTTACTTCTTTTCTGGATGCTTCGGCAAGTGTGTCTCCTGCTTCGACGGATTTTGCAAAGACGTCTCCTATTCCATATGAGGTGTTCATTCCCCAGGATTTGGCGGCAAGGATTGTTTTTTTGTGAGTTTCGGGGATGTCGGTTTTTTCTAATATGCGGTTTACGACATTGCTTGTTGAACCAGGCATTAATGCGAAGTCAACGGAACACACCGGACCATAGAATCCTGCATAACAGCGGGCTGCCTCGCGTCCTATGAGTGCTTCATGTTCGCGGATTGTGTCTGCGAACTTTTCCATACTTCCTGCGAATGCTTCGTCTTCAGAACAGATGATATCTAAAACAACAGGGGTCTGGTAGTGTTCGACAAACGGGTCATCTTCTTCGCGGACGTGGGTCGTAAGGGTGGAGAGGACTTCGAAGTGGTTTTTTACTGATTCTTTGTGGAGATTGATTACGGCTTTGCTCTGGTTTGGAAGCACTGTCATTTTTTCGACTGCATCCACGTATGGTTTTGTGTCCTTCATGTGGAAACGCATTCCGCGTCTTCTGCGAATGACATCAATGTCTGCATACTGTGCGGCAAGGGCTTCTTCGACCATTTTCCTATAGAGATTTTTCATATTCATCACCATTTTTGGTCAAATGAATAGTTCTCCTGTAAAGGTCAAAAGGTTTCAGATGAGGGTAATTATTTAAAAATAGAAATTAGGATATTACATCACGCAAGGAAAGTGTCCTTCGCAAATTTGGATGTAATATACGAAAGAACCGCACAAACAGCTCCAAAGATACATGCGGCTGCAATTCCCCATGTTGTAAACACATCAGGGCTTCCTGAAGCAAGAGAGGCAGCAACAGAATAGGCGGCGATTCCAACAACGCTTCCAATATTCATTACAGTATAGGTAAGACTTCCAGCAGACCCTTGAGTATCTTCTGTACAGTGGATTGTAATTCTCCTGATTGTCGGACCCTCGTTAATTCCAAGAGTTGCTCCAAGAAGCAGAAGACCTGCGAAGAGCAGGATTGCATTCTGCATCAGAACAGCACCCGCAAGGAACAGAGATGCCGCAGTTCCAACAATAGCTGAGATATTGCAGAGCTTTTTGCATCCGAAAGAGTTTGTAAGATTTCCTGCCGGAACTCCCATAATCATCATCGTAACCGGCGGAATAAGCATTATAATTCCAGCCAGAGCACTTCCAAGACCAAGAGGTCCTGTTAAGTAGAATGGAAGAATGTAGATACTTCCAAGATACACAATCGTGATGAAAAGACACGAAACAGACGCCCAGATTACTATTTTATTCTTTAGAATATTTGCCGGAAGAACAGGATCTGCATGCTTCATTTCACATCTCAGGAAGATAAACCCAAGAACAGGAGTTATCGCAATCAGAATAATTACCGGAAGAGACCAGCCTTCGGTGTTGGCAATCTCAAGACCTGCAAGAAACACAAGAAGCGTTGCCGCAAGAAGGAAAGCACCTTTGATATCAAACGGCTTTTTCTCACGCGGAAGGTGTTCTACTTTTGGAATCACAAAAAGTGCTCCAAGGATTCCAATGATTCCGATTGGAATGTTGATGAAGAAAATCCAGTGCCATGAAAGATACTCGGCAATTACTCCTCCAAGTCCAGGACCAAAGGCGAGTGCTGCCCCTCCAAGAGTTGCAAGCATCCCTGCCGCCATCCCTTTCTTTTCTTCCGGAAGATGAAGCATCACAAGCATGGTTGCTGTTCCAACCATCATCGCTGCTGACGCTCCCTGGAACACACGGCAGAGAATAAGCATGATAATCGAAGATGAGATTCCGCAGAGGAAAGATGCTATTGTAAAGAGCACAAAACCGGTGATAAAAATCTCACGGTATCGGCCTGTTCTGTCTGCAAGTTTTCCAAACACCAGAAGCATAGAGGCTAGAGCTAAAAGATATCCCGTCATAACCCATGCGGAAACAGCACTGCCGACGCCTAAGTCAGCTGTAATTGACGGAAGAGCGATTGATACAATACTTGTATCAAGATAATCCATAAAGACAGCTGACGCTGCAACAACCATTAAAATATACTGAAGGGATTTCTTTTCCAGAATCATAGTATCACAAAAAAGGCGAATCTTCCCTCGGGCGGAAAATCCGCCCAGATATTTTTAGCGGACCTGACAGTACAAAGAGACACGCTTTAAGCCCTTTTTAATACGTACTGCAGTCATTTGCAGAATATAATCTGGGGCTGATTCGATATAAAGATTTAGGGTTATTTTCAAATCACATATGACACGAACTACAGCTTCCGCGAAGGCTCCTCTCAGTCAGGATTCCAATCTGGAGTTCGAGCTCGCGAACACGCTCTTCAAGCTCTTCGTTATCCTTTTCCAGCCTGGCAACTCTTGATGCTAACTCTTCTAATGAGACCATACACAAATCTTTGTCACTAATCTATATAACAGCACAGGTTAAGACATCCATGTCCCTGAAATGAAATCCTTTATTCCAGAACGCCCAACTATCTATCAGGGAAGAGAACTGAAAACCAATCAGCCTTCCTTGGAATTAAGTGAACCATTCACATGCCAACCCACAAAAAAGA
This sequence comes from Methanocorpusculum sp., assembly GCA_017387505.1. Lineage (GTDB taxonomy): Archaea > Halobacteriota > Methanomicrobia > Methanomicrobiales > Methanocorpusculaceae > Methanocorpusculum. Next base: position 8,287 of record JAFOFB010000001.1, read on the forward strand.
AGATAAGATGGCAAAGCAGGCCGCAAAGAAAGAAGCAGCAGCCCAGCCGTCAACATCAGCGAAAAAACCTGCACACAAATAAAATTGTGGAAATAAACCAGCTCATTGAGCCAAAAAACCTGGTTGAGGGAAACACCCTCAATCCTTCTTTTCCGGAAGTCTGAGAGGTTTATCCAGACCGATAGATGCAGCCTTCATCAGCTCATCATAATTCATCGTTGTCTCAACACATCCGTCAGTCATGGTCACAACACCAATAGTTGTCATCGAAATCCTGCGTCCAAGCTCCAGACCCTCTTTTACCTCCATAAGACATCCGACACCAATCATAGCCTCTGGTCTGTACTTTTTTACGAGACGCTTGATAAATGTAGAGCCTGGGATAATAAAAGTCATGTACCCGGCTTCCTTTAACACAGGAATTGCATCGCCAAGCTGACACTTCCCGCAGGAAACACAGGAAATACCAACATCAGGAGAAAGCCGTGCCGGACACTTGGCAGAGCGAAGACAGAGAGGAATAAATACTGCCCTCTTCTCAACCGGGACTTTTGCGAATGCCGAGTAGTTCATCTGATTATCAATCTTAATCAGAAACTCCATAAGCTCCGTCGGGTCAACGCGAAACATCATGCAGACAAGCTTCACTGTACCTTCCATGAGCGTCAGAACAGGCCTGAGAAGCATCGGGAAGTACATCTTCTTCTTTCTAATCGACAGCGCGATTAAAATTCCAATCAGGAAAGACAGAAGGATCCAGAGAACCAGAACTGCAATTACCAGTTCTCCTAAGATGTACACTGCTGAGTTCCAGACAGGATTGTTGAAGAAGGCAACAGGAAGATAATCTGTAATCATTTCAGCTCACTAAAATCAAATGGAGGATACAGAACACCTTTTTCTGTAATAATTCCGCTTACAAGCTCGAGAGGAGTTGCATCGAATGCGTAGTTAATCACAGGAACATTATCCGGGACAGTGGTCTTTCCAAAGAGATTTGCAACCTCGGCTCTTCCGCGTTCTTCTACTACAACATCCTTCATCTCTGCCTCGAAGTCGAAGGTGGAAACAGGTGCTGCTACATAGAATGGAATGTTGTGATGCTTTGCGCATATTGCGTGCATGTAAGTTCCAATCTTGTTAAAGACTCCGTCTTTTGTGATTCTGTCAGCGCCAACTACAACTGCATCGATTTTTCCCTGCTGCATCAAGTATGCGGCTTCTGAATCAATAATGGTCGTTACCGGAATCTTGTCGCGGGCAAGTTCGAAAGCTGTAAGTCTTGAGCCCTGAAGAAGAGGTCTTGTCTCACAGGAGATAACAGAGATGTTCTTTCCCATCTTCCATGCCGAGCGGACAACTCCTAAAGCTGTACCCCAGGAAGAGCAGGCGAGAGCTCCTGCGTTGCAGTGGGTTAAGACAGTTCCAATCTGCGGAAGAAGTTTGGCTCCGTTTCTTCCAAGCTCCTGGCAGATTTTAGTGTCGTCCTCTGCAATCTTCTTTGCCGCAAAGAGACCCATAATCTTTGCCATCTCAGGCGGAAGATTTTCCATGCTCATCAGGACTTTTTTAACGCCCCAGGAAAGATTCACAGCAGTTGGTCTGGTGCCGATTAATTCCGCCGCATCTGCTGCAACAGTTTCTTCGAATTCAACATCTGATTCGCAGGAACGGGCAGAAAGAGCAATACCGAAAGCTCCGGCAACTCCAAGAGCAGGTGCTCCGCGGATTGCAAGTCTCTTAATTGCATCAGCTAATGCATTGATGGTTCTGATTTCGAGGACTTTATACTCGGTCGGCAGAAGGGTCTGATCAACAGCCATGATGCAGCTCTGCTCATCATCCCACCAGATGGTCTTTTCTTCAGAGATTACAGGCTTTTTGCCGTTGGTTCTTTTTTGTACCATTATTCACCACGCTCCACAGTACAGAGGAATGCCTTTGCGGCAGCAGAACCGCCGGAAACAACAGAGTCCGGGATGTCCTTTGGTGCAAGGGCAGTTCCTGCGATGAAGATTCCAGGAACTCCGCTTACAGCCGGTGAGAACGGGTCGTCAGCTTTGATGAATGAACTTTCGTCCATCTTAATTCCAAGAGAGGTTGCAAGACGTACTGTGTCAGGCTCTGGAGACATTCCAACAGATAATACAACTAAGTCTGCTTCGAGGTTTACAAACTCGCCGGTCTCGGTGTTTTCGATAGGGATGATAAGACTGTCCCTGGATTTCTGAACCTCTCCTGCGAATGCTCTGATGAAAGTAACACCCATGTTTTTGGCACGCTCGAAGTACTCTTCGTATCCTTTTCCGTATGCTCTTACGTCATTGTAGAGGATTGACACTTCACAGTCCGGGTAGTGTTCCTTAATCAGCATTGCATTTTTCATCGCATACATGCAGCAGACACAGGAACAGTGGTTTCTCTTGAGGACTGCATCACGGGATCCTACACACTGGACAAAGACAACGCTCTTCGGGCTCTCACCGTTGGAGAGTTTTCTAAGCTCTCCTTTAGTCGGTCCTCCTGCGTTAATCATTCTCTCGAACTCAAGGCTGGTTATGACATCAGCGTACCGAAGGTATCCGAACTGTGACTTTTTCTGTGCATCGAATAGTGTGTATCCTGTTGCAATAATAACCGAGGCGGCTTCGATTTCGATGCTTTGGACTTTGTCTTCGGTTACTTTGAGGACTGCATTTTTACCGCATTCGTCAAAGCAGAGACCGCAGTCAATGCAGTGGAATGCATCGCGGACAACCAGGTTCGGGACTGCCTGTGCGTGCGGTTTGTAGATGGCTTTTCTGACACCAAGACCTGCATCGAATTTGTTATAGACTTCAACGGGACAAACTTCGATACAGACACCGCATCCGGTACAGTCTGCTTCGTTTACATATCTCGGGTATTTAGTGACTGTGACGGTGAAATTCCCGGCAGTTCCTTCAATCTTTTCGACTTCGGCCAAGGTCAGGATTGTAATATTTGGATGGCGGGAGACCTCTGCCATTTTAGGCGATAAGATACACATGGAACAGTCGTTTGTCGGGAAAGTTTTGTCGAGCATTGCCATGTGTCCCCCAATCGACGGCTCACGCTCTATGATGTATGCATGTACTCCGTGATTTGCAAGGTCCATTGCAGCCTGGATTCCGGCAACGCCTCCTCCAATGATTACGGCATTACTCATGGAGATACCTCTGACCGACTCCAACATAGGTCTCTGCATTTATGATGTTTGCCTGGACTTCTTCTTCGGTCAGTTCGCGGACAACTTTTCCTGGAACTCCCATGACAAGTGAACGCGGAGGTATTTCTTTTCTCTCTGAGACAAGAGCACCTGCTGCGATTAAAGAGCCCTCACCGATTTTTGCATCGTTTAAGACGATTGCTCCCATTCCAATTAAGCAGTTGTCTTCGATTTTTGCTCCGTGGATGATTGCCCCGTGTCCGATGGAGACGTTTTTGCCGATGACTACAGGTTTTCCAACGCTTTCGTGGATTACTGCGTTATCCTGTACGTTTGAACCGTCTCCAATGGTAATTGAGTCCATGTCTGCACGAAGTACTGCACCAAAGAGGATTGTTACGTTGTTTCCAAGGTTTACATCTCCTGCGAGGGTTGCATTTGGTGCAACATAGGTCTCACTTCCAATTGTTCTTCCGCCAAAGTCCATATTAATAATATATTTGAACTATACTGATATCAGTGTTTCCTGAGGTCAGTGGGTGTGGAGGGGAAAATACGGACACTCTGTTTTCAGGCACTCGGTATTTTCCATGTAATGCCTGCATGATATCCTATCCGAAACGTACAGAGGTTTTCCAAGTTCTCTTCCGCAAAAATCAGCTGCAGTAATAATCGATGTGTACGAATCACGCTTACAGCATCTTGGACCGCCAAGCCTTGATACTGCATCGAGACAGCATGAAGTCATACGGTTTGAAAGAGCCCATGATTCCTTTGACATCGGAGTTGCTTTCAGAACAACGGATAAGAAAATGCCTGCCGAAACAGCAGCCCCGCAGCATCCGGCCATGCCGCAGAAACCTCCAGGTACTTTCTTTCCTCTGGAAATTACAGCATTCAAAGCATTTTCCAAATCAAGTCAGCCATATGTATTGCTGTATGCACAAAGAAGAGATGCTCCTACTATGAAATGATGCTCGGGACCGTGCATGTGGACAAATGAAGAAGCCATTATCTGTTCTGCGATTTCGAGAGGGTTCTTCGAAGTGGATGCAAGAACCACAGAACGTACAACACCTTCAGCCGGGGATGCATGACACTCGTCACAGACATAATGCCCGTTTTCGCAAACCGCATGTCCCTCAAAACTCCGGCCGCAAATCTCACAGCGCATCATCTTTGGAGATTCCAGATATTTAAGCGGAGCCTGGCAGAGAATACAGGAATCACTCACAGCCGCATCCCTCGATACAACAGCATCCGCAGTGTTTGGGTTCAATGATTCCGTCAGGGACTGACAAAATCTGCTTTATCTCATCGTTTAACGGATATCGTCCTGTAATCATCGGGAAATTATTGACCAGAGTAATTGGCAGAATCATCTCTCCTTTCTGCTCCACAAGGTGAAGAACTGACGAAGCGCAACACTCTGAAATTTTCATCCGTGAAACATCAAAACCCGCATCCTTCAGTTTCAAAAGAACTGAAGATACACGTATCTCATCAGGGGAACTTATCGGATTTTTGTGGTCAACAATTAACAGGCTCTTCATAGAGAAGTGTTTCGTTCACTAGTAAATAGCACTTTCCTTCCGCTCAATTCATCTCTTAATAGAACCTATATGTATAGCATAATGCACCTCTTAACCGAAGAAGAAGGAAAGCTTGCCCTGCAGGCAGCTCGTGCATTCGCTGAATCTGCAGTAAAACACGAAGAAGTAAAAGACATTGAACTCCCAAAAATCTTTAACGAAGAACGCGGAGTCTTTGTAACACTCACAGACGGAGGCGAACTTCGCGGATGTATCGGATTCCCGTATCCTACAGCACCGCTTGGAGAAGTTCTGCGTGAAGCAGCTGTTGCCGCAGCTCTCCGCGACCCCAGATTCTACCCGGTACGAGAAGAAGAACTTGAAAGCATCCGCTTTGAAGTAACCGTTCTCACTGAACCTGAAATTCTCGAATGCCCGGCAGAAGAACGTCCTAAGCACATCGAAATCGGACGCCACGGACTGATAGCTTCCCTTGGAAGCCGTTCCGGACTTCTTCTTCCTCAGGTTGCAGAGGAATACAACTGGGACGCTGAAGAGTTCCTTAGTCAGACCTGCGTAAAAGCCGGTCTCTACCACAAATCCTGGATGGAAGATGATGACTGCATCATCAAAACTTTCGAAGGACAGATATTTACCGAGACGATATAAATGGCAGTAACATTTGAAGTAATCCACAAAGACATTGCAGGAAGAGTTGGAAAACTCAAAGCCGGAGACAAGATGATGAGAACTCCGGGACTTCTCCCTGTCGTAAACCCGCACCTTCAGATTATCCCGCCTTCTGAAATGAAAAAGATGGGTGTTGAAGGAATCATCACCAATGCCTACATCTTCTCGAAGAGCAAGGAGTTTAGAGAGCAGGCGGAAACACGCGGTCTCCATGATGTTTTAGACTTCGACGGTCTCATTATGACAGATTCCGGCTCTTTCCAGATGTCTGTTTACGGAAGCGTTGACATCACAAACGAGCAGACCTTAGCTTTCCAGAAACAGATTGGAAGCAACATCTGGGTTCCGTTAGATATCCCAACCCACCCGGATACCGAGCGCGAAGAGGTTATCCGCCAGATGGAGATTACCTTCGAACGCATGAAGGAGGCAAAGGAAATCTTCGGAGACGATGCACCAATCTCAGGACCTGTTCAGGGTGCAGTCTTTGGGGACTTAAGAGAACAGGCAGGCAGAAGAGTTTCTGAGATGGGCTTTACCTACTGCCCGGTTGGAGCGGTCGTTCCTTTAATGGAAGCATACAGATACCGCGAGCTCGTTGATGTCATCATCGATGCCAAAAAAGGTCTGTCCCCGGGAGCCTGTGTTCACTTATTCGGAGCAGGACACCCGTCCATGTTTGCTTTAGCTGTTGCCTGCGGTTGTGATATCTTCGACTCTGCGGCATACGCACTCTACGCAAAGGAAGGACGCTACATTACCCCGTCTGGAACACTCAAACTCGATGAGATGAGTGAACTTCCATGTGCATGTCCGGTCTGCCGTTCACACACAGTAGAAGAGCTCAAGAAATCCCCGGATAAGCAGAAGCTCTTAGCATACCACAACTTAGCTGTCACCATGGCAGAGATTTCCCGCGTCAGAGCTGCTGTACAGGATGGAACTCTCTTCGAGTTAGTCGACGAGCGCTGCCGTTCCCACCCGAGACTTTACGATGGATACAAGAGACTTCTTGAGAGAATCGATGAGGTTGCAAAGTTCGACAGAGCAAGCAAACGCCGTTTCTTCTGCCGCGGAAATGAATCATGCTTAAGACCTGAGGTCTCAAACTACCACAAGATGATTGCAAGAATCACTTTAGGCCCTGAGGTCTTAATCTCTGCAGGCGGACCTGAACCGTCCAGATTCGAGGAAGTCATCGACTTCAAGCCGCCGTTTGGCCCGCTTCCGTACGAACTTGCAGAGACTTTCCCGGCAGGTCAGGCTGAAATTCCGCCGACATGGGATGAGTATATGGTTGAGTACGGTATCCGCGGATTAAAGTCTCTTCTCGAAACAAACCCGGAGACCAAGGTTACCATCTCCACAACTCCGAAGTGGGAAGCTGTCTTCCGCGAGGCTTTCCCGGATGCTGAGGTCATTGTATGAGTGTGTTTGATGTCAGAAAGCGTGACGGATTAGCACGTATTGGTATGCTTAAAAATGGAGAGACCGTTCTCTCCACTCCTGCGGTATGCGATATGCAGGAGCTTTTCCCGTCCCTTGGTGAACGCGGGTTTACCAACCTTCCGCTTTCTGCAGGTGTTTCCGATGCAGAAGCATTCTTTGAGGCAGGAGTCGAGCCGTCTGCTGTTCACCCGAACGCGGAGGCCGCAGATGATGCAGGAGTGTATCTTTTCGCTAACTGGAACAACACCTTAACTGATTCCAGAAGATACATTGAGTATTTAGAAAAGCTCTACGCAAAAATCAGACCGGATGCCGCACGCTATGCTCCGGCTTCTGCTCTTCCGTCCAATGTTGCATCTCTTATCTACTGCGGTTTCGATCTCTTTGATTACACAGCAGTTGACCTCTGCACTATTCAGGGTAAGTTCTGTACAACCGAGGGCGAGTTTGAAGCAGACTACATGGAGAAGGGAATCTGCGGGTGCGAAGGATGCAGAGCAGGGGATTTAAAGCTTCACAATCGCTTAGCGTTAGAGCGCGAAATCGCAAATGCACGCCTCTGGATTGAGAGAGGACAGATTCGCGAGTACATGGAAATGAGATGCAGAATGCAGCCTGAACAGGTCGAAATCTTAAGACGCCTTGACAGAACCAATGCATTCGATGGTCTCTATCCGGCTGTTCGAAGCTCCCGCTTCCGTGCAAATGCCGGAGAATCTATGTTCCGCCGCGAGATTGCTCTCTTCGAGGAGAGACTTGTCTCACGCTATGTTCCGCCAAGATCTGATATCTGTGTTCTCTTACCATGTGCGTCAAGAAAACCGTACTCGCTTTCCCGCTCTCACCAGATGTTTATGAGAGTTGTTGATTCCCGTGCACACGAGGTAATCGTGACCTCTCCCTTAGGAGTTGTTCCGCGTGAGTTAGAGCTTGTGTATCCTGCAGGACACTATGATGTTCCGGTTACCGGATACTGGGACTTAGAAGAGCAGGAGCTCTTAACCGGATTCCTTACAGCATATCTCGAGAAGCACAAGTACGAGAGAATCCTCTGCCACCTGGAAGGAGGAGCAAAGGCTGTTGCTTTAGAGGCGGCAAAGAGAGCGGGTGTTACTTTAGAGATTACCTGTAATGACGACCGCCCGCTTTCACAGGAATCTCTTCGTGCATTGAATGCGGCACTCGAAGGCTCCCGTAAGGTCAAGAATGATTTCATCCACGGAACTATGCTTTTCCAGTTCGGAGAGGATGTCGATACCAAAGGCCTTGTTGTTAAAGGACGCTATCCGCAGGTGAAGGCTCTCTTAAAGAAGACCCAGCTCTTTACAACCGACCCGACAACCGGATTCATTCGCCCGACACATGAAGGATGGGCACGCATCAAAGGATACCGCGTAAAAATCAGTGAGGGATTCATTCCTCAGGGTGATGTATTAGCTCCGGGTGTTGCAGACTGTGATCCAAGAATCCGTGAAGGAGATGAGGTATTAGTCGAAGGAGACGGATATCTCGCAACAGGAAAAGCAGCCATGGGCGCTCAGGAGATGCTTTCTTCGAAAAGAGGCGTTGCTGTGAAGGTTCGAAAGACGAGGAAGTAATTCCTCTCTTTTTGACAACGCTCTTATACTTATAACTCACATTTATAAACACTGCACCTGTAGGGTAGTCAGGATATCCTAAGGGCCTCCGGAGCCTTTGACTCGGGTTCAAATCCCGACAGGTGCGTTGAGCTTTTTTCCAAAAACGATTTCCAGAATATCTTCTGGTGATTCTGCAAAGCACTCGCGGTCTTTATCCTCCCATGAGCCGTACCATGCATGAACTGCCTTAATTCCGCAGGCGCGAGGTGCTCTTACATCATTTTTCAGACTGTCCCCAACCATCAAAACCTCGTCTGCATTCATTCCAAGGAAATCCAAAACATGCTGGAATGCTTCAGGCGCAGGTTTAATTTCCGGGAAAGACTCACGGACAAAAACAGCATCGAAGAAGTTATCAAGACCCATTAATGAAAGTCTTGGATAGACCGAGTGTCCATCCGAGTTTGAGAGAATTACAAGACGAATGCCTGCATCCTTTAATTTCTGCAGTACTTCCTTTATCCCGTCAAACTCACGAAGGCATAATAGTTCAAGTTTATAGTACAGATAAAATGCCTCAGCGGCAATTTTTTCATCACCGAAATATTCTCTGAACTCAGCAGGCATACTTGGCCTGTCACGGTTTAGAGGAGTAAAATGCAGGTTGTACTCTGTTCCAAAGAAAAGAGATACTGCATCCGCCGCCGCTTGTGCTGCCGCGTGAAGGCTGTGCAGTGTATTATCCATATCGAATATAACAGCACCTGGGACGGATGAGTGTGTCATTATATGTTATTTGAACAGACTGGAATATGATTTTATCTTCTGCGGAGGATAACTGCTGCAGAAAGACCTGCCAGAACTCCAAGGATTGGAACAGGACTAGATGCAGTCTGCTCGGCGTTTCCTGTCGAGTACTTCATCATCTCGGAGATTTCGGTGTTTGAGAGTTCATAGTTGTAGAATACCTTGTAGAACTCCTTTACCTCTTCCTCTAAATCATAGTCAAAGACATCAGGGTAGAACACATTTCCAAGCCAGAGGATGGAAACTAAGCGGTGAGCTGCCGGCGGGTTGCCCATCCAGGACCACGGAGATTCAGCAGGTACTTCAATTACTCTTCCCTCTTTTACTGCATCGAGCACAGCCCACATACTGCTTGACATAATTTCTTCATAGTAGTCATGCTCAAAAAGACCTGAGCCTGCAACAATGATGTAGTCAGGATTCATCTGGTAGATGTCTTCCATTGTGAACTGGTCTCCAAGACCTGAACCTGCAACAGCTTCGGGTGCGATGTTGTCTGCGATTCCATCTAAGATTTCAGCATGATACGAGTTGTGACCGAGAAGGTTTACCGCGTTTCCATCAAGTTTTGTGACATAGATTGCAGAGACTTTGTTGTCACCGATTTTTTCCATGTTCTCTTCATACATGGAAACGATTCCGCCGAAGTACTCGGCAAGCTCTTCTCCTTTCTCTTCCTGTCCGAGCATCTCGCCTAAGGTGATGTAAGACTGTGCGATGCTGTCAAGTGTGCTCTGGGTGATGAAGACAAACGGCACTCCGGATTTTCCCTGAACATCGTCCATCTGTTCTTTCATGTTGCCCTTCGGCTCTCCAACATCGATGATTACATCAATGCCGATTTTCTTGTCGAGAGCAATAATCTCTTCAGGGTTCATTGTGGCCTTTGAACCGAACATGCTTCCGGTGATTGGAAGATTGTCAAGTCTGTCAGAGAGGAAGTGGCGTTCTCCTTCCTTTAATGCACTGGAGATTGAAACATAGTACTCTTCACCGAACGGATAAAGAGAGATTTGTGCAAGTGAGCCTGACGGAGCAACGTTTGTTACTTCTGCCGGAAGCAAAACCTCGCGGCCTATGCTGTCAACAAATACTCTGTCTTCTGCGGAAACCGCTCCGCAGAGCAGTGCTGCTGTAAGCAGGAGACAGCAGATTAAAGCTGTTTTTCTCATACTATATTGTTTGATTGAATATATTAAATAAATTTGGCAAGAATGTTAATTTAATTTAATTAATGTTGTTGACAAAAAAAGTTAGAATTCTGTATCCTTCGGGACACAGAGTTTGTGGGTTCTGCATGTATTCTCGAAGTTGTTCACCATAACTTCTACCCCATACACTTTCCGAATCAGCTCGGCATCTAACACCTCATCAGGTGTTCCGTCAGCAATTACTTTTCCGCCGTACATCATAACAACACGGTTCGCATAGATAAATGCGTGGTCCGGGTTGTGTGTTGAGAGAATAATTGTGTATCCGTTCTTTGCAAGACCTGCAACTCTCTGCATCACGCGGAACTGGTTTCCGTAATCCAGATTTGCTGTCGGTTCGTCCATTATTAAAATCTTAGACTTCTGAACAAGAGCACGGGCGATTAAAACAAGTTGACGTTCTCCGCCTGAGATTTCTCCATATCCTGCATGCTCTAAGTGAGCGATTCCAAGACTTGCAAGAGCTTCTCTGGCTTCATCAATGTGCTCCTGTTTTGGAGATGACATAACGCTTAACTGACTTGTTAAGCCCATCATCACAACATCCAGGACCTCGAAGTTGAAAACCGGATGAGTGGACTGAGGGATGTATGCAATTCTTTTTGCAATCTGTTTATGGCTCATCCCTGAGATATCATCTCCGTTTAAGAGAATCCTTCCCTCGTACTTTTTCATGAAGCCGAGCATGCATTTGAAAAGAGTACTCTTTCCAACACCGTTCGGGCCTAAAATTGCAATAAGGTCTCCTTCATCTGTTGAGAATGAAACATCCTTTAACACCTGAGGTCCTTTTTTACTGTAGGCAAAGCTCACGTTCTGGATATCTAAAGTTTTCATGAACGCTTACCTCCTGCCATCAGAAGATATGCAAAGATTGGAGCTCCGACGAAGGCTGTTAAGATTCCAATCGGTACTTCGGTTGTGGCCATACAGCGTGCTATGTCATCCACCACAAGAAGGAAAGCCCCTCCCATGATAATAGCCGCAGGGATGATTCTTCTGTAGTCGCATCCGAAAATCATCCGGCAGAAGTGCGGGATTACAAGACCAATCCATCCGATGATTCCGGAAATTGAAACAGCGGCCGCTGTAATCAGTGTTGCGCAGGCTACAACCACGAGGCGAAGGCGGTGGGGATTTAGACCCATACTTTTTGCTTCGTCTTCTCCTAATGTCAGCACATTCATTCTCCAGCGGAGAAGGAAGATTGGAATAATTCCGGCAGTGATTAACACACCTGCGAAGATGACATCAGACATGTCAGCCCCGGCAAGGCTTCCCATAAGCCAGTATGTGATTTCCGGAAGCTGGTCTTCGGTGTCAGCTACTGTCTTCAAAAATGAGGTCATCGCAGTAAATAGACTGCTGACCAGAATACCTGCCAGAACCATAGAAAGCGTGGCACTTCCTTTTGTTAAGCGGCTTACAACATAAGCAGCTCCAACACAGATAACAGCTCCGGCAAATGCAAAGGCAGTAATCCAGACAGGGCCTAAGTTCATGAAGATAGCAAGAGCTGCCCCGAATCCTGCACCTGATGATGCTCCAAGAATGTCAGGAGATACAAGCGGGTTCTGGAACATTCCCTGGTATGCTGCTCCAGCCGTTGCAAGAGCTGCCCCGACAAAGAATGCGGCAAGGATTCTTGGAAGACGGATGTTAATTACCGTGCTCCATGTTGCAAAGTCCCATGTGATATCGAGTTTGAAAATCTCAGTTGCAAAAACCATGATGACGTCTGAAAGAGATACCGGGAATCTGCCGACGGCAAAGGAGAACAGGACACAAAGCAGTGCTGCTGCTATAAGCAGGATGAAACGGAGTTTGTAATTTGGCACATGCCTTGTCTTCTGTTCAGTCATTTCTTATCTGTTTGCCGCAGAATCATAAGTACTTATTTCTTTTTTCAGAAAAAGTAAATTTAATTTATTTTACCTGATAAAACCCGCAGACGAAGGGTTATCTTCTATCAAAGCAAATCTGTCTGGTATGGCAGAAGAAAAAATACATATTTTCCTAACAGGAGACCGCCGTGTCGGGAAAAGTTTTCTTTTGCAGAGGGTACTCTCAGAGATTGATGTTCCTCTTTCAGGGTTTACAACTTCATGGGGTGAAGCAGACCTTGATGGTACAACACCTCTTATTCTCTCAAATGCTTCCGGGACAAAAAAAGCCGTTGCCGCATATCGTTATACTGATGACAGGCCTCGTAAAGTTTTCGAGGATGTCTTCGAGACGCTTGGCATCGAATGCTTAAGAGAGCTTGAAGGTCTTGTAATTATGGATGAGCTTGGACGCTTTGAGGCATCAACTGAGGCATTCCGCACACGCGTGTTTGAGGTTCTCGAGTCTGACCTTCCTGTGTTTGGTGTTGTCCGAGATATGGAACTTCCGTTTTTGGATGCAGTACGCAATCATCCAAAGACAGAGGTTATCCGCATAACTGAAGAGAACAGGGAAGAGATGTATCATACGGTTCTTGAAAAAATAAAGGAGATTCTCTAATGAAGAAAACTATAATTATCAATGGTTCACCTCGTGTGAATGGAAATACCGCATATCTTATCGCCGAACTTAAGAAACATCTTGAAGGTGAGGTCATTGAGATTTCCGCGTTCCGCTCGGGAATTGCTCCGTGCGTTGACTGCCGTGCATGCTGGACTACTGCGAAGTGTGTTGTAGAAGATGATATGCAGATTATCTACGATGATGATTTCGACAATATTGTAATCGCTTCTCCTGTTTACTACAGTACCCTTCCAGGTTCGGTCTTAAGTCTGATGAGCAGACTTCAGCCATGGCATGCGGCAACTTTCTTCATTAAAGATCCTCTGAACCAGAGGCCTAAGAAGTCTGCGGCTATTCTTACTGCAGGCGGTAAAGGAAATGAAGCAAACGCACAGCACCACTTAAGTGCTTTCTTTAAGCAGGTGAACGCAACAGGTTTTAGAGACCATATTGTATGCTCCGGAAAGACTGATACGATTCCTTCATGGGAAGATAAAGAAGCCATCGCTAAAGTTGCCGAGCTTGCCAAGTGGCTTAATGAGGACTGAATGGCACAGGAATTTCCAATTCTTGATGATCACTTCCACTTAAACCGAAGAACCGGTAAGGGTCCTGAGGTGATTAAGGAGTTTATGAGGTCAGGAGGTACACATATTGTTCTGGTTACTCTTCCATCCTGGTCGTGCGGTGTTACTGCAAGTAAGCCTGAGGATTTCCGTGAGGTGTTTGATTCAACTCTTGCAGATGCAGAAGCAGTTCGCGCCCTTGGATGTACATGTTACTGTATGGCAGGTGTTCATCCGGCTGAGGTTGGAAGACTTCTTGAACGTATGAGCCTTGACGAGGCAGAGAGCCTTATGAAAGGAGGGCTGGACTTAGCGGCGGAGTATGTGGCTGATGGGAAGTGCATCGGGATTAAGTCCGGCCGCCCGCACTATCCTGTGTCTCCCGAGGTCTGGGAGATGTCAAACCGTGTTCTTTCACATGCTTTGACTCTTGCCGGAGAGCTTGACTGTCCGCTTCAGATTCATGCGGAAAGCGGTCCGTGTGATGATGTAATCGATATGGCAAAAAAAGCAGGCATGGATTCAACCCGTGTCATTAAGCATTTTGCAACATGTGATACTCCGCTTCACCCGTCAGTTACTGCCCGCGAGCCTTTCCTTGCAGACTGGTTCCGCGATGGTAAAGTGTTTACGATGGAGAGTGATTTTATGGACGATAATTCAAGACCCGGGGCTGTGAATGGTCCAAGGTCTGTTCCAAGAACTATGCAGAGGATGCTTCAGAAAGGGGATATTACGGTTGATGATGTGTTCCGGATTCACTCGGATGTTCCAGGGAAGCTGTATAGGGTGTCGTTTGAGGTATAATTCCAAAAAACCACGAACCCAATCAATGAGTAACAAAATGTAACAGCCAGTTGGACATACAGTTACAAATTGTAACAGCACAAATATCATATTGTTACAAATTGTAACAACACCCGCCCCATACTGTTACAATCTGTTACTTATAAATACAATCACCTCCTATCTATTTTTCATGGCTTCAAAAGTTGTCCGTGTAAGTGAAGAAGCTCTATCTGTTGCATCAAAATATTCTACTGACCTGAGCACAGCAATTCTTCTCATGCAGGCAAAACTCGAAGAAAGAGAAAGGCAGGCTTTCGACATGAAAGCCTTGGAAAAATTAGTCAGGAACACAGTAAACGACTGCCTCTCTGACCTGAACAGGGGATTCTGATGCTTTACGGATGGATAGAAAAATACGGAAGAATACTTTCACCCGCAAAAGCTGAAGAGCTTACAGCAGAAGAAGTACAGTTCTGCGGAGGAGAGTTTATCTTAGAGACTGATACAATTACAGCACGCGACTGTTATGGAATCATGCCCTCGGCTTACCCCCCAGGTATTGTATCATCCAAAGACGGAATAAAAAATATCAGACCTGATGTCCCGAACCTCGGACTCGAAGAAGCCATTGTAGAAGCAGTACGTTTACGCTGTACAGATAATGCAGTAGTTACTCTTTCCGGAGGAGTTGACTCAACACTTATTGCAGCTCTCTCAAACCTTCCGTCAATCGCTGTGGGTGCTGAAGGCTCACATGACGCTGAGGCTGCAGAAAAAGCAGCAGACGCACTTGGAGCTGACCTTACCATACACACAATCACCTTCGACGAAGTAGAAGCAGCACTTCCTGAAGTACTAAGCTTTTTGCCAATCAAAAATCCGATGGATATCGAGCTTGCTGTTACAGGATACTTCATCTGCCGCCTTGCCAAAAAATGCGGAGCTGAAAGAATCCTAACAGGACAGGCGGCTGACGAACTCTTTGCCGGATATGCAAGATATGGAAGAACAAACACCTTAAGAGCAGATCTTGATTCGGACTTCAAAGACCTTGCACGTCAGAGAGCACGCGACTCAGCACCTGCAAGTCACTTTGGCGTGTGGTACTCGCTTCCATACATGGATGAGCGTGTAGTGCGCTGTGCTAAATCGCTTTCAGCAGACGAACTTGTATCAGGAGAGCTTCGAAAAGTAGCTCTTCGAAAAGTTGCTGAAAAGTACATCCCGGAAGAGTTTGCATGGAAACCGAAAAAGGCAATGCAGTATGGAAGCGGAGTTTCCAAAATGCTTTCACGCCTTGCAAAAAAGGAAGGATGCAGAAATACTGCAGAACTTATCGAGAAGATTATCTCTTATCAGGAGGAATAAAATAACATGGATACTCTAACTCTTTGTATTCTGCTTGTTGCAGTCTGATTCGCGGTTGTTGTAATTACCGGGGCTCTTGAAATACTGCTGAAAAAGAAAAAGGAAGCAAAGACTGTTCAGGTAAATACTGAACCTGCAGAACCCAAGCCTGAGTTTACCGTAGGGCGTATTTATCAGATGGAAGATGGATCATTTGCAAAATCTGCAGGAAACGGAAAGTTCCTGAAGGTTAGAAAATAAATCTCTTTTTTCAATTCACATATTCGTTCATATTAATACTCTAACGAACCAAACATTATAGCATCATGCTTGGAATTATCGGAGGAACAGCCCTGCTTCAGGCTGAACTTCCGCCTCTTGAACGGAAAATAATTGCAACTCCGTTTGGAAGTGCTGAAGTCTACCTCAGAAAAATTGCTGTAATCAAACGGCATCAGTTCAATACACCGCCTGCACAGATAAACCACAGAGCCAACATTGCAGCTCTCAAAATCGCAGGCGTTGACCGCATGATTTCCATTGGTTCAACCGGAAGCATGAAAGAAGAACTGCCTCCTGGAAGTCTCGTTGTCGCATCAGGATACTTTTCACCATGGAACATCCAAACATTCCATGAGCATGACATCTTCCATGTCCCGCCTTCAGTAGACGAAGAACTCTCTGCAGGACTTATGGAACTCGCACCAGATGCAAAACGCGGAGTCTACTTCCAGGCACTCGGCCCTCGTTTTGAGACCGCGTCAGAAATCGCACACTTCGCAGAACACACGGATGTTGTCGGAATGACCGCTGCCTCGGAACTCACTTTAGCAAATGAGCTTGGCATTCGATGTGCCGCTCTTTGTACAGTGGATAACTATGCAAACGGAATCGGCGGCGAAGGAGCACCAGACTACGAAGAGATTATCAAAATCGCAAGACAGAACGGAGACAAAGTAACATCACTCATCAAAGGAATCGTGGAGAAATTCGCATGACAGAAGAAATCGATATCTACGGACAGCAGGTCCCAATCCTCATTAGAAACGCGCGTGTCAATGGAAAAATACAGGAAATCTATCTTGACGGAACGGGAAAGATTGGAGCGGTGGATGAGAAAACCACTGACCACGAAGCAGAACTTGTAATCGATGCAAACAGAGCAACAGCACTTCCTTCGATGTGCAACATGCATACCCATGCAGCTATGGAACTGCTTCGCGGATATGCTGACGACATGCAGCTTTTCCCGTGGCTCTCAACTAAAATCTGGCCGACAGAGGCACATTTAACCGAGTCTGACATTTACGCAGGGGTTAAACTTGCATGTCTTGAGATGATTAGAACCGGAACTACTGCCTTCAACGACATGTACTTCATGATGGAGGCAGCGGCAGATGCTGTTGAGGAGTCTGGAATTCGTGCATGTCTTTCCTACTGTATGATTGACGGAGGAGACGAGGAAAAGCTCGAGTCAGAGAAGCGTGCTATGCAGGCAACTGTTGCAAACCTCAAAGCAAGAAACAATGAAAGAATTCTTCCGGGTGTCTCTCCGCACGCAGTCTATACTGTTTCCGAGGAAGGTCTTCGCTGGTGTGCAGAGTATGCAAAAGCAGAAAATGTTCCGCTCCATATCCACGTGTCAGAAACCGAGCAGGAAGTAATCGATTGTGTTGCGGGTCACGGCATGAGACCACCTGCATGGCTTGACAAATGCGGTGTTCTTTCTCCGTCATGTATTGCAGCACACTCATGCTGGCTTGATGCTGATGATATTGCTCTCTATGCAAAGCGCGGTGTCACTGCAGTTCATAATCCTGTCTCCAACATGAAGCTTGCAGGAAACAGAGCACTCCCATACTCTGAGATGAAGGCAGCAGGTGTAAATGTGGCTCTTGGAACTGACGGAGCATCATCTAACAATGATTTGGATATGTTTTCCGAGATGAAGACCGCAGCCATTCTCCAGAAGTTCTTCTGGAACGATCCGACAGCACTTCCGGCATCTGAGGCTTTACAGGTTGCATCAAGAAACGGATTCAAGGCTCTTGGAATCAATGCAGGTGTAATAGCTCCGGGATACCTTGCAGATATTATCCTCGTTGGAAGAAACCCGATGAATGTTCCATGCTTCAACGCTGATTCCAACGCAGTCTATGCAACAAATGGTCTTGCTGTTGAGACCACTATCTGTAACGGAGCAATCCTCATGTACGAAGGTGTGATTCCAGGTGCAGAAGAGATTATGGAAGAGGCAGAAAAAGCGGCATTCGCACTTGCGGCAAGAGCTGAGGCCGCAAATAATTAATTTTTTTTTTTGAAAAAAAAGTTTAGAACTCAATCCGGACATCAGTCCTGATATGAGCAACGACTTTTCCTCCGGCAAAGATTCTGATAATTCCGCCGGACTCTGATACAACAATTCCAACCGATGGAGTAACTTTTGTAATAGCCGCAGTTGCTAAGTGACGTCCTCCAAGTCCGCTCTGGAGGTTTACATCACGGCTGTCTGCATCAAGATAACGTCCTGCCGCTTCAACGATTCCGTTTTTATCGATGATGAAAACACCATCGAGCTGAGAGAACTCTTTTACACTTTCCCAGTTGCCCCGCTCTTTAATGTCCCGGACATCTGCAGGGTGTCCTGCATATGGATTTAACACACCCTGGTGAGACCAGCGTTTGAGCTCATCAATATCTCCGACGATGAATGCCGTTCCAATAGAGCGTCCTTCGCGTCCGTCGTGAGCGATTTCAAGAGCGAGCGAGAGAACCGAGTGGATAACTGCCGGTTCTGCAATATGAGAGAGGTTCTCAGCAGTGAACTCGGTATTTGTTGCCTCGAGATCGTAAATCAGAATTGCATACGGGAATGCAGCAACAACCATACCGTGATTTTCCCTCGTTAAGATGCGGTACTGTACAATCGCATCAATGATGTGGTTTGAACAGTAATCCAGAAGCGCAACCATAGAACCGTCACGAAGGATATCAGGCTGGATATCGATTACGTGAACTGTTGGTGTTTCGAGCCTTAAATCATGCTCCTTTGGAAGAAAGGAGATGATTGCAAGTGCATCTACGCTTTTTGCAAGAGCGTCTGCGGAGCGAAGCAGGGTACGGTTTTTGGTTGTCATCAGAATAATTCCTTTACAAGACCCGGGATTTCAGATGGTCTGGTTGCGGTCGGGATGCCGAACTCGCGTAAGCGGGCAATCTTGGATGCAGCATCTCCTTCTCCGCCTTCGACGATTGCTCCGGCATGTCCCATGCGTTTCTCTTTCGGAGCGGAAACTCCTGCGATGTATGATACAACAGGGATTCCTAAATCCATTGCACGCTTGGCGCCTTCGAGCTCTAAGTTTCCTCCAACCTCTCCCATTAAGACAATTGCACGGGTTCTTCCATCTGCGTGGAATGTGTCGACAACATCAGCAAAAGTCTGGCCGATGATTGCATCTCCGCCGATTCCAATAATACCGGACTGTCCAAGTCCTGCTGCGGTCAGTTCAGAGATGACCTGATAGGTGAGAGTTCCGCTTCTGGATACAACACCGATGTCTCCTTTCATGCAGAGGTTTGCCGGGATGATACCGAGTTTGCACTCTTCCGGAATCATCATTCCAGGGCAGTTCGGGCCGATAACCTTGGAGCCGCACTTATCAGCGTAGGCTACAGCACGCATTACATCATGGACCGGGATGTGCTCAGTGATAGTGACAATAGTTGGAATACCTGCATCTGCGGCCTCCATAATTGCATCCCCGCATCCTGCACCCGGAACGAAGATTACGGATGCTCCAATGTCGTGCTTGTCAACAGCGTCAGCTACAGTGTTGTAGACTGGAACACCGTAAACATCCTGACCGCCCTTTCCAGGGGTCATTCCAGCGGTAACTCCGGCGCCCCCGACTGCTTTTGCATACTCATTCATTAAGTTGATGTGGAATCTTCCCTGAGAGCCGGTTGCTCCCTGGACAAGAACCTCGGTTTCCTTGCCTGCGTAAATCATCTGCAAACCTCCACTGCTGCACGGATAGCTTCATCCATTGTTGGAAGCATAAGGTAGTTGTTCTCTTCAAGAAGTCTCTTTCCTTCTGCTTCGTTGGTTCCGGCAATTCTGACGATAATCTTCTGTTCAACTCCTGCCTCGATGATACCTTTGGCAACTTCATCACAGCGGGTGATTCCGCCAAGGAGGTTTACAACAATGACTTTGACGCCAGGCATGGATGAAACAAGTTTTACTGCGTGGCATACACGCTCTGCATCTGCTCCGCCTCCGACATCGAGGAAGTTTGCGGCTTTTCCTTCGTAGTAGGCGATGATATCGAGGGTTGCCATTGTGAGGCCTGCACCGTTTCCGATAACTCCAATCTCACCGTCGAGCTCGACATAGGAGAAGCCGTGTTTTTCTGCTTCCTTTTCGCGCTCGGTTAAGTCACGGTTCTCGGAGATTCCCTGGCGTGCTAATGCGTTGTCATCTAAGATGACTTTTCCGTCTGCGGCGATGATTCCCTTCGGGGTTGCAACAAGCGGATTAATCTCGACAAGGATTGCATCCTTCTTGATGAAGACATCAAAGAGCTTCTTGACGATTGCACCAATCTCTTTTGGAGCGGTTCCGATTACATTGCGGACAACAAAGTCCGGGAGAGTTGTAAAGGACGGGTCAACGTAGATTCTTCTAAGTGCCTCCGGGCGTTCCTTTGCGAGGGTTTCAATCTCGACACCGCCTTCTTCAGAGAAGAGAATAACCGGGCGTTTCTTCGAGCGGTCGATTGTGATACTGATGTAGTACTCGTGGCTGATTTCGAGAGCCTCTTCCACTAAGACTTTCTCAACAGGCAGTCCTTTAATCAGTTTGCCGAAGAGTTCTTTGGCTGTTGCGTCAACTGTTTCTGCGGTTGCCGGAAGAATTCCTCCGGCTTTGCCGCGTCCGCCGACATCAACCTGTGCCTTTAAGACAACTTTTTCTGCAACTCTGGAAAGGGCTTCTGCTGCTTCTTCAGCTGATACAATCAGTTCACTGTTCGGAGTCGGGATTCCTGCATCCCGGAAAATCTGTTTTGCCTCATATTCACGGAACTTCATAACTGTTTCCTCACAATCTCGCGTCCAATGGCGAGAGCTTTCTTGTTTGCTTCCTCGGTTCCCTTCGGCACACTGTCGAGGACTGCGTGCTCTAAGGACTCGTAATCGATGACTCCTGTTGCCTCCATTAAGGCTCCGAGCATGATTACATTTGCAAAGACCGGCTTTCCAAGCTGTGCTTTGGCTTCAGCGGTTGCCGGAACTTCTAAGCAGACACAGCACGGTCTGCTTGTGACATATCCAGGATCAACAAGCATTAATGCGTTGTTTCCTGCCTTGCATCCGTATTTGTCATATGCCGCCTGGGACATGATGACGAACGTTTCAGGTTCGGTTACCTTCGGATAGTGGATTGGTTCATCAGAGATAATGACAGCAGAGGCGGAAGCCCCGCCTCTTGCTTCCGGACCATAGCTCTGAGTCTGGACAACGTGTTTGTCTGCGTAAAGGGCAGCGGCTCTTCCAAGGATAACTGCCGCTGTAATGATACCCTGACCGCCAAGTCCTGAGAATCTGATTTCGTGTCTCATTCTTTAACAACCCCCAGTGGCGGGTTTGCACGACGAACGAACTCGCCGACGATGAATTTTCCAGGCTCAAGCGGAATGCCTGCTGCTGCATCGCGGTCTGCTTTTGCTTTCTTTACCGCGTTGTTTTTGAAGACCTCAATCATCTGAGTCGGCTGTCTGAGCTTGTTTTTGTTTCCGTATGCAGTCGGGCACTGTGCTAAGACTTCAATGAATGCAAGTCCAGGGGTTTCAAGTCCGGTCTTGATTGCTTCAGAGAGTTCTTTAACGTGGAATGAAGTCCAGCGTGCTACATAGTTTGCTCCTGCGGCTTCTGCGAGTTTGCAGAGGTCAAACGGCTGTTCCTGCATTCCGTACGGAGTGGTTGTGGTAATCGAGCCCTTCGGAGTACACGGACTTCCCTGTCCTCCGGTCATTCCGTAGATGTTGTTGTTCATGCAGACAACAGTTAAATCGATGTTTCTTCTGCATGCATGGATGAAGTGGTTTCCGCCGATTGCCGAGCAGTCTCCGTCTCCGGTGAAAACGATGACATGCTGTTTGGGCTTGACGAGTTTAACGCCGGTTGCGAAAGCGAGCGCTCTTCCATGGGTTGTGTGAAGAGAGTCTGCAGATGTGTATCCGCCTGCACGGGAAGAACATCCGATTCCGGAGACGAAGGTTGTCTCGTTGATGTCATATCCAAGTGCGTCAACAGCACGAAGGGTTGCGTTCAGGATTGTTCCGTTTCCGCATCCTGCACAGTAGATGTGCGGAAGTCTGTCCTGACGGTACCAGTCCTCTAAGGTCATAATCGAACCTCCGTGACAGGGCGGGTTGCAGTTTCAGCTGCTTTCGCTGCGGTTTTCAGTTCATTTACTGTGTGCAGTGCTCCGCCGAGTTTTGGTGCTGTGATGATTTTAACGTTGGTGTACTGTCTGACCTCTTTTGCAATCTGGCCTAAGTTCATCTCAGGAACAACGAATGCTTTTGCGTTTGTGAACTGCTCTAAGCAGTGGTCCGGGAAAGGCCAGACGATTCTGAGGTTTAAGTGTCCGTATTTTCCAGGTTCGTCTGCTAAGAGCTGACGGACTGTTCTGGTTGGAGCTCCGTAGGAGATGAAGACAATCTCTGCTTCCGGATTTACAATGTCAACGTCAGTTAACTCAAGGCGGTGTTTTTCGATTTTGTCTACTTGGCGGCGAACCATTGCCTCATGAAGCTCTGCTGAGTCAGTTGCCGGGTATCCTTTTTCGTTGTGGGTGAGACCTGTTATATGGATATTGTGACCGTTTCCAAATGTTCCAAATCCAGGGATGCCGTTTTCATCAGGCTCGCACGGAAGTTCTCCTTCTTTTAATTCACGGCGCGGGATAATTTCGACATTTTCGCGGAGGAGAATCTTTTCTCTCATGTGTCCGATGGTCTCGTCAGCCATTAAGAAGACAGGAGTTCTGAAGCGGTCTGCTAAGTTGAATGCTTTGACTGTTAAGTCAAACATTTCCTGAACAGATGACGGGGATAGAGCGATGATGCTGTAGTCTCCGTGACTTCCGTATCTTGCCTGCATCATGTCTCCCTGTGCTGCCATTGTCGGCTGTCCAGTGGATGGTCCTCCTCTCTGGACATTTACAACAACGCACGGTGTCTCAGTGATTGCGGCATATCCGATATTTTCCATCATAAGAGAAAAACCCGGGCCTGAAGTTGCGGTCATGGAGCGTGCTCCAGCCCAGCTTCCTCCAACAATTGCGGCCATGCTGGCAAGTTCATCTTCCATCTGGACGAATGTTCCGCCAATCTTTGGAAGTCTGGATGCCATTCTCTCTGCTATTTCAGTGGACGGGGTGATTGGGTATCCGGCGAAGAATCTGCATCCGGCAGCAATCGCACCCTCTGCGCATGCAGTGTTTCCATTGTAGAATTCAGTTTTTCCGGTCAATATTCTATCTCCACTTTCTTTGGTTCGAAGGGTTTTTCTTCCACCCATGAGATTGCCTGGTCAGGGCAGATCATCTGGCACATACCGCAGAGCTGTCTGCCGTAAACCTTCTGAAGACGGCAGTTGGTGCATCTTTCAGGACGGTCTAAGACCGGAATCACGTAGCCACGGATTCCAGGTTTTGTTCCTTCCTGGAAGATGCGGTAAGGACATACTTTTGTACAAAGATTACATCCCTTGCAGCGGTGTTCATTGATTACGAGCTTCATTATTAATACTGTTTATATTATGTGATGTGATATGCCTAAAAGTATTCCTTGTTGGATGTGGTTTTTTGCGGGTTGGTTAATGAGAGAGGATGGGATTTTGGATGTGGTGATATATACCGCGCGAAATTGAGAAAAAAAAAGAGAAGAGAAAATTAAACAGAATATTTATTCTTCCAGTGTTGCTCTGATAGCCGCACGCACAGCATCCTCAGAGGTAACACCCGGATTCCATCCGAAAGACTTCATTTTATCAACCGAGAGCTGCATCTTTGGAACATCTCCAACCCATCCGCGGTCGCCGCCGGTGAACTTGAACTCAACACCAGAAAGACCCATCTCTTCGACAACGAGTTCTGCAATTCTTTTCACAGTAACCCAGTCTTCGGAACCTATATTGAAGAAGTTAAACGTATCATGAGAAATCTCAGGAGCGAAGACAACAGCCTTTACACACTCCTCAACAGAGAGATAAGACTTCGACTGGCTTCCGTCGCCTAAGATTTCAAGCTCCTTCGGGTTGGCTCTGAGTTTCTGAACAAAGTCATAGATAACTCCGTGAGTACTGCGGGAACCAATAATATTTGCGAATCTATAAACCCATGCATGCCAGCCGTAGGTTGCAGCATAAGAAGAAATCATAGCTTCGCATGCGAGCTTGCTTGCTCCATAGATTGAGATTGGAATCATTGGAGAGTAAGTCTCAGGTGTCGGAATAACTGATGCCTCGCCGTAAACGGTCGAAGTTGAAGTGAAAACAATCTCACGTACATCATACTCCTTCATTGCCTCAAGCACACGAACAGTTGCAGTTACATTATTCTCGTACACCTCAAAGGACTTGCGGGCAGAGCCTCTTACATCCGGGTCTGCTGCGATATGATACACGCGGTCTGCACCCTCGAATGAACTCTGCCATCCGTCATCGAGTAAATCCTTGTGGATGACAGTGATTAATGGAAGATTCTCCTCAAGGTTTGCCATGCGGCCTGCGACCATCGAATCAATAACCACGACCTCGTGGTTCTGCGAGACTAAAAGATCAACCAGATGCGAGCCGATAAAACCTGCTCCGCCAGTGACAATGCACTTCATAATACCATATAGGAAGTACTCACACATCAACCCTTCTAACGGAAAATACATGTAATCCCTAATCCAAATAATAGAGATATGTTTGAAGGAGTAATTCCCGCATTAATTACCCCGTTCAACGATGATGCATCACAGTCTCTTGACCTCGAAGGTCTTAGAAGCTGTATTGAGCACGTCGTAAACGGCGGAGTTCACGGGCTTCTCGCATGCGGTTCCACTGGTGAATCCGCAACCATGACCCACGCAGAACACATCCGTGTTATCGAAGAAACCGTTTCTGCCGCATCCAACCGTCTCCCGGTTATCGCAGGAACCGGTTCCAACAACACCGATGAAGCACTCGTCATGACTCTTGGAGCAAAGCTCGCAGGATCAGACGCAGTCCTTGTAATCAGCCCATACTACAATAAGCCAAACCGATCCGGTCTCTTAAAACACTATAAGAAAATCGCCGATGTAGGACTTCCGGTGATTGTCTACAATATCCCGGGAAGAACCGGACAGAACCTGCCGGCAGACTTAATCCTTGAGATGGCACAGACTATCCCAAACATTGTCGGAGTCAAAGAGGCAAGCGGAAACATTGACCAGATGATGGCAATCATCGACGGAATCTCAGACCTCGAGCGTGACCTGCCGTTCATCTTAACCTCCGGTGACGATTCCTTAACTCTTCCTGTCTTATCCGTTGGAGGACAGGGTGTGATTTCTGTTACCGCAAACATCGAACCTGCCCGCATGGTCGATATGTACAACCGCTTTAGAAAGTGCGATACTCAGGGTGCTATTCAGATGCACTACGAGTTAATGGAACTCTCCAAAGCAATGTTCATGGACGTAAACCCGGTTCCTGTAAAGAAAGCCGCAGAACTGCGCGGACTTATCAAATGCGGAAACGTCAGACTTCCGCTTGACTCGTTAAGCCCGGAGATGACCGAAAAGATGCGCGAGGTGCTTTCACACTATGACTAAAGTAATTATTTGCGGAGCATTTGGAAGAATGGGTACCCCCATCGCACAGATGGTAATGGAAAACCCTGAGTTAGAATTCGCAGGCGGAGTTGACATCCGCGAGGGTGAACTTCACGGAAAGCCTGTTGTAACCTCTGAGAATCTCGGCAGTTTCATCGACGAAGCAAAGCCGGATGTAATGATTGACTTCACCGTTGCTGCAGCAACCATGGTTAATGCAAAAATCGCCGCCGCAAAAGGCGTTGCATTAGTTATCGGAACCACTGGATTCACTCCGGAGCAGGACGCAGAACTCTTAGATGCAATCAAGAATGTCCCGGTTGTCAAGACCACCAACTTCAGCGTTGGTGTCAACATTTTCTGGGAACTTGTAAGAGAAGCTGCAAAGCGCTTAGGCGACTATGATATCGAAGTCATCGAAGCACACCACAGACACAAGAAGGATGCACCAAGCGGAACCGCAAAGACCATTCTTCGTGTCTTAGAGGAAGAGACCGGAAAGACTGAGGAGATGTACGGCAGATGCGGTATGACCGAGAGAAAGGGCGAGATTGGTGTTCACGTAATCCGCGGAGGAGATGTTGTTGGAGACCACTCGGTTCAGTTCCACCAGAACTATGAAACAATCGAACTTTCCCACCGTGCATATGACAGAGCAGTCTTCGCACGCGGAGCAGTACGCGCCGCAGCATGGGCCCCAACTGCAGAGCCTGGCCTTTACACAATGAAGGAAGTATTAGGGTTATAAGGGAAACCTATATCCCACGCGAATGAAAAATATAGATAATAAGAGGTAAACATAATGCCAGCAGTAATTGATAAAGCAAAGTGTACCGGATGTACCACCTGTGTTGACATCTGCCCAGCAGCAGCAATTGAACTCGGAGCAGACGACAAGGCTGTCATCGATGCAGGAGCATGCGTTGACTGTGAAACCTGTGTCGACGAGTGTCCGGAAAGCGCAATCAAGATGGAGTAAATCTCCAACCAATTTTCTTTTGATTATTTTATAGAAGAACTAATTTTACGTTTCCTGCCGCAGCTGTTTCTGCTGCCAGGTTTGTTGCCGGATATCCTGATGCGATAACTGATATTCCAGCGTTTAAGGCTTTTTTTACCATATCAGCAGTTACCTTTACGGATAACATAAGAGCGGACTTTTTCAAGTCAACACCTGAGAGAATAGCAGAACCAACAGCCTTATCAATTGCCGCACTCTGACCCACATCTTCTGCGAGGAAAAATCCCTTCGGAGATACAACAGCGGCCGCAAATCCTCCGGCACGAAGCACATCGGAATCCAGGCTTTCTGGAAGTGCCGGCGGTTCGATTGTTTCTTCCAAGACCGGAAGCTTTGCCGCGTCAAGATAGGAAGCTGTTCCTCCGCATCCTGAAACAACAGTCTTCTTTGGAAGAAGGACCTTGAATGGATTTGCGGTAAGCACTCCGATTTCAGCTCCGTCAAGCATAACAGACTCAATCTCTTCCGGCTGAATAATGCCTTCGGTCTTCAGATACCCATATGCAAACTCCTTTTCCATTCCGCAAAGCATCAGAGGAGATGTAAGAGATCTGCCGTTTACCGTAAGCGAGTAGAGCCGTTCATCCAGGAGTCCATTGACGAATCCTTTCATTTCTTCACCATGGGCTGTGATACTATTAATATGTACCTATGGTGGTGAGTTGATAAATCATTCAGAGCATTTCTAAGAACCTATTTTCATTCACAATAAAGAGGTTGTTCACTATCAGAACACATGTAGTAAATTTGGAGCTACTGAAAAGATTTTCCAGATTTCATTTCTTGAAATAGGGGTGCGGAGCCGCGACTTCGGCGCGGAGCGGCTCGCGGTGGGATATCCTATTTTTAGTTACAGAGACATGGTAACTTAATTAGATGATAGAGATAGTTTTTGAAAATAAATTTCTGAAAAAAAGAGAGAAGATGTTTGTTTATTTTCTTCTCATCAGAACAGCCGCTCCAAGAGCACCAAGCATCACTCCAAGAACAGGAGCAGGGCTTTCTGCTTCCTGAGATTCTGAGGATGATGGATTCTCTGGAATGTCAGATACTGGTTCATCGTTTGGCTGTTCCGGTTCTACCGGAGTTTCAGAGACTACAGCCGATACTGCTCCATCTTTCTCGTACATGATTGCAAACGGACTGAAGTCAGTTGTTTCTGCTTCATAGAGTGCCTTGTCTCCATCAACTTTGTATGTTGTTGGAAGTTTCGTCCAGACTTCTCCGTCAAAGTGATAGAGGCAGATATCCTTCTCTGTGAATCCTTTCTTCTGAAGGTCTGCAAGCGGGATGGTGAAGCTGATAACTGCTTTTTCTCCTGTTGGATATTTATCAATATTTATCTCGAAGATACCGTATGCCTCTTTTCCTTTCGGAGCAGGTGTATTGGATTTGGCGATTAAAACCACTTTACTGCTGACACCTTCTGGAAGTGTTACACCTTTTACAACAGGGCTTGTACCAAAGTCAACATATCCGCCGTTGGTGACACTGCGCAGGTACTCTGCATAGTTTCCAGAGCCGGTGTTTTTGGAACTGCTAATAGAATCACTATCTACAGGTGATTCAAACACGATTGCGAATAATGAGAATCCAGTTGTCTCTGCATGGAATGTGTGCATGACTCCTGTTTCACTGGGACCATCATAGTATGTTGGGAGTTTTTCCCAGTTTGAATTCACGTAGTGGTACATTGCCACATCTGAATAGCTAACTGAGTCTGGAATTTCAGAATCCAAGAGATAGAAGTATATTTTTGCTTTTTTACCTTTTGGTGGATTTGCTGAACCTGTGATTTCATAGAGTCTTTTTGGAGTTACTTTTGCAGGTATATTCTCAAGTACTACTGTATCTATTTCAATATTAATTGGAGTAATCTCCACATACTCTCCAGAACCTGCATCAGGAATCTGTACTCTATAGATTTCCCATTCTGGGATGTCAGCATTTCCATCAATTAAATCTTCAATTCTTTTCCAATTTGCATTGAATTTCTTATTTCCCGATGAGCCAGA
Organism: Methanocorpusculum sp.; assembly: GCA_017387505.1. GTDB lineage: Archaea > Halobacteriota > Methanomicrobia > Methanomicrobiales > Methanocorpusculaceae > Methanocorpusculum. Next base: position 36,864 of record JAFOFB010000001.1, read on the forward strand.
TTTGATAACCACATCTTTCGTTGGATTTGGCTGATAAGACCAAGTCCAACCAGCAAATACATATCCCTCTTTCGTTGGGTCTTTAAGAATAATATCTGCATCTGAACTGTCGTATGTAACTGGATTGTCAGGGTGATTTACACCACCTGCAAGATTGTATGTTATTGAATATCCTGATTGGAACTTTGCTGTGAGGCGCATATCATCTTTCAGTTTAACGGATGTTGTTGCGTCAGTAGAATATAAATCACCTGCTTCATCATACCACCCAATAAAGGTTGAACCATTCTCCTCAATTGCTCTGATTGTTATATCTATGTTTCTTGGAAGTTTAGATGATCCAAGAACTAATCCATCGCCATCAGCCACAAGATCTAACTCCGCCATTCCATTCATAAGCAGGGACAAATCAACATGTTCTGTAGTATATAATGTATTTATTGATTTATCGCTGTTTAACCATGCCATGTATAATTCTGGTGAATGTTGTTTCAGAATTGGTGCAAGACTATAATCGTTTTCTGAGAGAGATACTAAAGAATTAATGAAGAGCACTACTCTTTCAACCTCAGAAATACTTGTTTTGGAATCATATCCATTCATGAATCCAATTGCTAAACATCCTTCAACTAAGCTATTGGACACATCAATTTCAATAATATTTTTAATGAGTTGGATTCCTTGATCAATGCATAAATTAATTAATACACGCTCTGGAGATTGAATAGATACATCCTCGATAAATCTCCAACACCAAGCCATTCATTATATTCAACATCAGCTGCACTAAATGCAGATGTTGCCATACCTAATGATACACGGGCAAGATTATGATTGTATGATGTGCTTGGATTAGAGAATAGTTGATCACTATAGTCCACATTATAAACAAATGTTCCATCATCAGCATCATTTGATTGGAAGTAAATATCTTTGGTACCTGATATCAATCCAATATTACTTACATCTTTATAGGTTCTCTTTGTACTGAGTAAATTAAACAAATGATCTGAGAAGCTTCTATCAGATGAACTGCCATCTGGTAAGTACTGAATACCATAAACATCATAAGTCTTGAACCGTTCACGTAATGAGGCATCATAAAGATCATAAATTGCTTCCCCATACTTTTTTGAGGAATGGAAAGGATAACCAGAGAAATATTCATTATCATTAGAAGATGGACCAGCAGTTGGAATACCTGCACCTAAGATAATGAGGCTCTTCTCTGCATTTTCCGAACCTTCTTTCTCAAATAACATGTCAGCCTTTTGCAATCCAAGATAGAGATTTGATTTTCTGCCATTCCAATTAAGCATTGAAGCAGCTTCATCTAATTCCTTAGTATCAGATACGAAACTAGTGTGAATTGTAACCTCCTCATTGTACGAGATGATTGCTACTTTTGTAGGTATTTCTGACTGAGTCAATTTATACCATAAAGTAAACACATCATTCTCAATATCTGTTTCAAACTCTGTAGTTTCTTCAGATGTATCAACAAGAATTATAACTTCTCTGCACAGTGTACTTTCTGTAGATGTTTCACCAAGACTCTCCGACTTAACAAACCTAATCTTTTCCCGTGATGTGCCTGCCACAGAGTATTTAATTAAGCTCCATGAACTATCAGCACCAAGTCCATGAGCTAAGACAGTTACTTTCTCATCTTTAGAAATACTTCCTCCACGATAGAGAGAATCTGTATCTGGAATAAGATATGTTGTTACATCTTCCAGAACACACATTATCATGGAATCATCAGGAATGATTGTGTAATAATTACACTCACAAACACCATTCTTAGCTAAGGTGTCTGTGTTATGCTGTGCCATCCTCATTACATTCTCCTGCAGAACAGCCTTACAATCATCACAAACTACATTCACATACCAGTAATGTGTACCATCATAGATAACTTCCTGCGGGAAGTCTTTCGTGATTCCCTCATAGGTAATTGCAACGTCTATCTGATTAGTATGCTGACATTTGCCAAAGACAAACTCTAATTCAACCCATGTTTCTTTGCCCGCGTCATTGTATGCACAGACAGCAACGCGGTAGGAGTGCCCTTCAGCAAGATAGGAAGAGATATCATAGTTCGTTGCAGTTCCTACATCCTCGTTGTTTACTATCTTGCCTGTATCCTCTGTTTCACTAATTGTTCTGTCACGAAGTGAGAACTTGTAGCCTGTTGCTCCTTCAGAAACTGTCCAACTCACAACCCCATTTTCAAGCGGGTTAATGGTGAAACTTCCCGGGGCTGTTGTGTCTTCTGTAGTCCATACTGCTTTCACTGTTACAGATGCTGTTGGAGTGTAAGGAGTACCTGCATCATATTAAGTCGAACCAATCAGCCATGCTTTGAACACTTTTCCTTCTGGTGCGGTAAAGGTACAGTCAGGAAGTATATATGATTCTCCTGCAAAAACAGTTGCAGAGGTCATAGAACCTGTTCCGCCGTTTGAATCAAAGGTGATGGTGTATTCTTCTACAGGTTCTGAGGTAGAAATCTGCTGAAGAATTGGATATGGAGAAACTGATGAATCCATCTTCCAGACTGTGTCAAAGTCCCATCCTAAAGTGTCTTCATAGAACGTTTGAGTTACTGCATCAGTAGGAGATAAATCTATTCCATCTGTTGCATCACTAATCATAGTTGATAGAGCATATATTCCTGAAGTTGTAATGAGAGAGTCTCCCTCATTATAACTAGTATAATCAATTGTTCTTGCCGAGGAATACTCACCAGATACTGATGGATTTAAAGCAACACTATTTTTAATGGATATGAGGACATTTGATTCAGAAGTATATGCTGAATCTATCAGACCACTACCATCTTCAACCGTTACAGTAGAGTAAGAATTTTTAATTGTGATAGGTACAGACAATCCTCCTCCTTGACTACATATGGAATCAATGAGTCAAGCAGATACAGCATACCCTGTTGAATAACAATCTGAGATAAGAATAGATCCTTTCCCTATAATCATATTGATAAGACCAGAATTGATTTTTGATGTTTGTGATGTTTTTGATGATGAACTAAGGACAGAAATATCTGGTGCAAATATCTCGCCAATTAAACCTCCATCAACAACACCAGAAATATCAACTGAACAGCCAGATATGTGGATTGGGGCTAAGTCAGAATATGCTCGCCCAATAAGACCACCATTTCCATTAATCTCTCCTTCTACATGGCAATTTTCAATAATAACAGAATCTGAACCCAGACCGAAATAACAATATATTCCACCAATCAAACCACCAGTATACCAACCTGCATTGGAGGAGACAGAGACATCTGTTAGTTTAATATTCTGTATTACTGCTCCAGGGCCCACGACTCCAAAAAGACCGTTAAAATCAAAATTTTGTGCTGAAAGAGCACCTTCTGTTGTTAAATGCGAGATTGTATGTTCTTTTCCATCAATTTTTCCCTGAAACATACTTGGAATGAAAATATATGCTAATCCCAAATATGGTGATGCATAATCTTTTACTTCTGCATTTACCAAGAAATCTCCAATTGGTTGCCAGTCAGTATAAGAAGATAGGTCAATATCATTTGTGATTGCAAAATATGTATCTGCAAACGTTTTACCTGATTTAACTTCATCAGAAAGGAGTTTTAAATCAGCAGAAGATTGAATAAGATACGGACTCTCTTCTGTTCCAAATCCTGAGAGTGCGATTGTTGTTCCAGGCTCTACTAAAGAGAAGGAAACAGTATTTGAATAACAAACATTACCGTCACTATTTAGATACTGTAACCTTACTTGATATTCTCCAGCCGGAAAAACATGACCTGAAATTCCATTTGTTTCTACATAGAAAGTATTTCCCACAGTTTCCTCAATTAGTATTACTGTATTGGGTTTTTCCCCAACAGCAGATGTGGCGTAAAGAATATCTAATAATACATTCTCTGCATATCCCCAACTATCAGTCATGATATTTGCATGCGCCGGAATATCTATAGCGAAAATAAGAGGTGAATCTACAGAGCCAGAGCCACCATCAATGGATACTAAGTATACATCATCTACAGTTAAAACACGAAGTTTTGGTGATAAATCGTCTTCAGCCGCTACAGGAACAGCAAACAATCCAAACAGCAGAACAAAAAGTAATCCTGCAAAAAGAATCCTTAATCCAAAACGCTCAGTAACCCTGCGGTAACTTCCACAAGGGGGGAAGATTCGAGTGGAATGTCCCTTAGTAAAACAAGTAGTACTGCTCATAAAATCAACTCATGAATTGTGTTGATAAATTATGAATAATAATTATCCTCAAATCAGCATAAAGATACCGAGTACTCCTTCATATATAGATTATTTTGAGATAATGTCGTCCCTGTGAATAGGTGAGATGTACATAAATAGAAGAGGCACAGTAATTATTACACATGAACAGACGTTTTGTTATCTTCTCACTCCTTCTCGTACTTGCTGCAAGCATCTTTAGTGCAGGATGTATCTCACCAGATGTCCCGAATGTCTCAGATAATCCGGATGTACAGGAAAATTATGAACAGGCACTGTCATCTCTTACAAATCCGCCAACAGGATATAAACTGTTAGAAGCACCGATATACGTCCATGTCGCAGTAAATGAGGAACCATCACCAAAATACAACATCGTCTACGTAGATGTGTTTGCTCCTGAGATGGAAGGATGGGTATATGCAATGACATTAGATGGTGCTGTAATGACTCCAATTAAAACTGGTATGCTGATTCAGGAAACAAATGGACATATCACTCATATCACTATGTCCGAAAATCAGGATTTGGACCAGATTAAGATGTCAATTGATGATGAGATGAACATAGGAGAATTTACAGTTTTAGAACTGAGACCATCTTCCTATAGCATCGTATATCGCTATGTGTCACTGTGTATAGATGCGGAGATAGTTTCACGTTATCAGTAATAAAAAGCAGAAAGTATTTCTAACAACCTCCATTTTTAACAAGTCTCTGTATCAATATCAGTATTTAGACATAGTTTTGTCCAGTCTTCTAACCATGATAAATAAGATATTCCACCGCGAACCGCTCCGCGCCGAAGTCGCGGCTCCGCACCCTGATTTCAGGAAGTGAATTTTAAGAAAAACCATTGAAACAATTAAAGCCTATCCAATCTAATGAATGTACATGAATCTCACCGGAAGAAGTATCTCCAAAGGCACCGCCTCCGGAGAACTGCTCAAAACCGATACACCAATATCATTCCTCGGCGGCGTTGACCCGAGAACAGGAATCATCATTGATGAAAGCCACCCGCTTGCAGGAGAAAAGATTACAGGAAAAGTTCTCGCATTTCCATACGGGAAGGGTTCGACCGTCGGCTCATATGTGCTCTATGCATTATCCAGAAACGGCACAGCACCCGCTGCAGTTATCAACACCGAATGCGAGACAATTATCGCCATTGGTACAATTATCGCAGGAATTCCGGCTGTTGACCGCTTAGACGGAGATCTTCCGGAGAATGGAACTGCTGTTACTGTAAACGGCACAGAAGGCACTGTTACTTTCGCATGAATATAGTCTGGCGTTATATTTCACACAGCAGAAACACATATGCAGGACTCTACGCTGCCTGTGAAAAGTACGGCTACTCGTTAGAGCCGGTTGACGGACCTGAAGGAGATATCATCTGTTACAGCTTAAACAGCTTAAACTATAATCTCTACGCAGAAGAGATGAGAGAAGCCGAAGGCATCGTAATCACCGGAGGCCCTCACCCGTCCGCATGCTGGGATGAAGTTCTGCGGGACGCAGACTATGTTGTTGTGGGCGAAGGTGAGAGGACGCTTCCGCGTCTTTTGGATGCATTAACCAAAGGCGGCGATCCGGAATCAGTTCCTGGAGTTGCAAGTAAAAACGGTCTGACACCAACAGACCACTCGGTAAGACTTGATGCATATCCATGCTTTTCGCGGATGAAAGGATACATTGAGCTCTCAAGAGGATGTCCGTTCAACTGCGGATACTGTCAGACTCCGCGTCTTCACGGAAACAGAATGAGACATCGCTCACGCGAAGCAGTGGTCGAACTCGCATCCAAATTCCGTGATGCAAGATTTGTGACACCGAATGCTTTCGCATACGGTTCTTCGGACGGAGTACATCCTGATGTTGAAAAACTTGAACGCCTTCTCTCATCCCTTACAAAAAACAACATCTACCTTGGAACTTTCCCGTCAGAAGTAAGACCAGAGTTTGTTCTGCCGGAAACTGCAGAACTTGTTGTGCAGTACTGTTCGAATAAGAATCTGCATTTTGGAGCTCAGGCAGGTTCAGACGATGTCTTAAGGAAACTAAAGAGAGGACACACAATTGATGATGTGATGAAGGCAATCGATACATGCCTGGATTTCCATCTGCTTCCGGTGGTGGATGTAATCTTTGGATTCCCGTTCGAGACAGACGAGGATCAGCAGAAAACCTTCGACCTGGTTAAAGAGATTTCAAGATATGGAAAAGTGCACGTCCACTTACTAACACCGCTTCCGGGAACTGATCTTGCAGGTACTGTCTGCCGTGATATTCTGCCTGATATCGACAGTAAACTCGGCAAGTTAGCGCAGAACGGGCATGTGACAGGATACTGGCACGAAAAAATAGACTGGGCTAAATAAGCCCTCAGATTTTTTCCACGGTAAGACCGCGGTTATCTGTTTTTGTACCAAGGGCAATTTCAAGACCCAAAGGCTCAATTATTTTTTGAACGTCTGATTCACTGCGGTTTGTAATGACACAGACTGACGGTCCAACTGAACTCATTGCAACAAATTCGAGACCGGCATCCCGAAGAGAGTTCATGTGCTGGTAGATGATAAATGAGTGGTGCTGAACTTCCGCACGCTTCGAACCTCTAAACTCAAGTTCCCAGATGATGTCTCCCATCTTTTTCAGATTTCCGCGGGCAAGAGCCGGGATGAAATCCATTAGAATCATGTAAGCTTTCATCTCGCGGTCACGTGTGTCGAGAAGTCTTGCATGATTCATGAGAAGCGAGAACTCATCTTCTCCTGAGTTTTTATCGCTGTCATGAGTTTTCGGGATGATGATATAGACATTGTAGTCTTCGGCAAATGGATATGAACATACGGGAGTGAGTTTGTCTCCTATGATGTTCATCCCACCATTGAGTGATGCAAGAGCTACAAGTCCTGTCTCGAATCCAAAGACAACTTTTCCTTCAGAATCGGTTTCCTCAACATAATTGTGACCAAGAAGCATTCGAATTCCATTATTATCAAGTGGACAGCCTACAGCTTCATTCATTCCGCAAAGAACAGCAACGGCTGTTGTACATGTTGAGCCAAGGCCTATGTGTTCTCTTCCATGATAATGCGTCTTAATGATGAAGCCTCCTTCATATCCTGTTACTTTTTTGAAGGCCGCTTCCAAATGGCGAATTAAAAGATGACGGGGCGAGTCAATTATAGTTTTTTCTGCGGCTGTAACTTCTGCTTCGTGATAGAGCTGCAGGGCAAAACCAAGTCCTCCGCCTCCCGGTGTTCCAGGACAGAAGCGGTTCATGTCAAGAACACTTAAGTGAATCCGTGCAGGAGCTCTTACGTAAAATGTTCCAGGCTGCGGTATGGCTTTTCGTATCGGAGAGATATCCGTTGTCCTGATATTTTCTCCGGGACTGAAAGGAGTGAATTCATACTCAACTAAGTCGAGGTCACCACCTCGAATCTGTAATGTGACCATGTTGGTATCTTACTATGGTACTGATAAGTATATTGAGTTTTTTCTAAGAACAAAAGGCAGTATAGCATCATATGGTTTATTTCAAAAGAACAACTATGTGTCGAATAAATACAGAGACGAATTAAGAGATATGATTTCGAAACACCTCACACGAAATAAACATAACAGCCCAAACACATGTCGTATGGATTTATTATTTGAAAAATCAGAGAGGGTAAAAACCCATAAATTATCACCCCATAACCAGAAGGGATTTTTAAGTACCCACTCAAGTCCCGGAATAAAATTCCGCGTTGTTTGTTTCAGATATAATCAGAACAGTATTTTGATTCAGAGCTTTGATAACTTCATCTGCAATAATTCTGACAGTTTCTTTGTCTGTTCCAACAAATACACAGACAAGTGTGTTTTCAGAAGTAGGATTTCCACTTGCATCTTTCCAGTATCCATCAGCCTGATACATGGTATAGCCATCAACGTACTGCATGCAAATCATATGGACTTTTTGTACTGCATCCTCTGTTGATATCAGCTGTGTGTATGTATCCTTATCATTCAATCCAATATAGATGGTGTGTGTGCTGCTTTGACTGCCTGAAAAAAATCCGATGCAGCTAACAGTCACCAGAATAATAGATAGCAAAAGAACAACAAAAATTAGAATCTGACTTTTCCTGTTTTCCGCACTCATCTTTCTACATTATGTGCAGTATTCGTATATGGATTTTTCCTGAATGAAAAAAATCAGACACTTAGACAGCACAGCATTTTTTTTCAAACCTTCGAAAAATCACCCCTTCACAGAAGGCCGTAAATCCACGAACTAGAAGTGCCCAAGGTATTTCATCGTCCAAAAAATCAGACCCGCTCAAAATCCGTTTATTTGCATCATCCTGTTTTGGGACAACGAAGAACATATCTGAAATGTGCAAAAATACGCAAAAACGTAAAAACCGCACAATAAGCTTATTTTCCAAAAATAAAGCATATAACAAGCCAAAACATGACATACAAAACCCCTGTTTTATTGCGCATAATACAAATTATGCGCAATCATTATATTATCTGACCGCTAACAACATACTAGAGAGATGGCAAAGATACGACGAACATTCAACGCCTGGATACCAAGGTACATCAGCAGTCTCCAGACGAAGAACTACTCAGACCACACAATCGAAGCGTACGCAAGAGTTCTCAAACTTTTCGCACAGTATGAAACATACCTAACCGAACATGACGGAGAACTTCCGGAGACTGTCGCAGAGTTTCGTGAGTATGGAATGGGAGCTGAGATTGATGTCTCGGCATACGAAATCGTCGATTTCTTTACATTGATTAGAAACGAACGCCACCTCTCTGCTGCCAGCATCCACCAGTATGACTCGGCACTTTCCTCATTCTACCGGTACTTAATCGTCCAGGATTTGATTGAAGCAAATCCGATGGACAAAGTTGACAGGCCGAAAATCAAAGACCGCGAGCTGAAATACCTAAGACACAAAGAGGTCATGAATTTCATCGAATCGCTGGAAAACCCGCGTGATGCTCTTCTTGTCAGAACTATTTACGCCACAGGAATGCGTGTATCAGAAGTCTGCCAAATGAACGCAGAACACATCGACTTCGATGAAGGAACGATTCGCGTCAGAGGAAAAGGAGGTAAAATCCGCATGGTTTTCTGTGATTCAGATACTCTTGCAGGAATTAAGGAATTCCTAAACGGACGGACAAACGGCAGTGTATTTGAAGGAAGAAATGGAGCTGCGCTGTCACCTAGAACTGTACAGCACATCTTCAGCCTTTATGCTCCGCCTGGAATTACTCCGCATAAAATCCGTCACAGTTATGCCAGTGAGCTATATAGAAGATCGCATAACATCCGTGTTGTTCAGGAAAACTTAGGACACACATCCATCAAGACCACAGAAATCTATGTCCACACTGATCTTGATGAACGCAGAAGAGCATATGAACAGTACTTCCCGCTTGCCGCAGGTGAGTGAGAAGTACAGATATGCATCACCCAAAAGAACTATAAACCATATGATGCTATATTATAATCAGAGTGTGAAAGATGGAAGAAGAGTACCAGAATAACGCTGAGCAGTCATTCGAAGAACCGCCGAAACTTGCATACTACAATGAGGCGGAACGTCAGGAAGAGATCAACAAATATCAGAAATTCAAAAAGGTTGATGGAGCAGCCTACAGAAAAGTAAACCTCTTCTTAAGGAAAAGAACCTACATCACCGCACGTGAGTGGGCAATCGCACGTCTTTGTGCTGACTTCAAAACTCCGTACGGTGCTGAGATGACATTCATTGGCCAGCACTTACCTGAACTTTGTCCATTCATGGAAGAGCCGTACAGCCCGCAGGCTGTAAACCAGGCACGAAGCTCCTTCAAGCGCAAGGTCAAAAAATCTGCTGCAACATTCTTCTACGGTGCAATGTGCGGATTCTTCACTCTCGATGAACTCGATGACATCTTATTCGAAGCAAACGAAGTTGCAAAATTCTTCCTCGAAATCGAAGGCACAACATTAGAGATTGATGACGAGATTGAGATTGAAGATAAGATCAGCGAGATTATGAAAAAGCTCGGCGACTCCGCAAACCAGATGTTAAACAGCAGAAGAAACGCTGCATCAGACGCGGAAGAAGACGAAGATGACGAAGAGTAATTCAGTACATCTATCTCTGACACGAGAGGAAGCAGTGATTCTTGCAGACTGGCTGTATCGAAACAGCAGAAAAGAAGAACTATTCTCAGACATCGCAGAGCAGACTGTCTTCTGGAACATCGAATGCATTCTTGAAAAAGTTCTTGAACCGGCTGACTATTCAGAAGAAACTCTCAGGCAGGCAAAAGAAAGCCTGCATTAATCCATCTCTTTTGTAACATTTATATTTCTGCACTGCTGATATTACACATATACTATGGCACTGGAAAAACTCGAAAAGAAGTTCTTTGGAACCAACGGAGCACGCGGAATCACAGGAGAAGACATGACTCCTGCCTTTGCTCTTGGAATTGCCGAAGCCTTTGGAACAATGCTCGGCAAAGGAAAGACTGTAGGTATCGGACAGGACCCGAGAACCTCAGGACCTGCACTTGATGCTGCTGTCAGAGCAGGTCTTACTGCATGCGGATGCAATGTTGTTGATTTCGGAATCCTCCCAACTCCTGCTCTTCAGTACCTTGTTCTCCACCACAAACTCGACGGAGGAGTGATGATTACCGCATCTCACAACCCGCCTGAGTATAATGGAATCAAAATCATCGAAGCAGACGGTACAGAGATGGGTGATGAGAGGACAATCGAGCTTGAGCAGATTTACATTCAGGGCAAAGCTGTTGTTGCCGGATGGGATGAGTTAGGTGAAGCAATTGAAGAGCCGGAGGCATACAAACTCTATATTGATGCAATCGTCTCCCAGTTCCCTGAAGGAATCGGAAACGGAATTGTGGTGGCTGTTGACCCTGGAAACGGTGCTGCATGTAAAACAACTCCTGAGATTCTCAGACGCCTTGGCTGTACGGTTCACACAATCAACGCAGAGTTCAATGGTCTGTTCCCGAACCGTCTTCCAGAACCATCCGAGGAAGGTCTTGCAAATCTTTCAGCTCTTGTCCAGGCAACCGGTGCCGCCTTTGGTGTAGCTCATGACGGAGATGCAGACCGCGCCATTTTCGTTGACGAAAAGGGACAGTTCATGGATGGAAATATTACATTCGCTCTTCTTGCATCCTACTTCGCAGAAAAATCCGCAGGCGGAGAGATTGTAACTCCTGTCAGCACATCAGGAATTGTTGAAGCAGTCGGTAAAGAGTTTGGATGCAGCACTTCGTACACTGTTGTCGGAAGTATTTACGTTGCAAGAACTATGCGCCATGAGATTGCAGAAGGAAAGAATGTTGTAATAGGCGGCGAAGGAAACGGCGGGGTGATTTACCCGCATCACCAGTTCTGCCGTGACGGCGGAATGTCTGCAGCAACAATGCTTGGATTGTCTGCAGTCAGAAAGACTCCAATCTCGGAACTTATCGCAGCTCTTCCAAAGTTTACCATGTATCAGGAGAAGAGAAAGACTTCCCGTGCCAAAGAGATTGTTGACCATATGCGTGAGTTCTTCTCTGACTGTCCGGTAGATGACAGAGACGGTATCAGGATTACAAAGGGCGGAGCATGGGCTCTTATCAGACCATCAGGAACCGAGCCTCTTGTCCGCGTGTACACTGAGTCACGCGATGCAGAAGAGGCAAAAGAGATGCTGAACACCATCTTAAATGAGATAGCTCCCTATCTCAGCTAATTTTTCCCAACGCATAACTATTTAAAAAACCAGTTCTAACTCTATATTATGACGGATATTATAAGTACGGTGATTATGATTATCCTTGCCGTTATTATCTGCATTGTATTATATTTCGTCTTCAAAAACGGTCTGAAGCTTTTAATCAATGCATTATGCGGCGTGGCAATTCTGTTTGTTGTGTCATTCTTCCACTTAGCCCCGATTGGAGCTTTGTCGATTGCTCAGGTGATTGTCTGTGCGGTTGGAGGAGTTATCGGTGCGATTCTGCTGATTGTTCTGTCATTCTTCGGAATCGTCATCTAATCTTTTTTATGCATTTTATTTGGGCAAAGTCTCTTCTGTCATCCAAAAACGGGATGAATATTTTCAGAGGATGTACTCACGGCTGTATTTACTGTGATTCAAGAAGCCTTTGTTATCAGATGCCGCATGATTTTTCAGATGTTGCAGTGAAAGAAAATGCCGCAGAGCTCTTAGACGATGCTTTGTCACGTAAAAGACGGAAGTGTATGATTGGCTTTGGTTCAATGAGCGACCCGTATATTCCGGCAGAAAAAGAATTAGGCCTTACAAGAAGATGTCTTGAGATTATTTCAAGACGCGGATTTGGAGTGTCTCTTATTACAAAGTCGGATTTGGTTCTGAGAGACCTTGACCTTTTGAAGGAAATAAATCAGAAAGCAAAGGCTGTTGTTTCTATGACTCTTACAACAGCAGATGATATTCTTTGCAAGAAGATTGAGCCGAATGTATGTCCAACCTCAAGGCGCGCAGAGGTTCTCTATGAACTTCGGGATGCCGGCATTCCAACTGTTGTGTGGCTTTGCCCGATTCTTCCATACATAAATGACAGTGTTGAAAATCTGGAAGGAATTTTATCTATATGCCGCGAAGCCAGGGTGTCTGGAGTTCTTTGTTTCGGGTTTGGAATGACACTTCGAGACGGAAACAGAGAGTATTATTATCAGATGTTAGATGAGCTGTTTCCAGGGCTTTCATACCGTTACGTGGCAGAATTCGGGCAGAGTTATGGTGTTTCCAGTCCAAACTCCAGAGAACTTGAGGCAGTGTTTTTCATGTTTTGTGAGGATGAGAAAATCGAGTGTGATGCAGATAAGATTTTCTCGTTTATGTCAGAGATGGAGCGGGACAAGCAGACTACGCTGTTTTAGGAACTCTGAATCCGTGGATGAGGCAATATCTGATCGAAGATTGAGCATTTTTCTTTGAATGAACGAAGTGAATGAAAAGAGACATGCGAGGTTCGAGCGGCACGAAGTGACGCGAAGATCGAGCATTTTTTGAAACGAACGAAGTGAGTGAAAAAAATGCGAGGGGAGGGATTCGAACCCGCGAACGACTTTCGAGCAGATCTTGAGTCAGCCTCCGTTGGCCACTTGGATACCCTCGCAAAAGTGCTTATACTAATTTGCGTGAATCCATTATGAAGGTTTTGAAGAAATCAGGTTTAGAAAAAGTCTGATAAATCCATCTGGACCTTTTCTTCCTCACCAAAAGTTGATAAGATATTCATCTCAATAACCTTGATTCTCTGGTCTGTGTATCCTGAAAGGTTATAGGTTTCACTCATTGTTTTTGCAATCTCAAGATACTTTGTAACATTTCCTTTGTGCATCGTAGCTTTCAGTGGTCCTCCGCACTTCGGGCATTTGCCGGAAAGCGTCATTCTCCGATGGCTTGTCTTACACTTCGGACACCTGAATGACTGCTTGGAAAACGACCTTAAGTTACCAATCATGTCAGGCATTAAGTGACTGTTAATGATACGCTCTGCCAAATCATCGGTATCGACAGCGCGAATCTTGTCTGCTAAGGCAAGCTCTGCCATAATCTTTTCACCCGTACCCTTGAACATCGGGTTTGTGTACATCGTATCAAGCGGACCTGCAGAGATGTCGTCTGTATCATGAGTAAACAGGAAGCCTTCGAACTGTTTCTCGGTTCCAACGCGGGCCTCGACATAATCCACAAACTTTGTGAGATTTTTCGGAGCGGTGTATGTCAAAGCACCTTCATAGACCTCGAGCGGATAACGCGGTATGACATCCACATTGAGAGTTTCTTTATCGACCTCTTTTGGATTGAGTGTGGTTGTGAGAACCAATGGAGCATCCATTGTTCCGCCGCGGGTGCTTGGAAGGAATGAACGCGAGAAGTTTACCAGACCATCCATCATCAGCATAACACAGTCTTCATCACCGTCACAGTTTCTGCGTTTTGCTGCATGGTAATACGGGTGTGCGTAGCCTGCTTTGGCTTTTGTAAATCCGACAAGACGGGCGAGAACTCCGGCAGATGTGTGCGGTGCAAGACCCATGATGAGCTGGCCTACAAGGTCTTCCGGCTTTTCTGCGTTGTAGAATGACTCAAGACCGTAGAGCCTGACAAGCAGTTCATCGATGTACTTTGAGACACGCACCAGATACTCTCCGCAGTCTTCGGAGACTAAGATATCCTGCGGCAGGAGTTCTACAATCTGTGTCGGCTCGACAAGTTCATTTCCATAGGTGTCTTTGGTGTATCCGATTGAACGAAGTTTTTCGACCGATACCGCTATCTCTTTTGGTTTGAAGTGAGTAAGCGGCAGGTCAATCATATCATAGCGAATCGTTCCGTCACGGAAGACATAGACGTTGTGCTTTGCACGAAGCAGTCCCTTTTCCAGAGGCTCGACCACACGCTCTTTGGAGATTAATCCCTGAACGCCTTTTACTTCGGGAATGTCTCTTGCGTACTCGATTCCAACGTTGGAAACAGCCGCTTCATACTCGGCCTTCATGGATAAGATACTATCCTTCATGCAGACAAGGCCTGCGTTACATACAGGACAGGTGTCCATTCCAGGCTCTCCGAGTTTTCCACAGTGAGGGCAGCGATATACTGCATCGGTATGTGTTCCGCAGTCCGGGCATTTACTCTTGAAGGTGACCGTTCCGCATTTCGGACATTTGCGTTCTCCGGTTTCCACATGGATTAAGCCTTCAATCTGTTTTGCGGCAGGCCCTCCGCCGAAGAGAAGAGACTCGTCTACTGCGCATGATTTAGCTGCCGCGTCAACAGAGCGTCTTGCTCCTCCGCTTTTTCCAACCGGGAATAAGACATGTACCGGAGGCTTCATCTTACGCGGGGCTGATTTGCCCGGACGTCCCATACGTCCTCCGACACGTGTTCCGGCCTTTGACCGCATTTTGATTCCGGAAAGATGCGAGGCCATTACAAGTCCATTGGTGAATGCGGGCCTGGTCTCCCATGTCGGGAGTTTTTTAAGCTCAGGAGATAGTCCAAGGCCTGCGATTAATGAGAGCGGGATTCTTACAACATACTCGCCGTTTTCGACTGTGTGCGGGACTAAGAGTTCTTCAAGTACTGCTTTTACCTCTTTGTCCTCTGTGATGTATAAAATTCCGCCTTCGAACCGTCCGGTGTTTTCAACTGCGTTTGCGAGGGTTATTATCTGTTCTTCTGTGCAGTCGTCCCAGAACCATGTGTAGTCCGGGTGAAGGTATGCTCCTTCTGCAACGAATCTGAGGGCTTCGGTTTCGTTTTCGGGATGGCGCGTGCCTCCTTCCTGAATCCACCATTCTTCGCAGTAGGAAGGCGGGGCTAATACGTGGTTGTTTTCGAGGAATTCACCAAACGAGATTAATATTTCTCCGACATCAAAGATGTACTCTACTTCATCTGCCGCAAGAAGGGCTTTTGCCTCTTCCATGTCGTCAATACGCCTGACTTCGCCTGATGTGAGACGAACTGTAGGACCTTCGATTGTGCTTACAGGCACAACACCGCAGGCTTTTCCAGGACGTTCGACTTTCATCTGTGTTCCAACAGCAAGATAGTCTCCTAAGATGTGAAGTGTTGCCGGGTTGAATCCGCAGGTTGCAAATCCTGTGTTTCTGCCTCTGCCGAGGCGAAGACGAAATCCTCCCTTTCGCATCGGATACGAGAATGCAGGACGTCCCGCAAGCATATCACGCATGTATTTGTCTTTTGGATGGATGCCTGGTTCTTCCTCTTCTTCAGGGGCAGGGGATGCTGGGGTTGTTCCGTTGATTAAATCCTCAAGCCACTCCCAGCCGTCAAGCTCCATTTTTGCCACGTTCTTTTGAATTTTTGGAGCTTTTAAGCCGATACCTTCTGCCACTACAAGGCACATTCCGCCGCGGACTGTGTTTGTCTCAACTCTTTCAAGGTTGCGGTATCCTGATACTTCTTCCTGTTCGGTCGGTTCTCCGTCAATGCAGACCGGGCAGTTTTTGATAATCATTCGGATGTCATCATCCTTTGGGAGATACTGCATACTCTGGATGTTGTTGTACTGCTTGATCTCCTCGACGTAACGCTCGATTTCCTCAACGCGAGGTTTGTAGCGTTCCATCTTTAAGAGACGGCGGATGTAGTCTCCGACTAATACAGATAGTGCCTGAGCAGTTCCTCCGGCAGAACGGATAGGACCTGCGTAGGCAATCGAGAGATACTCTGAGCCGTCATCGTTTTTGCGGATTGTAATCTGTCCTACACCTTCGGTTGGTGCGGCAACGACACCTTCGGTCAATATTGCCATTGAGGTTCTGATTGCATGGTCGACAATGTCTTCTCTTTTTGTTTCGCCAAACTTTCCTTCGACAAAGGCGGCGCAGATTTTTAAGGAGGCGAGTTCTCTAGACATCTCTTCTTCAAGGCGTCTGATTTCTGCGGCTACTCCTTTGTATCCTAAGAGTGCTTCCACACGTCCCGCTAAGTCCGATGCGATTGGAACCTCTACCTCGGTTCTCGGGTCAAAACCCTGAGATTTGGCTTTGGATGCTATTTCCATGATGCGGGAAAGCTCCGCTGTTAGTGAGTCAAGGTATGCACGGTAGCGTGGTGAGGTTGCAAGTTCTGCCATTAGTAACTGTATACTCCAAGTTTCATGAGGACGATGCCTGCACAGATTTTGACGGTCTGGTTGTCAGACTTTGCAGCTTCAAGGAGAGGGGCGAGGGCAGGTTCTCCGATTTTTTCGAGAGCTGCTCCTGCCATGCCGCGGGCTGCGGCATTTTCTGAGCTGAAGAGTCCGACCAGCGGGGCTACGGATTCTTTTCCGAAGGAGGCGAGTACTGCTCCATAGTATCTTAAGACGTCAGCCTGCGGTTCAGTTTCTGCTTCTTTGATTAAGGCAGGGATGACAGCAGGTCCTGTTTTTAAGAGGGCGCGTCCAAGGTACCATTTTCCGTTCATGTCAGCTTCGCGAAGGGCTGAGATTATCTGTGCTGCAGCCTCTTCGCTTCCTCTGGCACGCTCTGCCATTTTTTCGACTGCGGCATGTCTTTCGTCAAGGTTTTCTGATTTGATTGCTTTTAGTAGTTCTTCCATTATACTCTTCCTGAGTTTGCGTTCTCCGGGGCTTTTTCGCTTTTGCCAAGGATTTCTTCGACTGTCATGTCAGTTCCTTCTTCAAGGCTGCTCTGTAATTTTGCGGCATCTTCTTCGCCGAACCATACGGTGAGCTGGTCAAACGGTACGTCGATGTCTTCCTGACGGAGTGCTTTGAAGATGGTCCAGAGGAGTTCTGTTCTTGCGTCCCACCAGAATCCGGATGGTGACCAGATTCGTACTTTGAGTTCGATTCCGTGTGCTCCAAGGTTGTCTACGTAAACAGACGGGGACGGGTTTTTCAATGCGTACGGGTGTTCTTCGATTACGCGTTTTGTTGCTTTGATTGCTTTTTTAGCGTCATCGGTGTATCTGATGCTGATGTTGTAGTCGAAACGTCTTGCAACGTTTGAGACCATGTTGGTGATTTCGGATGTGAAGAGTGAGTCGTTTGGGATTCTGACGTAGAGTCCGCTGTAGGTTCTAACGCGTGTTGAGAGAAGTCCGATGCCTTCGACGTATCCTTCGGTTCCGTTTACAACGATGCTGTCTCCGATGTTTACAGGCCTCTCGAACATGAGAAGGATTCCTGCAACGAGGTTTGAGAGTGTGTTCTGACTTGCAAATCCGACAGCAACTCCGACAACTCCTCCGGCAACAAGGAGACCTGATAAGTCGATTTTAAGCTGAGTGCATGCTACGATGATACCAACTACATAGATGACTGTGCGGATACTTTTGACGGTTAAGTCGATTGTTTTTGCTTCGGTTTTTCCGGCAAGTGTGCGTATTAGAACTCCGGATACTGCTCGTGCGAGGATGAAGGTTACAACAAGGAGCAGTATGAAGATTACAATGTTTCCAACGGTTACCTGTCCATAGATGAATGAGTCTAAGATGGTGGTGTTAATTTCTGCCATTTATCTCATCCCCATGTCCATTGTGAATGTGGTGTCTAAGAGTGCTCCTTCGATGTTGCAGAATGGTGTTGTTTTTCTCTGTTCGAAGACCTGGAGGCATTGTGTCATGCCTTCTCTTATCGGCTGGTCTATTCCGACTACGTCTGCTACATCTCTGGTTCTGATAATCATTTTCGCACATGCTGATACGGTTGTTTCGTCGTAGTAGAGGTTTAGTCCTTTCTGGTAGATTACAACACGCCCTACTGCTGCCCATTTGTCTGTATCGTTTTCGATTTCGAGGCGAAGGAGGCCTTCTTTGTAGTTCTCAACTGAAGGCGGCATTGCGTATACTTCGCTTTTGTGGA
The DNA here is from genome assembly GCA_017387505.1 of Methanocorpusculum sp. Classification (GTDB taxonomy): domain Archaea; phylum Halobacteriota; class Methanomicrobia; order Methanomicrobiales; family Methanocorpusculaceae; genus Methanocorpusculum. The sequence goes on from JAFOFB010000001.1 coordinate 55,568, forward strand.
AGCGTGTGATGACTCCTCTGGATGCAGCACCGTAAAGTGAGAATTTGGGATGGCAGAATGTTACGATATCAAGGAGGTTTCTTTCTCCGTTTTTGGCTTCTAAGAATACGCCGATTTCAATGGGGATTGTAAGGAATACTACTGCTTTTCCGTCAGGCTCAATTGTTATTTCTTTGAATTCTATTTCGATGAAGTCTGTTACGTTGTCCGGGAGGTTTAACGGTTCGATTGGCTGGAGGTAGAAGGTTCCTGTTTGTGTTGCGATGTTTGATTCGTGTTTCCACCCTACGATGTCTCGTTTGTAGTGGTAAATGCCGTTTTTGTCTTCGAATCCAAGTTTTAGGCCCTGGAAGTTTATTGAGTAGTCGAAGTTGAATTTGCCGTATGTGAAGGTTGGGCCGAGGTTTGATTCGCCTTTGCTGTAGGAGAGGGCCTGTTTTTTCCTTGAGGCTGAGGCGGCTGTGTAGATTCTTGATATCGGCATGAGTAGTCAGTATCTATATTTGTTCTAAGCTAATATCAATGGTTGTAACTGTGTCTGACAATACCTGATATCAATGTCAGTAATCAGCTGTTATTTGTTTGAGAGTTAGAGGAAATCTGCTGTAAATATATACATACTGTCTGAAATGCTGTGGATTCCAGATAATGAATACTACAGTCAGTTTACAAGGATAAAATAGAATAAATATAGAGATAAAGAGAAGGATTACTCCTTCTTCTCATCCTTTGGGAACATATAGAATCCGGTGAAGGTCTTCTCTAAAGCCTCATCAGAGTTCTTCTTTGTGAGAAGACTTACAACAATCATTGCAATGATTGCGATTACAAACGAGTAAATCGAGAAGTGCATCGGAAGAGCCGGGCCGAGATTAAAGTAGCTGTAACATCCAAATCCGAGAGCAGCAATAATACCGCTGGTCATCGAAGCAATAGCCCCTGCGGCAGTTGCTCTCTTCCAGTAAAGACCTGCAAGCAACGGGACAGCGAATGCAGAAAGCATCATACCGATACCAAGCCAGATTAAGAATGCAAGCATCTCCGGCGGATTGATTGCAAGTACAAGCGAAATTGCTGCGGCTAAGAACACACAAATCTGACTGATTCTAACAACCTGTCTCTCGGTTGCCTTGGGCTTAAGCATCGTCTTGAAGATATTCCAGGAGAAGTCTGTTCCGATTGTAAGCATTAAGCGGTCGGTAGTGGACATAACAGCCGCTAAAACAATCACAGCAAAGAGAGCCGTAATCATAATTGTCGGACTTGCAGCCTGGATACCATAAAGCAGAGCAACACTTGGATTTGCCATCACAGCAGCAGAAGCCTCGGCCCCAAGAGCCCCGGTCTCTGCCATCGCACGAACCGCAAAACCGCTGATTTTGACAAGCATCATGATTACAACATAGATACCGAATGCTACAAGCGGAGACCACTTGAAGTATGAAGCCTTCTTTGCTGCAAACACATTGGACAATACGTGCGGAGCACAGGCAAGACCAACCATCAGCATAATACCAAACGATACTAAGTATTCAGGAGTACAGTAGGCGTATGCTGCATAGTTCGTCTCGAACCACGGCATAACAAGATTCGGATCAATAGATGCCAAGACATCATTAATCACAGTCATACCGCCTGCGTAACTGATAATGAACGGGGCAACAAGAAGTACACCGAAGATTAAAATCAAACCCTGAACAAGACCCGTCCAGGAAACAGCATACAGACCACCGATAACAGTGTATACAGTAATGATAACACCTGCGATTAACAAAGCCTGCCAGTGCTCAAGACCAAATGCCCACATCAGAACAACACTGATTGCAGTGTACTGACCGACTAAGTAAATCAGAGAGACAATAATACTTGCAAATGCGGATAATGCGCGAAGTTCACGGTTATTTTCATATCTAATGGCAAAGTAATCCGCAACAGTCATACATCCCTCTTTTCTTCCAATCTTGTTCAGCTTGGAACCAAAGAAGATGATACAAAAAGATGCCGCAAGAGGTACAAAAATCTGTTCCCATACACCAGGCCATCCTGACTTAAATCCAAACTCACTGGTTCCAATCAGTGTCATACCACTGCAGATAGAACATACTATAAGAAGCGTAAAGAGCCAGAAACCAAGATTCCTTCCAGCTAAAATATAATCCTCGGAACTCTTGATCTTCTTTGAAGCCCAGACTCCGATACCTAACAGTACTACAAAGTACACAACCATTAAGACCAGAGTAATCAGAGTAGTTCCTTCTCCAAGTGCCATAATTAATCCTCCACCTTCGGGTATGCGATACCCCATATTATCAGGAGAACTAGCACCAAAAGGATGGTTCCGCCAACAGCAAAGACCGTCAGCTCAGGTAATCCCAATATCATACATACATATGACACGTGTTGACATATAACATGAGCGGTTCGACTGATAAAAAAGTCTCAGGAAAACGTCTGAAAAAAAAGAGGATGCGGGGTTAAATACGAATGTATTTACCAACGCGCAGGATTCCCTTGGCATTTCTGTGTGCAAGGTCACCTTCGAACTCGGTTAAGGTATGTCCCTCAACAGAGACTACTCCCTTCTCACGGAATGTTGCAAGGAAATCAGTGACAGTTCCAAAGATATCCGCCTCTCCTGCAAACATATCTCCGCACGGCATTACAGCATCACCTTCAATGATTAAGTGACCGCCTTTCATGTTTGCACCTGCATGGATTCCGGCATTTCCTTTAACGCGGACAGTACCGCCAAAAAGACACTCGGCACAGTAATCGCCAACACTTCCTTCAACGAGAATTTCTCCGCCTCGCATTCCTTTTCTGCCGCCGCGGTATCCTGAACCGCAGTAGTTTGCGGCATTTCCGTGACAGACAATTTTGCCGCCAAGCATTTCACGGCCAAGCCAGTCGCCTGCATGTCCCATGATTTCAATCTCTCCGCCGGTCATGAAATCACCGCAGTGCATGCCTATATCACCTTCGATGATAATTTTTCCAGCAGTCATATACTCGCCGACACGCTTGACACGTCTGCAGTCACCAACTAAGATAATCTCAGTGGTTGCAGGCCCTGCTGCTTCTCCGTCAACTCTGATATCGAAGACTTCTGTAATCTTCTTCTTCTCGTTTCCGACAAAAAATGAGAGGTCAATGGTCTTTGACATCGTCTCAGGACAGATTGCTTCTGCTTCGATAGGCAGTTTGCATTCTGCCATCTCTTCCCTCATGATAAGAGTGATTCGTCTCATAATGCAGTCTCCGTTTCAATCTTCATACTGCGTTTGATGTAGTACTTCTCGTCAACCGGGTAATTTTCCATTCTGATTGTGTAGTACTTCTCAAATACACTGATAAGTTCAGGGTCGCGACTCATCTCATATGCGGCCGGAACCTTCGGGAAACACCAGAAAGTTCTGTTTAAATCATCTGCGAGGATTACATCATCGCGGGAAACAAGAACTCCGCCTTTCATGGTGAACTTAGTCTGAGCAAATCCGCGGATGATTTCTGCGTACTGCTTGGACGGGTCGATTCTATCCGGTCTGATTGGATAGACTGCGATATCTGCATCCGCACCAACGCCTAAGTGACCTTTGCCGAACTGGTCAAGACCAAGTGCTCTGGCCTGTCCTGCACGGGTCATGACTGCAATCTCCTCGAATCCGAGCTCGCGATCGAGTGCGGCTAAGCAGGTGCGCTTTCCAGTACTCTTGTGAACAGTTGCAAACTCTTTGTCACGGTACTCTTTGCTCATGAGAAGTCCGATAATTTCCGGATACTTTACAAACGGAGCACCGTTTGGATTGTCAGTTGTAAGCAGACACTGCCACGGGTTTTCGACGAGTAAAGCAAGCTCTAAACCAATCGCCCACATGATACTGTTGACGAGGTTCTTTCTGCGGTACATTACAGGAATGACACCAGATGCAGTCTCCATCTCGACATCGTGGTTACTCCACTTGTCCTGGTGAAGACGGTAGAGGTTGAACTCCATCGGACCGTCTGCGGTCATGGTGGTGGTTCTTCCAAACATGACCTGTCCCATATCGATTGTCACCTGAGGACGTCTGTTTACCATGTTGGCTACAGGTTCACTCTTGGAACAGAAGTCAGACCATCCCGAACCTCCGTAGGAGTGGAACTGTACGTGGGTTAAGTATGCGGTCTGGCGTTTCTCGTTTAAGTCCGGGACAAGCCCCATCGTTCCGATGGTACAGGTGTAGTTTCCAGGCTTTCCTAAATTATTGCAGTGGAGGTGAATCGAGTGCGGAAGACCAAGCATCTCGTTTGCTTCAATCATGCCGGTGATAAACTCAACCGGAGATAAATTAAAGTTCGGGATTGGCTTTCTGATACACTCAACGTTCTTTCCCCAGCTCCACATCTCAGCACCCAACGGGTTGGTGAGTTTTACACCGTATCCTTTGACCGCGTTAAGTCTCCAGGCAATAAGTCCTGCGGCACGCTTTACGTCTCCGTTGGCAATTGCACGCATGACTTCCCAGTCACCGTCGAAGAGAGTTAATACAAGTCCGTCCTGAAGCGGAGTGTGTCTGAACTCTTCGTGAGTGTGACGTGCCTCTAACGGAGCCATAGCACCTTCGGTTAAGGTGGTGTATCCCATATGGGCATAGCGGTAACTGTTTCCGTAAGTGGTCGGGATACTGTATCCGGAGACAGCACGCATTCCATTCTTTCTCGGAGCACGGCCTGCACGCATATCCTCCGGGCTCATGTAGCGTCCGAAGTTTACCTTAGTTCCGCAGATGTGAGTGTGAGAATCAATTCCTCCCGGGAGTGTAAGACATCCGCCAGCGTCGATTACTTCTGCGTTTGCGGACGGCTCTTCTGCGATTTTTCCGTCAACAACAAAGATATCGCGGATTTCTCCGGCAACATTGTTTGCCGGGTCATACACGCAGGCATTTTTGATGATATAGTCAGTCATTTGTATGCCTCCTGTACAGCCTGAACGTTTCGAACAACATGTATTGACTGATTCGGGCAGGTCTCCATACATACCTTACATCCTTTGCAGAGGTCATTGTGGAGAACCTTGTTCTTTCCCTTCTCAACACGCATTAAAACATCATCAGACATGGCAGTGCCCCCTGCTCCAATGTGCGGGTCGATTTCACGGTTTGCAGGACATACCGTACTGCAGTTTCCGCATCCCATACATGTCTCTTCATCAACGATTACTTTGTACTCGTGGATGAACTCAAGTCCTTCGAGACGCTTTTTGTCGAGGATGTTTCCAGAGGTTAATACCTCTTCAGGGCATGCTTCTACACAGTATCCGCAGCGTACGCAGTGTCCGTAGGTGATGTGCGGAACCCATACTCCGTTTTCCTGAATTACATCGATTGCACCCTGACACGGGCAGATCATCTTACATGAAAGACAGTTGGTACACTCTTTTCCTGTAATCTGCGGGAAGTCGCGGAAGTATGGCGGGTTGTTCAGCGGTGCTGTCTTTGCGAAGAAGAACGTCTTAAGCCACGTTGGGCGTAAGAACTCTTTTACGTAAGAGAGTAAAGACATGGTTCAGCGCTCCGCACATGCAATACACGGGTCGGCACTGATGAAGACTGATGTTACATCTGCAGCAGATGCCAAATCTTTCATCATTATGTGCGATGCGACTTCAACGTTCATAATCGACGGGGTCTGGATGGCGACAGATATAACTTCTCCATTCTCATCGACCGCGATGTCATAGGTTAAGTCTCCGCGCGGTGCTTCGATTGTGTGTTTCACATGACCTGCGGTAACCTTACCTCCAAGGCGGACCGGTCCTGCCTCGAGTTTTCCGATTGCGTTTCTTACAATCGTTGAGGACTGGAAGAGCTCGTCGAATCTGAGCATGATACGTGCGAAGTTGTCTCCTTCCAAACGGGTAATCATGTGCCAGCCAAGTTCTACGTAAAGCGGTTCATTTGCTCTTGCATCGCACTCCATGCCGGATGCTCTTGCAGTAGGTCCTACAACGCCTGACGCCTTTGCATCCTCGACAGAGAGGATTCCGATTCCTTTTGAACGAAGACCGATGAGTTTTCCGGTCTCAAAGATCTTGACATAGCGTTTAAGCTCGGTCTCAACCTTGTCGAGAGCAGATAAGATGTCAGAAATAACTGCATCCGGCACGTCCTCGCGTACCCCTCCCGGGACTACGTATGCAGACATGATACGGGTTCCTGTCATCTTCTCAATAGCATCCATTACAGTCTCACGGAGATTTAACAGATACATTGCTAAAGTCTCGTGCTCGATTGTGTAACAGTACGAGTAGTTTGCAAGAAGATGGCTCTGCATCCTGTCGAGTTCGTTTAAGATGATGCGAAGAAGCTGTGCTCTTCTCGGGACTTTGATTCCGCTGATCTCTTCAAGAGCTCCAACGATTGCTGTGTTGTGGACAACAGAGCAGATACCGCAGACTCTCTCTGCAAGGAACATGGTCTCCTGCCATGGGCGGCCTACCATAATCTTCTCGATTCCTTTCTTGACGTATCCAAGTTCTACCTCGGTTCTTAAGATACGCTCGCCTGCGGTTTCGCATTTGATACGAAGCGGTTCTTTAAAGCATGGGTGAACCGGCCCTACCGGAAGCGAGACATCAACTACTTTCTTCATTTCTTCGCCTCCTTTTCCTCATAGTTTTTGAAGAGAATATCAGCCGCGGAGAGAATTGCGTTGATAATCTCTGTCGGTCTTGGCGGACATCCCGGAACTGCGGCAGTAACAGGAATGTATTTGCTCACCGGCGGGTCGATGACACATCCTGGTCTGTTGAAGACACAGCCTGAAATCGGGCAGTTTCCAATAGTAACAACTGCTTTTGGTTCAGGCACTCTGTCGAAGAGATCGGGAAGTTTGTCAATCCACTGCGGGGACATGCCGCCTGTGACTAAAATGACATCTGCCTCACGCGGATTGTTGTGGACGTAAATTCCGTACTGTTCGAGATCGTATCTTGGGGATAAGCATGCAAGAATCTCGATATCACAGCCGTTACAGGAGCCGGTATTTACGTAACATACATGAATGGAACGTTTGCGGACGCTGTTTTTAATGCTCTGCAGAAGACTCATGCGAGTACCTCCATTATTGCTTTTTTCACTGAATCAACACTTTCTCCTGCTTCAACACGGGAGATGAATGCTTTTCCTTCCTCATCTGAGAGAAGTCCTAAAGCGGTTGTAAGATGCGGGATGGATAATACATCAGAGATTCCTTCTGCTGCCTTGTCTGCGGCAAGAAGGCGAGGTACGATGTTTTCCAAAGTCATCATATCGCATCCGTTAATCAGGATTTTTCTCATATGCTGCCTTGAGATTCCGAGGCGTCCTGCAAGGGATAAGACTGCTTCATCCTGGCTTGTTCCCTTGAGGATTAAGAGTTTCATTGAGCGAAGGTCACGTTCATAGACTAACTCCATTAGAACACACCTCCGATGAAGAAGAATACAAGACCATATGCTGCAAAGAGCAGAATCATGGTCCAGAGGATGATAACTTCACCAACGTGTACTGTGTGTTCGTTTTCCCAGATGAAAACGGTTGCAAGAAGTCCGAGAATCACAGCCCCAACGGCTGCAGCAGGCAGGATTGCCGGATGCAGAGCTCCTTCGAGAATCATCAGTGCGATGTAGAATACAGCACCGATAAGTACAGCTTTAAAGATAGGGTTCTTCATAATCCCATCACCACCCATACGATTACAGCATAGATACAGACAACTGCAGTCCAGATGGTCTGGATTGTAACTGTCTGATATGGTGTCAGCATCGGAGTTGTTGCACAGACAAAGGAGATTACAACCATTAAGATAATCATTACGATTAAGAACAGCCACCACGGGAGAGCTCCAAAGAAGAGCATGACAAATACCGAGAGAAGTACGACTGTCTTTAATGCGTTTGCAATGTTTAAGACTGCTCTCCATCCTCCGAAGTGTTCAGTCCAGTATCCGGAGACCAGCTCTTTTGCCTCAATTACCGAGAACGGGCCGTAGTGGGCTTTCGAGAGGATAATCAGGAAGAGAGACACAGCGGCAGGGATTGCAATCAAGAAGAGAGGTCCATTTACTGCTTCCCATGCGGTGATTCCAGATAAGGAAAGAGTTCCGGTGAAGAGATATACAACAACTACTGTGACAAGCAGCGGAAGCTCTGCTGCTGCAGACATTACAGAACGAATTGCTCCAAATTTGGTGTACGGGGAGCCGGATGAAAGACCGGTTCCATGCTCAACAATTTTGTGGAGCATGTAGCATGCGAAGATGATAAGAAGGCTTCCGCCTGTCCATACAGTAAAGAGTGCTCCAATCCAGATTGCAAGGGACAGACAGATTACTGCAACGTAAACGGTCTGACTTGCGGTTTTTGGAATCCAGGTCTGCTTGAAGGCAAATTTGAGAGTGTGTAATATCTCCTGCCATACAGGCGGTCCAGGTCTTTTCTGGATTCTTGCGATGACTTTTCTGTGCAGTCCGTGAAGGAGAAGGCCAAAGATAACTGCTGCTATGAGAAGCGGTATAAAGGCCAGATTAAGCATAAATGTCATAATATATCAGTACCCCACGAAGGGAATGTCTCCCTCTTTTCTTCCGGCGCAAACTCCGAGCATAAGTAATACAAGAGCTGCCGGGAATCCAATTAAGGTAAGCACTAATGCATATCCTGAAAGGACAAGGCCGAGAACCCCTGCTGCGAAGGCAAGCAGGGCCAGTAAATAATATCCTGTTTTACTCATGATTTACACCGTCAGAAGAATTTCAACTACACGCAGGAAGAGCAGTAAGGAACTTACGTGAATCATTAAGATGTACGGAGCTCCCGGGGCTCTTGTGATTTCTGCTTTTCCGATATAGAATGGAGCCATACCTTCTCCTAAAACTCCAAGGAGAATGAGGAGTTTGGAGATTAATGGAACTGCTCCAAGACCTGCCAGTTCCCAGATGGATAAGGTTCCGGTTGCGGCAACGGCGATGGCTGCCCCTGCAAAGAGAGGAACAGTTCCCATCATGACAACCAGACCGTAGGAGAATGCAGAGTCTAAGACATGCCGGTTCTTTACGCCTGCAACGATTCCGATGTTTAAGATACCAATTAAGGCAGCAAACAGGGTAAAGTTGAAGAGATCTCCTGAGATGATTGCACCAACGGTGGCAACTCCGCAGGCAATCGCCATGAAACGCTGGAATTTCATGGTGTCTTTCGGAATCTCTTTTAACGTGTATCCGTCTGTACCAAAGACGATATCAACCGGCTTTTCCGGCAGGGAAACGATGGCTAAGACTACGAACAGGGCAGCAACTGCGAAAAGCAGAACCGTGTATCCTGAGAGGTAGTGAACCATATCTCCGAACGGAATCTGAACTAGAATACTCTCCATCATTCTTCATCACCTCTCATTGTTCCAACGAGTGCCATCTTTGCCATGACCTTAATCATGATACCGACAGCGGCCATCATGACTGCAAGGAACCACTGAGCCGGGAAGACCATGAAGACAAGGAATGCGATGACCCATAATCCCCATGCGTAAACGCTGGCGTTCTCGATGACTGCAAAGCGTTCGCGAACGTTTTTGCCGAGGAAGAAGAGCATCATTCCAAGTCCTGCGAGAAGACCGCCGGTAAATCCTGTACAGAAGATACCGTATGCTACAAGGATTGCTCCAAGGATTGGCGGTGCTGTTTTCATTACTTCGATGTCGAGGGTTCTTGCCGGTTTCTGGTTCTGAAGGCCTTCTTTTGCAAGCCAGAGTTCAGAGACTGCGAGAATTTCTGCGATTCCAACTACAAGGCCCGGAAGGATTAATGCTTCTGCTAAGTCGGTTGCGATGAGGGCAATTACGACAAGTCCTGTTATCTCGATTAAGTCTACGAGAATCAGTTTGTGGACATCCTCTTTTTCGCGGAACATTGCAAAGAATGCAATGATAATGGCGGCAAAGGCAACCGCCAATCCTACAGGGTAGAGAGATACGATGTCAATCATGTTCTCGACCTCCGGTAGAGGAAGGATGCGATTGCAAAGGCACAAAGGAGAATGCTTGCCTCAACGATTGTATCAAATCCTCTTGTGTAGTAGAGAATCTCATCGAGGATTCCTCCAGGGTGGGCAGCGATTGTTGTTCCAAGGTATAAGGTATTGTCTGCAAGCCACTGTGATGCCGGGGTTAAGTATGCAGTAACAAATCCGATTGCCGGTGAGTTTTCCGGATACTGGGCAACAATTTCTGCCGGCTCTTCGAATGGCACTCCTCCTCTGTCATATGGAGAAAGAGAGCTTGTCATGTCAACGCTCTTTGGATAGAGCTGATCTGCATCGTAGGTGATTGCCGGAATCATGCAGAGTCCAATCACCGCTACAAGACAGACGGCAAGAGCATATACCTTTGGCAGGTTGTCAGTCTCAGAGAGATATCCTGCAAGTTTTTGTATGATGTTCACTGCATGTCCCTCCCTTCTTTCTTTTCGATTAAGCGGACGAAGATGAATGTGGAGACTACGTTGACCGCAACGAAGGTTACAAGTGCTAAGACTTCGCTGAAGGACAGCATGATAAGTACAAGTCCGAACTCGGCAACTTCGATGTTGATGAGCCTTGTGATGTATCTTCTGTCACGCGGAAATGCTGTAAATAATCCACCTGCAATTAAGAGGATGCATCCTAAGATGAACTCAATCATTTGCTGCCTCCTTCTTTTTTCCCATCAGGAAGAGGATGAAGAGTGTTCCAACCGGCATCAGAAGAGATACTGCGATTGCTGCATCCAGGTATCCGTTTTTGACAAAGAGCATTACAGCTCCTGCTGTTAATACGCCAAGCAGGATTAGTTTGTTGAATGCTGATTTGGAGATGAGGGCTGCGATTCCTCCGATAAGGATTAAGAATGCGGCCATGAGTGTTAAGATATCCATTATTCTTCACCTCCAACAGCGAGAGTGCTTGCAATGGCGTTTGATTCGAGTGTTGCTCCAACGAAGTATGCAACAGCCGCACCGATTGTTATCGGATGCGGGAGGAGAAGCACGATTGCTCCGGCTACTGCGAAGTTTAAGACGTTTAAGTATGCAAGTTTCTTAAACGTACTCTTCTCTAAGAGGACGCGGATTACAGAGTAGACCGCGGCAAGGGCACAGATTGCTTCAACAATCATGTTCTCTTCCCCCAGAGTTTTCCGATGATTTTCGAGGAGAACTTTAAGGACAGTACTTCGACAATCAGGATTGCAAGTACGATTCCGGCGATGAATGTTTCAGGGGCGAATCCAAGAAATGTTGTGCATGCCCAGATGACAGCTGTTGCAGCGAGGGCTCCGGTGAGTCCTGCGTATCCTTTGTCTGCACAGATTCTGGCTCCGATGAAGACAAGGACTGCTGCGACAACCGCGCCGATTACGCCGTAGATAAAGAATCCGCATGCGGCAAGAAGCGTTCCGGCTGAGGCGTCCGGAGAGGTTATGATGTTGCCTATCATGTACCCTCCGTGTTTGTTACCGCCGGTTGCTTCGATATCATTTGCGATTGCTTCCGCTCCGCTGACGCCTCCTTTTTTCGGAAGCTTCCATAATATGTCGATTACTACAAAGAGCACCAGACATATGACGGTTGCGGCAGCAATGTATGGCAGTTGTTCCAGCATAGATTTAATCTCACGAGATTAGCTAAATGATTTAGCTAGTGTTATTATAGTTTGTCAGGAAAGGATATTAATTGTACTCTCTTGAGGTTTCCCATTGGGTGGAAAAAGAGTGTGAGAGATATATTTGAGTGTTCGTATTGATATAACAAAAGAAACCTTTTGATACAATAAAAAACAAAAAACAAACCATGCAAAAACGCGGCATCCTACTTATCGGACATGGAAGCAGAAACAAAAACAGCAGTGACGTCCTGGAAAAAACAGCCGCAATAATGGAGGAAAAAACACAAATCCCGGTACAGCACTGCTTTCTCGAATTCAATCACCCCGATGTAAAAGAAGGACTTGACCTCCTTATACAAAAAGCTGACACAATATCAGCAGTCCCGATGCTTCTCTCATCCGGCACACACACGGAAAAAACAATTCCCGAACTCTTAGACATAAAAATAGGAGAGACAAAGACCATCGAAAAGGATGGAAAAATAATCACACTCACATACACCGGAGAACCGATTGGAGCAGAGGAAGCCTTAGCTGACATCCTCATAAGAAAAACTAATTTCCCCGCATAAACTTCGCGTAAATAAAAATCATCGAAAACGCAGACAAGCCAAGAGATACCGCAAGAACAATCCAGAAAGCATAAGGATCCCCTGTCAGAGGCACTGCCACATTCATCCCGAAAAAGCCCGCAATCAAAGTCGGCACTGCCAGAAGAACTGTTGCGAAGGTAAAAATCCGCATAATATCATTCACATTATTATTAATAATCGACGCAAAAGTCGACATCGTAGAGGAAATCGTCTCCGAATAATTCCCCGCCATCTCATAAGCCTGCCTGTTTTCAATAATCGTATCATCCAAAAGCTCAACGTCCTCATCGCTTAAATTACGAAAAGCCGATGGAGAACGGGAGAGCTTTTCAAGAACAGCAGTATTCCCTTTTAGAGAATTTGTAATATAGACTAGAGACTTTGAAAGATTCAGCATCTGAAAAAGCTCCTCGTTTCTTGTAGCTCTTTTAAGATGCTTCTCAATCTCAACTGTCCTCTTATCAATCAGACGCAGATTCTGCACAAAAAGACCTGCATTCGCATACAAAAACCGAAGCAGAAATCTCTCGCGCCTCTCAGTTGAAAGATTCCTGTACTTACCGTCCGCAAATGCATCAAGAACAGGATTTATCCGAAGCGAAATCGTCACAATATAATCCCTCATCAAAACAAAACCGGCAGGTACAGTCTGGTATGATGTAATATCCTCCGCATCGCTCTTATATGGAGTATCGACAAGAATCAGAGTATAATCATCCTCAATTTCAAGACGGGGAAGCTCCTCTTCATCAAGAAGCACTTTCAGGTCAGACGGATTTAAACCAAGCTCCCTGCATACATAGTTTAACTCATCATCGGTCGGGAAAACAAGCCGAACCCAGCACCCGGGTTTAATCATCTCCTCTGTATGGATTTTGCCGGATACAGTGGAAAAGATCTCTATCATATCTTTTGCTTTGTATTCAGCGGTTAAAATGATGAAGAACGAGGCACTATTTTTTTATACTAATACGTTCTATAGAAATAACGGGTCGATGTTTCGCCCTAAACCCTCTCATATGGGAAAACCAATTGAGTGGTTTAAGATGAAATTGGAAGGGCATCTGGCCGTGTCATTCCATACCTGATTTTGAATCTGTTTTTTGTTTTATTTTGAAAAAAGCAAATTACAGAAACCTAAATTAAAACAAAGCATACGCTCTTTTACCAAAACATAAAAAGACAGTGGACCAGGCGGAAATTGAATCCGCGGCCTCTACAATGCCAATGTAGCGATCTACCACTGATCTACTGGCCCGCACTAAGTGCTTTAATATATACTACTCTACACCATAAAAAGGTGTTGATTCAATTTCAGTCTTCACTGAAATAAGCAGCAAGGGACTGGAAAAGACCCATCTCGAACTTCTCATCAAAGTTCTTGTAGAGACCATCTCCGATACGCTCTGCGTGTCCCATCTTACCAAGAACTCTTCCGTCCGGAGAAGTGATACCCTCGATTGCCAGAACAGAGTTGTTCGGGTTGAAGTGGATATCTGACGTCGGGTTGTTCTCGAGATCAACATACTGTGTTAAAACCTGACCGTTTGCGATTAACTCTGCAACAACTGCATCGTTTGCAAGGAATCTTCCCTCACCGTGAGAGATTGGAACTGCAAACACATCATCCACATTTACCTTCGACATCCACGGAGACTTAACAGATGCAGCTCTCACAGGCACAATTCTGGACTGGTGGCGTCCGATTGTATTGAAGGTTAAAGTCGGAGAGTTCTCATCAGTATCGCAGATTTCACCGTACGGAACAAGTCCGAGCTTGATTAATGCCTGGAATCCGTTGCAGATACCGCACATTAAACCATCTCTGTTCTTTAACAGGTCATGTACTGCGTTTTTGATTGTCTCGTTTCTGAAAAATGCAGTAATGAACTTTCCAGAACCGTCCGGCTCATCTCCTCCGGAGAATCCGCCCGGAATAAAGATTGCCTGAGAGCGGGAAACTGCCTCTGCGAACTTTTCTGCAGACTCGGCAATTCCTGCCGCGGTTAAGTTGTTGATAACGAAAATCTCCGGAACAGCTCCTGCTTTTGCGACTGCTTTTGCACTGTCGTACTCACAGTTGGTTCCAGGGAAGACCGGAATTAACACACGCGGGGTGTTGGTTCTAAACTTCGGGCGTGCCTTGTTTCTCTCGGTGTATGAAATCTTCTCAATTACATCTCCGCCCTGCTCGATGTTGCACGGGTAAACAGGTTCTAATACTCCTTCGTATGCCTCCTGAAGTTTCTCAAGAGAAACAGTTTCGCCATCGAATGTGAACTCGAACTTTTCGGTGGTCTCTCCGATAACAGTGCCTGCAGTTCCTTCTGCCATCTCTAAGATGAAAGAACCGTATGCATATCCGAAGAGCTCCTGAATGGAGATTCCCTCAAAGGAAACACCAACACCGTTTCCAATAGCCGCCTTAAAGACCGCTTCTGCAACTCCGCCGAATGCAGGAGTACTGCATGAGAGAACCTTTCCATCACGCATGAGTTTTGTAACCTCGGCAAAGACTTTGAGAAGAGACTCTGCTGTTGGGAGATTCTCCTCATCGTAATCCGGTCTAATCCAGCAGAGCTTGTGGCCTGCACCTTTGATGTCGTTGGAGATGATGTTTGCAATCTTTTCGGTGGTTACTGCAAACGAGACTAATGTCGGCGGGACATCGAGCTGTTCGAAAGAACCGCTCATAGAGTCCTTTCCGCCGATTGCACCAATGCCTAGTCCCATCTGTGCCTTGAAAGCACCAAGGAGTGCTGCTGCCGGCTTTCCCCAGCGTTTCGGGTTCTGTCCAAGCTTCTCGAAGAACTCCTGGAACGAGAGGTAAACATCAGTAAACTCTGCACCTGTTGCGACAAGCTTTGCGGCACTCTCGACAACTGCGAGGTAGGAGGCATGGTACGGACTCTTTTCTGCGATGTACGGGTTGTATCCCCATGCCATTAAGGAACAGTCCTCGGTGTCTCCCTTCTCAACAGAAATCTTGTTTACCATTGCCTGAACCGGAGTCTGCTGATACTTTCCGCCAAACGGCATCAGAACAGTTCCGGAGCCGATGGTAGAATCGAAACGCTCGGAAAGACCGCGTCTGGAACATGCATTGATGTCGGTAACAATTTTCTCCATGTTCTCGGCAAATCCGCCATCAACTTCGCGGAGGAATGCGGATGGTGCCTCCATCTCGATTTCGGTGTGTTTTGCAGCACCGTTGGAGTTTAAGAACTCACGGGAGATGTCAACAATCTTGTCTCCGTTCCAACGCATGATAAGCTGAGGTTCTTCAGTTACGCGGGCAACAATTGTTGCTTCGAGGTTTTCGGTTCTGGCGAGCTCGATGAATGCTTCTGCATCCTTTTCCTCGACAACAACAGCCATTCTCTCCTGAGATTCACTGATTGCAAGTTCAGTGCCGTCTAATCCGTCATACTTCTTTGGAACTGCGTTTAAGTCAATGTCAAGACCATCTGCGAGCTCTCCGATTGCAACAGATACTCCTCCTGCTCCAAAGTCATTACAGCGTTTGATTTTGGTGGATGCCTCAGGGTTTCTAAACAGACGCTGAATCTTTCTCTCTTCCGGTGCGTTTCCTTTCTGAACCTCGGAACCGCAGGTCTCAATCGATGATGCAGTATGTGATTTGGATGAACCGGTTGCTCCACCGCATCCGTCACGTCCTGTTCTTCCTCCAAGAAGAATTACAACATCGCCTGCAGCAGGAGTCTCGCGGCGGACATTGGCTGCCGGAGCAGCTCCAATGACAGCTCCAAGCTCCATGTGCTTTGCAATGTATCCTTCGTGATAGATTTCGTCAACGATTCCGGTTGCCAGACCAATCTGGTTTCCATATGAACTGTATCCGGCAGCAGCAGTTGATGCAATCTTTCTCTGCGGAAGTTTTCCTGGAAGAGTTTCAGCAATCGGTGTAAGCGGGTTTCCGGAACCGGTTAAACGCATTGCCGCATAGACATATGCTCTTCCGGATAACGGGTCGCGGATCGCACCGCCAACACAGGTTGCAGCCCCTCCGAATGGTTCGATTTCTGTCGGGTGGTTGTGGGTTTCGTTCTTGAAAAGTAAAAGCCAGTCCTCGTCTTTTCCGTCAACGGTGATTGTAATCTTTACAGTACATGCGTTGATTTCGTCAGACTCATCGAGTTTGTCAAGCTGTCCGTTTGCCCGGAGATATTTTGCGGCAATGGTTCCCATATCCATTAAGGAGACAGGTTTTGTGCGGTTAAGCTCTTTTCTGACAGCTAAGTATTCATCGAATGCCTTCTGTAAAAGCGGGCTTTCGGTTTTGACGCTGTCGATTTCGGTTAAGAATGTGGTGTGTCTGCAGTGGTCCGACCAGTAGGTGTCAATCATCCTGATTTCAGTGATAGTCGGATTTCTTCCAATCTCTTTGAAGTAGCTCTGACAGAATGCAATGTCTGCGGCATCCATTGCAAGGCCGCGGGATTTTACAAAGTCAGAAAGACCTTCTGCATCAAGAGTGATGAAGCCTTCGATGATTTCGACTGCTTCCGGTTTTACATAGCATGCGGCTAAAGTTTCCGGCAGGTCTAAGGATGCTTCGCGGCTTTCGACAGGATTTATGAGGTAGTTTTTGATTGCAGCAAACTCTTCTTCAGAGATATCGCCTTTGACGATATAGACTTTGGCAGTCTTTACAGTCGGGCGTTCCTTCTGGCTGATTAACTGAATACACTCGGCAGCGGATGCAGCTCTCTGGTCGAACTGACCTGGAAGTGCTTCGATTGCAAAGATTCTTTCACCAAAAGCTGCCTCTGCAGTATCAGAGATGATGTCGAGCTGCGGTTCGGAAAAGACAGTTTTCTTTGCATATTCAAAGAGTGCCTCTTCGATGTTTTCGACATCATAGCGGTTTAGGAGCCTTACTGAGTCGATGTTTTTGATACCAAGTAAGGTACTGAGTTCATTTTTCAGGGCTGCCGCTTCGTTTGCGAGTTCAGGCTTTTTTTCTACAAAGATTCGATAGACCATATTCTTTCTCTCCGGGAGGGATGCAGACAATTCAAGAATAGGTATACTATTGGTTGTCCTGCGATTTAATAGTAGGGAGCATGAACGCACAAACAGGCAAATGCAGGAGAGACATTACCACGGTTTTTCCACGGAAAGCACAGCAACTATTTTTCAATTCAGATTGGAGCCACGCAGAAAATCAGCAGAAAAAAAAGAGTTTTGTTGGTTGTTTATGCAAAGAGGTTTGCAACGAACTTCATCGAGAAGATGAAGACAAACGGCAGGAAAATCCATCCGATAACCGGAATCAGCACTGCGATGGAACCAAGGATTGCAACAACGATGAAGAAGACTAATACGGATAAGATGTACTGATCCCATCCGATCTTCTTAATCTTTGCAAAGTGGTCGCCGAATGCAAATGCTGCACCGAATCCCTTCTGTGCGAATGCATACTCTGCCGGGATTAAAATGAGCACGAATGCAATGGTAACGATTAAAGAGATAATAGAGCCAACTAATCCAAGACCGCCGACAAGAACATCAACGATTGCCGGAATAATCATGTAGATAATGCCGATAATACAGAGGAGTAAACCGTCAATGAAAGCCTTGCCGATGTTTTTAACGACCGGTTCTTCTCCGCGGTAGATTTTCAGATAGATACCATTTCCGATTAAGTTTACAATCGGAATGATGGTTACGATGATAAGAAGAAGCCAGTTGAGCCACTTGCCAATCAGGCTGTCTTTTGCAAATCCAAAGGATTTGCCGAGATTGTCTCCAATTCCAATAGACATTTATATCACCAATTTTGTGATATTGTAACATAAGAGTTGAGAATATAAAAAAGTATCCCAGCAACAATCTCAAATATGCCCCTGATTTCAAATCAGAGGGTGAAAAATATAGTTGAGGTCAGTACTTAACTTTCCTGTAAACAGGCTGACCGTTTTTGATACTATCTGCTTCAGCCTCTTCCTGCATAATCTTTTCAAGACGCCTGGCTTCCATCTTCTTCTGGAATTTTGGACGCAGATAGATACCAAGGAAAGCAACTAAAAGACCTCCGATGGTCATACTGATAATTGCCATAATTCCCTCGGTTGAAGTGAACGGGAACGGTTCAAGCGGAGAGATTGCAAGGAAGTAAATCATGAATCCATAGCTTAAAAGCCCGATTGAAACCGCAAAGAACGGGACAACAAACATCCGGTAAAGCGTTTCCGGATTGTTCTGAGCTGAATCAATGATTTTTCCGGCAACAGCCACGAGACAGGCTATGATAAACCATAGACACGAACCGAACAGGAACGTGATGAAATTATAGATGAAACTTACGTTCCCGGTGTCCGGGTAGTAGGTCACAATACTCATCAGACCGGAAACAAATCCTGCAACGATTAAAATGCCGGCTCCAAGATAAGAGATAGCAGACATTCTTCCATTCTTCAAAGAGTCAACCAGACCATGATAGAACATCGAGAAGTAGTCATCGATACCAAATCCTTTGAAGAGGAGATAAAGACCGATGATTGCCAAAACCACAAGGAGTGCAGAAATTCCAGGGAGGAACAGTGCTGCCAGTGCTGCTAAGAGAAGAAGACCTCCAAGCGGCACAAGGAAAGTGCGGGCAATCTTTGGATCGTTCATCAGTTTTTTGATGATATAGTAGGTTCCTTCGATGTTTGGAAGCTGCTTGATTACCACGCGAACTATTCCTGCGATTTTAAGTCTTGACTGTATGATTGGAAGGATATATTCATCCTCTGCCCCGTCTGAGATGAGAATACACTCGGTGACACCTGTTTTTTCGATGACCTCTTCTAAAAGATCGGCGATTCTTCTGTCACCTTCGAGCAGATTCAAATGGTTTCCGGAGATTACTGCAACCTCGACGTCTTCGCCTTTCGCAAGCTGATCGTCATAGGTTTTAATTGCCTGGAAAATAGCGTTGGTATCTGAATCCTCGGGGTCTGCCGTTCCAAGTTTTACGGCCGCCTCAAGACAGGCCTCACGCCCAATAGCAGGAGTGGTTACTCCTGCCTTATATCCTACATCGTCATCTCTGTCGACGCTGAGAATAAGAGTTCGTGGCGTATTCATTCTGTATTACCTTTTGATTCTGAATCGTTATATATCTGTGGTGGGAGATATTTTTTCGTTAATCCATTTCCGTCCTGATTCGGTTTTGAACAGAGGAAGGTCTTTGTCGACTACAGCTATGTTTCTTGTAACAGGAGCGGAGTCTCCTGTTTTGGGGTTGTAGCCCATCTTTTCGATTTTACCTCTGTAAATGGCAATACCGCGCCTCTGCCAGGCAGGAGTTGCCGCGAGGTTTATGCCGTTTGAAAAGGCAAGTTCGTGAAGAGCTCCGGCGTTCATTCCATCAAGTTTTCTCTGTGCCTGAGTGCCGGAAAGCCCGCTGTCTGTTAAGAGCTTCTGGCAGTAACCGTTTATGTGGTTTCTCCAGGCCTCAGCCTGACGCCATGCAAGATATGCAGGGAGCTGGTCCTTTGCAATCGGTACAATTCTTGCATCAAAGGATATCGGGGCTTTCACATCCGCATAAAGTGTGAAGGCTGATGCGGCATGGGCAGCCGCGACTGATACGAGTTTTTCGACACGGCAGTCGAAGACTGGGTTTTGCATAAAGATGCTGATTTCATCAGAGAACGTGTAGATAAAATCAGGCGATAGACCGCTTTCGCTAAAGAGCGATTCAGCAGTTTTTACAAAACATGCGGAAAAACAATCATCAAACGGTTTTTCGTACCCTGATGTGAACGTATGAAACGCTCTCCCGTCAAGACGAAGTACGAATGGAAGAGTTGTTGTGAGACGAGAGTATATCTCACGATTCTTCATTTCGTTGTACAAATTTACTCCAGAGATGAGTCTTCCGCGGATCTGAAAGCTCCCGGGATGTGACGGACTAAGATAATGTCTCCAACTTCCTTTACGATGCGGTACGGAATGATTACTCCGGTGTAGTTCTTTGTGTCAATTGCATCACGGTTGACATTTGTAAGGGCGAGGCTGCTTACCTTTTTATTTGTGACATCAAGGACGACGTCCTCTACTTTACCCAGATAGACTGCTTTGTCAGAATAAACGTTCATGCCGAAAAGCTGTGAGATCTGCCACTTCATAGTACTGATTCATATTTAACTTCAGATATAAATAGATTCCTATGATTTGTGCCATCCTCTTCAGAGGGTGAAACAAACATATTAACAATCTATAAGACCAATATAGATAGACTACATGATAACCATCCGGAATTTTGAAGACAGCGACCATCATTCTTTATGTGAGCTTGACGCTCCGCTGTTTTCCGGCATGGGAGGTCCGATTCTTTTCCGCCACATTCAGGAGATTTTCGGAAATCTGTTTTTTGTTGCAGAGTGCAATGGAAAAATTATCGGATATATTTTAGGCGGAATCCACCTTGAGGATAAGACAAGAGGCAAACTTATCAGAATCTGGGTTGGAAACGGATATCAGAGAAAGGACTGTGGAACCAAACTCACAGAGGCTCTTTTCGGAAAGATGAGAGAGCTTGGTGTAAAAAGCGTTCACTTAACTGTTGCAGAGGACAATATCCCGGCCCTTTCATTCTACAAAAAAATCGGATTCATTCAGACAGACGCAAGGGAGAATTACTTCTACCCGGATATTCCGCGTCTTATGCTTGAAAAGATGTTATAAGAGAGTATCTCCCTTTTTCTTTTCGAAACGGGAGAGTACGCTTTTTTTCAAATCAATTGCTGCCTCTTTAAGCGGTACGGTAAAGACAAACTTCGGGACATCAGCATATCCGTGAAGTCCTATTACGACATACACAGGATATCCCTCCTTTTTTTCCCAGTCGAGAAGTTTTGCATAGGTCTCTTCCGTTGTCCACGGAAGGTATGCCTCTCCGTCTTCTCCAATAAACATCTGACTGCGGTAACAGGTTACAATGTCGAACCGTTTCTCGTCCTTGTTTCGAAGGGCGATTAAATCCGGTTCTCCAAGTTTCCTGTCTTCGCGTGATGCACATGAATAGGCACTTCCAAGCCTGTTTTCGATGTACATCCTAAAAGCAGCGGTAACTGCGGGGTTTGTGTCGTCTGGTTTGTCATCCGGGTCAGGATACCAGACGCCAAGCGCCCGCTCAATGTTGCCGAGGAATTTTTTCATTTATGCTACGTGGACGTACTTATCAACGAGTTCGGCGAACTTCTCTTCGTTGCCGAGTAAGCTGTCGGATAAGCCTTTGTCTCCGTATGCCTTGAGTTTCTTAATCTGGGAGTCGATGACTCCTGCCGGGAAGATGCCGTCTCTTTCGAAGAGTGCACGCTTTGCGTCAAGGACATCTGCGGACTCGTCACAGCAGGTTGGAAGCTGGTCGAGGGTTGCAAGGAAGTCTTTGTATGCCGGGTCAAAGATGTTTCCGGATGCATAGAGTTTGTCTGCGAGCTCTAAGGCATTGTTCATCTCAAGTCCGTGCATTGCTCCCATGATTAATGCTGCAACAGTTTCGTAGAGGTCTGCAGAACCGTCTGCTACACGGTACTCGAAGGTCTGCTTGCAAATCTTGTCTGCCTTTCTCTTGAGGTCGAAGTTTGCTTCTGCTGCCATGTCGGAGGAACCGGTCCATCCAAGCGGGACACGGACTACGACGGAGCGGTTTCTGTCTCCCCAGCAGATGTAGGTTGGTGCTTCCTGGTGTGGGACTAAGCGGAGGTAGGAGGTCGGGATGGTGTTTCCGAATGCGGTTACTGCATCTCCGACGTCGAGGATTCCGGCAATCATGCGCTTTGCGATGTCAGATAAGACTCCGTCTTTAATCATAACGTTCTTGCCGTTCTTCTCTGCCATCATGTGGAAGTGCATTCCAGAGCCTGCCTTGCCGACGGTAATCTTTGGTGCGTAGGAAACAGTGACGCCATACTGGTTTCCAAGGTTTCTGAGAATCCACTTTGCGAGGATGAGCTCTTCTACTGCGAGTCTCGGGTCAACCGGGAGGAACTCGATTTCGTGCTGTTCGTAGTAGAGTCCGTCTTTGGTGAAGCATCCGACTTCAGAGTGGCCGTACTTGATTTTTCCGCCTGCTCTTGCGATTAAGCGCATTGCTTCAACTCTCATCTCTTCGAACTTGCAGAACGGGGCAGATTCGTGGTATCCCTTCTGGTCACGTCCCGGGTAGAAGTCATCCTGGTCACAGATGACGTAGTATTCAAGTTCTCCTAAGCACTTGAAGTCCATTCCGGTGTTCTTGCGGAATGCTGCTGCTGCCTGGGTTAAGATGTACTCAGGTGCAGAGGCGAGCGGTTTTCCAGTGTTGTCGTAGTAAGAACAGAGGATTCCAAGGGTTGGGGTCTCTGCGAACGGGTCAACGAATGCGGTTGCGTAGCGCGGGATGACGTATAAGTCAGAGCTTCCTGCTTCGATGAACGGGAAGATGTTACTGCCGTCAACACGCTCTCCGTCAGAGAGAATAGTGTCTAAGTATTCTTTGGAAGATATGACGAAGTTCAGTGTCTTGAGTTTTCCATCGGCTGCTGCGTAGTGGAAGTTTACCATTTCGATGGCGTTTTCTTCGCAGAAGCGAATGATATCGTCCTTGGTGAAGTACTCTGGACTCTTTTTCAGGAACTGTACTAAGTCGTTAGGATTCATCAGAACCTCGGCGTCGTTCATAATGTTTAATTATTTTTGCTGTATTAGGATAAAATATCTGTGATGGGTATTGAGAGGGAGGGGTGTTTTGGTTTGGGTTTTGGTTGATTTTCTTTTGAGTGGATCTGACAGCCCGCCTGGGCGACTGCTTATCGCGTCGCCCTATTCGGCGGGGCAATCTTAAAGGAGAACTATTCTTTTTTCAGATTTAGTTTGGGCTGTGTCTGCTCTTTTTCTGTTTTTCCGTCGGGCTAAAAATATCCGACTGCTCCATCGCCTTCGGCTCATTCCGACTAACCGTCGGAATTTCGCCTGCATGCTCGGCGCACTCGTCTATTTTCCCACGCCCTCCTTAATAGCGTGAAAGAGAGCGGGGCACAGGCGTTTACCCGCGAGAGGATAACCTCGTCGGTCTGTTTGCTCGGTAGACCTCGCTCCCATCCCGCCAAGGATATCGTCTCGCGGTTTACACGCCAGCTATGTAAGCCCGCCTGGTTTCCCGGTTGGCTTCGGAGCGAAGTATGAAGATGTTAGATTCAAACTCGGATATGTATAGAATTGTTGGATGTGCGTTTGCTGTTTACAATACGCTGAAAGCGGGTTATCTGGAATCGGTGTATGAGAAGGCTCTTGAGTGGGAACTCTTAGATGCAGGTTTTTCTGTTCGTCGGCAGGTTCGGATTCCGGTTTTCTATAATGGTGTTGACCTGAAACGGGATTTTTACGCGGATATAGTTGTAGATGGGACAATCATCATTGAACTGAAAGCAGTTTCCTCTCTGCGGAAGGAACACGAGGCACAGCTCCGCAGTTATCTGAAGGCAACGAACCGCACAGAAGGTCTGTTGATTAATTTCGGCAACCTGAGAAGGGTTGAGTGGAGAGCAGTCAGTTTGTGACTGCTTTCTCCCACTCTTCCCTCATATTTTCTGAAAATCGGGGTGCGTAGCCGCGACTCCGGCGTGGAACGAGAGCCGTAAGGCTCAAGCCATAAGCAAGGCTCGAAGAGACTTGCAGTGGTGGCTCGCGGGAGGATATCGTAAATAACGTGGATGATTATGACTGTTCTTCAACAGTATTTTCAATAGGAGAATCAATACAGATGGCACAGAATGCTCTTCCAAAAGGTGTCATATCAATAAAACTTTCGACATATGCAACTTTATTCAGATCTTGCTGCATCTCAGCACTCTTAGCCGTATCAATTACAAATGGATGTTCTTTTAATACGTCGTATTTACTTTCATCTACAAGTTTGCTGAATAATTCTCCACCTTTAACAAGGCCCAATCTCATTAGATTATCAAAGTATTTACTAACATCCAATGGCCTTTCACACTCTGCTAGTTCACCCACATTGGAAAAGTTAACCAGTACAGTAATTCCTGCCCCATCTTCATTATTATATCTCATCGATATAGTAGGAAGAGTGCCATTTTTATAAATATACCTCAGTATTTTTGCTTCATCTGGACTTAGTTGTTTTATAATTTCAACAAATGCTGGATGTACACCATCTTTGGAGAAACTGAGCATAGAATTAGCGAGCAGGTTAGCATACATTTCTTTCAGTTCGATGTTATCAATACAATAACTGATATACTGTATTGCTGGAACAGCAATATGTGCCTCTGGAGATACAATCTGTTCTGGACTGAAATGATTCAGTTTTTGCTCGAGCATCTGTTTTGTTTCAGCAAGATTATACTCTCGTCCTAAAACCCATTTTTCTACAGGAACTAATACTGCATTAATTGTTCTTGGAATGAGACTAACTGTCTTACTTACTGGCTCTAAGATGGGTTGTACTACATCTTTGT
This sequence comes from Methanocorpusculum sp., assembly GCA_017387505.1. Lineage (GTDB taxonomy): Archaea > Halobacteriota > Methanomicrobia > Methanomicrobiales > Methanocorpusculaceae > Methanocorpusculum. The sequence goes on from JAFOFB010000001.1 coordinate 80,293, forward strand.
AGATTGACGGAGCAATAGATTCAACAATTTTTTTCCCAAACATGTAGCAATTCTAAATTAGGACGGCGTAAATATATTATTTACTATCTACCTTTGAGTCTGGTTTATTGTTATAATATGTATGATACCATACAAGTGAAAATAGTAATAACACTAGGTATTTATCTTCTGACCATTAACTCATGATATGATGATTCAAAGAAAAAAGAAATCTGATATTGCTGAATTAATACAAAAAATAGACGAATGTAATTCTCATCTTGCTGTTATTCAGGAGAGATTAATAGATTTAGGAAATGCGTATACTATCCATTCAGCTAGTTCATCAATTGAAAGTGTACGTTCTCATTCTGTTGGCATCTCCACTATTTGCATATCTCTTCTTGCCCTAATAATGTCTATGGTATCTGTTTTTGATATCATTGGATTGGAAGGAATGTTTCTGATTCTGGGCTGTCTTTTTCTGATACTATTGTTATTGATATATGTAATTCCTGTCCATTCAGAAAAGAAAGTAAAAAGGCTTCTTAAAAAAAAACCGGGCTTTTAAAAGATAAATACGTGTAGCCTAAAATAAAAGTAGAGGATAAATTATCCAAACTCCTCTATTACTTCTCCCCATTCAAAAGTTCTCTGACAATAGGTTCTAATGTTTCAATGATTGGTTTTTTCTTAAGGAGCTTCTCATATGCTTCTCGTTGAGATGTGTACTTTGTACTTAATCCAATGCAGTCATCCCATAGAACTTCTATTTTTGGGATTGAGAATCCACCTTCGAGAGAGAATGGTAATGTAAATCCACCTTCTGGTTTAGATATGCTGATTAGTTGAGCTTCATGCTTCTGCAAATTGTTCGCAAACTTCAAGGCCAGAACTGTTTCTGTTTCACTCATACATCCAACTTTTATCAAACGTTCAACGTAGGAAATAATCGCATTTAATGTGGCACTAAGATAGGCATTGATATAGCGAATCTCTCTCTTATGATACCCATATTTAAAAAAATCTTGAATTGAAGAATCTAGTTGAGAATACAGTATCTCAATATTACTTCTAAGTACATCTTCAGCACGCTTATCCAATTCAGCCATATTTTATCCAAAATATTCCTGCATGAGTGATTTCTTCAATGTCTCAAGAGTGTCTAAACTCTGTTGTATGATGACTTTTGATTTGTCGGTCTGTTCGACAAAGGATGCAAACTGGCTTTGTAACTCAATGGGGGGTACAAGAACTTCAAGTTTTCTAATATCGCCCAATGAAATGAACTTTTGTGTTCCACCCCTTACCTTGCTTAAAATGGCATCATCGAAATAATCCGACTGAAGCAAAGCACGAATGTAAATGCTCAAGACTCTCGAATTGGCTTTGAATTTGATTAGAGCGACATTCTTGATAGCGAAGTTAGGCTCTATATCAACGATTACAGGCTTTCCAACCGTTCCAATCATAGGCATTATGATATCGCCAATATCAACCTTTGACCTTTCGTTGATTTTATTGAAATCTGCTTCACAAATGAGAGAGCAATCTGTCAATTCAATCTTCCCACCTGTTACATTTTTTGAAGTAACCAACGGATAGCCTGTTTCGTAATACTTCGGAGAGTCGTGTGTTCCATCTCGAACATCGCAAACTGCCCCAAGACTATCTTTTTTCCAACCAAAAGGATTCAGAATTGTGTCACCAAACATCTCCACAAACCGCGCCTTCACCAGCTCGTCCAGCTTTTCGAGCTGCTTCTTCCGCAGGTCAATAAGCTCAGTTCCCTTGTCGAGGGTATCGGCAATCTGTCTCTGTATATCGAGAGGGGGAGGGGGAGTTCTATCTTACGTAACTCAGCCATAGGAATACTTTTGACAGTCCCACCTGCAACTTTTCTCATTATTTTTGCTCTGATAGTATCTGATGTAAGAAGATACTTGAGATAATATGGATTCAGCTTTGAGGGATTCGGTTTTATTGTATATACTCCCTCTTTTATGTTCCAATTTTTTGGTTCGTCTTCAACAACTAATGTTTCTCCGATTGTTCCTGTTCCTGAAAAGAGAACATCACCCACCTCAAGATTAGAACGATTATTACACAGTTTTAACGCCTCATCATTAATCCTATCTGTCCTTTCAGTAAATATGAGTTTACCACCATGAATTTCTCGAATTGTTACGTAGTAATTTGTTGCATCTTCAGTATTCAGTTTGAAAAACATACGGGGATTAAGACCTGTGTTCAGAGATAAAATGACATCTTCTAATTTAACAAGCATACACGGCCAATCACGTTTACTCATTTTTCACAACTCCTTTCGAACAATTATGACAATAATTTTTTAACGAATGAGCGAAAGCTCCCAAACACGTTGAATGTATTGACAATCTATCTGTTTTTTCCTCAAATGAATACCTGAAGTCTTGGAATATATTGTTATAATTTGTAAGGAATTCATCAAGGTTTCTGCCATATGGTTTTAAATATTCTTCAAACTCCGATTTGATAGCAGTTTGTACATTATCCTTCAATCCATAAAACAATTCATCTAATTTATGTATACGCTTGTAATCAAGATTTGAATGTATAAATATAGCCTTCAAATATACTTCACAAGCAAAACTCAAGTTAACTACATAAGGTACAAGATATTCTAACCCATAAAAACCTGTAATCCTTCTACCATCGATATCGTTAGCTACATTGAAGAATTCATCGGCTTCCTGAATGGCCCTCTGATAATTTCCACGAGGTTGCGTATTACCATCCTTCTGCGTAACCTCTTCGTTAGTCATTTTATACTCTCCTTTGCCTCTTCTGAAACTTCCCAGTGTCCGTGTTGTACAGAGCCGACATGTACAACAAAGCCATCCACTTTCAGTCTCTTCATGATTTTCTCAACACGGTAACGGGAAAGCCCGGTCTTTTCTGAAACAAATGCATACGATGCCCTCGGATTTTCAACAAGCAAATGCAGTACTGTTATTTCAGTCTCATTTAATCCGCCACTTGCCTTAGAATCATCTGGTAAAAATGTTATAGATTCTGCCTCTGATTTCAAATCAGACGAAGATTCTATAACATATTTTAAACCGCCATTTAATCCGCCACTTAAACCGCCAGTTGCCTGCCTGAAAACATCATAATCAACAACCCAGGACCCATCCTTCCTTGCCCCGTCACGGATAACAACCCCAAGACCTTTAAGCCTCGCTAAAATCCTCTCAACCTTTCGAACAGCAAAACCGGTCTCTGCCGAAATACCCTTAACCGTCACAGAACCATCACGCTCGATTGCAGAAATAACCAGACGGTCATTAGAACTAAACTGCATAGAACCGGATGGAAGAGGGACAGAACTTACCGCATCCGCTTTCGTCAAAGGCTTTGCAAACGGCAAAACAACACGCACAAAACTCTCAGACACAACAAACGCATCGCGCCCGTAAACCTCTAAAATACGCGGAATACCAGAACCTAAATGCTCCACATAATCCAAATCACGGAAAACCCGCATCAGCTCAGGATTTCTCGGCAAAGACACACCAGAAAAGAAATCATCCCTCGTCATACCAAACGGCAGACCCCCGATTGACGTAATTTCCAAACGGTCAGAAAACATCTCAAACTTCGGAGAACCAGAATACGAATAATCATTATGCAAAATCGCATTCAAAACAGCCTCACGAAGAGCCACACTGTCAACCATCCTCCGCTCAATACGGCGTCTGTCCGTAATCCTCGCATACGTCTTATTCTCAACAGAAAGCCTGTCAAACAAACGGTCAAAAGCCCGCATCAGAGAACAAAAACCAAACTCCTCATTCTCCAAAAGAACAACGCGGTTATCACCCTCATACTTAGCAAACCGAATCGAAACACCGGAACCATCAGACAACAAATAACCCGAATAATTCAAATCACCATCAGGTGTCAACAAATTCAGATTCGAAAGGAAATTCGAATTAAGAGGCCTGCCTATACCCTCATAATAAATCTGAAGCTCGCGGAAAGAAACCTTCTGATTAGGTGAAGGAATCATTCGAAGCGTATTCTTCATACGCCCAGCATACATCCGCTCAATCAAATCCTCACGCATCGGCTCACATGAACTGCCCTTCCTGAAAAAACAACCCTGCGGAGACATCCCGAATTTACGGATATAATATGGTCTCTCAAGACCGCTTAAAACATCCACAGCCACAACCTCCAAACCATCAACTACCTCAAGCGAAATCGTACAATACTCCAAAGCTGACGGCAGAATATTATTCTTAATCCTATCCTTAATCTGCAACTGATTCAAATCAGCATGAGGCAGCCCAACAGGATTTCCCAAATCATCAACCCCAATCAGAATCCGACCGCCTTCGCTGTTCAGAAACGAAACAACTTCCCGCTCAAAGGAATCATTCAGCTTAAACTTATACTCAACGCGGTCAGATTCAGTCATTTAAGCATCCCTTCCAGCTCTTCCAAACCCTTAGCTGCCTGTGCTTCCAACGCCTTCAGCTCAGCCAGAATATCTTCTGTCGGCGGGTACTCAATAGCCTCGTAGATGACCTTCTTGTACTTATTAATCGACAGATCATAACCATTCTCAACAATCTCCGACTTATCAACAAAGAAAGACTTCTCAGTTCTCTCGCGTCTCTCCTCATCTGCAAGATTTCCAAAACGGGCAAGAATATCAGGAATATCATTCTCAGAAACCGGAGAACGCTTATCATCCAGACTGAAACCATCAGCCTGCATATCATAGAACCAAACCTTATCAGTACCGCCTGCACCTGTCTTCGTAAACACAAGAACAGCAGTAGAAACCCCTGCATACGGCTTGAAAACTCCGGAGGGCATTGAGATAACGGCCTGCAGATGATGATTCTCCACAATCTCCTTCCGGATAGACTTATGAGCCTTCGAAGAACCAAACAAAACACCATCAGGAACAATACATGCACAGCGACCGCCCTTCTTCAGCATCCGAACAAACAAAGCAAGGAACAACAACTCAGTCTTCTTCGTTGGAGTAATCGCACTCAGACTTGGATGAATACCTGAAGCATCCACCGAACCAGTGAACGGAGGATTTGCCAGAATCACATCAAACATACCGGAAATCTCATTCTGCTTCGAAATACTATACTTATACTCAATCCTTGGATGTGTTACTGAATGAAGCATCAGATTCATAGCCGAGATTCTAAGCATCGTCTGGTCAAACTCAAAACCGGTAAATGCACCCCCCTCAAACATCTCCCAGTCCTCAGGCGTCATCGAGTTTTCATAATTACTCCGGATAAACTCAACACTCGAAACAAGAAAACCCGCTGTACCGCAGGCCGGGTCACAAATCCTCTCTGACGGCTTTGGAGAAAGAATCGAAACCATCATATCACGAATATGCTTCGGAGTTCTAAACTGACCATTAGTACCTGCCTGGGAAAGCTTACCAAGCATATACTCATAAAGGTCACCAAGCATATCCCTGTCCTTGATATCCTCCTCATACAAAATATCCAGACCGGTTACAACCTTCTGCAAAAGCTCCTTCTTCCCCTCCGGAAACAGAAACATAGCATCACGCATATAGTAAGAAAATGCTGTATCATCTCCTCCCATGCTCTTAATAAATGGAAACACCTTCCGGCTTACAACATCATACATCTCGCGGCCGTCAAGATTCTTAAACCTGCTCCAGCGCATCTTCTGGGAATCAGCATCATCCGGGAAAATCTTTAGCTGCTTCTCACCGCTCAATGCCTCAAAAGCCTCCGCTTCCAGCTCCTTCTCATCGAGAGAACGAATAAACATCAGATAGGTAAGCTGTTCGATAACAGTAATCGGATTAGTAATTCCGCCTGCCCAGATATCGTCCCAGATTGCATCAACTTTATTGCGAATAGAACCGGTTAACATGATTGCCTCGAGATAATCTACCATACAGAGGGGATGGTATTCTTATTTGATACTTTGTATTTTTAGAAGATAAGAGTGTTGGAATGTCTGCCAATCAAAATAACACAAAACCAGCATGATAGATAGAAAAGACACAGTCACGCAACAAGCAGGCTGGAAAAATCATGGAGAGAAAACTCTCCATTGTAGGCTTCTCACATGCCCGAAGTTCAGAAGCATCCCCTCCTTCATCCCCGTAGATTTCATATAGCTCACAAGCTGTCGCTCATGTGCCGCATTCAGCGAAGAGACAGCCTTCAACTCTAAGAGAATGCAGTCATTCACAACCATATCTGCGTAAAAGTCCTTGCGAAGCTCAACACCCTTGTAGAAAACAGGAATCCTAACCTGACGGCGAACCGAAAAACCCGCCTGCAAAAGTTCGTATTCCAGAGCTGCTTCATACACCGATTCAAGATAACCAGACTTTAAAGTGTTGTATGTCTCAAAAGCACAGCGAAGGATTTTCAGTAAATCCGAGTTGTCATCTAATCTTTTCATAGCATAACTCCGAAGCCTGCCCGGGCAGTCCGGGCGGCAACGCCGCCTGCGTGACAGCCCAAGGATGATATTGCTTCTGGGATTGGAAGCCGAAGGCTGACAAGACCAGGGGCATTATCTTCCTTGGGGTGAAAAGCCTGTGCCCCGCCCCTTTCTGCATATCAGCGAGCCGTTAAACAAAAAAGACGAGGGCGCCGAGCCGAAGGCGAAGGAGCAGTCGGAAGCAGGCATATGAAGCCCGCGTCAGTGGGCGGAATATGCTCTGCGATTTTTTGTAGGCGAGTCGGTCAAAACAGCCAATCCCAAACCTTTCTTAACTCTCCCCGCCGTCTCGGAGCACCGCGACAGCGAGTGCTCAGGCGGGGCAGTCAAGCACACACAAACACCAGAAACACATTCAACAGCCCGCCGGGGGCACAACGCTGTCGCTGCAAAAAATCAAAGAAACAAACAAACAAAGCAAAACGCTCAAACGCACTTTCGCAAATACTGAGTATCAGCTCATCTCAAAAAATCAAAAAATCCCTTCAATCTTTCGTCCACACTTAGCACAGCACCCATCCTTCACACCTGGCATCCTGCACACATAACCCGTCCTGAAAAGCAAACGCTCCTCACACTCAGGACAATATGTAGTACTGCCTTCAACATGCATCACATTACCAACATACGGATAATAAAGCCCTGCCTCCTTTGCCATCCGAAAAACCACATCAACATCATCACGTGTTGCAGCACGAATGTCTGTCATCTCATACATAGGAGTAAAAGCAGTGAAATGATGAGGCACAGCAACCCCCAGGTTTTCAACCTCCCATGAAAGCATCGAAGAAATTTCATCCTTCGAATCATTCAGACCAGGAATAATCAAAGTCACAAGCTCCAGATGCCTCTTCAGCTCAGACACGAGCATTACAGCATCCAGAACATGAGAAATCTTAGCCCCTCCGCAGACTGAATTGTAAAACGAATCAGAAAACGCCTTCAAATCCACACGAAAAGCATCCATGTATGGAGCAATCTCGCGTATGGCATCCTCAGTCATATACCCGTTTGTAATAACAGCAGTCTTTAACCCCTCATCTTTTGCAAGCTTTGAGACATCATACATGAACTCATAAAACACAGTCGGCTCATTGTAAGTAAAAGAAATACTCTTCGCCCCGGACTGCAAAGCAGCAAACACAATATCTTCAGGCTCAGCACAAACAGCATCATGCCTGAACTCCTGAGACAAAGTATAATTCTGGCAATGCAGACACGTAAAATTACAACCGAAACTGCTGACTGACACAGTCTGCGTTGCAGGCAGAAAATGATTAAGAGGCTTTTTTCTACAGGGTCGAGCCCGCAGGCTGTAACCTTTCCGTAGGTCAAAGTCAAAAGATTACCTGAAACATTCTCGCGGACATTACAAAAACCCCGCTTTCCATTCGGAATAACACATCGTCTTGCACAAAGATTGCAAGTCTCAGTTAAAGAATCAAACAGGCGTGCCTGCATAAAAAGAGTATTTGGAAGAGAATTTATTCAGTCTTCTCTTCTGCTGCCGGCTCTTCGACTGCCTTCGGGCGTGGGAAAGACTCAACGAACTTGACAGACTCTGCTGCCGGGAAGAGCTCGAGTGCTTCCTGCATGATAAGGTACTGGGTCATGAACCAGTTCTGGTTGTACATTGCAATCATGGTCGGGACTTCGACGGAGACAAAGTTCTCGTGCTTGGTTCCAATCTTCATGTCGCGGCCGGTGATGAGCTTGATAGTACCTGCAAGGCACTCTGCTGCATCGGTGACTTCCTCAATGATAGTGAAGGTGTAGACAACTTCCTGTCCTGCAAGCGGGTGGTTGAAGTCGACGATGTATCTGTTTCCGATCTTCTGAACGACAACACCTTCGCGTCCCTCAACGGTTAAGCGCTCGAAGAGTTCCGGCTTGTGGTCGAATGCCTTCTTGTCGACTGCCTTCATCTCTTCTGCCTTGTGCTCACCGAATGCCTTCTCTGCCGGAAGGGTGATGGTGTATTCCTGACCGATTTCCTTGCCTGCAAGTTCCTCATCGAGTCCCTTTAAGAGTCTGCCTGCGCCAACCTTAACGATTGCCGGAGTGTACTCGAAGTTCTCGCGGAAGATGTTTGCATTCTTTGCAGCCTCTGCATCGGTGGTGTCGAATGCGACGCCGTTGATGGTACCGGTGTAGTTGAGTTTGATATATGTGCCGTTTTCGATAGCCATACGAATTCCTTATTATATGGTCGTTCTAAGTTTATAATCTCTGTTACATGTTGCGGCAAAAAAAAGATAGAAAGAACTATAGACAGAGAAATGGTTCCGCACCAAAACATCCATACAGAAAATCAGATATTTGGAGATGGAGATGAGCCGACAGAAGCAGCACGGAACCAGTATAATTATTGGCACAGGTTCGAACAGCAGGCTTTGATGTACTAAGTCTCTACCGCACGTCTTTTCCAAAAGAGGAGAGGTTTCCGTTTTTATTCCTGCATGCAATAAAACTCAGGCGTTCCTGCAAATTTCTATCTTACTGCAAAAACGGATGCCTTGCAGGTATGTCCTTCACAGTCGAAGGACCAGACATGGATGAGAATGCAGACAATGCAGATGAGAGAAGAAGACGGTTTGCATTCTACGAAAGAAACGGTTTTTATGATACAGGATATCTTCTGCGGGACACTCAGATGACTTATACAGTTCTTTCAACTGCAAAGGATTTCAAACCTGATGTATATTATGAAACTCTAAAAGGACTTCACCCAAGCGGTGTCGGCGTGCCTGAAATTCTTAAAAAAATAGTTTTGGTCAAAGAGACGCATCAGACAAATGGATGTGGACTACTTTCCATTGGTGTCTGCGTTTTTCTCTAAATACTGCACTAAAGTGCATTACTTCATTTTTCCTTCTAATCGTTCCGTAACTCCACCCTACATGTCCGTCAGCCTTTACTGAATACTTTGACAGTACAAACCGCTCTGGTTCATATATGCGGAAGAATGCGGATCTTCCATACAAATCAAGTTCATGAATGTGAATATCAACATCCCTGGATATAATATCCTGAAGTTTTGGGATGTCAGCTATTTCATAAGCATTCAGCAGGCTTAGGAGTGTCTGAGAAATCTCCTCTTCTGATCGAACAGGGGGTTTCATAATCATAGTTGATGTGAGATAATCTGTCGGTTCAGATAATAATAGTAATTGTAGAGGCAATAAATGTATGAATAACACCCACATTTAACTAACATATAGAGTAATACATGGAATGATGACAAAAACAAAAGTGTACATGAAAATTATGTTACATGTACACCCCATAAAGGCGCGTATAAATTATTCTGTATGATCTCGTACAATAAGAGACAGAATAACTCCTGCAACAGATATGACGGCTCCAATAATCATTGCCAGGTGGAATCCATAGAGGAAAACATCTGTTGGAAGTTCCGCAAATGAGATGACATGCCCGCCACTGCTTGTAAGCAGAGTAAATATTGCAGCATAGAGAGCAGTTCCAAGAACTCCTCCTCCGTAAACGCATGTCATCATAATAGTAGAGCCGAGTTCTTTATCTCCTTTTGGCATTACCTCAACTATTTTGCCGGGTCCAGGACCGCTTATTGCGGCAATCGAAAATCCCATGAGAATCAGGGCTGTGATTAACGGAATAGCCCCGAACTCCGGAACAATTACCGAGTAGATAAGACTGATTACAACAAGCATAGCAGAAGATGCAGCCATAAACCACCTGCGTCCGCCAACATTGTCTGAGATTCTGCTTGCCGGAATACTTGCAACCGCTGTTACAAGAGGAGGGATTAAGAGATAAATTCCGGAAACCAGAGAATCTACTCCTGCCGCGTTTGTCAGATAGAATGGAATCAGATACAGCAGACCGCAGTATATGACCTGCACAATAAGGAAGGCTGAGATTACTGCATTTACTTTAAAGTACTTGAACACTCTGATGTTAATCAAAGGACGCGGGGTTTTTAGCTCGTAAACGCAGAGAAGAACAGCTGACACAATACAGACAGCAAGAATTCCGATAATCAGAGGACTTGAAAGACCTGCATGCGGGAAGCGTTCAAGAACATAAGTTCCGCATGCCATAGCCGCGAAGAGAAGAACCGAACCAATCCAGTCGAAAGGTTCAGAGTTTACAGTATCTCCTTTCGGGATGACCTTTAAGCAGTAGAGAACTGCAAAAATTCCAATCGGGATGTTGATGAAGAAAATCCAGTTCCAGGAAAGGAAGTGTGTTAAAACTCCACCGATAGCAGGCCCTGCCGCAAATCCGACTGATGTTGCCGCAGTCAGCACTCCAAATGACAGGCCGATGATTTCTCTTGGCATGAACTTTACGCAGATGATTGGAGCACAGGCAATAATCATCGAAGCCCCAAGTCCCTGAACTCCGCGTGCGAAGATAAGCATAGGAAGAGACACTGAAAAACCGCAGGCAATAGATGATATTGTAAACAGAGCAAAGCCTGTAATCAACGTCTTTTTGATGTGCCCTCTTGATGCAATGTTTCCGAAGATGAGAATCGTTCCGGCAACCATCAAGAGGTAGATGATAACAATCCAGGAAACAGATCCGGTGTCAGCTCCGAAATCCGAGGCGATTATTGGAAGAGCGATATTTACAATAGAACCGTCAAGGCCGTCCATCAGACCGCCTAAGGCAACAGCTATAAGGAGGAGAATGGAGTGTTTATTTATTTTTGAGTTTTCTGTATTCATTCTGTCTTTTTTCTAAACCCGGTAACCGTAGCGTAGATGATAGACACGGGAAGAGCAATTGGAAGATAAATAATTCCAATACTCCATATGAGAAGAACTGCAACATCAAGTAAATCACCGACAAGCCCGTTCAATGAATATACAAGAGCGAGAACTCCAAAGACCACAAGTCCTAAAATGAACCAGAAAGGTTTTTGGAGGCAGTAGTAAAACCGCTCGTTCCAGTTCATATCATCTAAAGTTGCCCCTTCGCGTAATCTCGGCACCGGATTTAATCCCATAGTACTTACTTATACGCTTCCCTCACAAAAGAGGCTTATGCAAATACATTCAATATATTAGATAACTGTGCCTCACGAATACAGACCTCCAAAATACCGGCAGAAAAAAAGAAAGCCGGAACATAAAAAAACAGAGCGAAAAGAAAAGCCGAAGTCCTTAGGACTTGAGGTTACAAGAAAGGACAGCATCAGAGCAAAACTCATGAAACAGCTCTACTGGTGTCCTGTATGTAACATACCGCTTTTAGCAAAAACATGTGCCTGCAAGACAGAGTCGATAAAAATCGACCTCCAGCAGCCGTACGACGTACGCCCTGCATTAAAAGGAGATTATGAATTAATCAGAAACCTGATTCAGGAACGTTTCGGAGAAAAAGTCACCCTTCCAAACATCCTTGTCTTAAACAAGGCAGGCGGAATGGACAGAAATGACTTAATCATAGCAAACGGAGTACGCTTTGCATGGCTCAGCTTTGACCAGTCCAGAAGACGTTTCTCACTCGATATCGAAGCAGAGGCTCTTCCATGGCTTATCGGAAAAGCCGACCGCGGAATTGTAAGATTAGAGGACGCTGCAGTCTCTGTCCCTGAAGGAAGACTTGGAGGCAAAAAGATTGCCGTAAAACCGCAGGCAATAGAAGACGGCGTTGTTATTGTCCGCTACAAATCAAAGTACGGAACAGGAATTCTTAAAGGAGAATCCTTAAAGATTAAGGAACTTGGAGCAGTCGAGCCTGCAAAACAGCTTCCAAACCCGACATGGAATGACGCAGTCGCCAAAAATGCGTTCCACTTAAAGAATATGGAACGTACCGCAGTACGCGAGATTCGCCAGAATTTAAGCCTTAAGCCTACCATTAACTGTTCCTTCTCCGGCGGAAAAGACAGCACAGCAGTCTGGCACATCGCACAGAAAGCCGGAGTTGAGAAGGCATTCTTTATCGACACCGGACTTGAGTTCCCAGAGACCATTGAGTTTGTAAAAGCTCAAAACGTCGAGTTCATAAGCAAAGCAGGAAACTTCTGGCAGGCTGTGGAAAAAGCAGGACCGCCTGCAAAAGACCACCGCTGGTGCTGTAAACTCTTAAAACTCAACCCGTTAAAGGTTCACTTAAACGAAACCGGTGAATGCTTAACCGTTCAGGGTAACCGCTGGTACGAGTCATGGAACAGAGCAGAGCTCGAAGCTGTAACCCAGAATCCAAACAACCCATTACAGCTCAACATCTCTCCGATTCGTTCATGGAGAGCACTTGATGTCTTCTTCTATCTCTGGTTAAAAGAAGTTCCGTACAACCCGCTTTACGAGATGGGATACGAGAGAATCGGATGCTACTTATGTCCTGCAATGCTCGAAGCAGAACAGGAGAACATGCATAAAACCCATCCTGAGATGGCAAAAAGATGGGACGATTTCTTAAACCGCTGGGCAGCTGACCGTGGTCTTCCTGAAGAGTTTATCTCATGGGGACTTTGGAGATGGAAGGAGCTTCCGCCGAAGATGAAGGAGCTTGTCCGCGAGAAGGGTCTTGATTTAACAGAAAAACCTGTGAAAAGAAGTACTCCTGCATCCGTTGCCCATTTGATGCCTGAACACCAGAGAGAGAATCTGGTCGATGACACCGTACCGGAAGTTCCGGCAATCAAAGAGATTGATGTCGAAAAGGTCAGAGCAGATTTCCCGATGATAGGGGATATCATCTACATGGACAACGGAGCTACATCGTTTTCGCCAAACCAGGTAATCTCAGCAGTTTCAGAGTTTGACCAGAACTTTAGAGCAAATGTTGGCCGCGGTATTCACAGACTTTCAAAGATTGCAACCCAGAAGTACTGGCATGCCCACCAGAAGGTTGCAAAGTTCATCAACGGAGAGGAGGGAACTGTTGTCTTTACCAAGAACTCGACCGAGGCGTTAAACATCGTAGCCAAAGGTTTCCCGTTCAACGAGGGTGACACTGTTGTCTTAACACAGCTCGAACATCACTCAAACATTCTTCCGTGGCGTGCATTAAAGGGTGTAAACATCAGGATTGTAAAAATCAAAGATGACTTTACTCTCGATATGGATGAGTTAAAACGCATCTTAGAAGAGGACAAAACTGTTCGCCTCGTCACTGTCACCCATGCATCAAACGTCACAGGAACTGTAAACCCGGTTGAAGAGATTGGAAAACTCTGTCGCAAGGCAGGAGTTTCTTTCTGTATTGACGGAGCACAGGCAGTCCCTCACATGAAAGTCGATGTGGAAAAAATCTGTGCCGACTACTACATCTTCTCAGGACACAAGATGTTTGGTCCGACCGGAACCGGTGTTCTCTGGATGCGTGAGGAAAACCTCGAGCCGCTGATTCTTGGAGGCGGCATGGTTGAGAGTGTATCAGACGATTCTTATGTGCCGGCAAAAGGATATGCTAAGTACGAGTCTGGAACTCCAAACATCTCCGGCGGAATAGGTCTTGCGGCAGCTGTTGACTACCTCGAAGCTCTTGGAATGGATGCAGTCCATGCCCGCGAAAAGAAACTGACCGATCTCTTAATCGAAGGTCTCGAAAAGATTGAAGGCGTTGAGCTTTTCGCATGCAAAGACGCCAATTCCCGCGTTGGAGCTGTCTCGTTTAATGTATCGGGAGTTCACCCGCACGAGCTTTCCGCATGGCTTGATGAAGAACACGGAATCGCTGTAAGGTCCGGAATGCACTGTGCAGAACCGTTGATGAGACGCCTTGGAGCATCCAATGGAACGGTTCGTGCTTCACTTTCATTCTACAACACTGAAAGCGAAGTAAATACGCTGGTCTCTGTTATTAGAGAACTGCTTGTATAATATTGAGAAATACAAGGACTCTATAGTTTTTATAGAATCCTTGCATAATACTATTTTATGGAAATCAGAAAGATTCAGGTGACCGGTGGGTCGTCATATGTTCTTTCTCTGCCGAAGTCATGGATTCGCGAAAGAAACATCCAGAAAAACGATCCAATCGGTGTTGTGTCTCAGGCTGACGGCACTCTTCTTATCACTCCAAATATCCAGTACGACAGAACAAACAAGGTCAAAGAATTTCCGTTAAAGGATTACCCTGACCCGCAAATGCTTCTCCGTTCATTAATCGGAGCATACATCAGCGGATTTACCGTAATTAAGATTACATCCGCAGGACGCATTCCTCCAAAAGTTCGCCAGGTTGTCAGGAAATTTACCCAGATGACAATAGGTCAGGAAGTAGCAGAAGAGACAGACAACAGCATTACCTTAAAGGATATCTTAAATCCAAGCGAGATGCCTTTTGAAAATACAATCCGCCGTATGTATGTGATTGTAAAGGCAATGCATGAAGACGCAGTCTACGCCTTGGAGCAGGGAAAACGAGAGTTGGCCGAAGATGTTGCAGCCCGCGATACTGATATCGACCGCCTTCACTGGCTTATTCACCGTCAGTTTTCGCTGATTATTGATAATCCTGCATTATCTCTTCGGATGAATATCACACCGAGCATGGCTTCGACGTATTATCAGATCTCACGCATCATTGAGCGTGTCGGAGACCACGCTGTTTTGATTGCTGAATCAGTTCTTGTCTTAATTGACAAAGGAATTGACCGTTCTCTTATCCAGAAGCTTTCAGGTCTTAATGCTGAGTCTCTTGATGTCTTCTATAGAAGTATTCAGGCTGTGTTTTCCGGAAGCATTGTCAAAGCAAATCAGATAATTACTGACGCTGACGAACTTGAACCTAAGTATCATCAGTTCGGAGATACAACACGCAAGATGAAAGCTCAGGAAGCAATTGCCGTGAATCAGATTGTTCAGAGTATGCACAGAATTACAGAGTACAGTTCTGACATCGCAGAGATTCTGATTAACAGAATGGTTGCGGAAGATTAAAAAAAAGTAATTTTATTTTTTCGTATACGTCTTTCCCATATACTGGTGCTTATCAGAATCTCCGCCTTTGGCAACCACATAGAACCACTGGAATGCAGAGCGGAAAAGACCGAAATTGATATACCGTCTCATCGAGAATCCGACAATCATCTTCATATCAAGGTGAACCTTTCCGAAATGCTTCATACGCTTTGGAAGCTCCCAGTCATCTCCTGCATCACAGACGCGGTACATTCCAGCCTCAATGAACTCCTTCTTTCTAAAAGCAGTGTTTACTCCAAGAGTTGCATAGAAAATACCAGTCTTTCCTCCAAGCCAGACAACTCTGTTGTAGAGGAAAACCTCAATCTTATGCTTTAATCCAGGCTCAAGAGGATAAATCGGACCATAGAAAGTGGAAGCCTCAGGGTGGTTCTTGAAATCGTTTACGATTGTCTCAAGCCAGGTACGCGGGAAGAAACAGTCTGCATCAGCTGTTACAATCCAGTCATACTTTGCTTCCATCACACCATCGTTCCTGGCACCTCCTACCTTCTTGCTTGTCTGAATGAAAACCTTGTCCGCATACTTTGCGGCAATTTCTCTGGTGTTGTCCTTGGAGTTTCCATCAACAACAATCACCTCATACTGGTCACGCGGAAGTGTCTGGTCGCAGACACTCTTTAAACAGGCTTCGATTCCTTCACCTTCGTTAAATGCCGGGATAACAACTGAAATCATGATTTATTCTCCACAAAATTCAAAACACTTCTGATACATCCATCCATATTCAGATACTCAAACTGAGAGAAGCGGCCGACTAAATCAAGTCCTAAGCCCTCGAGATATTCGCGGGCAATTTTGATGTTTTCGAGATAGTCAACATCATAGACCACATACGCATACTTGAAGCGGTCAACTGCTGTGTGGACAACATTGTCTCCAGCAAGTCCCATCTCGCGAAGACCGGATACAGTGTGCTCAATGATTTCCTCATCAGTCATCTTCGAGATGTCATCACCCTCGTTGTAGGTAATCTCTGCAAGGATAGAGGAACATCCCTCAGGAGCTACCTTTGTTGAGAAGTTGGACGGGAAGGATAAACGGTTGAAAGCTCCCCACTTCATCTCAGGAACATACATCCAGGATATGTCCGGAATCTCTCCTTCAATTCCAACAGAGATACATGCAATCGAGTTGTAGCGAAGAGCACCTACTGTATCTTTGATATTCTGCGGAATATCAGAAAGCATTGGAAGAAGAACATGGAGCGGCACGGTAGAAATTACACGGTCAACTTCATATACATCTCCGCCTGCAGTAACCTTCCAGCCGTCACCTGCACGCTCAACCTTTGTGACCTCGCATCCTGTCTTGATTTTATCCAGAACAGGTGTCTCAATAGCTCTGACCAGAGCCTCAATACCTCCAACAACAGGATAGGAGAACACAGACTGGTGAGTGTAGCCTTCCGTCTCGATACCTACAGCAGACTTGATGATGTCTTCAACCGGCGGACGCGGCACACGTCCATCCATCCAGTGCTTGGACATCTTCTCTGTTGGATAGTTCCAAATCTTCTCATTGTAAGGAACAAGATAACACTCAGCAATTCCTTTGCCGAAGGTGTAGTAAATCCACTCCTTGAAGTTCTGAGGCTCTGCAACCTCACCCTTTTCCACTGCAACGAGATTTTTCACATACTCATTGATACAGAAGAAAAGGTCTTCTTTTGGAAGGTCGGATAAACCGTTTTCGAATGGATACTTCAGGAAAAGGTCTTTGTAGAAAATCTTGGTATTGCGGTTTCTAAACTCACGGTTCTCTTCCAAGACATTCTGCATAAACTCGAGAACTTCAGTGTCACGAGAGAAGATAATGTGAGAACCTCCGACATCAAAAGTAAATCCATTTCTTTCTTCGGAGATACAAAGACCTCCGGTCTTTGCTTCCTTTTCGAATACACAAACCTCATCTCCTTTTTCAGAAAGGAGGCGTGCGAGGGTGACACCGGTCAGCCCTCCACCCAGAATTGCCCATTTGGTAGACATTGGTATTACCTGATAATTGAGTGTACAAGTGTTCCAATCGCAGAACGCTTCATATCGATTGCGTCATACTGACACATCTCGTGACAGCAGTAACAGCGGATACAGTTGGTTAAGTCAAAGCTTGCTTTCTTCTGAACAATCTTTACTGCCTTTACAGGACAGATTCTAACACACTGGCCGCAGCCGACACATTTTTTGTTGTTGATAACCGGAGACGGAGCATAAATTTTTCCAACTCTCTGAAGTCTGCGGTAGATGTTTTTCTTATGCCACGACTCCTTGACCGCGACACGGTAAGTGGACGGGGGAGCAAAATCCAACACAGGAATTACTTCATCTCCGGATGTCTCCACCTCATCATCGATTAATCCGCGGCGAAGTGCAGAGATTGTTGTGGCAATGGACTCAGGGGCCATTCCGATTAAGGTCAGGGCAGTTACATCAAGACCATAAACGGATTTGGATGCTAAAATGTATCCAACCTCCTTCGGGCTTCCTCCCATAGGACCATTGCCTTCCATACCAACAATTGCATCCATGATAACAAAGTCAGGTTTGATGAGCTCATTTAAGTCCACAAGCATCTCGGCAAAATCCGTGAAGTCCTGGAAGCGGGAATGGAAGACCGGTTTGTCAAGACCCGGAACCACTCCAAATGTGTTCTTAACAGCTCCGGAGAAGTGTGCAAACATGTGAGTCTTTAACTTACAGACCGAAATGATAACATCAGCATCGCAGACCTGGTTGATAACGGTAAACCGTTTCATGACAACGCCTTCAGGGATGGAACGTTCCTGGTAACCTGTATCATAGTTTAACTCGATGCCGAGCTCTTTTGCAACATCTTCGATGCCGCATTTATGATAAACCCGCTTTAAGGAACGCTGGTTGTACATAATTCCAGCTCCCGGACTGTCTGCTATCGTTAAGATTCCGCCTGCATCGATAATCATCTTTCCAACCGCATAGATTACCGCAGGGTGAGTAGTTACAGCTCTGTCAATGGCCGCGTCAGATAAAAGATTCGGCTTGAGAAGAACACGCTTTCCGTTGACATTGGGAAGTCCTCCCGCCGCTTTTACAGCCTTTTCAACTGCTTTGAAGACTGCGTCTTTCTCATAAGAGGAACATTTTGCCGAGCCGGTTATGGATTTCATGGTTGGATAAAACTCCTCGAAGCAGACTGCCGTCAAATGGCGGCATATATGATATAGTATTTGATTTTTATCTTATAATAAGGAGAAGGGTTTTTCGGCATAAGACGAAAGATACCCCATCTCACTCTAAGAACTCATGCAATGATATTTCCAATACTGGAAAATCCGTCACCGCGGCTTTCAGCGCATCCGACAGCTGTTGCACGAAGATATTCCACTTCCTTTACAGTTCTTTCACGAAGACAGAAAGCAAGTGATGGAGAACGTTCCTGCTTTCCGTCGATTACGAAATATCTGGAATGAATACAAAACCTGCAATTCTCAGTGCTTCGAAGACGGCCATCTGTGCAGGTTACTTTGCCGCCTGATACCGGCAGTTCATTCACCGTCATAGAACAAAACCTCAAAGCCTGAATTAGCGAGAACTGATGCGATGTACTCACGCCCAGGATCATCTGCTGATGTAATCTTTTCACGCCAGAGTTCCAGGAGTGCTTCATCTTTGGATTCCAGAGACACACGTCCTTTGACCTTTCCAACCTCGACACCGTCTTTTGATATACGGGCAGAACAGCAGTGATACGAACTGCAAATAAGAAGTCTGTACGGGTGAATTGTGCAGACATATTTTCCGGTTGGAAGACGTCTTACAAAGAAGCATGCTGACGGATGCTGTTCCTGAACCGAGTGGTCATTTTCAAAAATCTCGCGATACTCAGGTGTAATTAAAGCCTGACGCATCTCTTTTACAACATCATTTTTGACCACATATCCGAATTTAGACAGCTGACGTTCCATCTTTACAATAGAACCTATTCCAAGACAGCACTTTCCGCACTGGATACATTCAAAACTTCCAGCCATTAAGAGTAAATGGCTGTCTGGATATTTATGTGTTCGGCTTTCCTCCAAAACATATTAGTAATCGCAGAACAAATACTCAAAACAGGCATGAGTGAAGTTCATATCTTAGACCATCCGCTGATTTTACATAAGCTCAACATGATGCGTGAAAAAAACACCAACACCAAAAGTTTCCGCGAACTCTTAACCGAAATCTCAATGCTTATGGGATATGAAGTTACCAGAAACTTCCCGACAAAAAACATCCGCATCGAAACACCGATTCGTGAAATGGATGCACCATTTCTGGCAACCGAAGATATTGTAATCATTCCGATCTTAAGAGCAGGACTTGGCATGACTGACGGTCTTCTGCAGTTGATGCCGACTGCAAAAGTAGGGCACATAGGCCTTTACCGCGATGAGACTACACATCAGCCGGTTGAGTATTACTGCAAGCTTCCAAAGGAATCTGTTGATGCTGAAGTGATTGTAGTCGATCCCATGCTTGCAACAGGCGGCAGTGCCGCAGCTGCTCTTACATTCCTGAAAGAACGTGGATGCAAACATGTCAGATTCATGTGCCTTGTTGCAGCACCGGAAGGTATCCGTGTGTTACAGGAAGAACACCCGGATATTGATATCTTCACTGCATCCATTGATGAATGTCTAAACGAGAACTGTTACATTGTTCCAGGTTTAGGCGATGCCGGAGATAGAATCTTTGGTACAAAGTAGACCTACAGAATAAATACTTTCAACCGCCCGGAATCCCGCGACGATTAATGGGCATATGGCTATTAAAGCCATAGCCCAAAAGTAGACAGACAGAATAAATACTTTCGGGTTCAATATACCATACATGGTGCGTGAATCCTCCAAACTTAAGGAGGGAGGGAAGACGACCGTACTTGGCATTCAGCATGTATTTGCCATGTTTGGTTCGACCATCCTCGTCCCTATCCTGACAGGACTTCCGGTCTCTGTCGCATTGTTCTGTGCCGGTATTGGTACACTGATTTTCCATCTTGTCACAAAAGGCAAAGTACCTGTTTTCCTTGGTTCAAGTTTTGCATTTATTGCTGCAATTCAGGTCGTTTCTGCAACTGAAGGAATTGAGTTTGCAACAGGCGGTATTGTAGCTGCAGGATGTGTGTATCTGCTTCTTGCAGTTCTTGTCTTCTTCTTTGGTGCAGACAGAATCAGAAAACTCTTCCCGCCGGTAGTTACCGGTCCTGTTGTGATGATTATTGGTCTGATGCTTGCAGGAACTGCAATCAGTTACTTCACCAACGGCTGGTCTTACCTTGTCGGAGTTATTGTAATTGCAACCGTCATCATCGTGAGTCTGTTCTTCAAGGGATTCCTCAAGATGCTTCCGATTCTCTTTGGTCTGATTGTAGGATACATCTCCTGTATGATTCTCAATGCAGTAGGCATTGATATTGGACTCAACTATGCAAAGATTACTGAAGCAGCATTCCTTACAGTTCCTGAGTTCTTCCTCCCGGCATTCAGCCTTTCTGCAATCTTAATGATTGCACCAATCGCAATTGTAACCTTCATTGAACACTTAGGAGATATCTCCGCAAACGGCGCAATCGTTGGAAAAGACTTCTTCAAAGATCCTGGACTTCACAGAACCCTTATTGGTGACGGTCTTGCATCTATCTTCGCAGGTCTTGTTGGAGGTCCGGCAAACACCACTTACTCTGAAAACACCGGTGTTCTTGCAGCAACCAGAAACTACAATCCAAGAACCTTAGAGATTGCAGCAGTCTTTGCAATCGTTATCAGTTTCATTGGATACATCAGCGGATTCATCAGCTCGATTCCAAACGCAGTTCTTGGAGGTATGTGTATCGTCCTCTTCGGAATGATTGCAAGCGTTGGTCTGAGAACTCTTGTTGAGAATCAGGTTGACTTCAAGAACCAGAGAAACGTCTTAATTGTAGGTATCATGCTGATTATTGCAATCGGCGGTCTTGCAATTCCAATTATGCCGGAAGCAGACCTCTACCTCTCCGGTGTTGCATTATCAGCAGTCGTTGGAATTATCTTAAACCTCATTCTTCCAGAACGTCTTGGAAAACTTGACACGGACGAGAAGGAAGAATAATTCCTCTTTTTTTAATAAATTAACAAAACAAAAAAAAGTTATTTTGCGGTCCAGGTCAGGTTACCTAAGACACGGTATGTGAACTCGAGTTCTTCGAATACCGGGATGTTGTGCTCATTTAAGAGGTCAACTCCTGGCTTTAAGCTGTCTCCGCCAACGAAACATCCAACAAGGAGGTTGTCAGTCTTCTTATGGTAGTCGATGATAACCTGACTGACCTGTTCCGGAGAGAGAACTTTGTTCGGGAAGTTGACAAGGATTGCGATATCCCAGAGGTTCGGGTTTGCGCAGAGGACATCGTATACACCGCGGAAGCGGGCTTCGTCTGCATCTCCGAGTAAATCAATCGGATTGTTCTTGTTCCAGAACGGCGGGAGGAAAGCATCCATCTCATCGATGATTTCCTTTGGAAGGTCGCAGATGTCAATTCCCCAGGTCTCTGCATAGTCGTTGGAAAGAACTGCGAAACCGCCTGCGTTGGTGATAACAACTGCGCGCTTGCCGGTGAGCGGCTTCTTTAAGCCTCCAAGAATCTTTGCAATCTGGAATGCATCCTCAAGAGTCTTTGCTGGGACTACACCGCACTTTCTGAATGCTTCCATGTAGACCTCATATGCTCCGGATAAGGAACCAGTGTGAGATGCTGCTGCTGCCTGACCTCTCTTGGAGGAACCTGCCTTGATTGCGATAATTGGCTTGGACTTGGTAACTTCTTTTGCCATCTCCATGAAGGCAACACCGTTCTTAATCTCTTCGATGTAGAGGATGATGGATTTGGTGTGCGGGTCACGGGCTGCGTAGCTCATGTAGTCAAGGAAGTCAAGGTCACACTGGTTACCGACAGATACAACTTCAGAGTAACCCATCTCTGAACCTTCAGAGAGAGAGATACCGACAACTGCATTTGCGATTGCTCCGGACTGGGAGATGAATGCGATGTCTCCCGGAAGCGGGGAGGTTGCGACATAGGTGGTATCTAACTTGTACGGCGGAAGAATCAGACCAAGACAGTTTGGACCAACGATTCTTACACCATAGTTTCTTGCGATAGAAACCATGCGCTCTTCAAGTGCCTTTCCTTCCTCGTTCATCTCCTTGAATCCGGCGGTGATGACGACTGCCATCTTGACACCTTTCTTACCGCACTCGTCCATGATTCCAGGTACTAACTGTGCCGGAACGGTGATGACAACCATGTCAACCGGTCCTGGAATGTCACCGACAGACGGGTAACACTTGACACCCTGAATCTCAGCACGCTTGTTATTGACCGGATAGACATCACCCGGGAACTGAAGCAGGTTGTGTAATGCTGCGTATCCCATCTTGGTTTTATCGTCAGATGCTCCAATTACTGCAACACTTCTTGGCTTGTAGTAGTCGAGCGGAACAATCTTTTCAGGGTCGTAGTGCGGCGGAAGAACAACCGGTTCGTCCTGAACGATAACACGTGCATCAACTGCGCATCCTCCTTTCTCGTAGAGTCTAAGCGGGTTGATATCGAACTCAACAACATTCTCATTGTCTTCAAAGAAGCGGCATGCATTCTTTAAGACATGGAAGAGGAACTCTTCATCCTTTGGTGCATCTCCTCTGTATCCCTTGATTAAGGTGTAACCTTTAATCTCACGGATTAAGGAGCGGAGTTCATCATCAGATGCCGGAAGAAGACGGATTCCAACATCCTTGTGGAACTCGACCATGGTTCCGCCAAGACCGAAAGTTAAGACACGTCCAAATGCCGGATCAATCTTTCCGCCGACGATGAGTTCAAGTCCCGGCTTTGCCATCTCTTCAACGATGACACCTTTGATTTCTGCAGATGCATCGTAGTTCTTTGCGTTTGCAACGATTTTATCAAAAGCTTCCTTTGCTGCTGCGTCATCTTTGACGCCGACGATAACTCCTCCTGCATCACTCTTGTGAATAATCTGCGGGGAGACAATCTTCATTACAACAGGATAACCTATCGATGCGGCGGCTTTTGCGGCATCGTCTGCGGACTGCACAATCTCAAAAGCCGGGGCTGGTACGTCATACTGGCGCAGAAGGGCATAGCCGTCTGCCTCAGATAACATCTTGGTAAGTTTAGAGGACACTTTTCGATACTCCTTATTTTATGTTGTGCAATCATCCGTGCATACCTGCAGGGTTAATTGAACATTATTTATTGTGTATGATTAGTATAAATACCTTATGTTTTACAGTTGGCAAGTGAACTCTTCGAAGAGTATTGCGGTGAATTAACAAACTAAACAGATGATTCTGTCAAAAAAAGTTATTGTTCCCAGTCTTTGAGGACTTCGGTCAGCACACCAAGAGATGCGGATGTCTTGATGCCTGTTGGATGGAAGTGGGTTCTGGCAGTAACATAACCCATATCATTGAGTTTTGCAACAAAGTCTTCCATCTTTGGAGGGGAGACACGAATATCACGGCAGATTGCATGATAATCATAGAAGAAACCACAGTCCGGCTCATCTTTTAAGATGTTAAGGAACTTCTCCATCTGGCGTCCGGTTCCAAACTGCATGGAGGGAAGGTTCTCGAGCATAGCATCGATAATGCCCTCGCCCTGCAGTTTGCCCATCCAGAGAGGGCCGATTGGCAGTGTCTTTGCTCCGCAGTACGGACAGACTTCTTCTGTTGGAAGAAGAGCGCCCTTTTCTTCTGAGCGGTAGAGACAGTTCGGGCATTCGTGGATGAATCCAATCTCACCCATTGTTGCATCGGCCGCAGGAACTTTGGCGATGATTTTTACGTGAGATCTGTAGTAGTGATTCTTCGCAAAGGAGAGAATAGGTTCCATGCCGCGGTCATACTTTACTAACTCCCGGGCCATAGCTCCCATCATCATACGAAGACCGACTTCAGAATGGTACTCTGTATTAATCGGAGTTGAGAAGTATCTGCGAAGACCTGCTTTTAAGTGAGCTCCGCAGAGAGGGGCAGTATCTGTTGCAGTGACGAAGAGATACCGTTTTGCGGCACGGGATGCAGCATCTAAAAACGGCATTGGAGTTCCAAACGGATCTAAGTCAACCGCATCATATCTGCCGGAACACATCAGACGGTTTGCATCATCACATGTGACTTTGATGTCTTCATCAAACCGCTTTGCATTCTCCTCAATGATTTTAACAGCAGTCGGATTGAAGTCATTGATGATTGCCGGAACATGAGTCTCATTTGCAACACGAAGACCTCTGATTCCTGTTGCCGCCATAGAGTCCAGATACTCTTCAGGTTTTATGACGCTCATCAAAAGAATCGTCATGTCACGGTTGAATTCCATTCTGGTATTGTAAAAGACAGGGGCTGAACCTGGCGGGAACTCAGCGTTCTCATCCTGAACCGGTGCGTAAAAAGTAGTACTTCCTTCAGTTATTTCATGCAGATCCATAAAAATCACGGACATGTAGGGATTCGAACCCTAGATCTTCAGCTTAGGAGGCTGATGCCATATCCTGACTTGGCTACATGTCCAAAATGTATGCTCATAATTTGCTTATATGTAATATTATTCTTTTCCATAGCCCACATATCCTTCGGTCATGCTCAAGCCTGAAATGCTTCAGCAGTCCGAATGTAAAGAACCACAGGTAATACACTTATTAGGATGTAAGTAAAAGGAATAGTTAAGAATACTTTCAGGGATAGATATGAAAATATTTGTACAAGATTCACTGCATATGGCAGAAGCCGGCTCATACTTCGAGAAATCGGTAAAAATCGACGGTGATTTTCTGGTTCCGCCGCGCACAGAGTTCTGGAAAGACATTGTTGTATCAGGCAATATCTATCTCTGTCCTGAATCACATGTGAAAGGCAATATCACCTGCAAAGGCGGAGTTATCTGCCGCGGATGCGTCGTTGAAGGTGACATCATCGCAGGGGAAGATGGAGAACTTCGCATCTGTGACGGTGCATCCGTAAACCGCATCTTAAGTACAGGAGATGTCTACTTAAGAAAAGATGTTTCTGCCGCAGAAGTTAGAGGAAACAACATCTTAGTCCTTGGAAAAATACAGTGCGGAAAACTCATGGGTAAAAATACCCGTGTTGTATCCGGCGAATTCTAATCACTTTTTCATACCTTTTTTATCCGCCAAACGCCGACATATAAGCATATGGCAGATGTTGTTTTAATCTCCGGAAGCCCGCGTGCAAACGGAAATACCGAATATGCATTAAACATATGCAAAGAAGAAATCGAAAAGCACGGATTAACTGCTGAAATCATCTCCCTTCGCGGAAAGCAGATTCACGGATGTATCGCATGCGGAAAATGCGGCACCCAGGACTGCTGTGCATTACAGGATGACTTAAACGAGATGCTCCCGGCAATCAAGGAAGCAAAGGGATTCATTATTGGAGCTCCGGTTTACTTTGGAACTGCAAGAGGAGATGTCATGAACCTTCTCCAGAGGGTCAGCATGGTCGCCAGAAAGAACGGAAACTGGCTTGCAGGAAAAGTTGGAGGTCCGGTTGTTGTTGCACGCAGAGGCGGACTTACATCCACCTTACAGGAGATGCTTATGTCCTTCTTCATCTCCGGAATGACTGTGTGCGGTTCAACCTACTGGAACATCGCATTCGGAAATGCACCTGGAGAAGTTGGAGAGGATGCAGAAGGAATGCAGACCTTACAGACCTTCGCGGCAAACGTATCTGAGCTTATCATTCAACTCAGAAAATAAATCTCCTTTTTTTCTGAAAGCGAACGACGCATATAAACGCTTTCAACACAAAATTATACACATAAATTGGAAAGCACTTGACATGACATACAAAGAACTTGATGCAAAATACTTCATGCCCTGTTTTGGACGGTCTATGCAGATTGTTAAAGGAGAGGGATGCACAGTCTTTGATGATGAAGGAAAATCCTATCTTGACCTTGTTGCAGGAATCGCTGTCTGCAGTACAGGTCACTGCCACCCAAAAGTTGTGGAAGCAATCTGCAATCAGGCACAGAAACTGATTCACTGCTCAAACCTCTACTATGTTGAAGGTCAGGCAGAGTTTGCAGAAAAACTCTCCAAAGCATCAGGAATGGGAAAGGTATTCTTCGGAAACAGCGGAGCTGAGGCAAATGAAGCCGCCATGAAGCTCGCACGCGTACGTTCCGGACGCAAAAACTTCGTTTCCTTTAGCCATGACTTCCACGGAAGAACCATTGGTTCTCTTGCAGTAACACACAAACCTGCAATCCGTGAGCCGTTTGAGCCGCTTGGAACCCCATGCAGTTTCGCAGAATACGGAGACCTCGAAAGCCTCAAGAATCTTGTAAACAAAGACACCGCAGCAGTCATCCTCGAACCAATCCAGGGTGAGACCGGTGTCATAATCCCGGATGATGACTTCCTTCCAGGAGTTCGTGATATCTGTGATGATACAGGAGCTTTCATGATTGTTGATGAAGTCCAGACCGGAATGGGAAGAACCGGAGAATGGTTCGCATTCCAGCACAGCAAAGTAATGCCTGACATCATCTCAATCGCGAAAGGCATTGCATCAGGATTCCCAATGGGGGCAATTGTCGCACGTGAAGGACTTGAATTTACCAGAAGCGAACACGGAAGCACATTTGCAGGAGGACCGGTTGCATGTGCCGCAGGTCTTGCAACATATGATGTAATCGAATCCATCCTGCCGGAAGTGTCCATGAAAGGTGAACTCTTCCGCGAAGGTCTCTCACGCTTCAACCCGCGTGTTAGAGGATTAATGGTTGGATTCACCATTGGTGACCGTGCCGCAGAACTTTCTGCAGAATGTCAGAAGAACGGAGTTCTGATTAACGTTGCAGCAGATGGAAACATTCGTTTAGTACCGCCGCTTGTAATCAGTAACGAAGAAATCGCACGTGCTGTTGAGGTCATCAATGAAGCCGCAGATACGCTCGGAATATAACGGAAAAGGATATGTCTATGCCGCATCAGCATCAGACATCGCCAAAGAAACCGGATTTGATAAAATCGCACGGTTAGCCTCCAACGAAAACCCGTTTGAACCGTCTCCAGCCATCCGCAAAGCAGCACAAGAAGCACTTGCATACATAAACAGATACCCTGACCCGTCATCAGCAAAAATCCGCGAAGCAATCCGCCGTAATATATACGATGCCCCGGTTGTAGTATCTGGTTCAGGAATGGATGGAGTAATCGAGACAGTCATCCGTGTAGTAGTAGCCCCGGGAGACAAAGTCGCTGTTGCCGCACCAACATTTTCAGTCTACGGGCTTGCCGCAAAAGCTGCGTCTGCTGAGATTGTCAACATCCAGTCAAAAGAGGATTTTACAATCGATGTAGATGCATTTATCGAAGGTGCAAAGGACGCTAAGCTTTCCTTCCTCTGCACTCCAAACAATCCAACCGGAACCACTGTCCCGGCAGAAGATGTAAAACGCATCCTTGAAAACATAAGCGGATTCCTCTTCCTCGACTGTGCATACATCGAGTTTGCTGATGAGGATTACTACCAGCTTCTTTCATACGACAATCTCATCATCGGAAGAACGCTTTCCAAAGTTTACGGATTAGCCGGTCTTCGCATAGGCTATGCCTTTGTTCCTGAATGGTTTGTTGGACCATACATGGCAGGAGTAACGCCATTCTCACTGAACTGTGTCTCTGAAGCGGCAGGTGTTGCAGCTCTTGAAAATCCAGAGTGCAAAGATGCTCTTGTCTCTCACGTACGCTCATGGAGAAAACGCTTCGGAGAGGAAATCCCGTTCCCTGTTCTTCCAAGCGGAGCAAACTTCGTCTTAATCAACACAGCACCGATTAAGAGTGATGATGCAGTAAAGCAGTTACAGAAGATGGGAATCTTAGTCCGCTCATGTTCGAGCTTCCCGGGACTTGGCGAGACTTATGTCAGAGTATCTATTGGAGACGACTGGGAAAACGAGCGCTTCCTTGAAGGAGTGAAAAAGCTGTGTTAATTGGAATCACAGGAACTCCAGGAACCGGAAAGACCTCTGTTGCTGAAGCTCTTCGAAGACGCGGAATTGATGTCTTAGACCTCAAGACAACTGTTGCCCCGTATGTTCTCGAGCATGACGATGAGATGGGTGCAGATATCGTTGATGTTGAGGCATGGGCAGAAGCAAATCAGTTCCTCGAAGGATATGCAGAAGGAGCAATTGCCCATTTCCTTCCATGCGAGAAGATTATTGTTCTAAGATGCAGACCAGATGTCCTTTCAGAGCGTCTTGCCCCGCGCGGATACTCTGAAGCAAAAATCCGTGAGAACGCAGAGGCAGAAGCACTTGATGTAATTCTGATTGAAACAGCAGATGCTTTTGTGGCAGAACAAATATATGAAATTGACACTACATCTATAGATAGTGAAACCGCGGCAGAACAGATTCTTTCCTTTGCAGAAGGAAAAATCCCTGCATCGTTTGGTTCTATTGACTGGTCGGAATACGTGATGTCCTTATGAGTCTTGAGTCCCTTCGCCCCAAAATCCAGTGGTTTTTAACCCCTACCGCACGGTTCTTTTCAAAGCTTCCAATTACGCCGAATATGTGGAGTGTTATCTCACTCTTCTGTGCGTTTGCTGCAGGAGTATTCTTTGCATTCGGATATCCGCTTGCCGGAGTTCTCTTCGTTGTCTTAAACGCCTGTCTGGATGTTTTAGACGGAGCACTCGCCCGTTATATGGGCATTGCAAGTCCGGTTGGAGATTATCTGGACCATGTATTTGACCGCTATGCAGATACAGCGATTGTTATCGGAATTCTTGTGTGGGGAGTTCAGGTCTGGAACTGTCCGGTTCCGGCATGGGTTATTGGAATGTTTGCCATCACCGGTGTTCTTCTTTCCTCATACATGGGAACTCAGGCACAGGCTGTTGGTATGAAGAGAAACTATGGAGGAATCCTTGGACGTGCAGACCGTCTGATTCTCTTAACTGTGCTTGGTGTTGCTGAGTTTATCTTCCCGAACCCGATCTTCTTCGGTCTGACCTTCCTTGGATGGCTTCTGGTGATTTACGGTCTCTTTGGACACATCACCGCAATCCAGCGGTTTGTTCTGGGCATTAAGGAACTGAATGCCCAGAACAAAAAATAATTCTTTTTTAAAAAAAGGTTTTTTGAGAGTTTACTCTCTAAGCTGTACATCGATTGCACGGGCTGCGTCTTTTGCGGTTCCCATTGCAAGGATAACAGTTGCTGCCCCGGTTGCAACATCTCCGCCTGCGTAAACTTTTGCAATGGAGGTCTGGCCGTTTTCATTTACAGTAACGCTTCCGTTTCTGTTTCTTGCAAGCTCCGGCATCATGCGGAGAAGAAGCGGGTTTGGACCCTGTCCGATTGCTTCGACAACGACGTCTGCTTCGACGATGAAGTTGCTTCCCTCAATCTCCCTGATGGAGCTTCTGCCGTCCTCTCTAGGCTCTCCGATTTCCATCTTGATTGCTTCAACACCGCAGACTGCGTTGTTCTCGCCAACGAATCTGACCGGGTTAGTTGCAGTCATGAAGTTGATTCCTTCTTCCTTTGCGTGGCGGACTTCATCAAGACGTGCCGGCATGTCTGCTTCGGTTCTGCGGTACATTAAGGTAACGTCTGAACCCATGCGTTTTGCAACACGTGCGGCATCCATTGCTACGTTTCCGCCTCCAATTACAACAACCTTCTTTCCGCGCTTGACCGGAGTGTCAAAGATTGGGAAGTTGTTTGCACCCATTAAGTTTACACGGGTTAAGAACTCGTTTGCAGAGTAGATACCAGGTAGGTTTTCGCCTTCGATTCCCATGAAGTATGGAAGACCTGCACCGGTTCCAAGGAAGACTGCATCATAGGAGAGAAGTTCTTCAACGGAGACGGAGCGTCCGACAACGTGGTTGGTCTTAATCTCAACACCGAGGCGTTTGACTGCATCAATTTCTGCCTGTACGATGTCTTTTGGAAGACGGAATGCAGGAATACCGTACATTAAAACTCCTCCTGCTTCGTGGAGTGATTCAAAGACAGTGACTGCGTGTCCAAGGCGTGCAAGCTCTGCGGCTGCGGAAAGTCCTGCAGGTCCGGAACCAACGACCGCAACTTTCTTTCCTGATGGTTCTGCCGGGATAGGGCACTCGCGCTTTTCTTCGACGTCTGCAACGAAGCGCTCTAAGTGTCCGATGGAAATCGGCTGTCCTTTCTTGCCTAAGATACAGACACCCTGACACTGGGTTTCCTGCGGACAGACACGGCCGCAGATTGCAGGAAGCATGTTGTCCTTCTTGATGATGGTAACAGCACCCTTGAAGTCTTCTTCTGCGATTGCTTTGACGAATGCCGGAATGTCAATTCCAACAGGACATCCTTCGACACACTTTGGTTTTTTGCACTGGATACAACGCTTTGCTTCTGCGACTGCCTCTTCTGCGGTGAATCCAAGATCAACTTCACTGAAGTCTCTGATTCTCTCTTCTGCTGTTCTATCCATTTAGTTCACCTTCCGGCATCTGCATTCGTGGTGTTCTTCGTGATATTCGAGGGACTGTTTCTCTTCGGCCATGTACATTCTCTGTCTTGCCATTAAGTCATCCCAGTCAACGATGTGTGCATCAAACTCAGGTCCGTCAACACATGCGAATTTCATTTCTCCGCCAACGGTTACACGGCAGGATCCGCACATTCCGGTTCCGTCGACCATAACCGGGTTTAAGGAGACGAAGGTCTTGATATTGTATGGGCGGGTAACTTCGCTTGTGACCTTCATCATCATTCCAGGGCCAATGATCCAGACTTTGTCAATCTTTCTTCCACTCTCGCAGAGGTCCTTTAACGGTCCGCTTGCAAAGCCTTTGATTCCGTAAGAACCGTCATCAGTTGTGACGTAGAGTTCGTCACAGAGTTCCTTCATGTCGTCTTCGAAGATTAAGAGGTCCTTGGTTCTTGCGCCAATGATTCCAATGACGTAGTTTCCTGCTTTCTTTGCGGCTTCAGCAAGGATTGGAGTACATGCAACACCAACACCCCCTCCGACGATTACAACAGTTTCGTTTCCTTCTGAGATTTCGCTCGGGCATCCAAGCGGTCCTACAACATCACGAAGGACATCGCCTGCTTTTAAGGTTGAGAGGAGTTTGGTGGTGGTTCCAATTGCCATGAATGCGATTCTGATGTTGTCGCCTTCAGTTCCCGAGATGGTCAAAGGAACACGTTCGCCTGCCCCGTCCGGGTGGATAATACAGAACTGTCCGGCTTTTGCGTTTCTTGCAACCTGCGGTGCATGAATCCACATCTCAAAGACTGCGTCAGAGAGAGCCTGTGCCTGAATTATAGTATATTCTTCCATGGTCTGTTCCTTTGATATTTGCAGGGTATGTATTGGTCTTTAA
Organism: Methanocorpusculum sp.; assembly: GCA_017387505.1. Lineage (GTDB taxonomy): Archaea > Halobacteriota > Methanomicrobia > Methanomicrobiales > Methanocorpusculaceae > Methanocorpusculum. Next base: position 112,157 of record JAFOFB010000001.1, read on the forward strand.
CTACCTTAATTGTAGCGGACACCATAGAGAAAGACACCCTGAAAAACCGTTTCCTTCATCTTACATCCCATCCAATATAATAGCTAATGAACAACAGCTTTGAGCGGGAAATGGTGATGTGTATGAACCGGTTCTTTACCGAGAACCGCAAGCGCGGTTTTGCCTACCGCTTAAAGCAGTCCACTTTTAACACGCAGTACGTTGATATCATCGTTGACTCAAAAGAGCCAGGATACTATCTGGCGATTGAGTGTAAGTCACTCAAAGGAAAGAGGCTGTCCTTTTCGAGTAACTTCCACAAAGACAAAGACGGAGTTCACCAGATAGACAACATATCCGGATTCATCAGTTATACAGGGCGCAGAGGATTTCTCGCAGCAGAGTTTCGAGGAGGTCCAAAAAACGAAGCATACCTAATGCCCTGGGAGCTGGTCTTGGAATATTTTGATTCAGCGGCAAGCATCCCAATTGAAGCATTCCGTGAGTGTGTTGTTTTAGAGCGGATTACAGGAGGCTACAGACTTCCTGCGGGTTTGCCGGAAGAGTAACTTTTTTTTTATATCTCATTTAATCACACATACAAAACCAAAATACAAAGAATGAAGCAGAAATAAATTCTGCCTCAATATATCTTATATTATGTTTTAATGAACATACTACAAGGAAAACCACAAAGAATTGAAAATCTAAGATAGATTTCAACCCCATAAAAAATATGAAGTTATTCCATATAATACCAGCGATAAATCATAGATAAAAATGAATAGCAATTCAAATCTTATTTCATACAAAACCAAAATTGAAAAATCAATTACTATTTTAGAAACTTAAGAAACAAAGAAAAAGAGTGCTGATATCGGGATTCGAACCCGAGTCGCTGGCGTGAAAGGCCAGCATGATTGGCCTCTACACTATATCAGCCTACATGCTTAGTTGTCTTACACAACTGCCAATAATAGTCTACCTTTGAACATAAAAACATTGCGTTTTAAAATAGCAAAAATAGCCCTAAAACATCCCGCACCACACCAAAACCATATCCAACCGCACAAACGCGGGAAAAAACAACGCGGAGGAAAAACAAGCAAGTTCGAATCCCCATATCAGCATTACAAACTGACTGCACAAAAATCAACAGACAACAGAAAAAGAAACTAACAGAACAACAAAGGAAAAAATATTGATTGAGAGAATAATTCTCTCTAACTTAGATAAGCTTGGAGCGCTGAAGCTTTAAGAGGTCTTCAGTGGTGAGCTTACCCCCGCTCTTGAAAGCGTTGAAGATAGTCTCTGCTTCCTTGCGTGCGGACTTGTTCTCTTTCACGGTCTTGACCTTCTTCTGCTTGTTGCGGACACCAGTGATAACCTTATCGTAGTCACGGAGCTGCTTCTGGCACTCGATGAACTTCTTGTGCTCTGCGTCTGCTGCTTCCTGTGCTTCGACAAACTGCTTGTGCTTTGCGTCTGCTCCCTCGCGTGACTTGTCTGCCTTTCTGTAGCACTCGACCATTAAGTCGTGGTGCTTCTGTGCAAGTTCAGCCTTCTCGGTAACTTCTGCGTGCATTGCAGATGCCTGCTTTCTGGATTCGCGTGCCTCAACTAAGCGGGTGCGAACCTCTTTGTTCTGCTCGTGCTCGACTTCCTGGTCCTTGAGTTCTGCCTTGAGCTGCTTGATCTTGTCAACAATCTCATTCTCCTTCTCTTTGGACATCTGTTCAGTCTGCTGCTTCTCCTCGAGCTGGTCAATCTGGCGCTTGATATCTTTTGCGGACGGCTTCTTCTCGTGTGGTGCTGCAGCAGCTGCTGCGGTTCCACCCTGCTCTCCGCGGAGTGCGTCGATTTCTTCAAAGAGGGCATTTGCCTTGTCGTTTAACTCGTTTCTCTTCTCTTTCAGTGCCTGAACATCGTGGTTAGACTGGTCACGGAGCTCTTTGTTCTTCTGAGCATCCTCGACGTACTGGCGGGTTGCGTTGTTTAACTCGTTTCTCTCGCGAGCAAACTGGCTTGCCTGTGCGTTTAACTCATTGCGTTTTGCCTTGTGTTCTTCAGACTGTTCAAGAAGTGTTTTTCTCTTTTCGACAAGATCTTCGGTCAACGTTCTTACCTTTCCTGAGTAGTCGTCTGATGATTTCCGATGAAATAGAATTACGGCGCGGTTATCTTATATACAAAATACTGAATAATGAAGGAAAAACAAGTTCAACTTTTCAATAAGTGTATTCAGACTCCCATACCGGTTTACCATCTCATCGGTTTTTGTCAAACCATCAGATGTACGACTTTCCTATAATTAAAGGCGGTATTAGAATTTAAATATATTGTAAAACAGCCCCGGAAACGGGGGGTGGTCGTATGCGAAGCTCTTCCACTTCTTCGCATACAAGGTGAACCAGGTGGTGTAGCCCCCTGTAATATTGTATTGATGTGAATCCTGTATTATTGGTGTATGGACTGATGTAGTACGTCTGTGTAAGACTATGACCTTAGATAATCCAGTCAAAGTTACCGCCGCTGGTGCGGATCGGCTCCGGATTTGCATGAGAGGCTGGTGATGGGGCGGCGTAGGACTGCTGAACCTGCGGCTGAGATCTGCCGATGACTCTTGGCTCGGAGCTTCCACCGATAATCTGAGGGCTGTGGATACCAGTCATGATTGCCATAACAGAGACCTTGCCTTCGAAGTCCTTTCTAACGCGCGCACCCCAGATGACATCTGCGTGCGGGTCAAGCTCATAGGTGAGCTGCTGTGCAATCTCTTCTGCATCGTGCAGAGTTAAGTCGTTTCCACCAGTGATGTGGATAAGACCGCCGGTTGCGCCTCTGAAGTCGATGTCAAGAAGCGGGTGTGCAAGACAATCACGGATGACAGACTCAGCTTTGTTCTGCTGCTTGGACTCTCCAATAAGCATAACTGCAAGACCACCCTTGCTCATGATTGCGCGGACATCTGCGTAGTCGATGTTGATTAAGGACGGCTCAGTGATAGTCTCAGAGATACCCTTAACAGTCTCTGCAATAATCTGATCCATGACAGAGAATGCCTGTCCAAGCGGGAGGTTTGGAACGAAGTTCTTGAGTCTGTTGTTGTCGAGAACGATAACAGAGTCTGCAGCCTGGCGCATTGCCTCAAGACCATCCTCTGCTTTGAGCATTCTTGCTCTCTCAACCTGGAACGGATAGGAAACCATTGCGATAACAATTGCCCCGTGCTCCTTTGCAATTTGTGCAACAACAGGTGCAGAACCAGTTCCAGTTCCACCACCCATACCGGCAGTGACGAATACAAGGTCAGCATCCTTTAAGAGCTCTTCTAAGGTCGGGCGTGCCATCTCTGCTGCACGGCGTCCTACATCCGGGAATCCTCCGGCACCAAGACCGCGGGTTAAGGATTTTCCGATTAAGACACGCTTGTCTGCCTGAATCATGTCAAGGTGCTGCTTATCGGTGTTGATTGCGATAGTTTCAGCACCACCGACTTTCATGTTGTGGAGACGGTTGATAGTGTTGTTTCCTGCACCACCGCATCCAACGATGACAATTCTCGGCTGTCCGAGCATATCTTCATCGTCAACGATGGAGGTAGTCTGCATTCCTTTTTCGAGTTCAGCGTTTTTGAGCGCTTCGTTAATGATACTCTGCATTTTTTAACACCCCTGAATTAACAGTTGATTCCAATGTCAAAGGTAGATATCGAATCGCTGTCCCGTATAATCCGGTCACTCTTTTGTGAGAGGAAGTCGCGCACGGCATAGCGCACTGCTTCGGAAACTGAGGGGAACTCACCAATTTCTACCAGTCTCTCAAGCATTTCAACCTGCTGCGGGGGTAAACGGATTGTAATTCGGTCCATTTGTATCTCCAATCTGACATTCGTCAGACATTTGTCTGACATTTAGCTGACGCACATAAGACGTTTGACTGACATCCTGTTTTGGACAAAACATAATTGTACTTAGTATATTATAAAGCTATCGCACGTGGAAACCCCCCTACCCTATAAAAATGACCACCCCAAATCCCGACTGAGAGACTATAAGACAGAAGAAGAACAATAATATATCAAGCAATGCCGTCTGAATTTCCAAAAAAGGCAATCCATGGAGGTAAAATCCTGGAAATGAGAAGAAGGTTCAAAGGCTCGCTCCTTGATGTGAGCGCGAGCATGAACCCGTTTGTTCCTGAATTTACCTGCGCGTATAATCACGATGATTTAGCTGTATATCCTGATGATTCATATGCAGAACTGAAGGAAAAAATTGCCAGAACATTTAACAGAAATGTTGATGAAATATGCGTTGGAAACGGCTCTGCGGAGATTATCCGCATTTTCTGCAAAGTAACAGACGGCAAAACATGCAGAATCGACATGCCGACATTCGGAGAATACAGTCTTTCAGCAAGGCTTGCAGGAAAAACTGTTATTCAGAATGCCAAAGCCGATATACGCTTTATCTGCAACCCGAACAACCCGACAGGAATACTCACCCCGCGCGATGATATGTTAAATCTCGTACAGGAAGCAGAGGATACCTCATCCATGCTCTTTGTGGATGAAGCATTCATGGAGCTTGCAGAAAAGGATGAATCAATCTCAGATGTCCGCTCAGAAAATCTGTTTGTGATGCGTTCCATTACGAAATGCTTCACAGTCCCGGGACTTCGATTCGGATTTGGATTTGGTGAGCCAAAGCTCATTGAAAAAATCGAGACAGCAAGAACCCCCTGGACCGTTAATGCATTTGCAGAAAAGTATGCAATTACTGCATTCGACCACTACGAAGAGCTCAAAGAATCTGCGGCAAAGATTACTGAAGAACGTAACTGGTATACAGCAGAGATTGAAAAACTCGGACTTTCCTGCTACCCGTCCCAGGTAAACTTCATCACAATCAGACTTGGGAAACCCGCATCCGAAGTATGGGCAAAGATGCTTGAGCATGGAATATCTGTTCGCGACTGCACATCATTCGAACTTCCAGAATGCATCAGAGTTTCAGTAGAAACCCGCGACAAAAACCGCCGTGTACTGGAGGCACTTTCCGAATGCTTGCATTAATTCTCGCAGGCGGAGAAGGTTCAAGACTTCGCCTTGGAGAAAAAGCACTGGTAACTGTAGCAGGACGCCCCATGCTTTCCCGTGTAATCGAAGCATTCGCACAGGCAGATGTTGAACCGGTTGTTGTTACATCACACAAGACACCGTTTACAAGAAACTTCTGCAGAGCAAATGATATCGAGTTCATCGACACAGAAGGAGCAGGATATGTTGAAGATATGTGCGAAGCAGTGTCATTATCAGGAGAAGACGGACCATTATTCACAGCTGCCGCAGACATTCCATACCTTACAGCAGACATCATAAACACCGTACGCGATGCATATTTTAGATCAGGAAAACCAGCATGCTCAACCTGGATTCCAATATCCATCTGCGAAGAGTTTGGAATGCTTCCAAGATACAAAGAAATAATCAATGGAGTTTGTGCAACTCCTTGTGCTTTGAATATCCTAACAGGCTCTCTTGCAGGCGAAGTGCAGGACGAACTGGCAGTTCTCCTAAATGAACCGGGACTGGCATTTAATGTAAACACAAGAGAAGAACTTGCAGCAGCAGAAAAGATGTTCGAAGCTCTTGGAAAATAAAAAAAATCAAAGAAGAGGAGACATAAGTCTCGAAATACTCTCTTTTATCCGAACCATCACAGACCTGTTCTTATACATATCAAGAGTAATCTCCGTGCAGTTCGATTCAAGCTCTTTCAGATAAGAATCGCGTGCTTTTTCGCATACTGCTTTGTCATACACAAATGCATTAGTCTCAAAGTTCAGCTTGAAACTCCTGATGTCCCAGTTAGCCGTTCCGACAGTCATAACTTTCCCATCAAAAACCGCCGCCTTGCTGTGAATGAAACCATCATTGTAAGTATATCCGCGAACACCAGCCCCAAGAAGCTCTCCAAGATATGAATGGTTTGCCCAGTAAACAAACGGATGATCCGGCTTGCACGGGATAACAATTCTCACATCAACCCCGGACTTTGCCGCAAGAATCAAAGCTGTATAGATTGGCTCATCAGGAATAAAGTACGGAGTATGGATATACACCGACTCCTTTGCCTGGCTTATCAGACTGAGATACCCGGAATAGATTGCCTTCTTTGGTGAATCAGGACCTGAAGATGCAATCTGCACTTTTGACTGCCCGTGCTGTGAAATCAAATCAGACGGAAAATACACAGAATCATCACCTGAGATTAAAAGCTGAGCATCCTTTGCCGAGTAGTTCCAGTCCATAACAAACCTTCTCTGAAGACTTGCAACAGCAGCCCCTCTTATCTTCAGATGAGTGTCACGCCAGTACCCAAGCTCACCCTTTCCAAGATACTCATCACCGATATTAAATCCCCCAATAAATCCCACTTTGCCATCCACCACCAGAATCTTTCTGTGATTCCTAAAATGCAGACGGGTGTTTAAGAACGGAATTTTTAGAGGGAAAAAATCCGGACATCGCCGCCTGCTTTACAGATTGAACCAAAGAACTTCTTCTTACGGATTCTAAATGTACCGGCCGCATCAAAAATTGCGCGGACCTCAACCCCTTCTGCTGCCTTCTTTGCCAAAAGGGATACAATCTCACGACCCAACTCATCATCGCGGATAATGAAATACTCAATGTGGATATGATGCTTTGCTGAAAGAATTGCCTCACGCATCGAAGAAAACTTCATATCCCCGTCAGTGTATATCTCGACATCGTTGTTATCCGAAAAAATCGAGTTGTCGAGATTTAAGAGAAGGGCCGCAGTATTTTCAAAACCCTCTGCATCCAAGCTGTTCTCATGATCCTCAAGCCATTCTGCAAGCTGCTCTCTTGCAATATTCTTGTAAACAACATCTGCTTCCGTCTTTTTGGAAAATATACGCGCACCGTACAAATGCCGCCCGAAGAACATATAGACGATAAACCCAAGAACAGGGAAGACCGCGAAAACCAGAACCCATGCGATAGCAACGGTTGGATTCTTACGCTCCAGAAAAACAATGGTAACACACAAAGCAATATCCAAAAGGACGATTAGAATCACAAATGGAAGAGAAGCAGTGCCCAAAAGTAACCAGAGCAGAGAATCAATCATAATTCACTTTATGACCTGAAGAATTATAAAACTTGATGTTCTCACGCTTCCAATAGATAAGAAATGGTGCAGTCATACCGATTATTCTTCGAAAGATGGTCCAGAGGATTTCTGGTAGCAGCAATTATTGCCGCAGTAGCCGGACTTCTCTTCCAGATGGGTGTATTCTATATAATCGCAATTATATCTCTTCTGATATCCTTCGTAATCTTCTCAAAAGCACGTAAGTATCCGCCGGAGGAGAGATGAAAAAGATTACCTTCTCGAAAAATGTGTTCCTGCCGCTTACACATGTATGCGGGAATGCATGCAGTTACTGCTCCTTCAAAGAACCTGTTGCAGACGGATGCGTCATGGAACCGTCCGAAGTCAAAGCAACCTTAGACCGCGGAGCAGAATTTTCATGTACCGAAGCACTCTTTACCTTTGGAGAACGCCCGGAACTTGAGCGAGGCTTTAACGCCCATCTTCAGAAAATCGGATATGATTCAATTCTCGACTACTGTTACGACATGAGCAAATATGCTCTCTCCAAAGGAATTCTTCCGCACTCGAATGTCGGAATCATCAACGAAGAGGAGATGAGCCGCATGCGTACTGTTACCGCAAGCATGGGACTTATGCTTGAGACAACAGCAGATGTTCACGCACACCGGCACAGCCCTGGAAAAGATCCGGCTGTTAGAATCGAGATGATTGAGACTGCAGGAAAGCTGAAGATTCCATTCACCACAGGACTGCTTCTTGGAATCGGCGAGACACGCGAAGACAGAATCGAGTCGCTTCAGGTAATCGCTGACATTCAGAAACGCTTCGGACACATTCAGGAAATCATCATCCAGAACTTCTGCCCGAAACCGGGAACAGAAATGGCAGATGTACCTGGAGCTACCCTTGACACCGTAGCTGACACATTAAGCCTCGCAGCAGAAATTCTCCCGGACAGCATCTCAGTCCAGATTCCGCCAAACTTGGCAGATGCAGGACGGCTTCTTGCATACGGCGTAAATGACCTTGGAGGAGTATCTCCTGTAACCATTGACTACATCAACCCCGAACACCCGTGGCCTGCAATCGAAGAGCTCAAAACAATCGCAAAGGGATACAAAGTCAGAGAAAGACTCTGCGTTTACGAAAAATACTGTACGTCAGAATGGATTGACGAAAGTATCCTGCCTCTTGTCCTCGACCTCAAGAAAAGAGTGTACGGGGCATAACCCTCTTTTTAAACACCAAGAATCCTTTATACCTGCACGTCAACTATTTTGTACATGAAAAGAATACTTGGGGAATGGCACGGCAGAAAAACAATCCCGCTTCTTGCATCCGGTGAATGCATAATCACATTTTGCGAAGATGGAACTGCAAAAGCCAACAGGAAAGTAAAAATTTTAGGAGACACCATGAACGTCTCGGCAGATGATATCTGCTGGGAACACTGCGGGGAAAACAGATTCGTTGGAAAATACAGAGACTATCAGATTGAATTCATCATCCAGAACGGATGCCTGAAAACAACAGTCAACCCGTACAAACTCGGAGCAGTAAAAAATCCGAAGTACGACATGAACATCCCTCTTGAAATGAAACGCAGGTAAAACATACTGCATACACAATCTTTTTTATCCTTTCAGGATGAGTATATTGTATGGCCTTTGATTTATTTTCCGCAATCATGGCAATTCTTTCCGTCCTGTCATTTGGAGCCAATCGGCGGGACAGATATCACAGATGATACACCGCAGATAGAATTGTCAGGAGTAACAGACACAAGCCCTGAAATACAAAACCCGGAAGTTCCAGACACAAACCCCAAGGCAGAACCTGAAAACACAGAACAGAAATACATAGACACTGCAAAACCGGGTGCGCATCTGATTGCCGGAAAATGGACAGGAACCTCAAGTATTCCATTTGTGGCATCTGTTGAGTTCTATGCTGACATAAAAGATGACGGAACTGCACGGTTCAGCGGCTCTTTAACATCATCCATGTTTGGAAACCATGACTTCGAAAGCGGAGCCGAATGGGAATACCTTGGAGGGGACAAATTCAACGCAGTAATTTCAGGAACTGACACAGCAATTACCTGCAGCGGAGAAAAACTCACATTCAAGCTCAATCCATACAAACTTGGACTAACTGACAACTCAATTGCAGACCAGGAATTCACAATAAACCTTCACAGAATCTGATACCATGATAGAATACCTTCTCCCGGTACTTTCCGCCTGGTTTACGATGATTATCATCTTAGACCCCCTGCTGTCGGTTTCGATGTTCATCAACTTAACCCATAACCTGACAAAAGCAGAGGTCATCAAACAGGCATTTATAGCAACAGCCGTCGCCGGAATTCTGATGCTGTCTTTCCTGTTCTTCAATGACATAGTTTTTGACTTACTAAACATTGAACTCGAAAGCTTCAAAGTTGCAGGAGGTGTCATCCTCTTCATCTTAGGTCTGCAGATTGTATTGGGTATCGAAATCGGAGGGTCGTCTGCCGGACACAAAAGTCTGTCAAGTCCTGACCGTGTCGGAAAGAAGGCCATGGCAGGAGTTATCATTGGAACGCCAATTATGTGCGGTCCTGGAGCCATTACAACAGTCATGATTCTTGGAGCACAGGATGGACTTCTTATAACATTTATCGCAATCCTCCTCGCTCTTGTCTGTATCTGGCTGATTCTTGTCTTCTCGACATTCATCAAGAAGATATTAGGAGAGACAATTCTTGTCATTCTCTCAAAGATTATGGGTCTTCTCTTAACAGCAATCGCAGTACATACCATCTGGACAGGAATTCTTGGTCTCATTGCTCTCTCGGTGATTTAATGGTAAAGTTCCCGACATCAACCGAGCTCCTCATTTTTGACCTGGAAGCATATGTCCCGGAGGCAGACCGCAAAAGAAAGACAGGAGCATCACTTGCAGTAAATCCATTCAAAGAAGGCCACACACTTCTTGGAGGAGTGTTCCATCTCTCACGCCCAAGACTTGGAGAGGTATTAACAAAACCGGAGTTCGAACACCACTGGGTATGGGACGAAGGAGATGAGGCAGAAGTAGTATCCTCCATTTACAAGATATTTTCAGGAATGAGAAAAAGAGCTGCGCTCAAAAAACAGCATCACGCAGACCCGGTGGTATCCGGTGTTGGAATCTCCATGTTTGATATGCCGTGTATTCTCTCGAAATGTCTGACATACGAGATAGACAGCCCTGATGAAATTTATGAAACAATCTGCAAATGCAGATTTGTAGACATGGCTGTTGCAGGAATAGGATTTATTCCATCAAACTCACCTATGCTATATCCAAGAACGCACAACGCTTTAGCAGACTTTTTCATACCGGAACGTGACAAGAAACCGACAGGAAAAGTGGTCTGGGAGATGGCAGACGAAAAAGACTATGATGGAATCTCCAATAGATGCGAAGGAGAAGTTCGCGAGATGGTAACTCTTGCCAGACGCATGCTTGAAAAATCACAGGTAACAGAATGAAAATTGTTGTAATCGAACCGCTTGGAGTTGAAACCAGCCTGCTCGAAGAACTCGCCGCAGGACTTTCTCCAAAGGCAGAACTTGTGTGTTATGACACACGAAGCGAAGACACTGAAGAACTTATCAGACGCGGGGCTGATGCTGACATTATTGCTCTCGCAAATCAGCAGATCCCAGAAGAAGTCATCACCGGATGGAAACAGGCAAAAATGATTGCTGTTGCTTTTACAGGAGTTGACCATATCCCGCTTGAGACATGCAGAAAGAAAAATATCACAGTATGTAACTGTGCCGGATACTCAACTGCCGCAGTGTCTGATCTTGTCTTTGGAATGCTTATCTCTCTCTATAGAAACCTTGAATCATGCGGAAAAGGTGTTCGGGATAGAAAGACCAAGGACGGGCTTATTGGATTCGAGCTTGAGGGAAAGAACTTCGGAGTTATTGGAACAGGAGCGATTGGAACACGTGTTCTTTCAATCGCACAGGCATTCGGATGTAAGACCTATGCTTATTCCAGAACCGAAAAGGAAATCGAAGGTGTCACATACACAGACCTTGAAACACTCCTGTCTACCTGTGACATTGTATCAGTCCATGTCCCGCTGACAAATGAAACTCGCGGCATGCTTAATGCAGAAAATCTGAAGCTGATGAAACCATCTGCTGTTCTAATCAACACAGCAAGAGGTCCTGTTGTTGATGCTGAGGCACTTACTTCATGCTTAAACGATTGTTTGATTGCAGGGGCGTGTGTCGATGTCTTTGACATAGAACCTCCGCTTTCAAAAGACATGCCGCTTCTTCAAGCAAAAAATCTGATAGCAACCCCGCACATTGGATTTGCAACAAAAGAAGCACTTGTAAAGCGTGCAAAAATGGTGTTTGAAAATATTCAGGCGTTCGCGGATGGAACGCCGAAAAATGTTGTCTGAGAATTGACAACAACACTCATTTTTTATTTAACAGAATTCATCATACAAACTTACATCAGCCGTTCAAGCTGCTGACATGCCGCACAAAGCCTGTTTGCCGTCGGCTCTCCGCACTTTTCGCATCGTCCAAGAATCTTCATCTCGCCTTCTGTTTTCGGCATCTTTGAGAGAAGCTCCTCCTGACCATCTGCAATCCGAATAAGAGTTCCAGGCTTTTCATACTCAAGCTTTCCAAGCCATGTACGCACATCCTTTCGAAGTGCATAGCGTGTGTAAGGACACTCAGGAAGCGGAACAAGCAGATTATTGCAGAGACCGTAAGCCACAGTAGCCCGCTCTGTAGAACGGCAGAGAGGCTTAATTCTTCGAATGAACAACTCTCCTGAGTTCGAGTTAAAAGAAGCCGTTGCACGAGTTACATCGCCTCTAAGATAATTCATCACAACAGACTGTGACTCATCATCTAAACAGTGCCCTGTCGCAATCGAGTCCGCATCGATTTCACGTGCGGCAGCATTTAATGCGCGGCGTCTTAGAGTTCCGCAAACAGAACATACCGCCTGCGGGGAGTTTGCAAGGAGCTCATCCAATGTTTTTCCGCAGATGTCTTTGAATGAGACAATTCTGTGCTCAACTCCAAGACGCGATGCAGTATCTTTTGCAGCAAGAATTGTATCGTCGCGGTATCCTCCAATACCCTCATCAACGGTTACAGCAACAAGTTCAGCATCGAGATTCAAACGGCAGAGAGCCGCAAGAAGCACAGTACTGTCCTTTCCGCCTGAAAAACCCACACAAATCCTGTCACCCGGATTTACCATCGAATAACGGGAAATCGCATTTGCAACCCCGTCCTCATACCATTTCGAAAAGTGCCCGGCACATAAAGGCCCTGCCTCAGTCCTGAACACAGCACGCTTGCCGCAAAGATAACAGTCCGCCATTTATCCTCCGTGTACAATTGATGTAAGTTTGAGTTCTACATCCTCTTCGCAGAACTCATCACCAAGCAGAAGACATCCGTCTGCTGTTGCCAGAACCTCGTACGGATTAAAGCCTAAACGGAAGAGAATCTCCTCAACAGTTCCAGCCTCTGTCTCAACAACATTTCCTTCGGGAAGAATTACCTTTGTCATACTTTTACCTCACGGTCTTTTGCCTCACGGCGTAGGATAATCATTGTGGATATGAATCCGGATGCAAGATTGAAGTAGTAAATAATCAGACGCCAGAGAAGAACGAACACTCCAAGCAGATTTGCAGGCACGATTAATGCGAAAAATCCTGCCATAGATACCTCGGCAACTCCGGCACCTCCGGGGGTTAACGGCACCATAAGGATGACCGTGATTAAAATCATGAAGAGGAAGGACAGTGCAAAGTACGGTTCAAGACCAAGAGCCATTAATAGCACTGATACCAGAACGAACTCGTTTACCCAGAAAAGTGCTGTAAAGAACAGTCCGGAAAATGAACCGTAGCGTGACTTTACCATGAAGTATCCAATCGAATCATAGAACCTGTTGACTGAGTTCAGCAGTTTCTCGCAGGATGCCTCACGCTTTTCAGTGTCCTTCTTACGCAGAATAAATTCTGCAGCTTTCCTTGTTACTGCCTTTCCCCATGCAGGCTTTTTTGCAAATATTACAAAGAGAATAAGAACTGCAAGAAATACCGCAGACGAGAAGTATGAAAGCGTCATCATGTAGTCTGGAATCTCAATGCCGAATGATGTAACATTCAGCAGAACAAGACTGACCATAGCTCCGACTAAGAGAATTACAGCATCGAACACGCGTTCCATGATAACAACGGCTGTTGCGTCTGCGATTGGAACTTTTGCTTTTACAAGTTCATAAATGCGGATTGGTTCTCCTCCAACCTGTGAGGGAGTTACAGATGCTAAGAACTGGTTTGAGCATACCAGGTTGAATGAGTGCAGGAATGGTATTTTGTATCCAAGTGATTTGCTCATGAACTTGATTCTAAGTGCCCAAAATCCTATAGACACAATATGCATCAGAAGGGCTAAGAGAATCAGCCAGATGTTTGCGGACTCTAATGCCTGAAGAGTTTCCTTGTCTATTGTAAATAACAGGAAAAGGAAAAGAACAGTTATGCTGATTCCAAGAGAGATCAGCAGAAGACGTTTTTGTGTTTTATCCATCCGCTATCTGAGTTATATTTGGTTTTGAACCATATATGCTTTACAGAAAACTACTTACTAGACAAAACCCTATAAAAGGATAGAATGAATATCCTGTTTGTTGTATGCGGAGAAGGGCTTGGACATGCGTCACGTTCAACAAAACTTGCAAAACACCTGAAAGAGTGTGGAGTGAACTGCATTTTTGCCGCATACGGTAAGGCATATTCTTTTATTCAGAACCAGACAGACTGTAAAGTTTATGAAATTTCCCGCGAGGTAACTCTTGAAGGTACAGGCGGGTACTTTAGTATCACAGAGACTCTCAAGTCTTCTTTGGGAATTCCGGTCTCTCTTGTTAAGTCATTTGCCACTGCCTTGAAGATTTTGAAGACGGAAAATATTGACGCAGTTGTGTGTGACACTATGTTTGCAGCAGGTGTTGCTGCAAAGATTCGGAGAGTTCCTGTTATTTTCATGACGAACCAGAACTATTTCAGTTCTCTTGCCAAACCTGATGTCTGGTACTGGAAGCTGTTTGGAAAGGTTATCAGGACATATCTCTCGATTATCCCAAAGAAGGTCCTTGTCCCGGACTTTGCTCCTCCAAATACAATTAGCGGTTATAATTTCAGATTCTCTAAGAAGGACAGCGACCGCTATGTATTCATTGGACCTATTTTAGATTCGGCAATCCATGATGTCGAGACGTCAGAAAAAATTGTCTTTGCAAGTTTCGGAGGCGAGCCGTTTAAGATGCCGCTTTATGCGATGCTGAAGGATATCTCTGAGATGGATTCATCTCTTGAGGTCAAGGTGTTTTCAACATCACCAGGTCTTCCGGCAGAAGGTGAGAATTTCAAAATTGCAGGGTACGTGGAAAGCATCTTCCCATACATGGCAAGCTCGAAGCTTGCAATTATTCACGGCGGGCTTACATCGCTTCATGAGGCAATTTATTTTGGAAAGCCTGTTTTACTGATCATCGATCCGTATCACCCTGAGCAGGGAAACAACGGCAGGAAGGTGGAGGAGCTTGGATGCGGTATGATGATTAGAGGGGATTCTGTGACTAAGGAATCGTTGTATGAGGCGATTCTTTCGTGTATGAGGATGGAGGTTTGTGATATGAAAGGGCTTTATGCAGAAGAGTGCGGGGCAGAGAATTTCTGTTGGGTTTTGGATGATGTAGTTCCTGAGTGGAAGATGTAAAAAAAATATTTTAGCGTTTCTTGGAAGAAGAACGCTTCTTTGACATGGAGGCCAAATCAAGCATATACTTGCCGTCATTGCCCATGCCGATGATGATATCCTGAGTATCAGCAAGACGCTCGAGATTTAATTCGTAACTGCCTTTACCTACAATTCTTACACTCTCAACGCGACCGAGAATATCAGTCGGGCGGGAAGCAGGACGCTGGACCTCCAGGACCTCCTGCTTCGTCTCCTCTGCAATCTTCTCGATAGACTTCTCCTGCAGAACATCCTCATTTCTCACGCGGTCACTGACGTAGAGGAACTTCTTTCCCCCGCAGGAGGGGCATCCGCGGAGAATCTCCACTGAACCGTCGCGGAACTCACGTCCGCATTTCGTACATTTGTGAGGCATTTCTTACTGTGCGGCAGAAGCCCAGGCAATAAGTCTGTCTTTCTCGCGGGAAAGCATCTTTAACTGGTCGACAGGACCAATAACCATCATACGGGAGTTATCTCCCTTCTTGAAGAGCTTACCGAAGAGACCCTTGTCACCGCCAAAAGACGGATAAGTCTCAATCTCGATACCTGAGAATCCTCCAGGGGCAATTTCCATCATGGTTGCCTCTAAAAGCTTACCCTGCTCTTCCGGAGTTAAACCGCGTTCAAGGACAACAACACAACCCTGGTGGACATCATCTAAGATAAGGCGAATCTTCTCGTAGGAAGTCATCTTCGACAGACGGTCTGCCGAAAGCATATCAAGCTGAACACCCTGAATCATTTGAATACCTCAGCAATCTTGGAATACAGAGCTTCCATGTTATTACCCTCAAGACCGGAAATCTCAACAACCGGGTGCTGCGGGAAAGCACTCTTGATTCTCTGCGGAGATGCATCTGGAAGGTCAATCTTGTTTGCAACGATAACGACCGGCAGTTTTCTTGCTTCAATGATACCGATCATCATAATGTTGACGTGCATGAACGGATCCTGAGTAGAATCAAGAACATAGATAACACCATCGATGTCCTCACGCAGCCAATGCATTGCCTCTGCAACACCCTCGGTTGCTTCACGTGCACGGGCAACAGCCTCATCCTGATCCATACCGTACTCTAAGAACTCGTGGTAGTCAATCTTGGTTGTAACTCCCGGAGTGTCAACGATATCAATCATTAACTTGTTTCCGGAACCGGAACTAATCTCGACACCCTCCTTTCTTCTTGCACGGCGGGTCTCGTGCGGAATCTCACTTGCAGGTCCTAATGCTTCACCAGTTACATCACGGACAATTCTGTTTGCAAGAGTGGTCTTTCCTGCGTTTGGCGGTCCATAGATACCGACACGCGACCGCTTCTTGCTAAACAGCTTATTGAAAAATCCCTTGATACGTAAAAATGCTGCCATACTACACCTTAATTGGATTATGTAATATCTGGGTCGTAATCCCATATAAATATCGTCATATGCAGGCACATCCACAATGGCAAACAATTTAAACTATAACAGTGAATTATCAACTATCCGCCGAAGGTTGAAAAACCTCCGGTCAGAGTAACACAAGACAAACATTAAGATAAACACTGATACCATATGACAACGACAACCCAGACAAAAGGAAAGAAGAGCTGCGTTTTAGACATCGCAACAACCGACGTTGTATCTGTTCCGCCGACAATGAACATCATTGAGGGTCTCTCGAAGATGAGCACACACAACTTCCGCCGTCTTCCGCTGACTGATGCAGGAACAAAGAAACTTCTCGGAATTGTTACTGTTACAGACGTAATCGATCTTATGGGTGGCGGAAACCGCTTCAACCTCGTTGCCAACAAACACAAAGGAAACCTCCTTTCAGTCTTCAACGACGAAATCAGAATGATTGCCACAGAAAATGTAGATGGTCTCTCACCCTCTGCAACAATTCGGGAAGCCGCAGAAAAACTGATTAAAACAGGACATGGAAGTTTTCCAATCGTAAACGATGACAACACCTTAGCAGGAATTGTCACCGAATATGATATCATGAAGGTCCTTGCATCTGAGAAATCAGAAAAGATGGTCTGTGACGTAATGACTAAAGACCCGCAGGTGGTAACACCAGATGTTCCTCTCTGCAAAGTCACCCGTCTCATGGTGACACACGGCTTTAGAAGACTTCCGGTTGTAAAAGACAACTTCTTAATCGGAATCATCACAGCAACCGACATCATGAAGTACCTTGGAGGAGGAAAAGTCTTTGCCGACATGGAACAGGGAAAAGCAGATGAAATTCTGATGATTCCTGTTCGTGAAATCATGACAGCAGCAGACATTAAAACGGTTACATCAACTACCACCTTAACTGAAGCTGCAAAGATGATGATTGAGTATGGGGTCGGTGTATTCCCTGTATTAGACGGGGACGAACTCAACGGTATTGTAACAGAGTTCGATTTGGTCAAGGCATTGGCCGAGTAATTGGAAGATGCACCGGATAACATCCGAAAAAACAGCGGATGATTTGTCCGGTGCCATGAATATCTTTCGCAGGATATGGACTGCGGACGCCTGAATCCAGAAATACCCAAATTGTGAGGATACAAAAATGTCCCAGAAGTTAACCGTAAAAGATGTAATGTCCAAGCCAGTATCGATTGCAAAGTCTGCTCTCATCCCTGAGGCACTTTCAAAGATGCTCGAAAACGGTATTGACCCGATTGTGGTAACGCACGATCATGTTGTTGTAGGTACTGCTTCACGCAGAACCATTGCAGAGAAGATGGGAAGCAAGAAGACTGGAAATATTCCAGCTTCCCAGATTCGTGTCGCAACTGTCACCCGTGAGGACTTTACCTCTGTCTATCCGGATCAGGATGTAGAACTTCTGATTCCGCTTCTGCAGAAGTACAAGATTGTTGTGGTATGGGATGAGGAACACCGTTTAATCGGTCAGGTTACAAAAGGCGACCTGTTGAAGTTCATCGTGCCGGAAGGCGAACTGGCAGATATGATTGAAATTGCTCCGCGTATCGCCCCGGAAGACCGTGTTGTCCAGCTTCACAGAAGAATGGTGAACAATGGAGCTACCCGCTTTGTTGTGATGGAGAACAACGAACCGGTCGGAATTGTGACCGAAACCGATATTGCAAAGGTTCTGGTAAAGATGAAGAGCGAAATAGACAAGCACTTCGAGAATGCTCTTCGAAATGTAACAGCAGGAGACATTATGACGTCTCCAATCGTCTCGATGCC
Organism: Methanocorpusculum sp.; assembly: GCA_017387505.1. Taxonomy (GTDB): domain Archaea; phylum Halobacteriota; class Methanomicrobia; order Methanomicrobiales; family Methanocorpusculaceae; genus Methanocorpusculum. Next base: position 130,314 of record JAFOFB010000001.1, read on the forward strand.
AATCAACACGCCTGTTGAGAAGGTTGTCGAGACCATGCTTGCAAAGAATATCAGTACCGTTCCTGTTGCAGACGGTTCCAAGATTGTGGGTATGATTACCAGAAAGTCTCTGGTAAACTCACTCTAACTTTTTTTTTGTTTAAGGCGATTTTCTACGTTTTTGGGATTCTTTGGGTGAGCACATTTCCCCCGCGAAAATCGCTCACCCAAAGCCAACAAAAAACTTCACACAAATACAGCAGGTGTTTCACATAACAAAATCCCAAAAAATCTCCATGCGCGGACACCCATCCGCCCCGCCTCACCCGCAAACTAAAATCCGCGAATCATTTACATTAAGGATTAATTCATCCAAGCCCGTACACACTCGCATTCACCAATCCAATAAACCATCTTCGAGATTGGAATTAATCCGCAGGATAAATCAATTTTAATTGTTTTAACACTCTATTTTTTACTAAAAATAAATAGATTTAAGTGTTTTTTTTTAGATAGATTTATCAGCAATTTGGAAGTCCGTACTCCCGCTTTCTTTGTTGCCGCAAAGCTGAGGTAAAACCCCTCAACTTTGGTTTGTAACATTTAGGAGAAAATTCTATGAATGCTGATGTTATTTTAAAGAAGAAGGAAGATGCAGTATCGCCGGTTATCGGTGTCATGCTGATGCTCGTTGTAACTATCGTTATCGCCGCGGTTGTTGCGGCATTTGCAGGAGGTTTAGCTACTGAGACTGAATCTGCACCAGTCGCTGTTTTAGATGCTGATGTTTACGAAGGTGCTAAGAAAGTTGTCCTCCGTTCTCTCTCTGGAGACAATCTTGACTTAAGTGCAACATCATTAAAAGTCCTGACATTAGATGGAAACCTGCTTGCAGAGAAATATGGAATTGGAAGCGGATATCTCACCCCAGGAATGACAAATACAGTAACCTTTGATTCTGATGTATTCGATGCAGGAAAATACGTTGAGGTCTCAGTGGTCGTTGACGGAAAGCACATTGTCTTAACCAAGGAAGTTCTCGTCAAAGCATAAGGCTTGAGGAAGCTAAGACATGATTTCGAAAAAATCTGATGACGCTATTTCACCCGTGATTGGCGTCATGCTGATGCTTGTTGTAACGGTCGTGATTGCCGCGGCTGTTACTATCTTCGCAACGGGAGTTGTCGGAGAAACTGAACCAGCACCGGTTGCCGCGTTAGATGTAAAAATTTATGATTACTATCAGGCATTAGATAATACAGGCGGACCTGACTTCCATATCACTCATCTATCTGGAGAACCTGTAGATACAAAAGATATCGAACTTCGATTCTCTTGTACGCATAAAGATGGAAGCGGAAAAGACTGTTCACACTACAGCACTTACTCTGCAAAGGGATGTAATGAAAATATTAAAGATGGAATTAAGATTGAAACTGACCCAGCCAACCCTAGAAAACAGGCTCTGTATGTGAAAACATTCGTTACCCAAACCATGAGAGATGAGTCTGAATTTGATAGTATGGGTCTCAACTATTACTTTGGTGATGCTATCTTAACTCCCGGAGTGAAACTTACGGCAACAACAGAGTTCCTGCCATCTGGAAAGAAAAACACTCAAAGCATATTCATGGACGTAATTTTTAACAACTATGTTACACATGAAGGCGGTGGAGGAGGAGGAGTTACACACATGCCAGTCCCTAATGTACACGAAGGTGAACAATATACTTACAACCCAGATTGTCCACAGTGTCAATTAACACAAGAATACTTTAGTGACAGTTATTGGGAAGAGTGTCCTGGGATGTATGCAGTAACCCCAAGTTATGACTGGTGTGGTATATGTGATCACGCAATTTCAGAGTGTACTGGTGATAACACAAGTTGTGGATGTTACATAGGGGCTGGCTCAACATCGACGGCAACAGCAGTAAACATCATGGACCATTTACCTGCAGGAACTCCTGTTGATGTAATGATTGTTCACATGCCAAGCGGAAAGGCAATCTACGACAAGACGGTGATTGTAGAATGAAGCTTCACGAAAAAAATGAAGATGCGGCATCACCTGTAATTGGTGTTATGCTGATGCTCGTGGTAACGGTCGTGATTGCTGCGGTTGTTGTCGCTTTTGCAACAGGAATGGCAGGAGATTCCACAGCCACCACCCCTATGGCTCTGCTTAATGCAGATAATCTGCAGTTGGGGACAGATGTCGAAGATGGAAAGACGTACTTAAACAGCTTTGATATTGTACACAAAGGCGGAGACGAACTTGCATTGGAAAATATCCAGATTAAAATCGAGCCGGGAAGCGGAAGTGGAGCATCACAGGGCATTATTCTGATGCGAACCGGAGCTGATTTAACTGTATCATCAGGAGATAAAACAGTGTCTACTGGTGACAGAATTAAAGTCCCGGTTAATACTGATAAGAATGTAGCTGCTAAAGGTGATGACAACATAAATCCAGGCGGACTTGTAAAATGGACTGTCTCTGACGTCAGAACCACCGGCGTTATCGCCAAAGGCGAGTTTGTCGTTCCAGAGGCATAACCGAACCTCATTGGAGGTTCACTCCTCACCAATTTCATCCGCAGGGAAAATGCCTTCGGTTTGAGAAAATCACTTTGTACTAACTAACTATCCCCAAAACCCCGGGGGCTTGGAAAACCCAAGCCGCCTGCTTTTCACTGCCGCGTCTTGCGGGACGGATGCAGGGAAAGCAGGCAGGGCGTCACTTTTGCAGATTTGTTTTTGGAAAAATCATGGAGAGAAGGCTCTCCACTCAAGCCTTCTTACATACCCGAAGTTTAACAGCATGCCTTCTTTGATTCCCGTACTTTTCATATAACTTTGAAGCTGTTTTTCGTGAGCCGGATTAATCGTTGAGACTGCTTTCAGTTCCAGAATGATTCCACATGCCAAATCCCAAACCTTTCTTAACTCTCCCCGCCGTCTCGGAGCGCCGCGACAGCGAGCGCTCAGGCGGGGGGCGAGAGTGTGCTCGAGCCATTGAGCACAGACAAGGGACGTGCGGGCAGTAAAATCACACCAAAACACATTCAACCACCCGCCGAGCCGCACGCAAGCCCTTCGGTCTTGCTATCTCCGCATTGGAAAGAGACTTATCAGTTAAGCGCCCACTAAATAGTATGTCTGTAAAGAAAGGCGATACTATTCGTGTTCACTATACCGGAAAACTTACTGACGGCACTCAGTTTGATTCCTCCGAGGGAAAAGCCCCGCTCGAGTTCAAAGTAGGTTCCGGCATGGTTGTTCCGGGATTTGATGCAGCAGTTCTCGATATGGAAGTCGGAGAGACAAAAACTGTAACAATTCCGTGCGAAGAGGCATACGGTCCAAGAACCGAGGATATGACTGTTGATATTCCAAGAAAAGAGTTTGGAGAAGGTTTCACCGCAGAAATCGGAGACAAGCTCATGATTCAGCTTGGAGACGGCATGCAGATTCCGGTCACCATCACCAAGATTGATGATGAAATCGTCAGAATCGATGCAAACCATGAGCTTGCAGGAAAGGATCTCGTCTTTACTATTACTATTGCAGAAATTGTAGAGTAATTATGGCAAAGATTACGATTCGTGCATTTGCAAAATTCCGCGAAATCTTCGGGGCTGAGACTGTTATCTCAGTTCCTGACGGTTCAACAGTTCTCGATTCTCTTGTGCAGTTTGCAAAGACAGCAGCAGAGGATGAAATTTTTGAGGGCGGGGTTTTGAAGAGCCATATTGTTCTGATGTATAACCGTGAACGCATTGACTCCGAGGATGCAGCAGAGATTGCTGTAGAAGATGGGGATGAGGTTGTTCTCTACCCGCCGGTATCAGGCGGATAATTTTTTGAAAAATAGTTAGGTTCTTCTGATTAGAAGAACAGCTAAAGCAAAAATAAACGGAATTATAGAAAATCCCGGAGATGATGCAGTGGTGTTATCTGCATCATACTCTCCAAATATTTCAGGATGAGCTAGAGATGCTATCGCTTCAACACCGTCAACAAGCCTTGGACCTCCGCGGTCGATGATATCAGCATTTACTGCATAGACTTTCCCGTTTTTCACTGCAGTCAGTGTTTTAAGACGCGGTTCTGTCATAATATAATCACGAAGCGTGTTTTCAGCTCCTTCACCCATTCCCATTCCTGTATCAACAAAGATGATGTCAGGGTCGATTAACAGGAACTTTTCGAGAGTAACAATACCCCATCCTTCTGTCGAAGAGACGGCGTTGATTCCACCCGCATAGCGAATCATTTCATCCTGGAAAGTACCGCTTCCGGAAACCCACAGCGGGTCGGTCCACATAGAGTGAACCATAGTCGGCTTGTTTTCTTCGGAAATTCCCTCAAGCTTTTCTGCAACCGCCGCAAGACGCATCTCCATATCAGCGATGAGAGATTCTGCTGTCTCAACACATCCTGTCGCCTCTCCGACAAGCCGGATATCGTGCAGAGTTCCGTCAACAGAATCAGCATTCAACGTTATAACATCGAAACCTAGATGTTTTAGATAATTTACATTATCCTCACCGTTTCCATGATATGCAAGGATTAAATCCGGATTTAAGGCAACAACTCTCTCGATGTTTACTGTCGAGTACCCTCCGATTACAGGAAGCTTTGTTGCTTCTTCTGGGAAAGTGCAGTACTCGGTTACAGCAACAACACGGTCACCAGCCCCGACAGCGAATAGAATCTCTGTGTTTGCCGGAGCAAGAGAGACGATTCTTTGAGGTTTACTGCTGATTGTGATTTCGTATCCGAAATCATCAACAATTGTAACTGGTGTCCATTCCTCAGACGGGGTTTTTTGTTCATCAGGTTTTTCTATCTGGGTTTCCGGTTTTACAGTTGAGGCAGTACCGCCTTCAATCTCGAATCCGGAAGCTCCGGGAAGAATCGGGTATGAACAGCCGGAAAGTGCTGCAACAGCACGGGCAGTCATGGAGACCGGTGTGTCAGTTAAGGTTTCGGTGTACTTGAAAGAACCATCCTCCTTCTGCAGTGATAAGAGATAGTCTACCGGACTGTTTCCGGCACTGCTTTTGACAGTCGACGGGTCGATTCCAACAGAGCAGAATGCCTGAACAGCCCATGCAGTGGATGCAAGGTTCGGGGCGGAGTAGTATCCGTAGTTGTATCCTCCGTTTTCTTCGATGGTGTCTTTGAGGTACTGGACGGCTTTTTTGACCGCAGGGTCATCAGCCGGAACGCCTGCCGCCCGCATTGCCATGATGGCGGCTGCGGTATTATCCGGGTCAGCCGGTTCGTCATACTCTTTTCCGTAACTTCCGAATCCGCCGTCTGCATGCTGCTGTTTTCGAAGCCAGGCAATCTGTTCGTCTGCATCTTCCCCGGCTGCAACAAGTCCGAAGACGACCCAGTAGGTGGTATAGACATAGCTTCCGCCTCTACCGTCTGAGCCGATTTTTTCTTTTAATGCGGCAACTACGTCGTAGTCAGCATAGGTGTAAGGGTCTTTTCCGCAGGCGGTAACAAAGGTGACCCATTTGGCTGTTTCTCCGGTTCCGTCGCTTTTTCCGTCCGGGGATTCGGCGAGATAGTCAAGCGGGTTTTTGCCGTTTTTGGTCCATTTGGCAGAAAGCGGGTCTTCGCCTGCGGCAACGAGAGCCTGAGATACAAACCAGGTAGAGCCAATGGCACTGGTTTTCATGTTCGGTTCTAAAAATCCGCCGTCAGTGTTTTGATACTTGGCGATGAAGTCCAGTCCGTTGTCAATGGCCTCCTCTACTGCCGGAGAACCGGCAGAGACAGCGGCAGTGAATAGTGAGAGGAGCAAAAGAGCGGAGAAGATTTTCAGAAGGGTTTTGGTGTTCATGTGTTTTGTTTCCGAAAAGAGGAAAGGACGGGAGTCCTTTCTTAGTTGTTTCTGCGTTTCAGTCCGGCATAGAGGGCAAAGATTCCCGGAATGAGCCATGCGGCAGCAAGCGGGGATTTTGCTTCTTCAGCCGGGGTTTCAACCGGTTTTGTTTCGTTTGTCGTGTCCGGTTCTGTCTGTTCCGGTTCTTCCGGTGCTTCGATGATGACGAACGGGTTTTCTTTTCCTTCGTCAAGGAAGAGGACAGAGAATGGAGATAAGGAGTAGTAGGTTACCTTCCACTGTCCGTTTGGAAGCTGTTCTACCGGGCAGTTTTCCCAGATGCCTGCGGTTTCATTGAAGTGACCAACAAGAATCTGTTTTCCAGCCGGCACTTCTGCATCGAGGACGAAGTGCCCCGGTTTGTCAACAGAGATTTTTTCTCCCTCTTTGTCAACGACTGAGACTTCGAGGATGAGATGGACATTTTCAGCAGTAACATTTGCCGGAAGTTTGACTTCTTCGGTGTTTCCTTCAACGACTTTGACAGAGGCGTTCGGGTTTTCAGTCAGAATTTCAACCGGGACCTGAATACGCTTGACGGTATTTGTCTTTTCAAGGATGACCATACCGGTTGTGTTTTCAATAGGTTTGGTTTCAGGAATGACTTTTTCAGCCGGCGGGAGAACGACCTGTGTTACATTTGTGGTGTTGGTGGTGTTTGTTGTCTGGGTTGGCAGAGTTCCAGCAGGAAGAGAAACAACAAAGGCGTACTTTACGGAACTGGATTCCGGAGTGCTTGCCATGCTGTCTGAGAAGTACCAGATAACTTTGTCTCCGTTGGATAATGGATAACTGTTAGAGTTAACCGATGGAACAATGCCATTTACGGTGTACATCCATCCGCTCTGATCATAATTATCATATCCGTTAATCGAATAGACAAAGATACCAGAGGCACCCTTTGATTTTATAGAGTGACCAGATGCATAGAGAACACCGAATGGTGTCATACGGTCAACCGTGTAGATCGAACCGTCTGTTGTTGTGTATTCGAATGAACCTGTTCCTGGATTAATACTCTGATAGATGATTGTCGGTTTGATGATGGGGAGAGAAACGCCCTGTCCACCAGTATTTTCCGGAACAACATTTACTAAAATATTGATAACACCAGTTGCAGTACTAATATCACCGTTACAGTAGTAGAAGGTATAGAAATCGCCGTCAGACAGTACAGCACTTACACCAACCATATCATATTCGCCGTTATGATAGGTATTCCAGTAAGCACCTGTTGTTGCATCCCATCCCTGACCATCGATATCAGGTACATATAATCCAGACGTAGAATCAGTGATGTTATACTCAAAACCCGCTACCTTGGAAGCCTTATCAAGAGCAACTGCAGCAAGATTGCCGGCAACGGTCTTTGTCGAGCCATCCTGTAACTTCAGAGTGTAATCTTCTGACTTAAGGATAACAACTCCATCGAAGAGTACTTCAGCTTCGTCAGGGACAAGGTGAACTTTAATGTTGATGATGTCTGTTGCATTGTTATGGTCTCCATAAGCAGTATAGTAGAAGGTGTAATAATCACCATCAGAAAGCTCTGCACCAAGACCTACAGCACTCATCTGACCATTATGATACTGGTTCCAGTATACCCCGTTGCTATCTCCATTCTGAGAGTAACCTTTTCCGCTGATGTTGTCCAAACTCAGCCCCAAATCACCGACAGAAATGTTGTAATCAAAACCACCCAGTTCAGCGGCTTTTACCAGGGCGACTGCTGCGCAGTTCCCATCAACAGCGTGTCTGGCTCCATTACTTAAAGTCAGAGTGTAATCTTTTGACTTAAGGATAACTTCTCCATCAAAGACAACATTTGCATCAGAGAAGACAACGGGTTTTACCTGTACTTTGATGTTTACAACATGTGTTGCATTGTTGATATCGCCGTCACAGTAGTAGAAGGTATAGTTATCACCATCAGAGAGTGATGTTTCTAGTCCATTACCAAAGCCACCATTATGATACTGAGCCCACCATATATAATTGCCATCAGAATCTTGATAGCCATCTATTCCGCTGATGTTATCTAAACTCAATCCATGTGTTGGATCAACAGAGATATTATACGTAAATTCTCCATTTTCTGCCGCTTTTGCAAGGGCGACACCGGCACTGTTTCCGGCAACTTTTTTGGTTGAACCGTCACTTAAGACAAGGTCAACTTCATCATATGTCAGAGTAACTACCCCGTCAAATACAACCTCTGCCTCCTCAGGTGTATCTGGCGTTTCCGGCGGGTTTTCTGGATCATCATCAGATTCTTCATCATCTTCCGTTCCTTCACCCGGGGGCACTGCAGAACTTCCGCTGTCGCTAAATGCATAGAAACTGCGTGCATCTCCAACATAGAGCACACCGTCAACAACTGCCGGAGCTCCTTCAAACATGTTCTGATATTTAGCACCATTGTTTGAAGATACAGAAGAATAGGACACATCATAGGTCCAGACAGATTCACCGGTGGTTGCATTTACTGCATAGACAAAGGCACCATATGCTGCATTCTTACCAGTAGTGTAATACACAGTATCACCAGCAACAACCGGAGAGTTCTGTGCTCCGGAGACCCCTGTGAAAGACCAGACCGGGGTGGCAGAAGTATCTACAAGATTGTATGCATTCAGACCGGTTGAACTGCTGAGAATAATCACCGAATCAGTTACCACCGGGGAAGACATCATAGCAGTAGAAACACCCTCTTTTACCCATCTAATCTCTCCACTTACAGCATCTACTGCATAAATTTTACTGGTAACAGAATTCACATATGCATGCCCTACAAGATAGATAACACCATTAGAGTAAACCGGAGTTGCGGTTCGATACTGCGGATAAGAAAGTCCAAGATTGGTTTCCCATTCGATAGTTGCATCAGTGGTATTGTATGCAATAATACTGCTGTTTCCGGAAATATAGAGAAGTTTTCCATCCGGTGAAAGAGCAGGAGATGCATAATACCCGCCTGACCCGCCAGTGGTGTTTGCGATGACAATCTTATTTTTCTGTTCGGCTAAATCAAGACTGTATTCGTAAAGATGTGTTTCTACAGAAGAAGAAGTGACTTCCTTGTAGGTGTTAATCCAGACTGAATCTTCAGAAATAATCGGAGTCGAAGTTAACCCATAGGTTCCAACCTTGACAAGTTCTCCTGTGTGTCCTTCAATCGCGCCGGTTTCTAAATCAACCTTAAAGACTTCTCCGACACTGGTTTGCGAGTTGTAGCTTGAAACATACAGGGAATCATCACTAATAGTTATTCCAGCACGGGCTCCGGATTCAATTGTCTGCGACCATTCCTGTGTACCAGTAGTAATATTATAACAGTATAAGTTTGGCGTCAGACTTCCACCCCAAATACTGAAATATACTTTGTCGCCAGAAACAACAGGGGATTGAATATACTGGTTCATCTGCGGATTGTCGAACATCCACAGCGTTTTGTTTGTCTGCGGACCATCTTCTGCGACATATCCATTTCGTTGATCGTTTCCAAGATATGTTGTCCAGTCCGCTGCCGAACCAGCTCCGACACAGACTGCGACAAGCATGGTGAGTACCAGAAGCACTCCGAATTTCTTTACTAAATCTTTCAACATCATATCACAATTTCATCTTCGAATACACTACACCAGAACGAAAACCCGGCAATACACCAGTTTGCCGGATTTTATCCTGCACAGTTCTCTCAAACTGCAAGCAGCAACCCACAGGCGGAGTACATACTATAAGTTGCTGAGAAAAGTTTCTGTTTCAGAATGTATATATAACAAGTGTGTTTGTTAAATTGAATTTTCTGAAAATAAAATAAACTTGATTTACACATAGGATTAAAAGAAATAATGCGGATAGCTATCCGGTTTTAGAAATGGAACGCGGTTTCAGGGCAGAATGGTTTTAATCCGCATCGTAAATGTTTGCAAAATAAAATTGATAAAAGAAAAATAAAATTTGTGAAAACGCGCATTGAAGGAGAGGATTAGTGTATATATACTTACACAACATAAGTATAACTTGCAAGATAAACTGGGTGGTATCCGGTTGAACAGGATGGTTACCTGTTCGAAGAAACCGGTTTCACCTTCTTGTTTCTTTTCCAGAATCTAATTACTGCATAGATATCTCATCTTAGCCATCACCCCGTATTCCATTTCAATTACCAAAACAATTAACCCGCACCACTCTTATTTGAACATAATATATATCCACCGCGAGCTTCCCCGAGGTACCATTTGGATTATAATGAGTAGGATATTATTTTCAAAATCAAGTGAGGCCGAATCTTGCAGAATTGTAGAACAGAAAAGATTGACTGAGAAAAACAGCAGGATAATTTAGACATGCATCCTAGAAGTAAGCAAAACTCCCGCCAACATAGGGATTAATATCCAAATAAAGTAAATTATAAGATGCCGGCCTCACCAACCGGACAAAAATACACGGAGGTGATACTTATATTACCATTCGATTTAGTCGCGGTCGGTATTCTGATTGCACTGTCCCGGGAAATCCGGGCATGGTATCAGATATTGACCAAAAAACGATGAGGGGTCAAACCCTCATTGTTTTATATCTCCGTGATTTACAGGCAAATGATTATATCCTCAGAGAACTAATTAATTTCTGTTAAATCGAATGGTAGTATGACCGGCTGAACAGGATGGTAACCTGTTCATAAAAGCCGGATCACCACCTTTCACTTTTGATACATTTATTTTACCAATTATCTTGTGTATCACATTGCCAGCACCAATCTATTTTACCCATGAATATCACAACCACACATATCTAAAAGACGTGCTTACAGCCGCATCCAAAAAAAAATCACCGGAGGGAAAGCCTCCGGCACACCTCCTCTGACGCAACAAACCCTCTCCGGCAAAGCCCGTACATCTTCATAGCCTTAGACACAGTCTGCCTCGAACATCCAACCCTTCGGGCAACCCTAACAGCAGAACCCTCCTCCGCGATTAACCGCTCAAGCTCCTCCTTCGAGCGAAGCCCATCCATCAAGTACCAGTGCTTCATCGGCAAACCACCGCATACCTTACAAACTCATCTCCCTCCACGACATACAAAGCGGCTTCAGCATCCGGCAGAAGAGAGCGGATGTCTGTTACCGTCACCACCTCATGCTTCGAAACCTCAGCTCCCAGAACGTCTGCCACCATATCGTAGAGCGTACGTCTCCCAAGTGTCTTCTCAGCAAAAGCCTGCTTCACGTGAACCGCCTCCTCAAACACATCAGGACGTTCAGCCTTCAGCAGAGGAATATTCACCCGCGAAAAAGGCCTTGTCAGCTCCTTTAACTCATACTCATCAGATGTCAGACCATCAGTTCTGATTCTCTGAGTCAAAGACGATTCACATCTGCGGTATCGCTTCGAAAGAATACCGCACGCATCAGCAGCCTCACCCATCCACATCGCTCTCTCGAAAACCTCATCGGAAACAGGATAAGCGGCAAGAACTGCCGCCTCAAACTCATCCGCGTTCATTTATTCCTCCAGACAAGATACCCGCCCTTTGCAGGACTCTTCATATGCAGATGAGATTTAACCTCAGTACCTGGATAAAGCTCTCTTACATACCGCTCGTTTGCAACGATATTTCGAATCATTCTCTGACTGTACTGATACTTACTTGCAAGTTCAGCCGTAGTTGCCCCTGCTTCGCGTTCCGCACGGATAGCCTCGGCTCTTGCAAACTTCTCCGGACGGTTTCTGCGATTATCGGAAACAGTTACAAGCCGCAGATTGCAAAGCCTGTTGTCCTGCTTGTTATGGTTGATATGGTCAACCTCCATATCCGGATTGCATGGAATTCCGTGCCGCATCACCCAGAGAGCACGGTGTAATGTTACATTGTGCTTTCCGTAACCGCTGTCAATACTGAGAACCTGGTATCCGCAGTCATTAACAGATGGTGTCAGATATCCATCGATTGCAGTCGAATAGATTTTCCCATCCACAAAGTTTGGAATCCAGTCACCCCGCATCTGTTTGCAGATGACAAAGTAGTCATTCCGTCTCACGTACTGGCTGTATTTAGTCATAGACCTCTCCTGAAAAACGGATGTATGCGTCAACAATCTCCTGACGGGTCAGGTAAAGTCCGGTTCTTTCCTCGAATTCGACCTGAACAAGTCTTGCAGGCTCGATGAGTAACGATTCGGGGAGGTTTCCGGTAACCAGTCCTTCAAGGTCGGAGAAGATACTGAAGAGTTCTTCGTATGCTTCGGAGTTTAAGAGTTCGTCTGCAATCAGGTATTCATTTACGGGTGTTTTTTCGTATTTCATGCGTATGCCTCGTTTTCTTTTTCTTCTAATTCTTCTGCGAATGCTTTTGTGGTCTGCTCGATTCTGTAGCTGATAATCTCTCCTTTTTTGACAGCAGCGTAGATTTTCATCCACTCTTTGATGTCTGCATCCTGCGGGACTGCTCTGCATTTCTTATACATCCAGGCTTTGATGTCTTCGGCGAGTACTCGGTATGTGTAGTCTGCCCCGTGCATTGCGATTACAGGGAATGCGTATTCGTCGATTACTTCGAAGAATGCATCCCGGATTTCGGATAGTCTGCTCTCTGCGGTCAGGATTGCGTTTAGTTCAACGGTATCTTTTCTGAATGGTTTTGAGTGAATCAGGCATCGAAGAAGATCTGTTACCAGTTCGGTCCTGCTTGCGTATCCGATTTTTTCTGCGATTCTGTCGACGAGTTTCATTTCATCGTTGGTTATTGTTACGTGACATATAAGTCTGTTCATGGTTTTTCCTTGAGTGTTTGTGGTACCAGGTATCAGGTACCAGGTACCACATGTACGGCAGAAAAGTATGCGCTGTGTTGGATGTTTTTCTCACACGGTTTCTATCGCGCTTGTTTTCTGTCTTGTTTTCATTAACATTCTTGATATGTTTAATACAAATTAATTACAAAAATAAATAACAAGGAATTTTTCATCACGGGCAGGCGTGCTCCTTTGAAGGAGTACGGCTCGGTGTTTTTCATCCCTTTCTTTTTCCAGAAACGTATGTGGTACCTGGTACCTGATACCTGGTACCATGCGTCTTGGATAATGTTGATATTTTTGCAAATCCAAAAGAGTAGTGTCTGTTTGTTACCTTGCTTGGCGGCTGTAATGGGCAGACTTGTCTTTTGGTTTTTGTTTTCTGTTTCTGGTTTTTTTGTTGGTCTCCTGTGAGAGGTTTTGTCCTGTCACAAATAATGATTCGCTGTTTGTGTATATAAATAAGGAAGCGATGAAGAACAGTGCTCGATTTTCGATTATTTTTCAGGATTTTTTACAGATGGTTTTTGATGATTTTTTGTGTTGTAAGGGGTATTTTTTGGTTTGGTATCTGGTCTTTAAATACCCCTTCCAATCTGTTTAAGCCCTATACGCGGAGTTTTTTCTTCATGCTTTCCGGGATTATGAGTTTTCTTCTTTCAAGTCCGTGTGATTTCATGGCTGAGACTACGTTGGAGCGCGAGCAGCCGAGTCTGTCTGCGATGTTTTGGATGGTTAGGTCTGTGTCGAGCAGGAACTGTAAGGTTTCACGGTCTAAGAGTTCCGGGATTTGGTTCCAGTGGGTTTTGTGGTGCCGCTCTTTTGGTTCGGCGACGGTTTTGATTGATTGAATTGCCATTTTTGTCTCCTCTATGCCGGGTGGCATAGATTTTTTATGACATAAGGCAAACGTGTTATGTCTGTTCTTTAAATCGCGCTCGCTAATGCAGATTTTCGGACAGACATTTTTTTAGAGCTTTCGCTTGTTCTGCCCCTCGGTTGCAGTTTGTCATTTTTTATTGCGGATGATACCGCATCCCTTTGTTATCAGCGGTGTCTGTCTCGGGAGACATTTTTCGTCGCAAGTCTCTTTGAGCCTTTCGCACGCCATTCTGTCGTGCTCATGACTCGAGCATACTCTCGTCTTGCTCATGGCTTGAGGCAGTGTGTGCCTCGCGCCCGCTGATTACCGTTCAGAAGGGCGGCTGAGACAGTCCCCGCCCGGCAGAGGGAAAAGACCATGCCGATTTAATTCTGAATCCGAGACACGGGTTGTGTTTCAGTGCTCTTCCTGTACGGTGTTGCTGATAGATAGATTGGTTTGTGAGGTAATGAAGATATTGAGGGATGTGTTAGCATGGGTTTGTGGATTGTGCATGTTTAGAAAAAATACACGCGCGATTTTACTGCAATCAGGATTCACGAAAAAATCTGCCGCGAATCCTAACGCCGGACATTAACACGTTTCGAGGATTTATGTCAAACAAAAACCAACCTAAGTAATAGAGAAAGAGGAGTGTGCAAAGACAGGGCAACCTCTTTCTCTCTAAACAATCCGCTCTTTTTTGTACACTGCCTCTTTCATAAACAAACAGGAGAAAAACCAAAATGGCAGACTTTATTGAAACCTCTAAATCCAGAAACGCAAAGAGAACCTACGACAAAATCGCAGATGTAGATACCTTCGAGGCTGCAGTTTCCGCATTCGAAGCAGATTCCACTATGGGGCTTACCAGAAAGGAAGCAAGTTCCGAGGTCTATAAGACCAGAATCGACTACTTCGATGCGAAAGGTGAGGATAAGGGATACCTCAACTTCTATGCAGCAGACAAGACCGCATACACTGATATGGCATCCCTTCTCACCGGAACTGAAGCCGCAGAGACCGCGGCAGGAGTTGGCGGCTCTGCATCCAAAGACGCATCCGAAGATACCTGGAGTGCCAAGTACTCCTGCTCTCTTGGAGAAGACACCTTCACTGTCACTATCACCAGAGAGTACATGCTCGTCAACGGGTTCGAGAAGGACGAAAACCTCGAAGCGGTCGAAGCATGGGCGGATACTGTGGAGGCACTCGGCGGAACTGCATAATTCAAATCCTTTATCCAAACTGAAGCAGACCATGAGAAAACTTTTCAGCCTGCTTCTTACAGTATGCATCATAATCACGCAGTACCTAATCTGCGCACTGATTGAGGAGTGATAAACCACACCCTCAATATTACACAAGATTTACAACAAAGACCAATATCATTAATTTGTAATTAAGTCAAAAATAATTTAACAGATTATGCGCTACAGAAGCCCCGCAAAAAATACACAGAAAACCTCAGAGCTTCCAGGTAAAATCACTGCATATCTAAAAGAAAATCCGGGGGCACGTATGTACAATATTGTAGAAGCCGCAAAAGCTTCACGCGGGGCCATAACCTATCAGCTTAGAAATATGATATCATCAGGAGAAGTATCTGTTTTCGGAAAAAAACAGAGATGCTACTATCTCACATCAACTGACATAACAAAAGAACAGATTCAGCTCAATGAATTCAAAACAAACGAAACAAAGAGCGTGATAATTGCAGAGCTTCAGAAAAACCCGAAGATGACAAGAGAATAACTATCAGAGATACTTGGAATCAAGAAAGGAACCCTTTACAGACACCTGGCATCATTAGAAAAAGCAGGCATCCTAAAAAGAAAACGGGACGGACACTGCCTGCGGTATGAAGTGTCTGAAAAAACACTTCTGGCAATGAGAA
>JAFOFB010000008.1 GCA_017387505.1 Methanocorpusculum sp.
TATATTAAGGAGGGCGTGGGAAAACAGGCGAGTGCGCCGAGCATGCAGACCGAGCGGAGCGATAAGCTCCGAGAGGTCGAAGGCGAAGGAGCAGTCGAATGTTTTTAGCCCGACGGAAAAACAGCAAAAGAGCATCAACCGTTTTATCTATCTTAAAAAAGAATCATCACAAAAATTCTGATTGCCCGCCGAAAAAGCCGCGGCGATTAGCCAAGCGGCTCGGCGGGAACTCCTAAACCAACACCAAAACACGCCCCTGCCGCGCTGCATACCCACTTATCCCAAAAACATAAACCAAACACACCCGCACCAGAACAGGCGCATAAATCAAGCGAGAGCCGAGGACAAAGGAGCAGTCGTATTTTCGTAGCCCGACGGAAACACCACTAAAAGAGCAGACACGTAATAAAACCAAAACTGACAAAAGAATCCCAAACCACATCTCCTGATTGCCCGCCGGAATAGAGCGGCGCGATTAGCTGCCGCTCCGGCGGGACTCTCCTAAACCAACACCAAACAAAACTAAAAAAAAGAAACGGGAAAAACCCGATTATAATATCTTCTGAGTAAAAGCAACCTGGCCAGAAATTCTGGTAATTCTAACCTTAACCTTCTGACCGACCTTCACACCAGAAACATAGAGAATGTATTTTCCAACATGTGCAACACCGTCTCCCTTCTTACTGATAGAATCGATGTTGACCTCCATCTCCTTACCCTCCTCAACAGCGGAAGCAGAAGAAGTATCAATCTTACCCTTTCTCTTTCTAATCGGTCTCTTAGAACCGCATGCCTCACAAAGAAGCATTAACACACGCTCATCTTTAACGAGAATAGTATCCGGTCTACCGCACTCAGTACAGATAACATAATCTGCAACATACCCCTTCAGAATAGCCTCAAACTGGGAAAGCTCAAACTTACCGTTAAAGACAGCACGCGGACCATCAATCTTACCTGCAGTTCCAAGCTCACCTAAGATATACTTCATGAAGTGATCCGGCTCACGGTTTAAGGTATCAACAATGTCTCCGAAGTTTTCCAGAACAGTGGTCTTACCCTCAAGATAGACACGGGTTTTTGGGACCTGGAAACGCTCACCGGTGTCAGTCGGCTCATCGATTCCTGCATATGCCTTCTGCAGCATCTCTTCGTATGACTCTACCATAGTACATTACATTTGGTTTTATGAACGTATATAAGAATTGTATACGGCTTTGAAAAAAAGAAGCTGTTTAGAAAAACAGCATAAACCCTAAATTAAACAAAACACCCACAACAATTCCAAGCGTCACCGTAAAGAGAGACACAAACACAGCCATCTTCGCCCCAAGCTGCTTTCCAAGCACAGCAATCGTTGAAACGCACGGAACAAACAGCACACAGACCAAAGCAAAGATATAGAGCTGAGGAGCAGTCATAATCGTCAGCAGATCAGCAGAACCGCCAAGAACCGCCAAAGTCTCAAAAGCCATCTCCTTCCTTAAAATACCAAACATCAAAGCAGTAAACGCAAAGCCCGGAATACCTAAGACAGCCTCTGAAACAGGACCTATAAACGACTCGAAGAGCTCAACCCAACCAAGATACTCAAAGAGACCAAGGAAAATACTGCTCACAAGAAGCAGAGGCATTGCAATGTACAAGAACTCCTGAAGCCTAAGCCATGCCTTCTTGAACACATACTTTGGAATCGGCTTTCTTATCTTCGACATCTCAAGAATCATACCATACTGCTCACCAGGCGTCACCTTTGAAAGAACACAACCAACGACAAACACCAGAACAAACACAATCGCATAAATCGAAAGAGCAGGACCGATTCCGATAAAGGACGCAACAACACCTGAAATAACAACCGTTCTTGCAGAACACGGAAGCATAGTTACAAGAACCGATGAAATAAACCGCTCACGCTTCGTTGGAAGAAGGCTTGTACTCATCACAGCAGGCACAGAACATCCAAACGACAGAACAAACGGAATAACACCCTGACCGTGAAGACCTAAGCGGTGCATAAAACGATCTGCCAGAAACGCCGCACGGGTAAGATATCCAGTATCCTCTAAGATTGAGATGAAGATAAAGAACAGGAACACATACGGGAACGCAATACCAAGACCTGCAGTGACTGCAAGAATCACAGAACCCCCGACAGTATCCACAATATCCGGAAGACCTAACGCATGGAACGGCTGTTCAATGTAGGTCGTCATAAGAGTAACAATAGTTTCCTCCAAAAATCCGCCGACCTTAAACACAATCAGCAGAATAGCAAGCATTGTGAAAATCAGAATCGGAATACCCGGAAAACTTCTCGTCAGAAGCGAATCAAAGTCGCGGCGTTTCTTCTTCGGAGCATCTGAAGTCACCTTCTTTGCAATCTCCGCCGCCGTGTAATGCCTGTTCTCGCGGACAATCTGCAAAGGAGACATTGCATGAAGCTTTTCAATCTCTTCCCCTAATGCTTCTGCAGTATCCACAACCTCCTCAGGAATTGTTGAAAGATGAACACCCTCAAGTGCGAAAAGAGCCTCGCCGGCAGAAATTCCTGCCTCTTCCAAAATCAGCTCCTTTGCCGCTTTGATATGCTCATCTAAAAGAGTGATTGATTTTGCATTCGGGATATCACCTTTTACAATAGCTTCGGCAACAGCATCCAGATTCTTTCCCTCGGTCGCGACCGTTTTGATAACAGGAACCCCGAAAATCTCAGACAGACGCTCTGCATCAATCAGCTTACCCTCCTTTTCTGCATCATCTGTCATATTGAGAACAGCAAGCACAGGCTTTTCGAAGTCTGCAACCTGCAGGAGAAGGAATAGATTCTTTTCGAGAGCTGCAGAGTTCAAGACAACAACAAAGAGATCCGGATTTTCCTTTGCGATATAATCTCTTACCATCTGCTCTTCAACCGAAGGCCAGGCAATCGAGTAAATACCCGGCAAATCAGTTACAGTAAACTCCTCTCCCCCGTGCTTGACAGGGCCTGTCATAACAGAAACAGTTGTCCCTGGATAGTTGCTGATTTCAACACCAAGACCGGTTAATGCATTAAAGATAACCGACTTTCCGACATTCGGATTTCCAAGAAGGACTGCTTTTTTCATGGAGCAGAACACCTCTCAACCATGATGTTGGAGGCAACTTCAGGACTTAATGCAATTTCGCACTCCTTAACCTTTACAACAACCGCATTGTTTCCAAGCCTCCTGCGTAAAGTGATAAGCTCCCCTGGGATAATTCCCATATCAAGAAGGCGGCTGTGTTTGGAAAACCCTTGAATTAACGCAACATGGAGAAGAGAACCTTCGGCGCACTCAACGAGAGGCACAATCGGGTTTTTCTCGGTCAGCTTTTTGTGATCGGTAAATCCCGCCTCCTCACTCTGCGGAACTGTTTTGTCCATGAACGAGTCGAGTTTGTTGATAGTCTCGGTCGATATTTTATGTTCCAGACGGCAGGCTTCTTCAGATGCCGCATCAGGTTTCTGTCCTAAGACGTTTGTCAGGAAGTTTTCAAGAACTGCGTGTTTTCTGGCCACATACTCTGCTTTTTTAAGTCCTGCTTCGCTAAGATAAAGTCCCTTATCATCTTCTAAAACACAGCCGTTTGCCTTAAGCTGTGAAAGTGCAAAGTCAAACTCCTCCTTTCCTCTGGTTTCAAGAGCCGCTAAGTCTGTTATATTTGTGCGGTCCTTTTTGAGGTTCAGGATTTCTTCCAATATATCTTCGGGGAGGTCAGCCCTCATAATAGATATATTTGTCAGATTCCTTTTTTTATGTTGCTGTTATCTCTTCTTCAGCCTCTCAAGAAGTGTCTGCGGACGCTCTAATGGAGAACAGTTCTCAGCAAATCTGCACAGCTTACATTTCTCGCCTCTTATCGGTCGCGGGATTTCACCGCGCCTGACTTTTTCAACCTCCTTGAGCGCGGTCAAAAAGAGACGTTTGTCTGACGGTGAGAGAACAACGCTTCGAACAGTACCCGAACCTAAGTACTCAACTCTTCCGTAGAACTCCTTTCCATACATCTCCTCAAGACATATCGAGTAACAGACCGCCTGAAGTCTGTCTGATGCATATACTCCGTGTGTCGGGGCTTTTCCGCCTTTTACAATCGAGAAGCTGTCATCAAAAACCCTGTCAACTCTTCCGTGTATGTTGTATTTCCCGGAATCGACCTGCATGTCATATGTAAGAGCCTGACGCCACATGACTTTACTGCAGGCCTCTATCATCTCGTCAAGTACGGCAAATGCTTCCTCTCCGCAGTCTTTTATTGTAAGTTTCAGCTCTTCGCGGATTTCTTCGCGGTTCAGTTCTTCTCCTAAGTGATATGAGAGCTGTTTTGCAACAGAATATCTAAGCGGTTCTAAAAAATAAGCAGGAGATGACTTTGCGAGATAGAGCTGCATAGGGCACACTGAAGCTCTTAGGATGTCGCTGACGGAGACGGAGTTTTCAGGCATATCCGGTGATGATATTTTACTTGCTGTTCGGTATTAATGATTTTGGCGATGGAATTATTTTGATGTAATAATCTATTTATCCTCACGAAGTTAACATATACAAGCAACTTTTTGCCGTTGTGGCTTAGCGGTATAGCGGCTGATTCGTAATCAGCAGGCCGGGGGTTCAATTCCCCCCAGCGGCTCTTTTCTCTATTTCTCTAAAAGGAAATCTACAATACATTACAGACGAATATTAATATCAATGATAGAGCTGCATTCTTCTCCGAAGGTCTACCGCGGATGGACCGAGCGGAGCTGTACTCCAAAAGAAACTCTTGAACGCATAGAAAAGTTCGTCCCGGACGCAGGAATCACCCGTGTTGCAGACATCACAGACCTTGACCGTATTGGAATTCCGGTTTACTCCTGTATCAGACCTGCCGCCGCCGAAGGAGCGATTTCCGTGTACAACGGAAAAGGCGGAACAGAAGAAGAAGCAAAGGTTGCCGGAATCATGGAGGGAATCGAGCGTTACAGTGCAGAAGCAATCCCGCGTGATATCTCTGCTGTATCCTATGCCGATATGAAAATCAACGGGCAAAACCCAATCAACCCCGAAGACTTAATCCTCCCAGTAACCGCAGACTCAACACAGGACATCCCATGGGTCAAGGGATGGGATATCGCAAACAACGAAGAGGTCTCAGTACCGTTCTGTGCGGTCGTTCACCCGAATCCATACTATATGCCAACGCTTTTCCGTTCAAGCTCGAACGGCGTTGCATCCGGAAACACTCTCGAAGAAGCAATCTTTTACGCATTAACCGAAGTCATCGAGCGTGACTCCTGGTCTCTTGTCGAGACCACAAGAAACACCGGAAAAAAACTCACAGACCTTCCGCCAAAAGTTGCCGGGATGGCAGAAAAGTTCGAAAAAGAAGGTGTTGAAGTAACCCTTAGAAACATCACCTCTGACACAGGCATCCCGACAATCGCCGCGGTCGCAGACGATGTGCAGATGAAAGACCCGCGTCTTTTAATGATTGGAATGGGAACTCACACAAACCCGGAGATAGCTATGATTCGTGCCCTCTCCGAAGTTGCCCAGAGCCGTGCAACTCAGATTCACGGAGCACGTGAAGACGCAACCATTGCACAGTTCCGTGAAATGATGGGTTATGACAGAGTCAAGCGCATGAATGCTTACTGGTTCAAAGGAGACGAGTACGAACCGGCATCTGCTGTTGAATCCTGCGCAACTGATGACTTCAAGACCGATATCAAAGAGATTGTATCCCGCCTCGTAGCAGCAGGTCTTGACCGTGTCATTGTCTGCGATTTAACTGACCCTGAGATTCAGATTCCGGTTGTCCGCGTAATCGTGCCGGGTCTTGAATGCTTCACGATTGATAACGAAAGAAGAGGCCAGAGGTGCCGTGATGCCGAATATCGTCATTTTCACCGCTCCAAGTCTTCCGCCTGAGGAGGCAAAGGAGTATCTGCCGGATGCAGATATCAGACCGCCTGCAAAACGCGGAGATGTAACAGCCGCAGCCGCCGCAGGGGCTGAGGTTATCGTCATCATAGACGGAGTCTTCTTCCAGAACGAGTCGGTTGGACACAAGGAGATTTTAGCAGCTCTACGCTCCGGTGTCAAGTTCTTCGGCTCGTCATCCATGGGTGCTCTTCGTGCCGCCGAGATGGAGCCTTTTGGAATGGTCGGTGTTGGAAAAATCTTTGAGGCATACAAGTCAGGAAAAATTGTGGCCGACGACGAGGTAGGTCTTCTCTATGACCCGGAGTCAGGAATGGCTCTTTCAGACCCGATGGTAAACATGCGGGCAAGCTTTGCCCGCGGTGTTGAGGAAGGATTCCTTACAGCAGACGAAGAGGCCGCACTTCTTAAGACCTGCAAAGGAATTTACTATCCGGATAGAACCTACCGCCGCGTTGTAAAGGAGTCGCCGCTCGATGACGAGAAGAAGAAGGCTCTTCTTTCCTGGCTCAAGACGAATGCTGTTGACCAGAAGCATGAGGATGCAAAAGCCTGTCTTTCTCTTGTGAGGGAAACCTATGCATAAGCGTTACGCACGCCAGATTCCGTTAATCGGAGATGACGGTCAAAGAAGCCTTGCCGGGGCAACGGTTTTCATCGCCGGAGCAGGAGGGCTTGGCTCTCCTGTATCCATATATTTAGCTGAAGCAGGCGTTGGCGAGATTCGCATCGCCGATTTGGATGTGGTCGATGAGTCTAATCTGAACCGTCAGATTCTGCATCCGGCAGACAGGCTTGGAATGCTTAAGGCAGAGTCTGCGGCAAAAACTCTTGCCGCACTCAATCCTGACTGCCGCGTTGTGCCGTTCGCAGAAAAGATTGATGCAGATTCGGTTCTCAGGATGGCAGACGGAGCAGACCTGATAATCGACTGCATGGATAACTTCGAGACACGCTATGTGTTAAATGAAGCATCACAGAAGCTGAACATCCCGCTTCTGCACGGAGCTGTCACCGGATTTTCAGGACAGATTACTCTTGTAATCCCGGGTGAGACGCCGTGTCTTTCCTGTATCTTCCCGAAAGCAGGCACTGCTGAATCTGTACCGATTATCGGAGCTTCAGCCGGAGTTGTTGGAAGTATGCAGGCTTTAGAAGCTGTCCGATTCCTTGTTGGAAAACCAACCCTTGCCGGAAAGCTTCTGCTCTATGACGGGGCGTCGAATGCTGTTGATATCTTTTCGGTGAAGAAGAGTTCGCGGTGTACGGCCTGCGGTGAAACTGAAAACTTATAGGGTTTCCGCGAAAAATAGTAAGGTATGGCAAAAAAGTTCACTCGTTCACCGACTAACAGATTTTTAGGCGGTGTCTGCGGAGGTATTGCTGAGTACACCGGAGCTCCGACATGGCTCATTCGCCTGATTGCAGTTGTTCTGCTGTTCCTTCCGCCAATTCCGTTCCTGCTGGTGTTCCTTATCTACGTAATTCTCTGGGCAGTCATTCCGCTTGGAACGGCTAAAAAGCCGCTTGATTCAAACACTATTGATGCGGAGTTTGAGGTTAAAGAGTGAAACCGCCAAGAGATGATAATGATTTAACGGACCCGCCGTTTTATCTTCCGCAGTTTGAAGAGGCGTATCAGTACATCATTGGCAAATATGAGATAGCTCCGCGTGATATTGGAATCTTTATTCCGTGCGCTGTAAGGAAGCCTTACAGTAAAAGCCCTTCGCATAAGCTGTTTCACAAGCTTTTCGGAGAGGTTTTCCCGGATAAGTCAAAGTATCATGTGACAATCTTTGGAACATGCGGAACTGTTCCAGCAGAGCTTGAGCTGATGTATCCGTTTGCTCATTATCATTACATGCTTGGCAATGTAAAAGACCAGAAGATAAAAGACGATTTCCTGGAAATCGAGACTAGACGTCTTATCGGTTATCTGGAAAAGACGAAGGATACATACACGCATCGTATTGCATACTGCATCGGTGTTTTCCGCCGGGCTATGGAGGCGGCAGTTTCAGCTACAGGTATTAATGTGGAGATTTATCCAACTCAGCCTGTTATCGATAAGCTCTACGATGCTGACTGTCCGTTCCCGGAAGGCAGTCTTTCGATGCAGGCATACTTGGATGAGTTTTGCTCTGCACTCACAGAAATGAGGGATAGATAAATGGCTGTTCGAGAAGTTTCAGTTGTCCGTCTGGACGAGAAGAAGTCGAAGTTCTATGCACATCTCTATGAGATTGACACCCCGGATGATGTGATGGAGGTTCGGGCAATCCATGATAAGCTCTACAAGAAGGCGGCGCACCACTGTTATGCGGTTGTGTGCGGAAACTTTACCGACAGCAGAGCAGACGGTGAGGTAGGATCTCCGGGACGTGCTCTCGCCGAGGTTATGGAGCGGCATAATTTAGGCTCTCACGTTCTTATGGTGTCCAGGATTTTCGGCGGAATCAAGCTTGGTCCGGCAGGGGTTGCCAGAGCATTTCGCGAGGCTGGAAACGGAGCTGTTGTTGAGTATCAGGCTCACCGCCCGAAATTATAAATCCTTTTTTCACCTATTTTTCTGTATGACAAATAATCTTCTGACATGTCCCTTATCGGGCAAAACCTGTTCTGCTGATGGCTGTATGTGGTGGGATGCCGAGTGGAAGGACTGTTCTGTGCCAGTTCTGGTAAAATATCTGAGGGCGGCAGATGTTCGGGCAACGTTTGACCACAATGTGCCGGCTGAGTTTTTGGAAGGACAGAGGAAATAATAGTTTCTCCCATTCTTTTTTCCGTACGGTTTTTTTGGTGCTGTGCTTTTGTATGGAAAGTTTCTTATTCTCTAATGGTGATTCTATCCTATGAAGAGAAATCTGCTCACTTTTTTCATCATACTGTTGATTTTGGCAGTGGTTGGAACAGGTATTGCCAAGAATCTGTCTGAAACAGGTTCTGCTGCTGACGTCCCCGATATCATAAAACAGACAAACGGCGGAGAGAAGTGGGAGACGAAAATTGATTACGCAGACCTAGACAACTGGCTTGCCGTAACTGATGCAGGCAAAGATGTGGATGTTGTCTACTTCTATCCGACAGCCTATGCTAAGGAAAGTGAGGATGATTCGGAAGTTGCAGATATTGATGATGCGGGAATGCGTGAGAAAGCACAGAGTTATTTCGAGACACAGGCAACAGTCTTTGCTGAGGATTGTAATATCTATGCACCGTATTACCGGCAGGTAAGTGCACCGTATGCCCTCACACTGAGTGAGGAGGATGCAGACGCTCTGCTTCGCTATTCCGCATCACAGGATCCTTCATACGCGCTTGATTACTACTTTGAGCACATCAACAACGGAAAGCCGTTTATTCTTGCCGGACACTCTCAGGGTTCTCAGATTTTAACGATGATTCTTTCCGACTATATGAAAGAGAATCCGAAATATTATGAAAATATGATTGCGGCATATGTCATCGGCTATTCGGTAACGGATGAGTATCTGACAGAGAATCCTCATCTGAAATTTGCCGAGGGGGCAGATGATATTGGCGTTGTTATCTCCTACAATACCGAAGGTCCGGGAAACAATGGGAAGCACAATGCGGTTGTGACAGAAGGTGCTGTCTCGATAAATCCGCTTAACTGGAAACGGGATACGACATATGCGGATGTTTCGGAAAATCTTGGTTCACTGAATATAGATGGTGAACTCGTCGATGGTTTTGCAGATGCACAGATAGATATGGAACGCGGCGTTGTCGTCTGCAGTACAGCAGACCCTGCCGTGTATGCGATTCCTGCACCGGCCGATGAGCTGTTCGGACCTGAGAGTTATCATGGTTATGATTATGGTTTGTACTACGCCAATCTGCAGGAAAATGTAAAGACGAGAATTACGGCATTTTCAGATACTGCTGATGCCTGAGTGAAATATCTAGAAAAAGAAGGTTCGATACTCCTAGGCGGGTTCGAACCGCCGTCTCCGGCTCCAAAGGCCGGAATGATTGACCACTACACTATAGGAGTTTCTGCCATACATTATCAGTCTGCAAAGTATTTGTAGATTTTTGAATCTCACGATGCGCCGTCCCGCGCCCGCTTGGGTTACGAATGTTTGGAAGGCATTTCCTGCCGATTTTTGCGAGTGCAAACCGCGTACTTTTATATCTTGTAGGTACAATGTAATAAGGTAGTTGGGCGAGGGTAGCCAAGCCAGGCCAACGGCGCCAGACTTAAGATCTGGTCTATAAGTAGTTCATGGGTTCGAATCCCACCCCTCGCATGTCTTTTTTCACTTCGTTCAAAAGTCCATGCTCATTCTTCGCGTCACTTCGTGCCGCTCGAACCTCGCATAATTCTTCTTTTCACTCACTTCGTTCGTTAAAATCAGACAGTGTCTTTTCTTCTGATGATTTCACGAAGGGCCAGAAGTTCTGCGTAAACGGCTCGAAGTCCCTTGATAATTTCCGGTAAGTTTGATGCGGTAAGCATTACTGCATCGACTGCTGTCTGCTTCTTTGAAGGGCGCATAAAGGGGATTGCGCGGCGGATAATCAGAAGGAGAAGACCTGCGGTAAGAGATGATGTAAGAAGCGAATAGAATAGCTCTGCAAGCCTCTCAAGAGGACCAAAAAGCATTGAGTCTGCTTTGCTAACCGCATCATCAAAATCATCCCCAGCAAAAGCAAAAGCTCCAGCAAGATACGGGGCGGCAGCAGATGCCGCTGATTTGTAGAGACCATCCTCTGCAAAAAGCATACTGCGGAAGGTCTGCTGACCTGAAAGGAGAGCAATCAGTGTTTCAATAACACTGAATGACGGAGCACTTGTTTCTTCGCATTCATCCTCAGCTTTTTCATAGATGCAGGTAACTGCTGTGATAAGTTCTGCAGGAGATGCTGAAGTATCCGGGATATCCTTTTGCAGTTCCGGGATTAAGGATATAATTTCTGAAACGTCCGGGAGATTTTCAAAGATTGCAGTAATTCTTCGAAGAATAGTAAAAACAGGCTTTTCGAACTCTGACGCAGAAACAGACGATAAAAGCTCACTGCCTTCCGAAGAGAGAATCCTTACTGCCTCGAGAAGTTCAGCAGCAGCTTTGGTACAGTCACCATCTAACAGATAGACATCAGCCTGGTTTAGTCTTGCGTCAACGTCATCAAGCATAGAATGATAGCATGTATGGCGTCAAAGAAAATAAAATATCGCAAAAGGAATCAAAACAGAACATTCAACAGGCGGCACATGCTTCATTTTCAGAAGCGCTCTCGTATAACCCTTACAGAACTATCACGTTTTCTTGGCAGTTCACCTCCGCGAACTGTCTTATAATAAAATCTACTTGAGAGTATATAAATCTATTGATTATACAAAGCAATTCAGAAAAGAAACGGGCCTGGAGGGATTCGAACCCCCGGCATTCGGGTTAGAAGCCCGACGCTATATCCTGGCTAAGCCACAAGCCCGCAGGTGTGATGCCTTATACTATGGGTTTTTCTTATAGATAAATGTGATGTTTGGTTTTACCCAAACATAATATCTCCTTCATATGTGATAGGAGTCATATCGCTGTTTTTAACTTCATCTGCAAGCTGCTGAAGCATTGGTTCGACGGTGTCTGCCTGTTTAATGAGGTCTTCGGTATCTATGGTTAAACCATAGAGGGCGGCAAAAGCAGAAAGACCTGCGGCAGACGCGCGTGGATCAACATCAAAGTTGGTCTCGATTAAGAGCCCGTATGCCGGAATGTTTCTAAACGCGGCTTCATTTAAGATGCCTCCGGTAATTCCTGTGATGTTTAATGCCGGAAGAATTTCTGCGACATTTTTGATTCTTTCAAGAACCCCCGGAGTTGTTGCAGCTCCAAAGACACGCTCACCCTCTCCGCCGGTGACCACACCTCCGATTACCACAATCTCAGTGATTCTTGCACGCTCAAGAATCCAGTCGATAACAGCGAGCGGGATTTCATATGCTGCTTCATCCGGGATTGGAACATCAGATACGAGAGCCACAATATTTCCTTTCTCGTAAAGCCTTACAGACGGACGTGCCAGACCGTTTACTGCTGCCGATGTTGATGTAAGAAGCGGAGAGCTGACACATCCAAGGTATGTGAATCCGAATTTTTATGTCAGGTAGTTTACAGCAATACTGCCAACAAGTCCAGAACCCGGAAATCCTGCGACAAGGATGACTTCACGCGCGGAAGGGGCATATGATGCCACACGCACAATCTCAGATGAACTCATGATTAAAGATGGTTTCTTCTTGAAGATATACCTATGCGATGCCTGCAAACGGCAAGTAATTATGAGAAAACGGCGAACATATAGAGCATGCAGGAATACGAAGTAAAACGCGGCAACACCAAAGACCTTGAAGACAGAATCAAAGCAGGTTTTGCTGACATCTTCCAGACTGAGCCGGAAGTCAAGGAAGGACACTATTCCATTTCCTACGGCAGTATGAAACTGCTCGAAGTATGGGCAGGCGAGAAGAACAAGACTGTCTTTGTCGATACTGTAACAGACGAAACAGTTCTTGCCATGCCGGATGAAGAAGCAGACGGTATCATTCTTGATACAAATAAGAAGTTCAGACAGTTCCTTGATTTAGTTACCTGCTTTACCACCAAAGAACGCGTTAAGCGTGCAAAGAAGGCAGCAGAGAAGTCTGAATAAATTTCTATTTTTTTAAAAAAAGAACCCCGGCTTAGAATGCCGAGAAGTATGATATATCTTCAGGTATAGTTGTGCCGTAGAGAATCTTTTCATAATAGAATCCTGGGTTTCCATCAGTCATCTCTGACGAAAGCCACACGAGAGATGAAAATGCTTCAAACAGAGTTACATCAGTGTCAAAGAAAATCATTGATAACGGGTGATACACAGGCATCTCAAACGGCTCCCCAAAACCTGCATATCCCTGAATTACATCCGAAACAGGCGCACTGGTTGGCAAAGCGAGGTCCGGGGTTTCTGCCTCAGTTGCTCCGGCAAAACCAACGATGCCCCCTGCGGCAAAAAACAGCACAAGAAGCACAGCAAGAACTCTTTTCATACTAAAAGAATCACAGAGAGGAAATAAATACTTTCCGTCAAAAAATCTCAAAACAGATGACTAAAGCAAAAAAGGATGAGGATTACTCCTCAATCTCCTCTTCTTCCTGCTTGAACTCGACATTTACAATGTCGAACTGGCGGAAAGCGAGTTTCTTTGCTTTGATGATGTTCTTTCCTTCTTTACCGATTGCAAGACCTCTCTCTTTCGGCTGAACTTCGATGTATGCGACTTCGTCGCCCTCTTCATTCTGCTCGAAGGTAACAGTCTGAATCTGAACCGGGAGGAAACAGTTTCTTAAGAACTGAACTTTGTCAGGGTTGTACTCGACAACCTCAACCTTCTTTCCGAATGCATCGGATGCCTTCTTAACTCTAGCACCCTTCTTTCCGATGGCAAGGCCCATTTCCCCAGGATTGATAACGAAGAGAATTCTAGAGAATTTCTCGTCAACAACGCAGTCGCGTGCTCCTGCGCCGGTTAAGTTCTCAAACTGGGCAATAAGACGCATATCGTCTTCTGAAATGGTAATTTCGCCCATATTTATTCACTCTTGAGGGAAAGAATGTCGGACTCGCCTGCGTCGACGATTGCGAGGATGCTGACCATGTGGTCGCGACCGATTTCTTTACCGAGCTGACGGGAGCTGCCGTTGAATTCATAGACAGAGAGGTTCTCTGCGCCTGCAATGATTGCGCGGACCTTTGCCGGTGCGTTCTTTGCGACGATAACAAGCTGTGCCTTGTTCTCTGCAACGACTTTTTCAACAGTGTTCTGACCGAGTGCGACGTTACCGGTCTTCATTGCTCTCTTTAAGGATAAGTTGAAATCCATTTTATGTTCACCTTTTGAGGTTTTAACTGCACTCAGGACAAAACTCAGGGAGGTGAATCCCTAGTATTTCTTTGTCCGTCCCGCAGGTCAGGATATGCGTAATTTACGCAGTCCTTGTTTCCATAGGAAACGGTATATTATTGGAGTTATGAGATAATGAATGTTTGTCTGAAAAAGAGCAGATAATATCCAAGAGAGAATCAGAACTTAAACTTAGGCTAAGATTTTCTGAATCTGCCCCATAATCTCTGGGATGTCATTTCTTGATACAGATCACACCTGACGAGTGTCCAGGCGGAAATACTGATGAATCAAGACATTTCTGAACTGCTTCATTTCACGCCATGGAATATCCGGGTGTTCATCTCTGCATTTCTCGGAGAGATGAGTTGTTGCCTCGCCGATAATCTCGAAAGAACGAATCACAACATCCTGAGCGTCCTGATTTTCTAAAAACTCATCATATGACATCGCGGAGGTGACAGATATTATCTTCTGACAGCGGGTGAGAATATGTGTTAGAAAAAATCTCATCAGTTTTCATGCAGCTGCCTCTCCTGCGTAGAGAATCATATCCTGCATTACATACGGCTGAATCATCGGCTCAATAAAATCGAGTGAGACCAAATCGACCTTCCGCTGAAACAGTGCCTCAAGGTAATCATGGAATGCAATAAAATCCCGAAGCGGCAGACTTCCATTTTTGAAACGATACAGCACATCAATATCAGAATCCTGAGTATCCTCACCGTGTGAGACCGAACCAAAGATACCAATCGTCTCAATCTCAAAACGTTCCTGCATCTCGGAAAGATTCTCTGCAAGTTTTTTGAGGGCGTCCTCTTTGATGCTTTGGTATTCCTGCATTCTTAATTACATTCTATTTAATACTCAGGGATTATGAGTGTTTCCCAACCGGATAATTTGTAAAAAAAAAGAGAGTTAGTCGTAGAAGGTGTGCTCGCGGTTGTCGCGGCGGAAGTTTCTTCCTCCACGGTCTCCTCCGCGTCTGTCGCCGCCTCTTCTGTCCCCGCCGTCTCTTCTGTAATTGTTTCCGCCCTTGTTTCCATAAGAGCCGCGGTTATTGTTGTATGACTTGCGCTCTCTAAATCCTCCGCGGTCTCCGCCACGGCGGAAGTCGTTTCCGTCACGCTCAGGTATCGGGGTTACAACAGATATCTGAAGCTCCTTTCCGCGGATGGTTGCTCCGGCCATGACTTCTGCGACATGGTCTGCGTGCTCAAGCGGGACTTCGACAAAGGAGTAGTTGCTGTAGAGATCGATTCTGCCGATAGCAGAACCCGGAATGTCGCACTCGCCTGCGAATGCACCGACAATGTCTTTTGGACGAATCTGCTGGTTCTTTCCAAGAGTGATTCTGAAACGAACCATGCCCGGCTCTGCTCCGCAGTTCTCGTAAGTTCCTTCCTCAACCTCTCCCTTGAATGGAACAGGCTCTGCTCTCGGCTGAAGCTCGACAATCTCCTCGCTCATGGAGGTCTTGCCGTCTTCTAAGTGCATCTTGAGAAGTGCTGCAGCGACTTCGATACTTGTAACTTCCTGCTCTTCTGCTTCGGTCTCGGTCTCTAAGAGCTGCTCGACAAGCGGCAGGTAAATCTCAAGCTCTCCGGCCTTCATGACATCGCGAACCTTGTCGAGGAACAGCTGCTGCTTCATCTCTGCGACATCATCTAAAGACGGAATCGGAGTCTTTGCAATCTTAATCTTTGCGTAGCGCTGAATGTCGCGAAGCTTGTAAATCTCACGCGGAGCAACGAAGGTCACAGACTTACCGGTTCTGCCGGCTCTGCCTGTTCTTCCGATTCTGTGAACATAGTACTCGACATCCTGCGGTACATCGTAGTTGAAGACGATATCAACATCATCCACATCAATTCCGCGGGCAGCTACATCGGTTGCAATCAGAACATCGATAGAGCCAGCTCTGAAGCGTGCCATGACGCGGTCACGCTGAATCTGCTTCATGTCACCGTGGAGTGCTTCAACAAAGTATCCGCGTGCCTGCATGCGCGACATTAAGTCATCAACGGTTCTCTTGGTGTTACAGAAAACAATTGCAAGCTCAGGGTTGTTCATATCGAGCATACGGCAGAGTGCTTCAAGCTTGTCACGCTCGCGGACCTCGATGTAGGTCTGCTCAATCTGCGGAACAGTAAGCTCCCTTCTGGTAATCTTGACAAAGACCGGGTCTTTCTGGAAGCGCTTGGTGATGTCTAAGATTGGTCCCGGCATTGTTGCAGAGAAGAGAATGGTCTGTCTCTCGTTAGAGGTCTCGTGGAAGATTGCCTCGATATCCTCACGGAATCCCATATCAAGCATCTGGTCTGCCTCGTCAAGGACGAACATTGAAACATCTTCCAAGCGAAGAGTGCCGCGGTTAATGTGGTCGATTACACGTCCCGGAGTTCCGATAACAACCTGAACCGGCCCGCGAAGTGCTCGAAGCTGACGCTCAATCGGCTGTCCGCCGTAGATTGGAACGACGTTTAAGCCGTTCTTGTATTTCATGAGACGGGAGAATTCCTCGGCCGTCTGGATAGTAAGTTCTCGGGTTGGAGACAGAACGATTGCCTGGACGTTCTTGTTCTCCGGATTGAGTTTTTCGATAATTGGAATACCAAAGGCCGCAGTTTTACCAGTTCCCGTCTGCGCCTGGCCTGTTACATCATTACCCTCAAGAATCTGCGGAATAGCCATTACCTGAATCGGGGTCGGCTCTTCAAATCCCATGTCGCTGATTGCCTGAAGAACGTCTTCAGAAATCGCGAACTCCGCGAAAGTTTTTGTTTCCTCCATGTTGTAGAATATATAGGATGTTTTAGGATATAGTTTGAACGTAGGATATATCCTCAATGAATGATTTTATACATGCACATGCGAATAGAAATATACAGGAGGGTTTATGCTTCGAAAAATTATCAAAATCGATGAGGAGAAGTGCACCGGATGCGGGCTTTGTGCCGAGGCATGCCACGAGGGAGCTATTGGAATTGTGAATAACAAAGCAAAGCTTCTAAGAGAGGATTTCTGTGACGGTTTAGGCGACTGTCTTCCGGCATGTCCTGAGGATGCCATCTCCTTTGAGGAAAGAGAAGCCGCAGAGTACAATGCCGCGGCAGTTCTTGCGGCAAAGAAGGCATGTCACCCAACCGGCTGTCCCGGTATGCAGGCGAAGATGATTCAGCGGGAAAAATCCAATGCCGATGTCTCTGCTCCAAGCGAGCTTTCAAATTGGCCTGTTCAGATAAAACTTGTCCCGACAGCCGCCCCGTACTTTGCGGGTGCTGATTTACTTGTTGCCGCGGACTGTACGGCATTTGCATACGGAAACTTTCACGCGGAATTTATCAAAGGCCGTGTTACGATTATCGGATGCCCGAAGCTTGACGGCATTGATTATGCAGAAAAGCTTGGAATTATCTTTTCGCAGAATGACATCCGCATGGTAACTGTTACAAGAATGTCTGTTCCATGCTGCGGAGGATTGGAAAATGCCGTGCGGCGTGCGCTTGATGCAAGCGGCAAAGACATTCCGCTTCGGGTTGTTACTATATCCACTGACGGAAATATCCTTCAGTAAATTCTTTTTTAAGATTCTAAAAAAAGTGAATCCTTAAAGGATTCTTACTCGACAACGATTGCCGGCTTGAATGGTAATGCGGACTTTGCCTTTGCGTGTCCGGAGGTCTCTGCCTCGACAATCTCGACAGTGAGTCCGGTCTCTTTCTCGACGAACTCCTTTGCTGCGGTGAAGACTGAAACCTCATCGACACCTTCAGCGATTGCAGAGACGAGTTCCGGTGCGAGGGAGTGAACGAGCTTGACGGTCTGCTGTGCGGCATCGGTTGCTTCCTTGCCCTTTGCGCGGAGTGCTTCGTTTGCCATGACAGTCTTGACCACGTTGCGCTTATCCTCTGCGCCGGAGACAATCTTGAAGACTTCCTTCTTCCACTCCGGTGCAATGCAGAGAGTGACCTTCTTTGCCTCAATCTGGACGAGCTTTAAGATGGACTGGATATCCTCGACAGTTCTCTGGAGAAGCTCCTCAGAGACTTCGACTGCCTTGTTAATCTTTGCCTCATCTGCAACCGGCCAGTCTGCGAAGGATACAAGTCCGTTTGCGTCGCGTCCTGTCTTCTTCCAGAGCTCTTCTGCGGTGTACGGGATGACTGGTGCCATTAAGCGGATCCACTGGGACATGACGTCTTTAACGACTGCACCCTGCTGTGCTCCTGCTAAACGCTTGCGGTACCATGCGAGGTCAGAGACAACACCGTTGTATGCCTCCTGGAGTGCCTGTCTGGTCTGGAATGCAGTAAGGCACTTGGTTGCTGCGGCGATTCTCTGCTGCATGCGGGAAACAAGCCATGCGTCAATCGGAGTCTCACCCTCTGCGGACTCTGCATCGAGAACGAGCTGCCACATACGTTCAATCTGCTTCTTAACAGATAAGACAAGCTCGTTTCTCCAGTCGAAGTCCTGCCACGGCTCGGCAGATCCGACTAAGAACATACGGACAGTGTCTGCTCCGAACTCGTTTGCGGCATCCTCTAACAGGAAGACGTTTCCTTTGGAGGAGGACATCTTCATACCGTTTAAGAGACCCATACCGAAGACGACCATTCCCTTCGGCTGAAGCTCTGCCGGGAAGATTGCCTTGTGGTGGAAGAGCTGGAAGGTTAAGTGGTTGGAGATTAAGTCCTTTGCGCTGAAGCGGTAGTCATACGGGTACCAGTAGAGGAACTCGGCTCTGAGGTCCTTTGCGGTTGCCTCATCGATTGGAAGGTTTGCAGCATCTCCTTTTCCAAGGAAGACATAGTCAAAGACAGCAGGGGTGAGCTTCTCTGCATCAATCTTTTCGATCTTGTGGGAGATGGTGTAGTATGCCATGTAGATGGTCGAGTCAGAGAGCGGTTCAAAGAGCCACTTCGGATCCCACGGGACATGGGTTCCAAGACCGACACGGCGGGAGCATGGCCATTCGCGGAGCCAGTCGGTGGTTCTCTCGAACTCTGCTCTGACCTCTGCCGGGACAAGCTCTAAGTTCGGGAGCTCCTCGTGGACTGCCTTCTTCCACTCTGCATCACCGTAGTTGATGAACCACTGGTCGTCTAAGATTCTGACGTAAACACGGTTTCCGCAGCGGCAGATGACACGCTTCTGGCTCATCTCGTGGAACATGATAGAACCGCGCTGTTCAACGAACTCGCGGGTAACATCCTCTCTTGCCTGACGGACGGACTTTCCTGCGTGCTCTCCGCAGTTCTCGTTGAGCTTACCCTTGGAGAACTCAGCGGTATAAAGCTCCTGGGTGAGTTCGTCCATTCTCGGGTCGTCCTGGTTTGGAATCTTGTTCTTCTCGACGATGTCCTGTGCCGGAATCTTTCCGTAGTTTGGAACAGTTACGAGCGAGATTGGAGTAATGTCAGTGTATTTGCCCTGCTGCTGTAAGTCTCGAAGTGCGATGTAGTCGAACGGTGCGTGGGCTGGAACGGACATGACAAGACCGGAACCCATGTCAGAGTCAACGAAGGATGCCGGAAGGATCGGGACTTCAGCGCCGGTGTACGGGTTGATTGCCTTCTGGTCGATGAGCTCAGTTCCCATGATTCTGCCAAGCTCGGTTACTTCGTGCTTCTGCATGCGAAGCTTCTCTGCTGCTTCCTCGGAGATAATCCACTTCTCCCCGTCAACTTCTGCTTTCAGGTAGTTGGTCTCAGGGTTTGCCCAGAGGTTGGTGACACCAAAGATGGTCTCAGGGCGAAGGGTTGCGCACGGAATCTTGTACTCACCGAACTGGTACATGACAAAGACGAAGTGCATAACTTCTGCGCTGTCGCCTTCGAGGAGGTCGTGGTCTCCAACAGGCTGATCACAGTGCGGACAGTATCTGACAGGATATTCTCCTCTCTGGACTTTGCCCTGGCCATGAATGTGAGTGTACTGCCATTCGATGAACTTGCTGTACTGCGGGATGATGGTGGTGAATCTGCGTCTCCAGTCAATGGAAAGACCGAGCTGCTGCATGACGCGCTGGTACTCGTCTGCGAAGTAGTTGACGATAGTAATCGGATCAGTGAACTTCTCTAAGGTCTCTGCCGGAACGCGGTAAAGTCCGCCATAGAGTTTTAAGGTCTTCTCATCCTTGTTTGCGATACGCTTTGCAATACCAAGAACCGGTGCTCCGGTGACGTGGAATGCCATCGGGAAGAGGACCTGCTTTCCTCTCATTCTCCAGAAGCGGGCAACAACATCAGGGATGATGTAGGTTCTTCCGTGTCCGACGTGCATTGCTCCAGACGGGTACGGGAATGCTACGTTTACGTACAGCTTGTCTTTTTCCGGGTTCGGGTTTGATTCAAACTGCGGAATCCAGTTTTCGCGGATTGCAGGCTCGATTTCGCTCATTACGAGATTTTCTGTCATGATTTTTTCCTATATTGTATTTAGTCTACGGGGCGGAGTTTCAGGTCTTCGCCGGCGCCGTAACGGCGCACCATTTCTACAGCGATACTTGAGTTTCTTGCGAGGTGGATTTCTCCGTGAGCATCCACCGTTGCGGTGAAGAGGTACTCTTTGCCGGAGAAGAGGTCAACAATCTTTCCGGAGTGTTCCGGGCAGATGATTGAGAGCTGTTTTTTCTCGCTTCTGATTTTGAATCCTGGGCCGCTGCGGGTTGCAGGAGCCTGGATTTCAGTTAGGGTCTCCCTCCCCGGCAGGTCTGATAGTGGACGGACGTCGATTCCGATTCCAACCTTGCTTACAACAGCGGCGATGTTTTTGCCTGCTTTTCCAATAGCTGCCGGAACATCGGTGTCATCGATATATACAGCAGCCTTGGTGTCGGAAATCATGCGGACGACGATGTCGCCTTCGGTGAAGCGGCAGATTTCGTTCTGGATTTCCTTCTCAAGAACTACCCATGCCGGGTTGTCTTCTGTGACTTCGTAGGTCGGCATGGAGTGGATTGGCGGTGCCTGACGCTCGGCTTCTGCCGGTGCCGGAGCTGGTGCCGGTTCTGCTTTTGGTTTTACAGGCTCGGCTTTTGCAACTTCTATTTCCTTTGCTTCTGCCTTTGCCTGTTCGATAGTTTTTACAGGCGGGGCTTTTGGAAGGCCGGATGCCGGTGTTACCATGACTTCGCCTTCGTATCTGAATGCTTCGGCAACGGTCTCGGTTGTTATGATGTTGGTTAAGCGGACGACAGGTCTTACCTGCGGGTCCCCAATCTGCTCTAATGCTTTTGGAACTCCAAAGCCGGTAGATACGTTGTAAATTTCGGAAATATCTCCGCCTTTTACAAAGACCATGGTTGCGACGATCTGCGGGATGAGATTTAAGTCTACGAGGCTTGCAAGTCTGATTAATGCGTCAAGGGCGGATTTTGCGTGAAGTCCTCCGATGACTTTGATTCCGGACAGGCGAAGGTCTGCGAAGACTGCGAGTTCTTCGCTTCTTCTCATTTCGTCAAAGACGACGTAGTCCGGGCGGAGTAAGGTGATGACTTCTCCTGCGGCGGCAATGCTTCCATCAAGTGAGGTATACTGGGTGATTTTATCGGTCACCATTAAGTCACGCGGAGATTCGATGGTTTTGACGATGTAGTTTTCGCCTGAGAGGTAGGTTGCAATGTTCTGCTCAAGAGTGGATTTTCCAGAGCCCGGGGTTCCAACGATGAGCATGCCGCCTGCGTTGTTCTTTAAGCGGTCCTTTAATGCTGCTGCAAAGTTGTAGGACTCGAATGAGACTTCGCGGGTTGGCCTTACAATGGTGACCTCGATTCCATCAGAGAATGGCGGTCTGGTGGTGGTTATTCTCATTGAGCCAATCTGGGATACTGTAACTCCCGGAAGTTCGACTTCTACGAATCCGTCCGGGTGGCGTTTTGCACGCTCAAGGCATTCCTGTGAGATTGCACGAAGTTCGTATTCGGTGCATGGTGCGTCACGGATTGTGAGAAGTTTGGATTCGCGGATGTTTCCTTTTCTGGCATACGGGGAGACACGCTCTTTTAAGTATACTGCAAAGGTGTTTTCGTCGAAGAATTCGTCGATGAGTAATGGGGCGAAGTTGTCGATGGTTTCGGACTTTAAGAAGACGACGTCAAGTCCTTTTGCTTTTGCCACTTCTGCCTGAACATAATCGCTGGTTAAAAAGGTCGCGTGGTGTTCAATAGCGACGGCTCTTATCATTGAGTCAATCTCTCCCCCACCGGCGAGTTTGACCTGTTCGAGCTTCGGGCGTTCTCCTACATATTTTAGCGTGATGAAGTTTTCATCAGCAAGTTTGCAGAGTTTCTGGAGTTCGGCTAAGCCGGAGAATCCTATTTCGCGTCCCTGATTAGCCTGTGCTTCGAGTTCTGCAAAGACTGCTTCGGGTATAATTATTGCGGCGTCACGATATTCGCCTTTCTCGATTAAGTCAGTGACGCGGCCGTCGATGACGACGCTGGTATCTGGTACGAGTATCATGAGATATTCATCTATATTATGGGTTGTCCATCTGATATTATACTACTGTCTTGATTCTGAAAGAATGAAAAAAAGAGCAGAGGTGATGTGGTATTTTACTTGTAAATATCCTTTGGATCCTTCAGTCTTGGAAGAATCACATTTCCCGAAATATCGCGGAAGAAACAGCTCCTATACCCCTCATGACATGCACACCCCTCCTGAGACACAAGATAAATCAGAACATCCTCATCACAGTCTGTTAAAACATCATGCACAGACTGTAAATGCCCGGATTCCTCACCCTTTTTCCAAAGCTTACCCCGCGACCTGCTGAAGTAATGTGCAAAACCAGTCTCAAGCGTCAAAGACACAGCCTCACGATTTGCAA
The DNA here is from genome assembly GCA_017387505.1 of Methanocorpusculum sp. Taxonomy (GTDB): domain Archaea; phylum Halobacteriota; class Methanomicrobia; order Methanomicrobiales; family Methanocorpusculaceae; genus Methanocorpusculum. The sequence goes on from JAFOFB010000008.1 coordinate 22,705, forward strand.
ACGCAAACATCAAAACATCTTTCGTCACTGCATCCTGCACAATAACCGGGATTAAACCGTCAGCAGAAAAGGAAAGCTTCTCAAAAAGAGCATTCTTCTCTGCAACTGACATATAGGACATGGCTAATACATTGTGCTTTATGGATATTGGTTCTTTTGCTAACCCCAGGAGATACTCTATATACCTGCACACGAAATACTTACACATCAGGAGATACCAAAATGGCGGCATTCTTCAACAAAGGAGATAAACAAAATCAGTGGATAGCAAAAGCCGAACAGGCATACGAAAAAGGGCTCTATGAAGATGCCGCAGAACTGTTTACAAAAGCGGCCGAAGCAGAACCATCAAACACAAACCTCTGGATAAAACTTGCCGCATCACAAAAATACACAGGAAAATACGAAGCAGCAGAACGCTCATACAAAAAAGCAGTCGAAGCAAACCCTGATGCAGGACAGGCATGGATTCAGCTCTCAATCCTTCTTGGAGACAGCGGAAGATTCGAGGAAGCATTAAAGGCATTATCCAACGCCGCCTTACCCGAAAACGAAATCCGCCTGCACGAGAGAAAATGTGAATGGCTTGAACGCCTTGGAAGATATGCCGAGGCCGCAGAGACCGCAAAAAAACTCTGCTCAGCAAACCCGTCATCTAAAACATACCGCGTAAGACTTGCAGATCTGCTCCTTCGTGCCGGAAGATATGCAGAAGCAAAGGAAATTTATGACGAACTGCTTCGAAGCGAAAACAAATACGCAGCAGACGCAGGCCTCTGCTGTGAATTAACGGGCGACACACAAAGCGCACTCTTCCGCTACCGCCAGGCAGAAGAAAGCGACATTCTCGCACGCTATCGTCAGGCACGCCTCGAAGAAGCCGCAGGAGAGTTCAAAGAGGCCGCACAGTCCTACGCAAAGATACAGCAGGAACTAGCATCCGAGGACTTATCAGTCTCACTTCGCCGCGCATTTTCCCTGATGTTTTCAGGAAACAGCAAAGATGCCGCATCTCTTCTCGAAAAGCTCACCGCCAAATTCAACTCCGCACCTGACTTATGGTATCTGCTTGGTGCGGCATCATTCATGAACGGCTCTCTGAAAAGAGCAGTTGAAGCATTCGACACAGTAATCCGCATTGGTTCAGCCCCTGCTTCCATCTGGTACATGAAAGGAGCAGCAGAGTTCCTTCTTGGAAAATACAAGGAAGCAGTCGAAAGCTTCGAAAAGACAGGAAGAATGACAGGCGGGGCTTCGGCTCTTAAGTCATCAATGTTTGACGAGGGCGACATTCTCTTCAACTCTCAGGAGGCATCGCCTGCCAAAGTCGAGTTCGAGACCGCAAACACAGGCCTTCTTTCAATGCAGGCAGTCTCCTTAGCCGCCCTTGGAAAATACAGCGAGGCGGACAAAGCAGCCCGCCTTGTTCTCGACAGCGACTCATCCCGCTCTGACATGGAGCTCTTACGCCTGAGATGCCTTGCAGGTCAGGGCAAGTACCGTCAGGCAAACGACGCATTCGCCCGCGTGTCCGCAAAGAATCCGGATGACTACACAATCCTCTTCGAACACGCAGAGATTTTGATGCTCACAGGTGAGTACCAGAAGGCGGCTGAAACCTGGGAGAAGCTTCTCTCCTTATGCCCCGGAAACACACTTGTGTACTCAAGGCTTGCAAAGGCTGCTGTTGCCTCGGGCGACTATGAGGGAGCAAAGCGTGCGGCAGACCTTCTGCTCGCAGATGTCCCGCATGATTTATTCGCGCTCCTTGCGGCAGGAGACGCCTCCTATGCCGCAGGCGCTTATGCAGATTCCGAGAGGTACTACGCAGAGGCCGCATCCGTGCAGGAAAACCCTGATGTATTTATCGGACTTGGAAAGGCACAGTTAATGCTTGGAAAAGCAGACGAAGCAAAAGAGAGCTTTGCCAAGGCAGGAGGCAGTGCCGGGGTTAGAATCCTTGAGGCAAAGTCTGCGGCAGAGGCTGGAAGAACCGATGAAGCAGTCTCATACTACACAATGGCTCTCGAAGCAGAACCTGAGAATGTCTCAGCCTCTGCCGCTCTTGCACATGTGCAGATTTTAAGAGGCGAGTACCGCGAGGCACTCCCGCTCTTAAAGCGTGCGGCATCTGCATCTGCCAAGCCCGAGTATTACTATGACAAAGCAGTCTGCGAAATTAATCTTGGAAAACTTGACGAGGCAGAAGAGACGCTTCTCATCTTAACTGAGGTCGATTCCGAAAACCAGGCAGCACTCCTGCTCTTAGCTGACGTGTATGAGCACAAAGGAGAGTATGACTCAATGCTTGAGACATACGCACGCTACCTTGAACTCAACACCGAAAACATGGAAGTCTTCAGAAAGGCATCTGCTGTTTACCGCATGAGAGGTGAGAGCGAAGCCGCCTTAAACGGTTACGAGATGATTCTCGAAAGAAACCCGAATGACAAACTCACCCTCCGCTTCAAGGCCGAAGCTCTCTTTGCATCCGGCGAGTTCAAAGAAGCCGCAGAGGTCTGTGCTTTAATTCTTGAAGCAGGCGAGGACTTTGGAGTTCGCATGCTCTATGCCGAAGCTCTCGCAAACGCAGGAGATAGTGAAGCCGCACAGAAAGAGTACGCGGCAATCCTCAAAAACAACGGAGATTTCGCCGGAGCATTCCTTTCCTATGCCGACCTTCTTTCAAGAAACGGAGACTATGCACGCGCAGATACCGCATATGCACGTGTAATTCAGGCAGCACCGAAAAACGAGCGTGCATACCTTGAGCGTGCGGCAAATGCGGTCAAGACCGGAAACTGCGAGGCAATCCTTTCGGCTCTTAAGGAATCTTCGGCAGTTAATCCGAAGAATCCGTATGTGCTCGCCGGAACTGCATACCTCTATGCAGTCTCAGGACACCCGACAGAAGCTCTTTCATTCTTTGACAAAGCAGAAAGTGCCGGATGCAGGGACCTTGACCTTTACTGCTCGAGAGCATTCATCTACCTTTCACAGAGCCGCTTTGACATGTGTGACAAAGCAGCATCCGAAGCCCTCAAGATTCGCCCATCAAACAGAACCGCTCTTCGTCTGAAGGCAAGAGCGCTTGAAGGGCTTGGAAGATTCGAGGAGGCAGTATCTTACTACAACCTGATGCTCGAAGAAGAGGTCGTAGAAGAGGACTTCCCGCTTCCGCCAATCGAAGAGAAGAAGCCTGAACCGAAGAAGACCTACAGTGAAGACTATTACGGTGAACGCCGTGAGAAGAACAGTTACCGCGACATGATTATCAACTAAACATGCAGATTCAGATTCTTTGTATCGGAAAAATCAAGGACTCATGGATTGGGTCCGGCATTGCTGAGTTCGACAAACGGCTTCGCCCGTATGCAAAGGTCTTCGTGACCGAACTTGCTGAGGTCAGAATTCCTGATAATGCATCTGAAACCGAAGAGATTCGCGTCAAAGAAAAGGAAGGAGAGCTTCTTCTCGCGAATATCAAAAGCGGGTTTAAAGCAGTCGGCCTCGACCCGAAAGCCCCGCTCATCTCAAGCGAAGAGCTTGCAAAGACTATTGGAGATGCAAAAATCGCAGGCGACAATCTCTGTTTTATCATCGGAGGTCCATTGGGCCTCTCTCCTGCGGTTCTTTCCTCTGTCAAAAAAGTTTCATTTTCTAAGATGACTTTTACACATACAATGTGCCGACTCATTCTCTTCGAGCAGATTTACCGCGCGTTTCGTATCGTAAACGGTGAACCGTATCACAAATAATTCCGCATGGATTTTTTTCCACGCGGCACTTTTTTTGCAGGGATTAAAAATATAAAGTATTTTGTCAAACCTCTAAATATGAATCTGGTATACTCCGGTAAAACCAAGGATGTCTTCGCACTTGAAGACGGTAACTATCTGTTAAAGTTTAAAGATGACTGTACCGGAGCAGACGGTGTGTTCGACCCGGGAATGAATACTGTCGGTTTAAAGATTGACGGAGCAGGAAAAGCAGGTCTTCGCCTCACTCAGTACTTCTTCGAAATCTTAAACAAGAAGGGAATCAAGACCCACTATGTCGGAGCAGACATCGAGAACGCAACCATGACCGTTAAGCCGGCTGTTATGTTCGGCAAGGGTCTTGAGGTTATCTGCCGCTTCCGCGCTGTTGGAAGTTTCTACCGCAGATACGGTGACTACTGCGAAGAAGGTATGCCGCTTCCGGCATTTGTTGAGACCACCTTTAAAGACGATGCAAGAGAAGACCCGCCGGTAACCAAAGACGCTCTGGTGGCTCTTGGTGTTATGTCCGAGGACGACTACGAGAACCTGAAGAAAGCAACTCAGGAGATTGCAACCGTCATCAAGGACGAGCTTGCAAAGAAGGGAATTGAACTCTACGATATTAAGTTCGAGTTCGGTAAGATCGGAGATGAAGTATACTTAATCGATGAAATCTCCGGCGGAAACATGCGTGCATTCAAGGACGGCAAGCACATCATGCCGCTCGATTTATGCCGCATGGTCTTAGATGAATAAATCCTTTTTTAGGATTCTTTTTTTGTTTCAGTTCTTTTGCAGGATTCAGATATCTTTAGTAAAACCCAAAAAAAGATTTAGAGAACTTCTTTTACAATCTGATGAAGTTCCTTCTTATGCGGTGCGGGGTCTTTTATCGAGAAGAGCACCATGTTGATTCCAAGGATAATCACGTGGAATGCAATATGTTCTGTAGGCTCTAAGATAAGAATCAGACCGAAGATGACCTCTAAAATACCGATAACAAGCGGGAAGATAAAATTCTCTTTCCTTGATGCCCGATATAGAAAGGTGTTAATCTCTTTTGCACCCTTTCCAAGACCGAGAAGTCCCCAGATAACTCCAAGGAGAAGAAGGGATGCGTTCTGTGAGATGACAATTACAAATCCAAGAAGTGTAAGAACAACAGCATCCCCCAAGCCGGATATCTCAGGGGTTTTGTAATTCCTTGTCTCGAACCCTACAAAGATTCCAAATACTCCGACAATCATCATAGACACCCCGACAATAAGCGGGATGAAATCGCAGAAGGTTGTCGGGAAGAGAATGCAGAAGATTCCAACTGCAAGGAGCAGAATACGAACCCTAAACATGGCAAGCATCTCTACAGCATCAATGACTTTCATCTTATCGTCTCAGGAATCCAAAAAGCCCTTTCTTTTCCGCAACCACTGCTTCGATGATGATATTTCCCTTCTTTTTCGGAGACATCACACCAAGTCCTTTTCCTTCCGGCGGCGCAAAACGGTCACCCGTTTTGATTCCCGCAGGGACTGTTATCTTGATTGTCTTTTTGAAGAGCAGCTCTAAAGGAATCTGTCCCCCGTTTTCTGCAACCTTTTTCGGGATTGTCATTGTGTGGATGAGATTATTTGTTGATTCATCCATCTCCCAGTTTTCTTCAGGTACGATTTTGAGATTTACATAGAGGTCGCCTCTTGGTTTTCCATCGACAGGAACTCCAAAGCCTTCGACGCGATATCTTCGAACACCAGGATATACTTTGACCGCCACATGTTCTCCTGCGACCTTCATCGGAATTTTTCCTTTTCCGTATGCGGCAAGAGCTAATGAGATTGGATAATCTGTTTCTATATCTCCGCTCTTTTTGGCCATCCCGGACATCTTCTTTCCGCGCGGACCGGCCTGTGCAGGAGTGCTCTCTCCTTCAGCAGAGAGTTCAGCATCATATGAAGTGCGTGCGCTCTCGTCTGATAAGACCTCATATGCAGCCATGATTTTTAGAAGACGCTCGTTATACTCTTCCTTTTTTGCCTCGCTGTCTCCTGCTTTGTCCGGATGATACTGTTTTACCAAAGACACATAGGCTTTCTTGATATCTGCAAAAGAGGCATCCTTTCCAACCCCCAATACCTGATAATGGCTGTCTTCGCCCATTTAGCTAATATAGGAGGCAGACACATAAATATCTTCTATGTATATAGGCATTGATCATGGTACGACTTCGCTTCGTTTTGCGGCAGATACCGGCGAGTATTTTAAAATCACCCGTGAAGAGGCAAAGGAGTTTACCGTTCAGATGCTTGAGCGTCTGTGTCCGTTAGATGAAATCGAGGGCATTGCGCTGTGTTATTCGATGGGGGACAACTTCACTAAAATCACTGATGTGAAAAAGCTGAAAAACCGTGGTGTCATCAACCGTGACGGTGCAGGTCAGCACATCGGCGGCGGTACAAAGGTATTTGATGAGATTGCAGCATCCGGCATTCCGGCTGTTGCTTTCCCCGGAATCCACAGAGGTTCGGACACCGACCCGCGCTTTAAGGTGTACTCGCACCAGACAAGCCCGGAAAAGCTTGGTATCGCATACTTTGTGAAGCAGAAGTTAAACGAAGATACTTTTGTTGTCTCTGACATCAGCTCGAACACTGTATCTCTTCTTGTCTCGAAGAACAAGGTAATCGGCGCATTCGATGCATGTGTGTTTGCTCCGGGAACAAAGCACGGAGCACTCGATGTCGATGCCATCCGCAAGGTTGACGACGGAGAACTTTCCGCAAATGATGCCTTCACCACAGCCGGCGCATCCTACCACTTAGAGGAACAGTACCAGAATCCGGCAATCGCTCTCTGGGCGGCTATGGAGTGTGCATCCCTTCTGCTCCTAGCCCCTGAGGCATCCATTGCTCTTGCCGGAAGCCTTGCTCCAAAGCTCGCGGAGGAAATCTCTGCACTCTTACAAAAGCCGGTCGCTGTCTTTGATGAATGGGCAGCATCTCTTGGCATGGCTCTCGCTGCACGCGATGTCTTTAAAGGGGCTAAAGATATCCTTGGAATCGGTGTTGCAAAGCCGCTTCCAAAGAGAGGATAAACAAAATACTTTTTTTTCTGCAGGCTCCCGGTGAGCGCATTTCCACAGCGAAAAACCGCTAAACAAAACAAGAAATAAAAAAAATTAGACCGAGTAATAAGTTACCCGTTTGCCTTTCTCGCGGTACTCTCCGGCATACGTATCCAGATTTCTCTTGTATCCGATTCTGTCAACGAATCCAAGCTCCTTTAACCGCTCGCGAACACGCATTACATCTGCCTCATCAGCCCAGTCTGCTGTGAAAACATAGATGACCTTCTTATCATCACGCGAGTCTTCATTGTCGCGGAAGGTACTGACCTTAGCCCCTATTCCAAGCTCTCCTGCAACAGTTGCGTTTCGAACCTTAATCCATGCCTCATCTATATCTGATGACGGAAGGAAAATAAGCCACTTTCCTGCCTGCTCGCTTCCGCAGGCATCCGCAGCAACTCCAGGTTTGCTCTGCTGAATCCAATAGGAGTGAGTTGTTTTGGTTGGAAGAACAGCCTCTCCGAAGCGGTAGAACGAGAGAATATCTGCAGGAGTTCCAAACATAGAAAGAGGCTCTGCAAGAAGCGGACACTCTAAAGAGAATGCCTCAGAAAGCGCGGTGATTTTTTCGAGAATATCCTCTCCTGACTCAACAATCTCAAAAAGCCTCATGCCTTCGGCTTCCAGATGCTGTTCAGCGAATATTGTAAACATGCCGAATGCCAAATCGGTCAGCTCATCTGCTGTTAACTCCTCTTCGGCAATCTGCTCATCCTCATACATAAATGATACTATGCACTAGAATTTATTTAGAGATTGTTATTCGCTTCCCGTCTGATGCGTCCTGCAATCAAAAGAAGAACAGCTAAGCCGAGGGCTGAACCGAACGGAATCCAGCCCCACGGAAACATAGTCTGTTCAGAGAGGTAGAGAATTGCCAGATAGGTGAAAAGAGACAAAACTCCCCCTGAGGCAATAATTACTGCGGATGCTGTCCACGGGTTTTTGATTCTCCTTGCGGTAAAGTAAACTGCCCAGATAAAGAGAATCGAAAATACAGCAATCGGGAAAGCGATTGGGATAAACCATCCGCCCGTATGAGTCCACTGTTCAAGGACCAGAAGGTAGGGGAGAATTAGCGAGGATAATAGTCCGAGTGAAAGAAGAAGCCCGTCTTTTCCGCGGTAAATAAGCGGACCGAAGACACCCCATGCAAAGATGAGCGAACAGACAGGATAAACAAGCCAGGTCATTTCGCGCTCTATTGCCATGTTACATATGACACAGACAAAAATCGCGATAAAGATAAAGACGGAAATCGCCCAAAGGCGTGCATGAGAGTCTGGAATGAATTTCATCTGACCTCGGAAAATAAATTGATTGGGTGCGCAGATAACGCGCACCATAATTGTATGAAGAAACGCTTATGCCTTTCTTTCCTTGTTCTTCGGGCGAAGAGAGGAAGAACCGCATTTGCGGCAGGTGGTTGCGCGGATTGCGTTTCTGGCGTTGCATTTCATACAAACTTTGACATTAAGGAGTCTTGCTTCTGCTTCTGGGAATCTCATGATATATTACCCCGATATTTTCGTGCTAATATTGTATGCTCTCCGTGATATTAACGATTACGTTGGATTGGACCATTCAGCGGTTCGAGACATACCATTTTCTAAATTCTTCTAAAGCCCTTGCGCGGTGAGAAACCTGGTTTTTTTCGCTCAAGGTCATCTCTGCGAGGGTTTTTTCACCAACGGAAAAGACAGGGTCGTATCCAAACCCGTCTGTTCCGCGCGGTGATTGTGTAATTTCGCCGTCAACTCTGCCTTCGAATACAGTAATGCCTTCTTCGTCAGCGTAAGCGACAGCTGTTGCAAAGTATGCGCGGCGGTTTTCAATGGAAGACATTGCGCGCAGGATACCTTCGTTTCCGATAGTATCCTGAACATATGCGGCATATGGTCCCGGAAATCCTGCGAGTGCTTCGATGAAAAGCCCGGTGTCATCCACGATTAACGGGACACCAAGCGCCTCGTAAGCCTGTCTTGCCTTTTCGCGGGCGATATCTGCAATGTTTTCTGCCTGCGGTTCAACCGCTTCAAACGGAGTGTGAGTTACTTCGACGATTCCATCGAAGAATGCCGCGACCTCTGCCGCTTTTCCTTTGTTTCCGGTAACTACAGTAATCATAGGTATCTTCCGCGAAGTTCAATTTCGTGTTCGCGCTCAAGAACAGCTTCTGCGCCTTTGAATGAATCGCAGTAACCATCGATGAATGCCGCGCGAAGTTCGTCAGGGGTTTCAGTTGTGCTCTCAAGCGTCTGGAAAAGTACGTGGAGGTCAACTCCGCGCGGTTCAATCTCTTCGGTCATCTGTGAAAGACCAAAGTCTAAGAGATACACGCGACCATCCTTCCAGATCATGTTGGAGGTTGTAAGGTCTCCGTGCACCAGTCCTGCGCGGTGGAGTTTTCCAACGGTCTTGCCTGCGGCATGTGCATAAGCCGGGTTTATGACGTACTTTAAGACATCTCCTTCGAGTTTTTCCATAACGATGGATGTGTCTGTAACATCACGGATGATTGGTGTTGGAACACCTCCGCGGCGTGCCGCAGCAATACAGCGCGCTTCAGCTCTTGTACGCTCAGTGATTAACAGGCGGTCAAGTTCTGGTGTGCGGTATCCTTTGGATAAGCGCGTCTTTACTGCATCAGTTCCGGTTAAATCAACCGCGGCTTCTGCTCCGCGCTCTGCAGTCTCGGACTGTCCGGGGGCGAAGAGCTCTCCGGCATCGGCTCTCCAGGTAACTTCGACCTGGTCTGACCTGTAATGCGGATTAACCACAGAGTCGGCAACAGAAATTGTCGAGCCTGCTTCGAGCATGACCTTTCCGGTGTATGCAATCATGGCTCCGTTGTCTCCCATGTAGGTTCTTGGAGGGGCCATGAACTTTGCTCCGCGCTCTTCACACATGATGGAAAGCATCTCCTGAAGGCGCATGTTTGCTCCAACACCGCCGACGAGAATAACCTCGTCCTTTCCAGTGTGGGCAAGCGCGCGCTCAGTTACCTCGACACACATCGCAAAAGCAGTCTCCTGGAAGGAGTGACAGACATCTTCCATGCGTGCTCCGCGCGTTGTCGCGTCCTTTGCCGCGCTCATGAGGCCGGAGAATGCTAAATCCATTCCTTTTACAGTGTATGGAAGCGGGATGTATGAGCCTTCTTTTGCGAGCTGTTCGATAAGAGGACCTCCGGGGTGCGGAAGGCCGTGGCTTCTTGCAAACTTATCAAGCGCGTTTCCAAGACCTATGTCGAGTGTCTCGCCAAAGATTCTGTAGCGTCCGTTTAAGAAACCAAGCACCTGTGTGTTAGCACCTGATGCATAGAGGACGATTGGGTCTTCAAACTTCGTGTACCATCTGCCAATCTCAACGTGCGCCACGCAGTGATTCACCCCGATTAACGGCACATCATACTTCAGTGCGAGAGTGCGCGCGGTGGTGGCGGCCGTTCTAAGGGATGGACCAAGGCCCGGACCTATTGAGAAAGCGACAGCGTCAATTCTGTTCTCAGCGTCTGAGAGTGCTTTGGACAACACATCCGAAGCTACTGCTGCGTGATGCTGAGCAGCTTCTCTTGGATGAATTCCTCCAGACGGCGGAGAATACGGTGAAGAATGAAGACAAACTAAATCGTCGTCAAAAACAGCGGCACTGAAGTTCCATGCTGTCCCTTCAATGCCTAAAACCCTTTTTCCGGGCATGATTTTGTGTATTTTATTGCTTGAACTCAGTGTATCCGCACTTTCCGCATGCGAAACGGTCCTTGTGCTCACCCATGAAGACGCCTGGTCCGCACTGTGGGCAGAAGCGGCGGGTGGTGGTTGCTTTACCCTGGTTGTCGACAGTGTAAAGGTCGCTGCGCTTCTGTGCTGCCTTTGCTGCTTTCTTTGCTGCCATATTACTGAGCCTCTTCCTTCTTCTGTCCGCGTGCGACAAGGTATGCGCGCTCGGTTGCCTTAAGTGCCTCTGCAGAATCGTAGATTCTTGCGACTCCCTGAACTGCTCTTAAACCAAAGCGTCTCTGGAGCGGGGAAAGGATAAGGTTCTCGACCGGTACATTCTGAAGAGCTGCAATCTTTGCGCCGATGTCCATACGGGACGGAGTTGCATCCTCGTAAGTTGCGGTGAATGCAATCTCAGAACGGCTAAGAAGCTCGTTTCTAGTGTTAGAGTTGATCTTAATCTCCATTCGATATCCCTAAAATGTTAGCGCGCTAGCTATTTAATACCCGCGTCAAGACTTTACAAAACAGGATAGAAGCTCTTCGGCTTTTTTGCGGAGCGCAGAATCAACCTCACAGAAAACAACCCCCTCATTCGGCTGTCCGTACAAAATAACCGAAGAATCAGGGAGAATCAAAATGAGCGGAAGAACAGCCAGGTCCTCTTCGCCATCTACGAGCACAAGCGAAGGGCGCATAGAGTATGCCGCAGAAAGCGCACCCTCAAGTTCTTCAGTAATAGTGCCTGCCGGGTTTTCAACCTCGAAGGTGCGACCTGAAAACTTTGGAAGTGTTACCACATTTGACCGTTTGGTCACTCCGTCAATTACTGAAACCTCAGGAGTTAGACCATGAAGAAAAGCATTCCGGGTTACAACATCACCCACACAGCAGAAATGACGGACGCGAAGCTCTTCGGAAATATCAGAAAAATCAGGGTAAAGAGAGCCGAACGGCTCTTTAAACAGTCCGCGGCACTCCGGCGGAAGAGTCAGCATTATCTGACCTTGAGTGCGTAGCGTCCGTTGTACTCGATGTTCATCTTCTTTGCAACATCGGAGTGGCGGGCGTCAATGATAACGAGGTAGCCGAACCATTCCAGAGTGAGTGCAGAGCCCTGACACTCCGGGCAGATGGTCTTGTCAGCCTCTAAGACCTTGTGACAGTTTCTGCATGCCTGAAGAACTTTCTTCTGGGATGCGCGCTTTGCTGCCATTACTCGGTCTCCTGTTTCTCGCTGTTTCTGTCAGCAACAATCCATGCGAGGTTTCCAAGTCCCGGCTGACGCATGGTTAAACCAATCTTGGACTCACGCGGGTCGCGCTCGTTTAAGGAGAGAGCAACAACACGTGCGCGGACAGTATCACCGACACCGAGAGTTCTTCCGGAATCCTTGCAGACAAGGCGGGAGTTCTTCTCATCGTGGTCAATGTACTCGTCGGAGATCTGACTCATGTGGAGCATTGCATCGATTGGACCAAGGGAAATGAATGCACCAAAGCTGGTGGTTTCAACAACAATTCCCTCGATAACTTCCTGAAGTGCTAAGCGCAGAACTACAGCTTCAAAGTCAACGTCATAGTAAACGCCGCCGTCACTGTAGATGATTTCGCCTTCACCGACACGCTGGACACCAGTCACAGCGATGAAAATACCCATTTCCTTATCGACACTGCCCTCAAACTGCTCCTGTAAGACGTCTAAAATTACAGTGTTGAGGTCTTCTCCCATGCGCTCCGGCGGAACTCTGACTTTATCGTTTAATTTCAGTTTGTAATACATATGTTTCTCGCTGACTCTTTTATTTTCCAATCAACTCAAGCCTGCATCGCGAACGCAGGACAACGACCGCTATCTGCTGGTCGAGGAGTTTCTTTTTTAGTTCTCTATCATTTGTCACTACTATAGCATTAATCTCACGTGCATTGGCGACAACTTTGTCATCCACAGGGATGTCCTCATCCCATGGCTCAAGAAGCTTGCAGCGGGCGGCAACGGTTAAACCAAACCGTGCGGCAGCCGCTTTCTTCCCGAAGTTGTTAGTCAGTCCGCGCAGTTCTGCGACAACTTCCGGAAGAACCCATGCGTCGTATGCCCCAAGCAGTTCGGTTAAACCTCCAAAGAGATCAACGCCGAACTGCGCCGGCATCATTAATGCGTTAGTATCTAAGACTACGTTTACTCGGTGAGAATTCCCATTCCGATTAAACGCCATCTTCCACCGACCTGACGGCTTATTGCAATACGGGATCCTACTTCCGCACAAACAGGCCGTTTCAGGATAACTTCAACCACATTCTTCTTGGATGCGGTAACCACTCCGACAGTGACTGCAGTTCCAACAGAGAGCATTAACGGCTCTTTTAAGCGGAGCGGGTCGATATGGAGCTCGGATGCAGAACCGACAACTCTGTCCATTAACTGGACGTTGAACTTCATCTTGTCCCAGACAGGCGGAAGTTCACCGACAGCCCCTGCAACCTGTCCGACTAAAGTATCGCTCTTGGTAATCGCCGGATCGAGTTTGGTTCCGATAGCGGCAAGTCCTCCCGGAGTTGCGGTCGGAACTTTGCAGGATGCCTTATTCATAGAGGTGATTTTGGTAACAATCGGCTCCCACTTTGCCTTATTCTCAGACATGTACTGTCTTCCCGGGCGGATTTCAATCTCGTCGCCTTCGTGGAACTCTCCGCGGATTAATGAACCGCCGATAACTCCTCCCTTAATCTCCTTCCAGGAGCTTCCGGGACGGTTGACGTCAAAGGAACGGGCAATGAGCATAATAGGAGATGCCTCGGAATCACGGTCAACATTTGGAATGACAGTGTCTAAAGCATCGATTAACATGTTGAAGTTAATCTTCTTCTGTGCGGAAACCGGGATAATCGGTGCGTTTTCTGCGACAGTTCCCTTAACGAATGCCTTAATCTGCTTGTAGTTTTCAAGAGCCTGCTTCTGCGGCACGACATCAATCTTGTTCTGAACAATTACGATGTTCTTGATGCCGGTAAGCTCTAAAGCCATTAAGTGCTCTTTGGTCTGCGGCTGCGGGCACGGCTCGTTTGCGGCGATGATAAGCATTGCCCCGTCCATGATTGCAGAACCGGAAAGCATGGTTGCCATTAAGGTCTCGTGACCCGGTGCATCAACAAAAGACACTGAACGAACCGGTTCAAGCTTTTCTCCGCAGTTTGGACAGACAGGAGTGTTGGACCAGCCGTCTGCACCGCATTTATCACACTTATAGAAAGTTGCGTCAGCGTAACCTAAGCGGATGGAAATTCCGCGCTTAAGCTCTTCGCTGTGGCGGTCAGTCCATGCGCCGGTAAGCTGACCGACAAGGGTTGTCTTACCATGGTCGACATGGCCGACAACTCCGATATTTACATTGGGTATTGTAGGATCATTCAAAGTACCAAAACCTCCGTACTCCTTATATAATTGTCTTCAAGACAGATATATCTGTGTGGTTACAGATTATCCGCCGCCCTCACAGCTCTGATCAACATTAAGCCATGCAGACTCCTGCATCTCGCGAAGTTTTTCGCGCTCGTCAATAATCTGCTTTTTGACATCGACATCTGCAGAAGCAGCACGCACTTCTTCGTGGATTTCGACTAACTGGTCGATTCTGTACTGAAGACCTGTCGTGTCAATTTCGGCGAATGTGTGTCCGTCGATTTCAGAGAAGGAGACAATTTTTCCAACGGTTCCGGTACGAGAGTAGCGTACCGTCTGACCGATTTCAAATCCGCTCATATATACGTATATCTTCGGTGTGTAAGCGGATAAAGTTGTGGATTGAAAAAGAGGGTTAGTTGATGGAAAGGCCGTTCTGTACTGCCTTCTCAGAGACGGTAAAGGTCTGGCCGCTTCCTTCAATTTTGTAGACACCGGTCTTGATTTCACCAGTCTGTCCGGTTGCGTACGGTACAACAAACTGACCGTTTTCGCTGACCTGTCTGTAGGTGAATGTTCTGCCGTTGTTGGTTGTGACATCAATCGAGATGATACCGTTTCCTTTGATGACAGCGCCTTTTACGTACTCGAAGGTCTTAACCCAGGCAGTTCCGCCGCCGTTTGGTTCGGTTACATAGTAAGAGTATCCATCAGCCGGAATAACATAGGTGTCTGATTCATAGACAATACGGAAGTGCTTGAGTGCCGAAACATCTGCATTCGGATCGAAGTAATCAGTTACCTGTGTTGGAACAGAGATGACGTATGCATACTTACCTGCGGCAGTGTTTGAGCTCTGTGCATTGTAATCATTTGCCATCTTCCATGCATCATCAGCATTTGCGTAGGATTTGGTGTAGGTGATAACCGGATATCCGTATCCTGCAGAACTGTCGGTTAAGACAAGAACAACCGAGCCTGCTTCAGTATAAGAACCGTCAAAGTTCTGGAGGCGGGCAGTTAATGTGTTATAGTACTTTTCTGTCTGAGCACTGACAACAGAGTACGAACCGGTCGAGCTCTGCTGTAACAGATAAGTGTAGAACGGAGTTGTCTGTAACTCGGTATCTGCCCATATAGCCATCGCACCAAATTTGCTTCCTGCCATCTGGTAGTCAGTCATGACATACTTGGTTCCAAGGTAGTCAAGCTTTTCAACAACTGCATCTTCATCCGTTGCTGTTAAGACCTGAGCTGCACCGTACTCTCCAGCGACTCCTGCCTGGAACGGGTTGCTGTTTGGAATACGCTCACCAATCGTTGTGATGTAGTGTCCGTAATCCCACCAGGACATGACACCATATGCTTCAGACGGGTAAGAGAAGCCTTCTCCATCATAGAGTTTATAGTAGTCAACACCTGTTTCCGGAGTTCCATCAACAAGCCATTCTGTTGCTTCAATCCAGTCTTTTTCTGTTCCGCCTGCTTCACCATAGACAGAAGCAGTGCTGACAGCAGATACAGCAGACATGCCTGTAAAGATGAGAGCAACAATAACTATGACTGCAAGAAGACCGATTTTTAAGACATCTGGTTTGTCAGATGCAGTGGTGACAACTTTTCTGCTTTTCTTTCCTACTGATACTTCTGTCTGCTGTTTTTTACCGAAGAGTTTTGCAACTTCTGCTCCTGCAAAAGATATTGCCCATGAGACGCAGACTGCGGCAAGGAGCGCGATGTTTACTGCAAAGAAGTACTCCCAGCGAATGTGAGCAACTGTTGCGAGGAACATGAAGAGAGACCAGATAAGCACGAAGAGTGCTGCTGGTGTCTCGCGGCGGATGACATTCCAGACAAGAACAGCAAAACCTCCAAGTGCTAAGATGATGGACCATCCAAATGAGGATACAGCCTGAGAGATGCTCCAGGAAGACATTTCCTGAACTGTGGCCGCTGTTGCATTGTTGGTGAAGAAACCAAGAAGGTTAGAAATCATTCCTCCAAATAAATCAGGCAGAATAATCCACATGGCAAGGATTCCAACAACAGCAACTCCTGCGATTGATGCAAGATAAATATACCATGGTTTCCCAATTTTGGCAATAAATCTCTGCAGAACGTAAAGGAATACTGTTCCTAAAATTACAAGAATCTGTGCGATAAGAAGAGCGATAGAGTAACTGGCAAAACCAAAACTGAAATCTCTGACTCCATAAATAAGGAGACCAATTACTGCGATACCAAACGTCAGGATATTTAAGACGAGGAGATATTCAGTTGGTCTGCCTGATTTGAAATCAAGTATGAACTGAACAAGCGTGAAGATTGCGGCAAAGAGACCGAAAGCCACAAGCGTTGTCATGGTAAGAAGTCCGAGGAAATATGCAATACCAGATACTATTCCAAGAATCAGTGGAAGCTTCATACCTGATTTATCCTTGAGTGAAATCTCTTTTCCATGTAAGTTAGCTAAAGCTAACACATAGCAAAGTGCAAAGAGTGCTGAGAAGAGAGTCTCTGCCACATGGTGGTCAAAGTGTCCATAGATTGAACGGGCAAAGAACTGACCTCCAATAACTGCGATAAAGAGACCTGCAAGAAGTCCTGTCTTCCAGTCTCCAAGTTTTTTTCCAAGGAAGAACATAACAGGAACCATCAGAGCACCAAGAACTGCAGGTGTCCAGGATACTGCATCAATTAATGCGACACGACCTGCATCCCCTGCAAAGAGACCGAAGAACGCAGAAATATAGGTAAACAGCAGACCCCAGACAATATCCTGTCCTGTCGGGAACAGTGTCATCGGTTCAAAGAAGATGAAGCCGCCTGAAGCTAACAGCACTTCAACCAGACGCAGGTTGTACCATGCATCAGGCCCTGCAATCATGTCACCTGTTCCAACGAGATCTCCCATTGGAAGGAGACGGATTGCCAAAGCGATTACGGTTAAAAGGAGAACTGAGGCTCCAATTATTCCGTATCTGCATTTTTTATTATTCCAGAAACTGAAATCCATAATCTCACGTGATTTTGTAGATATGTATATTTTGGAATCAATACGTGATAAACTAGGTGGATGATTACTGCCGTCAATTCTATATTATGTGAAAAGTAATAGATTACAGAATAAGGATGCCTGTTTCATATTACATTCTCTTTGCCGGAATATTTCTGGTTCTGCTTGCGGCAGTCCCGTATGTGGTTTATCTTTTCGGGATGACGTTCGGGAAAAAAATAGAACCAATTAATCTTGATTCCAAAACAGAACGGCCCAACATATCGATTGTTGTTTGTGCGTACAATGAAGAAAGAACAATTACTGATAAAATCAAGAGTATTTCTAATTGTACTTACCCTAAAGATAAAATTGAGTTTATCCTTGTAGTTGATTGTGCAGATGACAATACCGTATCTGTCGCACAGGATGCACTGAATAATGTAAAGTTTAAGTGGATTATTCACGAGAATGAAAAACGGAGCGGTAAGAACGGCTCATTCAATAATGGTATGAAAATTGCATCCAACAACATTATTATTGATAGTGATGCGGATGTTGAATGGGAAAAAAATTCAATCGAACTATTAGTCAGACGTTTAATTCAGGATGAGAACATTGCTGTTGTCAGTGGTGACCTTCAGCCGAGAGTAAATGGAGAAATGACAAGCTCTCTTGAAAAAACATATCGCTCCTATTTTGGAAAGATGTCTGAATGGGAGGGTGCAAATGATGCAACCTATATCATCAATGGATGTCTTTTAGCACTTAGACGTGATGTGATTGAGGAAATCACAACATGCATTGGACCAGATGATGCAAATATTGCTTTTGTAGCTATTCGTAAGGGATATCGTATTCTATATGATGGGGCGGCAAAAGTCTATGAAGACATTCCTGAGTCTATGAAAAAACAGTATTCTCAAAAAGCCCGCAGAGCAAAAGGCATCATTCAGGCAACTCTGGCAAACAAAGACCTCATGAAACAGAAGCGTATATTTTCGCGCGTGTTTTATCCACTTCGTATTTGGATGTATGTTGTAACTCCAACACTTTTCTTTATTGGAACATTAGCAGCATTTATTGGACTGTTGTTATCTTTCCCGCTGCTTGCAGTTTTAGCGGCAATTTTTTTGGTGCTGATTCTCAGATTTGGAAAGAACACTCTGATAACCTCATTCATCACAAACCAGTTCTATCTCTTCATGGGACTTTACTCCCGAAGAAAAGATGCAGTTATCTGGCAAAGTACATCTAAAAAAGTTGGAGAGTAATTACTCCACCGTCACACTTTTTGCAAGGTTTCTCGGCATATCAACATCCGTATCTAAAGCAACAGCCGTCTTGTATGCCAGCATCTGTAAAACCACAGACGCTAAAATAACACCTGCTGTTTCAGAAACCTTTGGAATCGGCAGATACACATCTGCAATCTCTTCTGCATCAATATCCCTAATCTCACCGATAACAACCTCCGGAGCAGAGCGCGCTTTAATCTCCTTTAGATTTGACATCATCACAGGATATGTAATTCCCGAAAGACACACAGCAACAACCGGTGTCTTTTCTGAGAGAAGCGCAAACGGCCCATGCTTTAACTCCCCTGCCGCATATCCTTCTGCGTGGATATAGGAAATCTCCTTCATCTTAAGTGCTCCTTCAAGAGCGATTGGATAACTTAAACCGCGTCCCACATACAGAAGTGTTGAAGCATCTTTTACGAGTTCAACTGCCTTGTCAACATCACAGTCCAGAACTTCCGGCAGGTAACGCTGGATTTCAACGACTGCCCCCTCAAGTTTTCCTCCAGATATGATGTTTACGATTTCCATGAATGCAGCGACCTGTGCTGTAAATGACTTGGTTGCAGCGACAGACACCTCAGGACCTGCTCTGGTGTAAAGAGTGGTCTCTGAAACTCTGGTGAGTGAACTTCCAAGAACGTTGGTAAGACAGAATGTTTTTGCTCCCTTTTCCCGTGCGATTTTTAATGCGTAAATTGTATCCGCAGTCTCGCCGGACTGAGACACAGCAATCACAACATCATTTTTCGGTGTCGGATAGTACTTGAACTCGGATGCCAGAACAACGCGCGTTGGAATTTCGCAGACTGTTTCCATCAGATATGCGAAAACATTTGATGCATTAGCTGATGTTCCGCAGGCAACAATTGTTACAGAACGGGCATCACGCAGGCGGCAGAGAGGAGATGGATTTTCAGCAATCGAGTTTACTGTGTTTGAGAAAACTTCCGGCTGTTCGAACATCTCTTTGAGCATGTAGTGCGCAAAACCGCCTTTTCTAACGTCTGCTGCATCCCACTCAAGTGTCGATACCTTGCGGACAATCTCTTCTCCGTCATGATAAATCCTGTAACCCGCAGGAGTTACCTCTGCAAGATCTCCATCTTCGAGATACACAACACTTCGTGTGTAGTCAAGAATCGGCAGACCATCAGATGCGAACACATACTCGTTGTCCCCAATACCAAGGGCAAGCGGACTTCCCATGCGGGCTGCAACAATCTCCTGAGTCCCTTCAGCGATTACTAATATCGCATATGCTCCCTCTAACAGAGGCAGAATTTTGGATACTGCTTCACGCAGGTTTCCTGCGTACTGCTCTTCGATTAAATGCGGAATGACTTCCGTATCTGTCTCGGACACGAAGGTATGTCCGCGATTTTGCAGCTCACGCTTTAACTCTGCGTAGTTTTCGATGATTCCGTTATGAACAACAGCAATCTTTCCAGTGCAGTCTGTAAACGGGTGTGCATTGGTTTTGCTTGGAACACCATGAGTTGCCCAGCGTGTATGTCCGATTCCGCATGTCCCTTTAAGGTTTACTGCATCCTTTGCAGCAGATATTTTCCCGGTCTCTTTGAAGAGAGTGATTTCCGGAGATACAGCAGCAATTCCAAATGAATCATACCCGCGGTACTCAAGGCGCAGAAGACCTTCCATACATACATTTGCCGCATTCCGATAGCCGATGTATCCAACGATACCGCACATCTCACATCACCCGTGTATCGTTCGGGATTTCTGTTTCAATCAGACGTCCGCCGTCGATTTCCACATTGTTTCCGATAACAGCTCCGCGAAGACGTGTGAATGCCCCAACAGTTGTTCTGTCTCCGATAACAGCTCCAAAACCATATGAGGATGTTCCAACCTGCTCTAAGGAACATCCCTCTCCGATAATTGAGTCAACAACTCTCGACTGTGCACCGATTACTGTATCAGACATGACGATAGAGTTTTTGAGATATGTAAACGGCTCAACAGTTACACGGGCTCCAAGGGCTGTTCCAGCCTCAATACAAACATTTGGATGAATCTCACAGTCGTCTCCTATAACGGCCGGACCGTTAATCACAGTGCCGGGACCAACTTTTACATTCTTTCCAAGAACAACATGTCCTCTGATTACTGCACGCTGATCTACCGATCCGCGGATGATAGGTTTCTGTTTTCCAAGGAGGTAGCGGTTCAGTTCAAGCAGGTCTGTAAAACAGTCTGCATCATACCATCCTTTGGCCTCAACAA
Organism: Methanocorpusculum sp.; assembly: GCA_017387505.1. Classification (GTDB taxonomy): domain Archaea; phylum Halobacteriota; class Methanomicrobia; order Methanomicrobiales; family Methanocorpusculaceae; genus Methanocorpusculum. The sequence goes on from JAFOFB010000008.1 coordinate 43,251, forward strand.
CTTTGACATTGTGTCCTGTATAGGGCATGTCATTTACAATTTTGTCAGGCTCATCTATTTCGAAGAACGCCTCATAGAGTTTCTTTCCCAGAATATATGCCCCGGTCTCAACCAGCGAGCCGGACGGAACATCATGCGCATGCATGTTTGTAGAACAGAGGATACCCTCCTTTTGTGTAATCACTCCATAATCCCATGGACGCTTGTGCGGGGCAACAAGTGCTCCGTTCTCTTCACGGATAAGTGCGCGGATTGATTCTGCATTTACATAATTGTCTCCCGGGACAATCAGGAGACGGTCTGCTGTAACCTCTGATTTTGCGCAGGACACCGCATGGAATGTTCCAAGCTGTTTGCTCTGCACAACAGTTTTAACCGGAACCGGATACGTGTTTAGGAACTTTAAGACCTGTTCTTTTTTGTATCCAACAACAACAGTGATGTCACGTATTCCGGCACCGACCACAGCATCTAAGACATGCTCCAAGATTGGGCGGTTTCCTGCAGGAAGGAGAACCTTTGGACGGTTCTTGGTGAGAGGCCTAAGACGCATGCCTTCACCTGCTGCTAAAACAACTGCCTGAATGCTCATCACTTCACCACCGTGTCGTTATCGAGTTTTCCTGTCACTAACGTGTTTGGAGCGATTCTGCATCCGCTTCCAATCGAAGACCCGGTGTTTACAGAGCAGTTGATTCCAAAGAGAACATTATCTCCTATTACTGCTCCAAACTTCTTGCGTCCGGTAGATACTCCGGATACTTTCACGATTCCGTGATCATGTCTGAGATTTGCAATTTTAGTTCCTGCTCCGAAGTTGCATCCGCTTCCGATTACACTGTCTCCAATGTAGTTATAGTGCGGAACTTTTGTTCCGTCGAAGATAATGGAGTTCTTGATTTCTACAGCATGTCCTATGTGACAGTCACGGCCAACCGTCGTCCCCGGCCTTAAGTATGCATTTGGACCAACGGTTGTATTCTCACCGATGATAACAGGGCCTTCGATGTATGTTCCGGATTTGATAACAGCGCCCTTTCCAAGATAGATGTTTCCGCGGATTACAACGTTTTCTTCAATCACACCAAGTCTTGTATCCTCTAAAGATGAGAGCATGTGTTCATTTGCAGAAAGCATATCCCACGGATATCCGACATCCATCCAAAGGGAGAGCTGATGTGCCGAGAGGCGGTTTTCTGCAATATAATCCATTAAAGCGTCGGTCAGTTCATACTCGCCTCTTGAGGATGGTGATACTTTTTTGAGTGTATCAAAAATCTCACATCCAAAAAGGTATGCGCCTGCGTTGATTATGTTAGATTTTGGTTCCAGAGATTTTTCCTCAAGGCTTGAGATTTTGTCGCCTGAAAGAGTTACAACACCAAAGTCCTCTGGGTGGGTGGTGGTAGATACAGCCATTACAGGAGCTTTTGTTTCGCAGATTTTAGTCAGGTCTTCGACTTCTACGACCATATCTCCGTTTAGCATAAGGAAGGTGTCTGTTACAAACGGCTCTGCGGTTCGAAGTGCGTCTGCTGTCCCAAGCTGTTTTCTCTGGACAACATACTTAATCGAAACTCCAAACTCACTTCCGTCTCCAAAGTAACTGCGGATTGCCTCTTCCCTGTATCCTACAACGATTATGATGTCAGAGATTCCGGCAACTTTCACATTTCTGATTAAATGCTCAAGGCTTGGTTTTCCGGCAAGCGGAAGCATGACCTTCGGGCGGGATGTTGTTAAAGGCCGCATACGCGAGCCTTCGCCTGCTGCAAGAATTACACACTGCATTACTGTACCTCCTTTTCTGCTTTCTTCAGTGCAGACATTCCGGCTTCAAGCATACGTTTTGCATCCTCTTTGGTTCTGCCTTCTGCCGTACATCTGACCTTTGGTTCGGTTCCGCTGGCTCTGATTAAGTACCAGCCGTTTTCTTCGGTTACGCGGATTCCGTCTGTCGGGTTCTCTGCTCCAAGAACTCTCATAATCTCTTTTCCATGAGGCGTCATTACAGCATCACGGAGGATTGTGTATTTCGGAAGCGCGTCAAGCTCTTCTGCCACTTCTTCTATGGCCATGGATGCATCGACAGTTGTTACAACCTGCTTTGCGTCAAGATATTTGGCGAAGAGTGCTAAAAGCTGGTCTCCGTCAACGTAACGTCCGAGGTTATCAAAGGCCATCATGCGGTCTGCATCCCCATCGTTTACAACAGCACAGGATGCTCCTGTTTTTCTGATGAGTTCAGGGATGTGCTGGAGGTTTTTCTCAAGAGGCTCAGATGGTCTTGCAAACTTTCCAGACGGGTCACAGTTTACCGGTATGACTTTTGCTCCGTCTGCTCCAATAACATCAGGAGTTATCTGCCCCCCTGCCCCGTTTCCGCAGTCTACAACGACTGTCATGCTCTCAGGGACAGAAATTTCTGCAAAGATTTTTTCTTTGTGCGGAGTTATGATATCAACAGAGGATACAAAACCCTGTTTGTCCCATGCAGCATAGACCGGTTCTGCAATCCGTCTTTCAATCTCTTCCTGCTGTGCAACTGTGTAGGATGAACCGTCAGGTCGGAAGAGTTTGTATCCGTTGTAGTTTTCCGGGTTGTGGGATGCAGTAATCATGACTCCTGCATCTGCTTTTCCTGCGGCAAGAGCAACGGACGGGGTTGGGGCAATTCCTCCAAATAACACCTCAGCTCCGCCTGAGATGAGACCAGAGAGTATTACATCAGAAAGAGTATTCCTGCTTGTTCTTGAGTCGGTTGCAAGTACGACACGTTTTGCATTGCTTGCTACAGCCGCTCCGACAAGAGGACCTAAGGATAAAAGCTCCTGAGCAAAGAGCTTTCTAATCCCTGATGAACCAAAGAGCATAATGTGATTATTTTAGCTGTAATATAATATAAACACACTGTTCTCTAAATGAGAAAAAAAGATTTGAGGATTTAAACCCCGTACGGACACCAGATTGGAAGGTGCATCAGTGCCGAAAGCCCGTGACAGTTCTGTCCAATAAGCATAACCTCTTTTCCAAGAGATAAGACCTCTTCAATCTCTTCAACTAAAGAGTCCTCGAAGAATGCTTCTCCGTTAATCAGGATAAGCTCTGCCTCCTCGGGCATTAATGTCTGGGCAATTCCTGCGATGTCTTCACCGATGATGTAGACAGCCTTTCCTGCACAGAACTCGATAAGTTCTGCTTTGCAGTCATCGAAGTACACCGAGTTGCAGGGACCTGTTTTTCTGTTCAGCATCAGAAAACCTGCGGCCGCACTTAATGCGCCAAGGGCTGCAGCTCTGGTTTTTGCAGACTTGAGCGGGGCTCCGTAAATGTTTTCAAGGCGCATACATGCAGAAAACGGCTCAGGAGTTGATACCTCGGAAATTCTTCCGCCGAACTCGCACCCCATACATTTTCCACGGGAAAACTGGCATACATGGTTGTTTGGAAGATACTGATACATCAAAGCTCCGTCTTCTGTTCCCATGTCTTCTCCGGCTTCCCGGAGTTTTACAACAGCATCATGTAAAATCATATTATCACCGAATCCAGCAGAACAACTCTTGCTGGAGCTGCATCTGCTGAAACTATTTTCAAAGGAAGAGCAACCATTAGATACTCTCCGCAGGGGACAGATTCCAGACAGAGATTTTCAATGATTGCAATATTTTTTTCAAGAAGAGTCTTATGAACCGCAGTATCTCCAACCGAATCTGAATCACAGCCTACAGCAGTAATGCCGGAAGTGCTGAGACTCTCTGCAAGAGACAGCGGGAAATTTTTTGCGTGTTTAAAAAAAACTGCAGGGACGTTTCCTGAAAAATTTGGAAACTCAGTTACCTCCACGCGGCAGATAAGCCGTTCGAGAGGGACATCATCAATCCCTGATGCTCCGGCAAAATAATGAGACGGAGCGTCGATGTGTGTGCCTGTGTGTGTGGAAAGCGAAAGCTTTGAGATTACTGCATCGCCTGCAGGAATCTCTTCGCGCTTAAACTCAGGGTCACCCGGATAAACCGGCATCCCCTCGTAAAGAGGAGATGACACATCGTAAATCTTCATTCAGTAGCCTTCGTTATCGGCAGAGTCGATGGCTGCATCAATCTGCTTCTGCAGTGCCGGCGGAAGTCCGTCAATCTTGATGTCAAGGAATCCGCGGATAATGGTTGCTGTCGCCTCTTCCTCTGAGAGACCGCGTGCCATTAAGTACTCGATTTCATCACGGGCAATCTTTCCGACCGCTGCTTCGTGGGAGAGTTCGACATCAACAACGTGACCTTCAATCTCAGGGATTGCGTGCATAATACCGTCTTTTAAGATTAAACCGCGGCACTCAATGTGGCCTTTGGTCTTCGGGCACTCAGCAACAACAGCACCGCGGGAGATGATTGTTCCGCCGTTGGTAATTGCGCGGGTTATAAGCTCTGCACTGGTGTTTGGTGCCTGAAGGACAGCGCGTGATCCGGTGTCAACATAAGAACCGGTTCCTGCGACAACAACACCGGAGAAGCGTGCGACTGCTCCCTCTCCTTTGAGGTATGCAGTAGGGTACATCTGGACCTTCTTGGTCGGTTTCATGCAGACATAGTTGGAAAGGAAAGTTCCGCCTTCCTCGACTACGGTACAGGTACGCGGGAAGACTTCGACCTCTTCTCCCCAGGTGTGAATCATGGTGGAAGTGACTTTTGCATTCTTTCCAACATAGATTTCATTTACACCGTAGTGTGCTCCGACCTTGGTGTCCATCGAGGATGCACAGCCTGCGATTAAGTGAATCTCAGAACCTTCTTCTGCGATTACGATGTTGTGGACACACTGAATGGTGTCTCCCTGAAGGAACATACAGCTCTGGAGCGGGAAGGTTGCTTTTGCTCCCTTGTGTGCGATGATGACGTATCCTCTCTGCGGGCGCTCTGCAACGTACTTTGTGTACTCATCTTTGTCAGCCGGGACAATGTTCCAGAAGTAGTCCTTGAGCCACTCGTACTTTTCAAGAGCTGCCTCAATCATCAGCGTCTCGATTCCCTCTGCGGCAGAACCTGCGTGATAGACATGGTCGTTTACGAGAAGGAAACTTCCGGAACGGCCTTCCATGTTTTCGGTGTTGATTCCGGTTAAGTTAAGGCGTTCCTTGTCTTCTGCGCTGATTTCGTCAAATCCCTTCATTTCTGGCATGCGATACACTCCTTATATCCTGATGCTTTTACGCTCTTTAAAATCTCGCGCGGGTTTCCACTACAGCGCATGTATCCGTCGATTAAGACGTGACCCACATCTGCTTCGATGTAGTCTAAGATGTATCCGGTGTGGGTGATAATCAGACCGGATTTGGTGCGGGTCTTCATGTGCATGTCCTTTTCGAGAAGGGATGCTGCTGCGTGTCCTAAGAGAGACATATTTTCGACATCAACACCGCTTTCCGGTTCGTCAAGCATGACAAAGCTCGGGTTCTGGACGGTGAGCTGTAAGATTTCGCTTCTCTTGATTTCTCCGCCGGAGAATCCTGCGTTGACATCACGCTCGAGGAACTTGGTCATGTGCAGTTTTTCTGCAAGTGCCGGGATTTCCTCGGTTCCGATATTTGTGGTTGCATTGATAAACTTACCAAGCTTAAGTCCAGAGATTGTCGGCGGACGCTGGAACATGATACCCATTCCAAGTCTTGCGCGCTCGTGAACCGGTTTATAGGTCACGTCAACGCCGTTGAAGATAATCGAACCTTCGGTAACCCTGGATGAGCCAAAGCCCATTATTGTGCGAAGAAGGGTGGTCTTTCCGGAACCATTCGGTCCAAGAAGAACGTGGGTCTGTCCGTCCTGGATGGTGAGGGAAACACCATGCAGAACTTCCCGTCCCCCTACTTCAACATGGAGGTTATTTATCTCTAGCATGAAAATTCAGATATTAGTTGGTTCTGCCCTATTGTAAATGTGTGTATTTGGAATCACAGTTAATTCCAGGCCGTTCAAGCCTGAAATCAATACTATCGAACACTGTGTTTTAGAAAATGACGCGTTTTCGCGAAAGTGCGTTTGAGCGTTTTAACAGGTTTGTTTTTGAAACAGACCAATTTGCAAAATATATTTTCACTGTGATTGTTTTTTGGAGGGCACTTTCGCACCGCGCGGTCCGGGGTTTATATACTCTTATGCTGATTTTTGTGTATGACAAGCGTTGCCTTAAAATCAAGCGCAGAACGTGCAGCAGGATACACCATCGTACAGAGAAAGAATCAGTTATCCAAACTCTGCTGGTTCGCATCAGACAACAGTGATTTCACCGCTTCCCGCGACAGTAACTATTTCGTCTGCTGAGATGACAGTTTCGCATCCCGGTTTTGTTCCGGCATCTTCACTGATGCAGGGTACAAAGGATACCGCCGATTTCTCATTCGGAGAAGAGGTTGAGACGGCAGACGGTTTCTGTCTTAGAAAGGAAACTGTGTTTCCAATCATGTCACGCAGCAGTGTGGATGAGGACACTGTGCGGTGCCGTCTTTCAGAGGATTTAACTCTGGTATCCGGAATCGGCAAAGTCCGGGAAGCTGATTTGAAACGAAGAGGGTTTAGAAATTTAAGAGACCTGGAAAAAACACGCTTCAAAGATGCCGCAGAGGATGCTGCAGACATTATAGAATACGGCACGGTAAAAGAGATTCTATCTCTTTATTCTGATTTGAAGAGAAACTCCGAGCCGCTTCTCTTAGGGCTTCTTGGAGATACAGCATCACATCTCTACTTTGATATCGAAACCCTTGGAATGGCTCATGCACCGATTATTCTGTTCGGTATAGGTGAGATTGAGCATGGAACAGTCAAAGTCACACAGTATCTTCTGCGCGATATTGACGAGGAACTTCCAGCCATGATGCTTACAAAAGAGCATTTCAAAAAGCATTCGACCGTAATCTCGTACAACGGGAGATGCTTTGATATTCCGTATCTGAATAACCGCCTCGCATTCTACGGAGAACGGGAAGTGCGTTTCAATGTCCACGCAGACCTTCTGCATCCGACAAGACGGCTGTTTAGAAACGAGTTTCCGGACTGCCGTCTGGAAACTGTGGAATCATATATTCCAACATTTGCACGCGGAGAAGATGTTCCCGGATATCTTGTTCCTGTGTACTATCAGAATTACCTGAGATCAAAAAATATCAGAACCCTAAGGCCTGTTGTCGAGCACAACACACTCGATGTGGCAAATCTCGCATGCCTTCTGAACTATGAAACGGAGCTTCTCTATGGATGATGTAATTTTCTTTGAAAAAACCGAGGATGCAAGAACAGCAGTTTTTCAGTCCCCAAACGAATCTATGCCTGAGAAGCTTTGCGCATATCTGAATCAGAAAAATATCAGGACATACACACACCAGGCAGAGGCATATGATGCAGTCCGGCGCGGAGAAAATATTATTGTTACAACTCCGACTGCTTCCGGAAAAACTCTTTCATGCCTTCTTCCGGTTTTCGCAAATCTTCTGGAAAATCCGGATGCTACAGCTCTTCTAATCTATCCGACAAAGGCATTAACCCGCGATCAGTTCCTGACAATTCAGGAGATGGATTCAGCACTTAACGCAAGAACAAGGCCTGCAATATATGACGGAGATACAAAGCAGGAAGCACGTGCAAAAATCCGCTCGCGTTCACGGATTATTCTAACCAACATGTACGAACTCCACCATATTCTGCCGTGGAGAGCGAAGTGGGGCGATTTCTTTGCGAATCTCTCGTTTGTTGTAATTGATGAAGCACACAAATACCGCGGTGTGTTTGGTTCAAACACTGCTCTTCTGATTAGAAGACTTCGAAGAATCTGTAATTACTATGACGGATATCCGCAGTTTATCTTATCATCTGCAACACTTGGGAACGCAAAACGGTTTGCGGAAACTCTGACCGGACTTTCTGCTGAAGAGATATCTTCAGACGGTTCACCAAGAGCGAAGCGCACATTTCGTATCTGCCTTAATCCAAAAAAGAGTGCGTCTGCCGCCGCCGCAGAGATTATGAAGGAGAGTATCCGCAACGGCCGGCAGACCATCTGCTTTACGAAGTCAAGAACTGGAGCAGAACTTACAGCTCTTCGGTGTATTGAAGAAAATCCAAAGGAGCAAATCGCATCATACAGAGGCGGATACAGGCCGGAAGAGAGAAAGAAAATCGAGTCAAACCTCAAACAAGGTAAAGTGTCCGGTGTTGTAAGCACCAACGCTTTAGAGGTTGGAATCGATATCGGAAACCTGGATTCTGTTGTTATCAGCGGATATCAGGGATCAATGATTTCAGTCTTCCAGCAGGCAGGACGTGCCGGTAGAAAAGGTCAGGAGGCGACTGTTACTTTTGTTGCAGGACAGAATCCAATCGACCAGTACTATGCAAATAATCCCAAGGCATTCTTCTCCGCAAAACCAGAGGAAGCAATTCTTGGAATCAAAAACCCGTATCTTTTGGAGTCACACCTGCTCTGTGCAGCGGCAGAACTTCCATACAAATCAGACCGTGACAGAAAGTACTTTGGAGAAGCGTCAGATGACATAATCTCAGATTTGAAAAACCGGAAACTGGTCTCGAGTACTGCACGCGGTTTTGTTTACTCAGGCATTGGAAATCCGGTAATGGAACACACCATCTTTGGAAACATAGGAAAAACATGGGCTGTCGTTTTCGGCAACTCAACACTTGAGACAATGGACGACGGACAGGCTTACCGTGAAGCATATCCAGGTGCTGTCATATTCCACCAGGGAGAACGTTACCGTGTTGAAAAGATTGAGCCTGAGATTTCTGTGATCCGGGTTAGAAAAACCTCAGACAACTATCATACACGCCCTATTTCCGAGACAAGCATCAGCATCAACAGAAAGGAAAAGACAGTACGGCATGGAAACATTTCGATACACTTTGGAGATGTATCAGTCTCCACACAGATTTACGGTTACTCGGTTCTCGAGTTCGACAGGATTGTAACAACAGAAGAGCTCAGTGTTGAGCCGCGTACCTTCCAGACAAAAGCCTGCTGGATAACTGTTGACGATGACGTGCCTTTGACTGCAGAGAATTTAGCAGGCTCTCTGCACGGAACAGAGCATGCTTTAATTGCGGCTATGCCTCTCTATGTATTATCCGACAGAGCAGACATCGGCGGAGTGTCAAGCCCGTTCCATGCAGATGTCGGAGGTCCTGCTGTGTTTATCTATGACGGTGTTGCTGGAGGAATTGGACTTTCCGAGAAGGCAGCAGAGCTTTTCCCGAAGATTGCAGAACTCGCATACAGAATGGTTTCCGGATGTAAATGTGAAAGCGGATGTCCTTCATGCATTCATTCGCCAAAGTGCGGGAATAACAATCAGATGCTGGATAAAGAAGGAACGGTTAAGCTTCTGTCATATCTGATAAAGGAATCAAAATAGAATATTTGGTTAATACTCAAAGCATCTTCGGCTTAACCTCAAACCGGCAGAACTCAGAGCCGTCGGTCATGCAGACGACCTCTTTAACCACCATAGGACAGTGGAAGAACGCCGAAAAGAGCGAAGACAAAATGCCCTTCGAAATAATACAGCCTCCAGAGATTCCCTTTGGAAGTGTCATACACTCATAACATTTGTAAACATCAAGAACCAGCGGGGCAGTGGATACAACCTTAACCTCGCCAAATCCATAGTGTTCCCAGAACTCCTGAATGTTTTCAAGTGTCTTTTCCAGAGAATCAGACACAACATACGGAGCAACAGCCTCTCCAAGAATATTTCCTCCGCGTTTTAATACCGGGTCGATACGGATACCAGATTCAGCGAGAGCCACGCGGAAGATGTGGGGAAGCATCTCCTTGTAGTCAATACGATCATAGTTTGTGTATGTCTGGCGGATAAGCTCACGGTATTCAGATGGGGCAGCATAGGTTGCCGGGTCAATCTGGCCCAGATAAGTTGCAGAAAGACGGTAAATTTTACGTCTTGCATCTGCCGGATCGGGCACTCTTACAATGAGACCTGCGTCATCTAACGTATTCAGATAACTTGAAACAGTGGATTTGGAAAGGCCGGTAGCTTCCTGAATCTCCGAAAAAGTAACGTCCTCCTCATCGCGGAGAAGACGGAGAATCTGAATACGAATAGGACTTCGAACGGAAGTCACATGACCGTCACGTGAATACAGCTCCAGTTCTTTAGTACTGTCTGACTCCGGCATTTTTCTGTATATATTCCCCCCAAATTAGTTACACATTAGGCATTAACAGTATATCAAGCTATGTTATGGGGCAACATGAGAGGCCACGCAGAATTTTGAAAAAGAGCACGAAAAGAGTGGTTTAATTATCCCGATACGGGATTTCCACCGTTGTTAAATCATTTGGAGCAATGACGTCACCGTCGAAAACTTCCTTTGCATCTTTAACATGGTTTGCAGAAGATGTATAACGGGAACTGATATGCACCAGAGCAAGCTTTTTCGGACAAACTAAGGCCGCAACTTCGCCTGCTTCGCGTGCTGTCGAGTGCCAGACCTCACGTGCGCATTCTGCACCTTCCTCCTCATCGAAGGTTGCCTCATGGATTAAGAGGTCTGCCCCTGCTAAAAGGTCGTTTCTGTTCTTTACAGGACGTGTGTCTCCTGTATAGACAACCTTTCTTCCAGGTCTTCTCTCGCCCATTACCATGTCCGGAGTGATGGTGACAGTCTCACCGTCACGCTCTATAGTTACAGACTGTCCGCGCTGAAGCTTTCCAAAAAGCGGCCCTGGTTTTACACCAAGAGCAATTGCTCCTTCGCGGTCGAAGCGTCCAGGGCGCATGTCTTCTTCCAAGACATATCCAACGCTTTCCATACCATGGTGTGTCTTAAATGCCATAACCGCATATCCGTCAAATATTGCGACATCCCCGTCTGCCATCTCGACTGCGTGGAGCGGGAATGGAATCTTTGGTGTAAGCTGGCGGATGATATCAACGTACTTCTCAACACCGTGCGGACCGTAGATGGTCATTGGTTCTGTTCTGCCGTTGAAAGACATGGTCTCAATGAGACCGAAGATTCCAAGATAGTGGTCAGCATGCCAGTGAGAGATGAAGATAGCGTTAACAACAAATCCGGTTTTGAGCCTCATCATCTGCTGCTGAGCTCCTTCTCCGCAGTCGAAGAGAAGTGTGTCTGAACCGCGGCGAATCATTACACATGACGGGTTTCTGTTCGGAGTCGGAAGCGCGCCGGCCGTTCCAAGGAAGTGGACGAAGAGAGTTTCTCCTGCCATTTAGAACCACCTCTTCAAAAACTCAAGACTTTTTCTTCCATCTTCAGGGTTTCTTCCTTCGACCACGATGATGTCTCCATGATACTCTTTCACGATTTTCGGCATGATTTTATCCCAGGGGATGCTTCCTTCTCCAAGCGGCAGGTGTTCATCTCTGACCCCGTTGTTGTCGTGGATATGGAGGTGCGAGGCATTTGGAAGAATGACTTTGCAGAAGTCATTTAAGTTTCCGTTGGTGTTTGCGTGTCCTACGTCAAACACTGTTCCCATACCTGTGCTGTCAACAAGTCCATCCAGCTCATACGGGTCGCGGCAGAAGAAGTCATCAAGGTTTGGCATGTTCTCAAGTGATGCCTTGACACCGACCTCTTCTGCAGTTTCTCCTAAGCGGATGCAGGCTCTTTTATGGTTCTGCCATGCAAGAGCTGTGTCATAACGGCTGACAGGAGATAAGTATCCAGGATGGATTACAACTTTATCTGCAATCTCTGCGGCTTTTCTGATTGTTACTTCAAGCTGGCTTACAGTTTCTTCCCAGATAGGCTGGTTGATGGATGCAGGGTTTAGGTCACTGAATGGTGCATGAACCGATACAGGAAGTCCGGTCTCTTCCATTGTACGGCGTACGGATGCAAAGGTTGTTTCATTGTCTAAGCGGTAGTTTCCGTCAGCTGAGATTTCCCAGCCGTCAAATCCAACCTCGGCAATTCCTGCAACCCATGCCGGGTCTTCCCAGACTTTCGAGGATGATGCGAAGTAGAATTTCATGCAAGGCTCCTGATGGTGTTTCTGATTTCTTCTTCGAATGATTCTCTTTCAGTTTCGTTGACCAGGGTAATGTCTGCAGCAGACACTGCACGGGCAAGTCCGAATGATTCTTCGCGTGCGTCACGCGCGGACAGGGCTTCAGCGGTTACAGAGTCATCAGCGCGCCCTCTGCCCTGCATGCGGGATAAGCGGATTTCAAAGTCTGCTTTGATGAAGATTAAGGTAAATGATTCAAAGACAGAGCGGAAGTAATTGACTTCGGCATCCCCTCTGATTCCATCAATTACGGCTGTTTCAGTATCGAGGCGTTTTACTTCTTCGGCGGTTAAGATTGCAACAGCATCCATTCCAAGCTCTGCACGAAGTTCGCGTGCGGTAGCACCCACATGCTCGTCTGTTAGTTCGAGGCCTTTTGCTTTTGTGCGGTTTCGGATGATGTCTCCCATGACAACTACAGGAATGCCGTTCTCTGCAGCAATTCTTGAGAACTCGCCTTTACCGCTTGCAGGGTATCCTACGATTCCAATGACGTTCATCTGTGTCTCACAAGCATTGTCTTTGCTTCGGCGGCTGTTCTGATGCATTCCATGTAAGTTAGGCATCTGGATGCATCAGGTTCGATGTGAGCGCGCTGAATGAACTCGTGAATGAGAGAGTCGATTTCTTCTCCAAGCGGGGTTGACGGAAGAGTTTCTTCTTTTGCATATGCCGGCATGATGACGCGGACTTCATCTGCTTTTGGTTCTGCAGTTTCTTTTTTTACGGCAGGGACAACAGGTTCTTCTTTTGCATTTTCAGCACAGACTACGCACTGTTTTACTCCGTGTATTTCAAAGAGCGGAGCGCCGCATTTAGGGCAGGCTTCAGAGAGCATCTTCCCGCCTGTTAAGAGATGCTCTGCCATTATGTCATCAGGATTTCTGGTCATGGTATTTTTCTATATTGCTGAGTATTTGTTTGTTCTCTGAGTATATATTTTGGGCGAGACGGAGGGGAGTATTTATTGCATTATAGGTCTAACATGTGTACACTATTGGGGAGGAAATAGATATGGCAAACCCGGAAGATATGATTAAGCAGTGTGTTATGATGCTGCAGATGATGAATGAGGACCCAACAATCCCGCGCAACATCAGACGCGCTGCAGATGAGACTCTCAAGATTTTACTTGACGAAAAGAAGTCCTTAAGCCTTCGCGCGGCAACTGCTCTCTCTAAGATTGATGAGGTCAGCAGTGATTCCAATATGCCGATGCACGCAAGAACCAAGGTCTGGGAGATTGCATCAACTTTAGAAGCAATCCCGCTCGACTAACTTTTTTTATTATTTATCCAGTGTTCTGCTGTAGTTGGCAGCAGATGTAAAACCGGTGTTTTTTCTTTCCTGCATCTGCATTACTGCCTGCGCGGCATCGTCTGCAGAGGCAAATACAGCGATGAGTTTTGTTTTTTTCAGGTCGAGTTTATGCCCGCACTGGCAGGTTTTGGTGGCGTGAGATAAATCGGCAGACATTATTCTGCGGCATTTACTGCATCCGATTACGGCAAATCCGGTTAATTCAGGCATTGATTATTCTCTCTATTACAATTTGTAGTTGAGATGATATGAGAGTTTGGTGTTGGAAGATTCATCAACATTAATCCGACAAGTTTATATTTTCAAACATCATTGCTATTAAAGCAGTCATAACCCGACTTAACTCAGATGGTAGAGTGCGCGGCTGTAGTAAGATTAATGCCTGCGGGCATACTGCGCGGCTACCGCGATGTCCCCGGTTCGAATCCGGGAGTCGGGACCATTTTCCAATGACGCACAAGCAAAACTTGCCCAAATAGTGTAGTGGCCTATCATGCAGCCCTGTCACGGCTGCGACTCGGATTCGAATTCCGATTTGGGCGCTTCCTTTTTCTGGTTTTGCAGTGCAAAGCGGTTATGATTGTGTGTAATCTTGCCCAAATAGTGTAGTGGCCTATCATGCAGCCCTGTCACGGCTGCGACTCGGATTCGAATTCCGATTTGGGCGTTTTTCTTTTTCTGATTTTTGCAGGTAAAGCGGTTTCGTATCTCTTTTCAAAAACAAAACCTGAAAAAAAAGTTGATGTGTCCTGTTTCAGACACGGAAGAAGATATGAAGCATAGTGTTTCCGTCAGATCCAAAGAGGAATGAATCAATCACAAATGTGTATTCCTCAGCCTCAAGTTTTTCAAGGAAGGATGCTTCATGGCGCATGTCATCTTCGCTGCCGGCCATCTTAGTTATGGAGAAGTCCTTTAAGACAACACAGCCGTCGACAATCTCATAAGTTCCCTTGAAGGTGTTTACCGGTGCCTGTCCGGAGAATGTGCCGTCAGAGTTGAGAACAAGAGTATCACCGTACTGATTCTGATAGGTTCCATAAACAGTACCAGTCAGTGTAATAAGCGCGTTTTCATCCTCCAGGACAATATCATCGAGAAGCGTCAGTTTGCCATCGGAAATATAGTAGTCCTTTGCGGCAGCAAGAGCGGCAAGGAAAGCAGCTTCGGCTTCCATCTCTTCGTCAGAACCTACAGCAGAAGAGATGTGCTCAGGTGTGATAACCAGGCGTTCTTCTGTGTTTGAATAGGTTCCGCCAAATCCGTTAATCGGGCCATGTCCGGAGAAGGTCATGTCACTGTTGAAGGTAACAGACATTCCGCCGTCCCCCTCCCAGGTTCCGACTAAGGACGGAGTTAAAACAAGAACGACCTCTTCGCCGGATTTCAGAACAAGTTTTCCTCCTTCACTAATGAAATACGAATCGACAGAGGCAAGTGCTGCGAAGAATGCCTTTTCTTCTTCCAGACCAGGGCCAGCCATAAGGGTGGACACCGGTTCACCAAAGGTCAGTTTATCCCCGTCAAAAGTGTAGATTCCAGAGAAGGAGTTCACCTGAGCATGACCGGAGTACGTTCCGTCAATAGAGATAAACAGCATAACATCCTGGCCCGGGACAAGCCAGACGCCAACCGGAGAAGCAGTCTCTTCCGGTGTGCTGATACATCCTGCTGCGGAAACAAGACCAATCAGGGCAAGTGCCAGTACAACAAAAACAGTCTTTCTCATACAGATAGATATAGGACTGCCAAATATATATTCTTGAGTCCATTAGAAAAGGAAAAAAGATTGAGGTATTTTGCAGGTAAATCCTGCAGAGTATTTTGCGATACTAGTTATGCGCGGATGAAGGTTACACCATCTGCAGTGAGGAACTTACCATCCTGGAAGGTGTTTGCCTCGAGTGCTTCGAAGAATGCTGCTTCTGCTTCCATATCTTCTGGTGCACCCATCATCTTGGTGGAGACGATGTTCTTGAAGGTAATCTTGCCGTCAGCCTCTTCGAACTCACCCATGAAGGTGTTCACCTGTGCCTTACCGGAGACAGAGCCGTCTTCTGCGAGGGAAAGATCGATGCCGTCAAACGTTACCCAGTTACCTACAACAGATGCAGTAAGAGTAAGCTTGCCAAGAGTCAGTTTTCCATTATCAACAGAGAAGGTCTGCGGATTTGCAAGAACTGCAAGGAATGCTGCTTCTGCTGCCATATCTTCCTCAGAGCCGAATGCCATAGTGGAAAGGACGTTGGTGAACTCGATGCCGTTTTCAGTGTATGCGTAGGAACCGGAGAAAAGGTTTACCGGACCATTTGCGGAGAAGGTCATGTCTCTGTTGAAGGTGATAACGATTCCATCCTCAGTAGTCCAGGTTCCAAGGACAGCCTTTGCAAAGGTTAAAACTTCCTTACCCTCAGACATCAGAACAAGCTTGCCGTCGACAATCTTGAAGGAGTCTGCGGAGTTGAGGGCTGCAAAGAATGCTCTCTCTTCTTCAGAGTCGGTCATAAGGGTTGCACCGATGTTGAAGGAAATCCTGTCACCTTCGACAGTGCAGAAACCGGAGAAGAGGTTTACCGGTGCTTTTCCTAAGACGGAACCTTCCGGAGTGATGGTCATAAGAACGTCGGTACCAGGAAGAGTCCAGTATCCTTCCGGAGACTGGGTCTCGGTGCTGATGCAGCCTGCAGCAGCAACGATACCCACAAGGGCAAGTGCTAAAACAACGAATGCTGTCTTTCTCATACTACATCATTGGACGCCTGAGTATATATACGTGGCTTAAGTTACGAAAATTTTTGCAATTATAAAACGCCCAAAATCAAAAAATAAACTCAAATTAGAGTTTTTGAAAATCACGAAAAAACACACCGACACCCTCGCGCGGGAAAATAACCGCACAACACATGCGCATACAGCAATAACAAAAGAACTGAAATGAAAAAAGAAAAATTACTGGGCGGTTGGTGCGCCGCCGGAAATTGCATCCTGAATCTGCTTCTGAAGCTGAGAGGCCTTCTGTGCCATTGCCTTCTCCTGCTTATCGAGGGAGCTGATACGGAGCTCAAGAGAATCTGCCTTGTCAGTTAACTCCTTCTTAACAGTCTCCTTGTCCTTCTGAATCATAATAGATCCAACAGAAGAGAAAACTGCTGCGTCATCTTTAACAGCCTCAAGCTCTTCAACTGCACGCTTGGTTTCGCGAAGAGTCATTTCGTACTGCATTTTCTGAGACGATACCTGCTGAAGCTGCTGCTGAATCTGCTGAAACATAGCAAGCTGCTGCTGAATCTGCGGCGGAATTGCCGCCTGTGGGTTCATTGCCATTTTTTACAACTCCAATACTTCGAGTGATACATTAATCAGGCGCAGCCACATATTCAAAGACGCCCGCATAGAAGACACATCCTCTGTATCCACAGAAAGTGTCAGTGACGAGTCATCATAGGATAACTGCACCAGTGATTTTTCGCCCGGATCAGATCCCTCCTCCGGGGAAAGTGCCGCATACAGCTTCTCTGCAAACGGCGTTTCAAATACAAACCGCGCTGAATGATTTGGCTTCATACCATAACCTGGAAAACATACCGCATCTTCTGTGTGCCGCAGAAGCAGATAGGCCCCTCAACCGAAGTGTCAAGAGTAATTGGCACATACGGCTTCAAGCGCTCATAGAGCTCCTCTTCGCGGGTTACAAAACCCTTATGGAACTCTGCGGTTCTCTCAGAGACAGTAATATTGGTAATCAGCATGGAAAAGACAATTTCGCCTTTCACCGTCAGATCGAAAATCGGACCCTTCCGCTTCGAACCTGAGATAAAAATGATATTGGGGTCGTCTTCCCCAAAGTCGCGGAGCCCGGATTTCCCCCGCTGTACGTATGGGAAGTCTAAAGCAAAAGCTATCTCTTTTGCCAGCTTCCGAACCTCCGGCTGTGGTTTGCGCGATGAAGTAACTATTGTCATCGAGCTTTCAGTACTTTAGTGCCGGCCCCGCGGGTCTTGAAGAGAATGCGGTGACCACAGTATGGACATCTGACATTGTTGTCGATCTCCACCATCTGTTTACAGCGGGCACACTTGTAACTGACCATTAAATTTATGCTCCTTTGGTCTCAATTGCGCGAAGGACAACCTTCAGGGATGGGGTCTGCGGGGTGTATGCTCCACCTGCGTACTTGTATCCGCACTTCTTGCATTCCCAGATACCGGTTCCGACACGCTTGACTGCAACAGTGTCACAGACCGGACAGAGGTGCTTTGCGCGGGAAATCTTCTCGCTCTCATTTACCAGCTTACGGCCGAAGCGACCGTATCTCGGGCCAAAGCGTCCGGCACTGCCGGTGACGCGTCCCTTTGCTACATGCTTGCTCTTGGATGCCATTTTTTATTTCTCCAGAAATATCTAATAATGTTAGTCTTACATTAATTTAATAGTTGTGTGTGTCCTGCCTCACTCAAGGATTTTGAGCAGTGCATCTCCTTTTGCCGCGGCATTTGCAAGGTTGAAGAAATCCTCCTGCATTCCTGCCGGAATTGAGACAACGCAAATCCATGAGCCGTCATTCTGCCACTCGTTCTTTTCCATCTTGACATAAGAAGCCCCGGAGACCGCGCCGTAAGCGCGTGCCGCATAATCCATCGGGAACTTTGCAGCAATGCGCCTCTCTTCGAAACTGATTGGAAGAACCGGACGCAGAGCCTTGACAGTCTCCTTTACAAGATCATCAACAGACTTAAACGGATCAAAGTTGACGCGAACCTGCTCTAAAGCAAGCTCAATGCGCGTCACCGGGTGCGGCAGACCGTTTTGCGGGTTTACTGCATTTCTTGCAATATAAGTAATGACGCGGTTTCTCTTCTCCTCGGTTAAACGTCTTCTCTGCTCGGTTGTTAAGTGGATTTCTCCTTTCAGGATAATCTGACGTGCAACCTCTTCGAAGTTAGTGGACTTGAAGACCTTGAGTAAATCCTCATCCGGAGACTTCTCCCCGTGGGATGCATTCTCATAAACATTGAGAGCGGCAACCGCATCCTCAATATCAATGCCCTCAACACCGTGGCGCATCTTGTCTGCAAGTTCCGGATCAACTAAAATCTCAAAGCGCAGACCATGGCTTTCGAGCCTTGCCGTTACCGCATTGTCAAGTGGAATCATGAACTTACTCCGCCTTCTCTTCCTTCTTTACTGTCTTGGAAAACTTTGCAACAGCAGACTTGACTTCCTCTGCAGTAAGTTTTCTAAAGGACAGAATCTGAGTAGTGCTTCCGGTCGGAGACTCAACAACTTTCTTTACTGCGCGCTTCTTAGAGTATTCACCTGCAACACCGATTTCAACAGTGTTCATATCGAACTTGCCCTCGGTTGCGGTGTAGAGTGCCTTCAGACCTAAGAGAACTGCCTCTTCGGCGGATAAGCCTTCCTTGTACTCCTCTTCGAAGAGCTTCATAACTGCCTGTCTTCCAATACCAATGCCGGTTGCCATATATTCAAGAAGGGTTCCGGAAGGATCGGTTTCAAAGAGGCAGTAATGTGCCTTGCCGTCTGCTCCGATGTCAACACCTGCGAGGAGGAGAGCTGTACCATACGGACGTGCTCCGCCGAAGAGAGTATAAGTCTGCATGTGGTCGCAGAGCTTCTTGGCTAAAGTCTCCACATCAATCGGCTCGCCGTAAGTGATTCTGTTGCTCTGTGCCTCAACACGTGCACGCTCAACAAGTGCGCGAGCGTCACCGACAAGACCAGAGGAAGCAACACCGATGTGTTCATCAATCTTGAAGATCTTCTCAATCGAGGATGGTTCAAGCAGGCGGGAGCCTACTCTCTTATCAACGAGCAGAACAACACCTGAGCGGCACTTAATACCGACTGCAGTGGTTCCGCGTTTGACAGCCTCACGTGCGTACTCGACCTGATAGAGTCTTCCATCAGGAGAGAACATAGTAATAGTGCGGTCATAACCGCCCATCTGATATTGCTGTGGCTGCATAGTTACTCCTTACTATATTCAATCTCAATTATGATATCTCTTCTCAACGGAGATACCCTTTTTCGCGCCGAGAACAGTTCCCGACGTCTTTACTGTCCTAAACACCGCAGGATATCCGCCTGCTTTAGTAACACAGGCAAGAGCCGCAGTCATTTCAAGCTCATGTCCTCTGCTGCATCTGACAATTGCAAACTCACCCTCCGACCAGATAACTGCCGGATGAATCTTTGAAGCCCCGACATCACCGAAAAGATCGCGAACAGAGTCCGCTGCGGCACGGTAGATATCCTTTTGCGTAAGCTCCCCTGCTTCAATCTTAATTAAGATGTATCTGCGGTTCTCGCGAAGAGTAGGCGGTAGAGGTCTCATTCAACAACCTCCACGGTCTGCTTCGGATGAAGAATGCCGTCTAATGCATTGAGCGCAGAGTAGACCTCAGCTCTTTCCATTCCGAAAAGAGAACAGAGAGCAACAGTCTCCTGAAGATTTTTCAGACCCGACAGACTCTTTGCAGAGGATGCGATTACAAGCGGGAACTGATACTTGCGCTGAAGCTTTAAAATGTCTGCGTAGTGCGAGAGCGCACTTCTGCGTGTTCTTGGATCAATGATTTTCCCAAGCTCTATAACAAGTCCGACGTTATGCTGTGCCGCCATCTTTGAAGTGATGTGTTCAAAACCTGCCTTTGGAAGAGCATCCAGACCTGAAAGCAGATGAATGCCTTTGGTCGTGATTGCCGTTCTGTTAAAGGAGTTATCAGAAACATCAGCGATAACAAGAGCTCCTTTCGGTGCTTTGCGGGCGGAGGAGGTCAGTTCCTTTGCAGTCTTTACTGAGATTCGAACCCCGCAAATGACCTCGCAGGATACATTTTCAGGTTCTGCACCGCAGACAACAATTCTCCTGTAACCGTTTTTGAATGCAGTATCAGAAAAATCATTGAGCGAAAAGGAAGACGACTCATTTACACAAATGCATGCGTCAGAAATCATGGATTATAAGAGTTAAGAAAAGATTGGGTTTGAGGGTTTATTTACCCTGGTTGTTGTGGCAGCGGATGGATGGGCGGCACTTCTCAGTTCCGATTCCACGCTTGTGCTGTCCACGTCCCTTTCTTCCAGCGGAGGTCTTTCCGCGGTAGACACGTCCCTTGGAGTTTGCGATCCATGCGAGGTTCTTGTCTGCAAGAACTGCCGGGGATGCGCGGTCTACAAGGATGACTTCAAAGTACTTTGCTTTTCCGTCCTGTCCGACCCAGTAGGAGTTTAAAACTTCCATGTTCGGGTAGCGGTTCTGTGCACGCTCTTCAGCGATGGACTTAAGGTTCTTGCCTGGGGTTGCCTTGCGCATACCCATGCGGTTGGTTCTGCGTCCACGGATGTAGCGGGACTTTCTGCGGCCACCGCGGCGGACTGCTGCACGAACGACGATGATTCCCTGCTTTGCTTTGTAGCCGAGGGAACGTGCTCTGTCAATACGAGTCGGGCGTTCGATACGAACAACAGCGCCCTGCTTGCGCCAGGTCTGCATTCTCTCCCAGAGGAGTTTCTTTACACCGGATGCTGCTGGCTTCTTCCATGCATCGCGGACATATCCATACATTGATTTAGACATTTGTTGTTTCACCTCAAGGTTCAGCCGTATGTGTTTACTATATCGGCTACATTCCTTTTGATACGTTTAAGCGTGTACAGCTGTAAACTCTATATTATTGGGTCGAGGTTGTATATAACACTCTCGCGGACAGGACATAAGTGACGAATCATTCAGAAGAAATATACACTAATGCCTCTAATATATACCCCATATTTACCTCGGGGTAATTCAATGCTCGAAAACGAATATCAGCTTGATTTCTTCAAAGAAAACGGATTTGTCAGAAAAATCTGTAAGAAGTGCGGAAGTCCGTTCTGGACTCTTGACCCGAACCGTGAGGTTTGCGGTGACGCACCATGTGAACCATACCAGTTCATTGGAAACCCAATTTTCAAAAAGCACAGCCTGCCGGAGATGCGCGAGGCAGACCTCTCCTTCTTCGAACAGAACGGACACACCAGAATCAACCGTTACCCGGTTGCAGCCCGCTGGAGAGATGACATCTATTTAACCATTGCATCCATTGCAGACTTCCAGCCGTTTGTAACAAGCGGTGTATGTCCGCCGCCGGCAAACCCGCTTACCATCTCCCAGCCGTGTATCCGCTTAAACGACCTTGACAATGTCGGACGTTCCGGAAGACACTTCACCTGCTTTGAGATGATGGCACACCACGCCTTCAACACCGATGATGAGCCGATTTACTGGAAGGACAGATGCCTTGAGCTCTGTACCGGTTTTGTAAACTCCGTCGGCGGAGATGTTACCCAGCTTACTTTCAAGGAGAACCCGTGGTTCGGCGGAGGAAATGCAGGAGCTTCTGTTGAAGTATTAATGGGCGGTCTTGAAGTTGCAACCCTCGTCTTCATGAACCTGTCCCGCAAGAACTCCGGAAAACCGCCGGTGATGATTGACGGCAAGGATTACTATGAGATGCCGCTTAGAATCGTCGATACCGGATATGGTCTTGAGCGTTTCACCTGGGCATCCTGCGGAACCCCGACCGCGTACGATGCAGTCTTCCCGGAGATGATTTCCCGTCTTTTAAACAATGCGGGAATGGAGCACTACCTCGACAATCCTGAAATTGAGCACATCTTAGGTAAGAACGCAGAGTTCGCCGGCTTAATGGATATCAGAGGCGAGAAGATCAGCGAGCTTAGAAAGCAGGTGGCAGACTACACCGGAATTTCTGTCGGCAAACTCGAAGAGATTATTGTCCCGATGGAGAATATCTACGCACTCTGTGACCACACCAGATGTCTTGCATATATGCTCGGTGATTTAATCGTGCCGTCCAATGTGCGCGACGGATACCTGGCACGTATGGTTCTTCGCCGCAGCATCAGAATGATGCAGGAAGCAAAGGTCGATGATGACTTAGGCGAGTTAATCGTTGCCCAGATGGAAGCAATCGGTCTTTCCAACTTCGAGCAGGACCCGGCAATCGTTCGCGAGATTATTGCACGCGAGGTCGAGAAGTACGAGGCAACCATTGCACGCGGAACCAGAACCGTTCAGCGCCTTGGTCAGAACTATGTCAAGAAGAACGAGGAAGTCCCGCTTGCAGAGCTTATCACTCTCTACGATTCCCACGGCATTCCGGTTGACACCATCAACAAGGTCTTAACCGAGACCGGTGCAAAGTTCGAAATCCCGGACGACTTCGAGTCCCAGATTGCAGATATGCACTCCGAAAACGAGGGCGAGAAGGCTCCAAGCCCGCTTGCAAAGTATGAGGAGCGCATCTCCAAGCTTCCGGCAACCAAGAAGTCCTACTACGAGCGCCCGACCTATATGGAGTTCGAGGCAATCGTGCTTGACATTATGGATGAGTATGTTGTCCTTGATGCAACTCTCTTCTACCCGGAGGGAGGAGGACAGCCGTCCGATACCGGTATGCTTGTTGCAAGCAATGCTATGGTGAGAGTTGAAAATGTCGTCAAGTCCGGCGATGTAATTCTCCACAAAGTAAATGACGGAAGCTTAAAGCGCGGAGACCGCGTCAAGGGTGTTCTCGATGAGGAACGCCGCTGGGCTTTAATGCGCCACCACTCCGGAACTCACATGGTTCTTCGTGCCGCAAAGGAGGTCTTAGGTCCGCACATTCACCAGGCAGGTTCCCAGCTTTCCCCGGAGACTGCACGCTTAGACATCAGACACTACACCCACATCACTCCTGAGCAGATGAAGGAGATTGAGGTTCGTGCAAACCGTCTCGTGATGGAGAACCTCCCAACCACCATCAAAGTCGAGCCGCGTGTTAAAGCCGAGCAGAAGTTCGGTTTCGCACTGTACCAGGGAGGTGTTCCGCCAGGAAAGGAGCTTCGTATCGTTCAGATGGGTGCAGAGACCCAGGCATGTGCAGGTACTCACTGTACTACAACAGGCGAAATCGGTCCAATCAAGCTCCTTCGCTTAGAGCACATCCAGGATGGTGTTGAGCGTATCGAGTTCGCATGCGGTTTTGCAGCACTCGATGCTATGCAGCACATCCAGAGCCTGTTAAACACCTCTGCAGATGCACTCTCTGTCCAGACCGAAAACCTTCCGGCAACCGTTGAGCGTTTCTTCTCCGAGTGGAAGGACCAGAGAAAGGAGATCGAGAAGCTCCGTGCAAAGATTGCCGAGCTTGAGCTTTCCAGACTTGAGGGTGTTGACATCAATGGTGTTGAGGTTGTTATCAAGCAGATTGATGTTTCCAGAAAAGAACTTGTAACCGTTGCAGGCGCAGTTGGAGAACGCGGCGGTGTTGCTGTTTTAATCACCGCAGCAGACGGTATCGGTGTTGTTGCCGCATCCGGCTCTGATAAGGTTAAGGCAGGAAAGCTTGTCTCTGCTGTCTGTGCTGAGCTCGGCGGAAAGGGCGGAGGAAAGGACACTATGGCACAGGGTGCAGGTGTTGATGCTTCCAAGATTGGCGCTGCTTTAGTTAAGGCTGAAGAGCTTATCCGCGAAGCACTCTGAGTTTTTTGACTCAGGGTATTCTTTTTTTTTTTGAGATTTTGTTTAGATTGTATATTCATCCTCGCATACGATTTTCGCTTGATTTATACGCCTGTTTGGGTGTTGGTTTAGGAGTTCACGCCGGAGCGGCAGCTAATCGCGCCGCTCTATTCCGGCGGGCAATCAGGGGAGGCGGTTTGGAAGATTCCGGCTTTTGTAGTTTATTTGGTTGATGCTCTTTTAGTGGTGTTTCCGTCGGGCTACGAAAATACGACTGCTCCTTTGTCCTCGGTTCACTTCGGCTAATCGCCGAAGTTTCACCTGCGGACTGCGGCGCACTCGCCTTTTCGCCCACGCCCTCCTTAATATACAGAAAAGGGGCGGGGCACAGGCGTTCACCCGCGAGAGGATAATGCCCCCAGTCTGTTCGCTCGCTTTGCTCGCTCTCATCCCGTGAGCAATATCGTCTCGCGGTTTACACGCCCTGTGTGTAAGCCCGCCGGTTGTTCGGTTCGCTTATGCTTTATTTGATTGCCTGCCGCGAATAAGCGTAGGCGGTCGCAAGCCCTTCGGTCTTGCTCATGGCTTAGTCGCTTCGCTCCCTCGCCATTAGCCGAAGCGCGGCAGGCGGGCTTCGGAGCTAATCTATGAATAAGTTAGATGTAAACTCGGATATGTACAGAATTGTTGGATGCGCTCTTAAGGTTTACAACAGCCTAAAGCCTGGTTACCTTGAATCGGTGTATGAGAAGGCATTCCAGATGGAATTAGAGGAAGCAGGCTTTTCAGTGAAGCGTCAGGTTCGGATTCCTGTGCACTACAAGGGCGTTCTGCTCGATGCTAATTTTGTTGCTGACTTAGTTGTGAATGATTCACTGCTGATTGAGTTAAAAGCGGTTTCAAGCCTCGCGAAGATTCACGAGAGGCAGGTTGAGAGTTATCTGAAAACAACAGGGATGGAGAGCGGGCTTTTAGTGAACTTTGGAAACATGAGGAGGCTTGAGTGGAGAGTCTTTTGAAGATGGAATCCAAACCATCTATTTTCAGAAATTCACAGTATAAAACAGATTTAAAGAGGTGGACCGGCTTTTATGAACGGGTAACGAATCCGCTCAGCCGGATAACCCAACACCTTTACATTGAATAAATGGGGTGTCTGACATTATAATACTTTGTCTGATATCACCCTGATAAAATAATGGGAGTTTGACCTCCCACTATTTTTTGGTCAGCAGCTGATACCACAATCGGATTTCTCGCGACAGAAGTATCACGAGTGTGACCACGATTAAAAGGTGTTGGGTTATCATATCCACCTCCTTTATTTTGCTCGGTTCGTTACTCCGGCATAGAATATTGTCCCGTTACTATTATGAAGATAGAGGGTTGGATGAGATATAGATACGATTTAGTTCTGGATTATTGCTAACAATTAATTATCTTCACATCCCATCTAAAGATACTGCGAAATGGAACTATCACTCAATCTCAGTTATGCAGACGGATACAAAAGCAGGTCACAGATTGCACGAGTAATTACTGAGACATGGGTTTCTCAAAATGCCTACTGTCCACACTGTGGTTGCGGAACGCTGGTAAAAGATGTGAATAATTCCCCTGTTTTAGATTTCCACTGTCCTATCTGCAAGCAAGGATTTGAATTAAAAAGTAAGTCTGGAAAATATGGGAGAAAAATTGTTGATGGTGAGTACTCAACCATGATTTCCCGAATTACAAGCAGTACAAATCCTGATTTTTTCTTTCTGAACTATCAACTTGATACTAACAGAGTTACTGATTTCCTTTTAATTCCAAAGCAGTTTATTACTGAGAGTATTATTGAAAAACGTCAGCCTCTTTCTGCATCAGCACGAAGAGCAGGATGGACAGGATGTAATATTCTTGTTGAGCGTATTCCAACTGACGGAAGAATTTTTATTGTCAAAGACAGTGTGGTATGCCAAAAAGATGATGTCTTATCCAAACTGAGAGAGACTGAGTTCTTAACACGGATTGATTCTAATAAACGAGGATGGATTGTCGATATCATGCGATGTATCGACACTCTTGATAATGATGAATTTAGACTTTCTGAGTTATATGAGTTTGAGGAAGAATTACAGTCTCTTCATCCAAATAACCATCATGTACAAGCAAAAATAAGGCAACAGTTACAGTTTTTGCGAGATATGGGTTATGTTGAATTTTGTGGGAGAGGGTATTATCGAAGAAGGAGATAGTTATGCCAAAGTATGCTTATGAAATTACAGAAACACTGAGCAAGGTAATTGTACTCGAAGCAGATAATGAAGATGATGCATATCAGGAGTTAAAAAGACGATATCACGAAGGAGAAATTGTTCTCTATAGTGATGACTTTGTAGAGTCAGATATTTTGGAGTTGACTGAAGGCGTGGAGGATATGCCAATTAGTGTGAAAAACTATCGCGGAGAATATGAAACACCGTGGGATTAATGTATCTCTACTATTCCCACAGTCCGCTCCCGGACTCCGTGCATGTCTCCGCTAACGCTTCGACATAAACTCCGTCCGCCCCGCTCTGTTTTCTTCCCGCCCGCAAAAACCAGACTAAGAGGTCGCCCATACCTCCGCATATCTCCGGCATCGGCTGTCTCTGGGCATCAGTCGGAACATGCCTTCGGGAACTCCGCTAATGCTTCGTTCCCTTCGGCATCTTCCTCCCTTGCCCCATGATTGCCCCGCCGAAATAGAGCGGCGCGATTAGTAGCCGCTCCGGCGGGAACACAAAACAAAAAAGAGAATTCATGGAGAATAACTTCTCCATCGCCAGTCCTTCGGACTTGCTCAAGGCTTGCGGTTCATTGAACCGCTCGCCACTCCAACCTCCTTACATTCCCGAAGTTCAGAAGCATACCCTCTTTTATCCCGGTACTATTCATATAGCTCACAAGCTGTCTCTCGTGTGCCGCATTCAGCGAAGAGACCACTTTCAGTTCCAGAATAATCCTGCCGTCCACAATCATATCAGCGTAAAAATCCTTCTTCAGCTCAACACCCTTGTAGAACACCGGAATCCGAACCTGCCGGGAAACCGAAAAGCCCGCCTGCAAAAGTTCGTATTCGAGAGCTGCTTCATACACCGATTCAAGATAACCGTATTTCAAAGTTGCATAAACCTCAAAAGCACAGCGAAGCACTTTCAGTAAATCCGAGTTGTCATCTAACATTTTCATAATATAACTCCGAAGCCTGCCCGGGCAGTCCGGGCGGCAACGCCGCCTGCGTGACAGCCCAAGGATGATATTGCTTCTGGGATTGGAAGCCGAAGGCTGACAAGACCAGGGGCATTATCTTCCTTGGGGTGAAACGCCTGTGCCCCGCCCCATCCAACCATGTATACGAGTAGTGGAGAAGTTAAGCAAAAAAGACGGGTACGCCGAGCCGAAGGCGAAGGAGCAGTCGGAAGGCGCGAGACCCGAATGGGCTCAAGCCGGGAGCAAGGCTCGAAGAGACTTGCGACAGCAGGCATATGAAGCCCGCGTCAGTGGGCGAAATATGCTCTGCGATTTTTTGTAGTCGAAACGGCTCTGCACCAAAATCCCAAACACCTAAGTCTCTCCCCGCCGTCTCGTACTGCCGCGTCAGCGAGCAGTCAGGCGGGGGGGGGCGAGAGTGCACTCAAAACACACAAAGAGGATAGGCGGAGCTGTCGAATAAAACCAAAGAAACCCTCACCGCAAATTCATTTATCCCCGCAAACCCAATATCAATACAACATCTATGCTCTTCCTCGACTTCGCAAACACCTGCCGTGAAATAGAAAAAATATCCTCGCGCCTCGCAATGACAGACCTCTTAGCAGAAGTCTTCCCGCAAATCTCAGACGAAGAACTCGACATCTTCGTCCGCTTCGCACGAGGAAAACTATTCCCCGACTGGTCTGCTGAAAAACTCAACTTCGGACCATCCCTCCTCTACGAAGCACTAGCTTACGTCATCGGCAAAAAACGCGAAGACGTAGTCCGTGCAATCAACAGCTCAGGAGACGCAGGAGAAGTTGTAGAAGAGCTTCTGCAGAAAAAACAGCAGACAACATTCTTCACCGAAGACCTGGAACTTACAGACGTCTATGAGCGCTTCATGCAGATGGCAAAAAGCTCCGGCAGAAAATCCCAGCAGGAAAGACTTCGGTCCGCACAATACCTCTTCTCAAACGCATCCCCGCTTGAAGGACGCTACCTCGCACGCCTCATGCTCGAAGAGATGAGAATCGGAGTAGGCGAAGGAGTCGTAAAAGACGCGGTTGCAAAAGCCTTCGGAGTACCCTCTGAAGTAGTCGAACACGCACACCAGGCACTAAACGACTTAGGAGAAGTGGCCCTTCTTGCAAAAACCAATCCTGAAAAGCTTGCAGAAGTCACCATCACCCCGTTCAAACCAGTCAAAATGATGCTCGCACAGGCAGGCTCTATTACAGGCATGGTTGAAACACACGGAACACTCGCCGCCGAAAACAAATATGACGGAAGCAGATTCCAGTTCCACAAATCAGGCGGGCGCTGCGCAATTTACTCAAGACGCCTCGAAGAGATGACAGCATCTCTTCCAGACGTTGTCGAGATGCTCAAAAACGCAACAACGCATGATGTAATCATCGACGGAGAAGTAATCGCAATCCTAAACGGCAAACCAATGCCCTTCCAGACAGTCCTTCGCCGGATTAGAAGAAAACATGGAATCGAAGAAGCAAAAGAGGAAATAGAACTTCGCCCGTGCGTCTTTGACATCCTCGTCTGTGACGGAGAAACATTAATCGACCTGCCGTTTACAAAACGCCGCGAAATCCTCGAATCGGTCATGACCGAATATGTCGCCCCGCAGCTTGTAAGCGACTCGGCAGAAGAGATTGAAAAATACTACCACGAAGCACTCGACGCCGGAAACGAAGGCATCATGCTCAAAGTAATCAATGCGCCCTACCTCCCCGGAAACCGCGGAAAACTCTGGATCAAAATCAAGCCGGAGGTTGACACCATTGACTTAGTCGTCACTGGAGCCGAATGGGGAGAGGGAAAACGTGCCAAAGTATTCGGCTCATTTGTCCTCGCATGCCAGGACGAATCAGGAGAACTTCTCGAAATATCAAGGGTTGCAACAGGTATCGATGACGCCATGCTTGCCCACTTATACGAACTCTTCAAAGACAAAATAATCTCCGAAAAGGGAAAAAGCGTCACATTCGAGCCGGACGTAATCTTCGAAGTAGGATACGCAGAGCTCCAGAGAAGCACAAACTACGAAGCAGGATACGCACTTCGCTTCCCTCGCTTTGTAAGACTTCGTGACGACAAAGACGTCTCCGAAATCGAAACAATGGAGAGCCTTTCAAGACGCTACTCCATGCAGAACAAAGAAGAGTAAGTACAAAGTCAGACAGGGTATTTATTTATAGTCAACCGCCCTATAATGATTTATCAATAGGTATTTGGAGGTAAGTAGTATGTTTATCATTATCAAAGGTGGAGATACTAATTGATGCGTAAGATGAAGGAGGAGCTTTTCGGCTTCGAACCACGCCGGGCGCTGATTGCAGCGATCTGCATCATAGTTGTAACCTGGCTGTTATCTTTTCTTATGCCGACCGAGGCCTCGGAGTTTGGAGCCTGGTCACTGTTACCCGCAACATTTCTGATTGTATACATTTTTATCACCAAGAGAATCTTAGAATCCCTGGTACTTTCCTGTCTTATGGGTCTGATTATGGCTGCAAAGACGGTCAATGTCTTTAGCGAATTCAGTACCATCTTAACTGACACGATGCTTGACCCGGACATGGCATGGCTGATTATCGTCTGCGGTCTGATGGGAAGTATCATTGCCTTAATCGAGCGCGCAGGCGGTGCAATTGCCTTTGGAAACTGGGCAGCCAAACACGCAAAAGGAGAAAAGTCATCTCTGGTCTGGACCTGGATTATGGGTATTGCCATCTTCCTCGATGACTACTTAAACTCTATGGCAGTGGGCTCCTGTATGCGTTCCTTAACTGACAAGTTCAAGGTCCCGCGTGAGATGCTCGCATATGTTGTTGACTCAACAGCAGCACCGCTTTGTGTGTTAATCCCGATTTCCACATGGGCAGTCTTTGCCGGAGGTCTCTTAGAGGCAAACGGATGGGCACCTGAAGGAATGGGTCTTGTTTACTTTATCCAGACGATTCCGTACAACTTCTACGCATGGGTCGCCGCCATTATGGTTATCCTTGTAATCTTTAGAGTCATCCCGGTATTCGGTCCGATGAAGAAGGCATACGCAAGAGTTGCCGCAGGCGGACCGCTCGCTCCGGAAGGTTCTGAAAAGATTGACCTCTACAGCGGAGACACTCTCACCTTCGCAAAGACCCCGCGGATTATCAATCTCGTAATCCCGATTATCAGTTTAGTGGTCTTTACCCTTATCTTTGACATCGACCTTCAGATGGGTGTCATCTGTACAATCCCTGTTATGTTCATTCTCTACTTAGCGCAGGGAATTATGAACGCAGAGGAGTTCGCAGACTGTGTTGTTAAAGGTCTGCAGAACATGATTATGCCGCTCCTCTTAATGGTTCTTGCATGGGTGTTTGCCGCAATGTCTGAACAGATTGGATTTACCCAGTATGTTATCGATACAGTCGCAGCAAACGTCGGAGTTGCCCTTCTGCCGTTTGTTGTCTTCGTGGCTCTTGCAATCACTCAGTTCGTTACCGGAACCAACTGGGGTCTTTATATCATCGCATTACCGATTGTAATCCCGTTAGCTATTCAGATGGATGCAAACATTGCACTCTCTGTCGGAGCAGTTATCTCCGCAGGTGTTCTTGGAAGCCACTGCTGTTTCTACTCGGATGCTACAGTCTTAACCTCTGCTGCCTGCGGTTGTGATAACTTCCGCCATGCAGTTACGCAGATGCCTTACGGAATCCTTGCGGGAGTTATTGCCGCAGTTATGTTCCTCGTCTGCGGATTCATTATGGGATAACTTCCCTCATCTTTTTTTATTACAATCTTATCTTGTTCTGCAGCATTCTTCCGCGAATGAATATATTCAATGAAGTCCAACATGTAAGGCAGTAAAATATGGATGAATATACGGGCAACATAGGCAACTATGAGGAAACCTACAAAAATTTCCACATTGATGTGCCGAAACACTATAACTTTGCATTCGATGTAATCGACAAATGGGCAAAGGAGGACAGAAACCGCCTTGCAATGATCTGGACAAACCAGGCAGGTGAAGAGAAGAAGTTCACCTTCTGGGATATGATGATTCACTCAAACGAGGCTGCAAACATCTTAATGAAGTTCGGTATCCAGAAGGGAGACCGTGCTCTTCTGATGCTTCACCGCGTTCCTGAGTGGTGGATTTTAGTTCTCGGTATCATGAAGCTTGGAGCGGTCTTCTGTCCAAGCCCGCACATGATGACTGTAAAAGATATCGCCTACAGAATCAACGCAGGCGGTTTCAAGATGGTTATTACCGACCGCGAAAATATGGCAAAGGTTGATGAAGTAGCAGCCGACTGCCCGCACCTTCAGCTCAGAATGGTTGTCGATGACAATCCGCTTGAGCGTCTCTCCTCCCCATGGATTGGATACCAGCATGAACTTAAATATCCGGCTCCGGTATCCACCAAGCTCGTTGCAACCGCAGGACGCAAGATTCTTGCAACCGACCCGATGCTTATCTATTTCACCTCCGGAACCACTAAAGACCCGAAGATGGTTCTCCATGATTACGGACACCCGCTTGGTCAGACTGTTACTGCAAAGTTCTGGCATGACTTAACCGATAAGGATGTCCACTTCACGGTCTCTGATACCGGATGGGCAAAGTGCGGATGGGGTAAGATTTACGGTCAGTGGATTTGCGGTGCATGTATCTTTGTGTATGACTACAGAACCAAGTTCCTCGCAACCGAGCTGCTGCCGCTTATCGAGAAGTACGGTATTACTTCTTTCTGTGCTCCGCCGACCATTTACCGTATGCTCATCATTGCAGACTTGAAGAAGTTCTCCTTCTCCGAGCTTCGCACCTGTACCAGTGCAGGCGAGCCGCTGAATCCAGAGGTTATCCGCATCTGGAAGGAGGGTACAGGTATTACTATCCGCGAGGGATACGGTCAGACTGAGACCTGCTGCTGTCTTGCAACTATGCCGGGCATGGAGGTTCGCCAGGGTTCTATGGGTAAGCCTGTTCCGGGATGGCATATTCAGCTCCATGATGATGATGGAAACGAAGTTCCGCAGGGCGAGATTGGAAGAATTGCTGTCTCTTTAAATCCGAGACCGGCTGGTCTTATCCGCGAGTATCTGGATAATCCGGAGGAGAATGCCGCTATGTTTGTCAACGGCTGGTACTACACCGGTGATAAGGCACGCATGGATGAGGATGGTTACTTCTGGTTCGTTGGAAGAAATGATGATGTTATCAAGTCTTCCGGTTACAGAATTTCTCCGTTCGAGGTCGAGTCTGCATTACTCGAGCACCCGGCAGTTAAAGAGTCCGCTGTGGTCGGAAGCCCGGACGATCTTCGCGGTATGATTATCAAGGCATTCATCGTCTTACACGAAGGATACCAGGGCTCTGAGAGACTGATTAAGGAGATTCAGAACCACGTTAAGTCCACGACTGCTCCGTATAAGTATCCGCGTGCAATTGAGTTCGTAACAGAGCTTCCAAAGTCCTTCTCCGGTAAGATTAAGCGCGGTGAGCTCCGCGACCGTGAGCTGAAGAAGTACGAGGAAGAAAACTAATCCTTTTTTTTATGCAGCTTTTTGTCAAGCATTTCGATGAGCTGACGACAAAGGAGCTGTATGCAATTCTTAAAGTTCGCCAGGATGTGTTTGTGGTTGAGCAGAACTGCCCGTTTCCTGAGATCGACGGCAGAGATTTGGATGCCTACCACATCTGGCTCGAAGAGGATGGAAAGATTCTTGCATATGCCCGCGTTCTTGACCGCGGTGTGTCGTTTGAGACGCCTGCTGTAGGCCGTGTTATTTCGATGCGCAGAAGAGAGGGTCTTGGAAGCAGAATCTTAAGCGAAGGCATTCGAATAGCCCGTGAGAAGTATTCAGCAGAGGCAGTTATGCTTGAAGCCCAGGTCTATGCCCGCAAACTCTACGAGAAGCATGGATTCATACAGGTGTCCGATGAATTCTTAGAGGACGGCATCCCGCATATTTTAATGCGGCTTGACCTGTAAAAAAAAAGAGTATAAAAGAAATTAGTTCTTGTGCTCGGATTCCATCTCTTTTAAGGTACGCTCTGCAAGGTCACGCATGCGTGCCGGGATACCGCGGGAAGAGATGGTCTCGATTTCCTTCATTGCTGCAGCAATCTCGGAACCTAAGACAAAGATAGCATATTTGTGCTCGAGCTTGCTTCTGTTAATCTGATCCGGAGTGATTTTTAATGCAGTGTATTCCGGGAACTTCAGGTCATCATTTAATGCTTTGTAGTATTCTTTGATATCGTAAAATATCTGATGGAGCTCTAATAATTCTTCCTTATGCATAGTCCTATATGATAGGTCATGAAACGAGATAATAATATCTCAAAAAAAGTTAGTTGAGAAGTTCGGATGCCCGAACAAGCGGGTGAAGAGTGACACCTTCCTTTCCAAGAAGGTCTGCTGCTCCGCCTTCGCGGTCAACAACGGTTACGACCGATTCAACGATTGCGCCTTCTTTTTTAAGCTCATCAACACCGTACTTGGAAGAACCGCCTGAAGTTGTTACATCCTCGATTAAGAGGACACGCTTGTCTTTTACGGTTCCAATAACCATCTGGGATTTTCCGTGATCCTTTGCCTGCGCGCGGATGATTGCACACGGCTTCTTTGCGGCAAGAGAAACAGCGGTTGCAAGAGGTACTCCGCCTACAGCAACACCTGCGACAACATCGAAGTCATACTTTGCGGCGACTTCAGCCGCAATCTCAGAGAGAAGTTCAGGCTGCATGATGGCAGTCTTTACATCAACATAGTACTTGCTCTTAGCACCTGATGCAAGAGTGAAGTCTCCGAATTCAACTGCTTTGTACTGAATTAATAAATCTAAGATTCTGTTTACCATGGTCTGTCCTTTAATCCAAGAATATAGCCGATAATATTCGCTCCGCGGTGCAGGACCGGGGAAATAATCATAATGGCGATGAAGACCAGAACGCCGAAGAAGAGCGTGCCAAACTGATCAAACCAGCCAAATCCGCCTGTTACCGCAAGAGCGATTACGAGGAGGAGAAGCGAGCCTATCACCATATCGTACATGTCTGCAAGAGGCCATTTTGCCCCCCGGTCTTTTCCAAGACGGCGCTTGAAGTAGCTTTTGGCAACATCTCCTAAGAGTGCGCCGGTCGCAAGGGATATGACAGTTACCCAGGTGTGCTTTGGAAGGATGTCCCAGTTGAAGTAGGATACCAGGTACATCTGTGCGGCACCGAAGATGATGCCGATGAAGATGCCGCCGATTAATCCGCGCCAGGTTTTTCCGTCACCGAATATACGGCGTCCGTCTTTTGCACATTTTCCAAAATCAATCGGAGTCACGCCGCCTACAAGGGCTGCGGCAGGGTTTGGAATGTAGGCCGGAATCATTATCCAGAATGCCCAGAGAAATGCCATTCCAATGCTTACAAGAATCTCTGCTGTCATACCCAATACGTAGATTACTATTTGCGTTTGGTATGTATCAAGTTTGGTATGCATTGGATGCAAAACTGCTAATATTACGCCATCCATACATTTAGTAAGTCTGGTCATGAGATTCTGGAACCGTTTTGAGAAGAGTCACACGGTTGACTGGGTACGCCTTGGAAGGCGCAGGTCGAAAGGGGACCTTCTGGCGTTTTTAAAGGAGGAGGCGCTGCGTTTTACTCCGGAT
The DNA here is from genome assembly GCA_017387505.1 of Methanocorpusculum sp. Taxonomy (GTDB): domain Archaea; phylum Halobacteriota; class Methanomicrobia; order Methanomicrobiales; family Methanocorpusculaceae; genus Methanocorpusculum. Next base: position 78,064 of record JAFOFB010000008.1, read on the forward strand.
GATTTGAATCTGATGATGATTAATTATGATTCGAAGATAAAGGATCTGCCGGCAGATTACAGGGCGGAGCTTTCACGCTATGCAAGGGTGCAGATTACAGACGGGTATAATCGTCTGATGACAAGGTCTCTTGATGGTGTTCATTCGAAGATGAAGGTATCTCATGCTCTGCATCGTTTTGCGGCGGCTGCTAAGCGTGAGTGTTCTAAAGGGACTGCCGGAGACAGGCTTCGCTCTCTTAAGTATCTGATTGCTGCATATGCTATTTTCATCGAAAACGAGCCGCCGCATCCTGTCGGCATGCCGTTTCCAGGAGGTGGGGCTGTGGAGGTTTTCGAGGGTGTGTATTACTGTCCGGTAAAGGATGCCTGGATGGATGTTGATGATGCTATGTGTTCTTTCTGTCCGGCAGAGCAGACGCCCAACCTTTCAAAGGAGGAGAGGGACAGTGCTGCAAAGGAGGAGAAGCTGACGAACTATTTTTATAATTATCACGGCTGAATACAGGAATTATAACCACATCTATATATCTGCAGGCGTCCAACTTATTTAGTGCAATGAACAGCGGCATCTGCCCGAAATGTGGTTTACCAAAAGAGCTCTGTATTTGTGAAGAAGTCGCAAAAGAGCAGCAGCGAATCAGTGTGAAAGTCAGCAAGAGACGTTACGGCAAGGAAGTTACTGTCGTAGACGGCCTTGACCCTTATGAGATTGATTTAGAGGATTTATCGAAGTTCCTCAAAGGAAGACTTGCATGCGGAGGAACAGTTAAGGAGAATTCCATTGAGCTCCAGGGCAACCACCGCGACAGAGTCAAAGAACTTCTGACCAGCAGAGGTTATAATATCGACAACATTAACTAATTTTTAATTTTCTTTTTTATTTTTTGACTTTAATTGGGCTCTGGTGCTGAACCAAGGCAGATAAATTTTGGAATAAAACTGGTTAAAAAAAGGTTATTCTGAGATCTGCTTTAATGCAGATGCTTTTTCGGTTCTTGCTCTGTCGATTAGGTCTTTGTCGTTTGCAACTGAGAGGCATGAGTCGAATGCGGAGACTGCTTCTTCGAAGCGTTCGAGTTTTGAGAGTTCGTAGCCTTTGTTGAACAATGCGTCTGCGTTGTTCGGCTGTGCTATAAGTACGCGGCGGAAGCAGTCATAGGCTTCTTTGTGTCTTCCAAGGCAGCTTAATGCAAGGCCTTTGTTGTTCATGGCCCCTGTCATTGTTTTTTCATATTTCAGAGCCTTGTTGTAACACTCAACAGCCTCATTGTATTTTCCAAGCTTCGATAAGATGTTTCCGCAGTTGAAGTGTGATACGGAGTGTCCCGGGGAGATTTCGCGGACTACGTGGTAGTATTTCAGTGCGGCTTCATATTTTCCTGCGGCATAGAGGAACTCTGCACGGGTGAACCAGTGTTCCGGTCCGCGTGGTTCTCTTTCGCAGATTTTTGCCATTATTTTCTCGGCTTCCTGGTATTTGCCGTCTTTTGCGAGCATTTTTGCGTGGCTTGTCTGGAAGACGACGTCATCCGGGCATAATTCGAGAGCTTTTCTGAAGCATTCGTCTGCTTCTTTAAAGCGTTCGAAGGAGACGAGTGCGTCTCCTTTGTTGTGGTAGTAGACTCCAACTTCCGGGCGAAGAGAGATTGCCTTGTCGTATGCGGCGAGGGATTTTTCTTCGCTTTTCATCATTGCAAGGACTCTTCCTTTTTCATGCCAGGCAACCGGGTTTTCCGGGTCTGATTCTATTGCTTTGTCAAAACAGTGGAGGGCTGCATCATACTGGCCGTGGCGCAGGTGAGAGGTGGCGTTTGAGAACCACATGGCAGAGTCGACGGAAGAAGGGAGGGTTTTTTCCTCCTTCTTCTCTTTTTTAAACCGGTCAAAGAATCCCATTCGTATATCTATATTGAACGTTTGGGATTTTAGTGCTGTCGGAGTTTCTGTTCGACCTTTTCGAAGAAGGTGCGGCCGGTATCTACGAATTTTGCAGGCTCTTTGGCTTTTCTGATGATGATTTCGGCGTTCTTTCCAATCTCATACTGGTCCTGGCCGTCGAGGACAAGAAGAGCTGTTTTGTCGGATGAGAGTGTGACTGTTACTTCGGATGCGGAGTTTAGGAGGTAGGGGCGCGAGGAGAGCATGTATGGCGACATCGGGACAAGAAGCATTGCTTCAAGTGCAGGGTCAACAATCGGTCCTCCGGCACTCATTGCATAGGCGGTAGAGCCTGTTGGTGTACTGATGATTAGTCCATCGGAGCGGAATGAGTCGATTATTTTTCCGTTGACTGATACGGTGAAGTCCAGGATTTTTGCAGGTCTTGCGGTTACTATTACTGCTTCGTTTAGTGCCGGGCCGCAGTCTCTTCCGTTGCATTCTATAGACAGCCTCATGCGGGTTTCGATTTTTTTGGTTTCGAGGATTGATTTGAGGTCTGTTTCGATGTTTTCTTTTTCGAGGTCGGTTAGGAAGCCTACGTGTCCCTGGTTGATTCCAAGAACAGGTATCTGGGTGTTCATCATTCGGACTGCACGAAGTACGCTGCCGTCTCCGCCAAGGACCAGGAGGATGTCGGCGCTTAGGTTTCTAAGGGATACGCCTTCGTATCCGAGTTCGGCGGCGACGGATTCTTCGTAGACTACTTCATAGCCTTTGTCGGAGAGTGCCCATCCAAGTGACTGGGCCAGTTCCAGGGGTTCTTTTGAGTCTATTTTTGATACGATGCAGATTTTCATAATAACCTCATGAGTCGGGATATTTCTCCGTGTATTGCTTTGTTTGCGCCAAGGAGGCAGCGACCGGTGCAGACGTCGTCCGGGAAGCTGCAGGTGCCTCCGCCTGGAAGGGTGACTATTCCTCCTGCTTCTTCGAGGATTAAGATGGCTGCGGCGGCGTCTGTTATTCTAAGGGTTCCGCGAAGGTCTAAGAATGCTTCAAGTCTTCCGCATGCGACGTAGCAGAGTTCAAGGGCGGATGCTCCGAGTTTTCGGATTCTTCTGGATGTGTATCCGTTTGCAAGAAGCGCCTGCATTTCAGGGGGTCTTGCATAAACGCTCATGGCAGATGTTGCAAAGGATGATTTTTCCGACGGGTGTATGGGGCATCCGTCGAGGTATGCTCCTTCTCCAAGTACTGCGGTGAAGGTTTCGCCTGTTGCGAGGTTTTTGACGTATCCTGCTATCATTTTTTCTCCGTCGGAGAGTCCGACTGAGAGTGCGTAGAAGGGGATTCCAACGCTTGCGTTAAATGAGCCGTCAACCGGGTCGAGGTAGGCGATGCCCTCGTCTCCTCCGATGTCTACCATTCCTGCTTCTTCTGACAGCAGGCGTGCGCAGACTTTGTTTTCGCGGAAGGTTTCGAGTACTATGTCTTCTGCGATTTTGTCGAGGCGTTCGGTTGGTGTGTTGTCTGCACCGATGCATATTTCTTCGGCACCGTACGGGGTTCCGATGACCGGAGCTAAGGCTTTTACAATTCTTCCGGCAACTGAGTCGCATACCCGGAAGAATCTGTCCGGACTAATCATACTATATGATAGGAGATGAATGTTTTTGAATGCTTGCTCTGTTTTCGGGAGTTTATAGTCGTAACACTCATAAGGAATTACCACACATAATTATGTTAGATTTACAATGAAGGAACAGACTGAAGTTGGAAAACTGAAAGAAGGCCGTTACGTTGTTGTCGACGACGAGCCGTGCAAAATTATGAGCATCTCTATCTCCAAGCCGGGTAAGCACGGAGCAGCAAAGGCAAGACTTGACGTTGTCGGTATCTTCGACGGACAGAAGCGTTCTATCGTCAACCCGACCTCTGCAACTGTCTACGCACCGATTGTTGAGAGAAAGACCGGACAGATCCTGACTATTGCAGGAAATGTTGTAACCTTCATGGACATGAAAGACTTCAACAACTTTGAACTTGTTGTCGATGATGAAATCGTTGCAACCTTCCAGCCGGCTCAGGAAGTTCCATACATTGAGTCTCTCGGCAAGCGTAAGCTTGACCTCTAAAAAGTCTGCAGAGGTATGCAGTCTTTTTCCACAACTCTTTTTGCTGATGCTGATGCAGAGTACAGCTCAGCTGATTACGTACTGTTCGGTGTGCCGTTTGACGGTACTACGTCGTTTAAGGCAGGATGCCGTGATGCTCCTTTAGCTATCCGTCAGGTTTCGTATAATATCGAGACTTATCTTCCGTTTTATGATCTGGAGATGACTGATGTTTCTGTTCATGATATGGGGGATATGTATGTCGAGTGTCTGCCTGATTTGATGGTTGAGCAGGTGGCAGATGCGGTTTCTGATCTGATGAAGGATGAGAAGGTCCCAATTATGATGGGCGGCGAGCATTCTGTGACGATTGGTGCTGTTCAGACTTTGAAGCCTAAGTGGTATGTTGTGTGTGATGCTCATCTTGATATGCAGGATGAGTACAGGGGTTCTCCGTTTAATCATGACTGTGTGACAGCTCGTGTTTCGGAGGCTGTTTCGAATATTGTGATTATCGGGGCCAGGAGCGGTTGTAAAGAGGAGTTTGAGTTCGCCCGCGAGAATTATCATCTCTATACGGCTGATGATGTTGAGGAGCGGGGTATTCGTTCTGTTCTTGATGAGGTTTCTGCGTTAATCGGTGATGATTCGCTTTATTTGTCGATTGATGCTGATGCTATTGACTGTTGTCTGACTCCGGGTCTTGGAACGCCTGAGCCGTTCGGGCTTTCGCCTGCGGATGTTCGTGCGGTTATCCGCCGTTTGTCTAAGAATGCTGTAGGGTTTGATTATGTTGAGGTTTTGCCGAATGACGAGGGTCAGACTGCTATGGTTGCGGCTCATATGATTCGTGAGTTTATTGCGGGTCACTTCTGCGGTAAGCAGGAGTAATTTTTTACTTTTTTTTGGGTTTTGTTTTGCCTCTGCGGGCGAGTGAGCGTTTCGCTGAAAGCGATACGCGAGCGAGCATACATGACAGCCGGCTGAGAATCCGTGAGGATTTGAAGCGGGCGACTTGTTTGTCTGGTTTTTGCGCGGTTGTAGTAAACAGAGCGGGGCGGACGGAGTTTTCGCGAGTGTGAACGAGCGATAACGGAGTCCGGGAGCGAACATAAAATCCAAAGAGATTAGAAGAGATGGATGAGATGGGCGGGAGCAAAAAAAGAGGGAAGAGAGGGGTTGGTTATTCAATCCAGAGGATTTCCATTTCCTTGAAGTCGTCGGTGTTGAGGACGATTTCTGATTCCATGTACATTCTGTCAACTTCGTTCCAGGCTTCTTCCATTGAGTCGGCTTTAATCATCACTCTTCTTGAGAGTGTTTCTCTGACATCAAAGATGAAGAGAGTCATGCAAACTCACCTCCTGCATAGACGTAATCCATTTCGCGTTTCCATGCTCTCATGGTGTCAAGAGAGACGCTTCCTTTTGTGAGGATGCTGACCTTTTTCGGCAGGGTGTTTCTGTTTGGTGTTGTGTTACTGTTTGGTGTTGTGTTTCTGCTCGGTATTGTGTTGCTGTTTGAGATGCTGTTTTCCCGTTCCATTATTAGAGAGTCAAGGGAGGAGTAGACCTTTCTGTATCCTCCCTTGAGAGCTTTTGATACTTCGTTGATGTATGCAGGCTCAGCCAGTTCCAGAGGAGAGGTATTGCGGGATGTATTGGGTCTCCATCCTTCGAAGAGATAGTCCTTGAAGAACTCCTGTTTTGTCTCCTCGAAGATGAGTGTGACACGGACAATACGTCTGATTCTTCCAGACTCGTTTCTCATTGAGAACATCTGGACCATAACAGACTCACGAAGTTCTTCAGAGCGTCCCATCCATTCACGAATCAGTTCCATTAGAACAGACCTCCTTCGAGTCCTGCACAAACAGTCTTCCCTGTTCTTTCAACTCCGGTACAGACAGTCATTTCAGCTCTTTCAATACCTGCACAAACAGCCATTTCAGTCCTTTCAATACCTGCACAGACAGCCTTTTCAGTCCTTTCAACTATGCCTGAGCAACCGGTTGTCTCTGCCCCTCCAAAAGAAGAAATGAGGGTGAATAAGGGGGCATGTCTGATACACCATGTAAAAAGTCTGCGGTCAATCGGGTTGTAGGCGGCACGGAAAAGCCTGCTTCTGATTGACTTATGATAGAGACGGTCGTTCACGTTCCATACGAGCTTCACGAAATTGTGTTTTGTCATGCCGTCTTCGCTGGCAGACGGGAGAGTATGACTTTCGGGCGGCGGGAACCGAGCCTGACCGAAGGGAAGGCGAGGTTTTCCGGCGGACGGAAGGCTTACCTCCCGGATGACAGAGGCATGAGACAAAACACTAGTGAAGCGAGTGGAACGGGAGCGCCGTCTGAAGTCAGAAGAAAAGCAGGCTTGACGGACGCCTAAAACCCAAAGATTGACCGCTGACGGATGGTGTAAGAGAATCATGCCCCTAAAACACCCTCATGATTCAAAGGAGGGAAAAAGGGGCATCAGAACTGAATAGAGCAGAAGAGAAAAAAGGACGGATAGACAACAGAGAAAAGGACGGATAGACAGCAGAGAACACATGAAAAATGAAAAAGAGAAAAGAGGAAGGAATAGATCGAGAATGAATACTGCAAAACAGAACACAGAAAATGAGTTATAAGAAATGGAGGTGATACCGGCCGTCACGAACAGGTTACCAGTCTGTTCAACCGGTCATTCCCCCAGCGGATCTTACAGGAAATAATTAGTCGTCAGATGATATAATCATTTGCCTGGAAACCCCATGGGGGAGAAAATAATGAGGGTATGACCCCTCATTATTTTTTGGATAGTATCCGATACCATGCCCGTATTTCATACGAAAGCAGAAGCAGGATACCATAATCCAACAGATCCGCCGGGATAATGAATATCACCCCCTATCTAATTAGTCCGGTTGGTAAGACCGGCCAATCTTATGATTCAATCTTCAACTATATAAACCCCCGACCGCGCACCACGAAAGTGCCCATAAATTCCAGAATCACAAAAAATTAAAGACCGAACTATCCTACAAATCAAAAACAAACCCTGAAAAATGCCCTAACGCACTTTCGTGAAAATAGACAAAACAGATACTTGAAAGCAGGAAAATGAGAGATTCACCTCTCATTTCTTGCTCAGGAGTTTTTTCCACTCCCGGATTTCTCCGTAAAACATTCCGATGATTATCGTCCAATGGATAACAAACTCCATCACCTTTCGTCCACGTTCTATCTCCCCGTCTTCCTCGATGAAGAAGTCAGCAAGAACCTCTTCCAGACGCGTTTTCAGCGGAAGGGTGACTGTCTGGTGATAAATTTCTGCCTTCTCCCGCAGGGTTAATCGCTCCTCAATCGGGAAGAGGTCGTCAGGTCTCTTTGTCATCAGGCATCACCCCCTCTTCATCTTCAGCATCCTCTTCGTCCACAGATTCCAGGTTACTGTTCTCATATTCTGCAACCCGTTCCAGATAGGAGCTGCATTCCTGAATCTGACTGACGATTTCCTCCTGAAGCTCCTCCACCGAGGGCAGATTCTGATGCAGAACAGCAGAAGCCACAGCAGTTTCATCCATGTCTGAGAAATCACAGCCCCCGCACGTCCTGCGGCCGTGCTCAACGGCTTGAGTCCCTCCGGGCCACGCGCCCATGTCCACAGCCGCCACCAGGGAATCAGAAAAACCATAGTCTGCGATTATCTCCATGCAGTCGCTTGTGTACATACATTCATTGTCAATATGTTCGTAGAGATAATCGTACACCTCATCGTAGATGTATGACCTGTCAAGCCATTCGGCCACCACCTCATCCAAAACCTCATCAGGCTCAACACAATCCTCCTCAGCCCTCTCGAAAACCTCATCCAGAACCTCGTCCAGATAATTGGAGAGGAAGGAATCACCCGCCGCCCAGGTGATGTGCTCCACCGCTTCGTCAACGGTCGGCATCACCTCCTTTTTTGTTTCCTGCTTCGTCAACGAGCTTCTGATACTCATCAAGGCTGCATACATGTGCTTCGACCTCGGCCTGCACTTCCTTTTTCGACGGCAGATTTGCCTTGAGCACAGCCGCCGCCACCTCGGATTCATCAGTATCCGAGAGCCTGACACCCATCTCTTTTGCGGCCTCGAGAGAGTTTGTGAATCCATACTCGAAGATGATTTTTTCACAGTCATACTCGTAATCACATGACTGCTCAGCCTGGCATTCCATATCATCTCTGATGTAGAAGTACCCGTCTCCTTCAGAAAGCCAGTCAACCACAACAGCCTCAAGAGCTGATGGAAGAGATTTACCCTCTTCTGATGCGACACGGCAGATGTCTGTGATTATCTCCTCGCGATTCTCAGACACATAGGAATCCACAGCATCATAGAGAATATCTTCCAGAATACTATCCATTCTTGACATCAGAGACTGCCTCCCTTCTCTTCGGAAGCGGATTTGTTTTCATCCGCTATATTAATCCATCTCCACAATGCGGGCGATTCTTTCCGCAAAGCTCTCATGCGGATTTTTCTTTTCATCTTCTGTGAGCGGCCTAAAGATTCCGTTTGGATTTACTCCAAGCCTTGAGTTTTTACAGGCATCAGCTCTTTGCATGCGTTCACATTCAAGCTTCTGATAGTTTCCGAAGTTAATCAGAAGACCGCTGTCGATTTTTCCTGCCGAGAGGTAGAACTGAAGCTGTCTTCTGTGGATTGCATAGAGCCTTGTTACAGCTTTGAGTTCGAGGATGATTTTGCGGTCAACCACGATGTCTGCGCAGTATCCGTGATTGAGTTCCCTTCCATCATAGAAGATGAGGATTGGCACTTGTCTTTCTGCTGTGTATCCTGCTTTGTTCAGTTCCAGGATTAATGCACGTTCATATGCCGATTCAAGCATGGAGAAGCCAAGCTCACTTCTCACTTTCATGGCGAGTCCTGCAATCCGGTACTCGTCTGTTCCTTCAACTAATTTTAACTGTGTCATGAAAAAAACACGATTCAAAACCGAACGGCACAAAGATGATATTGCTGACGAGACTGGAAGCCGGCAGGCTGACAGAATCGGCGGCATTATCTTCTTTGGGCTGAATTAATCCTCTGGGTGATATTCATGAAGTTTTTGAAAATAGTGGGCGCTATACGACCTCTCGGCTCAAGTGATTTTGCGGAAACAGCGAGTGAGGAATATGCCGAAGGCATGTTCCGACCGAGTGAACCAGACAGCCGATGCCGAAGCTCTGCGAGGCATGGGCGACGACTCTCCTGGTTTTTGCGGAGTTGAAGTGACAGAGCGAGACGGACGGAACTGATGTCGAATGAAGCGAAGCGGATATGAGACATGTGTGGAGTCCGGGAGCGGACTGGTGATACAGGACGGAATCGGCGGCATTATCTTCTTTGGGCTGGATTAATCCTCCGGGTGATATTCATGAAGTTTTTGAAAATAGTGGGTGCTATACGACCTCTCGCTGACTCGCCTAATAGGCTCGTCCAAGACGCGAGAGGAATAATGAGTTTCCGGATATCCCATACTCTATCCCAACAGAAGATATTAGCTATTTGAGAGAGAACTATATTTGGCGTTCTTGTTTCGGCAAGACGCTGAGGTAGCTAATAAATGCTCAAAAAATACCTCATTAATATCAACATCAACTATCACCACAGTACCATTAATGTCAGTAATGGTACCAAATCCGGTGAGAGACAGTACCGCTATCTGGCTAAAATGATATTTTGGAGGGTTCTCCTTCCAATTATCATTTCCAGATGCGGTACAGTATTTGAGGGAAAGTATTTTACCCATACAGCACCCCATATATTATGTTGATATTTGATGAGGTTAGCATAATTTTGCGACCTTGAACAAGCGATCTGACATATCGTGAGTTCTATCAAAATGACGGGTGCGGGGCGTTCAAACCCCAAACCACCTATCGTTTCTGTTCTTATTGTCTCTGTTCTTATTGTCTCTGTTCTTATTGTCTCTGTTCTTATTGTCTCTGTTCTTATTGTCTATGTTTTGTAGTTTTCATGGATTAACGATAATTCCATACACCATAGATTCCCCTCGCGTCCCGGCCGAGCCAATTAGGCGAGGCAGCGAGGGCACGCTGTGCACATCCAAAGCCAGAGAATATACGTAATAAAAAAGAAGAAAAAAAGAAAAAAGAAGTGAAGCTCATCAGAACAGCATAACCCTATGACATCTTCACCATCTTAGAAACATACTTCAGGATAGTCCAGATTGGAACTTCCCGAATCTTCGCCGCCATTTTCAGAATGGCAATCCTATACTCAGGAGTGATGACAGGAATAAAATCCTCATCTTCCTCCAAAGCCTCTTTCTCAATCACCCGGATTGTTCTTTCAACCGCTTCCTCTGTCAGATTCTCATATCCCACCGTCAGCAGATGCGTGATACCGAAACGGAAGAGGAGTTCATCCTCCCGCATCAGGCAGTCGAGCTTTTGGAGATTCTCCTTCTCACTCATGCTCTCCACCCCTTTTCTGCAATGTAGTCAAGCAGTACTGTAAGTGAAAAAGAGCGAAGCTCTGAAGCTGCTCCCAGAACCAACATCTTTGCCACCAGAGTAAGCATATCGTCAACTGAAGGATTACTTACGTCAAAATCCTCCTTTGCCTCATGCATAGCCTCTGCAGCCATCTCTTCAGTGAAATTATCAAAACCAATCGAGAAGAGCAGGTCAACTGCTGCCTCGAACAGCTTTTCGTCTTTTTCTCTCATCTCATCCAGTTCATGGAACTTATCGTGTGTCATTTTTAAAAACACCAATTGAACCAGAACGGCACAAAGATGATATTGCTGACGAGACTGGAAGGCGAAGCCTGACAGAATCGGCGGCATTATCTTCTTTGGGCTGAAACTATCAAATACCTATTAATAGAAACAATGTCTAAAGTATATATACATAATCCATACGATTGTCTAAGGAGAGCGAAAAAAGATGAAAATCGACAAAGGGCGTATCATCAACGATTTTATTGAACCGAATAAGCGACAATATGCAATCCCTGTTTACCAGAGAAACTACGAGTGGTCCAAAGAGCAGTGTATCAAACTCTTCCAGGACATTCTGGCTGTACAGAAGTTGCACAGTGAAATAGATAAAACACACTTCTGTGGCTCAATAATTTACGCTCCACTCAAAGAAGAACACAACATTCACTATTACATCATCATTGACGGACAGCAGCGTCTCACAACAATTTACCTTCTCCTCAAAAGCCTTCTTGACCTCGCTGAAACTGACCCGGAACGCGAAGCAATATCCGGCACTCTCTTCAACAAAGACAAAATTGACACCTTTGAGATTGACACTGCAAGCAAACTCAAACTCAAACCAATCAAATCTGACGACAACCAGCTTCATCTCTTAATGGAAAATAGGCATAAAGAGATGGATAAGTCCAGTGGAATCTGGCAGAACTATGAACTCTTCTGCACGCTCGTCCGAGAACAGATTGCTGCAGGAATCCATGCGAAAGCTATCTACCGAGGAGTAGAGGGGTTAACTTGTGCAAGTATTCGCTTAGAAGAAGAGGATAACCCGCAGGAAATCTTTGAGCGTATCAACTCAACCGGAGTTCCTTTAAGCCTCTCAGATAAAATCCGGAACTTTGTTCTGATGACAGATACCGACCAGGAAATCCTCTATGAAAAGTACTGGCTGAAGACCGAACAGCTTCTCCGGAAAAGAAACATGACTCCCTTCTTCCTAGATTACCTCAACATGAAGAATGACGGATTCTCAAAGGAGGAGGAAGCATATGAAATCTTCAAAACCACATACATCCAAGGGAATTATACTAATGAGAGTATGCTCAAAGAAATTCTGCACTATGCAGAATTTTACCATGCATTCCTCTACGGAGAAGGCTATTCTCCGGGCGTTAATGCTCTTCTAAAGAATCTCCAAAAGCTGAAACAGACCACCGTTTTCCTGTTCCTGTTTAGAGTCTTTGATGACCTGGAAGCAAGAATTATCACTGAAGTTGAACTGGAAAAGACTCTGCGTTTCCTTCTACATTACAGTATCCGCCGCCTTATCTGTGAGGTTGGTTCAAACACGCTTAGAGGTCTGTATAAGACGCTCTACTCCCGTGTTTTCAAGAATGAGGAGAACAAGAAGCACTACTATGATACAATCGTTTCCTTCTTCATTCAGTTAACCTCAAAGGATGCTCTTATTGGCGATTCGACCTTCCGTTCCGCACTTCTGGAAAATAACCTCTATCGAAAAAAGGCTCTGTGTAAGTTTGTCTTAACTGACACTGAAAACCAGGGTAAGGAAAAGTTGATTGTGGATAATCTTACTATCGAGCACATTATGCCCCAGAACAAGAACCTCTCTTCTGCCTGGCAGCGTATGCTTGGTGAGGAGGTCTGGAAAGAGGTTCAGGAGAAATATGTTCACACTCTCGGAAACCTGACACTTACCGGGTACAACAGTGAAATTGGCGACAAACCCTTTGCTGACAAGAAGAATCAGCTTAACGAAGTACAGAGTAAGATGGTCATTCTGAACTCCGACATATACTCCCAGGATATATGGAATGCGGAGACTATTCAGAAACGTGGAGAACGTCTGGCTGATATTCTCTGTTCACACTATGTGATTGAACAGCCAGAAACAACAGTCACTTTCAGTGATACGCGATATTCTGAGTACAATTGTGCAAATCCTGATGATGCAACATTCAAGAAGCCGAACTATTTTGTTATGCAGGGTGAGCTGATCAAGGTCAATACATTTGCAGAGATGCTACATCAGATTATTTCTCGTTTGTATCAGCAGGATAAGACCATTATTGAGGAACTTGCACGGAAAAAAGTTCCATTTGCTTCCTGGTCGAAAGTCCCTATGTTTTCCTATTCAGAAGAGGATATGCCCCGTAATGTGCTTATTGATGGAACGGATATCTATCGACATTCTGGTCTGTCAGCAGCTCCGACCATCTCCTTTATCCGAACACTCTTAGCGCACTACGATATTGAAGAGGATGATTTTGTGTACAGTGCTTGTTCAACGAAACGGGTTGAAAACACTGAGAGTGCAGAAGACTCTCTCTGAACTTTTTTGAAGCATAAGTGTAGTCCGGGAGCGGACCAGTGAACTAAAAATAGGGATATTGAATAGTAAGGGAGTGAGAACTCCCTTTTTTCTTATCATCTCGCTTTTACAACAACAGCACCAAGTAATCCCAAAACTATAAGCAGAAAAGCAAATAATTCTGTTGGAATCGCCGAGAAAAGATTGATGGCAGGCAACATCATGCTGTCAAATTGAGAACCAAGATCTGGAGAAAGATTCGTAAAGGCCTGAGATATTCCGCCACAGGCAAGGACTACTACTGACATAATCATAGTCCCCTTAAGCAGATCAATGATGACATTGGTGTGGCTCATTTTACTCTCTCCCTTGTGTTCTTTTTCTCAACAATCAATACCTGGTTTTTGTTTATCATTTTTCTTTTCGTCATTGCGAATTTTTACAATATTTGGAATTCACTTTCTTGAGTACAGCATCCGCTCTCAGAATTACTTTTTGAGAAAACATTCGCTGATACTGAAGAAAGGAAGCAACACATGAATTCTTGATACCCAAAGATGGCATCAAATCATTCTGCGTCAAAATACGGTTTTGTAGGAAAATTTTCTTGTAAGTTTTAGTGAGTTAAATCACCCATTAGACATATAGATGAGCTACTTTAATAGGTTTCTGTAGGGGCAAATGGATAACGCAAAAAATATGGGGAAAGGATTCTAGGATTTCTTCAGATTGAACAGTGAGTTATAATCATCCTCAGACAAAACGGTATTCCATCCACCCTTGTCTTCACCTTCATGACGGTTAATTCCTGTGTAAACAAGGCTTGCGTCTTCATACCGTTTGAATTTGTAAACTGCATCGTTCATCAGGGTATCATTGAACACACCAAGAGATACCAGCAGTTTAAAGTCTGCTACATCCAGTCCAGTTACTTTTTTGAACAGTCCAGGTTCAAGCTGCGTAATCACATCATGCAGACAACGCTCGCGGAAATCAGTCAGATACATAAACACCGGAATTCTGGTTGCAAACTTGATGAGTTTTTCCTGAATCTGTTTCCGCTTGTTCTTATAATCTTTCTCTTCCTCACTCAGAGCTTTTTTCTCATCTTTTGTTAGTTTCTCCCCCAAATCATTCCTCTTCTTTTTCACGGCTTCGGATTTGTTGATAATCGTTTGAATGTCTGCATTCAGATTCCTGAAACCTTCAATCCGCATAAGAGCAGACATGGCTTCATCATTTGCCATTAATCGAGATAACGTATCATTATCCACATTCACCAGTAATGCACTCTCCCATCTCTTCGCAAGAAGTGTGGCAGAAGTTCCAGACATGGCGATATCTAAAACATCAGCAGCACTAATCTGGCGCATGGAACTTCCGTCATAGGCAATTACTGGAAGGAAGTTAATGAACTCAGAAACCTTCTTTTCCGGATTGGCTTCATGAATGTTCAGTCTGCAACTGTAATCAGCAATCTGTTTCAATGCACGATCTAAAGCAAAGTCAAACACATAACATTCTTTCTTGACAATCTCTTTTGTACCATTTTCTCCATCAATTTCCCACGGACTCTGCACTCTGAACGCAGCCTGGAAATAGGTCTCCGGACTTGAAAGATTGCGAAGCATGAAGATTCCAGTCCATGGTTTTACCGTAACACCTGTTGTCAGTTTTCCACAAGACAAAGTGATGGTTTTTGACTCGAGTGGATTTGCCATTGATTTCTGAACTGGCTCAAGAGCTGCGGCCCCAATTCCTGCTGCAGAATCACCCATATCCATAGAGTAAGAACAATTATCTATGTATCAATTTGATGGTGTTTATCTGAAAATAGATGAGAAAATGGGATTTGGGATATGAAACAAATCCCATTGCTGATTATTGGGTTTGAGATACTTGGACAATCAGTAATCAAATTTTGAATAGAGTTCAACTGGCAATTGCGAAAAGTATCTTTCCGCGGCCTATTTTTCAAACTATGGGGGAAGCTGAATTTATAGAAAAAAACAGTTCCAATAACAAATGGATTCTTATTGTTTATATACCCATCCTATGCTCTGGTGAGTTATACTTTTACAAGTGTTAGTAATGATTTTTCCAAATGTATCACATTGAATAACTCAACCTCAACCCGATATCGAGCAACGGAGTTATTAGCGTTCTTCCAAGTGTATCCTAAGTCCGCTCCCGGACTCCACTTTCGCACGTCTTTCAGCCGTCGCCAGCCTTTCAGGCTTGCTCCCGTCTTGAGCCTTCGGTTCGCGACGTGCTCACAGCTTAGTCGCGTCACGCCTTCGTCTCTCGCCCCTCGCATGCGCGCCCGGCACACAAAAACCCCGGGAAAAACTGCTGACTTTCCAACGACACAGTGTTGACTTCCCAACGACAAAACACCAGCCACTCTGCTCCGCCATAACTATAAATACCTCCTGAAACAAAAAAGAATAGTGCATAAGACATGTGTCGTAGACCAAACGACAGTTCAACATGACCCTTATGACAAAGGAAACCGGCAAGGATACCCTTCAAGAAACCCAAGCCAGAAAAACCTCTGTCCTACAGAGGTAGGTTTCCAATCTAATTAAAACCTCCGCGAGGTTACAAGAATGGAAGAAACAAAAACCCTCAAAGATGTAACAGTCAACGTAAAACAGGGAGCATCCTCCTTCTACTTAAAAGAAGGAACAGAACCAATCAAAGTCATCCGCCACAAAGCAATCACAGCCGACGGCAGACTCATCCCAGAAGAAATTGACGAAACAAACATCAAAAAACTCGACAGAACCGAAAAGAACCTGCTCGAAGAAGGAGACATCCTGCTCTCCATCAGACACAGCTTCAAAGCTGTCGTAATCCCGAAAGAACTCAAAGGAGCAACATTTACCGGAGACTTCATCGCCTTAACAGTCGACAAAGAAAAAATCTCACCGGAACTCCTGGCAGCCTACCTCTCACAACCCGCAGTCAACAAATACATAGACGCACAGGGACAGGGAGCAATCTCCAAATCATTCTCCAAAGAATCACTCTTAAGCATCCCCTTACACATCCCGGACAAACAAACCCAGGAAAAACTCAAAACCCTCACAAAATACATCGAAGAACACAGAAAACTCATCGAAGAAGAGGCAGCAAAACTCAGGGAAATCGAAGAAACACTCCTCGTAACAAACCTCGGAGGCAGACCATGACATTATCGAAGGAAGACCTCGAAAACACCTTAATCACCTTAGCCAACACCCCGGCACAGAGAAATGCCTCCCTTGGCTACCTGCCTGCCATCCTCTTCGCAAAATGGGCCGCAGACAAAGCAGACGAACCGGGATTTCCTGAATCCATCGGACTCAAAGAAAAACCGGTTTACAACACCGACCTCTCGCCAAAAGAACTCATCTCCCAGGTCATCGAAAACCCAATCCTCTACCCTGCAGACGAAACGGTAATCGAAACACCAAAAGACGTACGTCACCACTTCGAAGTCTTAAAGCACACCATAAAAACACTCGGCATCTTCCAGACAGGAGACATGAAAGCAGAAGACATCCAAAACGCCTTCGACGCTTACTTAAACCGGATGTTTATCGAATCCCGCGAAAACATCAACACCTTCCAGCCGTTTGCCGCAGACATCGTACAACAAATCGCCGGAAAAACAGAAGAAGCATACGACCCGTTCTGCAAAACCGGAGAACTCCTCTGCGCAGTAGATGCAGACAAAAGAATCGGCTCAGAACCATTCAAACCGATGTCCACAGTCGCATACGTCCGCTCATGCTTCCGCGGTAAAAGAATCGAACTCGCAGATGATCCAATATCTGCCCCGCTCACAAACGAGGACGGAACATTACGCAGATTCCCGCTTGTAGTCTCAAACATCGACCATGATGTATCACACAAACAACAGGAAAAGAACCCTGCTGTAAGCATGGACATCCACGGACGCTTCGCCCTCTGCCATGAAACTGACGTCCTAAACAGCACAGTAATGCTTCTCCATTCACTCGCCTGCACCGCAGACACCGGACGCTGTATCATGGTTTCTCCATCCTTCTTAAACGGAGGATTCAGATTCATGAAACCGGCAGAATCTGTCCAACTGCTCGAAAATGACTGGCTGGAAGCAGTCATCCAGATTCGCGGAAATGAAAACCCGCGTTTCAGATTCAGCAGTCTGCCGCATGAAATGCAGATTATGGTCTTCTCCAAAAACAAAGACCAGAACCGCAAAGGAAAGATTCTCTTCATCAACGATGAAAGCGAGTACTCCAAAGAAGCAGTCGAAAAGGTCTGCAAAGCCTTCCATGATTTCCAGGAAATCTCCGGATACTCAAAGATCGTTGAACTCAAAGACATCCTCAAATCCAGAAAACCTGACCTTAACCCTAAATCTCACACAGCAGTCCTCGAAGTACCAATGGCTCTCGACCTGGAAGAGGCACGCCAGGAACTCATCAAAATCGAGGGAAAAAGGCTTGCAGTCTTAACAGACATTCTCGACCTCTTAGAAGAGATGAAGACCGAATAAAGGTCAGAAAGAAACACAGCTTTGGCTCATCCAAACAGCCAAAGCTCTGACATAATTTACTCACAAACATGACCCAGGAAGAAATCGATAGTGGAAACTCTCTCGTATCGTTTACAATCACCCTCCCTCAAAAGTTCGCTGATGAAATCACACAGCGTGCCAAATACAAGGCACTCAAAGCTGAAGAGATGCTCCAAATGGAAATCATCAGCTACATTGAGAGAAAAGAACGGATTCTCAATGATATCAGCAGACGCGAGGAGAAAAGAACTAAGCAAAGCACTGAAGAACATATAGCCCTGATGTCCAGACAAATGGAAGAGAACATTAACAACGTATTAAGAGAACGTGAACGTGCTGAACACAAGTTATATGATTTCAGAAACTCAGTCAAAGTCACAGAAGAACAAAAGAAAACACATCTGTGCAGACAAAAAGAAATCGAAGAAGAGTTAAAAAATCTGCTCGACGAAATCGTAGAATCACCATATGACAAGACTCTCGTGGACAAAGTCCAGACTTTGACCGAGGAGTTACATACTGTGAAATGTTTCTACTCAAACATCTCATCCCAGTATGAGGATGCACTCGGCTGCTTCCTTGAACAGAAATCCAAACTCACGGAGCTCGATGCCGACTATCATCATCTCAAGGGAAAATATGAGTTCAATCTGAAAAGAGCACTCAGACTGAATGAAAAGAAGTCCGCAGAGGAAAAAGAGCAGGAGGTTGAGATGAAGTAACGGATATATTCTGCGTCAATGAAAGACTGGCAGGAGTCTTCTTCGGTGAATTCATTTTAACTTCTCAAGGTTTACCTCTGTACACACTTAGTACCGCATAACAGATTACTCAAGTAATCCGTGTCCTTTATCGCCCGCCTGCAATCCGGGCGAATCTATTTTTTTCGGAATTAAATCAATGTCCGGCATCATTTTTGAACAACAGAAAAAGCAGCCAAGACAAAACACGGAAAAGACCAAAAGAAAAGGAAGTGAGCCGGCCTAAATGAACAGGTGACCAAACCTATTCAGCCGGCAATTCTCCTGTTAGACTTAACAGGAAATAATTAGTCTTCTGAGGATATAATTATTTGCCTGTATGCCCCAAAGGGGACAAAACAATGAGGGTTTGACCCCTCACCGTTTTCTTGTTAATATCCAATACCATGCCCGTATCTCATAAGATAGCATGATTAGGATACCAACGTCACCTAAGTCCAACAGGAGTATCACCTCCTTTTTCTTTAGTCCGGCTGGTCTTACCGGCATCTTATGATTCAATTTAGATGTATATAAACCCCTGACCGCGCGGTGCGAAAGTGCCCCTGATTTTCAAAAATGCAAAAAATCGGAGACCGTACAAAAGAATAATCAACAAACAAACCCTGCAAAATGCTCAAACGCACTTTCGCGAATCTTACGATTCGCTCATGGCTTAGTCGCTAACGCTCCCTCGCCTTTCGCCAGTCCTTCGGACTTGCTCATGCCTTGAGTCCCTTCGGGCCTCTCGCCGGTCGCACGCCATTCTGTCGTGCTCATGGCTTAGTCACTACGTTCCCTCGCCTTTCGCCAGTCCTTCGGTCCTGCTCCCGGCCTAAGTCACCCCACAAACCCATGCTAACACATCCCTCAATATCTTTATTACCTCACAAACCAATCTATCTATCAGCAACACCGTACAGAAAGAGCACTGAAACACCACCCGTGACTCGCGATTCCAGGATTAAATCGGCATGGTTCACTCCCTCTGCCGGGCGGGGACTGTATCAGCCTCCCTTCTGAACGGTAATCAACAGGAAACCTCTGCGAGTGGGCCTGCTGATGACAAAGGGATGCCGAAAGCTTACAACAGCTGCAAGGCAGCAGAAAAATCTGCAAAAACGTAATGGCGAAACCAGGCAAACAAACGAGCCTCAGCTCTCAAAAAAATGTCTGTCTCAAAATCTGCATTAGCGGACGCGATTTAAAGAACAGACATAACACGTTTGCCGTTCGTCCTCAAAAAGCTATGCTCTGCAGCATAGGAGGAAACCGAAATGAATGCAACAGAAATCAAAACCGTCGCAAACCCAAAAGAGCGGCACCACAAAACCTACTGGAACCAAATCCCGGAACTCATCGACCGTGAAACCTTACAGTTCCTGCTCGACACATACTTAACCATCCAAAACATCGCAGACAGACTCGGCTGCTCGCGCTCCAACGTAGTCTCAGCCATGAAATCACACGGACTTGAAAGAAGAAAACTCATAATCCCGGAAAGCATGAAGAAAAAACTCCGCGTATAGGGCTTAAACA
>JAFOFB010000009.1 GCA_017387505.1 Methanocorpusculum sp.
ACCGAAGCGAGCGACAGTGAGCGGAGGTGGACTGCGGTTTTTTGTAGCCTGAACGAATCCACATGCCAAATCCCAAACCTTTCTTAACTCTCCCCGCCGTCTCGGAGCACCGCGACAGCGAGTGCTCAGGCGGGGCAGTAGAATAAATACAAAACACAAAAAAAAAAACAATCAACAACCAGCCAAGCCGCCCGTATCAGAACAGCCTCAAAACAAAAAAATAGAGATTAATAATCTCTTGCGATTAAGAAATCAACAAGCTCCATCATCATAGTCTTATACTCACTGTCCGGAATAACAGAAAGCCCGTTCTTTGCATCAGAAATAAGCTTCTCGGATTTAGCACGGACTGCATCAAGAACACCCGCACCCTCAAGAAGAGAAACAGCCTCTGCAATCTCCTCAGAAGATAAATCCGCCTTATGGAACTTAGACAAATCAACACCCATCTCGCGGGCAGTGATTGCAACAATCGTCTGCTTATTCTCGCGAAGGTCGGAAGCCTGATTCTTACCGGAAACATCAGCCGGAGCTAAAAGGTCAATAATATCATCCTGAATCTGGAAAGCAATACCAGTGTTTAAACCAAGAGAATACATCGCACCAATCTGGCGGACATCTCCACCTGCAAGAGCCGCACCGATACCGGCTGCTGCCGCATAGAGAACACCGGTCTTCTTGCGAACCATCGAAAGATACTCTGCTTCAGAGACATCATCTCTTTCCTCGAAAGAGATATCCTCCTGCTGTCCCTCGCAGAGCTCATGGCTTGCATGGGCTAACATCTGAACTGCAACGAGCTTTGCTTTATCCTCACAGTTCTTAACGCGGCAGATATGCTCGAAAGCATCCGCATGCAGAGAATCACCTGCAAGAATCGCAGTAGCCTCACCAAAGACAGTGTGCACAGTCGGCTCTCCTCTGCGAAGAGAGTCCCCATCCATAATGTCATCGTGTACAAGAGTGTAAGTGTGAAGCCACTCTAAAGCAAGAGCAGCCTCAAAAACATCCTCGGATGCCCCCGGGCGAACAGCATCTGCAGAAAGCATAACCATAGCAGGTCTAAGACGCTTACCGCCTGCATTTAACAAATGGGAAGCAGCCTCACGGAGACGTGTTTCTACTGCCTTACTGTACTCATCAGCCTCACAGTCAACCTTAAAGGCAACCTGTTTCAGATACTCTTTTAACTCCATGAAAATCACTTCGGAAGAACAAGGCGGTCGCCGTTCTGCATGATGTGGATGTCGCGGTTTAAGGTGTATCCGAACTCAGAAGCAAGATGCACATATCCGCCTTTCATGTGGAATGGACCGTGGGACGGAATAATATGCTCAGGGTT
Source organism: Methanocorpusculum sp. (assembly GCA_017387505.1). Taxonomy (GTDB): domain Archaea; phylum Halobacteriota; class Methanomicrobia; order Methanomicrobiales; family Methanocorpusculaceae; genus Methanocorpusculum. Next base: position 1,343 of record JAFOFB010000009.1, read on the forward strand.
CAGCATAGAGACTAAATCATAGTGCTCCTGATAGTATGCGTGACCTGTAACGTGGAGACCATCGAAAAGGCGGGCACCCTGACGGAGTAAAAGACGGTCAACCTCGGCACGCTGTGCAAAGTTAATCGGGTTTGGAATGATATTTGCAGAAAACATCACACGATCTCCCTTCTCAATCTTGAGAGGTGTCTCGCCAAGTGCCATTCTGGAAAGCATTGAGCCCGGTTCTCCCTGGTGACCTGTTGCAATGATTAAGAACTTCTCCTTTCCTTCCTTGGAGATTCTGCGAAGCATTCTGTCGGTGGTCTTTCTGTTTCCGTAGATGCTTGTACCGTGCGGGAATGCAACCTGCTTTAACATCTCTGCAGTACCGTTGTATCTTTCCATACTGCGGCCTAAGAGAACCGGGATTCTGTCAATCTCGCGGGCACACTCGGTGATGGTCTTGATTCTTGCAATCTGGGAAGCGAAGGTCGAGACGATAACTGCGTGCTTATCATCTTCTGCACGCATAATTGCATCACGGACGCGAAGACGTGCAACCTGTTCACTTGGTGCATATCCTCTGTCGTCGAGGTTTAAAGACTCAACGATTAATGCCTTGACACCTTCTTTTCCGATTGCACGCATGCGGGCTAAGTCCGGTGCCTCTCCGATAACCGGAGTCATATCGAACTTGAAATCGTTTGCGTAGACAATACATCCGGCAGGAGTGTGGAGAACTGCCATTACAGAATCGATAATACTGTGCTGAACACGGATGAACTCTAAGGTCAGGTTCTGTGAGATAGTGTATTTACCGCCTGCCTTGAGTGCGAAGGTCTTGTTAGTAACAGTAAACTTGCGTTCTCCCTCAATCTGCTGTTTGATAAGCTCGGTAGTGTACGGGGTTGCAATAATCGGACAGTTGTATCTGTGGGCTAACTTCTGAACTGCTCCGATGTGATCTAAGTGACCGTGAGTACAAACAATTGCCTTAACGGTTCCCTCAACCGAGTTCATCACGGTATCGTCCGGGATTGCACCCATCTGGATTAAATCCAGAGAATGCATATTTTCCATATCGACACTGTTATTTCCGGTAATCGGATCGAGATAAAGACCGATATCGAAGATAACAATTTCCTTGCCGACGCGGACAGCGGTCATGTTTCTTCCGACCTCGTTGTATCCGCCAACGGCTATAATTTCTACTTCTACCATATAGTTCCTCTATTTGTTTGTCATTTCACTGACTGTGCCGGTCAGATAATACCGGACATTTGCAAGCTCTGAAATATTTGTTGCTCCGGTGAGAAACATCGCGGTTTTGAGTTCCCCGCAGATGGTCTCAATTCTTTCGAAGAGTGCATCTTTTCCTTCGAGAGCAGACGGCAGAAGAGTTAAAGCCATTCCTGCCAAATCTGCGCCGAGAGCTATTGCTTTTGCCGCATCAAGTCCGTTTTTAAGGCCGCCGGTTGCAATCACCGGCCCTTTTCTAACCTGCGCTACCTCAAAAACACTGACAGCAGTCGGAATACCCCATTCAAGGAAGGTATCTCCCAGATTCTGATGTGCTTTATCACTGGCACGCGCTTTTTCGATTTTTGCCCAGGATGGGCCGCCGAATCCGCCGACATCAAGCGCGTCTGCTCCCGCATCAAAGAGTGCAGACGCAGCTTCCTTTGAAAGCCCGGAGCCCGTTTCTTTTACAATCACCGGGACCTTGAGCTCTGATGCCGCATTGCGGATTGTATCAAGGATTCCAACCGCCGAGCGGTCTCCTTCGACCTGAATCATCTCCTGAAGGAAATTTAAATGGATGCAGAGAGCATCTGCATCAATCATCTCGACAGCACGGTCTGCCCACTCAAGTCCATGGTCTCTGAGTTGAACTGCGCTGATATTTCCTGCAAGGAATGCATTAGGCGCGGCCTCGCGGACAACAGTGAAGCTGTCTCTGAGGTCTGGGTTTTCAAGTGCCGCACGCTGAGAGCCTACACCCATTGGAATATTGAAGTGTTCGGCTGCGGCGGCTAGGTTTTTGTTCACCTCTGCGGTGTCAGGGTGACCTCCTGTCATGGCGGCGATAAAAATCGGGGCTGACAGTTTGCGGCCAAGAAATTCAGTGCGGATGTCGATATCTGACGCCGAACATTCAGGCACGGCGTTGTGGACAAGGCGCACTTCGGAAAAACCTGAGTCGCCGAATGCGACATCGGTTCTTGCGCAGAGGTGTAAGTGATCGAGTTTTCTCGATGAGGTAAGTCCGGTCATTTTACCAGTGTCCCTCCGTCAAAAGTTCCTGCAAGAAATGCTTTGAGCATTTCCGGCTTTATGATGTGCGAGGGTGTGCCGGATTCGGCCAGAGAAAGCAGTTCTTCTACTTTTCCCTGCATTCCGCCGGTTACATCCGCATTGTCAGATGTTTCAAAGGTGACTGCGGATACATTTTCGCGGGTAATTTCCGGGATGATTTCACCATCGGCAAGCACGCCTCCGGTGGCTGTTACGATGCCGACTTTTTCGGCAGAGAGTTTCTTTGCAAGATACGGTACAATCTGGTCTCCGGAGACAATACAGCATCCAAGAGTTCTGTCGCATACAACATCCCCGTGGAGGACAGGAACGATTCCTGACGCAAGAAGGGCTTTTATCTGCTCTTCTCCGCAGAAGACAAGACGTCTGTTATCTGCAAATGCACACGAGAACGGGTGAAAGGACACTGCCTCGACACCTGCATTTCGAAGCGCTGCGACAACTTCGGTGTTTAAGCGTGAAACTGCTTCGTGGGTTACATATACCCCGCGGGCATTTTTACGGCTTACACCGTCAGCGATTCCGTATGCTTTGGCTTCGGGGTGTCCAAGAGACCCTGCTCCGTGCACGATTACAGAAGGAGTATTGGCTGATGCGATTGCCTGAGCCAATTCGCGGATAACTTCGCTTCTGATAACACCCGGGTTTGCTTTGTCTGTGATTACAGAGCCTCCGAGTTTGATAATTACTGTCATCAGAGGTCAGCCTCCTTTCTTGCTCCTTCTGTATCGATTGTTGTAACGATAGTCTTCGCACCGCAGTCTTCGAGGGCGTTTGCAACACGGCTTCTTGAGCCTTTGGAGCAAAGTGCCCAGATACATCCGCCGCCGCCTGCACCGGATAGCTTTGCGCCGTATGCTCCGGCATCACGTGCAGCGAGCACGAGATTTGAAAGAGCCGGGTGGCTTACGCCCAAAGCTTCCAGGAGAGCATGGTTTTTGTTCATGAGAACACCAAGCTCTTTGTGGTTTTCCATGTTGTACATGGCTTCCATAGTAATAGCCCCGATAGCGTCCATAATCGGGTTTGCGATTGCAGGCGAGTGTTCGCGGAACTCGGCAACACGACGAACCATTTCGGAAGTGTTGTGGGAAATCATCGAGTTGCCGATTACAAGCGAGAGATTCTGCGGCGGAATCAGGCGGCGTTTTTCGTCGCCTCTGATTAAGACCATTCCGCCGAAGGTGGATACGTAAGTGTCTGTTGCACTTGCGCGTCCGCCCTGTGTGATTTTTTCCACCTCATGGGCGAGGTCTGCAACTTCGGCTCTGGAGTAGCCGAGCTGGAACTCGTCGTTGATGGCAAAAAGGGTTGCAACAGTTACTGCCGCGGAAGAACCAAGGCCGGATGCACTGGGAAGCTGGGATCTGACATATACGCTTCCCTTGATATCGAGGAGTTTGAAGCATTCAGCTATGTAGGGTGAGTTCGGACGCTGGAAATAGCGGGAGTGACGAACAGTTACCATCACTCGCGGCTTAATTGACATCGCGATTCCTGGTTTTCCGTAAACGACAGCGTGCTCTCCAAAGAGGAATACTTTTCCTGGAGCGCTCCATGTTGCCATTAGATTACCTCCACTGAGGCGTAGCCGACTACTGCACTGTAGTCACCTGATGCATCACCTGAGGTTGTGTATGTTAAAACCCATGCTTCTTTTGCACCAAGGGCTTTTCCGATCTCTGCCGTCGCGGCAAGGCAGCCGTATCCGCACATGGACGGCTGGATTGCGTAGAGGGCGTCATAGAACGCGGAAACATCCAGGTTTTTGAGAGCTGCAAGACAGGTTAAGTCGTCAGTCTCGGCTTTTTTGGCAGGTACATAGTGAGAGCAGTCTCCTGATGCAACAATAATTATGTCGCGGTTTGTTTTCGAAACTGCGCAAAGTACGGCCTCTGCTACTTCTGCGACACCTTTAAGGGACTGGTCGCCCATTAAAACCGCACAGACTTTTGCTTTCGGGAAGCGGTATGCGATAAAAGGCATCTGGGTCTCAAGGGAGTTTTCCTGGTCGCGGAAGATGTCGTTGTTCTTTTGAAGAGAGACTGCATCTGCAAACTCAGTATCTGCTAAAACTGTTCCAATCGGGGTGTCCCAGTCAAGGTCGGAGACGGAGTTTGCATATCCTTTGTGGCTTGTTCCAATAACGACGAAAGTTCCGTCAAAGTCAGGAGATACGCGTGCATATGAGACGGCGGCGCATGGTCCTGAGTAGATGAATCCGGCGTGCGGGACAAGGATGCCTTTCGGATTTGATACAGACGTTACCGTACCATCGAAAAATGCGGCAAGGGTCTGTTTCAAGTCCTCCGCTTCGCTTGGGTAAAAGATACCCGCAAGTGTCGGGAGACGCGCGGATTTTTCCGATACCCGCGGCTCCGCTGATATTTTGTGAATCATTGTATATGAGACGGAAATCTCGTATTTTCCGTCAAACCGTTATATTTACTGCCAGATTTTCAGCGGCTTCGTGGGAGATGAAGCTTTGGCTTATTTGCAGCAGTTTTAAGGTAGAATATAGTTGGTTTTGATATGAGATAAAGTATGCTGAGTGGGGATTTGAAAGAGATGGTAAAACACAGACCAAAGAGGCAGTCCATTTAAAAAAAGTGATTGTAAGAGATTAAACAATCCTCACTCAATCCAGGTGATATCCTCTCCATACCGCACATAACGCCGGTACGAGTACTTAGGATATCCAAGCATTACAGCCGCATGAATCGTGTAGCCCTTCGGAACTCCAAGGAAGCGTTCTGCATTTTTGTGTGCAATCTGCGTAAAGCCATTGATGCATGACGCGATTCCGATGTTTTCTGCGTAGAGCATTAAGTACTGCTCAGAACATACACAATCGTCTTTTCCCTGCATGTTGGAGTTAGGAGAAGCAATGCAGATAACTGCCGGTGCCCCGCAGAGGACGGGATGTTTTCCAGAATCGAATGCATTCTGCATAGAAGAGAAGAGTTTCTTCAAAGACGAAAGAGACTCTGCACGCTTGCGGTTGAAGAGCTTTAGAATAGGAATGAAGAAAGCAGCAGGTCCTGCAACACTGTTTAAGCCTGCAATTACTTCACGCTCGAGTTCTGTGACCTTGTCTCCTGTTACGATAAAGTACTTTCTGCCGCGTGTGTTTCTGGATGACGGAGCCATCTCACCGTATCTTACAAGCTCGGCTAAAATCTAATTAGAGACTGCACCTGGTAAAAACTCGCGAACAGAACGCTTACCCTGTAAAATGCGTTCAACATCAGAGCCCTCGGTATCGTGCACTGAAAAAGCCTTAAAGCCCTCGGATGACACTGCACCTGCATGACAGACCGCACCGCAGTGTCCGCAGGAGATACATCGGGAAACGTTTACAACAGCTTTTTCTTCGACCGAAATGCACTTTGCAGGACATATTCTGGCACAGAGACCGCATCCTGTACAGAGAGATTCTGAGATTACAGCAGACATTGTAAAAATATTTGGAAAAGAGAGGATATGGATGTTTGGTTTATGTGACTTTGCTTATTTTGTCGATTCTGTTCAAATCATACTCGGACGGAATCTCTCCAAGCTCCCAACCGTCTTTGGTTGTCTCAAGGTAGAAGTACTTCACGCCGCCGTATTTTGCATATGAGCCGTATGCATCATCTCTGTCTGCTTTGACACCGACAGCCGCATGATCTCTGAACTCAAGAATCACAACATCACATCCAAGTTCCTTTAAGAGAGCACCCATCAGAATCGATTTGTCCTCACAGTCTCCGCCGCCGTCAACTAAAGTCTCAATTGGATATCTGACATACTCGCCCTGACCTGTTGTTTCCTTGTCGGTCGTGTATGGAAGCGACTGTACAAATGATGCTGCAAGCATCATTGTCTCGTAGTTTGTAAACTCAAGAGACTCAGCCTGAGCTTTGATTCCGCCTGCAATTTCAGATACAACTCTTCGATTGTATGAGTCGGTTGCATATTTTACGAGATTGAGGTTGGAGTGTCCAAGCTTCTGATAATAGGCATACTTTTCCTTCGAGAGTGAAAGAGGAGCAGAGAATGTGTATCCGTTGTACTTCCATTCGTAAACTCTCTCGAATGTCTCTTCAGTATCAGAGACTACAGGAGTTGGAGCTAACTCAAGTGTCACATGGAATGTGCTGTGCTCTCCTGGAGCAAGTGTTACAGATTCAGTCCATGTAACGTACTTGTCCTTTCCGACATAGATGTCGGTTGGAATATCCGGCAGAATGCTGATTGTAAGAGGAGCTTCTCCCATATATGTGTCTCCGACATAGACCGAAGCTCCGGCAGGAGATGAGGTGATAGAGACTGTTGCATTCTCAACTGTGAACAGAGATGGAACAAACAAGACACCCAAAACACCTGCGGCAAGTACAAGAATTACAGCAAGCAGCACTAAAAGAACAGTCTTTGAGCGCTTTTTCGGCTTTTCATCTGCTATAGGTGATATACAGCGCTTTCCGCAGTTTGGACAGTAAATATCCTCTTCGGTGATTTCATATCCGCAAAACCTGCAGTACATAAATGATATTAGATTGTCTTAAGAGGACATAAGACTTATCAAAAAAATGGATTTTAGAGATTTACGAACTCTTCTTCCGGCTCTACTTCGCCGTAGCGGTTAATCTCGCCGCGGTAGATACGGGTTGAAGATACAGCCCTTCCGTCTTTTGCCATGACGCACTGAATCTGATACAGATCAACCATCGGACGTCCGATTTCTTTTCTCTTTTCGTTAATCAGATTGCCGACAGGAAATGTCTCATAGCTTACTACAAGTGCGTCGAAGTCCTGAGTTAATGCCGAGCCGAACTGGTCTGAAAGCGGCTCGATTTCATAGGATGCAAGAAAACCGCTTTCCTCAATCCAGCGGATGAGTTCTGCTTTGCGGACTTCGTAGCCTCTTACCGGGTGCTGTTTTCGAGCTGCGAATATATCAGACGACAGACCGATAATGACGTTCCCGTCATCTCCTGCGGTCATGAATGCCCGCTTTAAGAGAAGCTGGTGTCCGATGTGAAGCGGGTCAAATGTGCCGCCAACCATGACCTTCATGTATAGAAATTGCCTCCAGAGATAAAAATAGGTGTTTATTTCAGGTCAGGGGCTGTGCCTCTGAACCATGAGAAGAATATTCCGATAATGCCAAGTCCGGTACAGATAATCATAGATACTCTAAGGGCCTCAACGAACTCTGCATACATATCAGGTCCAAGCATGTCCGAGCCTCCAACAAAGAAGGAGACAGCAGCCATACATACAGCCATCGAGATGAGCATTCCAACCTGACGGACAACAGATACGACACTTGATGCCATGCTGTACTCGGCAGGAGCAACCGATCCCATAATGGATGAGGTGTTTGGAGCTGAGAAGAGAGCCGCACCAAGTCCGATGAATACCTGGGTTACAGCGATGTATGCTGCAACATTTGTCATGGAAAGTCCAAGACCGGATAGCAGGATAAGGCCTGCGACTGTTAGTACCATGCCGATTGTGACCAGATACTTTGCGTCAACTTTGTCGGATAGTTTTCCGGCAATAGGGGTTACAAGTACCTGGATCAGAGGCTGGAAGAGGATAATCATTCCGGCTTCTGCCGCATTGAGCTGACCTACAGACTGTAGGTACAAGCTTACCATGTAGGTTACTGCATAGACTGCGGCATAGTTTAGAAGAGCTGCATAGGATGATCTTGCAAAGCGCTTGTTTTTGAAGAACAGGTTTACATGCAGAAGCGGGTTTGTGCGGCGCAGTTCGTACCAGATAAAGACTGCAAAGAGTACAAGACCTGCAGCGGCGAGGAAGATTGAGCCGTTGTCTGTGATGGTTGAAAGACCATACATTAAAGAGAGCATGGAGACACCGTAGAGTACTGCTCCTCCAAAGTCGAACTTTTTGACAGGGATTGTAAACTCGGTCTTCATGAAGAAGAAGAGCAGAAGACCTGAGATAAGGACTGCCGGAGCCATTACGAGGAAGAGTGCTCTCCATCCAAGGGTTTCGGTTAAGATTCCGCCAAGGAACGGGCCTAAGGTGAGGCCGATGTAGACTGTTGTTGTGTTGATTCCGATTACAAAGCCGCGCTTTTCTTTCGGGAAGATGCGGGTCAGGATTGCAAGGCTTGTAATCATGAGAAGCGAGACGCCAAGTCCGGATAAGATACGGCATGCTAAGAGGATTTCGTAGTTTGGCGCAAAGCCGGCTAAAAGACAGGTGGCTGTTACAATAATTGAGCCTGCAATGAATGATTTTTTGTATCCGACTTTGTCAACAACCCATGCTCCAGGCACCAGACATATGGCGTTTGATAAGATGTATGCTGTGCTCATCCATCCAAGGTCGCGGGCAGAGACGAGGAAGTCTGCTCCGACATGCGGGAGAGCTAAGATAATCATTGACGCTAAGAGCGGGTTCATTAATACGCCAAGTGATGTGGCGGCGAGTACTAAGTACTGGTGTTTTTTGGAGAGTTCGGTCATTTTGCCTCCGGACAGTTTTCACGGATTATGCAGTTTTCGCATGATGGTTTTTTTGCTGTGCATACTGCTCTTCCGTGCGAGATGAAGAGGTAGTTTACGTGTTCCCACCATTTTCTGTCAAGCAGGGCACACAGGTCTTTTTCGATTGTGTCGGGGTCTGAGCTTTTTGTAAGCCCGAGTCTCTGTGATAAGCGTTTTACATGAGTGTCGACAGCAATGCCGTATGCTTTGTGGAATCCGTGGTTTGTTACAATATTTGCGGTTTTGCGTCCGACACCAGGCAGAGTTACGAGTTCTTCGATGGTCTGCGGGATTTCGCATCCGAACTCTTCTACGATTTTTTTAGAGGCGCCGATGATATTTTTGGCTTTGCTTCGGAAAAATCCTGCAGGGTGAATGATGCGCTCAACATCTGCCTGTTCTGCGCAGGCAAGCGCTTCTGCTGTCGGGTATGCAGTAAAGAGTGTGTCTCGCAGGCTGTTTACAGTAACATCAGTGGTCTGCGCAGAGAGAATAGTCATAATCAGCAGTTCGAAGTTGTTTCTAAACTGAAGAAAGTTCATATCATCAGCAGTGTGAGGATACAATGTGTTTAATTTTTGAAGAATGTCTTCTGCGGGAATTGAAGTCATAAAAGAAGTGGGGTGGCCCAGATTCGAACTGGGGTCAAAGCGTCCCAAACGCTCTAGGATGGACCAGGCTACCCTACCACCCCCGGTGTGCTATTACATGTTAGCTCTTGTTAGATATATATGATTCGGTTTGTGTTTGAGATTCGGAGGAGGAAATCACCCAGAGAGATTAAATTCAAACCATTCCATTGTAAATCGGAAGAAGATAATTCCAACGCGGGCTACACCGCGCCGAAGTAGCTGTGGTGTTATCCTATGTTAAAAAAAAGAGGGATTGTTTATGCAATCGGGAAGGTGACTGCTTTGTTTCCAACGACAGTGCCGTTGAATTCGCCGTCAAGTAATGCCTTCTCGAGGAGGGTTGTGTCGCGTCCGTCGATTACGACTAATGGTATGCCGCTTCTCTCGGTGACTTTTGCTGCTACGAGGTCGATGACCATGTTGGAGCCGGCATTCATCTTCTCTTTCATGATGAGGTCGATTAACTCCTGAGGGGACATGATGTCGAACTTCTTTGCAGACGGGTCTTTCTTCGGGTCTGCAGAGTAGATTCCATCAACTGCGGTCATATTAACCATCATGGATGCACCTGCTTCTTCTGCGAGGACGGCAGAGACTGCATCGGTGGTCTGTCCCGGAGTAACTCCGCCCATGATTACAATCTTTCCTGAGAGTGCAAATTCTTTTGCCTGGAGATAGGATTCTGCAACACGCGGGTATGCATGCTCACCAAGCGCGCCGATTAAAAGAGATGCGTTGATGCGGGTAACTTTGATTCCAATCTCATCAGATGATGCTTCGTCAAGCCCTACGTCGCGGCATGCGTTGATGTAGCGGCGTGCTTCTCCTCCGCCTCCAACGACGGCGAAGACCTGAATTCCTGCTTCGTGCAGGCGAATCAGGGTGCCTGCCCACTCTTTCAGACGATGTGCATCAAGGGACGGCACAAGAACCGACCCGCCGACAGAGATTACAACCCGAGTCATAGTATGTATATGTTTGAGGTTGAAAGCATATAAATCCGCCATAGGGAGAGTTGATGATGTGGAAAAAAAAGGAGGGTTAGCGAATGGAGGTGACCCCCACTCTCCATTCCTGTCCGCCGTAGGTAATAGTTGTCCAGGCAACATCTTTTGTAACCGGCTCTTTTGCTCCGGCATCCAGGATTGTATAAACAGCAGTACCCTGCGGCTCACTGACAATCAGCTTTGCAGCGGCCTTTATATCTTCTGCACTGTAACGCTCGTCGGTTAAAATGTTGAGGCCGACTTCATCAGAATCTGTATCATAAATCTGCATGCCGGACGGTTCAACAACCCACATTCCATATCCATACTTTGTGTGGATTTCCTTTGCCGGAATGCCAATTAAGACACTATCATCAAGAGCACCTGAGATATATCCTGCATAGATTCCGTTCTCATAAACAGCAGCAGACATGAGAGCTGCAAAGACACCTTCTTCTAAGGTCTGATACTTGGTAAGCCCGATTCTTCCAAGGTTTTTGTGGAAATCTTCATCGATTCCATAGATTGTCATGTCACGGCCTGCAACCTCTTCCATGAACTGAGGAGCAGCTGTGATGCAGATTTCATCAGATCCGGCATAGACAAGAGAGATAATCGACGGAGCATCATCGAGCAGTTCATAAAGCGCCTTTGATGCTGCTTTGACATTGCCATTTGCCTCTTCAATATCTTCTGCTGCATCACGCATCTCTTCTGCAGTCTCGTCAAGGCTTTCAACGATTAACGCAGCAGCTTCATCTGCGGCATTTTCAAGAGCTGTCGAGTCACGTGCGGTAACTTGGGTAACAACAACGCGCCATTCCTGCCCTCCGTAGGAAAGGGTTTCCCATGCAGCTTCTTTTACAGCTACGCGCCCGTTTTCGACCAGAGAGTAGCTTGCAGTTCCGCTTTTTTCCGCGCAAATCTTTTCAGCGGCCGCCCTTACGTCGGCTTTTGCATACAGAGTATCAGTCAGGATATTCAATCCTACCTCTTCAGCATCGGAGTCATAAATCTGCATTCCCGAAGGCTCAACAACCCAAAGGCTGTAGCCGAAGTCGCTTCGAAGTTCAACCTCAGCCTTATCCATCATCTTTGTTAAATCAAGAGCGTCTGAGATGTATCCTGCAAACTTTCCGTTGTCGTAGAGAGGCATGGATAATACACTGGAATAGAATCCGCTTTCCAAGAGCTGATAGTTGGTCAGCGCGATATCGCGGCCTGCATAGTACTCCTCGTCAGTTCCATATATTGAGAGGTCTTTTCCAACACTGTCTTTGATGATATCAGGATATACAGCGATGCAGATTTCATCAGCATTTGCGTAGAGAATGGAGATTGAGTAATCCGTATCATCATAGAGTTCGAAAAGAGCAGCCTCTGCCGCTTTTGCATCTCCGTTTGCTGAAAGAATGACGTGTCCTGCTTCCCGCATCTCCTCTGCCATTTCTTCGAGTTCTTCTGTGATCTCATCTACGGTTTCTTTTGCCGCTTTTTCAAGAGATGCATCTGTTGTGATACATCCTGCCGAGAAAATCAGAAACAGAACAGCAAGTACTGCTGCAATGCGTTTAATCATAGAGAATAGAATGTATTCTTACAAATTAATACTTTTGAAAAACGTGGGGTTGGTGAGATTTGAACTCACGATCGACGGGTCTCTCCGACAAGCGAACATGTTAGGAGCAGCTTAGATCAGTGCTCCAGCGGGTCATCATCAAATCAGCAGACCGATAGTTCATCATACGCTAAAACCGCTGGAGCCCGTCGCCCTTCCGGACTAGGCCACAACCCCTTTTAGCTGTTGCCTAAATACATGTGCTTTCTATGAATTTAATAGTTGCGGTATTTTGGGCTTTGCTCCTTTTTCAAAGTACAAACACTTCCGTACATTTTGCAGTTTGGAGTATTTTCCCTTATCTTTGGATACACTTAGTAAAAAACGCAGACCACGCAGACGCGCCTACGGCGCAGCGACCAGTCGCTTTCGCCTTCGGCGAACTGCTGCCGCAGACGCTTTGTGGTCGCTTATTTTTCAATTTGGAAGTGATTTGTTCGAGATTTATTTAAACCTTGGCAGCTCCAAAGCGGCTGCGGCAAGCGAGGGAACGAAGTGACTAAGCGTTGAGCAAGTCCGAAGGACTGGCGATGCAGCTCGCGAGTGTTAGCGAGCGAGAGCGACGAGCTGCGCGACCGAAGGGAGCGTCTGTGTG
>JAFOFB010000010.1 GCA_017387505.1 Methanocorpusculum sp.
ATACACAGATTCCAAGTAGCCGGACTTTAACGTGTTGTAAGTCTCAAAAGCACAGCGAAGGATTTTCAGTAAATCCGAGTTGTCATCTAATCTTTTCATAGTATAACTCCGAAGCCGTCCGGGCAGTCCGGGCGGCAACGCCGCGAAGGTGTGAACCGCGAGACGATATCCTTGGCGGGATTGGAGCGAAGCGACAAGACCGACGAGGTTATCCTCTCGCGGGGAAACGCCTGTGCGCCGCCCTATCCAACCATGTATACGGGTAGTGGAGACGTTAAGCAAAAAAGACGAGCACGCCGACCCGAAGGGGAGGAGTGGTCGGAAGCAGAACACCGAAGCGAGCGACAGTGAGCGCAGGTGGACTGCGGTTTTTTGTAGTCGAAACGGCTCTGCACTAAAATCTCAAACCTTTCTTAACTCTCCCCGCCGTCTCGGAGCACCGCGACAGCGAGTGCTCAGGCGGGGCAGTCGAATAAGAAAAAACCAAAAACACAATCAACAACCAGCCAAGCCGCACGCAAGCCGCTGAAGCGACTTGCTATCGCTGACGCCTCGCGACGTGCTCACGGCTCGAATCACTCCGCGATATCAGGCACTTCAGTTACATCGCGGATTATAGTATCGATAATGTCCTGCCTTGAGTTTGCGGCATCGAGCATCCGCATAGCATCAGCCAAAGGCCTGGCATAAATTCCCGGATAGAAAAACTCATCAAAACCATCACGCGGCGGAAATGCAGGAACGAACTCATCAAGCGAAAACTCCGCATGAATACCCACCTTATTCCCGCGTGCATCAAGCTTAATCCATTTTCCAAGAAATACTGCATTAAACCCGTGAACACAGTATCCAAGTTTCTCATCTCTTGCTAAAGTGATGTGTTCAAAACAGAACCCGGCAGGAATATTCTCATGCCTCAAGATTGCAGCAAGAAGATTAGCCTTCGAATGACAGATACCAGTTCCTGCAAGCAAAACATCAGACGCTTTTGTCGGGACCAGGTCAGAATCTATATCAAATGAATGCGGAATTTCATCGCGGACAAAGTGATATGCAGCTCTGGTTTTTTCGACATCATCCTCTATTCCATCGAAGAGATCAAAGCACAGTGAATCTATTACAGGGTGCGTGAAGTCAACATAAGAATCCTCCTCGACGAAAATATCCGGAATCATTTCTAATTCGTTTAAAACTCATAGAATATAGGCATTTGCAAACCACAGAAATCTTAAGTAAACAGGCGTAGAATATAAAATCATGAATCCGTTTGCAGAACACAAAAAAATAGACGCCCACACCCATATAGGAAACTTTGGAAGCCCGTTTAATGTAAACTTCAACACCGACCTGTTGCTAAAACAGATGGAAGAGTTCAACATCGAAAAAACCACCCTCTGTCCTGCAGCATACATGCTAAACGAAGAAGTAAACACAGCATACAAACAGCATCCGGACAAAATTATCCCGCTCGCATGGATAAATGCAAACCTTGGAGACGCGGCATATGCTGATGCAGAGCACTATCTTCGAGACGAAGGATTCGCAGGATTAAAAATGCAGCCGCTCTTCGACGGATTTACCGCAGACTCACCTGCTGTTGACCCGGTAATGGAAATTGCCCGGAAATATAAAAAACCAGTCTTTATCCACTGCGGACACCCTCCGTTTTCGCTTCCATGGCAAATTGGACTCCTTGCAGAGCGGCACCCTGATGTTCAAATCGTTATGATTCACATGGGACACGGGCATGGAGTATACATCGATGCAAGTATTACAATGGCAAAGAAGTTCGACAACCTCTATCTCGAAATCTCAGGAATGCCCATGGGATGCCAGATTAAAAATGCATACGAAACAGTAGGCGAAGACAGAGTAATGTTTGGAATAGACTCCCCGTTCCACCACCCAAGCGTTGAGATTCAGCGTGTACTCTCATGCGGACTTGACGAAGAAGGACTTGAAAACGTATTCTACAACAACGCGGCAAAGTTCATGGGATTATAACCCCTTTTTTTAGAACAGAAAATAATCCTCTTTTTTCCAGAGACGGACACTAACGTGTTTTAGAAGAGTTACAAAACAAAATCAAAAGAAAGACGTCCCGGCGGGGACTTGAACCCCGGTCAAAAGCTCCGCAGGCTTCTAGGATATCCTCTACCCTACCGGGACCTGAGACGTCGCACCTAAGTGCTCTACTAAATAGTACCTGGAAACATATAAATGAATCGGTTTAACCCGACACCTTATCCAATCTTGTATCTGAGAAGAGCCGCCGAGCCGCCAAGCCCTTCCAGGCGTTTTCCAGGCTCGAATTCGGAAGATAAGACAACAACCGCCGCCCCAAGACGCTCTGCATCCTCAATTGTGCGGGACAGCGAACCATCACGAAGCCTGCTGTCAGAGATGATAACAGTCTCTGCCGCACCGAAATCCACAGCATCGCGCACCTCCAAGTCACCATATGCGACAGCCCCGTTTTTGCTGATTCTCAAAAACAACTCATCCATGACCTCAACCTCGCGGGCGAGCTGAACATCTTCTGCAACACGTGAGAGAACACCATTTCCGATAGCTTCCTGAACCGCCCCGTATCCGGTGCGTCTGGTATCAGAAGAAAGCATTCTGCCGCCAAGCTCCGGAGCTTTTGATTTCGCATACGAAATAAAATCATCCTTCACAAACCCTGGGCCTGCAACAACAACAGGGCCTGTAACCGGACCAAGCTTTTCAACAGCCGCCGCAAAGAGCGCCTGACGTGAATCAAGCTCTGCAACTTTGCCGCTTCCCATCGTAAGAGTGACAATCCTCTCAGGCCCGTACTGGCGGATTCTGTAAAGCTCAATCTCACCGTCTTCAACAGCGGCAATGTGGATAACTCCATGAACCGTCTGAGACACCGCACGGTCTAAGCGGTCGAGATCTACCTGACGCCAGCGGCGAACGACACTTATCTCATAGCCTGTTTCGATGTTTAAAGTGTGGTACTGACCGATATCAGGTCCGAAGGTAATTGTTCCAAATACCCTCAGGCGGTTTGCATCTGGTGAAAACTCGACCTTTTCAGCCTTAACACCCATCCTGACAGGGCGCTTTTCAAGCTTTTCCGAGCGGATTTTATCATTCGGGCCGTCAACGGTTCGAAGAGTTACAGCATAGACCGTGTCGCCCTCAGAGATTAAGTGCGAAAGATGCCAGAGGTCGTCAAGAGAGTCCGGGAGCAGTTTGTACTCGCCAAACCCGTCACGCTTTAAGGGCTCTTCAAGAGTTGCCCTCATACGATATCAGAACCTCCAGGCGGCACAAAGGCGGCGACAGCTTCCGTGTTCAGCACAGCCTTCAATGCTTTCTGCTCGCTTTCAGGGATTGCCTCTTTCAGCTTTCGAAGAACCTTCTTTGCGATATCGTTTCCTTCGAAAGTTCCGGGACGAAGTCTTACAGACACCTTGCACTTCGGCTCAATTGCCTCAGGAGTTCCACCGATTACAGCTAACACAGGCTCGGTCATGATACCGATTGAAACCTCAAGCGGCACATCCTTATGGATTTTGCGCTCGCCGCGGATAATGAATGAACCATGAGCAACATACTCTCCAGACTCCGGAGTTTTGCTGACCTGAGACGGTGCTGCTTCGATTACATCCCCAGAAGCTCCGCCGCCGCTCCACATACGAGAGTACGATGCCGCAAACTGCACAGCTTCATCCATCTTCTCTGTCTTGCCTTTTATGATGATAACGGATGCACCAAACACATCCGCGTGGAGGAAAGTGTCTTTTCCTTCCATGTACTTCTTGACAAGCTCCTCGTTCTGATCGGCATTTCTTCCGCCGATGACAACAGTCCCGTCTGAAGTCTCCATCCAGCGGAAGCGGTGATACCACTTTGCCTTCATCTTGCCTGCGGTTACCGTCTTTTTCTTCTCGGCATGCTTGATGCCCGCTTCCATAGCGCGGTATGCACCGGCTTTCTTGGCGCGGAACTTCTTTGCAACCTGGCTGTAGCGTCCGGCGTTTGCCCCAAGGCTCTCGTGGACGAAGATTGTAACCTTGTGCTTCTCGCCAAGGTCGAGAAGAACAGAGGCCTTTTCAGGATTGATTGAAACAACACGCTTTGCCGCAGGAAGGTCACTTCCTTTCAGAACCTTTGAGATATCCTGCCAAGACATCTTCTTACTTGCGGCAGATAAGACATAGATTGTCTCCTGCACCTCGCCGTAGTGACCGTAGATAATTTCTGCAATCTCGTTTGCCTCGGCTATTTTCTTGTCGAAGGAAACGATTGCTGCTTCCTGCTGTCTTCTGATGCGTTCCTCTTTTGAAAGACGCTTCTCCTTTTCCACCTCCTGTACCGGCTCAGGCTTTGGATAGAATGCATCAAGAGCCTTCCAGAAGGTATCAAAGCGTGCCACAGGCTCGCGGCCTGCTGCCGGACGCGGAAACGCTCCTTTGGAATCGATTACAGGCTCAGGGGTTTCAAGTCTTGCAATCCAGGCGCACATGGCATCATATACAGGGCGAAGCTGTGCATCCTCGGCGTAGGATGTAGGCATAGTCTTTGAGACGCCTGCTTCAGCGCAGACCTCTTCTGCATTAACACCACCGAGCATGAAAACGGTTGCAAGAGCTCTTACGATATCAGAATCGCTTCCGCGAATCTTTTCGCAGAACTCTTCGTATGAGAGCTCCTCCGGGCTCTTTGCAGAGCCTTCATAGAGAGCGCCTGCAACGATGTCTCTGTCACGGAATCTTTTCTGGGATAAGGCGTTGATGATTTTGAAGTCCTTGTCTGTGAAGATAAGGTTTCCTTCGTCGAAGAGTTCGAAGATTAATTTGTATTCATTCGGTCCTTTTCCAATCGAGATGATTATGACACGCTCGATTCCCTTCTGCTCGATTGAGAGAACCTTTCCACCTTCGATGTATTTTCGAAGGTACATGGAAAATCCGGACGGGTTCTTTGGAGCAGGCGGAAGTTCTGATGTCAGGTGGGCACGAACTCCCTTCTCTGCAAAGAGGAGGTGACGCGCCTTTTCTTCACCGTTTAATCTAAAGCCGAAAGACGCTGTATCGTATTGGTATATTTTTCCTATCCAGAGAGGAAGGAGAGAGGAGAGTTCTGCGACTTCCGCTCTTACATCCGTTCCGCTCATACCCTGTAATGTAGCCATATAATCCTAATATAGATAAGGTGTGGGAACTAATATATTTAGACTATCATTCGGGAGGGTACCGTATGCAGGTAGCCTATATCAGAAAAGAAAAATGTAATACAACAATGTGCAACCGCTGCGTGAAGTTCTGCCCGGCTTCCAGAAAAGATATGCCGGTCATTTTTATCGGCAGAAATAAGAAGGCAACGGTTGTCGAGGAACTCTGCAACGGATGCGGAAAGTGTGTAAAAATCTGTCCGGAAAAAGCAATTGAGATGAAGTTTGTAAAAGACAAGGCAGCACCTGCTGAAGAGATTGAAGCAGATGTCGAAACCAAGCAGACTGCCCCGTCCAAACAGACTGCACCATCACAGGCAGCACCGGCCCCTGCTCCAAAGCACAAGGAAACCCCTGAGGAAAAGAAGGCAAGAAAGAAGGCAGAACACGTAAACCGTATCATCAGAACTGCAATCGCCTGTATTCTCGGTATGATTGCAGGAGTTTCGTCCTTCTACCTTGCAGGAGCAATGGATCCTGTTACCGGAACACAGCCGATGCCGGTTATCGGTCTGCTTATCTTAGTTCTCGCAATCGTTATTCAGAAGACCATCTTTATGGTCATCAGAATCGATGTCTCCAAGCTTGGAAAGAAGGACTGGTTCTACCAGGGATTCATGACCTTTGTTACCTGGTTCCTCTCCTGGACTATGATGCTTTCAATTTCCTTCTCCGCATAAAATGAGACTTGCTATCGTTCATAAGGATCGCTGTCACGCAAAGAAGTGTGCACACGAGTGTATCATCTACTGTCCACGTGTTAGAACCGGTGATGAGACTGTAACCATCGGAGAGAACGGACGTGCCGTTATCTCCGAAGAGCTTTGTGTCGGATGCGGTATCTGCATTAAGAAGTGTCCGTTTGAGGCGCTCGATATCATTCAGCTTCCAGAAGAGCTCGACACTCCTGTAAACCGCTATGGACCAAACGCATTCGTGCTCTACGGTCTTCCGCAGCCGGTCGCAGGAAAAGTTACCGGTGTCCTTGGACCAAACGGTATTGGAAAGTCCACCGCGGTTAAAATCCTCTCCGGACAGGTAAAACCAAACCTTGGTATCTTCGACCACGAGGTCGAGTGGGACGAGATCTTAAAGTTCTACTCGGGAACCGAGCTTTTCGATTACCTGCAGAAGGTTGCAGCAAAAACAATCAAAGCATCCATCAAGCCGCAGTACATCGACTTCATCCCGAAGGTGTTCAAGGGAACTGTCGGAAATCTGTTAAAGCAGAATGATGAGCGTGGAAAACTCGACTACTTCATCAAAGAGCTTGCATTAAGCACTATCCTCGAGAAGGATTTAGCAACCCTCTCCGGAGGAGAGTTACAGCGCGTTGCGCTCACTGTTGCTCTTTCCAAGAAGGCAAACTTCTACTTCCTTGATGAAGTTACCCCGTTCCTTGATATCTATCAGAGAATGGTTGCCGCAAAGCTGATTCGCGAAATTGCAGAGGAAGCACCTGTCATCTTAGTCGAGCACGATATCGCAATCTTAGACATGGTTGCAGAGGCGGTTCACTTAGCATACGGTAAGCCTGCTGCTTTTGGTATCATCACCAGACCCAAGGGAGTCCGCGTTGGTGTAAACCAGTACTTAGCAGGATTTGTGGATGAGGAGAATGTCAGAATCCGTGACTACCCGGTTGTTTTCGAGACCAGAGGTCACGAGAGTGATGTTGACCGCCAGATTTTAATGAATATCCCGGCTATGACTAAGACCTTCCCAGGCTTCAAGCTGACTGTTGAAGGCGGAGAAGTAAGACGCGGTGAGGTTTTAGGTATCGTTGGAGCAAACGGTATCGGTAAGTCCACTTTTGCAAAGCTCTTAGCAGGTGTGGAAAAGCCGGATGACGGAAAGGTCTTTGACACCGTAACCGTTTCCTACAAGCCGCAGTATGTAACAGCAGACCCGAATTCTTCTGATACTGTTGAGTACATTCTGCGCCAGGCAACCCGTAAGTTCGATTCCTCCTACTATCAGCACGAAATCATCGAGCCTCTCGGACTTGGAACTCTGCTTCAGTCCGAGGTCAGAAACCTCTCGGGTGGAGAGTTACAGCGCGTTGCAATCGCTCTTTGTCTCTCACGTGATGCTGACCTCTACATTCTCGATGAGCCGTCCGCACACCTCGATGTTGAGCAGCGTTTAGTGACAACCAAGGTCATTAAGCGTGCAGCAGAGGACAAGGAGGCAGGAGTTATGGTCATCGACCACGATATGTACACTATCGATATGATCTCCGAGCGTCTCTTAGTCTTCGATGGTGTCCCGGGTCAGGAAGGTCAGGCACGCGGTCCGTTTGAGATGAAGGATGGTATGAACCTCTTCCTCTCGAACCTCGGAATCACTTTCCGCCGCGACAAGACCGGACGTCCGCGTATCAACAAGCCGGGCTCATATCTTGACCGCGAGCAGAAGTCTGCAGGCGAGTATTATTACTACGATGCAAAAGAGTCCGAGCTTGCCAAGATGGGCGGCGAATCCGAGGAGTAATCCTCATTTTTTCTTTTCTGATTTTTGAGATGGTATTTTCCCACGTTTTTGGGATTCTCTGAGTGAATATATTTCCCCCGCGAAAGCTACGCGAATCGCCAGCTCTTCGAGCTTGCTCACGCCTTGAGTTGCTTCGCACCTCGCGGCAAACAAAACGCGAAACACGCGAAAAGGTAAAGAGCACGAAAACAGACGAAAACCGCAAAAAACTACACGCGTTCAAAGTCTCGGATAGATTTAGTCTAAAGGTTTTTGGTGATTTCCAACGCGAATAGTTTTCGCGTGTTTTACTTTAGACTAAGTTTCTTTTTGGATGTAGATACAAAAAATAACAAACCGCTAATCTACGCTAATCTAGGCCAATCGCATCTCGATTTCCTCGCTCACTTCGACGTGACTAATCGTCACGTCTCGTGTTGCTATCGCAAACGCTCGGCGAGATGCTGGACTCGCGCTTCGGCGCTCGCCGGAGATTCGCTCTGTTCTGTTTCCTTATTTCTGATTCTATCTTGTGTTACTACGAACCACGCGGCCAGCGCCGCAGCGCGAGTCAAGCATTCCGCTGAGCGATTGCGAGAGCAACGCGAACACGAGGCGATTAGCC
>JAFOFB010000011.1 GCA_017387505.1 Methanocorpusculum sp.
CTGCAACATATAAATCCTTCGAAGAGAACTCCGAAGATCGTAAGGCAGACAAGTCCTCAGATCCAGTATACTCAGGAAGAGTTGCTATCTGACTTGTGAGGTAACATAGTTGGATGAGGAAGCATAAATAAGCTTCGAAATAAAATCGCAAAAACACCCAAACCGCTACCCTCATAACCCTCAAACACATACAAAATACCAAGGAAACCCATGTCCAGCATAAATATCGCGCCGGAAAAAATCACCCTCACCGCAGTACGCGCATGGAACGCCGAAGAAGTAATAGACCTGTATCGCGCAGGCGGATGGTGGGAAATGGGATGGGACAAAAACCAGATACCAACACTCATCAACGGAAGCTACCTCGTACTAATCGCACGCGATTTGGAAAACAACGCCGTAGGCATGGGCAGATTAATCAGCGACGGCTCAAGCGACTGTTACATACAAGACGTCGTAGTATTCCCCGAATACCGCGAAATGGGAATTGGAAGCCGTATAGTAAACACACTAAAGCGCATAGCAGAACTTACCGGACACAACTGGATAGGCCTAATCTCCGCGCCGGGCAAAGAAGAATTCTACAAACGCGCAGGATTCTCCGTAATGGAAAACTACACACCAATGCTCACAGAGGAATAAATGATATCGCGCGCAGACTTTGTTCCCGTAACAGAAAATAACAGACACATCCTGGAACACTACTTCGCGCAGTACCCGCAGTACCACTCCGAATCATCCATAGTAACCATACTTACATGGAACAATTACGCCCCGTGCTCATTTACCGAATACAAAAACCACCTAATTATAGAATGCACAATGGACGGCGAACGCGGAATACACGCAGCCATTGGAAAACCTGACGCAGAACTCTTAGAAGAACTCCTGATATTCGCGCGCGAAGAAAACTGTGCTCTTGAGATATACGACGAAGAAAACCTTCAGATACTAAAAGACACACACCCAAAAATCCCAATCACCGAAAACAGAGGATACTTCGAATACTGTTATAGTACAGAAGAACTCGCAAACCTCAAAGGAAAAAAATACCTCAACATAAGAGGCCAGATAAACACATTCAACTCACGCTGGAACTACAGCGTTGAAAAAATCACTGACAAAAACATACACGAAGTAACAAAACTCATAGAAGAATGGAGTATCGAAAAACACTGCGAAACAGACGAAATAATGAAAGAAGAAATAAACGCAGTAAAATACGCACTCGAAAACTACAAAAACCTTCCAATCGACGGAATAGCAATCCGAATCGAAGAAGACAAACACCTTGCAGGAATAGCAGTCTGGGAAATCCAGAACAGCGAATCAGCCCTAATCCATTTCGAAAAAGGCCTCGCACAATACCCTGGAATCTACAAAATCATAAACAAAGAAACAGCGCGCAAACTCCTTGGAAAAGTCAAATGGATAAACCGCGAAAGCGACATGGATGTCATAGGACTTCGCGAATCAAAACTCAGATACCACCCCGAATTCTTCATCAAAGCATACTACATACTGCCGCAAGACATCCCTGCAACACTCAGTTAAATAAGAGTGAACAACCCACATATAAGACGGATGAAACTGCTGTATGAACTCTCAGGAGACAATCAGGCATTAGCCGAAGCCGAAATCGCCTGTGTCGGAACTGTAACCGAACGGGCAAACGGCATAGCTGTTGCCGAAACACCGAATCCTGATGAGACCACACGGCTCACAGAAACCCACGTCGTCTCTGAACTTCTTGGAGTGTGCAACGGAACTGCAGATGCTTTACGGGAACTCATGACATCCCTTAACATCACCGCAGAAAAACCATACTGCTGCAGAGCAAGAAAGATTCATCCGGCCGTCGTTGATATCTCCCAGCTTGAGTTGGAGAAAATGATGGGATCCTTAATCAAAGGAAAAGTATCCCTCAAAAATCCCGAGATTGAATACCGTGCAGTATTCAGCGACGGTCAGTGCTGGTTCGGCCGCGTCATTCACAAAATAGACCGCGGAAGCTACTCTGAAAGAGATCCGAAACAGCGGGCATACTTCCACCCCGGAGTAATAATGCCCTTACTTGCCCGGGCAATCGTAAACTTAACCCGGGTAAAACCAGGAGAACTCCTGCTTGACCCGTTCTGCGGAACGGGAGGAGTTGTCCTTGAATGCCGCATGCTTGGAGTAAATGCTGTTGGAAGCGACTATGACGAAGAAATGCTTGCCGGATGCAGACTGAATAATCCGGGAAACATCTGCATCAGAGCTGATGCAACTTCAATGCCGTACATGGATGAAACATTCCATGCAGTTGCCGCCGATTTACCATACGGCCAGTCCACATCTATCGGAGCAGACAGCCTTGAAGCACTCTACCGCGGCTCACTCGCCGAAATCAGACGCGTTTTAAGAAAAGACGGACGCGCAGTAATTGTAACACACCGCGACATCCGCCACATAATATCCGAGTTTGATTTTGAACTTGAAGGCTTCTTCGAACAGTACGTTCACAAAAGTCTCACTCGAAGAATCCACGTTCTAAAATAATTATGACACCGGAAACAAGAGAGACATCTTCTATGCTCTCCTGGATTACTGAACAGTTTACCCGCTACAAACCGGAACGAGCGGTAGCTGTCCGCGCTCTTCGCCATATGCGTTCGGCTGACAGAAAGAACCTTTTCTCAGACGACATCATGCTGATGTGCACAGCAGAAGGATACTGGTTTGAATACCTAATCTATGAACAGTTAATCAGGATTGCAGAGCAGACAAAGACAATCAAAAAAATCGTCAGAAAAGGCTCTGACGTAAAAAAACACAAAACCAAACGCCAGCTTGGAACAAACGGCATCTATTCCGCAGACAAAGGAGACATTCGTGTCAGAGGAAACGGTCAGGACCTGGCAGAAGTTGACCTGCTCTTATTCGACAAAGATGACCGTGTAGTATTCTGCGAAATCGTCACATCCCCGTCCGACTTAAAGGACCTTGAAGCTGAGATTATCTACAAGAAGAAACTCTTCGGATATCTCTTCAGTCAGGACAATGTAGGATTTATCCTGTTCTCATCAGTCGACATCGCAAACACCCAGGTGGTTCGAAGACTGCGTGCCGACCCGGACAACGCATACATCTGCACCCGCGAGTGCGAAGTCATGAAGTCCTGCCTCAAAGGCATGCGGATTATGAATCTTCCAACTCAGCAGGAGAACAGCCCGAAACTTGTCCGCGCAGAAGACCTCCACACACAGTTATTCGATTACAAAAAACTCCATGACGAAGCATTATCCCAGCTTTACTTCGCACAGGAACATGACTTAACTGCAAACCAGTTCTTCGACAACCCGTCAGTATCCCCTCTTGTCAAGAAAGTAATCTGCGGAGGAATGTATCCTTCAGCCATCAAGAACCTTATTCAAAACTACGGGCTTCGGATTAAATCCGAGCAGCTTACAGTACAGAAGGTAATGGAAGACTACTCCAAAGTAATCATGGCTGTCGATTTCCCTGAAATCGAGCCGGTTGTTTACCTCAAACCGAGAAAACAGCGTCCGTACTTAAAGATGGTCCCGGCAAGTACCGGAGGTTTCAAGTACGAACGCCCGACACCTCCAAGAGTCGGATTCTATCTCTGGCTTGAAACGGTAAAGCCAGGACTTGGAAGCGAGAGAATGGAGTCCATCCTCAACTACTGCGCAAGCGAGCTTACGGCATTCCCGAAAACAGGAAGGCCCGAACGCCAGCCCGACCCGGAAAACCTTCCAAAGCCGAAAAAAGGAAAGGGTAAGAGACGCTCACGCGGAAACGTAGCAGGGACAGCGGACAATCAGAAGTCCGGATGCGAGACACAGAAGTCCGCAGAGCAGGTACACAATAAGGTATCCGGCAGGCACCGCAAGAAATCCCGCAAGAATTGGCAAAAACCACATTCCACCGTACTGAACAAACAGGAATAATCCATTCATAACCCCCTGCGGGCGGTTTGTCTTTGCGATGTAATCCATAACTCCTGCATTGATTACACCATAAACTGCCCCGACAAGAACAATTCCAACCGGTGAGAATACAACAAGCGGGAGAACAAGTGCAAGACACACAGAGGCAAATCTTACAACCGCAAGTGAATCGCGGATTGCAAAGCGGGATGTAAGATACACAGTCACAGCTGTAGCAACGCTCATCAGACCTGTTAAGATTCCGGTAAGGTCTGCGGATAATCCGGAGAGTTCCGGATAAGTGCTTGTTACAACCCCGGTCACTCCCGTGAACATAAAAATTCCAATCCACAGCCAGAGATGATACTTTGCAACAGACACAGTCTCTCCTGCGGAAAGGACCTCTTTTGTTTCATTCGAATCCTTAAAGAAGAGAGAGGCAACTGCCGAAATTCCGGAAGGCACTCCGAAGAACAAAACACCCGCATACGGATGAAGGAATGCAAGAAATCCTGAGATTACAAGTCCTGCAACCATTCCGATGTTCATCAAAGCAATGTATGTGCCGGATAGTTTGAGGTGGTTTTCCTGATAGTTGACATAAGAAAATGCCGCGGCAGCAAAGACTCCGGTAAAGATTCCTTCAAGAGCGCGGAATACTATAGACAGAGTAATATTCGGATATACCAGGAACAGAAGTATTTCTGATGCAAAAGTTCCAAAGAGCCCTATCTTCAAAAGCGGAGCTCGGCCTGTTTTGTCAGATAACCAGCCGACAGGAAATACAGTTGCAAAAGCTCCAAAGAAGTATGCGGCATACAAGAGCCCCTGAACGGATGCATCAGGAGCAATCTCGGCTAAAACAGGTACAAGGGCGTTTGAGAACGCCATTGCTGAGGATGCCCCAAGAAGCAGTGTGATTTTTGTGGCTGTATTCATGTTACCGCTTTAAGACACCGATTTCCGAGAGCATCTCCGGGAGATACTCCTTTGTTACGAAGTCAAGACCGTGACTTGCGAATGCCTGCTGTTCAGACTTTAAGCCCATCTTAAGCTGTAAGTTAATTTCGTTCTTCCAGAACTCGCTTCCAAAGCGCGGGTCTGAAAGTTCAGCTTTTAATGCTTCAACATCCTTTTCGGAGAGCTTGTCGGCTGGAAGGTTGTATCTCTGAATATCAGACGGCTTTACACCGATGAAGTGTGCAGAAGGTGTTGCCAGAAGTTCAGACATGTGAGCTGCCTTAATCGAACCGTATGCAACAGATGCATAGATACGGTATGACCACGGATCACCGTCAGTGAATACAACAACCGGGATTCCGAGTTCCTCGTTCATGCGCTTGAGCATTCTGCGGGTTGCACGCGACGGCTGACCTTTTAAGTGGAGAAGTACAGTGTTGTAATCCTCATCAAACCCGTTCTCCTGAAGACGGGAGAACATACCACCAGTCTCAATCGCGATAACACAGGATGCATCATGGTCAACGAGTTCAACGTTTTCTACGTTGTTTGGGATGTTGTATCCGGCTTCTCCTACATCATCCTGACAGTGAATCTCCTTCATTCCGCGTCTGGTGTTTTCCCTGACACGAAGCGGGCCGAAAATTGATGCCCCGTCCTCTTCCGGACGCATGTGGAAGAACTCGCGCTGAAGGTTTGTGATAATCTCCAAGTCTTCGACCAGATAGTTGCTTTCGTTCTGGGCATGGAACTTTGCCTGCTTCCATCCTTCAGAGATGTAATACATTTCTCTTAATGTGGATGAACGGTTTTCCTGAAGCTGCATTTTGATAAAGTCCATGACATATGCCATCTTCAGCATCTGGATAGAGGACTTTACAGTTCCGGCATTTCTTGTGCTTTCCTTTTCTCCGTACTTCCAGACCTCGGAGTCGTCATCATACTCGATGTTGTGTTTGGTTCTGGTCGGAAGAGTAATTGATGGAACATCTCCGCCGCCAATCTGATCATACCAGACTTTGGCGATTTCCATCAGACGTTTTCTTGTTGCGACATCTCGCTCGTTCATCTCAGACATCCAAATCCACCTCCACTTTCAGATTCTCTGCAACACCCTGCATCTGAATAAGTCCTCCGCCTTCTCCATGATAGGTAACTTCGAAGCTCTCGCCTGCGGCCAAAGTGAACTTCCAGAGTTTGGTGTACTCGCCGTCCATTTCGGAGACGAAACTTGGCGGAATGCTAGCATCTTCTGCACTGTCAAAGGAGATGTCATAGAGTGTAATCTCCTGTTCTTTTGTTGTGTAGTTGTCGATATGAATCTGAATCTGACCGCCTGTTGTTTTCTTCTTTAAGACAACACGGCGCATGATTCTGCCTTCGATAATTGATGTGTCAGGAACAGGCAGTTCTACAATTTCTGCAACCTTTGCGGCGATCAGTGGAATTACCGCACAGATAGCGCGGGCTCTGTCGTCCTGCTGTTTGTTCTTCTCGCGCCTTGATAAGAACTGCTTTAAGTCACGTCCGAGTTCCTGTAAGGCGAGAGTAATTTCGCGCTCGACTTCCGGAACAGAGGCTACTGCATCCTTGGATTCACTGGTAAACGGCACATTGGTTGCCGCGACATGAACCAGAATCATGAGAGGGCCGACAGGCAGTCCCTGCTGTGAGACGTTGTAGTTTTTCCAGTTTACACCCTGCACAGCATTCGTAATCGCACATGCTCCCTGCTGATAGAGAAGCGGTACGCGGTTTGCGAAGCGGAGAAGTGTTGCCTGGCCTTCCGCCTGAAGCTTTCCTCCGTATCCGATTGCCGCCTCGACAATGAAGGAGTGTCCTCCAAATACATTTCCCGGGCGGGTGCGGGCTTTGATGAAGTCAAGCTCGAACTCTTTTTCCATTCCCTTGACAATGAGCTCTTCGGTAATCGGAGAAAGGCACTGGGATGCCGGAGGTGCCGGGATTTTTGTTGTCTGCATTGCTTCAAGCAGAGCAGATAGTTCTTCGAGTGAAAGCTCGTCTGTTTTTGCAGTCGGCTTGAGTTTGGAGTACTTACAGATTTCATCTGCGGTCTTTGCCCCGACCTTTGAGAAGCTTTCAACTAAGAACTCAGAAAGCGGAAGTTCGGACGCCGCGGCCATTCTTTTGAGAACTCCAAGTTCAATTCCGTACGGGTGAGGCTTGATTGCCACAGGACATGGCGGAACATCAGATGATACGCGGTCAAAGATGAATGCATCATCATCCAACTCCACACGGAACTTTGCGTGCGGGTTGACGATTGATGTGTACTTGAGGTACTCGAGAAGTTTTTTCTTTGCGGCGATGTTGCTCTTGAACTCAAGCTCGATTCTTGTACCGTGCGGGAGAATCCAGTCGATTTCTTCGTGAGAGAGAACTTCTGGTTCGTTGGTCTCGGTCTTGATTGTAAGGCTCATCTTGTGAGCCGGGCGGGATGCATCAGTTCTTGAGATGACAGTTGTCGGCTTTCCTGTTGTAAGCTGGGCGTAAAGCACTGCTGCAGAAATACCGATACCCTGCTGACCTCTGGTCTGTCTTACCTGGTGGAAACGGGAACCGTAGAGTAACTTTGCATAAACAGACGGCATCTTTTCCGGAATAATTCCAGGGCCGTTATCTTCTACCACCACGCGGAAGACATCCTCTTTGATACGGCGGACGGAGACTAAAATATCAGGTAAAACCTGCGCTTCTTCGCAGGCGTCAAGGGAGTTGTCGATTGCTTCCTTAACGGTTGTGATGATTCCCCTGGTCGGGGAATCAAAACCAAGCATGTGCTTGTTCTTCTCAAAAAATTCCGCTACACTGATGCTTCGCTGTTTCTTTGCAAGCTCGTCAGCAAGAACCATGCAGTACCTCTTCTACTGCTGCTTCTAAGGTCATTTCAGTCTGGACTGCAGTCTCTAAGTTCTTGAGCATGACAGTTCCAGCCTCTGCTTCCTTTGCTCCGATAACAACAGCGTGGGTTGCTCCGGACTTTAATGCCGAGGAGAGCTGTGCTCCGAATCCTCTGTCAAGTAAGTCCATTACAGCCGGAATTCCTGCTTCGCGGAATGCTGAAGCCGCTTTGTATGCAGCAGTTCTTGTCTCTTTGGTACAGACTACAGCAACTGATGGTCCGCGGGATGGTTTGAACTCTCCAATGGATACGGCAACACGGTCAAATCCTATTCCAAATCCGCAGGACGGGGTGTCCTTTCCGCCGAATAAGTGTGCTAA
Organism: Methanocorpusculum sp.; assembly: GCA_017387505.1. GTDB lineage: Archaea > Halobacteriota > Methanomicrobia > Methanomicrobiales > Methanocorpusculaceae > Methanocorpusculum. Next base: position 8,136 of record JAFOFB010000011.1, read on the forward strand.
GCGGTAAACTCCTCCGCCTAAGATCTGGTTTTCTGCACCTAAGTTGTCTGCGAATCCTTCAAATACCATTCCGGTGTAGTAGTCAAGTCCGCGTGCGATTCCGAAGTTGTAAACAACCGGGATGTTCTGTGCTTCGAGGAAGGCGAAGGTCTCTTCAATGCGTGCTTTCTCCGGGATGTCTCCGACAACAGCAAAGACGTCGTCAAGGCACTGTGCTTTGGTAAGAGCAACGAGCGGTTCGAAGAGTTCCGGTCTGCCAAGAGATGATACAGTGTTTTGGAGAAGTTCTTCGTCACGCTTGTCAAGTGCGGACATGACTTTCTTCTGTTCGACTGCGTCTAAGTCTGCTAAGAGCGACTTCATTGGAGCCAAGTGTCCTACCTTTAAGATGAAGTTGACACCGGTGCATTTGAGGAGTGCGTGGGCAACAGAGATGATTTCTGCATCTGCGGCGGCAGAGTCTGCTCCGATTAATTCACATCCAAACTGCCAGAACTGTCTGTAGCGTCCTTTCTGCGGGCGTTCATATCTGAAGCATTCTTCGAAGTAGAACCAGCGAAGCGGTTTTGGAGCTACCTGTGCTTCGTTTACGTATGCACGAATTGTCGGAGCAGTCAGTTCCGGACGAAGGGCGATTCCGCGTCCACCTTTGTCTTCGAAGGCGTACATTTCGCCGAGGATTCCTTCTCCTGATTTGAGGACGAAGAGTTCCTGCTCTTCGAACATCGGAGTCATCACTTCGCCGTATCCGAAGGAGGCCGCAACCTTTCTCATCTTCTGCTCAAGTTCACGGCGCTGTGCCATTTCATCCGGGAGGAAGTCCCGTGTTCCGCGTGGTTTCTGTATCATTTATTTCTCCGTTGTGGGGCTGAGCCGATAAAGCGTTTCAAGGCTGATTCGTTTCCGACCCATACATCTTCTTTTTTGATTCTGGACTGCAGGTAAAGTGACAGCAGGATTAATCCGATTCCAAGGTAGAGGAGTGTTACATCAAGCATTCCGCAAAGAGCACAGCCGAACCATGCAAGAGCGGTGATTAATACTCCCTGATAAGCGGCTTTTCTGTAGCCGGGAAGTCCGGTTCTGACAAAAATCCGCGTGTCGCGAAGCCATAGGAAGGATACTGCGCAAGCCCCGAAGAGGCCGACGAAGAAGATTGGGTCTAAAGACACAGCCATACTGTGTTATATATTTGGCGGGATGGTACTTTAAGATGTAGATTGGATTTTAGGGTGTTATTAAGCAAATCTATTTTTATCCATAGAGCATATATGTTAAGGCGATTAGCCGAGATAGTCTAGTCCGGAAAGGCGGTGGCCTTGAAAGCCTCTGGTGGTAACACCTCGGGAGTTCAAATCTCCCTCTCGGCGCTTCTTTTGTTTTGTATTTTACAGCTTTATGTATTCGATTACTGTGCGTATAGTGTGCGGCTATTGTTCTGAGACGCAAATAAACAACCTCTTTTTCTAGCCAACCTATTTACCTATTGCCCACCAACATACAACAAATGGCAGAAAGCTCACTCCCTCGGCTTCTCCTGATTGGCTTACTGGTCGGTGCAGTTTCCGGAGTTGGGGCTGTCTTCTTTTTCAAAGGAATTGAGCTTGGCTCACACATCCTGCTGAACAACATCTTAGGCTACAGATATCCAACAGAAGGGCTGGGCTTTGCGGATGCTGCCGCATGGACGCCGCCTGAAACCATCTGGCTTATTCTGCCGATTTTAATAATTGGAGCACTCATCTCAGGACTTATTGTCTGGAAGTTCGCACCGGAAGCTGAAGGGCACGGAACAGACGCCGCCTTAAAGGCATATCACGGTGACGGCAAAATCCGCTGGAGAGTTCCTTTTGTAAAAGCCCTCTCCTCGATTATCACAATCTCATCAGGCGGAAGTGCCGGATGTGAAGGACCTACCGCACAGATATCAGCCGGATTTGGTTCAATCTTAGCTGATGTCATGAAACTATCAGCCCGCGAGAGAAGGATAGCTATAGCTGTTGGAATCGGAGGAGGAGTTGGCGCAATCTTCAAAGCACCTCTTGGAGGAGCGATTCTTGCCGCAGAGATTCTCTACCTTAGAGACTTCAAATATGATGCTCTGCTTCCGGCATTTGTATCATCCCTTACCGGATATGCCATCTTCGGACTTTTCGAAGGATTTACTCCGCTTTTTGGAACTGCAGAGATGAGCTGGACAGCAGTTCAGCTCCCGTTCTTCTTACTGCTTGGAATCCTTTCCGCCGGAATGGGATTTTTGTACATCAAAACATTCTACGGAACAAAAGCTCTCTTTGATGCCGCAGAGATAAAATTCCGCATCCCAAAATTCCTAAAGCCGGTAATAGGAGCTGGAATCATCGGGCTGCTGATAATTATTCTCGCATACATATCCCCTGAGACACTTCTTGTCGGAGTTGGATGTCTTGGTACAGGTTACGGATTTGTACAGCTTGCACTCTACAACCTCCTGCCGTTTACCGTTCTCCTGCTTCTGCCGTTTGTAAAAATCCTGGCAACAGCCCTTACAATTGGAAGCGGAGCATCAGGAGGCGTCTTTGCCCCTGGACTTTCTGTAGGCGGATTTTTGGGAGGGGCGCTTGGTCTGGGGCTTCACCTGATAATGCCTGAAATTGTTGGAGCATCCTCAATTCCTGTCTTTGTAATCATCGGAATGATTGCTGTATTCGGCGGAGTGTCCCACGCACCGGTTGCTGTTCTTTTGATGGTTCTTGAAATGACCGGAAGCTTTACTCTTGCAATACCTGCGGTAATCGCTGTCACTGCGGCATCAATTCTTTTAAAGGACCACACAATCTTTAAAGAACAGAGAATCAGCAGAGTAAAGAACAGAAAACCGGATGAGTAAAAAAAGAGTTATCCGAAGATAACCCAGCGGTCATAAATCGGGTCGCGGTCGTTTTCTGAGATTTCAAGATATCTTCCAACGCCTGCCGCCCACTCTTTAACCCACTGTGCCTCTTCTTTTGTTGCTACAGTAATCAGCGTCTTTTCGGTAACGCCTGCGAGCTCTTCTACAATCGGCTGCCAGATTTCTTTGGTGTAGGTGTACATCTGACCAAACATGATACCAAGACCAAACTCGGCATCCGGCATGTATGCTGATGCGATTCTTCCATCAATGCAGACTGTCTCTTCCGGCTTTAATCTGCCGTTTGCAAAACCGAGCGCTAAAAGCTCTGCATCATTGTCGTAGGCAATCGGAGATGCTCCAATCTCACGCATAACCTGAGAGCCGATACCAGAACCGCAGCACGCATCAATACATGTTCCAGACACTGACTCGCCGAACTTTTCGCGTACAAGAGAGCGAATCTTATCGATTCTGTCCTCTGTGATATCCTCTCTTGTAGGTCTAATCTCTTCGATGATAATCTGCGAGAAGTAAGCACGGAAGGCCGCTTCAATATCCTCTCTTGCTTCTTCATACATATCACCGTCTGCTGATTCGAACAGCTCAAGCTCTCCTTGTGTCGGGTCACGGAAAAGCCATGAGGTTGCAAACCATGAATCCTCATTCTTTACCGCAAACAGAACAGGATTGCCCTCTTCATCCAGGAGAATACGGGCGCCGCCTGCCTCAGGCTTTGCTTCGCAGATTAAGACCGCAGGCTCTCCGTTATTTACGAGGGAGGCATAATCCGGTTCGATAAACCGGAGAGCTTCGACCTCAATCATGCTCTCTAACGTCTTCATATTACTCATTTCTTCCAATAGTTAAGCCCTCAGTGGCTTTGATAACCCCGCTGACTCTGGCATCCTCGTGAAGCCAGACAACATTTCCAAGAAGGTCGCCAAGAACATCAGCACCGCGCTCGACACGGATGTTCTTTGCCGCAACATCACCGTGGATTGCATCACGCGGACCAATCTTTGCACGCCGGGATGCCTGAATGCTTCCAAAGATAGTGGTGTCCTTTCTGACTTTGACAGTCTCTGCCTTGATGTTTCCGTGCAGACGGCAGTTGGAGCCAATCTCCATTGGAGTCGGAACAGAGAAGTAGCGTAAATCCATACTTGTCTTCGGCGGAAGAACAAGAGGTACAGTCTGTGCTTCGGCAACAAGTTCGTTGAGCTTCTTCTTTGTGGACTCTTCACCTTCGATGTGAAGCATTGTCATAATGTAGAGAAGCAGGTAGAGCACAACAGGCATCGGGTTTCGAATGGCGATATCTCCCAAGGCTTTGAACTCTTTGTCGATTGTGACATTATCTCCAATGTCAAGGTTTCCGCCGACTGTAAGTTTTCCGTGAATCTTAACTCCTTCGCCTAAGTATGCATCCCCGTTACAGATTACAGTTCCGTGAACTTCACAGAAGTTGTCGATTCGAAGGTCTCCTTCTGCGACAACGTCTCCGTACATTGTTGAAAACTCACATATAGCAACATCATTTCCGTAGAGGCCGTATCCAATATTACAGTGGTCTCCGACTAAGATGTCGCTCTTGGTTTTCAGGTTTCTCTCCTGCAGTTCGGTCTTGTTTGGAAGAACGCAGGTTTTGAACAGTTCAGTGGATGAGACAACAAAAGCGGCAGTCTCTTCATCAATAGATGCAAGCTGCTGTTTTAAGACTTCGGGTTCCGGAATTTCTGAAAACAGCGGCTCTGGTTTTTCCGCTGGCAGGGTCTGCGCTTCGGTTTCTATGATTTCTTCCTCTTCGATATCAGGAAGATTGAGGAACTTGTCCTCTGTTTCTTCCGGCATATCAGGGATAGACTCCGCCACAATTATTCTGTGATTTGACATCCTTTCCTACTTAGTATATCGTTATGCCCCGTACTTATGGGTTTTGTCGATTAAATCGAGTAAAACCGGCATCAGTGATGCGCCTGAAATTCTGCACATAGCACCTGCCGCACAGGAGATTTCATCGTATGCTGTGACATTGTCAACACGGCATCCGTCACCGCGAATCATTAACGGGACAGGGTCTGCGCTGTGATCTTTTACAGAGCACGGGGTTGAGTGGTCTCCGCAGACAGCAATCATGATGTCATATCTTTCAAGGAACGGCATAATTGCTTTGTCAATCTTTTCGAGGAATGCTTTCTTTTCCTCTGCCTTTCCGTCATGTCCGAACTCGTCTGCGTTTTTGATGTTGAAGAGGACAAAGTCCTTCTTTTCGAACTGTTCTAAGACAATGCTGACCTGTTCTTCAAGCGGAGTGCTTGGAAGGACCGGGATTCTCTCAAGACCTACAGAGCTTCCGATTCCGGCGATTAATGCAGCCGATGCAACAACACTTCCTGAGAGTTCGTGTTTTTCTTCGAAGGTTTCATAGACACCCATCTCTCCTGCCCCGCGGATTAAGACAACGTTTGCAGGGTTCTTTCCTTCTGCTTTTCTTGCAAGGTTTACCGGGTGGTCTTTGAGAATTTCGTATGCCTGACGGGAGAATTCGTTACAAATCTCAGCGGTTCTCTTTGCTTCCTCGGAGTCATCCTCCGGGACGATAACAAGCGGGGCAACTCCGGTCTTCTTTGGATCGTTGGTGGAAACTGCGGCAGAAAGTCCTTCGCCCTTTAATGCGAGGGCTGCACGGTGTCCGGTTCCTGGTTCGAACTCGATTGTAACACCGTACTTGGATAAGTCAACGCCTTCAGCTACAGCGCGGGAGATTTCAGTGGTGTCCTCGATTCTTCCGGCTCTTCTGTCGATGACAAGACCTTCGTCATCAACTGTAGAATAGTTTGCGCGAAAACCGATCATTCCAGGCTTCATGTTGATTCCAACACCTGCAGCCTCAAGAGGTCCTCTTCCGGTGTAGTATTTCTGCGGTTCGTATCCTAAGAGACTTAAGTGTGCGGTGTCAGAGCCTGCACGAATTCCGGGAGCTACCGGATCCATTATTCCGCAGATACCTTCCTTTGCGATGCGGTCAAGGTTCGGGATTTCGGCTGCCTGAAGCGGTGTTTTTCCGCTTAAGCATGCACAGGGTCTGTCTCCTACCCCGTCGATGATTAAGAGTAATATTTTTGAAGCGGTCATTAGTCTATACTATTTGTTTTAGATGGGTAAATAAGGCGATTGTCAGACAGAGATGAAGACGGGTTACTAGGGAGATGGCGGTATCTTTATTTCTCTGTAAGTCGAATACATTAAGCACTCTTCCATGAGCCAAGTCTCATGCGGCATCCTGACGTCCGCGAATGACGGTTGTCGGGATTCCTTATGACAAGAGTAAATCCAAGGTAATCCTTATGACAAAACGACCACTGGAAATTTTAGATCAGGTCTTGAACCGCCAGCCCGTCATCATTTCGCTGAAAGGCGGACGAGAGATTCGCGGCGTCCTTCAGGGCTACGATGTCCACATGAACCTGGTTCTTGACAAAGCTGAGGAAGAAGGAGAGAATGGAACTGTCAAGCTCGGCACTTTAATTGTGCGCGGCGACAATGTTATCTACATCTCTCCGACTGTTGAGTAAATATAAGAGGTGAATTAACCAATGACAAAAGGCACACCATCAATGGGTCTGCGCAACAAGCACACCCACATTATCTGCCGCCGCTGCGGTAAGATGTCTTACCACGCACGCCACGGAGTCTGCTCTTCCTGTGGATTTGGAAAGAGCTCCAAGCTGCGCAAGTACAACTGGACGACAAAAGCAAGAGACAACTAAAAAGGTCACATCATGAGCGGTATCGCAGGCATCATTGAAACGCAGGATGTCTCATACCCCCTTTACTATGCACTGCACGCCCTCCAGCACAGAGGCCAGGAGGCAGCAGGCATATCTACTTTTGACGGGGAAAAAGCCTGGATTTACAAGGCACCCGGTCAGCTTTCCGAAGTTTTTTCCGATGATAAATTACGTACTCTCCCGGGTTTCTGCGGAGTAGCTCAGGTTCTCTATACTGAAAAAGCATCCCGCGGTAAGAACGAGAATATTCAGCCGCTGAACTTTTCATTCAAAGGACATAATTTATCAGTCTCGGTTTCTGCATCGCTTATCAACAGCGAGAGCCTTCGGTCTGAGTATGAGGGGAAAGGGCACATCTTTTCAACTACGTCGAACGCTGAAATCATCGCATCAATTATTGCGCAGGAATTAATCGGAGGAGCAACTCCGCGTGACGCATTTGTCCGCACTCTTCACAAGCTTGAGGGAGCATACACATGTGTCGCCACTTTAGACGGTAAACTCTATGCCTTCCGCGACCCGCTTGGCATTAAGCCGCTTTGTTTCGGAAAGACTGAACGCGGATATCTGGTTGTTTCAGAAAGTGTTGCTCTCGATATCAACGGAGCAGATTTAATCCGCGATGTTGAGGCAGGAGAGCTTATCATCTTTACGAAGGATGAGTTCGAGTCAGTCCAGTTCGCAAAGGCAGAACACAAGGCACACTGTATCTTTGAGTATGTTTATACTGCACGCCCTGACTCTGTAATCGATGGTGTCTTGGTTTATGATGCCAGAAGAAAGATTGGAGCACGTCTTGGAAAGACTCCGGCAGAGGCTGACTTAGTTGCTCCGGTTCCGGATTCGGGTACAGCTTTTGCAACAGGATATTCTGCAGAGTCCGGTATCCCGTACATTGAGGGTCTTTTGAAGAACAGATATGTCGGACGTACTTTTATTATGCCGGGACAGTCCAAGCGTGAGAACGCTGTCCGCATGAAGTTAAATCCGGTCAGAAGCCACATCAAGGATAAGTCTGTTGTTTTAGTTGATGACAGTATTGTAAGAGGTACTACTTCGCTTCATATCGTTGATATGGTTGAGGAGTTTGGAGCAAAGGAGATTCATATGAGAATCGGTTCTACTCCGATTATTGCACCATGTTACTTTGGTGTTGACCTCCCGACCCGTGCGGAGTTAATCGCTACCAACCGTTCTGTTGAGGAGATTCGCGAGACTATTCACGCAACATCTCTTGAGTATATCTCTGCAGAGGAGCTTGTCGAGTCTGTTGGTATTCCGGGCGAAGACCTCTGTATTGCATGTTCCTGCGGTGAGTATCCGGTGGATATTCCATGCGAGAAGTGCCTGAAGAGAAAGATTACTCTTCTTGACTAAATCCGGAACATCCGGACTTTTTTATTTTTCTGTTTGGGTGTGTTTTTTGGATAGCCGCCGAGCCGCTTGGCTAATGGCGAGGGAGCGAAGCGACTAAGCCGTGAGCAAGACGAGAGCTTGCTCGAGTCATGAGCACGACAGAATGGCGTGCGAAAGACCGAAGGGCTTGCGACCGCCGCGGCTTTTTCGGTGCGGGTTTAGGAGAGGCCCGCCGGAGCGGCAGCTAATCGCGCCGCTCTATTCCGGCGGGCAATCAGGGGAGGTGGTTTGGAAGATTCCGGCTTTTGTAGTTTATTTGGTTGATGCTCTTTTAGTGGTGTTTCCGTCGGGCTACGAAAATACGACTGCTCCTTTGTCCTCGAAATCTCGCCGCTAATCGCGGCTCGATTCCTGCGGACTGCGGCGCACTCGCCTTTTCGCCCACGCCATCCTTAATATACAGAAAAGGGGCGGGGCACAGGCGTTCACCCGCGAGAGGATAATGCCCCCGGTCTGTTCGCTCGCTTTGCTCGCTCTCATCCCGTGAGCAATATCGTCTCGCGGTTTACACGCCCTGTGTGTAAGCCCGCCGGTTGTTCGGTCTGGCTTTGGAGTAATCTATGAATAAGTTAGATGTAAATTCGGATATGTACAGAATTGTCGGATGCGCTCTTAAGGTTTACAACAGCCTAAAGCCGGGTTACCTTGAATCGGTGTATGAGAAGGCATTTCAGATGGAATTAGAGGAAGCAGGTTTTTCAGTGAAGCGTCAGGTTAGGATTCCTGTGCACTACAAGGGCATTCTGCTCGATGCTAATTTTGTTGCTGACTTAGTGATAAATGATTCACTGCTGATTGAGTTAAAAGCGGTTTCAAGCCTCGCGAAGATTCACGAGAGGCAGGTTGAGAGTTATCTGAAATCGACAGGGATGTCTGATGGGCTTTTAGTGAACTTTGGAAACCTGCGGAGGCTTGAGTGGAGAGTTTTCTCTCCATGATTTTACAATTCAGAAAAAAAAATTAGAAAAGCGGGAGCTTCTTCTGGGAGAAGGTAGCAACCGCTAAGTAGAGTGCGATTAATGCCGGCAGTCCGTTGACGATGATTGCAAGGACAGTGATTCCTGCACCAACAGCGACAGGACCGATGAAGTAGCTGATTCCATAGATGATAAACATCAGCCCCGGCAGGATGCGGGATTCGGTTCTGAGAACTGCGAAGATTCCAAGGACGATGAAGAGGATTCCAAGGATAAACTCGAAGCGGTCTCCGATAACAGAGCTTACTGCAAGAAGTGCTCCTGCAAGGAGGAACATCACCGGAGTAAACCGCATCTTGGCAACGGCAAAGAGAAGGATTGCAATGAGAATCATCAGGAATGCATAGACGCCGTCAAGTGCGTAAATATACTCAACAAACCCTTCAGATGTATTGAATATATAGTAGAATGCCCAGACAGCCATACTTGCGGTGAGAGTAAGATAGCCAAGAGCAGAGGCCGATTTCTTGAAATCGGTTTCCTGTTCTGCGGTCAAGGTCTTGCCAAGCGGGAGATTGATACGCTCTGATGCGCAGGCAAATGCGAGGTACAGTGAGACAACTGCGAGGAGGAGGTGTGTGTATCCAAGAACGGTAGTTGTGAGGTTAGCCGGAGAGATGAAACCAATGAGGGTGAATACTGCCAATAATCCAATAATGAGCGCAAGAGGATACTTTGCTTTGTCTTTTGCGGTCAGGATAATGCATGGAAGAGTAAGATAGAACACTTGTAAAACAATACTAACGGATATCATATCAGCAAAGTTTCCAGATGCGGTCATAACAATACCAAAAACAGCTCGCATGAATGTCATAATCCCGAGCATCAGGAAAGTGATAGCTGTCAAATCACGTTTTCCAAGGACAGCGAGGAGAGCACCCGATAACAGAATAAGAATACCTGAAATAATATCTACACTGTTTTGCAGGGAGTAAATATTTTCACCCTGACCAAAAAGAAATACTGAGCAGGTAACAAGAATTGACAGAGCAAACACAAAGAAGCCTGCGTCGGAAAGGTAATTCCGCATTTCATTTTTTGCAATTTCGTTCATAGAGATATCTCCAAGTAAGACAAGAAAGTACTCGTCTAAATCCTACTGTGATAGGATATGAGTTTTTATCTATGATAAAATCTTTCTTTATCCCTGTTTGGATAGCAGAATGTGAATCTTCCTACTGCCATTTTGTCAATAAAATATGAATTACAACAGCTCTTTTTATTCCTAAAAAAATCATGGAGAGAA
>JAFOFB010000002.1 GCA_017387505.1 Methanocorpusculum sp.
ACCGAAGCGAGCGACAGTGAGCGGAGGTGGACTGCGGTTTTTTGTAGCCTGAACGAATCCACATGCCAAATCCCAAACCTTTCTTAACTCTCCCCGCCGTCTCGGAGCACCGCGACAGCGAGTGCTCAGGCGGGGCAGTAGGTTAAGACCAAAACACATTCAACACCCGCCGAGCCGCTCCGGCGGGCTCTCCTACACCAAACCAAAAAAACCTACTTCAAAAAGCAGTACTTCTCATACGACAGCGTAGACAAATCAACAACAACAGCCTCCGCAGGAGTTGGAGAAATATTCATCTGCTTCTGGAAAGAAGTCTGAGACTGCCATGTTCCAGCATTAACCCCTAAAACACCGCGGTAATTGATAACCTCAGAGATATGCACGTGACCAGTATGCAGGATGTCTGGAACTCTTCTGATAATCATACTATCCTGATCCATCGAAAGAAGAGGAGTCCTCTGACCATAGATTGGACTCAAGTGACGCCTCTGAAGCATCGCCTTCATAATCTCTCCCGGATGCTCATATGAAGCTCCCGGAATAAACTTAATCAGATCATCAATACTTCTTCCGTGATACATCAGAGTTGAAACAGACTGAATGCTTACAACAGCCGGATTCTCAACAAAGCTTACATTCTTATGGAAAGTTCTTCTAAACTCATCAGGGATAACCGGCTGAGGCTCTGCACCCCTTACTGCATCGTGATTTCCAGGTGCTACCACAATCTGAAGATGCTTAGGCATACCTGAGAGAAGTTCACCCACACGGTCATACTGCTCATAGATAGTCTTGATTGTGAGTTCCTGATCCTGATTCGGATAGATACCGATACCATCAACCACATCACCGTCAATTAAGAGGTAGTTAACCTCCGGATGGTTGTGCATCCACTCGGTAAACCTGTCCCAGGAATCCTCAAGGAAAGTGTTACTTCCAACATGTACATCAGAGATAAGAGCAACCTTTGCAGGCTCACCTCTTGGAGGAGAGAAGGTATGTGTGAGCGGAATATCAGGTCTGAAGAAGGTATCAGCAAAGACCATTCCGGAAGAGATTCCGCCGGGCTGTGCAGGCGCAAGTTTTCCTTTAACACCTATGACCTCATCAGGCAGAATCTTTTCCGCCTCGTCAAATCCTTCGCGGTTTTTATTGAACAGGACTTTAATGAATCCCGTTGGGTCTTCAATTTCAACGATACGATGTCCTTTACCAGAGGTTGAGGTCGAAACAACCATACCGATAACACCGATGTCAGAATCAGCATACTTACTTCCGGAACGGGTAAGCGCCTCAATCGGATAAGGGGTGAGCCTTCCCTTCATCATCTGGGCTAACGTATCGTAACGATTCCTAAACATCCTGTAGCTTGACTCTGGATCTGAAAGAGGAATGGAAGCACCTTCGCGTCCTGCAAGAATTTCAGGAATAGAAGCAAGGCCAACATCCAGCTTATCAGTTCGAAGAGCCGTCATTCCGGCAACTTCCTTTGGAGTAACAACAGTTACCCCGTGCGGAAGAGAACTGATAATCCCCTCGATAACTCCAGACGCTCCGCTTTCGCTGACATAATTTACAACCTCCGGGTGAACCAGGAGGCCTGCGTCAAGGAACCGCTGAACAATCGCCCGCTTCTGCATTATAAAGACTCTACAAACTCGCCGATACGGCGTACCGCCTCAGTCAGCCGCGGACGGTCAACGGCATAACAGGTTCTAACATGACCTTTTCCGCTTTCTCCAAATGCACTTCCAGGAACTACAGCGACCTGCTGTTCCTTTAAGAGACGCTCTGCAAACTCCTCGTCAGAAAGTCCGGTTGACTCAATCGACGGGAATGCATAGAACGCACCCTGCGGAAGGTGGCATGAAAGTCCGATGTCGTTTAAGCCCTTGACAAAGAGGTTTCTTCTGATGCGGTACTCAGCAACCATCTCGTCCTTTGCCTCCTCACCGGATTTAAGAGCCTCAATTGCCGCGAACTGAGATGCAGTTGGAGCCGACATCATAGCGTACTGGTGAATCTTTAACGCTGCATCGCAGATTTCCTTTGGAGCACAGAGATATCCAAGACGCCATCCGGTCATTGCGTAAGCCTTGGAGAATCCGTTTAATGTAATTGTACGCTCGAAAAGCCCGTCAATTGACGCGGTTGCTGTGTGCTTTAAGTCGTAAGAGAGTTCCGAATAAACCTCATCGGAGATGACTAAAAGGTCATGGTCAATGATGATGTCAGAAATTGCTTTCAGGTCATCTTTATCCATGACTCCTCCTGTCGGGTTGTTTGGGAAGTTCATCATCAGAACTTTAGTCTTTGGCGTGATGTGTTCCATCAGCGACTCAGGTGTGATTTTGAACTGATCCTCAGCACGGCACGGCAGAGCCTTTGGAACTCCTCCCGCAAGATACACCTCCGGCTGATAAGAAACAAAGCACGGGTCAACAACCAGGACTTCGTCTCCGGGATTTACAACAGCACGCATCGCGATGTCAAGACCTTCGGAAACTCCTGTTGTGAAGATGATTTCCGATTTCGGGTCATACTCGACACCGTAACGGTTCTTGAAATCCTCAGAGAGCAGACCGCAGAGTTCGGGAAGTCCGCGGTTTGAGGTGTACATGGTCATGCCCTTCTCAATCGAGGTGATAGCAGCCTTCGAAATGCTCCATGGAGTATCGAAGTCAGGCTCTCCAACACCTAAACTGATGACGTCTCCTTCCATCGTTAAAACGAGGTCGAAGAACTTTCTGATTCCCGACGGCTTAATGTCGCGGGCAACGTCTGATACAAAGCTGCGCATTTTTCGCCTCAGAAGTGGATGAGCTGCCTGTCACGGTTTCCGGGACGTGACATTGGAACTCCCTGCTCTTTGTAAGTTCGCATGATAATCTGCGTCATGGTTTCGCGAACTCCATCGATGGATGCAATCTGTTCTGCGATAAAGCGGGAGACTTCGGTCATTGTTTTTCCATGGATGGTTACCTGGAAATCGTGGGTTCCGGTTAAGAGATGAATGCTTTCGACCTGCGGGAAGCGGGAAATCTTCTCTGCAATTCCGTCATATCCAAGTCCCTTTTCAGGGGTTACTTTGAGGGAGAGAACAACCATGACGTTGTCATCTCCTGTGACGGAGTAGTCGATAACAGCAGTACAGCTTCTAAGAATTCCAGCCTCTTTGAGACCGGTGATTCTTGACTCAACCTCTGCCTCGGAGATTTCGAGCATGCATGCTAAGTCTGCTGACGGGATTCTGCTGTTGTTCTGTAATTCCTTTAAGATTGTTGCATCAATTTCGTCCATATTATTCACCTATTTGAGAAGCGGAGTAAGAATTGAACATTCCGCAAAGCGCGGTTCGCTCATGATTACCTTACGTATGTCATTTGTTGGACTCTTAAAATAAATTTCCGTTGTTCTGCCGTATCTTCCATGCGACACAACCCTGGAGGTTACGATTCCAAGCATTGTCAGGTCATTAATTAAGTCAGATACTCTTCTATGGCTTAACGGATCGGTATCAAGTTCGCGGGCAAGTTCGCGGTAAATATTGATTACCGCGCTGCTGGTAAAGACCTTCTGTCCGGAAGATGAGAGAAGAAGCATTGAGCAGAGTACAATTTTGCTTTGAACAGGCAGTGTCTTGATACACTCGCTCATGGTATCGGTCTCGATGCTCTCCTGAGCAGCCCTGACATGTTTTATCTGAACTATGTCTGCTCCTTCGCGCTCTGCAAGTTCTCCTGAAACACGCAGTAAATCAAGTGCGCGTCTTGCATCACCATGTTCCTGAGCTGCCCGTGCTGCACAAAGTCCGATAACCTCTTCAGGTACAACGTCAGGCAGGAATGCAATCTTTGCTCTCTGGTTTAAGATGTCACGGAGCTGATCTGCGTTGTATGGAGGGAAGACGATTTCTTCTTCGGAAAGTGAGGATAAGACACGCGGGTCGAGGAAGTCTTTGAAGGTTAAGTCGTTGGAGATTCCAATGATACAGACTCTGGAGTTTACGAGATCGCTGTTGATTCTGGTTAAGCTGTATAATGTGTCGTCACCGCTTTTCTTGACGAGTTTGTCGATTTCGTCAAGAACAATAATCTGGAGACCTCCTGCCTGCTCTAAGATGTTTTTCAGTTCAGAGTACACCTGATCGGTGTGCCATCCGGTTGGAGGAATTGTATTTTTGACGCGGTCACTCGGCTTTAAGTCAAGTCCTGAGACATGATTTGCAATCTGCGCTAAGACACGATACTGAGTGTCGATTGTTTCACAGTTTAAGTGAACAAGACGGCACGGGATAAAGCCTGAGCTTTCATTTTCGAGTTCAGTTCCAACGAACTTGACGGTGGCTGTCTTTCCGGTTCCGGTCTTTCCGTAGATTAAGATGTTGGATGGTGTTGCTCCCTGGAGTGCAGGCGCTAAAATTTCTGAGATTGAATCAATCTGATCAGCTCTGTGCGGGAGTTCACGCGGGCTGTAACTGTGACGCAGGACCTCACGGTTTTTGAAAATTTTATTTGCAGTGATGTATTTTTTGAACAAACCTGTCGGCTTGTACGGTTCAGTATTCTCTTCGGTCATACTATGTTGCCTCCCCTCTTTTGTTACTATACTCTTCGCTGTTTCTCCTAATAATATAGTGGTACTGCGAGTGGAGTAGAGATTAGATTCAGGACAGTTGCGAGTGGAATTGTCTGACAAAATTGCCTGATTGCATACTTGTATATATGCGGACACAGAATTCACAAAATTTCCATTCGAAAGGGAGTGACCCGTATATTTCGAGTGGAACATGTGGAGAGGCTATGCAGGGGGAGGAAGTGAGAGGAAGTAAAGAAAAGTTGTATACTTCATTTAAATAGTTTATATATTAGCTTGGAAAAAATCGATCAAATCAGGCTTATTTTTCATATCAGCTTCTTTTCACATTGTTTATTTTCAGCTTGTTTCACCAATTTTTTTATCGTAAACAACATGGTTTTCTGTTCAATCTTATATCCACGCACAATTTTTTCAACTCTTTTGAATTTTTTTCTCATTCATTTCTCCTTCTCTAAAAAATCAAAATCTTTATATGTTTATAGGTCGAGTTACTTATGAATAAAAAAATACGATTTTTATTATCTCACGTTTACGTGGATAGATAAAATTCAGTTCCAGTCGCAACAAAGGGGTCTCTCCCTTTCCGATGGAAATTTTGGGACATCTTTTTTACAACTCACAAAAAATTCCAGAAATCACTTTGTTATGTTATCTCTAACACTCCCACTTGCCCTTATGATCTCCCTTATGAAAAATAAAAAATAAAAAATAAAAA
>JAFOFB010000012.1 GCA_017387505.1 Methanocorpusculum sp.
CTTGTAAAACACAGGTATCCTGACCTGACGCTTCACTGAAAAACCTGCTTCCAACAATTCCCACTCGAGTGCTTTCTCGTACACCGATTCAAGGTAACCTGACTTCAGCGTGTTATACACACGAAGAGCACATCCAACGATTCTATACATATCTGAGTTTGTATCTAACTTTTTCATAAATAACTCCAAAGCACGCCTGCCGCGCTTCGGCTAATCGCCTACGCTTATTCGCGGCAGGTCAATCAAATAAAGCAGAAGCGAACCGAACAACCGGCGGGCTTACACACAGGGCGTGTAAGCCGCGAGACGATATCCGTGCCGGAATCGGAGCGAAGCGACGAGAACGGTATGGTTATCCTCTCGCGGGTGAACGCCTGTGCCCCGCCCCTTTTCTGTATATTAAGGAGGGCGTGGGCGAAAAGGCGAGTGCGCCGCAGTCCGCAGGAATCGAGCCGCGATTAGCGGCGAGATTTCGAGGACAAAGGAGCAGTCGTATTTTCGTAGCCCGACGGAAAAACAGCAAAATAGCATCAACCAAATAAACTACAAAAGCCGGAAATCTCAACCACCTCCCCTGATTGCCCGCCGAAAAAGCCGCGGCGATTGGCGAGGGAGCGAAGCGACTAAGCCAATAGCACGGCGATTAGACGTGCGTCAGCCAAGCGGCTCGGCGGGTCTCTCCTAAACTCACACCGAAAAAGCCGCGGCGGTCGCAAGCCAAAGGCTTGAGCCTTCGACTCTCGCCATTAGCCAAGCGGCCCGGTGGCTTTTCACTCAAAAAATGATTATTCCTTCTCCCCAATCTTCTCATCCGAAGAAGACATCGAAGAAGCACTCTTTGCGCTGTCAACAGCTCTTGCAATTTCATCCTTGTCAGGAAGAGTTCCAAGAATACTCTCATCAAGCTCCACATCCGGGATAACATCCGGCTCGAACGGCTCATCTCCGCCTAAGAACTTTGCACCCTGCTTTAACAGATTCGAGACCTCGAACGGATAGATAATCTTCGTTGCCTGACCGTCTGCCATCTTCTGCAGAGCATCAAGCGAGAGAACAGTAACAGCTCTCTTATCGAGTGCACGTGAACCAAGAGCCAAAATTCTAAGACCCTGAGCCTCTCCCTGAGCCTTTAAAATCTGACTCTGACGTTCACCCTCTGCACGAAGGATTTTACTCTGACGCTCTCCTTCGGACTCTAAAATCATACTCTGGCGAAGACCTTCCGCCTTTAAGATAGCAGCTCTCTTCTCTCCGTCAGCCTTTAAGATTGCCGCTCTTCTCTCACGCTCGGCTGCTGTCTGCTCGGTCATAGCCTGCTTGACTGCGCCGATTGGATTTACCTCCTTAATCTCAACACGCTCAATTTTCACACCCCACTGGTCGGTTTCCTTATCGAGGATATCTCTTAAGCGGTTGTTAATCATATCACGGTTGTAGAGAATCTCATCAAGTTCCATATCTCCGATGATACCGCGAAGACTTGTCTGAGCTAAAGCAACGGTTGCCTGACGGTAGTTGGAAACCTCGAAGAAAGCTCTTTCAGGGTCCATTACACGGACATAGATAATTGCATCAACATCAGTCGGCGAGTTATCCTTCGTGATAACTTCCTGGGACGGAACATTGATGACCTGAGTTCTAAGGTCGAGCTTTACAACCTTTGTGATGAATGGAACAACCCACTTAAAACCAGGGTTTAACTGACCGGTGTATGTTCCTAAGCGAATTGCAAGACCTTTCTGGTACGGCTGTACGATGACCACTCCTTTTGCGAACAAAAGGAGGATTAAAACAACTAAAACAATTGCGAGAATAAGTGTTGAAAACTCTAACATTTAGACTTCCTCCACGGTGATATGAACTCCCTTGGATTCAACGACAACAACGTCAGCTCCTTTGGGGATTACTTTTCCGGTACTCTTTGCACTCCAGAGAGCACCGCCGATTTCAACTTTGCCGGAGATAGAGTCAGCGGTTACTTCTGCTGTAACTTTTCCCTTCTTTCCGACAATGGTATCTTTACTTATTGTCTCAGGCTTCTTATCAGGAGATGCTTTGCGGTAAACAAAAATCGTAACAACGGCTGCCGCCGCTGCTCCGATAACTGCGGCTATAATACCGAATGGGGTCAGCAGCAGTTCATATGCGAAGAATGCCAGAACACCTAAAACAATCAGTGCTGTTCCAGGGACCGCCAGGAAAAATCCGGGGGACATTGCTTCGATTAGCAGAAAAATAATTCCTGCCGCAATCAGCACCCACGGTAGAATCTGCGGGGACAAAAGAACTTCAAGCATAGTATATGATACTCGGAAGTATGAGGATAAATAGTTTATTTAAAAAAAGATTAGAGGGAAATCATCGATGCGGTAATCATAGTTCCGACACCGAAGTCTGTGAACAGCTCAAGCAGTAAGTTGTGCTCTGCGTTTCCGTTTAAGATGTGTGCTCCCTCGACACCGTGGCGGACAGCGTTGACGCTTGCCTGAATCTTTGGAATCATACCGCCTGAAATGGTTCCGTCAGCCATTAAGGCATCGATGTTCTTTAAGGTTAAGCGGTGGTAGAGCTCGGTTCTGTCCTTGTTCATGACACCGTCGACATCAGTTAAGGAAATCAGCTTGTATGCCTTGAGAGCTACAGCGAGTTCTCCAGCCATAGTATCTGCATTGATGTTTAAGTCGTTTCCTTTCTTGTCGAGTGCGAGAGGAGAAACAACCGGGATGTATCCTGCATCAAGCATGGTCTCTAAGAGCTGCGGGTTAATCTCGCGGATATCTCCGACAAGTCCTAAGTCGACCTCGATTTCCTTATCTCCAACCTGAACCTTCTTGAGACCTGTCTTTTCTGCGATGACCAAACCTCCGTCGTTTCCGGAGATTCCAACACCCTTTGCTCCATTCTTTGCAATCATGGAGACAATCATGTTGCTGATCTTTCCTGCTAAGACCATCTGTGCCATCTCTAAGGTGTCTTCATCAGTAACACGGAGACCTCCGACGAACTTCGGTTCTTTTCCGACCATCTTCATCTTCTCGGTAATCTCCGGACCTCCGCCGTGAACGAGAACAACACGCATGCCGACATAATGCAGAAGCACTGCATCCTCGACAACGGTGTTCATGATGTTGTGGTCTACCATGGCGTGTCCGCCGAGTTTGATAACAATCGTCTTCTTGTGGAACTTCCGGATGTACGGAAGGGCTTCCATTAATACATTCTGTCTGCTGTTGGTCATGTTGTGTACTTCCCGTTAATCTCTACATACTGTTCAGTTAAGTCACAGCCCCATGCGGTGGCTTCGGCCTCTCCTGATTCAAGCGTTACTGTGAATACAACACGCTTCCCGCGCATTGCTTCTTTTGCCTTGTCAAGATCTGCGGTTATTTCACCGTTTTTGACAAGGGAAACCTCGCTCTCGCCTTCTCCAATGGAGAGTGAGAGTTCATCGACTTCGAACTCGACACCTGAGTATCCGGCGGCGCATACAACGCGTCCCCAGTTCGGGTCTTCGCCATATACTGCGGACTTAACAAGAGGAGAGCGGATAATTGCTTTTGCGATTTTATCTGCGTCCTCTTCGCGTCTGCATCCGCAGACCTTGACTTCGAGGAGTTTGGTTGCTCCTTCTCCATCTGCTGCGATCTGCTTTGCAAGCTGAATACATGCTTCTTCAAGTGCTGCAGCGAACTTTTCGGTTGGAACTTTTCCGGCTTCTCCTGTTGCTGTACAGAAGAGGGAATCGTTTGTACTCTCGTCTCCGTCGACAACCACACGGTTTAAGGAGCGGTTGACAGCAGTTCTAAGGCACTCGCGAAGAACATCTGCTGAGACTTCCGCATCGGTGTAGACAAATGAGAGCATGGTTCCCATGTTCGGGGCAATCATTCCTGAGCCCTTACAGATTCCGGCAACAGTAAATCCGTCAGCTCTAACGAGGGCGTGCTTCGGGACGGTGTCGGTCGTCATAATTGCTCTTGCTGCGGCATCTTCTGCGGCACCTGAGTGAGCAAGGTTTGGTGCAACGGCGGCGGTCTGGCGGCGGATTAAATCGAGGTCTAAGTATCTTCCAATAACTCCGGTGCTTGCAACACCGCAGTTCATCTCATCGATTCCGAGAACTTCGGCACCGATTGCGGCCATAGTTTTTGCATCCTCGAATCCGCGTTTTCCGGTATATGCGTTTGCGCATCCGCTGTTAACAATTACCCCGTCTAACTTTCCGCGAAGGGTTCTTTCAGCCATCAGGTTTACGACAGGTGCTCTGACGCGGTTTTTGGTAAAAACTGCTGCTCCTGTTCCTGATGCACGGATTAATGCAAGACCGTACTTTCCTTCCTTAACACCTGCGGCTTCAACGCCTTCAACTGCACAGATGCTCTTTACAATATCGCTCATGGGAACATTCCCGGCATTCTGATGCCTTCAATTTCGTCAAATCCGCACATGATATTCATATTCTGGACTGCCTGTCCGGCAGCTCCTTTGACCAGATTGTCGATTGCTGATACAGCAACGAGACGTCTTCCGTCTGCTTCGAGCTCCCAGTTGATATCGCAGAAGTTAGAGCCGCGAACTCCTCCAAGCTTTGCTTTCTGGAGGCGGACAAAGTGCTCTCCTTTGTAGAACTCTTCGTATGCTTTTGAGACCTCTTCTTCTGTCATAGGCTCTTTTAAGAGGATGTGGGCAGTTGTGATGATTCCGCGGATTGCCGGAAGCAGATGCGGAGTGAAGTAGACCGAAGCGGACGAGCCGAGGAATGCCATTTCCTGGCGCATCTCCGGGACATGGCGGTGTACGGTTATTTTGTACGGGTTGATATTCTCGTCAACGTTTGGATAGTGAGTGGTTTCAGAAACCGAGTCGCCTGCACCTGATACTCCGCTCTTTGAGTCGTAGATGATAGTCTCTGCAAACTTTGCCATAGGTGCTGCGGAAAGGGTTGCTCCGGTCGGGAAGCATCCAGGGTTTGCGACGAAATCAGCTTTTCTGATTTCTTCGCGGTGGAGTTCCGGCAGACCGTATGGTGCTTTGAAGTATGCCGTATGCTCGACACCGTAGGTTTTCTCGTAGACATCCTGCGGAAGACGATAGTCTGCGGAGAAGTCAACTGTCTTGATTCCGCGTTCTTTGAGCTTTCCTGCATACTGCATGGCTGCGGTGTGCGGAACAGCAAGGAATGCGAAATCCGCGTCGATGTCGTCGATATCCGGATTGGTGTAATCGATGTCGATTAAATTTTTGAGATGAATGTGGTCTTTAGTGACCGGAGTTCCGGCAAGCTTTCTGGAGGTGGCGCAGACGATGTTTGCCTCTTTGTGGGTTAAGAGAAGTCTGATTAAGTCACCTCCGGCATAACCGGATGCTCCGACAATCGCGATATCCATGTGTATCTTATTTGTTTCTTATGAGATTAAAGGTATTTAGTGGGTTAATGAAAAGTCATGCATTTGATAAGCAGGATACTTCAGTTCCGGCTTAAAATCCGAAATTTCCAATCTGAATTGCCCGCGCCTGGAAATTAGCTCTAAAAACAGCCTTTCCACGCGCGGGTTGCAACCCGGAGAATAAAATCTTTCTTCCCATCCACCCCCGCTTGTGTCATGAATGGGGATTTAGGGGGTGCAGGGGTTTTTTTGAACTCCAAGCATAGCCCGCAAACCGTCCTAAATCAGGCTATACGGGACTGTTTCGGAAGGGACAGTTTTAAATCCTGAGGGGGGCAACAAACATATTGATATCTCAAAGCCGCCGATTGTTCATGCGGGAGCAGATTTCCACTAAATTCACCCTATCCGATAGAAAGGAGTGCGGTCTATGGATTTAAACAACGAAAACAATATGATGGAACCTGCTGTATTCGAAAAATACGAAAGCAACGTACGGTCATACTGTAGAAAATATCCGGTAATCTTTACCAGAGCAAAAGGCTCACTGCTGTATGATCAGGACGATAACGAATACATCGACTTCCTTTGTGGAGCTGGAAGCTGCAACTACGGCCATAACAACGATTACATCAAAGGCAAAGTTCTCAACTATCTCATGGGTGACGGACTTTTACACGGCCTTGACATGTACTCGATTGCCAAAGGCGAGTTTATTCAGACACTTCAGGACTTAATTCTCACTCCGAGAGGCTTTGAGTACAAGGTTATGTTCCCTGGGCCTACAGGCACAAATGCTGTTGAGGCGGCGTTAAAAATCGCCCGCAAGGCAAAGGGACGCTCAAATATTTTTGCCCTGATGGGTGGTTTCCACGGAATGTCTCTTGGTTCTCTCTCCTTAACCACCGAGAGAAGCGCCCGCGATTCATGCGGAGTTACTTTAGGAAATGTAACTCACATCCCGCACCCGGCAATGATGCCTGAGATGGATACCATAGCATACATGGATATGCTCATCTCAAACGACCACAGCGGTGTTGACAAACCTGCGGCATTAATTGTTGAGACCGTGCAGGGAGAAGGAGGAATCTTTATCCTCTCCGAAGAGTGGCTGCGTGCCGCACGTAATCTCTGCGACAAACACGACATGATGCTGATTGTCGATGATATTCAGGCAGGATGCGGAAGAACCGGTTCTTTCTTCTCCTTCGAGAGAGCAGGAATCAAGCCGGATATCGTTGTTATGGCAAAGTCGATTGGCGGAATTGGAATGCCTGCGGCAATCGCTCTCGTAAAGCCTGAGTATGATGTACTGCTCCCGGGAGAGCACAACGGAACTTTCCGCGGATTCCAGCTTGCCTTCATCGCAGGAAAGGCCGCACTTGAGTGCATGATAAACGACAACCTCGAAGCAGAGTGTAAGAGAAAAGAGGGAATCATTCGCGAGTTCTTAAACGAACGCGTTCCAAAGATTGCAGACAACCTTCCGGTTCGCGGAATGGGTGTCATGTGGGGAGTTGACTTCGGAGAGTACTCGCCGCTTATGGCCTACGACATCCGCAGAAGATGCTTTGAGAAGGGTGTTATCCTCGAACTCTGCGGAAGAGAGGACACCGTTGTTAAAATTATGGCGGCAATCACAATCCCTGATGATATCCTGATTAAAGGTCTTGAGATTGTCTGCGAAGTAATGGCGGAAGCCGTTGCAAACCCAATCGAATAATTTTTTTTAATTTACAGCAGAAGGAACAGTAATTTTTCCTTCTGCAATTTCCTTTTCAATCTCCCCGGCTTTTCTGATAACAGATTCAGGGATTACATCCTCCATGTATCCTGCAAGTCCGACATAGTCCCCTTCTGCGTATCCTAAAGAGATTGTCTGACCGCTGAAATCCTCTCCTGCCTTATAGAGAAGTGAAGTATCACAAACAGCCTGCGGGATATGTTTTACAACACTGAAAATAACTGCATCCGGGGCAAGATAGCTCTGGTCAACATCAACTCCGATTACATATTTTCCGCATACGTCAGCTGCATCAATCGCCCCTGTTCCGCAGGTTCCGGCAACCTGATATACAATGTCTGCTCCTGCATCATACATCGAAAGAGCAGAAGCGTATCCAAGATCAACATCCAGGAACGAACCGGTGTAGTCGACTAAAATTTCGATATCAACACCTCTTTCCCTTTCCGCTCTCTCAACTCCTGCGGCAAATCCGCAGTAGAAGTCCTCTACGATATAATTCTGAACTCCTCCCATGAATCCTATAATCCTGGACTTGGTTACCATTCCGGCAATATATCCTGCGACATAACTCGGTTCATTCGAGCGGAAAATAATATTTGCAACATTGTCCGGCTGTTCTCCTGCGGAATAATCAGTGTCTACCATCAGATATTTCTGCGTAGGATTTGCAAGAGCTGATGAGGTCATGGTATCTATAATCGTATAACCTCCGGTAACAATGAGATCTGCTTCGTAGATATGAATCAGCTCTTCTGCTGAATTCCAGACTTTATTTACCGCATCTTCGATGTATGGAACAGTAGTAACTCCTGCCTCCTTGCTTAACAGATAAACCCCTTCTGCAATCTGCAAAGTAAACGAGTCAAAACCGCTTTCAAGTTCCATTACAAGGCCAACAGTGTATTCCTCCTCTTCCGGTGCAAAAAGTGTATCTGCCGTGAAAATATAACCGACAAAACAGACAGTAAAAATCACTGCAATAATGCCCAGAACATCTAGAGGTTTCATATCTACAATAATATTTATTTCGGCGACACAAATATTTAATCAGTATGAATGAGAGCAGACTATCCCGATTCCGGAAATGGTTCGCCAACACTTTTGTGTTCTTCGGTCCAGGACTTCTATTAGCAATTACTGCTGCCGGAGAGGCCGGAATTACGGAGGCCATCGAGATTGGAGCACACTATGGACTGGCTCTTCTCTTGGTTGTAATTATTACTCTCTTGTTCAAATATGCATTCACAAACGGAATTGCCCGTTATACTCTTGCAACGGGTCATACGATTTTCGATGCACTAAACAAACTTCCAGGACCGAAAAACTGGGGGCCGATTCTGGTTATCGTATCTTATTGTCTTGAGATGTTTGCAATCGGGGCTATGGTTCTGTTTGCTGCAACATTCCTCGACTATTTAATTCCCGGAGTATTTTCAATATTCCTTCTATCGATAACTATTCTTGTTGCAGCTCTGTCTCTCCTTAGAACCCATATCTTCCACAAATTCGAGAAGATTATGGCTGTAATCGTGCTCGTCATGGGAGTATCCATGATTATTGTGCTCTCCACTTTCCCGTTCAACTTCGAGATGATTACATCTGGTCTTATCCCGAATATTCCAAAGGGTTCAGAGACTGCAATCCTTGCGATTTTAGGAGTTGTGGGATCAGGTCTTAACTTAATGCTCTACTCAGTCTGGCTCAAGGAAAAGAGTGACAAGGCAGAGGTTGAAGGCGGAGGATGTTATGTCAAAAATGAAGCCTTCTTCAAACGGTTCGTCAAGAGTGTAAATCTAGACATTGCGCTTGGTTTTGCAATCGTTGCCCTTGTTACCTTCGGTTTCATGTGTCTTGGATATGCCGGATTTGCAGTGTCTTTTATGCCGCACGGAGCAGAACTGAACCTTGATATCTTAATCACACAGGTTCTCTATCTTTTCAGTTCAATTCCGTATGGAACATACTTCTTCCTGCTTTTCGTGGCAATAATCTTCTTTGGATCTGTTGTCATTGGAATTGATGCAAGAGCCAAGGCACTGACGCGTGTCGTCGTTTCGATGAGGAGTGATGCAGGAAAAGAAAAAATCAAAAGCAGCAGGATTTATCAGTTATTTATCTGGCTCTTTGTTGTAATCATTTTCCTGTCGATTTTAATCGGAGAACCGATGGCAATCATCAGAACCAGTGCAGTTATTTGTGCACTTCTCTTTGGTGTGTTTGGATTTATTCTGATTTATTTAAACACACGCCTTCCGGATTATGCACGTGCAAGCAGACTCTGGATGCTGGCGATTGGAATCGGAAGCGTACTTTCTGTTTATGTGGCTCTTCTGATAGAGGGTTCATTCCTGGAGTTCGGACTTCCGCTCTTTGAAAGTGTCTTAGTCTGTTCGGTTGTCTTCTACATATTCTGCCGCACAAAGACTTTCGAGCGTATGGCATCAGGCAAGTCCAATATTGTCGATAAGTTCTGGGTCATCTTTATCTTTGGTATCATCTCGATTTACGGTACATACAGCGGAATCACTGTTGCCGGAGAGTATGGAGGCTACATCTTAAACTTCCGCGATTTAGGAGCGATATGCAATACGTTCATGGAAGGGTAAATTTACGATGCGCAGGGCAGTATACATCGCTGCGGTAGTTGAGCTTCTCCATCTTCTTGTTATCTTCCCTGTGTATGTTCTTGCAACAGGAACAATGAACTTTGCAATGATTCAGGATGTAATCATTACAACTATACTTCCAATGACTATTGTAAACTCTGCAGGATTGATGATTTTTGCCCACTTCTCGCAGAAATATCAGATTCTTGAAAGCGGGCTTAAAAAATGACTCCAAAGAGTGTTGCAGCTGAGATTAAAAGTCTGGTGTCCCATGACACGGAGGAAAACAAATGAGCAGTAACCACAAACACCACATTGGTCTTCCAAAGAAGGGCACAATTATCATGATTGCCATTCTGGTGATTCTTATAAACCTCCTGTTTGTGTCTGTTGGAGATTATCCGGAGGATAACAAAATCCGTGTGGCTGTTCTTCTGCCGTTCTCAGGAGGTATGGAGGAGTTTGGAATCGAGTACGCCAGAGGTGTTGAGATTGCTGTCGAGGAGTTAAATGGTCATGTGCTTCCTGGAGGAAGGACCTATGTGGTTGATTACTTCGATACGAATGGGGACACAATGCTTCTCTTAAACACATTCCTTGAGATTTACAATGAGGGCTATCCTGTTGTAATTGGTCCTATGACCTCAACAGAAACTCTTGCTGTTGCAAAGTATGCGGAGGTTTTAGGAGTTGTTCTGCTGTCTCCGGGGGCTACTTCCGATGAGCTTACAGCATACGGGGATTATGTGTTTAGAACCGTTTCTTCCGACAGGTATCTTGGAATCGGTCTTGGAAAAATCATTGGCGGAAATGATGAGTTTGAAAATGTTATGATTATCCACACCGATGACAGTTATGGTGTTGGTCTGGCTGAACTTTTCATAGAAGAGCTTGAAAAGTATCATAAAGAACCAAAGGCTGTAATCGAGATACCTCTTGAAACCTATACAGAAGATTTTGATATTGATGTAACTGTCAAACTTATGCAGAAGATAAATCCTGATGCAGTATTTGCGATTACTCCAAACTCAGCAAGCTTTGTTGAACTTATGAGAAAGACAGATGCCGCAGGTCTTTCTCCGCAGTGGTTTGTAACTGATTACTCTGCAAGTTCGGAGGTGGCGCATTCTGGTAAGTTTGCAGAAGGGATTATTGCCGCGGTTCCTTCCAAGAAAGGTTCGGATGTGACATATGCGAAGCGTTATGCGGATAAGTTTGGTGCTCCCATGAAGATTCAGGACTCAATATACGGATATGATGCCATGATGATGGTGGCAGAATCTATTAACAGTCGTGGGTACAGCGCAGAACAGATTAGAGACGGTCTTCGGGACATCAGATATGTGGGACTTTCCGGAGCTATCGTTTTTGATGAGAGTGGTGACAGATATCCGGTCTATGATGTGATGCAGGTTAGAAATGGTGAATGGGTTGTTCTTCCATGGAGTGAAGTAATGTCTTTTGAGGCAGGACATCACTGATTCTCTGTAACAAATCACTTTTTTGTTTATATCTTGAAAATCCTAATCCTTATCATGTTCCATGTCCTATAATCTACCATGGGAGACGGGGGTCGCGGAGGGTTTTCAGGCTCGCTGAGTTTTATTTTAACAGCAGCAGGAACAGCTGTTGGTCTTGGATGTATATGGAGATTCCCATATCTGACTGCAGAGCATGGTGGAGGAATATTCATCTTATGTTATGTTGCCATCCTTTTAACTCTTGGAATTACACTTCTTGCGGTTGAGTTTGCCATAGGCAGAAAGACCGGAGTTGGTGTTTTGGATGCGTTTGGAAAACTTAACCCGAAGTTTGGTTTTCTTGGAATAATATGTGTATTAGTTTGTACACTAACTCAACCTTATTTTGCAGTTCTTGGTGCATGCATTACGAAGTATGGTTTCCTGTATGCATCAGGCAGTGGAGAACTTGCATCAGAAGCAGGATTCTACGGGACATATATTGCTTCAAATTTCGAACCTCTTTTGTGGCTTCTGTTCTACATAGTCATAGTTGCAGTTATTGTATACTTTGGAGTTCAGGCAGGAATTGAACGTGTCTGTAAAATTGTAATGCCAATTGAGGTATTCTTAATTGTTATTCTGGCTATAGACTGTCTGAGTATTCCTGGAGCATTGGACGGACTTGTCTATTTCCTTGCCCCGAATTTTGATAATTTCACACCGGATGCAGTGCTTGCGGCTCTTGGGCAGGTGTTCTATTCATTATCACTCGGACTTGGTGTGATGGTGACCTTTGGTTCATATCTTTCTAAGAAGGTAAACATTATCAAATCTTCATGTTCAACCGTCTTTTTTACTTTCCTTGTATCTATGCTTTCCGGAGCTTTGATTGTACCTGCGAGTTATCTTTATACAAACGGCAACCAGGCAGCAGCAGGTTCCGGGGGAATCTTTGAATCACTTCCGATGGTCTTTGATATGATGTCGTTTGGAACGGTTACGGGCGGAGCATTTTTTATTTTATTGGCTCTTGCAGCACTTACTTCAACGATTGCAGGGTTTGAGGTGATTGTTACTGCATTAAAGGACAGACTTGGATTCTCACGTTTAAAGGGCGTTATCATCATGAGTGTTTACACCTTAATTCTTGGTGGATTCATATCGCTTGGTTATGGTGCATTAAACTGGATTCAGATTGGAGGTATGTATCTTCTTGAGTTCTTTGATTTTATTAGCGGAACAATTCTGATGCCGCTGATGGTATTTTTCACATGTATTCTGGTGGCCTACTTTGTCAAACCAAAGGTTGTTCTGGATGAGATGGATTTAGGACCTAAGAGTGTACTTCGCAAGGGACTTTGGTTTATGCTGAAGTTTGTCTGCCCTGCATGTATTGCGATTATTTTCATAACAAACATCATTGGGATGTTCTAACAATTCATTTTTTATTCTAAGCGGATAGTGAACTGATTTTAGAGAAATTAAAGATACTATTCAGAATAGGTGGATAAAGTATTGTTGGAAACAATTTTCTAAAACGACAGCGTACACTATTGTTTGAAATTTACAAAAGAAAAGAAAACAAGTGGGCACGATGAGATTCGAACTCATGACCTCTCGGTTATCAGCCGAGCGCACCACCTAGCTATGCTACGCGCCCTTGTACCCTATAATATATGCTGTTTGTATATTTATACTTTTTTAATCAATGTCTGTAAGTCTGCCGCATATTTAATCCCCTCATATAACCAATATATAGAGAATTATGGCAGAAGAGAGTTCCAAAAAATATCTCCTTGGAAATGACGCAATCGCTCATGCGTGCCTTGAATCCGGAATTGACTTCGTTTCCGGCTATCCCGGTACTCCGTCATCTGAAGTTATTGACCGTCTTAGAACACAGAAAGACCCGTGGTTCTACCTCGAATGGTCTGTAAATGAGAAGGTCGCCTTCGAAAACGCGCTTGCAGCAAGCTGGTGCGGACTGCGCTCCATCGTTACAATGAAGCACGTTGGATTAAATGTCGCTGCCGACCCGTTAATGACCTCTTCCTCCACAGGAACCAAAGGCGGATTTGTCATTCTCTCCGCTGACGACCCGTTCGCACACAGTTCCCAAAACGAACAGGACTCAAGAATGTATGCCAAGTTCGCGCAGATTCCATGTCTTGACCCTTCATCCGTTCAGGAAGCACACGACTTCATCAAATCCGCATGGGAACTCTCCGAAAAGTTCTCCCTCCCTGTTCTCTTCCGCCCGACAACCCGTATCTGCCACTCAAAGAGCGATGTAGAACTTGGAGCGCAGACCCCGTCTACCCGCAAAGGAGCATTCGAGAAAAACCCGAAACAGTACGTCGTTGTTCCGGCACACACCAGAGTGCTTCACGTCGAGCTTACCAAAAAGCAGGAAGCAGTTGCAAAACATCTCGTTGACGCAGGATACAATAAAGCAGAAATCCGCGGAAAGAAACTCGTCATTGCAGGAGGTATCTCCGCATCCTACGTTGAAGAGATTCTCGCAGACGACATCTCCTTTGTAAAGATTGGAGCATACCCGATCGACCGCGAATGGCTGGCTGGAATTGTTGCACAGCACGAAGAAGTTCTCGTTGTCGAAGAACTCATGCCGGTAATCGAAGAGGCTGTCCTTGCCGCTTCAAACGGTGTTGTCGTCCACGGAAAACTTGACGGCACTCTCCCGCACGAAGGCGAGTTCTCCACTGCATTAGTCGCCAAAGCTTTAGCTGCTGTAGGCTTTGCAGAAAACAGCTATCCTGAAGCACCGGTCGCCGCAGAAGTTCCGGCAAGACCTGCAATCCTTTGCCCTGGCTGTCTGCACCGCTCCGTCTTCTACGCAATGAAGAAGGTCTTCAAAGATGGAATTTTCCCGTCCGATATCGGATGTTACACCTTAGGTCTCCAGCTCGGGGCAGTTGATACTACCATTTGTATGGGTGCATCCGTTACCGTAGGCTCTGGAATCGCTCACTCTGTTGAAGGGGCTGAAGTCGTCTCCACCATTGGGGACTCAACCTTCCTCCACACTGGAGTCAACGGATTAATCAACGCAGTCTACAACAACGCAAACCAGACTGTAATCATTCTCGACAACAGAATCACTGCAATGACCGGTCACCAGCCGAACCCGAACACAGGAATGACCGCCTGCGGTGTCGAGTCCCCGAAGATTTCCTTAGAAGAACTAGCACGCGCCTGCGGTGTCAAGTTCGTCGAAGCTGTTGACCCGTATGACTTAACCCACCTCTTAGCAGTCTTAAAGGAAGCAAAAGAGAAGAAAGGTGTTAAAGTCATCATCGCAAAACAGCCGTGTGTTATCATGAACAAACGCCTTGGAATCAAGCGCAACAGATACGTCGTAGATTCCGACCGCTGTCTCAAATGCGGAGCATGCATCAGATACGGATGTCCGGCACTTGAAACCGATGAGAACGGAGCAGCACGCACCACTTCTCTTTGTACAGGATGCGGAGTCTGTGCCGACATCTGTCCTGCAGGTGCAATTCACAAAGGAGGGGCACGCTCATGAAGAAAAGTTATGATGTCTTAATCGTTGGAATCGGAGGACAGGGAACCATCCTCGCATCCAACGTCTTAGGTGACGCCTGCGTCTTAGAAGGCCGCCACGTCAGAGGAGCAGAAACCCACGGAATGTCCCAGAGAGGAGGATCTGTTGAGACTCACATCAGAATCGACGGCAAATTCGGCTCCTTAATTGCCCCTGGAACCGCAGACCTCTTAATCGCATTTGACGTCTTAGAGGCTCTCCGCTACCGTCACTTCTTAAAGCCGAATGGAACCATGATCATCAACCGCGAAATGGTTGTCCCGACCTCCGTCTACTCCAACAAACTGCCTGTCCCGAAGATTGAAGACGTTGAAGCAGAACTCAAAGCCGGAGGACACAAAGTGGTCTTAATCAACGCAACAGAGATTGCAACCGAAGCCGGAAGCCCGCTTGCCGCAAACATCATCTTAATGGGAGCAGCATCCCACACCCTCCCGCTTGCAGTAAAGTCCCTCTCCGAAGCAGTCCGCAGAAACGTTCCGCCAAAGACTGTTGAAATCAACGAGAAGGCATTCAACCTCGGCCGCGAGGTTGCCCTCTAAACTTTTTTTAATGCCAACAATTCATTAAAACAACACCGCAACATTAACATGAAAAAATCAGTCTTTAATGGACTTCACTATTTTGAATCAGGCAATGGAGAGCCGCTTGTTCTCCTGCATGCGCAAGGGACAGACAGTACTAGTTTTGAGAGTGTAATCCCAAAGCTTGCAAAACACTATCATGTCTATGCTGTTGACTGCTTCGGACATGGAAAAAGCCTGCATAATCCAGAGCTCTACACCCTAAAAGCCTGTGCAGACGCTGTCTCGGATTTCATCCGCGAAGTCGTAAAAGAGAAATGTACTATTCTCGGACATTCATCAGGAGGCCTGATAGCGGCACAGGTTGCCGCAGAAACCAACCTCTGCAAACGTCTCATCTTAGAAGACCCGCCATTCTTCTCCTGCGAAGGAGACAGAAGGTTTTCGACCTTCAACTATGTTGACCTCTCAACGGTCTGCCACCGCTTCCTGCAAAGCGGAGAAACCGACTTCCCTCTCTATTATTTCGAAAACCAGTATGCATGGAACTTCTTCCCGGAAAAGTCCAGACAGAACATTCGGGAAAAACTGACCGCCTCTGCAAAAAAATTCAGAACAAAACACCCGGACAAAAATCTGAAAGTACCCTTCTGGCCGAAGTCTGCTCTTGCCGGATTTGTCGGGATGAACAACTATGACCCGGGATTTGGCGAAGCATTCTACACCAACTCATTCAACGAAGGAACATCCCACGCAGAAATTCTAAAGAAAATCACGTGTGAGACAATCTTCCTTAAAGCAAAGTCCGATGAGAGTGACGGAATATTGATGTGTGCCTTATCCGAAGATGACCTTGCAGAGGTTGTCGCGCTCACCAAATGTTCTGTTATCAGGTTCGACTGTGGACACGGAATCCATATCGAAAAGAAACGTGAATTCCTAAAGGTACTGCTTCGATAATTTTTCCTCAAAAATCCTTCAATACTATCTATAGATAGAGAGGAATTTATAGCCTGACCGCCGAATAAATACATAATGTTTGAAGGACTGAAGAGAGTTCTCGGTCTGGGTAAGAAAAAGAAGGAAGAAACTCCTGTTTTAGAGGAATTACCCGCACCAGAAACTCCGATTACCGAAACCAAAATAGAAGAAGCAGCCCCTGCCCCGTCCGCGGCACCAGCACCGGCTGTACCAAAACAGGAACCAACCCCTGCCCCGGAGCCGGAAATTGAAGAGGAAGATGAAGTCAAGCGTCCAAGCATCTTCTCCCGCTTAAAGACCTTAGTCGTCGAACGCGAATTTGTCCTCTCCGAAAAGGACATCGAAGAAACCCTCTTCGACTTACAGATGGTCCTCCTCGAAGCAGACGTTGCATATCCTGTCGCTGAAGCGATTACCGAGCACATGAAAAAAGAGCTCGTTGGAACTCACCGCAAAATGTTCGACTCCGCAGACAAGGTTGTAACCGAAGCACTCAAACACGCAATCGAGAACGTCTTAGGTGACGGATTTGACCTCGTACAATACATCAATACTCACGAGAAACCTGTCAAAATTCTCTTCACCGGCGTCAACGGAACAGGAAAGACCACCTCTGTCGCAAAAATCGCAGCCCTTCTCCAGTCCCAGGGGCTGTCTGTAGTTGTCGGAGCAGGCGACACATTCAGAGCCGGAGCAATCGAGCAGATTCGCGTACACTGTGACAGATTAGGCGTCAAACTCATCGCTCACCAGGAAGGAGCAGACCCGTCTGCTGTTCTTTTCGATACCGTAAACTACGCAAAAGCACACAACACAGATGTAGTTCTCGCAGACTCTGCCGGACGTTTCCACAACAGAGTAAACCTCATGAACCAGCTTGACAAAATCAATCGTGTCATGAAGCCGGATTTAGTTTTCTACGTCGACGAAGCAGTCGCCGGAAACGATGCAGTCATCCGTGCAGAAGAGTTCGAAAAGACAGTTTCCACTGATGGTGTCATCTTAACCAAGGTTGACATGGACCCGAAGGGAGGAGCGGCTATCTCCATCGCCTATACAATCGGAAAGCCTCTCGTGTTCCTTGGTGTCGGACAGGAATACACCGACATGAAACCGTTTACCCCGTCTCTTATCATTGACGAAATCTTCGGAGATGATAACTGATGGTTCTCGACAACCTCTCCAACTCCTTAAAGGACGCAATGAAGAAGCTTGCGGGAAAGACGGTCATTGACCGTGCCGCAGTCGATGAACTTGTCCGCGACTTACAGCGTGCTCTTCTCTCATCTGATGTCAACGTCAAGCTCGTCATGCAGCTTTCCCAGTCGATTAAGTCCCGTGCACTCGCTGAAGACCTTCCAAAGGGCATGAATGCGAGAGAACATGTTCTCCGCATAGTTTATCAGGAGTTAGTCGGTCTCGTTGGAAAAGAGGCAGACTTCGCGCTTCGTCCGCAGAAAATCTTAATGGCAGGTCTTCAGGGTTCCGGTAAGACCACCACCACCGGAAAGCTCTGCCGCTACTTCCAGAGAAAGGGTCTCAAAGTCGCCGCCATCGGAGCAGATAACTTCCGTCCGGGAGCATTCGCACAGCTTGAGACGCTCTGTAAAAAGATGAACGTCCCATGCTACGGTGATCCGATGGAAAAGGACGCCGTCAAGATTGTCCGCGACGGTCTTGAGGCATTAAAGGACAATGAGGTTATCATCGTCGATACCGCAGGACGTCACGCATTAGAGGACGATTTAATCGATGAGATTGCTCAGATTAATGACTTCTTACACCCTGACCACCGCTGGCTCGTTATCGACGCGGCTATCGGTCAGGCTGCCCGCGAGCAGGCAAGAAGATTCCACGAAGCTATCGGAATCGACGGTGTAATCGTTACCAAGATGGATGGTACCGCAAAAGGAGGAGGTGCGATGTCTGCCGTTGCCGAGACTCAGTCAGGTATCGTCTTCATCGGAGAAGGAGAGACCATCGATGACCTCGAGAAGTTCGAACCGAATGGATTCATCTCCCGTCTCCTTGGAATGGGTGACCTCAAGGCCTTAGTCGAGAAGGCTGAGGAGTCAATCGATGCAGAAGACGTTGATGTCAACGCAATGCTTCGCGGCAAGTTCTCGTTAAACGACATGTACAAACAGCTCGAAGCGGTTCAGAAGATGGGTCCTTTAAAGCAGGTCATGTCCATGCTTCCGCTTGGAGGCATGAAGCTTCCAACCGAAGCACTTGACGGAACTGCTGAAAAGATGAAGCGGTTTAGAATCATAATGGATTCCATGACTCCGCAGGAGTTAGACGAGCCGTCTTTAATCAACACTTCCCGCATGATTCGTGTTGCAAAGGGTTCGGGAACTTCTCTTGAGGAGGTCCGCGACCTTATGAAATACTATAAGATGATGCAGAAAACCCTCAAAGGCTTCCGCGGAAACCGCATGGCCATGGGTAAAATGATGAAACAGATGCAGAAAGGCGGAATGGGACCAATGGGTCCTATGTAAATTCTTTTTAACTATTAAACCTGCCCCTTACTCACCTTTCTTCGCGATAAATTCCCTCTCCGCGAACAGATATTCCTGAGCATACCCTGCATACTTTCCGAAATGCTCTCTTGCATATCCTGCCGCCTTTTCATATGAGAGCTTCTTCTCTGAACCAATATACCGCGTTCTAAAAATCCGCTCCATCCAGACATCTATCGGGACTGCCTCGTACTTCTCGAAAGCAAAGAGCAGAACACAGTCCGCAACCTTTGGTCCAACGCCTGGAAGGGACATCAGTTTGCGCTTTGCATCCTTATAGTCCATCGAAAAAATCTCATCCGCCCAGTCTGGATTTTCTGCGGCATATGCTGATGCCCCGCAGATGTATTTATCGCGGTATCCGACTTTGCAGAGCCTGATGTTTTCCGGCGATTCGCATGCTAAATCCTTCGGGTTCGGGAACGTGTAGAAAGTCATCCCGTCCATTTCCAACGGTCGTCCGTAGGTTTTTGCGAGATTTTCAATTCTCATCTGGATTCCCGGGATGTTTGCACATGTCGCACAGATGTATGAAATAAGGCACTCGAATGTCGGCTGTCTGTGAAGCCGCAGGCCTCTGCATGAAGATACCGCAGAGTGAATCAGGTCATCGCGGTCAACATCTGATAAGATATCATCCAAGGGCACATCCAGTCCAAAGTATCTGATAAGGTCTGCCTCGGATGCACCATCGTATAAGAGCACATCTCCTTCCTGCTTCACCTTCCAGACAGCATCTCCCACCGGAGCGTACCAGAATTCGCCTATTTTTCTCCATCTAAAGGACTGACCGCAGGAAACCGAGAGGTCAAGATTGAAGGGAACAGTGAGTTTTAGAGACTGCATCTTACTTCATGCCCTTTACAGCAACGAGATTTGCCTTGTAGGACTTCTCCTTCGGGTTCAGCTTCATAGCCTGCTGGAATGCACGAACAGCCCCTTCGCTGTCGCCCGAGTATGCAAATGCCGAGCCTAAAAGACTCCATGCCTCGTCATCTTCCGGCGTCATCTCGATTAGTTTCTGCGCCGCAGAAAGGCCTGCCTCAAAATTCTGAAGACGGAGGCTTATGTTTGCTTTCATCTTTAAGACACGCGGGTCGCTGTTATCTGCCTCGTCTAAGGCGGCGCGGGCTTCATCCCCATTGCCCAGCAGAAGCAGAGCATGTGCTTTGTGGAGGAATGCCGCTGTGTATGAAGGGTCGATGGATAATGCTGCCTCTGCCGCCTCCAAGGCCTCTGCCGGCTCCTGAGAGAAAATCAGATACGCCGCCTTGTTGGACAAAAGAAGCGGAGAGTGCGGGTTGATTGTTACAGCCTCAGAGATTACCTCTGCGGCTTCTGCGAAGTGCTTCATCTCGGCAAGCATTCTGGCACGCTCTGCCGGGAAGCGGAAGTCTGACGGAAACATCTTTGATGCTGTAAGATAGCATCCAAGAGCGGCGTTTTTATCTCCGCTCTTCTCAAAGAGAAGGCCTACATTGAACCAGACATCAGAAACCTCAGGTCTGAGTTTCAGCGACTCCTGATAACAGTAGATAGCACCTTTATTGTCTCCTGCCTCCATTCTCTCTGCCGCCTCCTTGCACCAGAGAACAGGGTCAGACGGGTTTGCAACTTTTGGCTTTCTCATTTCTTCTCCCACCTCAGAAGCTGAGAGAGTGAACCAAGCGTTCCTCCTCTTCGAATCTCCTCTCTCACGCGTATTTCGGTCTTGTAAATCTCGTGAGCACGGCGGGCCACCTCGTATGCACGCTCACGCGGGATGACAACAATTCCGGAAAGGTCTCCGATAATCCAGTCTCCGGGGCGGACCGGCTGTCCGCAGCAGGTAATCTCTGCGTTGATTTCACCAAAGCCCTTCGGCTCTCCTGCGTTTGGCTGAATTGCCTTTGCATAGACCGGGATGTCGAGTTCGATGATGTCATCCCAGTCGCGAACTGCTCCGTCGATGATGATTCCGGCAACTCCGCGGTTGATTGCAGAACGGGTTGCAAGCTCACCCCACGGGGCAATGTCGCATCTCTCGCTGTTGTTGATGACTAAGACATCTCCTTTCTCGCAGACATCGATTGCCTGGACCGGCTTTGACCAGTCTCCTCCAAATGTCTGGACTGTCACAGCCTTTCCAACCATCTTCTTTGGAACGTGGCGTGCATAGATTCCAGACATTGCCCCCTTTCTATATAGAGCGTCGGTTACGTGCGGGGCTGAGACTTCATTTAAGATTTCGCGGATTTCATCGTCCACTGTCTTTGTCTTCGGCTTTGCAGCGGCAGGTGAATCAATCGCCTCACGGACAGCGCGGGCTGCTGTCTCAACGTCTGCCGCCTTTACAATTCCTGCTCCAACGATTACAATATCTGCCCCTGCTGCGGCTGCTGCGGCTGCTGTTTCCGCGTTCAGACCTCCGGCTGCTGCAACCTTTACGCCAAGTCCGCTGATTTCGGATAAAATATCGAGCGGGTTTTTACCCTCCATCTGCTGGTCGATTCCAACGTGGGCATTGATGATGTGAACACCCATGTCTGCGAGTTGTTTTGCACGTCCTGCGACATCTGCTACGTTCATCATATCTGCCATCAGTTCAACGCCGTAGAGCGAAGCCCCGCGAAGAGCGTCTGCGATTACTGCATCATCAGCGGATGCTAAGATGCATACTACATCTGCTCCTGCCTTTGCCGCCATCTCAACCTCGAGGCCTCCTGTATCCGAGGTTTTCAGGTCAGCGATAATTTTGTGGTTCGGAAACTCTTTGGCGAGCTCTCGAACAGCGTTCATTCCCTCGCTTTTGATTAAGGGAGTGCCCGCTTCTATCCAATCGGTTCCGCCGAGAACAGCTTCGCGGGCTATCTGCATTGCACGCGACAGTTCGGTTAAATCCAGTGCTGTCTGGAGGATTGTATTCATGAGATAATATTAGGGCGTAATTCTTATACACTTTCCGCCCGTGTGACTTGAAAAAAGAGAGGTTATTCTTCTTCCGCCGGCTCTTCCTTTGGAAGGCCTGCTTCGTAGAACTTCATCGCAAGCTCATCAAAGACACTCACTCTCTCAAGGCCTCTTAGAAGTTCTGATGGAAGGGACTCGATTCCAAATCTTGCGCCCGCAAAAGCTCCGCAGAGCATTGTAATTGTTCCTGCATTTCCGCCAACTGTAACCGCCGCCGCTAGGAGTTCTTCTGGGACATAGAATCTCTTGCAGAGGAAAGCGGCCATTGGAAGCGTCTGATATACCGAAGACGAAGTCCCGATAACTGCCGCTGCCTCATCTACACTCATGCCTGATGCTTCGAAGCGGTATGCACTCTGAAGTCTTGTAAAAAGCTCTGCATCCATATTCTGTGCCGCAGAATCCAGAGCTGAAAATGCCGCGTTTACGTCATGTGTCTCGATTAAAGTATTGAGCATCAGGGCAAATCCGAGAGTTGCCGCATGCGATGCGTTATGGGTATGGGTTATACAGCAGACAGGAATTAACGCCTTTGCCATCTCGCGTCGGTCTTTGAATGCGAGAGCGAATGGAACAGCAAGGCTCATGCATCCGGCGGATTCAGAGTTTACGCCGGACTCGATAAGATTATTTGAGCTCTCCATTCTCTTGCATGCCGCAAAAAGTACGCCGTCAGGATATCTGAATTTATTGAGAGAGTATGTTCTAAGAAGCTCTTTTGCATACTCATCCTGATTGAATGTGCCGTCTTTTAAGCATCTTGCGGCCATTAAAATAATCTGACCGTCATCGGTATATTGTCCCGGGAGGAGGTTGTGGTTCGGGTGACCGCGGTAAGCTCTTCCAAATGCCGGAGCGCTAAGTCTTCCAAGCCGTCTTGCCGGAAGCGTCTCATACGGCATCCCAAGGGCATCGCCTAAAACTGCCCCGAGAAGGCATCCCCTGTAGGTATTCAGCATACTAAATTTATTTGTCTTTTATTATTGATTATTTTGCCGCGGGTTTTACGCTAACCTTGGGGCTAAGGCTTTAGCCGCATGCCCCCTAGGCGTCGCGGGGATCTGGGCGTTTAGCATACTAAATTTATTTGTCTTTTATTATTGATTATTTTGCCGCGGGATAAGAAGTTATAACTACGCCCTCTCGCGGCACAATAATCAGTCAGGAAGAACATACTATTACATCATGAACTGGTATGGGGAATCCGGCTCTTACTCAATCGATGTAAGCGAAGCTTCAGAAAGGGTCCGGAAAAATACTGACAACGCTCCAAAAAAGCTCTGCGACTGGACAGAGCTTAAAGATGCAGGGCTTGTATCATCAAGAGCTGAATATATCGCATCTGTTCGAGCTGTTGCCTCTTCGATGGCAGAAGAAGGAATCGCCGCCTCTCTTTCAGAAAAGGACACTGACCTTCTGCAGATGGTACGCATGCTCGATGAACTTGATGAGGTCATCAACCTCTTAACAGAACGTCTTACCGAGTGGTACCAGTCAACAACCCCCGACTCATCCAGAAAATACAATAAAGCCGCATCAAAGAAGTTCATACAGACCGTTGCAAAATCAAAGAACCCTTCAATGAAACAGGTTGCCCGCGAGATTTTATCGCTTACAAATCTTCGAACCCAGCTCATGAAGGATGTATCACGCAAGGCAGATGAGGTAATCCCTAATATGAGTGCCTTAGTTGGAGGACTTGTCGCCGCCCGCTTAGTCTCACGTGCAGGCGGACTTACCCTTATCTCGCGGATGGCGGCATCTTCGATCCAGGTTCTTGGAGCAGAGTCGGCATTATTTTCCCATATCAGAGCCGGCACTCCGTCCCCGAAGCACGGCTTAATTTTCCAGCACAGAAGAGTTCACAACGCCCCGCGTGATGTAAGAGGAAAACTTGCAAGAATTTTAGCATCCAAGCTTGCAATCGCCGCCCGTCTCGATGCGTTCCGCGGAGAACTTGACGAGGCTTTTCTTGCTGATGCGAACGAAAAGATTGACAAAATCATGGAGGTTTCCAAATGAAGGATATCAGGGGAACTCTGGTCTCTGAAGGTGCAGGCGGCGTTTACGGAGAACGTATGCTTGAGGGATGCCGTGTCTGGGACCCGTACAGAAGCAAGCTCTCAGCACTCTGGTATCTCGACAAGACAACCGACCTGAAAAAAGACGAAGTGGTTCTCTACTTAGGAGCGGCCAATGGAACGACTGTTTCCCACGTTGCAGACTACACCGAGTGTGTCTATGCAGTCGAGTTCGCCCCGCGTCCGATGCAGGACTTACTCGCAGTATCTGCCCGCCGCAAAAACATCATCCCAATATATGGTGATGCCACAAGACCGAAGGAGTATGCAGCACTTTTAGAGCCTTCTGACATGGTTTACATGGATGTGGCTCAGCCAAATCAGGCAGGAATTGCAATCCGCCACCTTCCATTCCTGAAAAAGGGTGGAAGACTTATTCTGATGCTAAAGACAAGATCAGTCGACATCAGAAAAACACCCGAAGAGGTCTTTGCAGAGAGCTGCGCCGAGCTTGAAGCGGCAGGGCTTACAATCGAAAAGAGCCTCTGGCTTAATCCATATCACATCGACCACGCGGCAATCGTCTGCCGCAAATAATACTTTTTTTCACGTCTTCTTCGGGGTTATTAGGCAACTCTTAATAAGTATCACATCATATATGTAGGGTGCTAACGAGTAGCATGACACCTTGTGCCATACACACGTACAGCAAAGAGCAGGAATAAAACATGTTTTGGAATGAAAAAATGGAGACCTTAAAGGGCAAAGACCTAAAAGAGCTCCAGCTAAAACGCCTCAAGGCAACCATCAAACAGACTCAGAACGTAGGATTTTACAAACAGATGTTCAAAGAAGCAGGAATCACTCCTGACGACATCAAAACCTTAGATGACATCACCAAAATCCCGTTCACCAAAAAGGCAGACCTTCGCGGAGGATACCCGTTCGGCTTCTTAGCCGTACCAATGAATCAGATCAACCGTATCCACACAACATCCGGCACCACCGGAAAGCCGACTGTTGTCGCATACACCAAAAACGATCTTGCCGCATGGACTGAGCTTCTGGCAAGAAACTTCACGATGGTCGGCATCAAAGCAGGCGACATCTTCCAGAACGCAGCAAACTATTCTTTATTCACCGGAGGCCTTGGCATCCACATGGGAGCCGAAGCCATCGGATGCGCTGTAGTCCCGTCCGGCGTTGGAAACACCAAACGCCAGATTGAAATGATTCAGGACTTCGGTGTAACTGCTCTCCACTGTACCCCAAGTTACGCCATGCACTTAACTGAAGTAGCCGAAGAGATGAACGCTGACTTAAGCTCTCTTAAAATCGGATGCTTTGGTGCTGAAGCATGGTCTGACAACACAAGACGTGACCTTGAAAACCGTTTAGGCGTAAAAGCATATGACAGCTACGGCATGAGCGAGCTTTTCGGCCCGGGAGTTGCCTTTGAATGTCAGGAACAGGACGGTCTTCACATCTGGCACGACAGCTACCTCGTCGAGATTATTGACCCCAAGACCGGAGAAACACTCGAAGCCGGCGAGAAAGGAGAACTCGTCGTAACACCGCTCGTCAAAGAAGCAATGCCTCTTCTTCGCTACCGCACAGGAGACATCACCATGCTCATGGAAGATGATTGTGAATGCGGCAGAGGACAAAAGCTTGCCCGCTTCTTTGGAAGAAGCGATGATATGCTTACGATTCGCGGAATCAATGTATTCCCAAGTCAGATTGAACACGTCTTAAAGAACATCCCGGACGTTGGAGACCAGTTCATGGTCTACATCGACAGAATCAACCACCTTGACGAGATGACAATCGAAGTCGAGATGAGCAAATCTGTCTTCTCCGGCGAACTCCAGGACCTTTCAAGACTCCAGACAAAAATTATGAAGGCTCTGCAGGAGACGCTCACTATTCGTGCACGCGTCGAACTCAAAGAGCCGGGATCACTCCCACGCTTTGAAGGAAAAGCAAAACGTGTTATTGACCGCAGGACGGTTTAAAGTATGAAATACTACAACGAGAAGATTGAGACGATGCCGAAGCCGGAGATGGAAAAGCTCCAGTATCAGGAATTAAAACAGTTAGTCACCCGCTTATATGCTAACTCTCCGTTTTACAGCGGAAAAATGAAAGAAGCAGGTGTTCGTCCTGATGATATTAAGTGTATTCAGGACATCACCAAGCTTCCGTTTATGCGCAAAACCGACCTCCGCGATAACTATCCGGATAAGCTTGTCTGCGTTCCAAAAGACGATGTCGTGAGATACCATGTTTCCTCCGGTACCACTGGAAAGCCGACTGTTGTCGCATACACCCAAGGCGATATCGATAATCTCTGGACCGAAGCCCTTGCCCGCTCCCTTGTTTCCTGCGGCATCGGCAAGAAAGATGTTTTACAGGTCTGCTACGGATATGGTCTATTCACCGGCGGTCTCGGTCTCCACTATGGAGGAGAGAAGGTTGGGGCAACCGTTATTCCGGCATCGACTGGAAACTCCGAGCGCCAGATTGAACTCGCACAGGACTTAGGTTCTACTGCCATCGCCTGCACTCCGTCATACTTAATTCACCTGCTCGATGTTGCGGAGAAGATGGGCGTTGACATTAGAAAGGACACCAAGGTCAGAACTGCAATTCTTGGTGCCGAGCCATGGACTGATGAGATGAGAAAGTACATCTATGAAAAGTCCGGTATTGTTGCACACAATATCTTTGGAACTTCCGAGATTTCAGGTCCGATGTTCACTGACTGTTCCGAGTTAAACGGTATTCACATTGGAGCAGACTTGGCATACGTCGAAATCATCGACCCTGAGACCGGCGAGCAGTTAGAGCCGGGAGAGAGGGGAGAGCTTACTATGACTGTCTTAAAGAAGGAGGCAATCCCGATGGTTCGCTACAGAATCGGAGATATCACTTCTATTCTTGAGGAAGACTGTCCGTGCGGAAGAACGAGCCCGAGAATCGCACGTTTAAGCGGTCGTGTTGACGATATGCTTATTATCCGCGGAATCAATGTATTCCCGTCTGCAGTTGAGCATGCACTGCTTAAGAATTCGTTCTTAACCAGCCACTTCATGATTGAGGTTTCCCGTGAGGGCCGTCTTGATGATATGCTGGTCAAAGTTGAGATTAAGCCTGATGCAATGACTGACGGCGTCAACGGACTTATGGAGATGCAGAGAATCGCAGAGCGTACTCTTCGCGATGCATTAAATGTCTCCGCAAGAGTTGAGCTGTGTCCGCCGAATTCCCTTCCGCGTTTTGAGGGTAAAGCAAGACGTGTTATCGACAAGAGAGTGATGTAAAATGAGTGAAGAGTATATCATCAAACAGCTGTCTATCTTCTCAGAGAACAAAGCAGGAAAGCTTGCGGCAATCGCTAAGATTTTTCTCGACGCAGGTATCTCTATTCAGGCATTCTATATTGCAGAGGCAAACAATTTCGGTGTTGTCCGCGCTATTGTTGATAAGCCGGAGGTTGCTTTTGAGGCATTTGCGAAGAAGAACTATGTGTTAAAGTACACTGATGTTCTGGCAATCAAGATGAATGATGTACCGGGAGGTCTCTATGAGGTTGTTGGTCTCTTAGGTGATCTTGGTATCAACATCGAGTACTCCTACGGTTACCGCACGAAGGACTACGGTGCATTAATTGCTAAGGTTGAAAATCCTGCAGAGGCAGTTGAGAAGATTAAGAACTCCGGTCTTGAGCTGCTTCCGGCAAAGGATTATAATTTTTAAACATCTATCCGCTCCATTTTGACTTATGGAAGCTAAGAGGGTGTTTCCCTCTTAGCTATAAGGTTCTTTTTCCCCTGCGAGGGAAACAGTTAATAACTTTCTGATTGTATGAATATACAGAGACAACTAAGCGCTGTATTGCAAATACCCCTCAGCAAAAATAGCCGCCCTGATTTCTGTATGCCTGCCGCAGGCAGAAAACATGGAGTCTCATGTTTTGACATCATTTGTATGTTGCCTCTGTCTATTTTTTTCATACTCTGTAACAATACTAATATAGTTTCAGAGCAAATATTCTGTCATGGTAGGCGACTCTGAGCTTTCCCGTATCGGCATTTCACTTCCGGAAAACCTCCTGAACAAATTTGATTCCATCATCGACAAGCGCGGATATTCCTCGCGCTCTGAAGGAATCCGTGATGCAATCCGTTCCTATATTACATACTACGAATGGATGAACGATGTCGAAGGAGAGCGTCAGGGAGTAATTACAATGGTCTATGACCATGACCAGAGAGGACTAATGGAGGCTGTAACCGAAGTACAGCACGCAAATATCGATATCATTCAGTCCTCAATCCACTCACACTTAACCCACGAGCGCTGCATGGAAGTGATTATGGTCAAAGGAGACGGACAAAAACTCAGAAGCTTAACCGAGAGCTTAATGGCACTCAAAGGCGTCGAGTCAGTAAAACTGACAACTATTAAAATTTCATAACTTTTTTTCAAAAAAAAATTAGAGCACCAGAGATGGTGCGGAGTATACACGTGCTCCAAGCTCGGAGTTTAACATGTAGAGACCCTTTGCATCGTCTCCGAATAAATCCATCTTGGCGATTAAGTCGTTTGCATTCTTCTCCTCTTCTCCCTGCTCTTTAACGAACCAGTCGAGGAACTGCATGGAGCGGAAATCGCGTGCCTCGTATGCTGCGGCATAGATGTCGTTGATTAAGGAGGTTACATACATCTCGTGCTCGAGAGTTGCTGCAAGAGGTGCCTTCTTGTCTGCAAAAACCTTGTCCGGCTTGTCGATTGCTTCGAGCTGGACTTTGATTCCGTTGTTTAAGAGGTAGCGGTAGAAAAGCATTGCGTGGTCTCTCTTCCTGAGCCTGGATCATAAACCAGTTTGCAAAGCCGTCAAGGCTGATGCTGTCATAGAAGTTTGAGATTTCGAGATAGAGGTATGCGGAATATAACTCTTTGTTCACCTGCTGGTTTAAGAGTGCGA
The DNA here is from genome assembly GCA_017387505.1 of Methanocorpusculum sp. Classification (GTDB taxonomy): domain Archaea; phylum Halobacteriota; class Methanomicrobia; order Methanomicrobiales; family Methanocorpusculaceae; genus Methanocorpusculum. The sequence goes on from JAFOFB010000012.1 coordinate 28,783, forward strand.
TTACTTTCTCGTTTAACATAATTGATTATTGGTTTTCGGGAAATAAAAATATCCGCTTTGGAAACAAAATCGAATCCATGGTCTTACAGTGTAAAGACTGAATGTACGATTAACATTATTATTGATAATGTACAATACCTAATGACACACAAAGGAGTGTAAAAAATATGTCAGTAGGACTTATTGAAAATGTCGGCAAGTCTTTCGGCTATGCTGTCGACAACACCTTAAAGAAGATCCTTCGCTGGATTGGATTAACTATTGTGATGTGCATCCCAATCGTCAACTTCATCGCAATGGGTCTTTTCCTGAAAGTTTTCCGTGGCGAAGAGCCTGACTTCTCCAACGCAGGCAAATCCTTCATTCAGGGACTTCTTCTCTTCATCATCTCGATTATCTACATGATTATCCCGATTATTGCAATCGTCATCTTAGGCGGCGCTTCCATTATCACTGCAATTATCGCACCGGAAGCAGCAACCGACGCAATCCTTGCAGGCGGAGCAGGCCTTGGAATCATCGCATTATTTGTTTTAGCAATCATCTTTGGACTTATCATGCTTCCGGCAGAGATTAACTTCGCACGCAAGCAGTCCTTCGGTGCAGCATTCAAGTTCGGCGAGATTTTCGGCATGATCGGCAAGCTCGGATGGGGCAAGTACATCCTTTCTATCATCCTCATCTACATCATCTCTCTCATCTTTGGATTTGTAGTTGGACTTGTTGCAGCAATCCCGGTTCTTGGAGCTATCATCAGCTTCCTCGCAATCCCATTCGCAATATTCTTCGAACTTAAGTACTACGCAAACCTGTTTGAGTAAATCCTACTCAAACACTTTTTCAAAAAAAAAATTACTCTGCGGATGCAGAGAGCGTTTTTCTAAACTGTACTACATCATAGATAATAGTTACCAGATATCCAAAAATCATCCCTGTTATGTGTACGATGAAGTTGTAGTTCGCTTCCGTGTTTTGCATGTCCCCTATGGTAAACAGCACCATCAGGCCGAAGAAGAGAAGCGATACCAGGATGGTACAGACTGCAAGGACTGCTTTTTTGTTTGCTCCTTTGACAATCTTTGTTATGATGCCTGCAAGAAGAGGTCCTGCAAGTGCAAACATTGCTCCGAAGAATGAGAAGAGAATCGGGGAAAAGCCTATACAGTACTCTGCTGCAAGCATGTCTCTGCAGAGATATGACATAGCAGATGCGATAAACGGCAGGATTAGAAGAGATGCTGCGAAGAAGGCCGCAAAGTATGACTTTGCAACCGGCATGGAGACAATTTCACGAAGCCAGAAGACCAGAAGCATGCCGATGATAAATATAACAGTAAACGTCAGGTTCTGCTCTAAATGCCAGTCATACATATGTACGTAATTTGAGATAAAAGCGGCAAGTAATGCAGGAGACTCGACGTTGAAGGCGAAGTTTGAAACAATCCAGTCTTCGGTTAGACCAAAGACCGAAGTAAGCGTCTCTGTAAAGAAAAGATGCAGAACAGCAGCGAGGGCTGCTGTTACAGTAAGCACTCCAAGTGAGGTCAGGACTGTTTTATGGTTAATCCATGCAGGTTTATTCACGTTTACCCTCGTTTTTTCGTAAATACATATTTGAATCCGAAGTATTAAGAGAGTATCTGCATGATTCTGCGGCAGTAAATGAAATCCGCAGACCTGACCTTTATCTGATTTATTCTACTATTTTTGCGCCGCAGTTTCCGCAGAACTTCATGTCGCAAGCAACTTCAGCTCCGCAGTTTGGACAGACCTTTCCTGCCGGTCCTTTGATTTCAGAAAGCTCTGCTTCTTTTTTGAGAATCCTTTCCTGAACATCTAAGAGTTTAACGCCCGCGTCTCCTAATACTTCAACTCCTTTTTCTGCTACAGCCTGACGTCCGATTGTGGCATAGATTTCAGTCTCCTCGCGTTTTAAGTCATTTAATTCCGACTGGAGCTGAACTGCTTTTACATTTTTCTTAACGCCTTCCATCTCGGATTTAGCGGTTGCTTTTAAATCGTCAAAGAATCCCATGCGGAATTATTTGGAAACTATGAGTTAAGATGTTTGTGATAAGTAAAATTCAGAAAAAGAAAGGCCAAGGCCGGGGGTCGAACCCGGGTCTAAAGATCCACAGTCTTAAAGGATGTCCAGCTACCCTACCTTAGCATGATACATTTCGGCAGATCGCCAAAATACTCTATAACATATGATGTACTAGAATATTAACATATCTCTTGACATGCCCCAGTCTCTTTAATACCAAGTATCACCAATGTATAAGCAGTATTCATCTTCGGCAGATATTCTGCCGGAAAGAGGGGGATTATACATATGGCAGAACATTTACGAACACCGATTGTCTGTGTCTTAGGACACGTAGACCACGGTAAAACATCACTTCTCGACCGGATTCGCGGTTCAAAGGTCACCGCAGGAGAAGCAGGAGCTATCACTCAGCACATCGGTGCAACCCTTATCCCGCTTGATTCCATTGTCAAACTCAACGGAGATTTAGGCAAAATCAAGACCAATGTGCCGGGACTTCTCTTCATCGACACTCCGGGACACCATGCATTCACCACTCTTCGCGCACGCGGAGGTGCTTTAGCAGATATCGCAATCCTTGTTGTCGATGTAAATGAGGGATTCAAGCAGCAGACAATCGAGGCACTGCAGATTTTAAGAAACTGTAAAACTCCGTTTGTCATCGCCGCAACCAAGCTCGATAAGATTCCTGGATGGAGACAGACTCCGAATGCATCCTTCATGAAGACCTTCAAGAACCAGAGCGAACGCGTCCAGATGGACTGCGAGACCAAGGTTTACGAGCTTGTCGGAAAGCTTGCCGAGATGGGATTCAACTCCGAGCGTTTCGACCGCGTCTCCGACTTCCAGAGAAACCTCGTTATCGTTCCTGTCAGCAGTATGACAGGCGAAGGCATTGGAGATCTCTTAATGGTCATGATTGGTCTTGCCCAGAGATTCTTAACTGAAGGTCTCAAGACCACTGTAGAAGGTCCCGGTGTTGGAACTGTTCTCGAGGTCAAGGAAGAGAAAGGTCTTGGAACGACATTAGATGTCATTCTCTATGACGGTATCATCAACATCGGAGATGAGATTGGAATAGCAACCGCGGATGGTGCGATGTCGACAAAGGTCAGAGCACTGCTTCAGCCGCGCCCGAATCAGGAGATTTTAATCGAGGACAAGTTCCAGAGAGTAAAGTCCGTTGTCGCCGCCGCCGGTGTTAAGATTACCGCACCAAACCTCGCAGGCGTTGTTGCAGGCTCTCCAATCCGTGTGATTCGCGGAAACAAGGATGAGGTCCTTGCAAAGATTGAGGATGAGATGCAGGAGATTAACGTCAAGTTCTCCGAGGTTGGAATCTCTGTTCGTGCTGATACCATCGGCGCACTCGAAGCTCTTTCCAAGGAGTTAGAGGAGAAGGGCATTCCAATTATGAGAGCGGATGTCGGTCCTCTCTCCCGCCGTGACTTAATCGAGATTGGTGTCATGAAGGAGGACAACTTCAAGACCGCACTTCTCTTCAACGTCCCGATGCTTCCGGATGCAGAAGCAATGGTAAACGATGGTGAAAGCGATGTCAAGATCTTCTCCAACCGTGTCATCTACAAGTTAATCGATGACTACATTGAGTGGCGCGATGAACTTGAGCGCGCTAAGGAGGCAAAGCGTTTCGAGACTGTTGTCCTTCCTGCAAAGATTACTCTGCTTCCGGACTGTGTCTTCCGCCAGAGCGGACCAGCGGTTGTTGGTGTGCGCGTGCTTGGCGGAACTCTTCGCCCGAGAGTTGATGTTATGACGCGCGAGGGTAAAATTGTCGGCGAGGTCAAGCAGATTAAGCTGAACAAGGAAAATGTCTCTGAAGCAAAGGAAGGAGCAGAAGTTGCTGTTTCCATCGACGGAGTCACAATCGGCCGCCAGATTGACGTTGGAGATGTGTTATATGTCGCAGTTCCTGAGCGTCACGTCAAGGTTTTAGAGACTGAAATGATTAAGTCTCTCAATGCGGGAACTGTTGAGGCACTCGAAGAATACGTTGCTTTACACCGCAAAACACAGCCCTTCTGGGGAAAGTAGTATAAATAAGTTGGAACCAATAATATAGGTACTTCGGAATCGCAAATAGATATCGAGGAGATGTAATAATAATGGCAGATTTAAAAGTAGTCCTTTCTGACCCACAGACCGGAAAGGCATACAACATCGACGCAACCGGCGCAGCCGCAGGTGCAATCATCGGAAAGACTATCGGAACTGAAATCGACGGAACTCCGTTCGGACTTGCAGGATACAAGATCACCATCACCGGTGGATCCGACAAGACCGGAACTCCGGCACGTGCAGACCTTCCGGGCAACGGAAAGAGAAGACTCCTTCTCGCAGACGGCTTTGGTTTCCACTCCGACCACAACGGTCAGAGAAGAAGAAAGACCCAGCGCGGCTCCGAAATCGCACCGGACTTCGTTCAGGTCAACGCAAAGATTACTGCATACGGCGAGAAGACCCTTGCAGAAATCTTCGGCGGCGAAGAGCCAGCAGCAGAATAAATATCTCCCACATATTTAATTCGCCCATATCAACCCGCGGCACCTCACGAGCGGTCGCTTTAGATTCGCTCTGAGAGATATGGGCCTCAATTTTTTTTGCTGTTTTTAAAAAATCAGAAGTGTTTGTTTTTTCTGGATTTGTTTTGAAAGTGTATTTTTTGGTTTATGTCTTTACCGGGTAAAGCAGAAGAGATTATTATCAGATTACTCCTTCGAGAACAGCCCGACAATTGACAGCAGGATTCCAACAAAAGAACATCCAAGTCCTAAAAGCTCGAATAATCCCTCGCCGGAGATAGTCCCGACATAAGTCATATTGAATCCGAATAGAATCAGAGCTATTCCAAACAGTATTTTCTTCATAATTATAATTCCTTATAGAACGGGATAATATCTTCGAAGTGTCCGTCTTTCATGTAGAAACCGCCTGGAATCGTTCCAAGCGGAGTGAATCCGAGTTTTGTATAGAGACGAACTGCACGCTCATTTGTTTTTACAACAGCATTGAACTGCAGGATTCTAAATCCAAGCTCCTTTGCCGTCTCAAGTGAGTCGCGGACAAGGCACTCGCCTACACCTTTTCCGCGTGCAGCGGAGGCGACACCGTAGCTTGCATTTGCGATATGCCCGCAGCGTCCGACATTGTTCGGGTGTAGAATATAGAGACCTAGAATTTTTCCATCCTCTTCAGCTACAGCAGTTCTGCTCTGCATTCTGAAAAACTCAGAAGCAGACATCGCATCAAGCGGAATGTCCTGCTGAAATGAAGTTCCTTCGTTTACAATCTCATTCCAGATTATCGTTATTGCCTGCAAATCACGCTCTTCATATGGACGTACAGTGATACTCATAGAGTAATATAGGCAATTCCCAATATTTATTATCTGACAGTCCCCATTTCTAGATATGGGGAATATCTGTCCGATAACCAAGGAACGCTGTATGGGAAAGGCCTGCAAATTCTGGAGGGCTGACGCAAAATACGATAAAAAAGCGGATACTATCTATGAACTCTCAACAGGCGAATGCCTTGTTATAAGGGTTGCAAATCACATTCTTGCAAAATAAAAGGGGTTATTCAACCCCTACAATAATTTCCCCTTCGGCGTTTACTCCGATTACTTTTTCTCCCGCTTCTCTTAGCGCTTTTATGTAAGTGATAACCTCTTCTGTAATTCTCTCACCTGGGCAGATGAACGGAATTCCAGGCGGGTACGGGATAATTGATGAAGCACATATTCTTCCAGCTCCCTTTTCGAGAGGCACTCTTTCCTTCTTTGACGGAACTGCGCAAAGCTCAAAGCGTGCTTCAAGAACTGCCGGCGGCGTCTGCTTGCGTCCCTCAACCTTTGGTCTGCTTTCTGCAATCTCTTTGAGCGCTTCAAGCAGGCGTTTCATGTGCTCTTTGGTGTTGCCGATTCCTGTCATGCACATTAAGATGTTTCCTGTTGTAAGCTCTGCATAGATTCCCTTCTCCATTAAGAGATGCTCAAGCTCGGCGCCTGAAAGCCCGTAAGCACTCATGTCGAGGTTAATCTTTGTAAAGTCAAGCTTCGAATCGCGAATGACTTCAAGGCCTTCAATCTTTTTTGCCTCTTCGTAGAAGTAGACAAGTGCATCATGCCAGGCAGTAAAGGCCTCTTCTTTGTGGTTTTTGATGATGTCTGCGTTGATGTCGAGTGAGCCCATCAGAATATAGGACGGGCTTGTTGACTGAATCATCTGGAGTTTGTCCTCTAAGACATAGTGGTCTAAGGTATCTGAGTTGAAAGTAAGTGCCGCACTCTGGGTGAAGGAGGCAAGTGTTTTGTGGATTGAGTTTACTGCAACGTCTGCTCCCTGCTCTTCGGCAGACTTCGGCATATCAGAAAATCCGCAGTCGCTGAAGAACTTCAGGTGAGCACCGTGAGCCTGGTCAACGATTAGGATTTTTCCTCTCGCATGAACAATCTCTGCAATCTTTTTGATGTCAGAACAGATTCCGTAGTAGTTTGGAGAAGGCAGAATGACTGCTGATGCATCAGGATTCTCATCAAGACAGCGGGTGATTTCTTCAGCTGTAATTTCACCTGAAATTCCGTACTCCTCAATCATCTCAGGATACGCATAGACAGGCTGAATGTCTGCTAAGAGCAAAGCATTGTAGATTGCTTTGTGACTGTTTCTTGCCATCACAAGCTTTCCGCCCTTTGGAACGCTTGCCATAATCGCGGCGATAACGCCTCCGGATGTTCCATTGACAAGCATGTACGCCCGTTTTACTCCGTAGAGTTTTGCATACTCTTCCTGAGCGGCTTTTAAGATTCCTTCGGTCTGGAAAAGATTGTCTGCACCGATGATTTCTGTGATGTCGCAGTTCATCATCTTATCCAGAAACCCGGTGTATCCGTATTTTCTGTAAATTGCCGAGCCTTTGTGTCCCGGCATGTGGAAGGAGACCGTCTTTTTGTCCGCATGGGATGTCAGGAAGTTGATAATCGGGCGTTCAGTCATAATTTATGTTTGAACCTCTCAGGGGATATAATATTTGAACAGTCTAATCTGTCTTAACTCAATATTTATCCCCTTGAGGCGACAACATATATTCAATGAGACAGATTGCCCTGTATGGAAAAGGCGGAATTGGGAAATCCACCACATCGGCAAATCTCTCGGCGGCATTTTCTGAGAAGAACTTAAGCGTCATGCAGATTGGATGCGACCCGAAGCATGACAGTACAAGAATGCTCATGCATGGAAGATGGATTCCAACAGTTCTTGAGCAGATGTACGAAAAAAAGGACATCAAAGAAGAGGACATCATCTTTGAAGGCTTCGGCGGAGTGCGCTGTGTTGAAGCAGGCGGTCCTGAGCCTGGAATCGGCTGTGCAGGACGGGGAATTATTGCGACCTTCCAGCTTTTGGAAAAGATGAAGGCGCTTTTTGGGGACGTTGTGGTCTATGATGTCTTAGGGGATGTTGTCTGCGGAGGTTTTGCTCTTCCGATGCGTGACGGATATGCAGAGGAGGTTTACCTTGTAACATCCGGAGAGCTGATGAGTCTTTATGCCGCAAACAACATCAGCAAGGCTGTAGCCAGACTTTCGGGCAGAAGTTCTGCGAAGTGCAAGCTTGGCGGTGTCATCTGCAATGCCAAAAATATGGATAATGAATATGAACTCGTTAAAGAGTTCGCAGAAAGAATCGGTTCGAAGCTGATTTGCTACATCCCAAGAAGCAAATCTGTGCAGGCGGCAGAGGTAAACCGCATGACGGTAATCGAGCATGACCCGTCATCAGAACAGGCTGATGTTTACCGTAAGTGTGCGGATTCGATTCTAAATAATACAGATTTCAGAATACCAAATCCCTTATCACTCGAAGAGCTGGAAGACCTTGCAAGAAAGTATCTCTGAAAAAAGACTTGGCGGCTGTGCTCTCGGCGGTTCGCTTGCTGTAACCTCCTTCATACGTGACGGTATTACTATAATTCATTCGCCCCAGGGCTGTGCTCATCAGATGTTTTCCGCTTACCATGCGATGGCCGCGGACTCTGATTCTTTCAGCATTCCAAAGGTGATTGTTTCAAACATCACAAACCGCGAGGTAATCTTTGGAGGAGAAGAGGCTCTTCTCGAAGCACTCGACCGTGCCGATGCAGAAAATCCGGCTCTCATCTCGGTTGTTACCTCCTGCGTTCCGGAAACTATCGGTGATGATGTGGAAGGAGTATGTGCATCACATGCGGCGGCGGATAAAATTGTCTATGTTCCGGCGTCAGGTTTTCTTGGCGGTTCTTCTCAGGATGGAGAAAATATTGCGCTAATCAGCATCTCCAAACGTGCATGTCCTGCGGAAGTTGTTCCAAGGACTGCGGTAATTATTGGCGAAAAGAATCTGGAATCCGAAGTGGAGGAGAATTACGCTGAGGTATGCCGTCTTCTCTCCCGTCTTGGGATTACAGTGTCTCTTCGTTTCTGCAGAAACATTTCTGCAGCAGATATTGGGCTTCTTGGAACTGCTGATTTCTTTATCATTCGCGACGAGCGTGTGGAAGAAGCAGGAGTTGATATTGCAAATCGTTTTGGAAGGCCGTATGTTTCATCATTCCCTAAAGGACTTACCGGCTGTGTATCTTTCATTCGTGAGGCTGGTCTGGCCTGCGGGATTTCCGAGGCGGAAATCATGGAGGCGGTATCAGCCGAGGAGGAATATCAGGAGGAGCAGCTTTCAATTTTCAGGGAGCTTTCAGGGATGAAGGTGTATCTTGGTTTCGAGCCGTTTGCAGGATGTCATGCTGTTGCCCGCGAGGCGATTGAGCGTCTTGGAATCATTGAGGATGCGGATGGTATGGAAATCAAACTGCCTTTCTATCTGCCTGTTGGTTTGTCTGGTGTTTTGAAGATGCTTTATCTTTGGAGGAGGGAGAAGAGAAGATGACGTCTTGTATGGAAAATCCTGTGATGCCGTGTGCGATGACCGGAGCCTGTGCTGTTCTTTCTGGCTTTTCGGGCCTGTCGGTTGTTGTTCACGGGTCATCCGGGTGCTATTATTATCCGAGGTCGATTCTGAGGGCTTCTCTTTATTCGACCTATCTTTTGGAGTCTGAGATAGTTTTTGGAACAGTTGACCGCCTGCATGAGGTGGTTTCATCTCTTGAGGCGGAGGGAAAACCTGTTGCTGTTGTAAATACATGTATCCCTGCTTTAACAGGCGAGGATTTGGCAAATGCGTTTGAGGGGACAAATGCTGTGTTTGTGGATTCTCCGGGTTTTTCGGGAAATGCGGAGGCAGGAGTGAAAGCGGCATACTCTGCTTTGGACATTAGAACTGCGGATGTTTCTGCTGTAAATGTTGATGGTGTGTGCGGGCTTGACCTTTTTGCACGCGGAAATCTTCATGAGGCACGCCGTATGCTTTCGGTTCTCGGTATTCCTGTCCGCTTATCGTTTGCCGCTGATTCCTATTCGAAACTGAAAGAGGGTGCTGCTCCATTTTCAGTTTCTGTGAATCCTGCATGGGATTCCGGTGTTGGTGAGAGCCTTGGCTCTTTCCTGTTTTTGGATATCAAAGATACTATGTCGGCTTTGGAAAAGCGTTTCCCTGATGCAGATTATGCGGCTCTTGAGGAGGAGTGGAAGAAGGCGGATGAGACGATGTTCTACTATGCGGATAAGTATCTGAGAAAGTACACTCCGCCAGTTTTGGCTGTTGCGGGACAGGGAAGTTACTGCCGCTTTGCTGAGGCGATGATGACGCGTTATTTCGGCTCGGACATTGCTGTGTCTCTTCCACGCGAGGAGGTTACTGACTTTACAGAGATTTCGGAGAGGATTTCTGCGGCTCAGCCCGATTTGATTCTCGGTTCGACCTTTGAGGCTTCTGTTTATGATGCGGCATTTTTTGGTATTACGCATCCTGACAGGAGCAGGATTTCTATGTCTGCCCGTGCGGTTTCGGGTGTGGAAGGCGGGGTTATGTTTATGGAAGGGGTTTTGAATGCGCTGATGGATTACCAGAAACGGTGAGTTTTTTTGGTTTTTGTGTGGGTATTATATCCTTTCAATACGATGTATATGATGCCGGTCTAACTAGCCGAGCAAATACAGGAGGTGATATGTATCTCCGCAGATACAATTTTCGCGGTCTATCTTCTGATTCGCATTTCCGAAGAAATTCGGAAATTGTATTTGATATTGACCAAAAAGTAGGAGATTTTTCTCTTACTTTTTCTCCTGTCTTCTGATTTTATTTCCGGTTGGATAATGATTATATAGTTTTACAGTTAATCTAATACTTGTAATTGTATCTGCGGAGATGCCGGCAGCGGAGTAGTTAACCGCTATGTCTTTAAGGCAGCCGGATATCACCCGTACTGTTTTGTTTGTGTTATCTATTTTCAATTTGATGATATCTTTTGTGTTTATGGAATATCTTTTGAGTGTAGGAGAGCCCGCCGCTGCCGCTTGCTAACCATGATATTGGATAGACTTTATTTTTCCGTCTCGATAAGCCGCCGCGGTTAGCGTGCGGCAGCGACGGGTGTTGAATGTGTTTTTGTGTGATTCGACTGCTCCGCCTAGCCGCTACGCTGACGCGGTGCTCCGAGACGGCGGGGAGAGTTAAGAAAGGTTTGGGATTTGGCATGTGGATTCGTTCAGGCTACAAAAAACCGCAGTCCACCTCCGCTCACTGTCGCTCGCTTCGGTGTTCTGCTGTCGCAAGTCTCTTCGAGC
>JAFOFB010000013.1 GCA_017387505.1 Methanocorpusculum sp.
ACTGCCTTGAAGGATGCCGGAAGCCATGCGACGTCCTGGACTGTTCCTGTCTCGTGAACATGGTCAATGACCTCCTGACGTTTATCTTCTGCGGCTTTACCGGTGTATCCCATACCTGCAAGAACGTTTGCGAGTTCTGCTTCGAAGTACGGGTGTACAAGGACGAATGTCTTTCCGACGGTGTTTCTTCTGGTGTATGCGTATGAGAATACAGGCTCGATACCCGAGGAACATCCTGCAAGAAGAGAGATGGTTCCAGTTGGTGCGATGGAGGTCAGGGCTGCGTTTCTCATGATGATGCCCTGCTTGTCCCAGACACTTCCCTCGTATGCAGGGAAGGTTCCCTTTTCGTTTCCAAGACGGATGGACTCTTCGACTGCAACGTCATTGACGCGCTTCATGATGTCCTGACAGAAGCTGCGTCCTTCCTCGGAGTCGTACGGGATTCTAAGCATCAGCATTGCATCGTGGACACCCATTAAGCCGAGACCAACCTTTCTTGTACGGTTGGTTGCCTCCTTAATCTCTGGAATCGGGAAGACATTCTTGGTGATGACAGCATCGAGGAAGCGGATTGCCATCTGAACCATGCGGTCGAGGCGGGCGTAGTCGATTGCATCGTTCTCAACGAACTTGGAGAGGTTGATACTTCCAAGAACACAGGATTCGAACGGAAGAAGCGGCTGTTCTCCGCATGGGTTGGTTGTGTCGATTGCGCCAAGCTGCGGGGTTGGGTTCTTGCTGTTGATTGTATCGTAGAATAAGATACCCGGTTCTCCGTTTCTCCAGACACCTTCAACGATTCCGTCCCAGATTTCCTTGACGGTGACTTCGGTACCTGAGTTGTCAGTTACCCAGACATCGGAGAGTTTTCCGTCTGCTACCTTCTGCATGAACTCGTCAGAGACCATGACTGAGATGTTGAAGTTCGAGAAGTCGCCTTCTTTTGCTTTGCTGTTGATGAACTTCATGATGTCAGGATGCCAGACGTTTAAGATACCCATGTTGGCTCCGCGTCTTCTTCCGCCCTGTTTGATGACATCAGTTGCGGAGTTGAATACGCGCATGAAGGATACCGGTCCGGATGCTACACCGTCGGTGGAGCGCACTGGAGAGCCTTCTGCACGTAAGTGTGAGAAGTTGTATCCGGTTCCGCCGCCCGACTGGTGAATGATTGCTCCCCAGCGGATTGCGTCAAAAATCTCCGGCAGAGAGTCGTTTACCGGGAGTGTGAAACATGCGGAGAGCTGTCCAAGCGGGGTTCCTGCGTTCATGAGGGTTGGTGAGTTTGGAAGGAAGGATAAACTCATCATTGCCTGGAAGTACTCTTCGGTTTCTTCTGGGTTTTCTCCGAGAGCGTTCGCTACGCGCCGGCAGACGTCTTCGAATGAGGTCTCGCCTGCGCGGAAGTAGCGGGCCGCTAAAATGCTGTCTACTACAGAATCCGACATACTATCAACCTTTTTGTATCTAATCTATCTCTTCTAAGAGAGATAGATAACGAGTATGTTTGGTTGGAATGTAATTAAACCCATCTAAGCATGGGGTGAAATTTTGTTTTCTTCTGAATGAAGCAAAGGCATTATATCGTCTCAGGGTGATTTAATGAGAACAAATGTTTGTCCCGTCAAAAGTATTTTTCACAAAGGGGGTCGGCGTTCATAAAGAGAAGCTTGTTTCGTTCGAGATGGCTCTGCGCGACGCTCATGTGTCTCCGTTTAATCTGGTTACGGTCTCTTCGATTATGCCTCCGAATGCAAGGATTGTTCCGCGCGATGAGGGCTTATCAGAGCTTCACGCAGGAGAGATTGTTTTCTGTGTTATGGCCAGAGCTGAGACTAATGTGGAAGGGGAATCTGTTGCGGCATCCGTTGGTCTTGCGGTTCCGCCTTTTGAGCAGGGACATCACGGGTTCTTATCCGAGCATCATGCAGCCGGTTTAACAGAAGAGGAGTGCGGTATTCATGCTGAGGATTTAGCTGCTACTATGCTTGGTTCTTTGATGAATGTTGATATCGATCCGAAGGCTGCATGGAATGAGCGTGAGCAGGCATATCTTGCAAGCGGGAAGATTATTAAGACCAGTAATATCAGTTCAAGTGCTGTATGCCGTGACGGTCTTTGGACAACAGTTGTTTCTCTTGCGGTTTTTGTGCCGTAATATAAATTTCTTTTTTAAAAATAGATTTTTGTTACTTCTGCATCGTCTTTAACAGATACAGCACCTTACAGCAGTGTTCCGCAAGCGATGTAAAAAGATAAGCCTCATCTAAAGACTTACCTGCCGCAAACGTACCATGCCCTTTAGCGATAACAACCTTGGACGAACAAAGAGCCTCGGCAACCGCATCAGCCAAAGCCTGCGAACCGCACGCACCTTCAACAACAGGAATCTCTGATGCGAAAAGCTGCCCCTCACTGTCAACAGTCCTTATAGAATCGTACAAAAGAGACAAAGCAACAGCATGCTGGGGATGAGCATGAACAATTGCCTTGTGCTCTGTTGCATTGTAGACTGCTGTATGAACACGCCACTCGCTCGAAGCACCTGGCGTCATTCTGCCGTTTCTTGGCATCAGAACAATCTCGGCAGGGTCTGCATCAAGATAAGACCCCGTACGGGTAATGAAATACCCTTCCGGAGTCAGAACGCTCATATTCCCGAAATTACCGCCGACTAAATGTTCAGAGAACAAACGGCGTCCGATACGGGAAAACTCTGCGGCAGTATTAGAGCTCATTATTCATCAGGCGGACAAGAACAGCTTTCTGTGCATGCAGTCTGTTCTCTGCCTGATCCCAGACACCGCTCTGCATAGAGTCAATAACCTCATCGGTAATCTCCTCGCCTCTGTGTGCCGGAAGACAGTGGAGAACAATTGCATCGTCAGCAGCTTTCTTCAGCAAGTCCATGTTTAACTGATATCCGACGAAATCCTTCAGCTTCTCGTCCTTGATATCCTCTTCACCCATCGAAATCCAGGTATCAGTGTAGATTGCGTGTGCATCAGTTACAGCATCAACCGGATTATCATAGAACACAACCTTACCGCCGTTCTCCTTTGCGAAATTAACAGCACCCTGGTCAGGCTCATATCCCTTCGGAGTACTTACAGCAATCTCCATACCGGTCTGAACAGATGCCATAATCAGAGAGTTTGCAACATTGTTTCCGTCTCCAATCCATGCAATGCGAAGCCCGTCAAGCTCTCCAAACTTCTCTTTAAGAGTTAAGGAGTCGGCCATAATCTGGCACGGGTGCTCCTTATCGGATAAAGCATTGATGACTGGAATGCTTGCATACTTTGCAAACTCGGTGATGGTCTCATGCTTATAGGTGCGCATGATAACTCCCTGAAGGAAGCGAGACATTACTCGTGCAGTGTCTGGAACTGTCTCTCCGCGTCCAAGCTGAGTGTCCTTCGAGTTTAAGTAGAGCGCATATCCTCCAAGCTCGTGCATACCGACATCAAAAGAAATACGGGTTCTGGTTGATGCCTTCTCGAAGATCATACCAAGATTCTTTCCTGCAAGGTACGGGTGCGGAATTCCGGCAGAACGCTGGCGCTTCATGCGGGCGGCGAGAGTTAATATATCATCATATGCCTCAGGGGTGAGGTCAGAGATAGAGAGAAAATCCTTCATAATTACTTCCTGAGCTCGTCCATGTGAGAGATGCGCTTTGCAAACAGTGCTGCAGTTCCAATATCGCTTCTGTAACGGATATTTCCGCTGACATTCTTACATGCGGCTTCTGCATAACGCTCAGCCTCTTCAAGGCTGTCGCCGACACCGACATATGCCATGGTTCTTGAGGTGATGGTCTCTAACATGCCGGATTCATTCTCAATAACGTTTGCATAGTAGAGAACAGTGTTGTCTGCGGCACCTGTAGTAATCGGGTCACCTGCATGCGGTGCATCCGGATATCCTGCCGGAACAATGTACTTACAGACAGTTGCCTTCGGTGCGAAGGAGACATCATCTGCAGTCAGACATCCTTCTGCGATGTGTTCTGCGATAACAGAAAAGTCAGAGGAAAGAATGGTTAAGACATTCATTGCCTCCGGGTCTCCGAAGCGTGCGTTGAACTCAATAACCTTTGGTCCGTCGCGGGTGTTCATGAACTGACCGTAGAGAATTCCCTGGTACGGGCATCCCTCAGCGGCGAGGGCTGCAACAGTTTCATTCATGATAGTAAATGCTGCATCATAGTCAGCGTCAGATACGAACGGGAACTTGTGGGACTCAAGGGAATAGGAACCCATGCCGCCGGTGTTTGGTCCAACGTCTCCTTCAAATGCACGCTTGTGGTCCTGAACGAGCGGCATTGGAACAAGAGTCTTTCCGTCGGTGAACGCCATTAAAGTGAACTCTTCACCAAGGAGACGCTCTTCTAAGATGATTTCCTGGTCTTTGAGAGTTAATGCGTATTCGACTGCACCGTCTCTGTCGACCTGTTCTCCCATAACCTTGACACCCTTTCCGCCGGTAAGTCCTGTCGGCTTTACAGCAAGTTCTCCTTCGTAGGATTTGATATATTCTGCTGCTTCTTCAGGGGTTTTGCAGATCTTGTATCCCGGACATCCTGCGATTCCGTGCTTCTGCATAAGCTCGCGGCAGAATCCCTTGTCTGTCTCGATTCTTGCGGCCATCTTCTTTGGTCCGACACATCCGATTCCGACTTCCCAAAGTGCGTCTGCAAGTCCGGCCTGGAGCGGAGCTTCGGGTCCTATTACTGCGTATTTGATATTGTGTTTTTTAGCGAAGTCAACAACTGCTTCTACATCGGTTTCAGCATGGAATACTTCCTTTGCAAGTTTTGCGATTCCAGGGTTCTTCTTTCCCATGACACTGTAGAGTTCGACAGCGCTGTTTCTGCAGAGAGCAGATACGATTGCGTGTTCTCGTCCGCCGCCACCGGCAACAAGGATTTTCATATCCCTATATGTTGGACGTATGATATCAAAAATGTTTACCGTAACTAGTGGGTGGGGACTTTGAATTTGTTTGAAGAAAAGAAAAAAAAGTATTCAGCCGGATGGCTTTTTGGATTTAGTGTTCTGCAGGTACTGCGTCTGCGTGTGCTTCGTTTAATGCAGCACCGGAAACCGGCATGGTTGCTTTCATCTGAGTTACGATTTCATTTCCAAGGGTTAAGACAGCCACTCTGTGTACGTTCTTATTCTTGTGGATGTGTATTGGGGAGATAGATAATGCATCGTATTCTTCGGTCGGAACGGTATTGCCGGAGACGGATTCATAGTACTTCTTAATCTGTACCATGAGCATGTGGAGGTGTAGGAGTTCTTCTTTCTGCATGTTTTTCACCTGTGTATTGGGGTGATGATAGTTCTTATACATGTCAGCGTCAGTTTGTGATATACCTAACTCGTTATATTTATATCTTAGAAGTGATTTCGCCTGTTATTTTTTCAAAGATTTTCGACATGGGTCACATTTGGGCCTGTTTTGTAATTTCGCACGTTTTGCGCGGTTTGTTTCATTTGCGCGTTTCGAACATACCATCTATGTTTAAATATAATGAGTGCTATTTTCTTGTATGGATTTGAACAGGGTATACGGGGCTCTTTTCGGCGCGGCGGCGGCTGATTCTGTTGGCGCAACGTTTGAAGGGATGATGGCAGATGACAGCCGCATTCCTGAAATGAGGGGTGGAGGTCAGTTTTCGATAGCCCCGGGAGAGGTAACGGATGATACCCTGATGATGTTAAATCTTCTTGAGACCTGCGTTGAGGAAGGATACTTTTCAAGAGAGCTTTTTTTGTCGAAGATGATTCAAACAATACGTGCACGCCCCAAAACATTTGGAAACACGACACGCACTTTAGCTTACCTTGTTGAGCAGGGATGCTATCCTGAATCTGCGGCAGAAGTTGTACACATGATTTTTGGAAGCAGAACAAACGGCAGTGTTATGAGAACGCTTCCGGTGGGACTTGTCGCAACATCAGAAGAAGAGGCAGAATCTCTTTCAAGAAAGGTCTCATCATTTACCCATATGGATAAAGAGGCATTGGATGCATGTTCTGCCGTGTCTTTAGCCGTCTATTCAATTCTGCACGGGAAGTCAAAAGAGGAGGTACTCAAAGCAGTGCCGAAAAAATATCTGGAAGGAGATCTCTGGCCGTCGGTTGACGCTCTTGAATCAACCCGCTGTGCTTTCTGTATATTTAGAGATTCGAATAGTTATCTTGATGCAGTAACAAAAGCGTGCCGTTTAGGCGGCGATTCTGATACAATCGGGGCGATTGTTGGGGGGATGTGCGGGGCTCTGTATGGAATTGATGCAGTGCCGAAAGAATGGCGTGAAATGCTTGAAGTAAAAGACCGCATAATGAATGCGGTTGAAAAGATTTGGGGATAAAAAATTATATTTTCCGGGCAATTGTAAGATAGCCCGTGTGACCAACTCTGGTCGAAGGACGCGTTCCGCGCTTTCCTCTGGTGAGTTCACGCTCCATACATTCGACGGTCTGCACAGCCTCCTCACCAAACAGACGCTTTGCAGTATCCATAACAATAAACGTCTGCTCCAAAAACGGAGTATATGTTGCAAAGTAGCCTCCGGTCTTTAACAGATTGTATGCGTGTTCAACATGACGCTCATCAATCTGCATATCGAGATGCACGATATCAAAGGGCCCGTCAGTGACCTCTAATACGTCACATGCTCTGGCCTCAACATTATCAAGACAGGCATCTGCGATATTTCCAGCGGCAACTTTGGAAAAGTCCTCGCGTGCCTCGCAGGTCACAACCTCTTTGGCACATCCGCCGAAAAAGATTGAAGCAATACCTGAACCAGTTCCTGCATCGAGCACGCGGTCACGACTGCACATACCTGTGTATGCCATAACCATGCCGATGTCTTTTGGCATCATCGGAGCGCCGGTTCTTTTTCCGTGCGAGAAAAAGTCTGTAGCCTTCGGGAGGAGAACGGTAAAGGGCTTACCTAAATGAGTAAGCACTGTATCTCCATCCTCAAGGTTTGCGGCCTCTGCTAAATCAACCATGCCTAAATCGGTCGAAAGCTTACCTTCTCCAAGGCGCACATAATATTCGCGGTTATTTCCGCGAAGAATAACCCTGCGGTTTCCAATCATACTGCGGTGAGTTTAAGGATGGCTTCTGCAATATCTCCCTTGCATTCCTTTAAAGCTGCAAGAGCTGCTTCCGGAGATACAGAGGTCTGGGATGCGACAAGCTCAACATCAGACTCCGGAATCTCGACTTCTGCTTCCTCGAAGTGCATGTTTCCTGTTAACTGGTAGGAGGTCTGGCCCTGCATGGTAATTCCAACGACCTGTGCATCCTCGAAAACATAGTTTCCGTCAGCAGTGTACACAACTACCTTGGTGACGTTTTCGATTTCGTTCATCTGCATGCCCATCTTGCGCATGGCTGCTTTCATCTGTTTAGGATTAATTCCCGGCATCATTTTTTATTTACTCCTTGTCTTACTTTTACTGCTGTTCCAAAGTTAAATCCGAGCATTTCGCATCCGGCAAGAACAGCCATTCCTGTGGCTATCAGGTTATCCGACTCATCAACAACAAACACCTCATCTTCGGCTAAAATCTTCTCGTCTGCCGAGATGACATGTTTTGCCATCGCATTTTTACCGTCTGCGATAAAAGGCACTGCCTCTTCCATGACGACGACACGGTTCTCCGGCTTTGGAAGGAACTCGTGAAGGCGCTTTGCTCCAGGGTATCCGAGAGTGAAGCGGCCGTCATTTGCGCGGACTGTTACCAGACGTTCCTTTCCGAGGTTGACGTATCTGACACGCTTTGTGTTAGAGTATGAGAAAGTAACCTCGTCTGGGAAAAGTGCCTCGCCTGCTCCGCGGCCGAACTGGAAATCAGCTATTCTTCTGACCCGAATCAAGCTGGGTTTGGATAAGTTCGCTAACTCTTCTGATGAAATCATCTTCGCATCCTTTAGGTATATATGCGCCTGCTGCAATATTATGCCCTCCGCCTGAACCTCCGAATTCAGCGGCTGCAGTACATAATGCATCCTGTAAATCAACACCGCGGCGCAGAACTTTTTCATAGGTTCTCATGGAGGCTTTTAAAAAGTCCGGCTCGTCTGCAACTTCGCAGAGGACAAGAATGGGCTTGTTTGTGTTAAGTTTTGATAAAGCCATTCCAGCCCCGATTCCAACGATTGTATCCGGGTATCTGTCTCCTATGTTAATCGTCTGAATGGGTCCGCGTCTTTCAACTCCTGTCTCTAAGATGTACTCGCACAGTTCGCGAATCATGCTTCTGTGGTGTCTTAGCATGTGTTCTGCTTCACGGTAGTGAACTCCGCGGTCTCCGGCGCAGACAGCAGCACCTATAGCAGGTTTTGCCCATCTTCCGCAGGCGTTGAGCATGGTTGCATACTCGGAGGCATTTCGAAGCGGAGTTTTTTCTGCTTCGTCAAAGAAGAAGTACTGTTCTGCAAAGAGCCGCTCGACAGATTCTCCGTTTGCTATCATCTGCTGTGCGACATTGCTTGCAAGTTTTCTGGCCTCGTCTTCTGATAGTTCTTCAAAAGTCCGGGCGGCAGACGGTGTGTCATAAACTCCAATCCTGCAGAGGAATTCCATTGCTTTTGCAGGCTTTCTGGAGATTCCTGGAATTACCGGGTCGTCACAGTTCGAGAGAGATAAGTGAAGCGCACGGGTTGAGAGTCCATAACAGTTTAATCCCTGAACCATCTTTAAGTGCCCGTGGGCTTCTGCGTCTTCTGCTATCCAGTGGGCTATTCCGGTAAGTCTCCCGGTTTCTCTTGCCATCATGTCTCCAACGTTTCCAACTACGGCAAGCTTTGATAAATCCGTGTTTTCCGGATTCATGCGGCGGGCAACAAGATATGTGATTCCTGCGGCACTGCATTTGTGGTAGTCTTCTCCGTAGGACTGAGCGTTTACTTCGAAGTACTCGGTTCCGTTTGGAGCAGGCTGGCTTACGTGGTGGTCGAGGATTACGACGTTGTCCGGATTGATTCCTGCTTCTTCAAGAAGCCCCTGCTGACCTGAGCCAAGGTCAGTGAAGACTTTTAAGGTGTCATCTTTTGGGATGTGGGGTATGGTCATTGGTTCAAGCTGTCTTACAAACACAGGCTTTACAGGTACTCCTTCGCGTGCGAGTGCCTGGCTTATGATTGAGTAGCTTGTAATCCCATCCGCGTCAATATGGGAGATAAGGGATACAGCGTCCGCTTCTGCTAAGCGGTCTGCGGCTCTGCTTACATCTTCGACAACTCCCATACATTATTATTATTCGCTTTTCAAAGAGATAAGTGTCTGGTTTTGTGAAGATTGATATCAGAAGAAAAGAAATATAGTTACATCATGGAAGAGAAAAACCGGATTGATGCCTTGGCTGAGATGGCTGATCCGAAAAACATCCCAAAAGACCTGATTGTTATTGCTGTATGGATGCTTTTGGCAGTCTTATCGATTTATGTCCCGTTCATTAATGAGACATTTATTCGTGTGATATTTACTGTCCCTGTCATACTTTTTATCCCTGGTTATGTTCTGATTGCAGCCCTTTTCCCGGAAAAGACTTCTATTGACGGTATCGAACGTTTCGCACTTTCAGTTGGTCTATCTATTGCTGTAGTTCCTTTAATAGGTCTTGTATTAAATTACACTCCGTTTGGAATCCGCCTTAATCCAATCGTAATTTCACTTGTTCTCTTCACTCTTATTATGATGATAATTACTCTCTACCGCAGAGCAAGATTATCTGATGAGGAGAAGTTCGCAGTTCCGTTTGAGATGGTTAAGCCTGCACTCAAAGAAGAATTGTTCCCGAAAGGACAGGGTAAGTTTGACAAGGCGCTTTCTATCATTCTGATTGCGGCAGTTATCGTCGCCGCAGTTACAACAGTCTTTGTTATCGCTTTCCCGAAGGACGGCGAGAAGTTTACTGAGTTCTACATTTTAGGCGAGGACAAGATGGCAGACGATTATCCGGAGAAGTTCCCGGTAAACTCTCAGCAGTTCGTCTGGATTGGAATTGGAAATCATGAGTACAGAGATGTGACTTATACTGTTGAGACTCTTCTGCTGAATGCCGAGTGGGATTCTGCAACGAACTCTTCGGTAATTCACGCAAGTATGCCGCTTGACCGTTTCGAGGTTTCTGTTCTCGACAATACAACGTATCTTGAAAAGTATTACTTCAGCGTCCCATATACTGGATATAACAGGTTAGAGTTCCTCTTATACAACGAGACAGTTCCATCTGCTTCTGCATCCGCAGAGGAAAAGATTGAATCATCATACCGTGACCTCCACCTCTGGATTAAGGTCAACTAATTTTTTTATCTGTTTTTACTAAACAAAGATATTCTATAACATCCAATACTTTTCCTCATCTATGATTCCTGAATATTTCACAAGAGAATTCATGGCAAAAATGGCTCTCTATCTTTCCCCGCTCAACAAAAAAGAGCTTAACGAATATGTAAAAGAGGGAGAAGAGGCAATCAGAATCAGAGAACCGCAGGGTATCTCCCCGGAAAAATACCTCGAACTCGTAAAAGGAATCGGAGACTACCTTGGAGCAAACACCGGCAAAAACTTCACCTCCGACTACCAGAAAATCCCGCTTACCGCAAACATCACATTCTACTCCTTCCAGCTCCCGGGTGGCGGAAACCTCAATATCTTTGATGCAGGCGAAGACGGCAAAATGGTTCTCGACACCGGATACGGATGCTTCTTTAACGACTGCGACAAAATGCTCGAAAAAGTAGGTGTTGACGGATTCTTTGATACAAGAGTTGTCATCTGCACTCACGCTGACGCAGACCACTGCGGAGCTGCCGGATACTTCAAAATGATGCCTTTAATGCATCCGACATGCAAAGCAATCCTTGACGCAGGAACCAGAAACTATGGTTCAGTCAACAACTTAGACCTTCTCGAAAAGTTCTATACCACATCCATTAACACAATGTCTCGTATGAACGTTCCGGACAAAGTAATCGAGTGCGGAACTGAACCGATTGGAATGCGCGGACTTTTCCCGATTATCGAGAAAATCTCCTTTGCAGGAATGGAGTTTGAGGTCTGGGAAAGCCTTGGGGGACACATCGCAGGACAGCTTCTCCTCTTTGAGCCGAACCTTGGAATGCTCTTTACAAGTGACGCATTCATCAACTTTGCAACCCTTTCCAAAGAGCGTGCAGATTACTGCTCTATCGCAGACTCCATGATAGGATCAGTCAATGTCGACAGCGAAATCGCCAGAACCGAGCGCAAAGAGTTAACCCGTCTTGCAGTCGAACTCGATGCCGAGCTTAAGAAAAACGGAAAATACCTTCTCATCTGCTGCGGACACGGAGCAGTCTCAAAGATTGATGAGAATGGAAACCTTGTTCCGGCATCTGAACTTATCCACTACTCTGCAGAATAAACCCAACACATACTTTTTTCCCGCGTCAGGCTGATAATCTATATACTAATGACGCACATACTCGCTTTGAACGGAAGCCCAAGGAGAAACGGAAACACCGAGACTGTCCTAAACGCATTCTTAAAAGGTGCAGAGGAAGCAGGTGCCACGTTTGAGAACATCAGGCTCTCATCTCTTACATTCAAAAACTGTCTTGGCTGTAATGCCTGCCACAAAAAAGGCGTGTGCGTCTTAAAGGATGACTTAACCGAAGTATTCGAAAAGGTCATGAAAGCAGACATCTTAGTTCTAGCATCCCCGATATACTCAATGACTGTTACTGCCGAGATGAAAGGCTTCATCGACAGAGGACAGTTCCTCTGGGCTCAGAAGTTCAAAACAAAGGAGCTTGTCTTCGATGAAGAACATCTCAAAAACCATATCGGTGTTTTCCTCTCGACATCAGGTCAGGGACTTCCAATCATGTTTGATGCGGCATTCCCGGTTGTTCGAGCCCTCTTTAATGATGCAGGATTCTCTTACACTGAAAATGTTCTCTTCGCAGGAATGGATGAGCATGGCGGGGTTAAAGCATGGCCGGAGAGTGTTAAAGAAGCTGAGGCACGCGGAATGGAGATTGTTCAGCGTTTCATAAAAGAGCCGTAATTTCTTTCGGCATTCTCTCTTAGATACTCATCAAATCCGCACTCCAAAAGAGCTTCTGCTGCATGTGCAGAGGTTCTTGCCTCTTTTGCTCTTTCGAAGAGCTGTCTTTTTGCAGCAGTTCTCTGCCTCATAGGAGTAAATTCGAGAGATGTTTCTGCATCCCAGAACACAAGCCCTCCGGCAGGGGCAGGATGTACGCGCCAGATATGTGACTCAAGCTGTTCTAAGACAGTCTCCGGCGGTGTAAGGTCCAAGCCTGCGGCTTCTAAAATTCCTGCCATTCCGCGAACCATGTTCCATAGGAAGCTCTTTGCCGAGACTTCGAAAACAGGAAGCCCGTTTTCGATGAAGACGGAAGCAGAGGTTACTGTGCGCATTGGATCTCTTCCCGTTTCCATCTTTGAAAACCCACTGAAGTCGTGAACTCCAACAAAGTATGAGGCGGCTTTCTGCATTGCTTCGATATCTAACGGATACGGGAAGAAGTATCTGTAGGTTCGAATGCCCGCAGAATATCTCGGATAAAAATCATCGTCCACTTCCGCATATCCGACACACCAGATATCGGGCGGCAAGTGGAAGTTTATTGCCTCAACAAACTTGTCTTTGTCACGCGGTGTAACTGTGATTAACTGCCGCCTTGCTGATACGCCTTTGTCAGTTCTGCCGGCTGTTCTAAAGGATGCTGATTTCGCATCGTCCCAGGCTTTGCAGGATATTCCGGCTTTGATGAACTCTCCTTCAACAGTTCTCTTGTCCGGCTGGAACTGCGATCCTGAAAATCCTTCGCCAAGATATCCGACAGTTAATGCGAGTTTCATAGTTTGAGCCGGAGCTTGATTTTACGTATGACATTATTTTTTGACTGCCGAAGGTAGGTGGAAACAGGCGTCTTTTTGCATTCGGCAGTAATTTTACCTGCCTTTAATGCCGAAAGGATGGATTCTGCTGTTTTTTCTTCTGCATCGATTATGTTTATTCCGTATCCTACGTAATCACAGTCATGTGCGTCAGAACCTGCTGTCACAGCTTTTCCAAGACGTTTTGCCGCATGCTTTGCTTCCAGGTTCGAGACTCCTATGTAGTATCTGCTGTTGTAAACCTCGAAGGCGTCAGCCATTTTAAGGGCTTTTTTGTTCCTTAAGCCTGTTGCATGGCGGAAAAGGTGGTACGGGTGCGGGATTACTGTGACGCATCCGTCAGCCTGCGCTTCAGCGATTGTCTCGTCTGCCGGTTTTCCTGCTTCGTACTCTTTGGTTGTTCCAAGAATCAGAACATGCCCGTCTTTTGTTGATACTTCAATTCCTGGGATGACAATTACTTCAGATTCGAGTGAGAGGGCTTTCAGAGCGGAAACTGTTGTGTCATGGTCTGTGACAGCCACCGCGTCAAGGCCTGCGGCTTTGGCTCTTTCAAGAACCTTTTCTACCGGGCAGTGACCGTCTGCCGAGGCATTTGTATGTACGTGGAGGTCACAGATGAGCTGCATGATTAGTATGTTGCGAGGTATCTCTTGATTTCCCAGTCGGTGATTGACTTGGAGAAGTCACTCCATTCAAGGTCTGCTAAGCGCTGAATCTGGGAAACAACGTGTTCGCCTAAGACACTGCAGAGCAGGCTGTCTGACATTAAGGCCTTGTTGGATTCTTTTAAGTTCTGCGGGAGACAGCGGATGCCTTCTGCTTCGCGCTCGGCTTCGGACATCTTGAAGATGTTCTTGTCGATGCTCTCCGGAGGCTCAATCTTCTGAGTGATGCCTTCCATACCTGCGGCGAGCATGACTGCAAAGGTCAGGTACGGGTTACAGGTCGGGTCAGGGCTTCTGAGTTCTGCTCTGGTACTCTTTCCTCTCGGAGACGGCACGCGGATTAATGCTGAACGGTTCATGGTGGACCATCCGATGTAGACTGGTGCTTCGTATCCTGGAATCAGACGTTTGTATGAGTTGACTGTCGGGTTTGCAATGCGGGTGATTCCTTCGACGTGTTTTAAGAGACCGCCGATGAAGTATCTGGCATCATCAGATAACAGGTGTTCTCCGTCAGGATCGAAGAATACGTTTTTGCCGTCTTTCATTAAGGAACAGTTCACGTGCATACCTGATCCGTTTATTCCATAGATTGGTTTCGGCATGAAGGTTGCGTGAAGTCCGCGCTTTAATGCTAAGGTCTTTGCCGCGAACTTGAAGGTTACGACTTTGTCAGCCATCGAAAGAGCGTCACCGTAGGTGAAGTCGATTTCGTGCTGTGACGGGGCTACCTCGTGGTGGGATGCTTCGATATTGAATCCCATCTCGGAAAGCTGTGTTACTAAGTCGCGTCTTACATCCTCTCCCGGGTCAGTTGGCGTCTGGTCGAAGTATCCTCCGTGATCCTGGAGGTTTACGGTTGGTCTTCCAAACTCGTCCTGACGGAAGAGGAAGAACTCCATTTCAGGGCCTACGTTGAAGGTGTATCCAAGAGCAGATGCTTTTGCCATCTGTTCTCTTAAGATGTAGCGCGGGTCTCCGGTGAACGGGTCACCGTGGGTTGTATATACGTTGCAGATAAAACGCGCAACACGGTAGTCTGCATCAGACCAGGGGATGACCTGATAGGTGGAGATTTCAGGGCGAAGGACCATGTCGGATTCTTCGAGACGTGCAAATCCCTGAATCGATGATCCGTCAAAACTGATACCGCCGGTTAATGCTTTTTCCACCTGTTTCGTCGGAATCGCCACGTTTTTTGGCTTACCTTCCAGGTCGGAGAACTGGAGGAGAACGGACCGTACTCTATCTTCCTCGAGCCGTTCGAGGACTGGTGTGATTTCGTCGGAAACCATAGTAATATTATATTTACCGCATGAGTATAAACGCTTACTCACTGTATTATTTCGGGAATCTTAATGACGTATCCAATCTAATATACAAGTATGGCATTAATTACTCCAGAACTTAAAGAGCAGATGGCAAAGGTCGGTGTTCTTCACTTAGCAACTGCATCCAAGGCAGGTGTTCCAAACGTTGCACCTATGGGC
This sequence comes from Methanocorpusculum sp., assembly GCA_017387505.1. Classification (GTDB taxonomy): domain Archaea; phylum Halobacteriota; class Methanomicrobia; order Methanomicrobiales; family Methanocorpusculaceae; genus Methanocorpusculum. Next base: position 15,108 of record JAFOFB010000013.1, read on the forward strand.
GCAGTTTTAGTAGAAGACGATAAGGTCTTAATCGCTAACAACTTCATGAACAAGACTATGGCAAATATCTTAGAGAATCCGCAGGTCTCTGTCCTCGTCTGGAGCCGCGACATTGGAAACTGTTTCCAGCTCAAAGGTACTGCAGAGATTATGAAGGACACTGAAGAGCACCAGAAGATGCGTGATATGCTTGAGGCAAAGAAACCAGGAGCATACCCGTGTCACGATCTTGTTGTTATCTCTGTTAAGGAAATATTCACCTGCATGCCAGGAGCAAACGCAGGAAACAAGATTGCATAACACCTTCAACCACACAACCACTTTTTTTAAACTCCAATATCTCTGACCTTATATTTTATCATTCAATACACGGACTTGTAACATTGCCTTTTTATGGTAAAAAGTCCCAAAGTAGTATATACATGGCTGCGAAGAAAAGCAAGAAAAGCAGCGAGCCGGAAGAGGCTCCAAAGCTGTTCTATATATTCTACAACCAGGAACGCTGGGAGAACTGGCTTCGTACCTTAAAGGAAGCTGACTGGGAAGGAGATCCTGATTCCGAGGACATGCCGGAAGGATTCAGAATCTTAGACGGTTTATCTGACGATATCACTTTAGCTGTTATCAAGATTATCCGTCTGTACCAGAACGAGCGTTTCACTGTTGAAGAGGCGCGCACGAAGATTGCAGACGTTGAAGCAATCGTTATGGGCGAGGTAGCAGATGAGGAGGTAAGCGAGATTATTGCATCTATGCAGATTTCTATGATGGTTCTCTTCACTGCCGCACAGAAATACCTCGAAGCAGACTATCCGGGAGCAACCGAGGTCAAGAACCTTGTAAAAGACGGAAGAAAGGTTGTCGATGATGACCCGGAGAAGGCACTCGAGTTTGCATCTTCGATTGGTTCAGCTGTAATCAACGGTGCATCCTGCTGTGGAAAGTATGTCAAGGATACTGATGATCCGACACTCTTTGATGAGTGGCTCGTGGAAGTCGAGCGTATTGCTGATGCAATGAAGTCCTTAAAGGACTTTGACGAGGTCGGCGGAGAAGCAGCGTGATTGCGGGACGGGCAAGATTCCGCTACATAAAAAAACTCCAGCGGGCTGCAGGATACCGCTTGCCGGATGCGGCATTCCATCCTGCAAACCTTGAAGCAATCACAGGTTCGATGAATATCGACGGCCTGGATCCCGGGACACGCGACCAGGTTATGCGGTTCTTCAAGGACTTTCTGGACTGTAAATGCCGTGATTCACCTCTTTGCGGATGTCCGGAGAGAAAGTTTGTCGTCTGCCTCTTAGAGCTTCGCGAGCTTGGCCTAAACCACAAAGAGATTTCCCGCCATTTAATCGATGAGTATGGAATCGAACTGTTCCCGGCAGATATCCTAAGCTTCCTGGAAGATTCAGTCCACCTGCTCGAGGCTGTCAGAAGCGTTGCAGACTTAGCAGGCGAAGAGGAGCTTGTTAAAAAAACAGACAGACATATCAGGGAAATTTCCCGATAATCTTTTTTAAAAAAATAGATTTTATTCGTCAGATGACTCTAAGACTTTGTAGTCTTTCTTGTTCATCTTGGTTCTCGGCATCTCTTTGAGGACAGCAACAGCAAACGGACAGCTCCAGTGGTTTAAGTTTGCCTTTGCGTAAGTCATAATCTCATCCTTTGCTGTCTCTTCATCCGCCTTTGGGTCAGCAAGAGTTACGTAGAGCTTAATTTTCTTGTCAGTCTTCCAGGGGACTGCTACAGCACAGGCTTCTGAGATTGCCGGGCACTTCTCCATTGTGTTTTCGATGATGGTCGGATAAACATTATATCCGTTGACTTTGACCATTCTCTTGTATCTTGATTTGAAGATGATGTTTCTGCCCTCATCAAAGGTTACAATATCTCCTGTGTGAAGCCAGACTCTTCCATCCTTATGGAGGCGCATCACGTCAGCGGTTGCCTGTTCATTCTTGTAGTATCCAGACATAATCGACCCGCCTAAGAGACAGAGTTCTCCTTCTTCGTTATCTGGAATAACTTTGGTTGTTCCAGGTTCAACCAGGCACATCTCAAGGCCGTTGACAGGTTTTCCAACACATCCCTCCGGGATGTCATCTCTGTCTTCGTCAACTAAGATACATGCTCCGCCGCACTCGGTTAAACCGTATCATGGAAGGAAAGAGGCCCATCCGTTCTTGCGTTCGAGAATCTCGTTGTATCTGTCAACTAAATCAGAAGATACAAGATCTCCGCCGCAGACAATGTGCTCAATAAAGGAAAGGTCATGTCCTTTTAAGATTGGATACATACGCTCGTACATGGCCGGAACTCCTGCCAGGATTTCGATTTTCTCTTTTAAGACCTGGTTTGCACAGTCCTTCGGGACAAATCTTGGAGCTAAAACCATTCTCATACCGCATGAAAGCGGGGCATGGATACAGATGGCAAGACCAAATGCATGGAAGACAGGAAGCACTGTAAGGAATGCTCCGTTTTCATGACAGCGTCCTTCGACCTTCTGCATAATAAGAGCAGATGTTGTAATGTTGAATGCTCCGTTGGAGAGAAGAACACCTTTTGCATCTCCTGTCGTTCCTCCGGTGTACATCACAGCCGCAGTATCATCATACTGCATGGTGTCTTTTGGAAGCGGAGTTTTTGACTTATATCCGTCTTCTACAATGTCCTCATAGAGGAGAACGTCAGACGCACGTTTTGCGTTTCTGACTGTTCTGTTGTAGACAGTCTTCATAATAAAGCCCTTGGGGCTTTTCGGGAAGAATAAAGGAGTTTTGCAGCGGATGATTTTTGCGCCGAGTCCTTCTGCGAATCCTTCGTTGAGTTCGAAGGTCAGAACAACTTTGCTGTCGCAGAGGCGGACGGCGTCTTTGATTTCCTTCTCAGTTGAAAGCGGGTGTACAAGGTTGCATATTGCGCCAAGTCTGTTTACAGCATAGACAGCAACCACGCACTGCGGCATGTTTGGAAGACAAATTGTCACAAAATCTCCCTTCTTTACGCCAAGATTTACAAGCCCTGCGGCAAATGCATGGACATCATCCATCAGTTTTCCATATGAAATTCTGTTTCCGAAGTAGAGGATTGCTTCTGCGTCTCTTCCGACACGTGAGTATCCGTACTCGAACATGGAGAAAAGAGATCGCTGGATGTCTGCCGGGTAAGAGAGGCCGGTAATACATTGTGCGGGATTTTGTGACATAATTATTATTTGTGTTCGTTAGTTGGGAATAAATACCCTGCCGTCAAGGATATGCGCTAATTGACGAAGAAATGTGTGCAAAATCCTGTGTTTCCGACCACAAGTTTCAGATGCAAAGTGTGTTTGTTTCGACATGAGGCGAAGGCAGATTCGCCAGAATATCAGACACTTTATGAAATTATGACCTGCATGACCTACAAATCATCAGGCTGTGTTTGATGTGCGTAAATGATTCGGCTGTATATTTATGCCGCGCAGAAAAAAAGGGTTATTCATCAGATGATTCTAAGACTTTGTAGTCTTTCTTGTTCATCTTGGTTCTTGGCATCTCTTTGAGTACAGCGACAGCAAACGGACAGCTCCAGTGGTCAAGGTTTGCTTTTGCGTAGGCCATAATCTCTTCCTTTGCTTTCTCTTCGTCTGCGTTTTTGTCCTTTAAGGTTACATAGAGCTTAATCTTCTTGTCAGTCTTCCAGGGGGCAGCTACAGCGCAGGCCTCGGATACTGCCGGGCAGTGTTCCATTGTGTTTTCGATGATTGTCGGGTAAACGTTGTATCCATTTACTTTGACCATTCTCTTGTATCTGGATTTGAAGATGATGTTTCTGTCTTCATCAAGAGTTACAATGTCTCCGGTGTGCAGCCAGACTTTTCCGTCCTTGTGGTGGCGCATGACGTCAGCGGTTGCTTTTTCGTTTTTGTAGTATCCGCCCATAAGTGAGCGTCCAAAGAAACAAAGTTCTCCTTCCTCGGTTTCAGGGATGACTTTGGTTGTTCCAGGCTCTACGATGCACATCTCAAGACCGGTAAGCGGTTTTCCAAGTGCGCCTTCCTGGAGTTCAATATCACTTCTGGATGCAAGACATACCGGGCCGCATGCTTCGGTTAAACCGTATCCCGGGAGGAATGATGCTCCGCCGTTACCACTGTCTAAGATTTCGTTGTATCTTTTCATGAGGTTGGATGATACAAGATCTCCTCCGGCTACTGCGTGGACGACAAAGGAGAGGTCCTTTCCTTTAAGAAGAGGATACATACGCTCGTACATTGCAGGAACTCCTGCTATGATTTCGATTTTTTCTTTTAAGATGAGTTTTGCGCAGTTCTTCGTGTCAAACTTTGGAGATAATATCATACGCATTCCGCATGATAACGGGGCATGAACGCTTGCAACCATTCCAAATGCGTGGAATACCGGAAGGATAGAGAGGAACGCTCCGCCTTCGTGACACTGGTTTTCGATTTTCATCTTGACAAGGCTTGAGGTTGTAACGTTGAATGCTTCGTTTGTGAGAATTACTCCTTTTGACTCTCCTGTTGTTCCTCCGGTGTACATGAGAGCTGCGGTGTCAGTGATTTTTACGGTGTTTTTCGGAAGCGTTTTTTTGGAGAGTGATTTTCTGCCTGATGACATGAGGGAGTTCCAGAGTACAACTCCATCAACGCGTTTTGCTTTTCTGACTGAGATGTTGTACGCGGTTTTCATGATGAGTCCCTTTGGATTTTTCGGGAAGTACTCAGGGGTTTTACAGCGGATGATTGTTTTGCAGATGCCTTCGAAGTATCCTTCATTTAGTTCGAAGGTGAATGCAAAGTTGCTTTCCGTTAATTTTACTGCTTTTTCTATCTCGTTTTTTGTGGAGAGCGGGTGTACGAGGTTGCAGACAGCTCCAATTCTGTTTACTGCGTAGAGGGCGATTACACACTGCGGGATGTTTGGAAGGCAGATGGTTACAAAGTCTCCTTTTTTAACTCCGAGCTCAAGAAGCCCTGCGGCACATGCATGTATGTCATCCATGAGCTGCCCGTAGGTTACTTTTCTTGAGAAGTACTTGTATGCTTCGGCATCTTTTCCAACGCGCGACATTCCGTATTCGAACATGCTGTAGAGTGAGTGCTGTATGTGGTCCGGGTAGGATAATCCGCGGATTAATGGTTTATGTGATGTTGAAGACATATTTCTAAAAAGTGTTCGATAGTTTTGTTAAATAGTCTTTCGGAGGATGTTTGCGCTAATTGACGAATTGGTGTGGTTTATTTGGTTATTTTGAGGTTTTTATGTGTGTGTTTTTTGGGGTTTTGTTCGACATGAGGCGAATATGGTTCTTTAAGCATATTTGACACTTTTTGAAAATGTGGTTAATATTGGGTTTTTCTGGATGTATGTTGAACACTTTTTGGACATATGTTTTGTAGCAAATGGGTTATTTTACACAACGCGCACATGTGTTCGAGATTGTGATATGTGACTGGCAGACTGCATACCGTCACCTTCTACAAAAATATTGAATCTAAAAAAAGTTTAGAGGGTTCCCTTTGTGCTCGGGATGTTAGAACATCCTTCGCGTACAGTAAGGGCTTTGCCTAAAGCAACTCCGAAGGCTTTGAAGATTGCCTCACACTTATGGTGATCATTTACACCGGTGAAGATGATATGAGCAGTAATTCCTGCGTGGATGCAGAAACTGTAGAAGAAGTGCTCGAATAAGTCGTTTGGAATGCCTCCTGTCATAATTCCGGTAAATGCCCCGTCCATTACAAGATATCCGCGGCCTCCGACATCCAAAGCAACAGTTGCCCGTGCCTCGTCCATCGGAATAATCACATCAGCAAAACGGGTAATGCCTGCACCGTTTCCAACAGCCTGCTTTACAGCATCGCCTAACAGAATTCCGATATCCTCTACTGTGTGGTGACAGTCAACCTCTAAATCCCCCTTTGCATCAACCGTGAGGGAGAATCCCCCGTGCTTTGCGAAAGCATGAAGCATATGGTCAAGGAAACCGATTCTGGTGGAGATGGAAACCTCTCCTCTCACATCCGGATTGAAAGTGATTGAAATTTGTGTCTCTGTTGTCTCTCTTGTAAGTTCAGCAGTTCTCATTATTTGCCTCCAATGCCTCTTTTAAGGAAATTTTTCCGCTGTACAGGGCAGAACCTAAAATACATCCGCCGGCTCCAAGTTCTTTTACAGCACAGACATCAGCCTTCGAAGAGACCCCGCCTGATACAAGAACAGGGATTGAAACCGCATCAATCAAGCGTGCGATAGGTTCAGTCTGGATGCCTGCCTGTTTTCCCTCCACATCGATGTTCGTGTAGAGAAGCGAACCGGCTCCAAGCTCTTCGAAGCGTTTCGACCAGGAAATATAATCGCCGGCATCAGCAGTCCACCCTTCAACAGAAACTGAACTGCCTCTTGCATCAACTCCGGCACAGATTTTATCCGAACCGAACTCCTCTGCAAGAACTGAAACTGCCTTGGGTTCGCGGACTGCAAACGTACTGATGATAATCCTGTCAACACCAAGGTCAAGCCAGCCGCGTGCATCGTCTAAGGATCGGATTCCTCCTCCAACTTCCACGAAGACATCAGTCTCGCGGATGACCTCGCGGATGCAGGAGACATTCTCAGCACTCGCTGAAAATGCTCCATCCAGGTTTACGACGTGGAGAGCATCTGCTCCCTGCTCTATCCAGCGAAGAGCATTCTCAAGCGGCTTGCCGTAAACTGTTGCCGTCGATTTGTCTCCGCCGACTAACTGAACGCAGTTTCCGCCTAAGATGTCTACTGCCGGCAGAATCTGCATCAGCGAACCATCCGGGTGATGTCGAGTACTAAGATGTCGCGTGCACCGGCATTCTTGAGCTGGTTGATGAGCTGATAAACGCGGTCGGAGGAGACCACTGCGTGGAGGGACACCGAGGTTGAGCCTGCGATATCCATCACAGTCGGACCTCCAAGACCCGGGATTAACTGCTTAATTGCATCGAGTTTCTCACGCTCAACGTTGAGCATCAGATAGCACATGCCGGATGCCGCCATAACACTTTCGAATGCGAGAAGAATCTCATCAATCTTCTCACGCTTCGATGTGAGTGACTCGTGGTTTGCGATAACGTGCGTGGTGCTAGCTAATACTTCCGAGATGATTCTAAGCTTGTTAATTTCAAGAGTTGTTCCAGACGATGTAAGGTCAGCGATTGCGTCAGCTACGCCAAGCTGCGGCGCTGCTTCACATGCTCCGGCAACTTCAACGATTGTTACATCAACGCCTGCTGCTTTGAAGAAGTCCTCACAGATGTTCGGGAACTCGGTTGCAATCCGCATACCTTTCATGTCGGAAACTTCGCGGACTGCTGATGCCTCAGGGACAGCCAGGACTAAGCGTGCTCCGCCGAACTTTAAATCTAAGATAGGCTCGACATCTGCTCTTCTCTCGGCAATCATGTCAAGACCGGTGATTCCAATATCAGCAACCCCTTTTGCCACATACTCCGGGATATCAATCGGACGGACGAAGAGGATTTCGATGTTCGGGTCAACGGTTTTTGCCACAAGCTGACGGGAAGCCGTCATCTTTACGTGGATTCCGGCTTTCGTCATTAAGTCATTGATTGGCTCGGCAATTCTTCCCTTGTTCGGGATTGCAAGACGTACTTTTGTCATTTTAGAAGGTCTTTAAGGTACCGTCGATGACGAGTTTGGTGATGTCGGTGATGGACTCGAGGCGTTTGTCAACAATCTCCTCGATTTCAGGTGCGAAGTCTTTGTAGGAGTATCCGCGTTTGGTGATGCACTGAACGCTTGCTACGTGCGGATGGTCAATCGGGTGTCCGATCTGGGAGAGGAGTCTGACATACATCTCAGATACTCCGTCAACCTTCTGACAGCACTCCTTTGCAATCTCGGTTGCGAGCAGGTTGTAGATTTTTCCGATGTGGTTGATCGGGTTCTTACCGGAGGTTGCCTCCATAGACATAGGTCTGTTTGGAGTGATAAGTCCATTACAGCGGTTTCCGCGTCCGACAGATCCGTCGTCTCCCATCTCTGCTGAGGTTCCGTTAACGGTTAAGAAGACAGACTGACGGTTCTTCTTGATGACGTCTGCGGTGTTTACTGCAATCTTGACCTTTCTGTGAGTGAACTGCTTTGCAACGCGGGTGAACTCTTCGACCATCTTTTCCTTGGTCTCGATGTAGTCTTCAATTCCGGAGCAGTAACGATCAACCATAGCTGCGGCAACAGTGATGTTGACAGTATTGATTTCGCGCATACCCATGAGTTTGATATCGTAACCGAGTGCCGGGTTCTTCGGGCGGAACTCTTCTGCGATAAACTTGTCAAGACCTAAGATAATCTGTTCAGTCTCGGAGCACGGAGCGTGACCAACACCAAAGGAAGTGTCGTTTGCTCTCGGGATGGTGGTGTGTCCCTTTCTGGTGTTGAAGACATCACAAAGGTCAGTAGAACCGGTTCCCATACGACAGTCGATGATGACATCGTTTTCCATGTTGAAGGTCGGCATGGTCTCCTTTAAGTAGTCACGTGCTGCTTTTACAGCGATTGCATCGGTTGCAAATGTCTTGTTTCCGAATTTACGGGTTGCACGTCCGGTTAAGAGGAAGTAAATCGGCTTGATGATTTTTCCTCCTCCAAAGGCAGGTGCGGACTCTCCTGCAACAACTTCTCCCTGATCGGTATTGTGGTGGAGAACTCCTCCGTCGCACTCTTCCATATATTCTTTGCAGAGTGCACGAGAGATTGCTTCTGCAACTCCATCGGCTAAACTGTCCGGGTGTCCGATACATTTGCGTTCGACAAGTTCGACACGCTGTTTTTCAATCGGACTCTGGACAAGATGAGAGACGTTAATATTTCTCTTCATTTTCAATCACTTTACAATATTCTGATTTTGTAATATAAAAGGCTTTGTCTTGGTTTTTGCAGAAAATTGAAGTGGTGTAAAAAAAGACGGGCAAAATCACCACAGAAAGGGTATAATTCTATATCGAACACGCTTTTTGTACTCTAAATATCCATGAAGTTCATTATCGAGAACTTTTTCTTCATAGATGATGCGCACAATTATTACAATCGGATAAAGCAGGAACACAAAAAACGCATACCATGAACCAAGGATTAGCGGAATTGACAAAAACATAAGAATTGTTGCTGCATACATAGGGTGTCTGATAATCCCGTAAAGCCCGGTATCGACTACTTTCTGTCCCTCCTGTACGCTAATCGTACGGGAAAGGTATGCATTTTCTCTCATCACTTCAGCATACAATCCGTATGAAATAAGGAAAAGAACAGATGCGGTAATTACAATCCATGCAGGAACTATAGACCAGCTAAACCTGCAGTCCAGACCTGCGATTACAAACCCTGCGGTAAAAATCATAGCCGAGGCGAACACAACACCTTTCTGTGTTACTGCTTTCTCTTTTGAATCAAGACGCTTTTGAAGAAGCTTTGGTGACTTTACGAAAAGAATCCCTCCTAAAACAAGCATCGGGATGAACAGAAGACCGCAAAGCAGAACGCCTCCGAAGTAGAATGTGCCGGCAGGCAGGAAAACAAGAACTCCGATAAGGATTATTCCGGCGATGAATTTGAAAATAGCCTGAAAAAGAAGTTTGGAATCCATTATTGGATTATTCCTTTTTCATCCATGTCAGGAGAATGCCGTCATCGATTTTTTCAGCACTCTTTAAAGTCAGACGCGGGAACTCATCAACCTCAGTAAATCCTTCGCCGTCTGCGAAGGTTGGTGAAGTCTTTCCTCCGATGATTAAAGCTCCGACATAAATTCTAATCTCATCAAAGAGTCTCTGGCTCATGAATGACCAAAGAATTGTAGATCCTCCTTCGACCATGAGTTGTTTAACACCCATCTCCCCTAACATCTCAAGCATCTCGGAAAGGTCAACTCTTGTATCACCTGCTTTAATTACAGTGGTCTTCTCAGAGAGCGCGGCAATTTTCTCCTCTGGGGCTGCGCGTGATACAACGATTACAACCTCTCCTAAACCCTTCTTGAACATATCAGAATCAAGCGGCATCTCTGCATGAGAATCAACAACAACTCTCATAGGGTGAGCAGGCTTTCCTGCCTTGACTCTGGCGTCAGCAAGTTCTTCGCTCTTTAAACGAAGAGATGGGTCATCTGTTTTTACTGTTCCGATTCCTACTAAAACAGCATCAGACTCTGCACGAAGAGCATCCACGCGGGTAAAATCGTCAGCACCTGAAATCTTGGTCTGCTTGCGAAGAGGGGTTGAAATTTTACCGTCGGCACTCATTGCCGCGTTAATAATGACGTATGGTTTCATAAAAAAGAATTTTTAGTCTTTCTTTTCAATCTTCTTGTAAACGTTTACACCCACACGGACATCCGGGTGCTTGCGGGAAACCTGCTTGTTTCCTAAGGTAGATCCAATCATGATGGTCTTTCCGGAAGAGGACGGGCCAAAGTCCTGAGAAAGGTCAACAGTAATTGTCAGGATATCTCCTTCGACCGACATTTTAACATTCTTCATATATGAGATATTACGTCACATAACAAAATAAATCTTTGCGGGGTTTTTCCCTCTCCATAGAGTAATACTAATCATCTAACAGGGCAAATATATAGGAACATGCCGAACTTAACAGTCGCAGTACTTGCCCCGAATGGATACTCCCGCGAACTTGGAAAGAAGGGAACAAGTACCGATATCACTTTCTATAACCTGAAAAAAGGACACGATACTGTAACTCTCCTTGAGCCGACCAGATACCCGGACAGACTTGCCCCGCTGTTCTACGTTGTCTCGATGGCACACGAAGCAATAGTTGTAGTTGAAGAAATCACTCCGATGCTTGCCGAGTGGATTTTAATGCTCGACTGTGCAGGTGTCAAAGCCGGAACAATTATTCTCAAGAACTACATCCAGCCGGAACAGATTGCTCCGCTCATCAAAGGAACTGTTCTTGAATCCTACACCGTAATGGAAGAGGACTTCATCACCTTATCCGCAGCACTCTTAGAGCGTGCAGCAGCCCAGCCGGACCTTGAACCAAAGGACGGGGCTGTTGGAACTGTCCCAATCGACCACCACTTCAATGTCCGCGGTATTGGAACTGTTATCCTCGGATGCGTTGCTGACGGCTGGATTAAAAAACACGACAAGATGCGTGTTGAGCCGATTGGAAAGACCTGTCAGGTCCGCTCCGTTCAGAAGCACGATGATGACTTCCCGTCCGCATACGAAGGCGACCGTGTTGGATGTGCATTAAAGGACATCGAAGCAGATGACCTCGACCGCGGATACGTCTTAACCACCGATCCTGCTGTAATCCACAAGACAGAACTTGTTGGAAAAGCACACCTTGTAAAATACTGGCCGGCAGCCTTCAAAGAACAGATGGTAGTATCCCTTGGACACTGGATGCAGTTCTTATCTGCCCGCGTCACCGGTGTTGAGAATGGTGATGACTGGCACAACCCTACCTTAACAATCGAACTTGAGACTCCGATTGTTTTCAAACCGGGAGACAGAGCAGTTATCCACTACCTCGACGGCGGAAAGCTTAGAATCGCCGGAACCTTAGAGCTTGAGTAAGCTCACCAATACTTTTTTTCGCAAGCAAGCAGTTAGCTTAAACATCATTCCCAACCAATATTATACACCAAATATGGCCGACAGCAATCTTGAAAACGATATATACATTCTTGCCCTTCAGAACGCCGTCAAAAACAAGGCTGTTCCGCGTGCGGGGGCAGTTCTTGGAAGTGTAATGGGCGCCCACCCTGAGCTTCGTTCTCAGGCAAAGGAAATCAACGCCATGCTTCCGGCAATCCTTGCAAAAGTCGAAGCACTTTCCGCAGAGGAGCGCGAAGCACAGCTTCGTGAATTAAACCCTGAAGCAATCGAGAAAATGCACGAGAAAAAGGAGCGCATTCACGAGCTTCCAACTCTTCCTGATGCAGAAGGCGGAGTTGTCATGCGTTTTGCTCCAAACCCGTCCGGACCGCTTCACTTAGGCCATGCAAGAGCTTCCGTCTTAAATGATTACTATGTCAAAAAATACGGCGGAAAATTCTATTACCGTGTCGAAGACACAGATCCGAAGCGTGTTGACCCTGAAGCATACGATATGGTCTCTGAAGACCTCAAATGGCTTGGAATCGGCATCACTGATGTAGTATACCAGTCCGACCGCTTCGAGATTTACTACGACTTAGCCCGCGAGTTAATCAAACTCGGCGGAGCATACATGTGCGACTGTGACAACGCAGAGTTTAGAGACTTAAAGCTCAAGAAGCAGGCCTGCCCGTGCCGCGACTTATCCGTCGAGGAGAACTTAAAGCGTTTCGATGATATGCTTGCCGGAAAGTACGAGGAAGGACAGATTACCATGCGTGTCAAGACTGACATTGCACACCCTGACCCGGCAGTACGCGATTTCGCAGCAATGCGTGTCTTAAAAGAGCCAAAGCACCCGAGAAAGCCGGAAATTTTCGTCTACCCGCTTATGAACTTCTCGGTCGCTGTCGATGACCACCTCCTTGGAATGACTCATGTCATCCGCGGAAAGGACCACATCGCAAACACCCGCCGTCAGGAGTACATCTACAACTACTTCGGATGGAAGATGCCGTACTTCTACCACTATGGAAGAATGTCTATTGCCGGACTTGAACTCTCCACCTCAGGTATGAGAAAGGGTATCAACGAAGGCTTATACACAGGATGGGATGACATCCACTTAGGAACCCTTCGTGCATTAGCAAGACGCGGTATTCAGGCAGAAGCAGTTCGCGGAGCTGTTGTTGATATCGGTATGGGAGACACTGACATCTCCTTCTCCTGGGAGAATCTCTTTGCCGCAAACAAGGCAATCATCGACGCAGATGCAGACCGTTACTTCTTTGTTCCGGATGCAGTTGAGGTAACTGTCTCCGGCGCTCCGGAGATGACTGCACATGCCCCGGTTTATCCAAACAAACCGGAGAGAGGAGAACGCCTTTTACCATTCACCGGAAAGGTACTCTTACCGCGTGCAGAAGTCGAGAAGGGAGGAATGCTCAGACTCAAAGACCTCTTCAACATCAGAATGACAGGAGATTCAACCGCAGAGTATGCAGGCGAGTCCCTTGCAGAGGCAAGAAAGGAAAAAGCTCCGATTATTCAGTGGCTTCCGGCAGAAAAGGCAGCTCCGTGTTCTCTCTTAACTCCTGAGGGCATGCAGGAAGGATTTGCAGAGCCTGAGGTCTTAAACTACGAAGGAAAGATTGTCCAGTTCGAGCGCGTCGGATTTGCAAAGATTGACGCTGTCGAGAACGGAAAAGCTGTCGCATACCACACTCACAGATAAATGTCAGCCGCCGAAGTCGCCGAGCTCTTAAACAACGCTGAAATTTTCAGCGGAGAGATTCGGCGTGCGGCAATTCACCTCCCAAAACCAACGCGTGCCGCTCTCTACGATGAAGATTCCCCTCTTCACCGTTCGGCGGCGGGCGAATTTTTTGAAGCTCTTGTTTACGAAATTTTACTTCAGGAAGGAGAAACCTCGTCTGCTGTTGAAACTGTTGCCGCAAAATTTTCGGATGCCTTGTATGTTCCGTATGATAAGTATGCCAAAGACGGGCTTTGGTACTCGAAGGACGGGGGAATAAGGTTCAAAGTTAGTGGGCGTGTTGCGGCGGAAGTGGATTTTCTTGTGAAAACAGCAGATGGTGTTAGAGTTTTTGGAGAGGTCATTGTAAATCCTGCAAAAGCAGGCATCGCCTCTGAGGTTTCTGCAAAGCGCGAACTCTTAGAGCGTCTGTATGGATGCGATATTCAGTTTCTTCTGGTCTGCGCAAAGCCGGTTCGAGAACTGAAATTCTTAAGAGACGGTGATGCCTCAGTTATAATCGAGGATGGTAATCTGTTTTACAAGCGGCTTCATCCAAATGAAGTTCTGCATAAAAAAAGTGCTCCGGCAAAGAGTACCAAACGCGTTGACGGAAGCGTCTGGTAATCTGCCTTTAGAAGAGTTCGAGCTGTTTTTGTTTGCCGCCGGTTTTGACTGTAAATATTGATTCGTTAAGCTGTCTGATGTCGTATTCGAGGCCTGGGTTTTCTTCTTCAGCAAAGGAGACTGCATCTTCAAAGCTTTCTGCTTTGTCGAGAGGGAAGCTGTATCCGAAGTTGGATAAAAGCATGTGATAGATGTCTCCGGAAAATACATCGTCTCCTGTAATCTCCATTAATGAGCGGTGGAAAGCTTTGCACTGCTCAAATGGGTAGAAGCCGTCTTTTATTTTCTCGGAGAAGATGCGAAGCTGTATTTCGATTGAGGTTTTCTGTTCTGCAGTGAGTGCTTCTTTTCCAAGGTTTGCGGAAAGTGCCTGGTGGATTTTTACGATTTTGTGAATCGAAGGCATCTTCCCGTCACGAAGATTCCAGGCATTTTTTATGTTCTGCACAAGGTTTACTTCTGAAAGTGTCTTTCCGCGTGGGATTGTTCCGGCAGATAACATCTTTGAGATATCTTCTGCCTCGAATGTGACTGCTTTGTGTGATGTTGCATACTCCGGGAAGATGTCAGCGGATTTCATCTGCTGTTTTCTGGCAGTTAAAAGACGGTAGCGTTCTATCTCGAATACTGCATCGGTGTCTATTTCTTCTTCGAATCTGAAACTCTCTGCTCTGTACTTTGCGGCTTTTGCAATGCATTTCAGCTCTAAGTCGAAGCCGAAAAGAGATGCACAGCGGTCAGTTTCTCTTCTGGTTGGAGGAGTACCTGATGTGATGAGGCGTGAAGCAGAGAACTTCTTTGAGTCAGTGAAGATTTCTCTAATCAGGTAGTATTTTCTGACACTGTTTTGTATGCGAAATTCTATACGATAGAAGTCACCGGCAGTCATTTATTATATGTTTGACACGGCAGATGGTTAATTGTTTGGAAAAAAATAGGGTTTAGATGGCCTTCCAGAGGAACTTTTCAGAGTGCAGTCCCTTCTTCTTCTGACCTGCCGGAATTGCCTCTAAGTCATCAACAATCGACCTCAGTCTCGAACTTGCCCCGTCTGCCTCGTTGACTAACCATGCTTCAGCGGTGAGCGGGACAACATCTCCGTAAATTCCGTGGTGGGACTGGATGATGTGGCGAATCTGTAAAAGCTGGGAATCGGTTAAGAGAGACTTGTACTCATCAATGAACATGATACCCATCGTAATATGTTCGATTAAATTGTAGGTATCGTTTGGAACATAGTTCTGTCCTACTTTGTCGAAGCAGAAAATCTTTCCAATATCGTGGAGAACACAGCCTGCGATAACCATATCGCGGTTAATCTTTGTACGCGGCATAGTATCCATGATTGAGAGAGCAATTTTTACGGTCTCTAAAGAATGCTCGCATAATCCTCCGATATACTCATGGTGGCGGCGGATTGCTGCCGGACACTCGTAGAATCTGCTGTCAAGACAGCATGCAACAAAGATTCTAAGGTTCTGGTTCTGGATGGATGCAACAATCTTCTGAAGTTCGGATGCATTTTCCTCAATCTTTGCCGGGGTGTAGATGTAGAGCATATCCTCACCTGCAGAAAGCGGTAGAGTTCCTTCAAGGATTGCATCAAGAGACTCCTCGTTTTCGGACTCGATGAGAAGGCTTCCGCCCTGCGGAACTTTTCCTGTTCCAATAATGCGGTAAACCTGCCCAGTCTTGATTGAGCGGGCTGCTTCTGCTGCCTTTTCTCCATAGAACTTTGCCTCAAGAACACCTGTTCTGTCGGCTACTGTAATGTGGAGGTACTGTTCTCCGCGCTTTGCTCTTAAATCTGCTCTCTTAACAGCAAACGGGGCATCAACTACTGTGCCGTTTGTGATATCTTTAACATATACTGTTTTTTCCATATTAATCACCATGAAATTTCCATGACTGCCTTCTCTTCAGCCTTAAGCGGAATATCTCCGTTTCCAGGAGTAAAGGCATACTTCTCCATTGGAGAATAGTTCTCGTACAATGCGCACTTATCTAAAACATCCACGAACTCGCGAAGGAAAAGTCTTGGAACAATATCAACTCTTCCTCCAAATCTTCTGGTAACCTTTGAGATCATAGCACGGATGAATGCAGGAGAGACACGGGATGTGTCAACAGCTCCAAATCCTTCGCTGTAGATGTCTGATACTTTGTATGCGGCTTTTTCAAGTTTCTCGCAGTTGAACTTTGAAAGCACAATCTGGGTCTGCATCGGATTTGCAAATCCGTCATCAGAGATGATTCCGATTCTGTCGTAGAGAGGCGGAAGTGAGCGTATTCCTTTGGCACTCTCGAAGAATGCCGGAGTTCCGGCAAAGAGGAAGAAGCATCCCGGAATCTCATTTTTATCCGTCATATCGACAAGCTGTCGTAAGTTGATGTATCCTTTCTCGCGCTGAGGGCGGGAGAATGCCTGGGCTGTTTCTGCCTCGTCGAAGCTTACAAAAAGTCCGGCAAACCCTGCCTGACGGATTAAATAGACGATGCCTTTCAAAAACAGCAGGGCATCGGTTTCCGATACCGAGCCTTTCACACCTGCCTGGGACTTGAAACTGCGGTTTGCAACAGTTGTATCTCCGGCAATCCATCCAACAGCAGCCTGGGCTGTTGCAAAATCTCCGCGGTTGTTTGCGGCATAGTATGTACGAACAGCAGCAGCAAGGCCTGAACTTACTCCTGCAACGCGCTCTAAGGATGATTCAATCTCCTTTTCTGTGAGTTCTGCAAGACGTTCATCATTCTCATCGATTCCGGTCTCGATTAGTCTGTCCTCTATTCCGAAAATCCAGGTATCGATGATGCTCTTTAGTGCATGGTCTTCGCTTTGAGTAGAAAGGCCTGCACAGATTTTTGTGTAGATTGCAGTAAGTTTGTGAAGCGGAGTGTCCGGGGAGATTACAACATGGGAGACGACAAACTTTTTCGATCTTGCAAGCTCTGCGGCTCTTGCAATCAGAAATGTCTTTCCTGAACCATAGTCTCCTCTGACAAACTTACAGTCCGAATGCCCCAAGGCACAGAACTCGAACTGGGATGAGAGAACCTTCTCCTCTGCTTCGAGCCCTACGGCAAGACGTGAGAGGCCGGAGTTTGGAACTGTTCCTCTTCTAAGTGCAGTAATTACTGCGATGCTTTCAAGACGCAGGTCATCTGCGGCCGACATATCCGTACACCTCTCCTCTCTCTCCTACTCCGCGTTTCTCAATAAGAGTAACTCCGAAATCTGCCGTCTTTGCAAGAAGGCTGTTTACGATTCCTGCAACTCTTCTGGTATCCAGAACGCTTCTTAAATCCATCTCGGTTGCTTCGCGGTGTTCGCGAAGGAATGAGAGAAGTTTCTTCTCGCGTTCGTCAAGGTTTGGAAGAATGTCTTCTTCAGCGGATACTTCCTCAACCACTTCTTCTGCGGCCTCTGCTGCTTTTTCGAGAAGAATCGGTCTTTCGGCAATCGCTCTTCCTTTGGTTCTTGACAGGATGTCTGTGAAATCCTGGATGCTGATTGTTGCCGGATAGCACGGGAGAACATCAATTCCTGCTAAACAGAACCATTTACAGTCTTCGTAGCTTCCGCACTCGAGAGAATCAACTGCTGAATAGAGATAAACGGCAGATAACATCTCGCGGCCTTTGGAGGTTAAGCGGTCGGAAACTGATGCAAGGCTTTTCTGAACAAGTCCCCGGGACTTTTCGAGCTGGTAAAGTGCCGAGTCTCCGTTTAAGATGATATCTGATGCGTGCTCTAAGTCTGAAACTGATTCTGCATTTGTTAAGATGTAACGGATAACTGTGTCAGCTTCGCGGAATGCTCCTGCCCGCTTCAGATATCCTGCGTATGCCAGTCCGCCGTTTAAGTAGTCTGCACGGTAGGAACGGTAGAACCAGTCTTTTGCCTGACTGTCTGCTCCTGCGTTTTCAAAGGCCTCACCGATTTTGGCAAGACATACGGCATGCGGGTATGCTGAAAGAACAACACTGATAACTCCTGCAACCTCTTCCTTCGAGCGTACGGCTGAGAGGAATGCTGTATATCTGTCGATTACAAGTTCAGCGGTTTCCCAGTCTGCATCGCGCTTCATGAGCGAGTCAATTAATCCGCGGTAGATAGATGATGCTCTTTCTCCTTCATCCTTCTTTGCGGCAAGCTCTGCTGATAAAAGATGATATACAGCGTCTGCTTCCGGTGTTATAAGGTGGGAGAGCTCGAACTCTGCGGCATCGTAGTTTTCGAGATATTTTTCCAGAAGCACAAAGGAGAAGCGGATTGCAGAGACATTCTCGTCTGAGATGTCAGCCTCTTCGAAGCTGTCAAGTGCCGATCGGTATGCTTTTTCTGCGGCTTCTTTGTCGATTTCAGCGAGTGCTTCCAGGTCAAGTCTGAGATATGCGGTGTCTTTGGTCTCGGTCCATCCGCGAAGAGCCATGTTTAATGCCTTCTGGAACTCGCCTGATGCGAGGAGTGCTTCGATATACTCAACGCTGAAGACATCTTCACTGAATGTTCTGCGATGCAGACTTACTGCTTCGTCTGCTTCTCCGACAGCGGTTAATGTCTTTATGAGGGTTTTTACATCCTCATCTTCTCCGCTGTTTCGAACAAGAGTTCGAAGGGCAGGAATGGCACCTCTCAAATCACCTCTTTCAATGACAAGTTCTGAGTACTGTCTGACTGCCGGTAGGTTTTCAGGGTCGAGAGTGATTGCTTTTGCAAACTCTGCTTCAGCCCCATCGTTTCCAACGGCTAAAAGGACGTCTCCTAAATAGCTGTGGACGTAGGATGATCCCGGCATTATTCGAATCAGAGACCGAAGAAGCGATTCTGCGATGTCATATTTTGCAACAGCCGCATAGCTTCTGGCTGATAAAAGCATTAATGCCGGGTCGGTGGTTCCTGATGCGAAGCTGATTACTTCGTCATATTTTCCCGCGTTGAAAAGCTCGAGGGCGGCAGATAGTGCCGCCGGGTCCGGTATGGTATTTTCCATAAATTACTGGATAACGGAGAGGATTGCGTCTGCAAATGCCTTTGCGTCGAATGGTGACTTTGCGGTGATGATGTTTCCGTCAACAACAACGTTATCAGAGACAATCTCTGCATTGTCGAGCTGTAATACGCGGATACATGCCGGAGTTTGTAAGGTGGTTGCCTTCTTGCCGTTTAAGAGTCCTGCCTCACCGAGGATGACCGGAGCTAAGCAGATTGCTGCTGCAAACTTGCCGTTGTTTCCGATTTTGTTTGCGATATCGATGAGCTCTTCACATCTCCAGAGCTGGTCCTGACATCCGATTCCGCCGCCGATAATGATTCCGTCAAACTCGTCTGCGTTGACATCTGCGAATGCGATGTCTGCTTCAACGATTTCGCCGTGCATACCGTAACAGGTTCCCTTA
The DNA here is from genome assembly GCA_017387505.1 of Methanocorpusculum sp. Lineage (GTDB taxonomy): Archaea > Halobacteriota > Methanomicrobia > Methanomicrobiales > Methanocorpusculaceae > Methanocorpusculum. The sequence continues at coordinate 34,517 of JAFOFB010000013.1, forward strand.
ACAGGTGCTGCTGTTACACATTCAACGCCTGCTGCTTCGAGTGCCTGCTTTGGAATGGTGTATGCTTCATCCATGAATCTGTCTGATGCGATTGCGAGAAGAACTTTCATGGTATAATGTTGGTTTTGAGAGTTGATAAACAACCCGTATTCAGAGGGTGGATTTTATGAATTAAGTGGTTCATTGAACCGAAAAAAAGAGGGTTGTTATTTCTTGGATCCTGGTGCTGCAGTAACCTTCTTTAAGTTTTCTGCAACATCTGCGATTACTTCAATAGGGAATCCTGCAACCATCTCTTCGTCCTTGATTCCGGAGAACTTACGGGAACCGTCACATCCAAGAGAGAAGTTTGGCTTTCCGTTTAAGAGAACATATGCGGTAGTGTCGGAACAGATGGACTGAATTCCTGCAAACTCAGGATAGATTCTGCCGCCTACGTTGTAAAGAGTACTCTGTGCAAGCTTGAGCATGGCCATCGGTTTTGCGAAGATGAGAACAACAGACGGCTCGAAGTTTGCCTTCTCGAGTGGTGCATAGATTGTTGCGTAGCTTTCCTGCGGGAGACTTGGGACGCCCTCCATGGTTCTTCTGGAAGAGTTGATGGTCTCGTATTTGCCAAGTTTGAAGTAGTGCTGTCCGGTCTTTAAGGTAGCTCCCTTCTCGCGAAGACCAAGAGCCCATGCTCCTCCACCGCACTGGTGTTTTGCATCGGTTGCGTAGAACACCTGTCCTTCGCGTGCGAGAGATACCATGCGGCAGTGACGTGTTGTTTCCTCAATTTCCGGGATTCCTTCCGGGATGTCTTCTGGTGACTGAGCAATTTTTACTGCGACCGGAGATCCTTCAAGTCCGATAAGTTCCTTTAACTCTGCGGATATTTTCTCGAAATCTGCAATATTAACCATGTTGATATTTTGGTTGTTCATGGTATAAAGAGGTATCATTCTCGAAAAGCATATCCCGTCTCCAAAGAAAAGAATATTCATGAATGGGCAGTCAAAGGTAGCAGAACTAATCTCGGCAGTTAGTTCAGCAGGATTTTTTAAGAGAATATTTTCATGGAAATCCATAAAGGAAAAAGCGGTTCTTGCCCGTATGGAAGCAGAAAATGCTGAGTCCATGCATGCGGCAGAGATTCGCGAGATTACCTTCCGCTTAAGCGAGGCTGAAAAAAGAGCCCGCGATGCAGAACAGGCAAGACTGGAATCTCTCAGAGAAGCAGATATCAGATACTCAAATGAAACCGCCCGTTCTGCAAGACTGTCAGAGGATCTTACAACTGCCCGTGAGATGTTAGCCGCAGAAACTGCCGCAAAGCAGGCTTTGTCCATGAGGCTTTCGGATGTGGATTCTGCAAAACGTGAACTTGCATCAGAGTATGCCGCATTAAAAGCCGATGCGGAAAATCTCGAAACAGATGCCCAAAACTACAGAGACTCTCTGGCTCTTGAAACAGCAGAGAGAATGACTGCATTATCCAGAATCGAAGAACTTACAGCCGAAGTTGAAAAGACTTCATCCGAGCTTCGCTTAGTTCGAGACACTCTTGCCGCTGAATCTGAAGGAAGGAAGCTTTCTGCTGAGAAGTATGCTGCACTAAAGGAAGAGTATGACTCCATGTCTTTGGCATTTGTTGAGATGCGTGAGACAAGAGCAGTTGAAGCAGAGCAGTGCCGTACAGCTCTTGAAAATGCTGAAGAGTTGACTCTCAAATATGAAAAGGCCGCATCCGAACTTCAGTCCGTACGCGATATGCTGACAGCCGAATCTGAGGGACGAAAGATTGAGACTCAGAAGTATGCGGAACTGAAGGCTGAGTTTGATGAGAAATCAATCGAGCTTTCTTCGGTAAAAGAACTCCTTGCCGCAGAGGAAAGTGTAAAAGAGGAGCGTACTGCAGAGTACGAACGCCGTGTTGAAAAGCTCAACACTTTAGTTGAGCAGATGGAAGCAGACCACGCAAAAGCAGAGGAGAGAATTCTATCCGAGGTTGCCGAACGCGAGGAGCGGCTTTCTACTGCATGGCAGAGACATGAGAAGGATGTTTCAGAATCTATGAAGAGCATCGCTAAAAAGCATGATTTCATCAGATGTGATAAGGACGAGTATCCAAACCCGGGAACCCCGGATAATGTGTTCCTGATTGGCGGAATGTATACTGTCTTCGATGCAAAGAGTCCGAAAAATCCTGAAGAACTCAGCAACTTCCCGCAGTACCTGAAGGCTCAGGCGGAAGGTATGAAGAAGTACTGTAAGCATGAAAATGTGAGAAAGGATGCTTTCTTAGTCGTCCCGGCTTCTACTCTTGAAGTATTGACTACATTCATGTATGATTTGGCGGAGTACACCGTCTATGTCATCACTCCTGAGTCTATGCTTCCAATCCTTCAGATGTTGAGGACTATCGAAAACTATGACTTCGCAGAGCAGTTAAGCCCTGAGGACAGAGACAAACTTTGCAGATTCATCGGTCGCCTGTCTCACACAACCAAACGCAAAGTCCAGATTGATACTTACTTCTCACGCGAACTGGTCAGCGTTCTTCGCGAGATTGACACACTGCCTGATGAGTTCGCAAACGACATCGCTGTCTATGAGCAGAAGGCAAAGCTGAATCCTCCAATGGAGAAGCGTGCAAAGATGATTTCTGTAGCGGATGTATCAGCTGATGTTTCAAGGATTGAAAACGAGATTCTTGGATGGTCGGTTGTGGAAGAGTAAATCTTCTAATCTGAGGATTTCTAATAACCTTCATTTTTGAAAAAGAGATACTAAGCCTAACTCAATTTTGAAAATAATCCTTCTCCATCATAAACCAAAAAGGGATATTCCACCGCGGGGCGGCTTGCGGTGGAAATATTCTAAGTATGGTTATAGTTGGAAAATTACTGTTTTAAAAAAGAATAGGGATGTTTTTGCTGTATCTTTATGCCTCTCTCAGCATTTCCCTATCCAGCATATCCATTTTTCCCGCAACACTTGTTAAGTCCGCAGGTACTGCAATCATGTTCAGTGCGGTACTAACGAAGTCAAGAGCAATCTCTAAGACTACAGCGATACCGAGTGCTTCGACCGGGATTCCAAGCTGAAGGAAGAGAATTGAGTAACAGGCAATGCCTCCTCCCGGAACCGGCGGGACTGCTAAAGCCAGAAGACCTGCGGTCAAAATTGCTGCAAAGAGCCAGGATAAGGTCATAGGTACTGCGTAGTAGCTTGCCATAAAGACACACACGCAGAAGAAAGTTGCCGCGTGACCGCATCTGGAGAATGCTGTTGCGAGCGGGACACCGAAGTTTACCAGGTTCTTAGAAATTCCAAGACGCTTTTCACAGCACTCAACATTAGTTGAGAATGTTGCAACAGATGAAGCGGTTGTGAGTGCGATGAGTAAAACCGGCATTACCTTTCTGATGAATACTGCAGGTTTTACCTTCTGGAAGATGCATGCCTCACCTAAGATTAAGATGATGTTTAGGATGACAGATATTGCAAGAACAACGAAAAGGAGCAGAAGCTCTGAAGCATTGTTTACCATGTCGGTCAGCATCAGATTCAGCACGCTGATGAAAACAATAAGAGGCAGAAGGGTTGTAATCCACTCCATGATGAGCTGAACCAGACTGTTTGCCTGAGCTACGAACTGGACGATTACAGGAAGCTTCTTGTTCAAGATAAGCATAGCAAGACCAAACGCCACAGCAAGGAAGATAATCTGCAGGGTGTTTCCTTCAACGAACGGGGATATCAGATTGTCCGGGACAATGCCAAGGAGCATATCAAATATCGCAAAGAACTCGCCGCCTCCGGTACTTCCTCCGGAGAATGAGAAGGTAAAGAACGGCAGAGCAACAAGCGTACAGATAACTAATGTGAAGTAGATTCTTCCAAAGTATCTGCCGATAACTTTTCGCCCAAGTGTGCCGAGAGTTGCTGTGTCTCCTATACTGTAGATACCCCAGATAAGGGATAAAAACATCATTGGAAGTGCCGTTGCGATTAAAAGCCCGATAAATGTATCAAAGAGAGGGCCAATCAGAACTTCGGAAAGTCCGTGTCTCATGTCATCAGAAAGCGTTCTGCAGAAGAGACCAACCAGAATGCCTGAGATAAGTGCAATACCTAAGTAGATAAGCGGATTTATCTTTCTCCGCTTCGGCATGATTGTAATCTGGTTTTCGCCGTTTACATAGTGGTAGGATGGAGCAAGACCAATGTTTGCAAGAAGAGTCTGAACAGAGCTTCCTCCGTTTAACACACAGTCGCTGTCATTTCCAAACGGATTTACACGCGTGCCTGCTGAGGTTAAAGTGATGTACTGTTTTCCAAGTTTCCTGCCTGACCGAAAACTGCACTCTGCACCTTCTCCTAATCCATCAAGCCATTTATGCAGAACCTTTTCAACAACCGCATGTAAACGGTCAGCTGCCTGTGATTCGATATTGTCCTCTTTTAATGTCTCGGCAGTTAAGGTGCTGATTTCCTCCACCACATCCTTTGACAGGCGGAAGTTTTTGGATTTTGCAGAAGGCGGCATGAATTGTTGCTTATCATTTGCTGTGAAGCAAGATTAATTGTGTGGTGGCTAAGAGGATACGAAATTAAGTGAATCTGAAATTGGATGATGAGAACAGAGATATTGGTGAGAAAAGATGCGCAAGGCGCGTAAAACCCCAAACCTTGAACATATTGTAAGCGAGCTATAACGAGTAAATAATATGCGAAGGAAGGGATTCGAACCCCAGAACTCCTATGAGAATAGACCCTGAATCTATCGCCGTTGACCTGGCTTGGCTACCTTCGCTCTAAAAGTGCTTTATAATATTCGTTGTATGTTGTTATAAAGGTAATGTTTCTTTTAAAAAGTATATCTGCGGTTTATGGTATTTTGTTTTTTGTCCTCACTCGAGGAACACCAAGAGCCAACAGTAAACTTCCCTCTCCAAAAACAAAAATGCAAAACAGTTTGAATGATTTTAGACATACACCCTATTTAAAGCGGTTGCAAACTCCGCAGGTGTATGTCTGTTTGTGGAATATGCCAGAGACGGCACTCAGAATAGAGTGACTGCGGCGGCAGTTAAACTCTGAATAATATATTGTCTTATCAAGTATAAAATGTTGTTCCAAAAGAGATATTGAGAAAAGGAGGATGGGATTCATCATCCTTTTCTCGCTTTCTGAGTTCCAACCAACCTCGTATTTCACGAGATACAGCCGCGAAGGCTGTTATAATTAAACATATGGTTTCTGTCATATTTCACAAACAGTCAGTTTTGCGGACTGACCAGTATCTATATTGGATTCGATTGTATTTGAGAGTAACACAGAGCTAAATCACTCGAAAAATCCCAAATCCTTTTTCTAAAATCCGGGGTGCGGGGCGGCGACTCCGACGCGGGGCGAGAGCTTGCTCGAGCCATGAGCAAGCCTTTGGCTTGCGACCCTTACCTGCATGCGGCTCTTCGAGCCTTAGCAGGAACAAATCTCTTTTTCACTATATGTTGAGTTTTGAGAAAACAGTTTAGATAATTTAGACATGCA
>JAFOFB010000014.1 GCA_017387505.1 Methanocorpusculum sp.
GAACCGCTCGACTTTGGCGAGGGATGCAACATGGGCATCTGCAAACACTGCGGATGGTCCGGCTGCAGCTAAATAGATAGATAATTTCTATCAACCTTATTATTTTTTGAATACTGTTTTCTCACTCACATCTATTCTTATTCGATAAAAACCGCATATAACGCGGGCTTAATCTAATGTATCCTAAACCAGGAAATAAAAAAAAGATTACTCGCAGAGGGAAACAAAGTTTCCTAAAATCTTAATCCCTGCATCACCGCTCTTTTCCGGGTGGAACTGAGTACCCATCACATTCCCTCTACCGACAGCAGAAGCATAAGTAATTCCATACTCAGTCTTTGCAAGAGTTGCCTCGGGCACTGTATCAGCATAATAGGAGTGCACAAAGTACACATAAGTCCCCTCTACCACATCCTCAAAGAGCGGGTGGTTTCCGCACGGAGAAATAGTATTCCAACCCATCTGCGGAACTTTAAGCCCCGGCTGTTTCTCAAACATCCTGATCCTGCAAGGTATAAAGGAAAGTCCCTCGTGTACCCCGTGCTCCTCGCTTTCTTCGAGAAGCATCTGCATTCCAAGACATATTCCCATAAGCGGTTTTTTCTCTGCCTCTGCCTTCACGAGCGGAATTAACGGACGAAGCTTCTCCATACCTTCAGCAAAAGCCCCGACACCGGGTAGAAGAATACCATCTGCCGAGGAAATAACCTCAGCATCATTTGTAATAACAGGAGTTGCCCCTGCCGCACAAAGACCGCGGAAAACACTTCTCAGATTACCTAAACCATAATCAAGAACAGCAATAGATGTCATAAAAACGAGAGTGGACCCGAAGGGATTCGAACCCCTGACCTCCAGCATGTAAGGCTGGCGTCATAACCACCTAGACCACGGGTCCATGTTGCCTTATAATATAAGCAATTATTCCTTAATTAATGCTTTGAAAAAACACGGGAAAAAATCCCGTGTACTTCATGTCCTGCTTATGCGAGACCGAAGGATTTGAGGGTGACTTCTGCGTCAACCTTTCCAACGTGGTAGACCTTTCCGGAGGAGACCTCGTTGATGATGACTTCTGCCGGGGAGAAGAGGTTCTTGTCGATCTTGTAGAAGTCGTAACCTGCTTCCTTGAAGATGTCGTTGAATGGTCTGCCGTAGCCTCCGGATGCGCAGCTTGGGATCTTCTCGAGGTAGTCGACGATCTCTGGTGCATCCATGGTGAGATTAATCTGACCGTGGTAGATGGTTGCATCGTTAGTGACACCCATTGCGAGCTTTGGACCGCGTACCGGCGGGACCGGTGCAGTTCCTGCTGCAGCGATAATCTTTCTGGTGTCGAATCCAAGCTCGTTGAGCTTGTAGACTGCAGTCTCAACACAGCGTCCTGCAACCTGGATAGAACCAACGATGGAAGAAGTCGGTGCAACAAGTGCGCAGACGTTTGCAACGTCAACCTTACACTTCTCTGCGATTAACTCCATGACTGCTGCGTTTGGCAGGCGGTCTGCCTCAAGACAGATGACTGCGTATTCGCTCTCGTCTTCGTAGCCGATGACTTCATAGGTGTGTTTCGGCTGGAGGGAGAGTGCGCGTGCCGGTCCGGAACCCATTGCAAAGAAGTTCTCGTGCTTAACGGTCCATCCTGCTTTCTGTGCACCAAGGCAGGAGATTGCCGGGAAGTCGGTGTTGACATCGATGAAGGTCATCGGGAAGTTGCCGACCATGCCCTGACGGAATGCAATGTCTCCAAGGCCGCCCATGCAGATACGGGTGAAGTAGTCACCAGCACCGAATCCGCCTGGAACACTGACACCACAGTCAACGATGCGTACACCGTTGTCAAGTTCGTGGTATGCTACGTTGAATAAATCTGCGTTCTCTACGAGTTCTTCGAAGAGGTCAAGTCCTAATTCGTTTACACTTACCAAAATACATCCCCCTTTAAGGATAGTAATCAAATATGTGATTGGAGAATAGATAAGGATTGTTAATCAGAGGTTTACTCTGACTGTGAAATAATTTTAAGAAGCATCGCTTTATCTTCGTGAATATGCACGTATCTGCGTCTTCCTCCGCCCTGATTGGAGTATTCAAGGTCGATTAAGCGAAGTCTGTCAAGACGCTTGAAAATCTCGCTGACACGTGTAAGCTTTGGACCGTTATCCGGAAGCGCCTCCATAATTTCCTTGGTTGTAGGAGATGTTTCGTCCGAAAAAAGCTCAGCAGCGGTTTTTAGGACAAGAAGCTCATCATCGGCCAGACTTGAGATAAGCATCTCAAACTCCCTGTCGCGCGAGGACTCAACAGCTTTTTCGATGTCCTCTTCTGTTACAGCCTTTCTTGCAGCCTTTTCAGCATAAAGAACCGAGCGCTTGATTAAATCAAGTCCAAGGCGCACATCCCCGTGCTTCATTACATGGTCGATAATGACATCTAAAAGTTCAGGCGGCAGAACTTTCGGATAGAGACCATGCTTTACTCTTTCATTTAAGATTCCGGCAATTTCGCGTGCTGAGTACGGCGGGTACTGAATAACCTCCGGGTGGAAGGTAGACTGCACACGAACCTCCATAGAGTTTTGCAGATCGATTTCAGGGTCACTGATGATAATTATCAGACCGAAGTTTACAGTCGGGAAAATCTCATGCATCCTGATAAGAGGATATAGGGTTTTGTTGAACTGGTTTTCGTAGATTAGATAGTTCGCATCATCAAGGCAGACTAAAGGATAGACATTTTCCTTTTCGAGATAGTGAGCTATCATATCGATAATCTGCTTAACAGAGGTCCCAGAAGGCGGCGGGCTCAACTTTGTAAGTGATGTGTAAATGCTGGTAAAGATTGCATATTCACTAGAATCAATACGGCAGTTTACATGAATCGGAACTACAAGCTGAGTGGTCTCCCTAAGTGACTCGAAGATTTTCTTAACCGATGTGGTCTTTCCGGTTCCGGGAGGTCCTCTGCATACTGTATCAAGGATTTTACCTCCGCGAAGAACAGGACGGATTGCAAAAACTAAAGCCTGCGTCTGCTCGTCACGGTAGTCAAACTGTTCCGGGACGTAGTTTAAATCGAAGACGTCTTGGTCGCGGAAGAGGGTTTCTTCCCAGGAAAGCAGATTCTTTTTCATTATTTCATGCAGTCTTTGCAGAGGATTTTGTGGTTGAAAAGCATCGAGACGTCACGCTGAAGTTTTGTAACAGGAGCTCCGCACTTTGAACATGTAAACTCAGCGTCTGTTGTCTGAGGCACAGGCTGGACAGGTTCTTCTGCGACTTCAGGTTCGAACTCGAACTCAGGCATCACCGGCTCCGGCGCGGTGTTGGAATACTCAGTCTCATCTGCCGGGAAAAACGGCATTGGTGTTTCTTCGAAACTGAATACTTCCGTCTCAGCCTCTTTTCCGGCGTCAGCTAAGATACGCTCTTTGTATTTGTCGATGGCGGCTTTTGCTGTTGCATTGTTATTTCCGTATCCGTCAAGAACATCTGCTAAGAAATAACGAAGTGCGTCGGCTTCCTCTTTTGTCTCTGCTTTGTCCGAGACTTCGAGGCGAAGGTTTTCGTAGTTGCCAAGATTAATTGTAATACTTACTGTGACCGTTCGATTTTCCGCCATTTTATACTATGTAAGAATAGGTATTCAGATGGGTTAAAGATTAGGGTTTATACCGGGTGCAGAAACACTTTATTCATTCATGGCTTAATAGTAGTTAAGCAACAGATAAAGTTGCGACACACCTCCAAATCAGAATTATTTCTGAAGCGTGACATACAGATATCTCCCCTGAAAAGCCGGTTAAAAACCGGCTCTCCCTATTTTTCGAAAAAAAGTAATTGAGTTTAGTTTGTATCCTTTAATGCAGTGATACTGTCTACACCTGTGAGAGCCCACACCATAGAACGGTTTGAATTCAAAATCTCGGAAACAGGCTCATGACTGCCAATCCCAAGAGCATTTAATGCATTCTCTGAAAGAGTGCGGTTCTCGATTAAATCAGCAAACATGCGGCGGACTTCATGCTTCTTTTCAGGATGCACTACCTCTTCAAGACGCCCCGAAAGTGTTACAAACCTGTAGTAACTCATATCATGCGCAACGTCTTCGACCTCTACAGATACGTGCGGATTGGTTTTGAAAAAGTCCATCTTTTTACCGTCGCGGGTTGGAAGGAAGTAGAGACGCTTTCCGTCAAAAACATAGAGAAAAGGAGCAATATATGCACGGTTGTCTTTGGTAAAAGCAATTCGTGAAAGATGATTTTCCAGGAGAAGCCTATCGTATTCTTTTCTCTGCATAGACGGTATTTTTACAATAGATGTCATGAATATCTATTAATACCGTAAATATAATACGTTCATCTTTACGGCAAAATTCATGAAGCATCAAGCTTCTTCTGAAGTTCTGCGATTCTGTCGCGAAGCTCAATTGCCCGCTCGAAGTCAAGAGCACCTGCGGCTGTTTTCATCTCAGCTTCGAGCTGGATTATCAGGTTTGGAATTTCAGCAGACGGGATGTGTTTGATGTCTTTTAAGTCAACTTCCTTTTCAGGAATCGGTTTTCGAATCGTCTGCGGAGTTATTCCGTTTTCTTCGTTGAAGGCAATCTGCATATGACGCCTTCTGGCAGTCTCTGCAATTGCCGCCTTTATCGAATCGGTCATCACATCAGCATAGAGTACAACATGTGAATCCGCGTTTCTTGCAGCACGACCGATAATCTGGATTAAGCTTCTTGTGTTTCTAAGAAATCCCTCTTTATCCGCGTCAAGGATTCCGATAAACCCGACTTCCGGGATGTCGAGACCCTCCCTTAACAGATTGATTCCAACAAGCACATCAAACATTCCAAGTCTTAACTGACGGATTAGTTCTGTTCTTTCAAGTGTCTTGATATCCGAGTGAAGATACCTGGTCTTGATTCCGTTTGCCGCCAAGTACTCGCTTAGCTCTTCTGCGAGCTTCTTCGTAAGCGTTGTAACAAGCGCCCTGTCTCCGCGCTCGATGGTTGCCCTAATCTCACGCATCAGATCTTCAGTCTGTCCCTGAATCGGTCTGACCTCTACGACCGGGTCAACAAGCCCTGTAGGTCTTATAATCTGCTCAACCACATCTCCTGAGTGTTCAAGCTCATACTCTCCTGGGGTTGCCGAGACGAAAATCGTCTGCTTCATGAACTCTTCAAACTCGGAAAACATCAGAGGACGGTTGTCGAAGGCACTTGGAAGACGGAAACCATACTCGACAAGCGGGATTTTTCGTGCGTGGTCTCCGTTAAACATACCTCTCACCTGCGGAAGCGACTGGTGACTTTCGTCGATGACCAAAAGGAAGTCATCAGGGAAATAATCGAGAAGACAGAATGGTCTTTCTCCTGTGTTTCTTTTGTCGAAGTGACGAGAGTAGTTTTCAATTCCTTTACATGAACCGGTCTCTTCTATCATCTCGATATCATACTCGGTTCTCTGACGAAGCCGGTGTGCTCCAAGGTCATCGAGCTTTCCATCAGCTAAGACCTCACCAAGTTCAGTTCGAATGGATGTGATTGCCTCTTCAATCTCTTCCTTAGGCGTTACAAAGTGCCTTGCCGGATAGACATAGAAGTAATCAAGTTTTTCCTTAACCTTTCCTGTTGCCTTCTCGATTTCTGAGATTCGATCAATCTCATCGCCGAAGAGTTCGATTCGGATGATGTCATTAAAGTAACCAGGTATGATATCTATTGTATCTCCTTTTACTCTGAAACGTCCGGGCATAAGCTCAGTATCGTTTCTTTCGAACAGGATTTCAACGAGCTTTTCCATCAGTTCCCTGCGTGAGATTCTCTGACCTGTTTTCAGCTCGAATCCCATGTTCTGGAAGTTCTCAGGATTTCCAATGCTGTAAATACATGAAACAGAAGCGACAACAATCGTATCTCTGTGAGAGAGAAGAGACGCCGTTGCCGCAAGTCTCATCATCTCAATTTTAGGATTGATTGATGCATCCTTTTCGATGTACTGGTCCTTTTTCGGGATGTAACTTTCCGGCTGGTAGTAATCATAGTACGAGATGAAGTACTCGACATGATTGTCCGGGAAGAACTCTTTGAACTCATTATAGAGCTGACCGGCAAGGGTTTTGTTGTGAGCGAGAACAAGTGTTGGACGCTGTAAGTTTTGTATTACGTTTGCTATCGTAAACGTCTTTCCAGAGCCGGTCACACCAAGGAGTGTCTGAAACTGTTTTCCAGCCTTTACCCCGTCTGTCAACTCAGCGATTGCTTTCGGCTGTGAGCCTTTTGGAGCGTATCCTGATTTGAGTCTGAACTCATCAGAAGTCATCGAACTCCTCAACATCCTCTTCTGGTTCGAGGAAAGCAGTCTCGTAGATGTTTGTCAGATATCTGGTTACAAAAAGTCCGACTGGAATCATCACAAAAATCATCAGACCAAAGAAGATGATATTTGCAGCAACAGCGAAATCAAAGATACTTGCAAGGCCTATGAAAAATACTGCAACCGTAAGCAGAATGAGTGTGACAATTACGATACATAAGATGTAATCATACCATCCGATTCTCTTAATGAGTGCTGAGATTTTTTTAATTTTTACAGCTTCTTTAAAAGAACCCGTACGTGCGAGATGTACAAGTCCGATACATCCAAAGAGGGCTATGAAGATGAATGTTGCAAACTCAACGATGATGTAGAGAATGAGAAGTGCATAGTCCATCACAGTTTCAAGCCATGCCATCTCTCCTGCAAAAATGGTATCAAGAGCTCCATTTAATGATGTGAATAACAATGCGTAGAGCAGGAATATGGCAATCAGCGGGAGGAGATAGTATATGATTAATGTATTTATTTTCCATCCTGAGAAGAACAGTCCGCTAAAGTCTTCTGCTTTTGTGATATCGCGGGTTTTCATGCTTCGGCAGAGGTATCCCTGATAGTACGGGAAGAGGAAGACAAAGATTATCCCGATTACTACTGCTAAGTACTGCAGCATGTATGCAATTCCGGCCTCTGTGAATCCAAGGTTTGGACCGACGAGTATACTTACAAGAGCCGGTTTTACAAGGAATTGAAGGATGAGTGTTGCAAGTCCGAATCCTGATATAAGCGGTATAATTATTGCGAGAAAGAGCTTTACCCAGGTGATAATGCCATCTATCTGCAGGAATGTATCCTTTGTGTAGGATACAGCTTCGGCAATATGTTCTGCATGCTCCATGTATAGATATATTTCAGCACATGAGATTATATTTGTTAGCTATCCTGCATTTCAGTTAATTTCTAATAGGGTGGAGAAACATATTCAATTACGCATTTTAAGAGGGTTTTAATGCGTAATCTTTCTATTAATCCAAAACATGTCTTATTTGTTGCCGCTTTTGCAGCATTTCTTGCAACATTTAATGAGACTTATCTGAATGTTGCGTTTACTCCGATTATGAACTATTTCACAGTGGATGTTGGAACAGTTCAGTGGCTTGCAACAGCATATATGCTTGGTGCAGCAGTAATGGTGCCCGTTTCTGCATTTCTCTATCGAAGTATTAAAACAAGAACTCTGTTTCTTACATCTGTCGGGCTTCTGATTCTTGGAAGTGTCGTTGCCGCTGCTGCACCATGTTTTGCTGTTCTTCTGATTGGAAGAATCATTCAGTCTTTGGGAACGGGTATGCTGATTCCTGTAGGCATGAATATTACATTAGAGGCAGCACCAAGAGAGAGAGAGACTTGGAACATATATGGGAATTATGGGAGCTATGACAACGCTTGGTCCGTCATCCAGTGTTATTCTGGCAGGAGTTATTCTTTCATTCTTCGACTGGCGTATAATGCTTCTTGTATTTGCAGGACTTGCTCTTCTCTGCTTCATATCTGCGGCATTTATCTTAGGCAATATTGCAGAACTCACCCATCCAAAGCTCGATATTTTATCCACGATTCTTATCAGCTTTGCCTTAATCGGTGTTCTGTATGGAATATCTACAGCATTTTCTGGAAACATCTATCTCTCGGTAATTACAGCGATAATTGGAATCATCTGTCTTGTATTCTTCATTAGACGTCAGAACAGAATTGAAAATCCGTTAATCGATTTACGCCCGCTGTCCATTCGACCATTTGCAGTTGGTGTTATCATTAACATGATTTCACTGATTGTGATTTTTGCGATGAATATTGTCCTTCCAATCTACCTTCAGTCAGCAGCAGGTGTGTCTGCTTTTGAAGCTTCATTAACACTCTTCCCGGCAATTCTCATGTCATGTGTTATGTCCCCAATTGCCGGAAAAATCTATGACAAACATGGACCAGGTATTCTTCTGCCTCTTGGATTTGTATGTATCGCTGTCTTTACAGCATCTCTTGCCGCTTTCATCAGCACAGGATCACTTCTGTTGTTTGCGCTTCTTTATGTGCCTGTAATCTGCGGTTCGGCACTTATAATTGGTCCAATCCAGAGTTTTGCTCTGTCACGTTTAAGTTATGAGATGAATCCACACGGAGTTATTGTGATGAGTACAGGATTCCAGATTGCAGGATGTATTGGCTCATCTCTCTTTGCAGGGATTTATGCAATCGGCTCTCTTTCTGCTGCCGAGACCGGATTCTCTTACGCGGCACTTTTAGCATGTATCTTTGCGGTTGCAGGTTTCTGTCTTGCTCTCTATATCAGAAAAGTCAGCCGCACAGCTTCGAATGTTAATTAATTTAAAAAAAGTCCTGAAGAAGATTTAATCATCTTCTTTTATACACGCAAGTCATTTTGGGTTGTATACGATAGAAAAACCTAATATCTGCTGACCTCAACATATATAACACAAGGGACCGTAGGGTAGCCTGGCATCCTAGGAGACTGGGGGTCTTCTGACTCGCGTTCAAATCGCGGCGGTCCCATATATGCGTTTTTTTGGAGAGCAGTTATGAAGTTAGCACCCGAATGCAGAGACTGTCTTTTAACCAAGGTTCGAAGTCAGGTGTCAGCAGTTATTTCTGATGAGAAGAATATTGATCGTATTGTAGAACGCTGTGCTGAGATTTTTGATGCAGGGGTTTTTGAAAATGCCGGGGAGGCTGTCGCTGCCGGAGAGATTCACCGGTTCTGCTATTCTCAGGTGGACAATAAAGACCTGTATGCCGGGATTAAGGTTCGCGATAATGAGCGTGCCAGGGATGTTTCTAATGAAGTAAAGCCTCTTTTGAATACGCTTCATGACACTCTGATTGCATCGGTTCTTGGAAACGCAATGGACTACGGAGTAACCTGTCATGACGTTGCTGAGGATTTCACCAGATTTTTCCGCGAAGTGTTTTCCAAAGGTCTTGCTGTTGATGATTCGGATAAGTTCCTGCCCCTCGCAGAAAAGGTTGTTTTCTTCACAGACAACTGCGGTGAGGTTATCTTTGATATGCTTTTCATCGAGGAGCTAAAAAAGTCCGGGTCTCACGTAACCGTGGTTGTAAAAGACCGTCCGATGTTAAATGATGTTACTCTAAAGGAAGCATATGAGATTGGTCTTGAGAAGGTTGCTGACGCTGTATATACAGGTGGCGGAGGTGCTCTTCTTGGAACTCATCCGCAGGCTTTCTCAGATGATGTGAAAGCTGCTGTTTCTAATGCCACTCTTCTAATCGCTAAAGGTCTTGCAAACTATGAGAGTATGACAGAGTATGAGTGGGACAAGCCTGTAGCATACCTTATGATGATTAAGTGTGATGCTGTAGGCAGAGATTTATCTGAGTACTCGGGCAGAGCTGTTAAAAAAGGCGATCTGGTAGCTTATCTTAGAGAATAAAAAAAGAGGGGCGATTAGAAATTAATCGTTCCTTCGTATACAGTCTCAGCAGGCCCTGTCATGAGCGGAAGTTCTGCTACAGTGATGTCAAGCGGTCCGCCTGCGGTTGTTACGTGGATAACTTCTCCAACCACTTTTCCTTCCTTTTCTGCGATTAATGCACATGCAGTAGAACCTGTTCCGCAGGAGAGGGTTTCGCCTTCGACACCGCGTTCAAAGGTTCTGATGGTGATGTCGGATTCCCCGGTTACCTGGACAAAGTTGACGTTGGTTCCGTTCTTGTAGTGCTCATGGTGTCTGATTTTCGGAGCTACTGCATCGATATCTACTGCTTCGACATCATCAACAAAGACAACAGCGTGCGGAACTCCGGTGTTTACAGAGTACACGGTCATTCCGTCAATCTCGATAGAATCTTCGAAGATTGGAGATCCCATGTTGATTGTGGCCATGAAATCACCGTCATTGTCATATCCTCCTCTGACCGGAAGAACACCTGCGAGAGTTTCAATCTTGAATGCCTTTGTCTTTGCGTATTTTTTATCTGCGGCATATTTTGCAAGACAGCGGATACCGTTTCCGCACATCTCAGCCTCGCTTCCGTCCGGCTGGAAAAGGGTCATTTTGACATCAGCAGCAGAGGAAGGGCCGATGAAAAGAATTCCGTCTGCTCCGATTCCAAAGCGTCTGTCACAGTATGCAACGGCAAATCCTGCCTTCATATCATCCGGGATGACAACTCCTGCCATCTCATCAATTAACGCGAAATCATTTCCGTTTCCGTGAAGCTTGGTAAATGATATAGACATGAGGATATGGTATGCGTTAAAAGATTATAGGGCTATTGACTTAGTGTGATTCTGTCTTACTAAAAATTATAAAAAAAGTATGCTGGATGTTCTCAAATCCAGAGAACCATACGCAGTAAATCGCGGATACCAGGTCCAAGTCCTACGACAATCATTGCGAAGATAATCAGATACCAGAGAGCTTCCATACCTTCTTCTTTTCTGAACTTTTCAAGAACCCAGATTGAAGGCACAAGAACCACGAGTTTTAGAAGGAACATGCTGTATGCAGTACCTGTGAGTTCAATAATTCCGTTTCCTGCAACGTGCTGTTCGATGTAGTGAATCGGGTGAAGGTCGAGTGCATATCCTGTTGCTGAAGAGTCGAGGAAGTGGCTTCCGATTAAAGCCAGATACATCGGATGGGACACATAATTCCAGCGGCAGAGATATCTAAGAACTGCCCAGAGAGCGGCAGTTGCTGCTGCCGCAATTCCCACAACAATCAGAATGATCATGAAGTCAAATGTTGCGCCAGCATTTGTGATTCCAAACCATGTAAGGTATGCGAAGGCCAAAACCGATGCCGCGGTTCCAATTCCTGCAAAGACCGGAATGTATGAGATAACAACCTTCTTTTTCTGGAGAAGATAGGAGATGAACAGCGCAATCATTCCAAAGACGAGGGTTAGAACATATACCTGCGGTGTGATGAATAAAATCCACCATGGATCAGGAATAGTTCCAGTGTCTTCTACCACACGAAGCAGTCCGCCGAAGAGAACATACGTTAGTGATGAAAGCATCAGCGGGGTTGAGATTTCGATATTGACCTTGCGAATCCATCGGTAAAGTAAATACAAACCGAGGAGCACTAATAAAGCATATAAGATAGTCTGAACTACTGTATAGTTAGAAGCTTCCAGACTTACAATCCAGGAGTATATTTCCTCAAACATATCAGGACCTTCTATGAGTATAAATGATAATAGGATATTAAAGGATAAAACCTTTGACAAATCGCGCTGGATTCAGCTGCCGCGCGATGTCATCGCAGGACATGATGCGTTAAAGCAGCTTCCGCTCGTTGTGTCTGACCTTGGGATGAAAGGTCCGCTTCTTGTGCTGTCTGGAAAGAATACTATGAATAGTGTCGGGCAGCGTGTTGTCGGACTTTTAAAAGACGCTGGTTTTGAGGTCTGTTCGTTAATTGTAGGCGAGATTACATACGAGGAGGTTACAAGGGTTGCTAACTATTCGCAGGAAAACGGAGTGGTTCTGCTGATTGCTGTTGGCGGTGGAAGAGTTATAGATATTGCAAAAATTGTTTCGTACAATATTGATATCCAGTTCATCAGTGTTCCAACAGCGGCATCTCACGATGGAATTGCTTCGTCTCGCGCATCGATTCATACTGATGATGGGAGTGTGAGTGTGGCAGCACATCCACCTCTTGCAATCGTTGCAGACACCGAGCTTCTGGCATCAGCCCCGCATCGTTTAACGGCTGCAGGTTATGCGGATACTATCGCAAACTATACGGCAATTCTTGACTGGGACAGGTCAATTCGCGAGACGGGAGAGAGAGGAAGCGAGTACGCAACGGTTCTTTCGATGATTGCGGCAGAGCTTATGGTCGAAAATGCACATCTCATCAAGGAGTATGATGAGCGTGCAGCATGGATTGTGATGAAGGCACTATTTGCATCCGGTGTGGCTATGAGTATTGCCGGAAGTTCAAGGCCTGCTTCCGGCGGCGAACACAAGTTTGCCCACATGCTTGAGAAGATTGCTCCAGGCAAGGTTCTCCATGGAGAAGCATGCGGTCTTGGTACAATTCTTTCGATGTACTTACACGGAGGAGACTGGATGCGCATCCGCGATTCGCTTCGGATGATTGGTGCTCCGACAAACCCTGCTGAGCTTGGTTTGTCTGATGAAGAGGTTGTTGAGGCGCTTGTTCGAGCAAAAGAGATTCGTCCTGAAAGACGTACGATTCTCGATAACTTAACAGAAGATGAGGCACGCGAAGCAGTACAGGCACTGTATGAGGAGGAATAAATGGAGGAAGAACGAATTATCACAATCGTAGGCTCGGTTCTCGCAAAAGAGGGGGCGGAGTTTGTGTATGCAGGGCCTGACTCTGCATGTGAAGGATGCAAGGTTTCGCGTGTCTGTCACAACACGAAGCTTAGAGCAGGCAGACGGTACAAAGTTGTCTCAACAAGAAAGACTCACCACGACTGTCCGCTTCACGATGGCGGAGCGGAAGCTGTTGAAGTGTCCGATGCTGAGATTACTGTTGTTATTCCAACCAGTCAAGCAACCCGCAGAACGCGGATTGTGTATCAGCCGGTCTGTGATGAGAAGTTCTGCAAGGGTTATGCTTTCTGTCATCCGGACGGTGTTGTTGAAGGGGAAAAGTATGTGGTCTTGGAGGTTCTTGGTTCTTACTCTGAGACATGTCCGAAGGGGATTAAGAATCTGAAGCTTTCAAAACTCCGGCACGTTCCGTGAGTTTTTTTGTGTAGAAGAGCCCGCCGCTGCCGCTCGCTAACCGCGGCGGCTTTTCGCGGCGGGCAATCAGTAAAGCCGAAGCGAACCGAACAACCGGCGGGCTTACAAAGGCTGCGTGTAAGCTGCGAGCCAATATCTCTGACGGGATGAGAGCGGCTGATAAGCCGCGAACAGACCGGCTGAGTTATTCGCGAGCAGGGGAAACGCCTGTGCCCCGCCTACTTTTTGTATATTAAGGAGGGCGTGGGAAAGGCGAGGGAGCGAAGCGACTAAGCCATGAGCAAGGCTCGAAGAGACTTGCGAAAACAGGCGAGTGCGTCGAAGTCCGCAGGTGTGAAGAGGCGATTAGCCGATGAACACCGAGGA
Source organism: Methanocorpusculum sp. (assembly GCA_017387505.1). Taxonomy (GTDB): domain Archaea; phylum Halobacteriota; class Methanomicrobia; order Methanomicrobiales; family Methanocorpusculaceae; genus Methanocorpusculum. The sequence goes on from JAFOFB010000014.1 coordinate 13,461, forward strand.
CAAAGGAGCAGTCGAATGTTTTTAGCCCGACGGAAACACCACTAAAAGAGCATCAACCAAATAAACTACAAAAGCCGGAATCTTCCAAACTCCCTCCCTGATTGCCCGCCGGAATAGAGCGGCGCGATTAGCAGCCGCTCCGGCGGGAACTCTAACTATAAAAAAAGTATCCGGTAGTAATTCTTTGGAATTACTCAACGTTTTTCAGAGTGTTTTTATCGTAGCGGGAAATAGTTGCGTCCTTCTGGTTCTGATACTTTGCATCCGGCTTCTTGTCGTACGGACACTCACAGCGCTTTGTAACGTAGAACACAAGCTGACCAATCGGCATACCTGCATAAACTCTAACCGGTCTGCAGTTTGCATTACACATCTCAAGAGTGATAGTGCCTGAGAAACCTGCATCAATCCAGCCCCCGGTCTGGTGAAGCTCGATACCAAGACGTGCAACACTGCTCTTTCCCTCAATAGAAGACACAATATTATCCGGAAGAGTCACACACTCAAGAGTCTCGGCTAAGACAAACTGTCCCGGCATAATATCAAAGTATGCACTCTTTCTCTCCTGAACGTGGGTATGTAAAGTCTCGCGGTTGAACGGATCGATAACATCATCGCACGGTTCATACCAGACAAAATGATTACCAAGACTGATATCAAGTGAATTCGGCTGAACAAGTGCCGGGTCATACGGATCAATTTTGATAAAGCCGCGTTTGATGTGGTCAGCAATTTCCCAATCTACCAGAATCATACTATAACTATTCGCCTTCTCATTTGATAAATGTAGGTGGTAGTATCATCTCAAAAGGTTAGTTATACTTTCACCGCCAAATAATAACCCATACATGTCGCGAGCAAAGACCGTGCAGAAATATATCAGAACTACCTTAAAACTCCAGCTCAAAGATAAACCGGGAGAACTTTTAGCAGCAATTAAACCAATCTCTGAAAGCGGCGCCAATATCATCACCATCTCTCACCAGAGAGACGAAGAAGACCCGGGATCAGACTTAATTGTAGATATCGTAATTTCCCACAACGAATCCATCCTTCCAAAACTCTTAGACGCACTTCGCGCAAACGGAATCATGATTTCCCGTGTCGGAATCGAACGCCTGATGTGTACCAAGACCTTCATCTTAATAGGACATATATTACACACCGACTTAACCGACACCATCAACAGAATCGACAAAAAAGACATCACCGAAGTCACTGAACTTCACATGATTATGCCGAACATGGACGAGCCGTCAACTGCAAAGCTCACCATCAAAGCAGTTACCGAAGCAGAAATGGACAACGCAATCGAACAGCTCGAAGCAATCGCCGCAGAAAAACAGCTTATGATTGTCGATGAACTTGGAGGACGCTTATAATGAAAGTAGCATTAATCGGAATGGGTTCTGTCGGACGCGGAGTTGCCCACGTTCTCAAAAATGACTCACGCTTCAAAATCGTAGCCGCCGCCGACTCAAAGAGCGGAACTGTAAACCAGGAAGGCTTAGACATTGAACGCCTGCTTCAGGCCAAAAAAGACACAGGACGTATCGGAACTCCGGACTGGACTGCATTTAGAATCTCAGCCGAAGTTGATTACGATGTCTTAGTCGAAGTAACCCCGACCAACGCTGAAACCGGAGAACCGGCACTTTCCACAATCAAAATCGCATTATCCCGCGGAAAGCATGTGGTTACCTCCAACAAAGGACCAATCTCCTTATACTACCGCGAGCTTGAATCCTTAGCCGAAGAAAACGAAGTTGCTCTCCGCTTCGAAGGAACCGTTGCAGGAGCAGTTCCAATCATCAACGGAATCAGAAACGGTCTTGCAGGAAACAAAGTAAAAGCACTCTTCGGTGTCTTAAACGGAACCTGTAACTACATCTTATCCAGAATGGAAGAGGAGGGATTAACCTACACCCAGGCATTAGCTGAAGCCCGCGACTTAGGATATGCAGAAGCAGATCCGACCTATGATGTAAACGGAACTGACGCAGCAATCAAACTCGTCATTCTCGCAAACACCGTTCTTGGAATGAACGTCACCTTAAAGGATGTTCAGCGTACAGGAATTGACCGCTTAACTCCTGAAGCAATCAAGATGGCTCACTCAACCGGACAGACCATCAGATTAATTGCATCACTCTACCCGGACAAGAAGGACCTGGAAGTCTCTCCGCGTCTTCTCTCCGAAGACGACCCGTTAGTTCTTTCCGAGACATTAAACGCAGTAACTGTCGAAACAGAATATGCAGGAGACGTCACCTTCATCGGATGCGGAGCTGGTTCTGTTGAAACAGCATCTGCAATTCTCTCGGATTTACTGTACATCTACGACAAATATGGTTTCTAAGGAAAAACGAAGCGGTGTTCTTCACCGCCGTACTCTTTTTATTCAGGCGATGCGTCAAAAGACGTTTGAGTCCGGATATTTTACAACAGCAGACATCGCAGAAGAAACAGATGTTCCGCGTTCAACAGCCCAGGACTGGGTAAACCGCTTAATCCTTGAGGGCTGTATCTTTGTAAAAGAGGAAAAGAGAGGAAGAAGCCCTGCACGCTACGCATCCCGAAGTGCGATGCCGAAGAGTACCTGCCGCAGAATTTTCACGACCGTTGACGGAGACGATGTAGAGATTTTCCACGAATGTCTTTCAAGCGGATGTGCAGGATTTTGTGAGTTCCATCACAGAAATGCTGGAGGAGCTGCTGTCGAGGTATCAAGAGACGGAATGATGTTTCAGGAAAGAGCAAGCCTTTCCTCTTCATCTCCAATTAATTTAGATAAAGCAGCAGTAGGTCTTCTCTCCGTAGAACTCGAAGGAGACGAGGTTGTACAGACTATCCAGTCAGTAAGGGGCGGTCCTGCATACTCTCTGTCCTCAATGATGGGTATGGCAAAAGGAGTATCAGGCGTTTCCGTATCCGTCAAAGACGGAGTGGTCACTGGAAAAGTTCGAACAAAAGCTCTCGTTCCTGTAACTATAGGAGTGGATGATACTGACAGAAAAGGATGCGGAGGAGCTACATTTGCTTTAACTCACGCCTTGATGAAGTACCTGACTGAATCAGGCGATGTGATTCCAATCCGCCACCAGGTGGCATCTCTTTCACAGGATATCGAGGAGATGACAGCCGGCAACTCCTGCAGTTTCTTAGAGGTTGCAGCAACTCCTGAGGCCTTCCCGAATCTGCTCGCCAAGGTATGCCGTTTTGTTGAAGATGAAAGCGTATCTGAAGAATGGGGAGTTGCCATTCTTCGCGGAATCTTTGTTCCAAAAGAGATGGAGGCCTTAGCAGCCGAAATCAGGCGGGGACGTGTATCTCTTGATTATGTAAAAGAGAAGGCGAAAGCCTGCGGAGTTCAGATTTTTGGAGGCCGCGGAGTTATAGGTGCCTGTGCTGCTGTGAGCCTCAAACACCAGCCGCAGGAAGTTCTCTTAGACAGCAGAGTGCAGATGCACTGAAAGTTTAGAGACTAAACTTTCAACCTGTTCTACTGCAAGTCCGACATATGCATCTGCATTAAGATACTCTAATACCTCCTCTTTTTCGAACAGAGACATAATCTCAGAACCTTCCAGAACTTCAGAGAGAGGCCGTTTCTCATCCAATGCCAAAAGGCTTGCTTTTCTTATTATCTCATGAGCAGTCTGTCTTGCCATTCCGCGTTTTGCCGCCTCAGTCATCAGAGATTCAGCGAGGTTTACACCCTGCAGATAATGCAGATTGTATGACACAGCCTCCTCATTAATCGTCAGATTCCCGATAACATTTGCCATAATCTTCAGACAGTGGTCTGTTAAGACTGATGCCTCAGGGAAGGTAATCCTCTCAGTTGCCGAGTTTGTTAAATCACGTTCATCCCAAAGCGTGTTATTCAAAAGAGCCGGCTCAACCATGCCGCGAACAATTCTTGCAAGACCGCACACCTGCTCACACTTAATCGGATTTCGCTTGTGAGGCATGGCTGACGAACCCACCTGATTTTTTCCAAACGGCTCTGCAACTTCCCCAATCTCCGTTCTTTGAAGAGAGCGAATCTCGACCGCAATTTTTTCAAGAGTTGTTACACAGTTTGCAAGGAAAAAGATATACTCTGCGTATCTGTCTCTGGACACAACCTGTGTTGATACATCGACTGCTTCGAGATTTAAGTACTTCATCATCTCATCCTGTACACGGATTCCATCCTTTCCAAGAGAAGCCATAGTCCCGACAGCTCCGGTAAGTTTTCCAACACAAACTCTTGGACGAAGCTCATCTAACCTCTCTAAATGACGTGCAGTCTCTGCTGCCCAGACAGCAAAGCGAAGTCCGTATGTCATCGGAAGAGCATGCTGACCGTGTGTTCTTCCAATGCAGACAAGATGCTTTGTCTCCTCTGCGCGCTTCAAAAGAACAGACAGCAGGTGTCTTAATTTTTCATCTAAGATATCAAGAGCCTCTTTTATCTGGAGTCCTAAGGCTGTATCTAAAATATCGTTTGAGGTTGCTCCGAAGTGAACAAAACGCCCGACATCTCCACAGGCTTCAGAGATTGCCTGAATGATAGCCATAACCTCGTGGCTGTTTTCCTCCTCGATTTCCCTGGCCCTTTTGTGTGATGCAAATCCTGCCTTCCCGATTATTTCATCCGCATCCGCTTTACTGATGATACCGCATACTCCAAGGGAGTAGGCGAGCGCTGTCTCTGCTTTTACAATGCATGAGAAACGGTTTTCCTCGCTCCACACCTTCTTCATCTCTGGCGTTCCGTAGCGGAAATCAATCGGGTGGATTATCATAACAGTATATGTGCTTTGTTAAGGAAAATAGTTTGAGGAAAAACGTATCAGAAATTTTGGCTTTTTTCGTTCGGAGGGGAAGCCACGTGCTTACTTCCTGCCGTCTCCGAACGAATCGCGGAGGTTAGCTTTTGCCAAAGAATTGTAATTGGGGATTTTGGAAAAGGCATAAACCTTTACCTATATTTATTTATGCTTTCCAAGTTTATAAATTCTATTCCCGTTTTTCCTCGAGTTCGGCAAGACGGATGTAGCATGCAGTCTTCTTTTCGAGGTCTCCGATTTTGTCTAAGGCTTCTGCAAGAAGGGTTAATGTCTCCTCATCGTCTTCAGCGAGAAGGAGAGCACGCTCGAAACATCCGGCGGCATCTGCGTTTCTCTCAAGGGAGAGAAGAGCTTTTCCTCTTCCCTTCCATGCATCCGCATCGTTTGGGGTGAGTTCTGCAAGACGCAGGTATGCTTCTGCCGCTTTTTCAAATCTGCCCTGCTCAAGACAGGTATCTGCTGTCTGCTGCCAGAACAGCGGGTTGTTTGTCGGGTGGAAGGTCATAGTTACTCGATAATTTTCATCATCGGGTATCCGTTCTCGAACTTTAAGGATGCTTTGCAGGTTGCGTCACCGAACCTGGTTTCGATTACTGCATCGTACATTGCTCCGGTCAGTTCAGAGTATCCGAATGGATTCTCATTCATTAAGGAACGGTCGAGGGTTACCTTGATGCTTGTTACATAAGGCTGAAGGGAGACAGCGCTCTCAATAGCTGCCTCTACTTTGTCTGCGGTTGCTCTGGAGATTGGAGTACCAACGAACTGGTGATAGAGTGCTCCAAGTTTAATTGCTGCTTCAAATACTGCGTTCTCTCTGTCGGTTGCCATAATTTTTACCTCAAATTAATTTTACTGTGTCATTCTTCGGCGTTAAGAGTTCTCCATTACGCCTCATTGTTTCAATCATCTTCTCGACTTCCTCTTTCGAGTAGTTCATCGAGACCATCTTTGCATAAACCGCATCAATCTTTGCGGCTCCTCCGTCCATACACTCTTTAATTGTGTCTTTTAAGTCACGGCGAAGGGTTCTGCCTGCTTTTGTAGTGCCTGATGCAATCTTGTCGATATCAAGATTTCCGGTCTTTGGATCGTATGCTACCTGTCTAAGACATGTATCAACGATTTTGATGACGCGTGTTGCATCATCCATCTCGATTGTGTCAGCGAGACGAACACGTGCGCTTGCTTCGGCAAGTCTGACGAGTGCTTCTAACTGACGTGCGGTAACAGGAACTGGTTTGTCCTGATTGTCGTATGCAACGCTTCTCAGTTTCTTGTAGTACTCGACAAGTGCATCCTTTGCTTCGGGCGTTAAAAGCGGGAAGCAGTTACGTTTTGCGTATGCGAGATACTTTCGAAGCATTACAGCATCGATTTCTGCTGTAACCGGGGCAAGTTCCTGTTTGAAGTACTCTTCATCCGCTCCCGGAATCGGGTACTTCTGGTGCCGCATAATCTTTTCTCCCGCCGAGTGGGATTTTAAGATATGGTTTGCGATGTTTAAATCGCGGGTCTCGTTTGGCTCATCTTTTAAGATGAAGATTAAGTCGAAACGGGAGAGAAGTGACGGCGGCATATTAATCTGCTCGGAGATGTTTGAGTACTCGTCAAATCTTCCAAGCTTCGGGTTTGCCGCTCCAAGTAGGGAACAACGCGTTCTAAGAGTTGCGTTGATTCCGGCTTTTGCAATCGAGATGGACTGCTGTTCCATTGC
>JAFOFB010000015.1 GCA_017387505.1 Methanocorpusculum sp.
GGCTACTTGGAATCTGTGTATGAGGAATGTTTGGAGGATGAATTACTGAATGCAGGTTTTTCTGTGAAGCGTCAGGTTCGTATTCCTGTAATCTATAAGGGAAAGGTGATGAAGAAGTGTTTCTATGCTGATATGGTTGTGAATGACTGTATTCTTTTAGAGTTAAAGGCTGTCTCTTCACTGAATCCGATGCATGAGAGACAGCTTGTGAGCTATATGAAATCTACGGGGATGAAGGAGGGGATGCTTCTGAACTTCGGGCATGTTAGAAGCCTACAATGGAGAGTATTCTCTCCATGATTTTTTTGGCTGTATTTTGCGTACCTGCCGCGATAAGCAGGCAAATGACTATAATCTCAGAAGACTAATTATTTCCTGTTAAGTCGAAAAGTGGTATGACTGGCTGAACAGACTGGTAACCTGTTCATGAAAGCCGGTTCATCTCCTTTTCTTTTGAAAACTGTTCTGTGTTTATTTTTGTATTTTATTTTCTTTGTTTCTGTTTTTCTTTCTATGAGTTCCCGCAGGCAATCAGGGCGAGGGGCGAGAGGATTGACCGAAGGTCAAGACTCAAGCCATTGAGCAAGACATGAAGTGTCTTGCGGGGAGCGTAGCGACTAAGCCGATAGCACGGCGATTAGACGTGCGTTAGCTTCGAGAGGTCGAAGGCGAAGGAGCGGCTCGTATTTTCGTAGCCCGACGGAAACACCACTAAAAGAGCATCAACCGTTTTATCTATCTTAAAAAAGAATCATCACAAAAAATCTGATTGCCCGCCGAAAAGCCCGCCGCGATAAGCAGGCGGGCAGGCGGGAACTCCTAAACCAACACCCAAACACCCAAAACACACCCAAAGTATCATATGAAAAACCTTATAGTACTTGTTAATCCAAAATTATAGGTATGGCACTTACTTTAGATTCAACTATCGCCGACCTTCTCCGCGAGAAGCCGGAAAGCGCAGCAGTCCTCCAGAGCTTCGGCATGGGATGCCTTGGATGCGCAATCGCAAACAACGAGACCATCCGCGAAGCAGCAATGGTTCACGGAATCCCATTAGAAGAGCTTGCAGCAAAGCTCGGCTTCTAAATACCCCTCAATTTTTCTTTTCTGTAACTTTCTATACAGCCTGTTCTTCGTTTATCATTCCAGGCAAAACTCCCTCAAAGGTAACATCTTTTAAATCTCGAGATAAACTATAGAATAATTATGGCCGACACTCCTCCAAAACCCGCGGAAAAACCGAATATTCAGGCCGCAGTCCTGCCGCAAATAGACGAAGAACGGGCAAAAGAGCTTGCCCGTGAGTGGATTGAGTCAAATAACCTGCCTCCAAAGAAACAGTCATACAGAATTGGAAAAGCGGTTATGGTCTACTATCCGTTCTGGGAATTTATACGCGAAGACGGCTCTAAAATAAAGACATCGTACCGTCCTGCATGCGGAACGCTCATGACGGATTTACAGAAAATGAACCGCACAAAATCTCTGACAGAAGATATCCCGGAGAACCTCACCACCCTTCCAATATCGATAAATGCCTCATACTATTACCCGGAAATCCATGGAATCCTGCTGCATCCGGCACTCTTCATCTTAGATGCGGCTGTTGTTATCTTCATTGTTTACCAGAGCAGGATGTTCTCCCTCATAAGCGAGAAGAAGGAGGGCAGAAATGGTTCTTGAACGCTCAGTGGAAGACAGGATTGTCGAGAGCATGTATCCTGCCCTGATTACAAAAGGGGTTGCAGACAAAAATATTCAGAAGTGGTTCACCAAAGGGGTCAAGTCACCTGATTTAGCAAAGAAAGCCCACATCACAGAAAACTACCTGCTCTATCTTCCATTCTGGCGATTCATTGCTCAGGGAAAAGCTGTAGGATGCGGATACTCCGAGTATCATGAATCAACAGGCAATGTACTTCGAAACGTCTTCGAGGAGCTGGTTGACGAGGAGTTTGTCTGGACTGAGTGTGCATGCGATACCGGAAAGTATGGAATCCATGAGCTCTGGCTCGAACCGGGAGGGGAAGTGCCATATGTTCCAGGAACAGTTGCGGCGATGGATGCCGGTGGTTCTGCGGTTGATGCAAGCACCAGAGGGCGCGAAGCTGTTCACGAGATGATTCGGCAGAAGATGGTAAAGCGCATCGAAAACGTCACGCTCGACAAGACCTTCCTCATCCCGAAGGTTTTCGAACTAGTGTATGCTCCGGTCTGGATTGCGCACTACACCTATGAAGGCGGACATTTTACAGTAATCGTGGACGGAGTCAAAGGAGAGATTTTAGGGGGCACAGCTCCAGCAAATCTGACGGCCAGGACACGCTTTATGATTCTCTCATTTGCGGCAGGGGGTCTTATGATTGGAACTGCCCTTGGAATGATTCTGCACTCCGGGTCTTTTGCAATATCAGAACTAATTCAGCTGATTATGCTTCTGATGGGCGTTGCGCTTTGTATGGTTGCGTATCCTGCATTCCGTGCAGGAAAAACATTTGAGGCGTCTGGTACGATGAAAAACATCGACCGTCTGCGGCCTTCGCTTCGTGTTCCAAAGGAGCTTACAGACTATGAAATCTTAACCCGCGAGAACAGTATCTTAGCATGTCCTGAGTGCGGGGCAAAGGTTGAACAGCCCTGGGGTGAGGTTGTAACGCACTGTGCGGTCTGCAGTAAACTCTTAGATGTTACAGCAGATGAGGTTGAGGTAATCAACTACATGACTGCAAAGCCCGACCTTCTGTCTGTTGCGGCGATGGGGGACAAAAAGCCGGAATACATTCCGTTCTGGAAGTTTGAGGCTGAGATTTCAATCTCGGATTACTTAACAGAGGGTGATTCTGAAACAGGCCTTCCGTCGATTGAAGGAAAACGCAGTTACTATATTTGTGCAGGAGACATCCCGAGATACTTATCAGAGCCCTGGGAGATTGATTTGACTATCAGAAATCCTGAACTCGTGGCGGCTGATGACATCGAAGGCATGATGCCTGTCTTAATCAACAGGAAGACAGGAACAGAACTTTCAGAGTTCCTGTATCTCAGATACGAGACCATGAAGCCTGGAATCCTTCAGGTTCTTCGTTACAACTTTGATGTGACCTCTGCGGAAATTGTTTATATCCCGTATTACAAAGAATCATCCTCATATATCCCCGGGGTTTGATGAAAAAGCATCACGAAATACAGGATACTTTAGAGAGATTCTTCCATCTCCAGGCATTTCGCCCGAATCAGGAGGCAATCATTCAGTCGATTGTCTCCGGGCATGATGTTTTGGCAGTGATGGCTACCGGAGGCGGCAAATCGCTTTGCTATCAGCTTCCGGCTTTGATGCTTTCCGGGATGACTGTTGTCATCTCTCCGCTTATCGCACTGATGAAGGACCAGGTGGATGCGCTTTTGTCTCAGGGAGTTAATGTTGCGATGCTTAACTCTTCGCTGACTTACGATAGACAGCGGTCTATTGAGGCGGCGGCGATTGCCGGAAAAATCCGTATTCTCTATGTGTCTCCAGAGCGTGCAGTGCAGGCGGACTTTGTTGATATGCTTCAGAAATGCAATGTTTCGCTTTTCGCAGTAGATGAGGCACACTGTATTTCTATGTGGGGTCATCAGTTCAGACCTGAGTACCGGAGGATTAAGGGGCTTCGGGCATTTTTCCCCGGAGTTCCTTTTGCGGCATTTACGGCGACTGCAACCAGAAGAGTTCGGGATGACATCATAAACGAACTGCGCCTGCAAAGCCCGGACATTTTTATCGGAAACTTTGACCGCCCGAACCTGAGATACGCGGTTTATAAAGAGCCTCACCGCGAAGTCCGCATGAAAAAAATTGCGAGCTATGTTATGGCTCACAGAAATGTTTCCGGAATCATCTACTGCTTCTCGCGGGCTGATACAGAAGAGATGGCGGCATATCTGATGAAGTCACACATTATGGCATCTCCCTATCATGCAGGAATGTCGACGCGTGACCGCGCCCGCGTGCAGGAGATGTTTCAGTCAAACACCATCTCTGTGGTCTGTGCAACTATAGCCTTCGGTATGGGGATTGACAAACCTGATGTGCGTTATGTTATCCATGCGCACATGCCAAAGGATTTGGAGTCATACTATCAGGAGACAGGACGCGCGGGACGTGACGGCCTTCCTTCTGACTGTCTTTTGTTCTACTCGGCAGGCGATCGCGCAAAGATGCTTCGCCTAATGGAAAAGGAGACTGATGAGGCGAAGATGCCTGCGGTTCGCGAGAGGCTTTATCAGCTCTATTTCTACTGCGAGACTAAGGAGTGCAGGAGAAAACTTCTCCTCAAATACTTCGATCAGGAGATGGACAACTGCGGAAACTGTGATAACTGTGCGGCAAAGAAGCGCGCTTCGAGAAAATCTGCGCCCGCAAAAGCCGCAGAGCTTCTGCCAAAGGAGATGGAAGAGGAGATTGTTTTCGCGGTTGGAGAGCTTGAAGGGATGCTTACTGTTCCTGAGTTTGTTTCTTTCTTAATCGGTCTTGACCGCTTAAAGACAAAGACTTTCGGTCTTAGAAGGCACAAGAGTTACGGTGTTGCGAAATATTATCAGAGGTCTGTTGTGACAAACACTGTTGAGAGTTTAATCGAGAGCGGTCGCCTTCGAACAGCTGGAGATACAATCAAGAAAGTGTACTCCGGAAAGGGCAGACGTTAATTCTGCTCATCTGTTTTCCCTGTCATTTAAAGAACCCTAATGTACCATTAGAACTAACATTACCTTGTCTATGGATTCATTATTCATTCACCAATTCCATAGGAGACTTATTACATGTACTTATCTGACACTACCAAGTATCTTATTCACATCAACATCGAGGCAGAGGGGGTGGTTGAGAAAACCGACGTAGTCGGTGCAATCTTCGGTCAGACCGAAGGTCTATTGGGCGAAGACATGGATTTGCGTGATCTTCAGCGAAGCGGAAGAGTTGGAAGAATTGATGTAACGCTTACTTCCAAACACGGAAAGACCGCGGGCGATTTGTATATCGCTTCATCCCTTGACCGTGCTGAAACAGCGATTCTGGCTGCGGCTCTTGAGACTATTGAGAGAATAGGTCCTTGTGTTTCCCGCATCAGTGTTGAGGGTATCGAGGACCTTCGGGCAATTAAGCGCCGAAAGATTGTCGACCGTGCAAAGTAGCTTTTGATGGAGTCCTTTGATGAGGTTGGTCTTTCAACGAATGAAATCTTAGCAGAAGTCCGTGAGGCAAGCCGGATTGTTAAGATTACAGCAATAGGAGATGAGCGTCTTCCGGCAGGACCGACAGTTCTTGAGTCTGATGCAATTATTATTCTTGAGGGAAGGGCTGATGTTTTGAATCTTCTCCACTGCGGTATTAAGAATACTGTTGCTGTCGAGGGTACTAAAGTTCCGGAGATTGTTGCAGAACTTTCACGTAAGAAGAATACAACTGTGTTCGTTGACGGTGACCGCGGAGGGGATTTAATCTTAAAAGAGCTTCTGCAGGTTGCAGACGTTGACTTTGTTGCCTTCTCTCCGCGCGGAAGAAGTGTTGAGGATATGACGAGAAAGGAGATTATCAAGTCTCTTCGAAATAAAGTCCCGGCAGATGTTGTCCGCGCACAGGTTGCAAAGAATGAGCCTCTTTCTGATTTGGTGTTTGAAATTACAGCGCCGGAAGATGAGGCTGAGCCTGCTGCTCAGTCAGAGCCTGTTATCCCTGAAGCAGTTGAGGAAAAGCCTGAGCCAAAAGAGCCGATTTCTTCAGTCGAGGGGCATGCCGAGTACATGAAAGGGACGGGCCGCGCACGGGTTCTGAACTCTGATGCAGTGATTCTTGGAGACTATACTATAAAGGGGCTCGAAGATATTCTTCCAAGGCTTGATGATGATGCCGCAGGAATTATTGTTGACTCCGCTGTTGGTCAGAAGTTTGTTGATACTGCATACAAGAAAGGCATCAAGTACATTGCAGCCCGCGAATTTACAGGTATTGTTCACAGACCTGCCGGAATCAGATTGATTCCACTCTAACTTTTTTTTGAAAAAAGAAATATTGTGTCCGCTTATGCGGATTAGTTCTTCAGGCAGGACAGCAGGTCGTCGCAGCGTGCGTTGATGCGCTTTGCTGCTTCAAGGATTGCGGTTGCTGCATCCTTCTTTGCACCCTGCTTCATGGTAACAAGCATCTCCGGGTCGGAGAACTGGAACTCGATAACGTATTTTGCTACATCCACTTCCTCGTCTAAGAGAAGCTCTTCGACAAGTGCGTTTACGAAGGTGTGTCCTTCACCTTCAAGGACGAGCTGTATTTTTTCCTTTTCAAGCTCAATAATCTTCAGCTTCATTGTGTAGTATTATTTGCTGCTACGAACCTATATTTATTACGGGTTTTCCACCATGCGTGATTCTCTTTGTCATGGGGTAAACTGCCCAAAGTATTATTATGTCTGAGACACAATATACTAGAGCACTCAATTTAGTGGAGCAGTACTCGAAAGATACTGCGAGTGTCACCTCTTCGAAAGAAGAGTTATGATGCGGAATTATCTGTAGCAGATGTAGCCAAGCCTGGTATGGCGCAGGGTTGCTAACCCTGTGTCCCTCTGGGACTCGGGGGTTCAAATCCCTCCGTCTGCGCTTATTTTCACGCATAACCACACCCCGGCACTGCATTCGTTTTGAACGGATTAATGTGTAACTTCAGGAACGTATGAAATAAGACGTCCCACTCTCACAACAGAGAGGTAAAACAATGGTTGAAGAGTCAGAATTAAAATATTTTGTGCGGATCATTAACACTGATCTGGACGGTACCCAGCCTGTTCATCTTGCGCTGACCAGTATTAAGGGAATCGGTCTTCACGCAGCACTTATCATCTCCCGCCGTGCAGGCGTTGACACCCATGCAATCGCAGGTCTCTTAGAAGATGAGCAGGTCGCAGCACTCGAAGAGCAGGTTCTTGCATATGCCGCAACTGTACCAAAATGGATGGTCAACCGCCCCGTAGATGTGTACACTGGTGAAAAGAAACACCTCTATGGCAGCGACCTTGCACTTGCAAAGGAAGATGACATCAACCTCATGAAGAAAATGCGGTGCTACCGTGGTGTTCGTCATGAGAACGGCTTAAAAGTCCGTGGACAGTGCACTAAATCTACCGGCAGATTCGGTAAGATCGTCGGCGTTTCCAAGAGAAAGAAGTAATTAAGGTGAGTAAAAATGGGATACCCAGGAAAGAACACTAAACAGTACTCATCTCCAAAACGCCGCTTTGAAAAAGCACGTATCGAGACTGAGCGCGTCCTTGCAATCAACTATGGACTTCGTAACAAACGCGAAATCTGGAGAGCAACTGAAGTTTTAAGAAAGCACCGTGGAGGAGCACGTGAAGTTCTCGCAATGACTTCCTCTATGGGTGAAACCCCGAAGACTGTCGCACGCCGCGCCGAGCTTCTCGGCACCCTTCAGCGCTACGGCATCGTCGGTGCAACCGCTGGAATGGATGACATTCTCAGTTTAAAGGTTGAGGACATCTTAGAGCGCCGCCTTCAGACCGTCGTTTACCGCAAGGGTCTTGCACGCAGCATGAAACAGGCACGTCAGCTTATCACTCACGGTCACATCGCAATCGATGGAAAGCGTGTCAGTGTCCCAAGCTACATGGTCACTGTTTCCGAAGAAGCAAACATCGCATACTACGCAACCTCCTCGTTTGTTGATGAAGCAAACGGTGAGCGCCAGCGTATCATGAACCAGAGGGCATAACCATGGCAGAAGCAGCTGAAAAATGGGGCATTGCCCACATCTTCGCCTCGTTCAACAACACTATCATCACTGTCACCGACTTATCCGGTGCAGAGACCATCTGCAAGTCCAGCGGTGGTATGGTTGTCAAGCAGGCACGCAATGAATCCTCGCCGTACGCAGCAATGCAGATGGCAATCAACATTGCACAGGCAGCAAAAGACAAAGGAATTATCGGCCTTCATATCCGTGTTCGCGCACCAGGAAACGGCAGACAGCGCTCTCCGGGACCAGGATCACAGGCAGCAATCCGTGCACTTTCCCGTGCAGGAATCCGTATCGGAAGAATTGAAGACGTGACTCCCGTACCGCACGACTCCATTCGTGTTAAGGGCGGAAGAAGAGGCAGGAGAGTCTGAATGGATCTGGTATTCAGCAGGCTCGATGACTCTGTCGCACGTTTCACTATCCACGGAGCGACCCCTGCATTTGCCAACGCCCTTCGTCGCTCAATGATTGGAGAGGTTCCAACTCTCGCAATCGAAGACATTCGCATCTACGACAACACCAGCGTTCTCTTTGATGAGATTCTCGCACACAGACTTGGTATGATTCCAATCAAGACCGATCTGTCTCAGTATGCCCCAAGAGCAGAATGCTCCTGCGGCGGCGTTGGATGTCCGGGATGTACAGTTACCTTCACTCTGAGCGCTGAAGGTCCGAAGATGGTTACTTCCGGAGATCTCATCTCTATGGATCCAAAGACCGTTCCAGTCCTTGATAATATCCCAATCATCAAGCTTTGGGAAGGACAGAAGGTTGTTCTGGAAGCAACTGCTGAAGTCAACTACGGTAAAGAACACGCAAAGTGGGAACCAACTCTCGCATGCGGCTACAAAGAATTCCCGGTTATTACTATTTCCGAGAAATGCGACGGCTGCGGAAAATGCGTTTCCGAGTGTCCACGCGATGTTCTGGAAATTGCCGACGGCAAAGTTTCCATCCGTGTTGTAAACGGTGAGAGCAAAGAAAAGGACTGTTCGATGTGCCGTCTCTGTGAGACTGCATGTATGGACAGCGAAATCGGAGACGAGTCCGCAATCAAGATTGATGCAGATTCTACCAGATTAATCTTTGTTGTAGAAAGCGACGGCTCACTGCCGGTAAAAGAAATCATCGAACGTGCACTGCTGCATATCAAATCAGTATCCACAGACTTAATTGATGCATTACAGGAGGGACTGTAAATGAATAAATCTAACCCCCGCCTCGAATCCTTAATCATGATGCTTAAACGCGCATCTAGAGAGAACGAGGCAAACATCTGGCGCGAGATTGCAGGACGTCTTGAGACCTCCAGCAAGAACCACGCAGAAGTAAATGTCAGTAAGATCAAC
Organism: Methanocorpusculum sp.; assembly: GCA_017387505.1. GTDB lineage: Archaea > Halobacteriota > Methanomicrobia > Methanomicrobiales > Methanocorpusculaceae > Methanocorpusculum. The sequence goes on from JAFOFB010000015.1 coordinate 9,142, forward strand.
CGCTACGCAAACGAGAACGAAATCATCATCGTTCCAGGCAAAGTCCTTGCCGCAGGAACCATTGGTGCAGCTGTTAAAGTTGCAGCATTAAACTTCTCCGATGCAGCACGCGAGAAAATCACCGAGGCAAACGGAACCTGCATGACTATCGAAGAGCTCGTTGCAGCAAATCCGAAGGGAAGCCGTGTCAGAATTCTGAGGTGAATTAGAATGGTTACCGTTATTGATGCAGAAAACCTTCTTCTTGGAAGACTCTCCAGTATCGTTGCCACCCGCGTTCTTGCAGGTGAAGAGATTGCAATCATCAACGCTGAGAAAGCAATCGTTTCCGGAAACCGCGCAATGGTCTTAAACGAATACTACGTCAAGCGCGTACGCGGATCCGTCGAAGGCGGTCCGTTCTACCCGAGACGCCCAGACCAGCTTGTTAAGCGTACCATCCGCGGTATGCTTCCATACAAGACCCGCCCGGGAGCAGCAGCTTTCCGCCGTGTCAAGGCATACGTCGGCGTTCCGTACGAGTTCAAAGACGCAGAAGCAGAAGTCCTTGCAGACGCACACCGCGACAGACTTTCCGGTGCACGCTATGTTGCAGTCGGTGAGATCAGCAAGAACCTTGGAGCAAAGTTCTAAAACAGGTGAATGAAACATGAAAGTAATTAACACCAGTGGAAAGAGAAAGACCGCTATTGCACGCGCAACCTTCCGCGAGGGCAAGGGCAGAGTTCGTATCAACTCCGTACCATTAGAGGTTTACTCCAACGAGATTATCAGAATGAAGATCTCTGAGGCAATTGCACTCGCACCAGGAGCAATCGACAACGTTGATGTTGACATCGAAGTCTCCGGTGGAGGAGTCATGGGTCAGGCAGAGGCAGTCCGTACTGCACTTGGCCGCGGTATCCTTGGCTGGACCAACGATCCGAAGATTAAGGAAGTCTACCTGTCCTACGACAGAACTCTCCTTGTCAACGATTCCCGTCAGAAGGAAATGAAGAAGCCACACGGCCGTGGTGCACGTGCGCGCTTCCAGAAATCCTACCGTTAAGTACCGAAGGTCGAATATATTGGAGGGAAACCTCCCTCCAATTCGAAACTTTAATAAGGACACAAAGATAACTTATGATACCAGTTCGATGTTTCACATGTGGGAAAGTTGTTTCCACATACTGGGAAGAATATCAACAGAGAACAGCAGCCGGTGAGGACCCGAAAGATGTCCTTGATTCACTTGGATTAGACCGTTACTGCTGCAGAAGAATGCTTCTGTCTCACAAAGAGACTGTTGATGAGTTGTACCCCTACACGTGAAGCATGAGAATGAGCGGGGCCGTAGGGTAGCCTGGACCATCCTATTACGTTCGGGACGTAGTGACCTGAGTTCGAATCTCAGCGGCCCCATTTTTTTCTCCCTGATTCATGGATGTGATTTTCTATAATGACAGCTACTAGTTATACTCGTTATGAACGTGCCAGAATTGTAGGAGCACGCGCTTTGCAGATTTCGATGGGAGCTCCTGTCCTTGTCCGCACTGCAAAAATCGATCCGCTTGACATTGCTCTTGTGGAATTCGATGAGAACCGTGTCCCAATAACTGTCAGAAGACAGTTCGGTAACGTTGTTGAGGATCTTTAAATGACTGAGATTGCAGATATTCTTCTCCGTATGATTGTCGACTCTCGCGGCAATCCGACTGTTGAGGCAGAGATTACTACTGTTTCCGGCGGCTTTGGCCGTGCATGTGCACCAAGCGGTGCATCTACCGGAATCTACGAAGCACACGTTCGCCCATGTGATGAGGCAATCGAGGACGCAAGAAAGACTCTTATCCCGCAGCTCATCGAGCTCGATGCAGCAGACCAGAGAGGTTTTGACTACGTCCTTCACGAGATTGACGGAACTGAGAACCTTTCCGGCATTGGTGCAAATGTTGCAGTTGCTCTCTCCCTTGCAAACGCAAAGGCAGCAGCATCCGCACAGGGAATGGAACTTTTCCAGTACCTTGGAGGAGCTTTTGTTCAGCACCAGACTCCGCTTCCGCTCGGTAACGTTATCGGCGGCGGAGCACACGCAGTCGATGCAACCGACATTCAGGAATTCCTGATTGTTCCAACCGGTGCAGGCAATGCATCTGAAGCTGTCTTTACCAACGCTCTTGTCCACAAGCGCATCAAAGAGATTCTTGTTGCGCGCGGCAAGGGATGCGGAAAAGGTGACGAAGGCGGATGGGCTCCGAAGATTTCCGACCTTGAAGCGTTCGAAATCGTAAAAGAAGCAACTGACAAGGTCTTTGACGAGACTGGAATCGAGGTCCGCATGGGTCTTGATGTTGCATCTTCCGAGATGTGGGATGCAGAGAAACAGCGGTATGTCTATAAGAACGCAGAGCGTACAACTGAGGAGCAGATCGCATACATTGCAGAGCTCATCGATGACTACAACCTGATTTATGTCGAAGACCCGATTCAGGAAGAAGACTTCGAAGGCTTTGCCGCCATCACCTCCGAGGTTAAGGACCGCGACACTCTCATTTGCGGAGACGATCTCTTCGTAACCAATGTCGAACGTCTGGCACAGGGTATTGAGATGAATGCAGGTAACTGTGTTTTAATCAAGCCGAACCAGATTGGTACCCTGACTGATACCTTTGAGACCATCGACCTCGCACACCGCTGCGGTTACGAGACTGTCATGAGTCACAGATCAGGTGAAACAACCGATGCCACCATTGCACACTTAGGAACTGCATTCGAATGCTGCTTCTTAAAGTGCGGTGTCGTCGGCGGCGAGCGCATCGCTAAATTAAATGAACTTATAAGAATTGAGGAGCATTTCTAAAATGGTCGACAATGAACTTGGAATTGAATTAACTGAACCATTAGTATCTGTAGAAGAATATCTTTCTGCTGGTGTCCACATCGGTACCCAGCAGAAAGACAACGACATGAAGGACTTCATCTACCGCGTCCGTTCTGACGGTCTTTACATCATCGACATCAGAAAGACTGACGAGCGTATCAAGCAGGTTGCAAAGTTCCTTTCCCGCTACGAGCCAGGAAAGATTTTCGTTGTCACTTCCCGTCAGTACGGTCAGTACCCGGCACAGAAGTTCGCAGACACCCTTGGTGCAATCTCCCACGTTGGCAGATTCATCCCGGGAACCTTAACCAACCCGAAGCTCCCGAAGTACGTTGAGCCGGAAATAGTTATCGTCACCGATCCAATCGGAGACTCTCAGGTTATCACCGAGGCAGTCCAGTGCGGAATCCCGGTCATCGCACTCTGTGACATCAACAACCAGACCAACAATGTCGATCTTGTCATCCCGACCAACAACAAGGGACGCAAGGCACTCTCCATGATCTACTTCCTCTTAACCAGAGAGATCATGAAGCAGAAGGGCATTGTTTCCTCCCTGACTGTTGAAGACTTCGAAGCTGACCTCTAAGTCAGTTTCTAAGAAAATCATATCCTTTTTTTTTTTGAATTTGTTTTAGTCTGTTTTCGTCTGTAATTATTTCAGACTGTGTTCATCTGTATTTTCTTTTCATGTATTCGTGTCTTGGAAACCACTCATTGGGTACTAAAAACAACGCGCAGGATACGTTTTCACTATTCGGATATTGATATGAAATAGCAAATACGCCTTGGATAAACGTATTTCACAAAACAAGCTTCAAAATAGTCTTAAAATCCGGTGAGGGCAGCAGTATCCACACTGCTTTGTACTCCACATCCCCCACCTAACAATAATATATGACGTTAAGTGTTTTTAATCTTACCGTCTTTACCGGTCAGAATACCGAGTTTGCGCAGGTCATTTACTACTGCTTTGAGGTAGTCCGCGGTGATATCGAAGGAGATTACATCTTTAGTTCCCTCAAGCGGGAAGGATGGTGCTCCAAGTGCTTCGAGGAGTGCTTCTTCGGATGCATTTCCTTCTGCGACGAGTTCGTGAATCTTTCCAACGAATGCCTGCTTGAAGAAGACTGCATCAACGAACTTTGCTGCTTCGTCCTCATCGACATCAACGTGGTCGAGGAAGTCTGCGATTTCATCGGTGTTGACGAAGAGAACTTCAGTTCCGACAGTGATTACGTATTCAGTGGTCGAAGAGGTTCTGACATGGCTTGCGATTCCGCATTCAGCGAGGTCCTCGGAGGTTACTGCCGGGAAGTCGGTGTATGCGTACATGATTCTCATCTCATCTGCAGGCTTTACTCCGGTTAAGCGGTAGTCTTCTCCTGCCTCTTCTAACAGTCCGTTGTCCTCTAAGGTTGCAAGAATCATTAAGGATGAGACAAACTTGTCTGCGGCTTCCTTTCTGATTGCATCGTCTCCGGTTGCATCAATGGACTGGAGCTGTGCTAACATCTGGGACGGGGTTGCATCAGATAAGAGGTCACCTTCTTTGTGCTCGGCGAAGAATTTTTCGAGGGTTTCTTTTCTTTCGACGAGGTCGTTTTTCATGTGGAGGAGGTCTTCGTCGACTTCATTTTCCTCGGCATCCTTTTTGGCGAGGAGGTCGATGAGGTTCATGAACTCAGCGATGGTTCCTTCGAAGTATGGCTCTCCGGTGAATTTGTGCTCAACCGAGATGCGGGAACCGCACTCCTTTTCACGGAGGAATTTCTGGAACTCGACAGCATCCTCGTGAGAGTAAAAGATGATTTTTTCTTCGAGTGTCATTCTAAGTAGATAGTTAGTTTCGCATAAGGGATATATCTACCTCTCAGTCGGTTAAATGTATATCCGGCTTTGGCAAATATTTCTGTATGTGCGGAATCGCCGGGACAGCCGATACAACACCTGCAGCACCAGTTCTCTACCATCTCCTCCATGCACTGCAGCATCGCGGGCAGGAGAGTGCGGGAATATTTGTCTGGGACGGAACTTCGGTACAGAAGCAGAAAGGATACGGACTGGTCTCGGAAGTGTTCAGTGATGCCGACCTCAAACGGTTTACCGGAACGGTTGGTATCGGGCATGTCCGATATCCGACAACCGGCGGCTCGAAGCCGGAAAATATCCAGCCGTTTCATTTTCTCTTCCGCGGGCATTCTTTATCGGTGGTACATAACGGAAATCTGGTAAACACTGAGGCTTTGCGGGACGAATATGCAGGCCGCGGCGTTACCTTCTCCTCAACCTCGGACACCGAGGTTATCGGAACGGTTCTCGCCGGAGAGCTGGTGAAGGGAAAAAGTCCGGAGGATGCCGTACTCTTTGTACTGCAGAAACTCTCCGGCTCATATGCTGTTATCTGTATGCTTGACGGGCAGCTTTTCGGATTCCGCGATCCGCTTGGCATAAAGCCGTTCTGCATGGGAAAAACAAAGACAGGAGGATACATCCTTGCCTCGGAAAGCGCCGCACTTGATGCTGTCGGAGCGGAGCTTCTGCGGGATGTGCGTCCGGGAGAGTTTGTCTTAGTCGGTACAGACGGCATCGTTTCATCACAGTTGGTGAAGGCGGAATCTCCTGCGCACTGTATCTTCGAGTACATCTATTTTGCCCGCCCTGATTTGATTCTCGACGGGGTGCCGGTATATGATGTCCGCAGAAAGACCGGGGAGATTCTCGCCCGGGAATCGTCTGCCGCTGCGGAAATGGTATCCCCTGTTCCGGATTCCGGGACTGCTTCCGCGGTTGGATTTGCAAAACAAAGCGGCATCCCGTTTCGGGAAGCCCTCATCAAAAACCGCTATACGGGCAGAACCTTTATTCTTCCCAGTCAGGAGAAGCGTGAGCTTGGCGTCCGCATGAAACTGAATCCGGTTCGCTCTCACGTACAAAACCGCTCGGTGATTCTGGTGGATGACAGTATTGTCCGCGGCACTACCGCGAAACGGATTTTGTCTCTGGTCCGTGATTTTGGCGCAGCGGAGATTCATCTGCGGATAGCATCTCCTCCGGTAATTGCTCCCTGTTATCTGGGAACGGATTTTCCGACCAGAGAGGAGCTTATCTCTTCTGCAAAGACGGTTGATGAAGTCCGGGATACTATCGGGGCGTCAACACTTGTCCATGTATCACTGTCAGGTCTGATAGAAGCATCCGGTTTGCCGAAAGAGTCCCTCTGTCTTGGGTGTCTGACCGGGATGTATCCTCTGGAGATTGCAGGAGAAGTTTGCGAAAAGAAAAAAATGTGTGTTTACCGTAGATAGTACGGGACGAACTTCTTGTGAGCGGTGATAATGGTCTTGCTGTTTGCATTAATCGTTATCACGTAGTCCTCCGACTCTGCATACCAGTTTTTCCCGATTCTGGTAACAGCACCTTCGGAATTTTTTATTCTGTCTTTACACCATGACATCACATCGGCTGTTTCCAGCTGCAGGTTTCTTCTGATTCTTTCGCTTCCCTGCTCAGTGATATGTAAATGCTCTAATTGAGAAAGTAATTCGTTTTTCGCCGTCATAATAGAACCCTTCTGTGTACGGCTGCCTGATTGAGACATTCTGCTGCCTGTATCTTTGGCAGCAATACGGGGAGAGAATACTTCCTCTGTTGTTCTAAATTCTGAAAACTGCTGTGATATATGTGAAGGATAACACATCTCCGGGGTGTTTGGAGGGGGGAGATTTATCATTTCTGTGTTATGCACTAACATATATCATTTCATCTATATACTCACTGTTACTATTTATTTTTTATCCGCTTATTGCGTTTTTACTGGGTAATTTTTTGACAGCGGGTTAAGTTATTATGTAATTGTGATGAATCATATTCCGGCACATTCAAACACCACAGAACGGATGGCAGGTGAGTTTCGGCGTGGTGTTTTTCCGCGTTTGGGGTTTTCCTGTTTTTCGTTTTTCTTTCTGTTTCATGTGCAGTACAGGTGAACGATTATGGTTCTTGATACTGGTGCAACGGCCTGGGTTCTGATTTCAGCTGCATTGGTATTGCTGATGGTTCCCGCTGTAGGCCTTTTCTATGGAGGAATGGTAAGACGGAAGAATGTTATCTCAACGATGATGCTTTCTTTCGTTTCTCTTGCTCTTGGTATTGTTCAGTGGATTATTATCGGCTACACGCTGGCGTTTGGCGGCGATGTTGCAGGGCTGATTGGTTCACTGGAGTTTTTCGGACTCAGCGGTATTCCGTTTGATGGGGTGACGAATGGGATTCCAGATATCCTGTTTGTCTGTTTCCAGATGATGTTTGCCTGTCTGGCCCTTGCGATTCTGACGTCCGGTCTGGTCGGAAGGGTGAAGCTTTCGTCCTATATTGTGTTCGGGCTTTTGTGGCTGACGCTTGTGTACGCTCCGCTTGCTCACTGGGCATGGGGAGGAGGCTGGGCTTCCCAGCTTGGCGCGCTTGATTTTGCCGGAGGAACGGTTGTTCATATCAGTTCCGGCTTTGCGGCGCTTGCTTTGGCACTTGTTATCGGAAAGCGGATTGGGTTTGGTGCGCAGAATTTTGCGCCGCATAATATTCCAATGACGCTGATTGGCGGTATGTTTCTGATTCTTGGATGGTTCGGGTTTAATGCAGGTTCTGCCCTTGCCGCAGACAGTCTTGCCGCGAGTGCGTTTCTGGTGACTGCCGCTTCTGCGGCTTCCGGTGCGTTGACGTGGATGGCTGTTTCTGCGAAGAGCGGAAAGCCCGGTTCGCTCGGGTTTATTTCCGGTGCTCTCGCAGGTCTGGTTGGAATTACGCCGGCGGCGGGATATGTGAATGTTGCCGGGGCTTTGGTTATCGGGGTTCTGACGTCTCTGTTCTGTTATGCCGCTTTACGCTGGAGAATGAAGAGGAGACTTGATGAGTCGCTTGATGCCTGGGCAATTCACGGTATGGGCGGTGTCTGCGGAGCGGTTCTGACGGGAGTGTTTGCGGTCTCTGCACTTTGCGGAGTCGGCGGTCTTCTGGAAGGAAATGTTCTGCAGTTTGCGGTTCAGCTTCTGGATGCGGGTGTTGCCGCAGGGTATTCGTTTGCGGTGACGTTTGTTCTTGCCTGGATTATCAATAAGACGCTTGGTCTGAGAGTTTCGCATGACGAGGAGTATGTTGGTATGGATATGAGCCAGCATGGAGAGCAGGCGCATGCCTGAGGAGGTTTTCGTATGAAGATGGTTGTTGCGGTTATCCGTCCTGAGAAGGTGGAAGGTGTGTTGAATGCTTTGGAGGAACATGATGTTCCGGGAGTGACTATTACGGAGGTTTCCGGTCGCGGTGAGCAGGGAGGTATCTGTCTGCAGTATCGTGCGGGGAAGATGCGTGTTCATACGCTTCCGAAGACGAAGCTGGAGATTGTTGTTCCGGATTTGGATGTGGATATGCTGATTTCTCTTATCCGCGGGTATGCACGTACCGGTGAGAAAGGGGACGGGAGGATTTTTGTGCTTCCGGTTGAGGCGGCGGCGTGGGTTCGCACTGATGAATATCTGACTGAATAATTTTCATTCACCAGCCTCATCCCTCTTTTTTTTTTGGTGTTGCTGATAAGATATGGCGTTCTTCCGGATTCTTGAGCAAAAAATAGCAGGGTGGTGATTTTTATGATTTTGTTTTGTCCGTCAGCATGAGAATTCCTGCCGCAGCGCCAAGCAGTGCCCAGATGCCGTATCCGATAAGCAGGCTTTCGGGGCTGTAGTACCAGACATCCGGGATTGGTACACCGTAGTCATATGCCTGTGCGGTGTTGTAGATTTTGTAGTAGAAGAAGGTCATGCCTGCTCCTGCCAATGCGTGGAGAACGCCGAGAACTTTTGCGGCTTTTGCGTTTGCGGTTTTGCTTCGGACTGCAAATGCGGCAAATCCGTAGAGGATGGAGAGCGGGACTGCGAGGTCGAGCATGAGTTTCATGAAGCTGTCCAGTCTGAATCCGAGGAATCCCCATCCGGTCACGGTGAGGATGGTGAAGTAGAGAAGTATGAGGATAATTGGTGTGATTGTGAGGATTGTAGGGATTTTGCGTATGGTTTTTCGTTTGAGTCCAACAATTCCTGCAACAGCCGGGAGGAGGAGGAGAATTATTTCTCCTACGGAGAGAATTACAGCAAGGATGATGGTTGGTATGACTTCATGAAGGATTCCGTCAACATTCCAGATGGCGAAGTAACATGCAATGTAGGAAAGGATGGAGAAGAGATAGATGAGAGATATGTTTCTCTCATGCAGGATGAGGTCTTTGAGTGTCATAGCTTATCTCCTTAAACAATGGTGGTTGGCGGTACTGGAACTCCGGGCTCAGTTGGTTTCGTGCTTTCCGATTCTTGAATGCATCCTGCAGAAAGTACAACCGCGAGAAGCAGTAGGGTTAGAACTAGAAGCGGCTTTTTCATGATTGATAATCTCCGTGGTGTGTATTAAAGATATTGGGCAAAAAATAGCAGGGTGTAAAAAAGTGCTCAAAGTATTTATTAGCAGTAAAGAAGAAATGGAGAATATCTATGTCTGCGGGTTCTGCTGTTGTGCGGTTCTTTGTTCTTGTCTTTGCAGTTTCGCTGATGTGTTTTCCGGCTTGTACTTTGGATGATGGGGTGTATTTCGGCTCTTCCATATTTACCCCCTCTGATTCAGAAATCGTTCCTGTTGATGATGGAACACAAATTATTGAACACACACCACTTTGGGATTTGTATTTCTGGAAGTCGAAGATTATGTTGTTTTTTGATTCGCTATGGAACGACACACCTTATCAGCATTTTATCCGAACTGTTGTCATCCCTTTAGTATCTGCGGTTCTTGGAATTATTCTGTTCGTTGTCCTCTTCTCCCGAAAAAATCCAGACCACCTCTCCCCCACTGCGGCAAAAGTTCTTGCCTTCCTCGAAGAACATCCGGTATCAACTGAGCCTGCGATAATTCGCGGGGTTGGAAAATCCCGCGGGGCGGTATCATATCAGCTTCATCGCCTGCTCTTTGACGGGAAAATTTACTCAGCGGAGATTAGCGTGGATTGGCGGTTCCCTTTTCAAAAAGAAAAAAAAGAAATCCTGTAAGGAAATACCCTTACACTTCTTCTCTAACCCTTCTCACAGCTTCGCACATATTGGAAAGCTTCTGATATGCACCGTCTGCAGTATGCATTCTAAGGCCGCAATCCGGGTCGAAGAGAATATTCTCTTTTCCGAACACATCAATGCAGGCATACATGGCGGCCTCGATTTCCTCAACTGTCTCCACCTTCTGGTCGGAACTCTTCACACATCCGCATCCAATCTTTTTGCCGCGTAAGTCATACTTTGAGAGTGTCTCTAAGTTTTCAGGAGAGACTGCATACTCGAAATCTAAAATATCGACCGGGAGTTTCGTCCACTCGGAAGCTACTGCATCGAGGATTCCGCAGGTGTGAACGCAGGACGGAGTTTTGATTCCGTCGAAGATAACAGAAAGGCACTTCTTTGCTGTATCAACAGACATCGCCCCGGTGGATAAAATCGGTTCGTCCACCTGGATAATCGAGCATCCTGCATTTGCGAGATGGACTGCCTCTGCGTGAAGGGCATGAGCTAAATCTAGTGCCACCTCTTCTTTATTTCTGTACTGCGGGGTATTGATTTGCAGGGCATATGCAAGTGTGCACGGGCCGGTTAAGATTCCCTTAACCTGTTTCGTCTGGGTTAAGGCATATTTAGTATCTGCAACGGTGATTGGTTTTCCAGCAGCCCCTATTTTTCCAACAACTGAACTGCCGGAGATTCCCGGAAGCTTCGAGACAAAAGCCTGCACCATGTCTGCTCTCACCTGTCCGTCAGAGATAATGTCCACTCCGGCACGAATCTGTTCGGCAATAGCGAACTTTACGGCTTTCTTGTACGGGTCGAAGAGCGAGAATCCTCCTTTTACACACGGGAATGAGCCGACAACTGTAGTCGGCAGAAGACAGGGCAGTTTCATGTAATAGGGTACAGCGTTGTACGGGAAAAAGGTTTGGGATTTACTTACAGATACCCAATCGGACATCCAAGAAGCGTTGTTACCCCAATCAGCAGAATTATCACTGCCGCAATAATTGGAAGATGCAGAACATAAATCTGTAATGGGTACTTTCCAATCTTTGAAAGGACTTCGCCCACTTTTCCGCCATCCGGGATATTCCATCTTCTATATCCATTCGGATACAGCACAGAGCCAAGAGCAACTCCCAAAAGCATCACACCAAGCCACGGCACAATCGGGAAATAATCACGCGGATAGAAACCATCCGGCAAAATTCCAAACGGCATAAGAAACGCAGGCCCTGAAATTGTCTCAAGGAAAAGACCAAGAGCGATTAAGAGAACTGCGGAAATAAAATTCCACTTGCCAAAACGCAGGAAAGGAATTGTAAGAATCATACACCAGCCCATCATCTGCAGGAAATTAAAGAACATATAACGTCCGTCACCGATTGCGAAGTGAATAAAAATCGATGCAGCGACAGCTATTCCAACACCAATTAAGATAATCTGAATGCCCCGCTTCACAATCGCCGCATAATATTCATTCTTTGGACGACCTGCCATTCTCCCGTGCCGAAGAATCAGAGAAACACCTGCGATAATCACGAAAATGCTTGTGCCAAGCCAGATGTAATTACAAATCCATTCCCATACCGAGATTGAAATAACATGGAATGTGCCGAGCATGAAAAACGTGTGGAAAAAAATCATACCCAGAAGAGAAAATCCTCTAACAGCGTCAACCTCCCAGTATCGTTTGGATTTTTGAGTCTCCATTTCTTTACTGTTAGCGCTTGAGAGGTATTAGGTTTGTGTGGCAGATTTATATTTTCTAAATACAATCTTTTATCCAATGATTACCTTCTTAATCGGTATCTTAATTCTCATCATAGGATATTTTACATGGGGAAAGATTGCCGAGAAAATATTCGTGCCTGATGACCGATTGACGCCAGCATACGCAAACGGAGACGGTGTCGAGCGGGTGCCTCTGTCATCAAAGCGCAACATGATGCTTCAGCTATTAAACATCGCAGGAATGGGTCCAATAGTGGGCGTCGCCCTTGGAATCAAGTTCGGTCCAATCGTCTTCCTGTTAATTCCGATTGGAAATGTCATAGGAGGGGCAATTCATGATTACTTTGCCGGAATGATTTCGATTAGAAACAACGGAGCTGACCTGCCAACTCTTATCAAAAAATTCTTCGGCAGATTCGCAGGCGGCATCTTCGTGGTGTTTGTCTCGGTGGCTTTACTGCTGTTAGTAACCACGTTTACCAACATTCCGGCAAACTTCATTGCAAACCTTCTGCCGTTTGGAACAGCCGTTCTTGTCATCTCGATTATCGGAATCTTCGCATACTACATCATCTCATCCATCTTCCCGATTGACAAAATCATCGGAAGAATCTATCCGTTCTTCGGAAGCTTACTGATTCTGATTACAATTATTGTATGTATTGCATTAATCCCGCAGGCAGGGCTTATCCCGGATTTGCCGCTGAGTGCCGAGGGAATTCTTGCGTCATTTACCGCACACCCTGAGGGCCAGCCGATTCTTCCGATGCTCTTTATCACAATAGCCTGCGGTATCATGTCAGGATTCCACGCAACCCAGTCTCCGGTTGTTGCAAAGACCATCCGGCACGAAAAAGAAGGCCGCAGGATTTTCTACGGAATGATGATTGTCGAGGGTGTCATCGCGATGATTTGGGCTGCGGCAACTTCGATTCTGTTTACAATAAATCCTGAGACTCTCTCCATCTCCAACGGAAATACGATTCTCACAACTGCTGTGTTTACTCTCCTCCCATACTTCCTTGGAGTCTTAGCGATTATTGTCTTCATCTTCCTTGCGATTACAAGCGGAGACACTGCACTTCGTGTTCTTAGAACCACAACCGCAGAGTTCCTGCATTCTGACCAGACGAAGGTAAGAAACCGTGTCTTAACAGTCCTTCCGTTTGTCGTAATAATTTGCGGACTTCTCATCTGGTCTAACTTAAGCCCGACAGGATATTCGGTTCTCTGGAACTACTTCGCATGTTTCAACCAGATTATCGCATCCTGTGCTCTTCTTCTGGCAACAGCATATCTTGCCTGCAAAGCAAAGCCCTGGATTATCACAGCTGTCCCCGCGGTATTTATGAGCTTCATCTGTCTGACCTATCTGCTCTGGTCAAGCCCTGAACACATCGCAGGAGTTCCGTTTGGAATCGGTCTGCCGCTTGAAGTGTCTTACGTGATATCTGTAATTCTCGCAGTAATTCTTTGTGCGGGTGCTGTTATCTGCGGCAGGCGGCTTTCAAAGAAATCTGACTTCGAGCCGGACTGTCCTGCAAAGTATCCTGAAGAATAAGGATACTCTCTAACTTTTTTCATTCCAAAACTAAAACCCAACACTATATTTAATCATCTAACAAGTCCAATAATATACAACATTTTGTCCGCCGTCTATATCGGACAAACAGGTTGTACATAATATGGCAGGCGAATATTCCCAAAACGAAGTCGAAAAAGACGAAGCGCGAAAGCGGTATGAGTTCAAGAAGGCTCTTGAACGCCTCGAGGAGAAGGAAGGTTCCGGAACTGAACTTATCTCTCTCTACATCCCGCCGGACAAGCAGATTTACGATGTCACAGCACACCTCCGTGACGAATACGGACAGTGTGCAAACATCAAGAGCAAGCAGACCAGAACCAACGTTCAGAGTGCAATCTCCTCTATCCTTGCACGCTTAAAGTACTACAAGGCACCGCCGGAGAACGGAATGGCAGTTTTCTGCGGAGCAGTCAACATCGGTGGAGACAAGACTGACCTTGAATCCATCATCGTTGAACCTCCAGAGCCGATTAGAACTTACAGCTACCGTTGCAGTTCCTCCTTCGAACTTGAAACCTTAAAGGACATGCTTGACGACAAGTTTGTCTATGGTCTCTTAGTTATCGACCGTCGTGAGGCACACTGGGGATTCCTGCGCGGAACCAGAATCGAATCCTTAGGAGGTACCCACTCCACTGTTCCTGGAAAGCAGAGAAAGGGAGGTCAGTCCAGTATTCGTTTCGAGCGTCTTCGTTTAATCGCAATCCACGACTTCTACACCAAAGTCGGAGAGCGTGCATCCGAAGCATTCTTAGCCGAGCCGAACTTCTTTGACAAGTTCAAGGGTCTCTTAATCGGAGGTCCGATGCCGACCAAAGAAGAGTTCGCAGAAGGAGACTTCCTCCACCACGAAATCAAACGCAGAATTGTCGGTCTCTTTGATGCATCCTACACCAACGAGTTCGGTCTCAAGGAACTTGTTGACAATGCACAGGATGCACTCCGCGGAGTTGACATCGCTGACGAGAAGTGGGAGATGGCAAGATTCTTCAAGGAACTTGTAAAGGACAACGGGGCAGCAGCATACGGAGAAGACTCTGTACGTGCAAATCTCGAAGCAGGTGCAGTCGATACCCTTCTCTTATCCGAGAAGCTTAGAAAGGCACGCTTAACCATCACCTGCGGAAACTGCGGAGCTCAGGAAGTCAAGACCATGCAGATTGAGGCAGGAAAGAAGTTCAAGGACTTACCGCTTGGACGCTGTCCGAACTGCCAGTCCTCCTTAATCCTTGAGAAAGAAGAGGATATCATTGACGAGCTCACTGCCTTAGCTGATATGTCAAACACCCGCGTTGAAATCATCTCCGACGACTTCGAAGAAGGAGGAATGCTCATGTCCGCATTCGGCGGAATTGCTGCAGTTCTCCGTTACCCAACAGGACTCTAAATATGTACCGTGAATATCTTGCAAAAACAACCGAACTCCTTCAGGAAGCAACAGGGTTATCGGATGTTTTAATTACTGACGGCGGCGACCACGCTGATGTCGCATCGACAGCAGCTTTTGCTCTTGCAAAGGCTGAGAAGAAGAACCCTGCATTAATCGCTAAGGACATTGTTGAAAAGATTGCCGCAAATCCAAAGTCTGCCGGAATTGAGGTAACCTGCAAAGGTCCGTACATCAACTTCGTCTTCGGCTCTGAATATGTTGCAGAGTCTGTTGAAGCAGCCCGCAAAGAAACCTACGGTCAGCTTCCGGAAAAGACTGAAAAAGTCATCATCGAACACACCAGTGCAAACCCGAACGGTCCGCTTCACGTTGGACACATCAGAAACACTGTAATCGGTGATACTCTTGTCCGCGTTTTCAGAAAGGCAGGATATCCTGTCGAGGCTCAGTATTACTTAAACGATATGGGACGCCAGATCGCTATCGTTGCATGGGGTGTCAAGAACCTCCACTACGAGCGCGAAGCAGGCGAGAAAGGAGACGAGTTTATCGTCCGTCACTATGTCGAGGCAAACAAGATTGCAAAGGAAAAGCCGGAGATTGATCCTGAGTTCGATGTCATGATGGAAAAAATCGAGGCAGGAGACGAGGAGACGGTTAAGCTCTTCCACGATTCTGTTGACATCTGTGCAGAAGGTATCAATGAAACTCTTGCCTCCATGAACGTCCACCATGACAGATTTGTCCGCGAGACCACTTTCCTCTGGGATGGATCTATGGCAGAAGTTCTTGGAAGAATCGAGAAGATGGAAGATACCCAGTTCGATGGAAAGATGATGTACCTCGACCTCTCCAAGCAGGGATTCGGAAACCGTTACGTTCTTCGCAGAAGCAACGGTACATCTGTCTATGCAGCACGTGATCTTGCTTTCCACCTCTGGAAGAACACCCAGTGTGACAGAAGCATCGATGTCCTTGGTGCAGACCACAAGTTAATCGGTTCTCAGCTTCAGACCACCCTCTCCCTTATCGGCGAGAGACCGCCGGAGATTGTAAACTTCGAGTTCGTATCTCTTCCGGAAGGTTCGATGACCACCAGAGGCGGTGTTTTCATCACTGCTGATGAGTTAATCGCTGAGACCAAGAAGCGTGCATTAGAGGAGGTTACTGTCCGCCGTCCGGAACTTTCCGAAGAAGAGCGTGAGAAAATCGCAAACGCAGTTGCTGTCGGTGCTGTCCGCTATGATATCGTCAAAGTCTCTGCAGAAAAGTCCACTGTCTTTGACTGGAAGGAAGCTCTCGACTTCGAACGCCAGAGTGCTCCGTATGCACAGTATGCACATGCAAGAGCCTGCTCTATCTTAGAGAAGGCAAAAGAGGAAGGCGGATTTAATGAGTGTTATGAGTTCTCCGACTCTTACGAAATCGCTCTTGCAAAGCACATTGCACAGTTCCCGTACGTTATCGAGAAGGTTGTTGTGGAACTTCGCCCGCATCTTCTGGCAACTTATGTCCGCGACTTAGCAGACCTTTTCAACTCCTTCTACCGCTTCGACCCGGTCTTAAAGGCAGAAGGCAAAGTCCGCGATGCACGCTTAACTTTAGTTGATGCATGCAGAAATACTCTCCACCAGGCTCTCGATGTCTTAGGTATCGAGGCTCTGGAGAGTATGTAATATAGTGGGAAAGCATTCCCACCGCCTGTTTTTTTGTCCGGGATAATCACCGGATTTATTTGGAAAAGCAAACCGCTAATACGCGTGGATTTATGGATTGTATCTAACACATCCCACTTCCAAAAAGATATACCCTCATATCTCATACCTACCTTAACTCATGAATAACACCATCATATACTACTTCACAGGAACAGGCAACTCCTTATCCATCGCCAAAAAAATAGCAGAAAACACAAACGCAGAATTAATCGGAATCCCACACGCACTCAAAAACCAGCAGCCAATCCCCAAAGACACCTCTGTTGGAATCGTCTACCCGCTCTATGCAGGAGGGCTTCCGAATATGGTTGTACGCTTCCTCAAAACAGTAAACCTCTCTAACGCAGGATACCTCTTCTTCGTTGCAACCGAAGGAGGAAAAATGGGAGCTCCGACAGCTCAGGCAACACGTCTTTCAAAAGCCGCAGGTCACACCCTTGACGCATCTTGGTGGATACAGATGCCGGACAACTACATCCCGTTATCCGCCCCTCCGCAAACACCGGAACAGAAAAAAATGTACGATGCTGCAAGGAAAAAAGCAGACGTAATCATCGAGGCCGTAAAGAATCGCGAAAAACACATCGAAGGAATGGGATTTGCAGGAAAACTCTTCGGATTTGCATACGGACCGTTCATCAAACATATTGCAGAATCCGACAAAAAATTCACAATCTCTGCAAACTGCAGTGAATGCGGAATCTGCGCTGAAGTATGTCCCGCAGACAACATTATAGTCGGCAAACACGGAAACCACGAATGGCACCACAAGTGCGAAGGATGCCTTGCATGCCTTCACTTCTGCCCCGAAGAAGCAATCAACATCGGAAAGAAAACCGAACTTCGCCCACGTTACAGACACCCCACTGTATCAGTCTCTGACATGAAACAGCAGAAAGGTGAGTAAACCTCCGCAACTATTAATATCTCTGAAAACTCATATGTAAAAAGCACTCATCCGAGGGTTTGAATCCCGGATATCGGTGCTGACTGAAGTAAGTCCGACGTGTTTCAAAGACACTGCCTTTCAAGGCTTAGGGATTACGACGAGTCAGCATAATTCACATTACGAACTAGTAATGCATGCTGCTCTTTTCGTGACTTACGCAGATTTCTGAACAACAGCGATACACAGGAATCTGTTCGTCAGGATGTACGGTTCTGACGCAGTCGATTAATCGCAATGGTGAAAAACTATGGCACGAATGCACGCTAGAAGAAGAGGTATTGCATCCTCCGTTCGCCCATTCAGAACTGAAGCACCTGAGTGGTCCAACACCGACGCAAAAGAAATCGAGGCAAAAGTTGTCGAGCTCCGTAAAACCGGTATGACCTGCGCCCAGATTGGTCTCGTCCTCCGTGACAAACACGGTGTCCCAAGCGTTAAACTTGCAACCGGCAAGAGAGTCAACGCAATCATCCGCGAGAACAACATGGACAACGAACTCCCGGAGAACCTCAGAAACCTCATGACCAAGGCACTTGGAATGAGAAAGCACTTATCCAACAACAAGCACGACCTTCACAACAAGCGCCAGCTCCAGCTGACCGAAGCAAAGGTTAGAAGACTTGTTAAATACTACGTCGGAACAGGCCGCCTCCCAACAGGCTGGGCATACTCCCCGGAGACCGCAGAAATTATCCTCTCCAGATAAATTCGTCAATAGTCAATGTCGCTCGAAGAAGCAGCCGTAAAAATCGCCTCTTACCTGCGTTCCAAAGATTATGTGGAGGTTTACTCCCATCATGACGCAGACGGCATTGCCGCGGCCGCAATTCTCACAGTCGCTCTTCGCCGCGCTGACATCGCATTTCGTCTGAGGTTCTTACCTCACCTGAAAAAAGAAGATGTCGAGCGGCCTGAGATGTCTGTACTCTGCGACCTTGGAGCATCAATTCCGGACTTCCCGGAATCGATTGTAATCATTGACCATCATGTGCCGTACGCTAAAGTACCATTCCACATAAACCCGCGGCTCGAAGGCATTGACGGTGAATCCGAACTTTCAGCCGCCGGATGCGCATACCTTGTCGCCAACGCTCTTGGCGACAACCGCGATCTGGCAGGGCTTGTAATGGTTGGAATCATCGGCGACAGTCAGAAACTCTCCGGCATGAACCAGAAAATCATCGGAGATGCAGTAGGCAACAACCTCATAGAAGTTGGAAAAGGAATCCTTCTTCCGGGCAGAACCACAAAAGAACAGATTGAATTTTCTGTCCTTCCATATCTTGGAAACCTTTCAGGAGACGGAGAGACTGTAGAAAAAATCGCATCCCTTTGTATGAACACTGCCTCAGACGAAGCATACACATCCATGCTTCTCTCAGAGATTATTGTTCGCTCTGATGCATCATACCATGACTTAATGAGCATGTATGGAGAATCCTGGAAGCTTCTTCGAGAAGCAGTTCAGGATGCCTATGCCATGACAGCAGTCATCGACGCATGCGGCAAAGCAGGCCGCCCTGACTTAGGGTATGCCGTTGCCGCAGGTGACATGGCCCAGACTGATATGGCATGGGAGACTGCAAATGCCTTCCGCAGCAAAATCATTGCATCAGCGGCATCCGCAAAACCGGTTGCCGAAAATGCATGGATGACAGACGATGCTTCAACCGCATCTGATGTGGCAGACATCTTTGTCCGCTCAACAAAAAAGCCGGTTGTTGTACTCGCCAGAGCTGAAACTTATCTAAAAGTCTCAGCCCGTGCCCCTGCAGGATGTAATGTCGACTTCGAACAGCTGATGAAAACCTCTGCCGAAAAATTCGGCGGAGCAGGCGGAGGACACAAAACACGTGCCGGAGGACACAAAACACGTGCCGGAGGAGAACTGCCTCTTGCATGTGAGTCCGAGTTCATAGCCTCATTAAAAAAATACCTATGAAAATTACCGGAATCATCATCTCAAAAACCGAGTCGGCAAAAACAATTGCAGAGGCACTGTCTCCGGATAACCAGGGATATATGGAATGTATCGCTGAATGCGACACAGTCAAAGCGTCTGTTTCAGGCGACTCTGTCAAAACGGTACTCGCAACGGTCGATGACTATCTGATGAACTTATCTGTTGCATGCAAAACAAATGACGCATGCAGTAAACAACAGTAAACATAAGGTGAATTATTATGGCAAGAAAGAAAGCAAGTGGCGGACGCAAGCTTGAGGGATGGAAAGCAAAGAGCTGGTTCAAGGTCTACGCACCAGAGTTCCTCGGCAAGCAGTTAATCGGAGAAATCGTTTCCTCCAACCCAGAGAACATCCTGGGACGTGTCATGACCGTCAGCCTCGGTGAATTAATCCAGGACTACTCCAAGATGAACGTCCGTGCATCCTTCAAGATCAACGAAGTTGCAGGAGACGCAGCATACACTCAGTTCCACGGACACGAGATGGCAAAGGAGTTCGTTCGTGCAATGGTTAAGAGAAGAGCAACCAGAATCGACTCTACTTTAACCGTCAAGCCAATGGGCTCTGCACGTGAAATCCAGGTTACCATCACCGCATTCACTATCTCCCACGCAAGACTCTCCCAGGCACACGAAATCCGTGCAGCAATGGTCAAGACCGTCGAAGACTTCGCAAAGGAAGCAGACTTCGAGTCCTTTACCTCTGCAATGCTCAAGGGCGAGCTCTCCAAGAAGATGTTCGAGGTTTGCAAACCGATTTTCCCAGTCAAGAGAATCGAAGTTATCAAATCCGAGTCTGTCTCCTCTGCAGCCGACCGCGCAGCAGCATTAATCAGATAAATTCTGATACCTTCCGGGGTTGCCCCCGGCTATTACCATTTTTCCGTATGTCCGGATTTTCCGGACATACATTGGATTAAAAAAAGTTACAGTCCTTTGAGTTGGACTTTCGATTTTACAGTCAGATACATAAGAACTGACGCTCCAACTCCTGCAAACAGACAGCATGCACCAAGACCTATGATGTAGGTTGGCCATGGAAGAGTTCCGGCAACCATTCCAAGACATCCAAGAAACACTAATGTGAAGTTAAAGACTGATGATACTGACCCTGTGTCTCCGTCAAACTGGCTCATCAGAATTCCCAGGGCATAAGGTCTTGCAGCGAAGGCTGCAATCACACAGAAAGTTGTTCCAATGAAGCATACTGCCGCATTCATGTATCCGACTGAGAGCAGAACAAAACTGCTTACAAGCGACATTATGATAACAACAACTCCCATGCTTTTATTCGAACCGCCTTTGGTGAGTTTTTGTAATGCGAGCATTCCTGTAGTTCCAAGGATGGCATTTATCGCAAGCATATAGCTGTATGTTGTTTTGGCAACTCCAAAGCCTTCTACAAAGATGTATGAGGAAACAGCAAGGTATGCCATAAACGGCAGACTAAAGAGCCCCATCGCGATAAGGAAAGTCATGAAACTCTTATGCCTGCATACCCAGATCATCCGCTTGAATACGCTTGGAAGACTTCCTGTGAGTTTCTCATCTGCCGGAAGAGATTCTGTGAAGAGCAGAGTTATTATGAGACATATGACTGTAAGAAGTCCCGGGAAGGCAAGAGTTGACTGCCAGTTTACTGCTTCGATTAAGTATGCTCCAAGAACCGGAGATGCAACAGGTCCAATAACTCCAAGGACAACTGTCAGTGTAAATATTGTGTTTCTGACTCTCTCCTCGAAACAGTCTTTGACCAGGGCGATTGATACAACAAGCATTCCTCCGCTTGCCGCACCCTGAATCATACGGCAGATAATGAATGTCTCAATCGTTGGAGCGACGGATGCCAGAAGACTTGTTATAATATAGGCTATAATGCTGAGTGTTAGAATCGGCTTTCTTCCGTATTTGTCGCTGATAGGTCCTAAAATCAGCATTGATACTGCCTGGAAGAACATGAATCCGTAAAGTGTGATATTTAAGACTGCTTCTGTTGTATGGAAGTACTTTACCATCTCCGGCAGTGCCGGCAGAAACATGTCTGTTGAAAACGGAGGTATCGTACTTAGAATTACGATAAGCAGGATGATTACCCACGAAGGCAGGTATTTCTGGGGGTTCATTTGTAAGTTATGAATAGTTGCTGAACCATATTAAACTCTGCTGATTTTTAGGAGAAAAAAATGATAACCCTGGAAATTGTTAATTTCCGGTCGGAAGGGGTTTTTATATTATGACAGCATAACAGCGCAAATTTGCCAATCATATAAATCACTTATGCCAATCACACCGAAAACATACAATCAAATCTCACTCAAAAACAGGCTCTTCAAACTCAAAATTGCATGTTTTTTCATTTTTCAAAATGAAAACACAGTTTTTTCACTTTTCAAAATTTGAGCCTATTTTATTAGTGTAACTAAAGAAAGATAAATTCTTTGGGGCAAATTTAGAAATCACCAATCTCAGGCGCATCTGATTTTTGAACATAACAGTGCAAAACGCGAGCTTCACAGAGAAAACACTCATAAAATCCATGCAAAACCATCTCTCGAATCCCATTTCCTGCAAAATGCAAAGTCTCTGATTCTGCCTTGTATTGCTAATATCGCTCCAAATTACCTGATTTGTAATTTTGCAAAAGTTCAGGTATATAATATTTTCCGACCGTAAATGCGATTTTTTCCAGGGTATCATTTTTTTCTCTCTGCAAGGCATAACGCGCATCTGGTCGAAATGACTGACAAAAGAAACACTTACAAAAAAGCAGCACAGCCGGTAAAGAAACCAATCAGAATCACCTTCCGTGTCACAGAAGAAGAACAAACCCTCATTCTTAAACGTACGCGGGAAGCAGGATTTGAAAGCGAATACCTCAGGTACCGCTGCTGTTTCACAGACAGCCCTGGAATCAGCAACGAAGAACTTCTGGAACTGAAAAACGATGTTACCTACTGTAAAAAGTGGATTGAAGAACACAGAGAAGTACTTGACAACGTCATATCAGCCCTTCATCTGATTCTCAAACTGCTCTCATAGATTCTGAATACAGACACATAGAGAATGTCTGACATTGTCCGACACACGAAAAACGCCAGAAATGTTCTCCAAACCCAAAATCAAAGCAGGACAAATGTCAGAAATCTCTGCTGTGCCGCCCGGCATGTCTGACAGAATGCGTTCAAATCAGCCTCCAATCTCAAAAACCGCCGGAAATGTCAGACATTTTTACAAACTGTCTGACACAGCATTAAATAATCCAAAACCCCATTTTCCTTCGGTGATAGAATCACCAAAGAGCAAAGAACAGCTGAATCAGGTAAACGGCTGGAATTCAAGCTGTACTTTAAAAACAGTGAACAACACCTCTACACCCATCTGAAAAACAAACCAAAACCCGGAGCATATCTCAAAGAGCTTCTTGTAAAAGACATCTCGAATCCCGAAGAATTGTTCATCCGCGTTTTCGGCGACATTGAACGTGACTACGGCTCAATGCAGAGATTCCTTACAGAATGCGGAATTGATGCAATTCGCGGGCGTCTTAATTCGTATGGTGAAGTGCAGAGGGAACAGCTGAAAGGTATATTAAAAGACAGATACCGGGAGCTGAAGAATCTATGAAAGGACGTGAACGTCTAAAACCAAATAGCAAACTTGGATGCAAGCTTACTGTAACTGTATCATCAGAAGAGCTTTCCGTCATAGAACGCAGGATGCAGGAGCTTGGCTGCAAAAGCCTTGCAGACTTCCAGAGAAAAGCAATGGAAGAGTATGCAGGAGAGAAGATTTTCAGAAAGCGTGTCTATGACATGTCAAAGAAAAACAGGAAGATGATTTAGATGAAAAGACACATAGAGGCCGAATCATGTATTTGCGGTCCGGGAATCGGCCATAAGAAGATTGTATTGCAGAAGGATAAAGGTATTGTTCCCTGTATTGATGCGGAACTCTGGTATGCCGATGAAGTACGCCGCCGAAATGCTTTGAGACGGCATCAAAAGGCGGTGATTATCGCGTGACCGGCAATGATCAATCCGAAGAACGCCGCGGTGCATCTCTTTACAATGACACACCGTTTCGTGCAGAGTTTCTAATGCTTGCAGCAATGGGTTCAATGGAAGAGGAAGCAGGATGGGATTTCATGATGAAGGAAGTATTTCCAAAAGTCATGCAGGAGGCACGTGAGCATTCCAGAACACCGCATCTTGACTGTGCCTTTATCGAAGGCGTGATGAGCGGATTAAATGCAAGGAGGGCTTTGAATGCAGTCGGTCAGAAACCATAGTATTGTACAGAATCCGGAAAGTCAGAAGGAGATTCTGGAGTTCATTGTGACCTCATACTTCTGCGACCCGTCATCTGTGAATGAGCTGATGTGTGCAGTACTTCTCGCAAATGACAACTCATCTAAAACACCGAATGCTGACAGATGGTTCATAAAAGGAGTGTTTGCGGCTATTCAGTTTATGGGAGGTGAGCATGGCAACTCTCTGTAGTATGTCAGATGTTTACATCCTTGACAAAATCAGAAGCGGTGAATGGGTTCCGTCCCTTGACACAGGACAGGTCTATTCAAACTCGAAGAAAAGCAACCTGATTTGTACTGAAAATAGTCGGGGCTATATCACAGTCAGCCATGTTCTGCTGTCACATGTTATATGGGTTGCCGCAAACGGCCCTGTTCCTGTTGGTTTCCAGCTTGACCACATAAACGGGGACAAAATGGATAACTGGCTCTGCAACCTTCGGCTGGTTACCGCATCAGAAAACCAGCTTCTGGCAAACGGGCGGTTTACATTTTCTCAGGCCGAGGAAATCAGGCGCAAGTATGCGGATGGTATTGGCGTGATGCAGCTTTCAAGAGATTACGGCTGCGGACACTCTGTGATTTGCCGCATTGTTCACAATAAGACATACACATCTGACGTCCCGATTGAAGATGTCTTAGAAGAAACAAGAGCAGGAATTGTCATGGATTTCCAGAGGGGAATCCCGATTAATACTATACGTAAAAAGTACGATGTTCAGCAGGCTGTTGTCAGGAGAATTATCGAATACGAATTCAGTAATAACGAAAAGGAGGACAAAGAATGAAAACCCCTCAGGAATTTCTGGATATTATCCAGAATGCTTATCCGTGTCCTGTGGAATACGGATTTGAGCGGGCGGCATGGCTTTTTGAATTCAGAGAAGCTCTCTCATGGATGCTTGACTTTGTTCAGCTTGAATACAAGCATCAGGTAGCCTACATTCTGGATAATGGTTTGACGTCTGAGAAGTATGCTCTGGTTTCGAAGTACCGTAGTTATACCCGTGTGAACGCGGCAGAAGTTGCAGCCTATAATCAGGAACTGTTTGATTCTCTGGTTCATGTGAAGGCAACTGATGCCGAGAAGATTATTGGCAGGCGCAATCTATATCTTGAGGCACGGGGGATTCTGGGTTCTGATATCAGTAAGTATGAGGTTGTAAATTCGACAGAACTGTCGAAGGTCGTTCCGTCTCACGTGTTTGATAGGCTGACAGAAAAGGAGGAGCGGCTTATGGATTATGTGATTGAAGAGGTTTCTTTTCCATCGGAGGGTTTATGATTCCCTCGTGGCGGAATGTGCCGGAGCTTTGTGACCGGCACAAGCTGACTGTTCTTGTGGCAGAGGAAGGCTCAGCCCTGATGATTGCAAGGCGTCTTGGGTGTTCCAGGGCGTCAGTTAAGAGTGCTTTGCTGTTTCACGGGATTGCAGAGCCCGGGAGTGTGATGCGAAGAGTAAGGTAGGTTTTTGAGTGGAAGATAGTATGAGATTTAGGGGGTGTTACTCCCTTTCCACAATTTTACCCTCATTTTGTATCTGCTTTTGTTAGATTCATTAAAGACAGGTTTTTGTCTGAGTTATGAAGGAATATGTGTTTTTCGCGAAAGTGCGTTTGGAGGTTTTATGGGGTTTATTTCCTGTTTTGCCTCTTTATATGTCTTTGTTTTTTTTTACATTTTTCAAAATAAGGGGCACTTTCGCGCGGCGGGAGGCACAAAGTGACTCAAGCCATGAGCAAGTCCGCAGGACTGGCGATTGAGCGGTCAGGGGTTTATATAGTTGAAGATTGAATCATAAGATGCTGGGAGTAATGGCCCAAGCAATTTAAAGGGAGGTGATACAATCTTCCAATATGTCATGGCAACACTTGCAATTGCTATTCTCATATCCCGTGAAATTCGGGAATGGTTGCAGTTGTTGAAAAAGAAATAATGAGGGGTCATACCTCCATTATTTAATCCACTTGCTATGAGGGAAATTCCTATATACTTGCACATCATAAGTATTACTTGCAAGACATATTGGAAGATGTCCGGGTGAACGGAGTCATTAACCGTTTATTAAACCCGGAGTACCTCCTTTTGAAGACTTTTCTGTGTTTATTTTAGTATTTTTTTTTATCGTGCGTTGTGTATCCGTTCTTTTATCTCCTGCGTTGTTCAATCCTGCCTTTTTCAATTGTGTATTGCCAACCTCACCTCTCTTTTTTTTGCCCCAAATAATTTAAGCCGTTTTCACCCCTATAGAGTAGTAGAGAGAGGAGGCAGAAAAACCCTCACTCCTCTCCCCTGCTTGTTTTCCTGTCTCCCCTCTTCGGAGCTATACATATGGCTGATTTCGCAGAAACATCTATTTCGAGAAATGCAAAGAGAGTGTATGCCACTCCAATTACCAGTATCGATACCTTTGAATCCGTAGTTCAGGCATTCAGAGACGACACCGCAATGAACATCACCAAAGTAGAATCCTTTGCAACCTACAAGGCAAGAATTGATTATATGGATGCGGCAGGAGATGATATGGGTTATGTTCTTTTCTACGGAACCTCCAAAGAACAGATTGCAGACGTATCCTCTCTTCTTACAGGAACTGAAGCCGCAGAGACTGTTGCCGGTGTTGGCGGCAGTGCATCGGTTGATGCAGAACAGGATTACTGGTCTGTCAAGTTCAGTTGTACCAAAAACGTCACTGTTGGAAGCAAAATCTATGAAGATTCCTTCACCATTGCAATCAACAAAGAGTACATGCTGATTAACGGTTTCGCCTATGATGAAACTCTTGAAGCAGTTGAAGCCTGGGCAGACACTCAGGATGCTATGGCATAACATCTCTGACTTCGTCGAGCGAATACTGAATAAAATACTGCCCGTAATCAGGAAAGAAACTGTCAAAAGACTGCTGGTATGGGTGGGCTGGGTTCTGATGCTTGTAGCAGAATCTGTTATAGAATCCACAGAATAACCCAAATAAGGATTAAGCTCTCAGGCTTATCCTTTTTTTTTTGGGATTTAAATCGGCTCTTTTTTTTCATTATATCTGCCTCAATCACACAAATATTTGTAAATGTATTATCTGTAATGTTTGTATTTTGGTGTTGGTTTGATTTTGTTATTACAAAAATTATATTAGTAACACTTATTATGGTTAAGATGAAATAATGTATGCATACGAGTGATTGTTGTAAACCCGGACACTCGTAATGACCTTGGGGCTGAGGGAAATCCGGCTCTTTTGGACGTGATTTGTATGACTTCAAAAAAATCATTAGTATTCCTGGTACTCTGCATCTTAACTGCGGCAGTTGTTCTGTCTGCTGGATGTATTGGAAATTCTGACTCCGATATGGGCAACACTCTTGTTTATGCCGGAGATGCTACCGATACTATCAATCCTATTCTGGATCCCCATGGTGAAATTGTCTCATTGGTATTCAACGGTTTGATGAAGTATGACGGCAATGCCAACCCTGTTGTTGACATCGCAGAAAGCTACACGTATGATGCGGCAAGCAAGACTTACACATTCAATCTTAGAAAAGGTGTGGCCTGGCATGATGGTGAGAAATTCACTGCAGACGATGTGAAGTTTACCTACGATGTTCTGATGTATGATGAGACTGTGTCTACTTCAATTCGCAGCAACTACCTTGACATCGAAAGCGTAACTGCGATGGATGACTACACTATTGTTATCAAAATGAAGGATGACAATGCAGGTATGCTCGGTCACTTCACTGTTGGAATCCTTCCTGAACACCTCATGAAAGGAAAGGACATCAGCACTGATTCTTTCAACCAGAATCCTATCGGAACCGGAAAATACAAGTTCGTTGAGTGGGACACTGCCGGCGGTATGATTATCTTCGAGAAGAACACTGATTACTTCGGCAAAGTTCCAAACATTGACCGCGTCATCTATAAGACTGTCTCTGTTGAAAGCACCAAAGCAACTATGCTCTCTACCGGTGAGGCTGACCTTGCATTGCTGAACGCAAACTACGCAAAGACCTTCCGCGGAAACAGTAATTACAAGAACATTGACTTCAAGACTGCTGATTACCGTGCAATGTCTATGGACTTTAGAACAGAGTTCTGGCAGAGAAACGGTGACTCTATTGGTGTATTAAACTACGCACTTGACAAAGATGCAATCGTTGCAGGTGTTCTTGACGGCAGAGGCGTTACCGCATTCAGTCCAATGCAGCTCAATGAGTATGGTGGAAACCCAGCGGCAGATATCTATCCGTATGATCTGAAAAAGTTCCACTCCGAGATGGAAAAACTTGGATGGAAGAAGGGAAGCGATGGAATCTATGAGAGAAACGGAGAGAAGTTCCACTTCACGATTCAGGTTCGCGGACATGAGGAAGAACGTATCGATATCGCAAATATCTGTGCAAAGATGCTGAAAGAGCAGGGTGTTGATATGGAAATCGTTGTTGTCACTAAGTTTGACTGGACTGCAGGCTACAATGGATTCCTCTCCGGATATGCAACTGAATTTGATCCGGATGTCATGTATGCAAGCTACGTTACCGGAGGTTCTGACAACACTATGCAGTACTCCAATGCAAAAGTTGACGAGCTTTTAGAGAAGGCACGCCACGAGACCAATCCGGAAAAGAGAAAGGCAATCTACTGGGAGTTTGAAAAGGTCTACTCCGAGACTCCGGGAGTTGTTGTTGTCGCATACCTTGATGGAAACTATGTCAGTATCGCAGGTCTTGACGGACTTGACACTACTCGTGTCCTTGGACACCACGCAGTAGGAGTTATGTGGAACATTGAAGAGTGGACACTCTCCAAATAATTTTTTTTTTATTTAAGTCATTTATTTGAGTAAATTCTATGGACAATGTCTTAGAACTCCGGAATCTATCTATCAGTTTTACCAGTCCGGAAGGTACAATCAATGCAGTACGCGATGTAACGCTTGATGTACACAAAGGAGAAGTACTGGCTGTTGTCGGTGAATCCGGATGCGGTAAAACTGTGATGTGCCAATCTGTTATGAAACTTCTTCCAAAAAACAGCAAAATTGACAGAGGAGAAATCATTCTGGATGGTACAGATATCACAAACTATTCCGAACGGAATATGAGGAAAATCAGGGGTAAGGATGTGTCAATGATTTTTCAGGATCCTATGACCACTCTCAATCCCACAATACCTATTGGAAAACAGATTACGGAGGCAATTCTGGTACATAACAAAATAAGCCGGGAAGATGCAAAGAAACGAGCAATTGAACTTCTTGATTTAATCGGTATTGACGATCCGGTTCATAGATTTAATCTGCAGCCGCATTTCTTCTCCGGAGGCATGCGACAGCGATGTGTTTTAGCGATTGCTCTTGCTTCAAATCCCAAGTTGTTATTTGCAGATGAACCAACAACCGCGCTGGATGTGACAGTTCAGGCAAAAATTCTTGATTTGCTCTTAGAGGTGCGCGATAAACTCGGATTATCTATTGTTTTTGTCTCGCACGATTTAGGTGTTGTATCACGTATTGCAGACCGCGTTGCCGTCATGTATGCTGGAAAAATTGTTGAGATTGGAACTGTTGATGAGGTGTTTTATGACCCGCGTCATCCGTACACATGGGGACTTATGTCATCACATCCGTCTCTGGTTAAGCGCGGCGGCGAGTTGAAATCTATTCCCGGAATGCCGCCTGTGTTAATCAATCCGCCTGACTGCGATATGTTTGCATTCCGCAACAAGTATGCAATGAAGGCGGATTTTGAGCAGATGCCTCCGATGTTTAAGATTTCGGATACCCATTATGCCGCAACATGGCTTCTTGATTCACGTGCCCCGAAGGTTGAATGTCCGGTATCCCTTCGGAAGAATGATGACGTAATGGAGGGTTGTTTATGACTCCGATTTTAGATGTAAGAAATCTGAAGCAGCACTTTGTAATTAACCGCAATCTCACAATTCCTGCCGTAGATGATGTTACGTTTTCTGTTGAGAGAGGTGAGGTATTCGGTATTGTAGGTGAGACTGGTTCTGGAAAATCCACAATTGCACGTTCGGTATTGGGTATCTATCCGATTACTTCCGGCGAAATTTACTTTAAAGGAAATGAAATCTCCGGAAAGAATGTTTCAAAAGACATTCGAAAAGATGCCGCATGCAACATGCAGATTATTTTCCAGGATTCTGCAGCAGCTCTGAATCCGTCTATGCGTGTTGAGAAGATTATTGCAGAGCCAATGGAGATTCAGAAGGTCTATCAGAATAAAGATGAGATGGAGGCAAGGATTTCCGAGGTTCTAAAGCAGGTTGGTCTCTCAGAACTGCACAGGAAAAAGTATCCAAGTGAACTTTCAGGAGGCATGCGCCAGCGTGTTGCTATTGCACGCAGTATTGCGATTAATCCTGATTTAATCATTGCAGATGAACCGATTGCTTCTCTGGATGTTTCAATTCAGGCTCAGATTGTTACTCTCTTCCAGCACCTGCAAAAGGAACATAATTTCTCATTCATATTCATTGCACATGATTTGTCTATGGTGAAATTCCTCTCGGACAGGATTCTGGTTATGCTGAAAGGAAAAGCAGTGGAGCTTGGAAGAACCGAGGAGCTGTTTGCAAATCCAATTCACCCGTATACAAAAGCACTTTTGTCATCAGCACCTGTTCCAGACCCTGATTATGAAAAATCCAGGGTTCGGGATGAGTATGATACTTCGAAATTTACCGGCAGAGGTGTTTTTACTGAAGTTTCTCCGGGTCATTATGTGTTAGTTGAGGAGTGAAAATGAACGATAAGGAAATTAAAGCCAAGATGACTGCATCATGGGATCATGGTGCACAAGAGTATGATACTTTTGTATCACACGGTATTAAGACGAAAGAAGAGAAGGAACTCTGGATTAAGGAGTTTTCTGCAGTACTCCCTACTAAGCCGCTGAAGGTTCTGGATGTCGGATGCGGAACCGGTGCTATGGGTTTGCTTCTTTCAGAGATGGGACACGATGTCTCCGGTGTTGATTTGTCTGAAGGGATGATGGAGGTTGGAAGAAAGAAGGCGGCTGTACAGAATCTTTCCATGACATTTACCAATGGGGATGCTGAGGATGTTCCTTTTGAGGATGAAACATTTGATGTTGTGGTTAACCGTCATCTGCTGTGGACCCTTCCGCATCCGGATAAAGCGCTGGCAAGCTGGCGACGTGTCTTAAAGCCGGATGGTCATCTTCTGGTAATTGATGGTGTCTGGGATAACGGTTCAACTATTTCCCGTGTCAGATGCAATCTCAGTATGTCTATTGCTATGCGTGTTGATAAGAATCCACATGGTTCTCATGGATATCAGGAGGATGTAAAGCAGTATCTGCCAAATCGAGGCGGGATGCCAAAAGAGAAGGTTGTAGATTCTTTTATGGCGGCCGGTTTTGATGTTCTGGATATTAGAATGCTGACTGATATTGTAAAATGTCAGAAGATGCAGTTTCCATGGTATCAGAAGATAGCTCCAAAGGATGTCTACTATATGGCTGTTGGAAGGAAACGGTGAGGTTCTGAGTTATTAATATGAGGTATTACACATGAGCACTCTATCCGAACATGGTATCGGCGGTATTTTCCAGAGGTATCCGATTATTACCAGGATTCTGAAAAATATTCTCATCTTTATTGTCACCATGCTCATTCTCTCGGTGGTTGTTTTCGTTATAGCACGTCTTGCACCCGGAGATCCGCTTGTTGCATTCTATGGTGATGCTATCGAGACTATGAGCGATGCGGAATTGGATGCGGCAAGGCATCGGCTTGGTCTTGACGGTTCGATTGCTTTGCAGTATGTACGCTGGTTCGGCGGTATTCTTGCTGGTGACTTTGGTCTGTCTTTGCAGTATAAGATTCCGGCAATGGATGTTATTTCTCCGTTAATTGGAAACACTCTGATTCTTGGAGTTACTGCTTATCTGGTTGTGTTTGCAATTGCTGTTGTCGTGGCGGTGTTCTGTGCACGCTATGAGGATACCTGGTTTGATCGGGCAATCTGTAAAATCGGTACTGCAACATATTTTATTCCGTCCTTCTGGCTTGGTCTGGTTCTGATTCTGATTTTCAGTATTAATCTCGGCTGGTTCCCAAGCAGCGGCGCTTATGATTTCGGTATGCAAAATAATCTGCTCAACAGACTGGAACATATGGTTCTTCCGCTGATTGTTATGATTGCAAGTCATGTATGGTATTATGCATATATGATTCGGAATAAGTTCACTGATGAGAACAGGAAGGATTATGTTCTTCTTGCAAAGGCGAAGGGTCTTTCGAAGAATGTGATTCTCTGGAAGCATTCTCTGCGTAATGTTGCTCCGACGATTGTTAATCTCATGGCAATTTCTATTCCGCATGTTTTAAGCGGTACTGTGATTGCAGAGGCTGTATTTAACTATCCGGGTATTGGCAATATGGCTGTTGCGGCAGCAAAGTATCATGATTACAATCTGCTGATGCTTCTGGTCTTAATTACCGGTGCTATGGTTATTCTCAGCAGTATTGTTGCGTATATGATTAACGAGGTTATCGATCCGCGTATGAAGGATTCGGGAGGCAGTGTATGGGAGAAGTAACTGATTCAATGTTTGAGATTGTGGGTTCTGAGTACAGGGAGTATGTTCCAGGCAATGTTAAACGTTCACGCTTTGCGGTTCTTCGAAAGCTTCCGTGGGTTTCGATAGTTGTTCTAAGCGTTATTGTTCTTGGATGTATTTTTGCTCCGCTGTTCTGTACGCATGATCCTTCAATGTTCTATCTTGATCACTTAAATGAGGCGTCGTCAGAGGAGTTCCTGTTTGGAACGGATTCTCTTGGCCGTGATATCTTCTCGGTTATCTGGTTTGGAGGAAGAACGTCTCTTGCGATTGGTGTTCTTGGAACTGTAATGATTACGGTCATTGGTATTGCTATCGGGTGCGTTAATGGTATTGTCGGAACTCGTGCTGATACTTTGATGCAGCGTGCTATTGAGCTTTTCCACAGTATTCCGACAATTCTTCTTTGTATTCTCCTGATGGCTCTTGTAGGTACTCAGAATGTTCTGACTTTGTCGATAGTTATTGCGATTACCGGATGGTTTGCTTTGGCGAGAATTGTCCGAAGTGAAGTTCGTCAGATTCGGGCTAATGAGTATGTGCTGGCTGCGAAAGCTATGGGCTCTTCGTTCCGGCATCTGGTCTTTGCCCATCTTCTTCCAAATATTATCCCGGCAATTATGTTCGTGGTGATTTCAAGTGTCAGTTCATGTATTACTATGGAGTCTACACTGAGTTTCCTTGGTCTTGGACTTCCGCTTGAGATTATGTCGTGGGGAAGTATGCTTTCTCTTGCGAACCGTGCACTTCTAATGAATACCTGGTGGGTGATTGTTATCCCTGGTTTATTTATCATTGTGACTTTGACATGTATTACAACTCTTGCAAATCTCTTTAGAAAAGAGTCGAATAAGAAGAGCAGCAGACTCTAATTCTGCTTTTTTTTTTTCTGATTTTTTCCGCAGTTTGTTTTTGGATATGCAGGTTTTCTGATGGAATTTGGTAAAATAGAGTATGGGGTAGATAAATCCTGTAGAAACACTCTGTGTGTGAGGAACGACGTGTGAGATATCTGAAGTGTGCGTGAATATTTTTTTGCTTCCACAGGATTTAAAGTGACAATAGATAATATTTCGCCGTTTGGAATTACGAAAACAATTCATCGAAGTAATTTTTCTTTTATAATTCCTCCTGGTACATATTTTGCCCGACAGGGTTCACATTTAGTGTTATGTACAAACAATAAAATATTACTTATTATTATTTAGTCTTTGTGTATTTGATTTATGATTGCGGTCTTGGTTTCATAAGTTCAGGTTTTGATTGTTTGCTATCACTCGGAAGTAATATTTTAATAATTATTTAATACACGTAATGTCATGTATGTTTATTTTGTTGTGATCAATTATTACTTATTTTGAAAATAGTATTACTTATATATTATGAACGTGATACATTATTGTGCTTTTTCAGGTTATCTGAACAGTAGTACTTTCTTGATACTATGGCAGCAAAGAAACCCTTTGTACTGGTTGTCCTCT
Source organism: Methanocorpusculum sp. (assembly GCA_017387505.1). Taxonomy (GTDB): domain Archaea; phylum Halobacteriota; class Methanomicrobia; order Methanomicrobiales; family Methanocorpusculaceae; genus Methanocorpusculum. The sequence goes on from JAFOFB010000015.1 coordinate 42,841, forward strand.
GTGTTCTTGCAGCGGCAGTTGTGCTTTCTGCAGGATGCATCAGCACAGGAGATTCCGGTACGGACTTAAGTAATACGCTTGTATATGCTGGGGAAGGGCAGACTACTATCAACCCGATTTTAAACGGGTATCAGGATTTGACTGATTTAGTGTTCACAGGTTTAATGAAATTCGATGCAAAAGCAAACCCGGTTTGTGATCTTGCAGAGAGTTATACCTATGACCCTGCCTCGAAAACCTACACCTTTAACCTCAGAAAAGATGTAACATGGCATGATGGTGAGAAGTTCACTGCCGAGGATGTTGTTTTCACCTACAATGTTCTCATTCATGATGATACTATTTCTTCTGAGATTACCAGCAACTACGAAGACATTGAAAGTGTAACTGCACTGAATGACTATACGGTTGTTTTCAAGATGAAGCAGCCGAATGCAGCCATGCTCTCGTACTTTACCCGTGGAATTGCCCCAGAACACCTCCTTAAGGGACAGGATATTAACACGGCTTCTTTCAACCAGAATCCTGTTGGAACTGGAAAATACAAGTTCGTTGAGTGGGACAAGGCAAATTCTATGGTTATCCTTGAGAGAAACACTGACTTCTATGGAAAGGTTCCAAACATTGAACGCATTGTCTACAAACACATTCAGAGTGTAAATGCCAGATCTGTTGCTCTTTCCACCGGAGAAGCTGATCTTGCATGGGTTAATGCAAACTATGCTGAGACTTTCCGCGGAAACAGCAACTACAAGAACATTGACTTCAAATCTGCAGATTATCGTGCAGTGTCTATGAACTTTGGTTCTGATTTCTGGAAGAAGAATGCAGACTCGGTTGCAGTTCTTTCCTATGCTGTAGATAAGCAGAGGGTTGTAGACAGCGTATTCTTTGAATATGGTTTCGCCGCATACAGTCCGATTCAGTTAAGCGAGTATGGAGGCAACAAGGCAGCAGACAAGTACTCGTATAACGTCGAGAAGTTCCACAAAGAGATGGAGAAACTCGGATGGAAGAAGGGAAGCGATGGAATCTATGAGAGAAACGGACAGGACTTCCATTTCATCTGTCACGTCAATGCTGATGAAGAAGAGCGTGTTGATGTAGCACAGATTGTGTCTGATATGCTTGAGAAGCAGGGAGTTATCATGGAACTGCGTGTTGAGGCAAACTGGGATATCGCAAAGTATGATGCATTCCTTGCAGGATATGCAGCAGAGTTTGATCCGGATATGATGTATGCGAACTTTGTAACCGGTGCAAGCGGTAACAGTATGCAGTATTCCAATGCAGATGTTGATAAGCTCTTAGCGGATGGACGTCATGAAGAAAACACTGAGAAGAGAAAGGCAATTTACCATGAGTTTGAAGAAGTCTATGCTGATGCACCAGGTCTCTTTATCATCTGTTACATTGATGCAAACTATGTCAGTATTCCGGGTTTGAACGGACTTGATACTGACCGTGTTCTCGGACACCATGCGGCTGGTGTTATGTGGAACGTTGAAGAGTGGACTCTCTCCAAGTAATCTCATATTGGTAAAATACACCAATTCTTTTTTTTAGTTCTAATGCCTCTTAGTCTTGCAGGACAGATTCTTTTTCCTTATTTGCGGATGCAACGTATACTCCAAGAGCCATGACTGCCGGAGCTGCAATAAACATGTATGAAAAATAGATTGTTGGAATTGCAGTTATACGAAATGATATTTAGTAAAATTTTATGAGTATACGTGCACAAATTCGCTGAAAATTCAACCAATCATTCCTGTAAATCCAGAAAAAGAAAGTAATGTTTGGTAAATCAGTTTGAAAGATGCCGGTTAAGCGCTTCAAGTGTTCCTTTAAGAGAGCCGTCTCCGACAACATCCGGCACAACACCTGCATCCCGCATTACATCAGCTGTAATCTCTCCAACCGCAATCCGAATCAGACCGCTTATATCAGGAAGCAATGCCTCTTTAAACGACATGGCACTTGTGAAAAGAATGGCATCTGCATCTTTTATATCGAGAATTTTACCGGTCGGTTTTAGAGAATAGCATCTAAACTCATAAGGAATACCGCCTGCATCGGATATTCCTTTTATGAGTTTTTCATTTTTCACTGCGGCACGCGGGATTCCTATCTTCTTTTCTGCAATCCAGTCCTTTAGATACGGCACAAACGCTCTTGAATAATACTCTGGAAGAATCTCTGGATGGTGTCCGAATCGTTCTAAAATCTCTGCTGTTTTTGGCCCGATTGCAATAATCCGGCACGGAATGTCATTTTTCATATCCTGCGCAATCTTTTCTGCCGGATAGGCACTTGTGAAAAACACTGCATCGAACATTCCTTCATGGAATGCAGAGAAAAACCTCTCAACTTCTTCTAAATCCAAAACAGCCTCGAGCGGGGACACAATATGTGCCTCGTGCCCGAATGCTTCACATATCTCTCTGTCCTGTAATCCCTTCTCAGCAAGACGGGTGATTGCGATTTTCATCAGAAACCGCTCCGCTCAAGCTCACTGCTGATTCTGGCAAGCAGTCCTTTGTCCCCGTCCTTTACTGCCAAATCCTCAGCATCGCTCAAATCAATAATTGCTGATTCGACATCTCCTGATTCAATAAAAATGACTCCTCTGCCAAGAAATGCCAGTGCCTTCCAGTATCCATCTGCTTCACATTCAATGATTCTTGAAAAATCAGCCTCTGCTTTTTCCATCTCTCCAATTTCGAGGTACAACTCGCCGCGTGCATATCTTATTGGATAAGATTCGGGTGCTGATTCAAGAGCTGATGTCAAATCACTTTCCGCCTCGTCACTCTTTCCAAGTTCACGCAGAACCGATGCACGATAATACCGGTAATTTGGATTCTCAGGATTTTCCTGAATTGCTTTGGAAAAACACAACTCTGCCTCTGTGAGATTGCGATGTTGCAGAGCAGAGAGTCCTGCTGCAAACATCTCTTTACTCATCGCATCCAGCCTTCAAGAGTACGTGATGCAGCACGTACGACATATGGATTTTCATCACTCAGCAGTGCTCGTACTTCATCTGTATAGAAAGAGTCACCAATCATTCCAAGACTTTTTGCAGCCATGTATCGGACATGGTCTTTTTTATCAGAAAGGAGCGGTACAAGATTTCTGGCATATGATTTGCATCCTGCACATCCGATTACTTCTGCTGCACGATATCGAAGAACCCAGTTCTCGGCTGATAACAGGGGCAGTACTGCTTTAACGCCTTCTTCACCCATTTTGCTGAGCTTCTTTGACCCATCATCACGGACGCTTTTATCCAGCGAAAATAACTGCATACAACATTCTCCACTATTCATGATAATTATTACGTTTTTTCAACTATTTCATATTTGTGTATTTTTACTACTGTTTGTAATACTAGTTATTACGAACGAGTTAATCTTTTCTTACATTTTTATATGTTTGAAGATAGAATAATTATCTATGTCTTTAACGGGCCTTCTTCTTGTCGGGCATGGGAGCAGACTTGAATATAATAAACAGCTCATAACTACAACAGCGGAGCTGATGAAGCAGGAACGTCCGGATTATCTGATAAAATCATGTTTCCTTGAATACAGCAGTCCGACTGTTCCTGAAGGTCTTGACAGCATGCGCAGTGAATCCATATCGCGCCTTGTTGTAGTCCCGCTTTTTCTTGCGAAAGGAATCCATGTTCTTCGGGATATTCCGCGCCTTCTTGGACTTGATACCGGAAAAAAACAGGGAAGCTTCGCATTATTGGACGGCACTGAAATCCCGCTCGTTTATGCCGAACCGATTGGAATTGATCCTCTTCTGGCATCTCTTATGCTGAAAAATGCTGCTGCTGCAGAAGAACTTATGGAGGAGTAATGAGGGTTCTGGTTCTTGATACGATTCATGGCGGCGCCACTCTTGCAGAGGCTCTTGTCCGTTATGGTGATGAAGTTGTTGCTGTCGATGTGTATCGCGGCGGAGTTCCCACCGTATCTGAGGTTGAGGATGATAATTATGATGTAATTACCGCTCCGGTTCATCTGGATGCAGATTTTCCTCTTCTGCATACAAAAGTACCGGTAATTACTCACCATGAAATGACCGCCCGCCTTGCAGAAGATTATCAGGTAAAACTTATCGAAATCACCGGGGCTCGCGGAAAAACAACAACCGCATTTGCTGTAGCCTCCATACTTTCAGGACGCGGAATCCTGCATACAAGTGCCGGAACTTTCCTATACCCTGAAAAAGAGCTTCTGTTTAGAAAAAGTATCACTCCGGCCTCACTTCTTTTCGCGCTTGATGCCGCATCTAAGATGGGGGCAGAGTGGGTTGTTGCAGAAGAGTCGATTGGAGTCTCCGGTGCAGGCTGTCTTGGGATTTTGACTTCTGAAAATACGTATCGTATTGCTTCCGGGAAAAAAGATGCCTTATCTGAAAAGATGACATGTCTTAACCGGTGCAGACATACTCTCCTTCCAGAAGATGTCAGAAAACTTGTGTCGGTTCATGATAACTGCATTGTCTCTCCTGCCGGCTCTTTTGAAAACCCGCTTATCGAAATTCCGGTTTATCGTGCGGCATTACAGACTGCTGCTGCTGCCGCCTCGATTCTTGGTGTGTCTGTAAAACCTCTTGAACAGTTTTCTGCAGTTCCGGGAAGAATGCAGCTTTTAGAAGAGGGCGGTGTTTTTGTTCTGGATAATTCAAACAGCGGAACTACTGTGGAAAACACCCTTGAGGCTGCTGCTTATTTACAGCAGGTTGCAGGAAAACCTGTTATACTGGTTGTAGGAGAAGGAGCACATGCTGTATGTGAAGGTCTTACCGGAAGAGATAGTATTCCGGAAAAGGATTTTGCCGCAGTCATTCCAGCCGAGGGAAGAGTATTTGATGAGTTGAAAAATGAGGCAGTCTCTCTCGCAAAAGAAAGGGACGCGTCTGTTCTTCTTGCTGTAAAAACATGGAGGTAAAAAATTATGCAGTATGTTCACCCGAGACCAAGTTCAATTGTTGCTTCACTATACACTCTTCGCGACCTTCAGGTAGACCTTGCAATTCTTCACGGTCCTTCCGGATGTTCCTTTAAGCATGCCCGTCTTTTAGAGGAGGATGGAATCCGGGTTCTTACAACATCACTTGGTGACGAGGAGTTTATTTTTGGAGGTCAGGATGCTTTGGAGGATGTTCTTCGTTATGCTGAAGAGACGTTTCATCCAAACCGGATTGCAGTTGTCGGAACCTGTGTGTCAATGATTATTGGTGAAGATTTGGAAGGCGGAATTCTTTCGTCCGGAATCACCACTCCGGCTATTGCCGTATCCATTCATGCAGGATTTAGAGAAAACATCGACGGAGTAATCGCCGCTCTTGAACCTGCTATGCGTGCCGGCTGGATTTCAAAGGAGGAGTATCTGCGCCAGAGGGAAGTTCTTACCGCGGCAAATGAAACAGAACATCTTCGCGGAGCTGCTTCAAAGAAATACATCAGCCCCTCCCGCGGTGATTTGAAGCACATTGCATCAGCAGAACTTCTGTCTCTTCTGCGTTCAGGAAAGAAGGGAATGCTCATTCTCAATGCCAAAAAAGAAACAGCGTATATGTTTGCCGACCATCTCTGTGCAGTACACGAAGCAGTACCTGATGCGAATGTTGTCTATCTGGCAAATCTTGAACAGCGCGGGCTTCCAAAAGTCAGGGCGGATGCTTTGGCAATTCTTTCCGACCTTGAGTCATGCGGTATATCTCCAAGACTCATTGGAGCACTTGATGAGTATGGTGGAAACGGAGAGAGGATTGCTGATGAGATTGCAAAAGAAAAACCTGATTTCGTGGTATTAACCGGAGTCCCGCATGCTGTGTCACCGGAGGCTCTCGAAGGGATTACGGTATTTTCTGTTACCAACGGTCCGCGTCAGGTTCAGCCCATGAAAGAGCAGGGGCATGATTTTGTGATGGTGGAAGTTGACCTGCATCCAAAAACCCTTGGAGTGTCTCATATTGTGGAAAGTGAGTTCGGAGCGGTTATCCGGAGCATGAAATGAAATCATTTCTGGTATCAGGTGACCGTTCCGGAGCCGGAAAAACAACTATTACTCTGGCTCTGTGTTCTATCCTTGCAAAGGAAGGTACAGTTCAGGCTTATAAGACAGCTATGGACTACATTGACACCTCTTATCTATCAGGTGTTACAAAAAGGCCTGCCTATAATCTCGATTCATTTGTACAAAGTGATGAGGAGATGGAAGGACTGTTCGCATACGGTGCATCTGATGCCGATTTCGGTGTCGTTGAAGGGGTTCGCGGTCTCTATGAGGGTCGTGATGCCTTCTCCGATGCCGGAAGTACAGCATCCATTGCAAAGCGGTTTAATCTTCCTGTAATTCTGGTACTGAATGCAAGAAGCATTACCCGTTCTGCAGCGGCGGTTGTTCTTGGTTTTCAGAAGTTTGACCCGGAGGTATCAATCGCCGGTGTTATTCTAAATAATGTCGGCTCGAAACGCCATGTAGAAAAAGCCTCTTCCGCTATTGAACATTACTGCGGTATTCCTGTTTTCGGGGCAGTTCCACGTGATTCTGCAATGGAGCTTTGCGGACGCCATCTCGGTCTTGTGCCGTTCTATGAAAAAAGTGCCGGTGATTCGGGTTTTTCAGGGAAAATTGATGAGATTGCAGGTATCGTTTCTGAATGTATTGATATCGATGCAGTAAAAGCAGCTGCCCGTGAGGTAGCACCAAAGCAAAATTCAGTTTCTGAAAGACTTTCATCCCGCCCGAAACCATCCGGAAAAGTGGCTGTTGCATATGACGAGGCATTTAATTTCTACTATGGTGAGACAGATGCAGTTATTTCATCTCTTGGATATGCGGTGGAGTATTTCAGTCCTATTCATGATTCTCTGCCAGATGCTGACGGTTATCTTTTCGGCGGCGGATATCCTGAGATTTTTGCATCTAAACTTTCTGAGAATGCATCAATTATGGAAGATATCGCATGTGCTGCAAAATACGGTTCTGCTATCTATGCAGAGTGCGGGGGTCTGATGTATCTTACCCGCTCGCTTTCAGTGTCAGGAAACAGGTATCCTATGTGCGGAGTAATTCCGGGTGAGTGTATTATGCCTGCTGTAAAACGTCTTGGATATGTTACAGGAGAGGCTTATCTGAATGGAAAGACACTTCCTTTTGCAGGACATGAGTTCCACTACAGCGGTGTCTGTATGGATGATAATGCAGATTATGCATTCAGATTATCCAGAGGCGAGGGAATTTGCGGCGGAAAGGATGGTGCGGTATTCAAGAATACCATTGCCGGCTACACTCATCTGATGCCGGTTTCATCACAGGACATTTATCGGGAAATTTTTGCAGGTGACGGGCTGTGATGTGTTAGATGTCGATTAAGCGCCGCAAGAGTTCCGGCAAGCGAACCGTCTCCGACAACATCCGGATTCACACCTTTGTATCGCATGGCTTCTGCGGTCATGTTTCCTACGGCAATCAGCAGTTTTCCCTCACGTCCTAAAAGCACTGCGTCGGTAAATGACCGTGCGCTCGTAAACAGCACTGCATCCGCATCGCTGACGTCCCAGACATCTCCTCCTGCCTGCAGGGCATAACAGCGGAACTCGAAAGGAACTGCGCCTGCCGCTGTTATTTCGTCGATGAGTGCTTTATTCTCCACTGCTGCCCGCGGGATGCCGATGCGTTTTCCTGCAATCCAGTCCTGCAGGTACGGCACAAACGCTTTCGAGGTAAACTGCGGCAGAACCTCTGCTTCATGACCGTATCGGCCGAGAATCTCTGCGGTTTTTGGCCCTACTGCGATAATTCTGCAGATGCCTTTTTGCATCTTCGGCGCGGCTTTTTCTGCCGGATAGGCGCTGGTGAAAAATACCGCATCGAAGAGTCCGCTGTTGTAGGAGGAAAGGAATGCCGCAATTTCTTTGACGTCCAAAACTGCGGCAAGCGGGGAGATGATGCAGGATTCATGCCCGAAGGATGCGCAAATCTCTGCATCCTGCAATCCTTTCTCTGCCAGACGGGTTATTGCGATTTTCATCGCCTGACTCCTGCGGCAAATGCGTCTGCGAATGCTTTTCCAAAGTAGATGTGCGTATATCCGGCAAGGGTGTTTCCGCAGACCAAACCGTCTTTTCCGCTGTCGATTCCTTTTCCGCGGGAGAGCAGGAAGTCAAACCGTGCATCCCGGTCAGCCTCGCTGACGGAGTAGTGGAACTCATGTCCGCGAAATGCCGTGCCGTTTGCAAGATAGGAGTTGCCGCAGGTTTTTCCGATACTGTATCCGAGTGCGGCAAACCGCTTCTGCATCAGGGAGTCTGCATCAAGAACTCCTGCCATACGGTATGTTTTTCCTGCAGAATCGGTGACGGTGCGAGAGAGCCACATCAACCCGCCGCATTCGCCGAATATCGGAGTTCCGCTGTCTGCGGCTTTTTTCAGACCGGAGGTGCAGGGGGATGATTCGAGACGCTTTGCATGCAGTTCGGGATATCCTCCGCAGAAGTAGTATGCATCTGCTTCCGGCAGGGTGTCTTCAAGCGGTGAGAAGAATACAATCTCTGCTCCTGCATTCCGCAGGGCGGTGAAGTTGTCCGCATAGGAAAAGCAGAATGCCGAGTCGTATGCTGCAGCAAGGGTAAATACCGGTTCTTTTTCTTCTGCATCCGCGGCCGCTGAAACAGCCGGTGCTGCAGAAGCCGCCTTGAGAATTTCGTCCAGAAGACAGGTCTCCTCGATGAGTTCTGCCGTTTGTTCCATGCGGGAATCCTCTTCTGCCAGAAGCAGACCTAAGTGTCTGCTTTCTACTGCGAGTGCTTCGGTTCGCGGAATCCATCCGAGAACCGGAATCGGCAGGGCGGAACAGACCATGCTTCTGTGCCGCTCGCTTCCTCCTTTGGTGAGAACTGCGCCGGCAAACCGCAGGCTTTTGTCAAATCCGGTATATCCGCTGACCAGAGCGCCGCAGCTCCTAGACATTCCTTTTACATCCGCGACCAGAATAATCGGCGCATCCAGAATTCTTGCTACATGCGCAGTGCTCGATTCGTCTCCGCCGTCTACTCCGTCGTAGAGTCCCATAACTCCCTCGATAACCGCGATATCTGCGCCCCTTGTTGCGGAGACAAATGTCTTTCTGACATTTTCCTCCGTCATCATAAACGGGTCAAGATTGCGCGACTCGCGTCCGCATACCTGTGTGTGGTGCGTCGGGTCGATGAAATCCGGTCCTACTTTGAACGGCTGAACAACCAGTCCGCGTTTTCTCAAAGCCGCCATGATGCCGACGGCAGTGGTGGTCTTTCCGCATCCGCTGTGGGTTCCCGCAATGACTATTTTTGGAACTGATGAGGTCTGCATTTCTCTGTAGGAATATTATCCTTAAATAGTTATAAATTGAATTACCTAATAATTAATTTAGTTGCCTTTCTGAATCAGACAGGCTCTTCGATGCGGTATGAACAGGAAAAACCAGAAAACAATCTTCAGTGAGGATGTCCTGGATGATGTGGCATCAGCAAGTCCGCTCTGCAGTGTTCCTGCCGGACTGAAACTCTTTCTCTGTCTTGCGGCGACAATAATTGCGGTTGCTTCTCCGGAGATATGGGTGCCGCTGTTTGTCGGTCTGACCATGATTTTTGCAAGCCTTGTTCTGGCAAAAGTTCCGCTTCGTCTCTATCTATCGCTTCTGACAATTCCTCTGGCTTTCGGTCTTTCCGGAGCAGTTATTCTGCTCTTCTTTACCGGCGGCGGCGAAACGCTGGTGAGTTTCTTTTCGTTTTGGGTATATGATATCCAGATAACGACTGCGTCTCTTCACCTCTCGCTTCTGGTCTTTGCCAGAACACTCGGCGGTATGTGTTCTCTCTACTTCCTTGCAGTGACAACGCCTATGACATCGCTTTTTGCGGTTTTCCGGAAACTGCACATCCCGCAGGAGTTTATTGATCTTACCATGCTCATCTACCGCTACATCTTCGTCTTCATCGGAGAGGCTGTCAGCATCCACAACGCACAGGTTCTCCGCGGCGGTTATCAGACCTGGCGCAAGGGAATTTCCGCGTTTTCCATGCTTGTTTCCATGCTCTTTATCAAGACATGGGAGCGCGGTGATGAGATTTTCCTCTCCATGAACTCCCGGTGTTATGACGGATGTATGGCGCTTCCCGAGGAGCAAACCAAAGCTCCGGTGAAATGTTATGCCGCGGCATTTTCCTATCTGGGAATTCTTCTGATTCTGCTTGCTCTTGAGGTGATTTTATGAGTGAAATTCTGCAATTCGATTCTCTTACCTTCTCCTATCCGGGACGCCCAACGTCTCTGGATTCTCTTTCCTTTACCATAGAACGCGGGAAAAAAGTCGCGGTTGTCGGCCCGAACGGTGCCGGAAAAACCACGCTTCTTCTGATGTGCAACGGAACACTTATCCCGGATTCCGGTTCTGTGCTCTTAAATGGAGAGCCTGTCTCCTATGACAAGGCAGGACTTCGCAATCTTCGAACCAAAGTCGGTCTGGTTTTCCAGAACTCTGATTCGCAGGTCTTTGCGCCGTCGGTTTATGCGGATGTTGCGTTTGGTCCGCTCAATCTCCACCTGCCGCAGGAGGAGATTCAGGAAAGAGTATCTGACGCGATTTTTGCCGTTGGTCTTTCGGGATACGAAAAACGTGTGCCGCATCATCTCTCCGGAGGGGAGCGGAAACGCGTTGCTATTGCGGGAATTCTTGCGATGAAGCCGGATATTCTGGTTGCAGATGAGCCGACTTCATCTCTTGATCCGGCGACCTCTGCGGAGATTATGGACCTGCTTGACGAACTCCACGAGGAGGGGACAACGATTCTTCTCTCGACGCATGATGTGGAGCTTGCCTATTCGTGGGCAGATGAGATTATTCTGCTTGCCGACGGCAAAATCCTGCGTCAGGCGCCCCCGGAGGAGGTTTTTTCCGATTCTGCTCTCATGAAGCAGGCACGGCTTACCGCGCCGGTTCTGCTTACTCTCTATCAGGAGATGGTTAAACGCGGCGTTCTGCAAAATACCGCACCGCCGAAGGGAATTCCGGAGATGATGCAGCTTCTTGAAGGAACGCTTGGAAATGCGGCCGGAACGATTTACACGGTTGATACTGACTGCATTGATGAAGCAGCTCTTGCCCGCATCTGTGAAGAACATGCGGCGGCACACATCGGTGCGATGGGCACGCGTTCGAAAAAGTTCCTTCACTCTGCAGGGGTTGTGCCGGAATACACCTACGGTGTTGTTGACAAGTGTCTGCTCGCTGCGATGATTGGCGAAGACGCGGTGATATTTACCTGCGGCGGCATGGTTGAGCGTGTTGACCTCCGTGTTTCCCAGTTTGAAGCGGTCTCCAGTACCGCAATCCGAGTGGTAAAATTATATCCTATAACCTCCAACAATTAATCATGAAATTTTACCATAGGTAAAATTTACCTGTCCGAGGTTTTGTGAATGATGAACGTACCTGGGGGTCCGACGCCTGCTGAAGTGATGGCAGTATCCCTTTTGAAACTCGGTGTTCGAAGCGGCGATGTTGCAGCGGATTTGGGCTGCGGGACCGGAACTGTTACCCGCGAAATTGCAAAGACCGCATCGTATGTGTATGCAGTTGACGCCCGCGAGATTGCGGTATCCTGCACGAAGGAGACCTGTGCAGGTCTCCCGGTGGAGATTATTGAAGGGGAGGTTACTGACTTCCTTTCCCGGCCGCATCGGAAAATCGACTGCGCATTTCTTGGAGGGAGCAGAAATCTCGCCGAGACGCTGACGCTCCTTGCAGAAGAAGGCACCAGAAGCATTGTTGTCAATGCGGTTCTGTTAGAGACTGCCTGTCTGGCGATTGAGACGATGAAGCGTCTGGGGATTTTTTCCGATGCACTGCATCTTCAGGTATCGCGTTCGTATGAACTCACCAAACGCACGATGTTCAAACCGATAAATCCGGTTTACATAATTCATGGAGAAAACACATGCTGACCGCTGTTGGTTTAGGTCCCGGAGATGCAGAACTTCTGACACTGAAAGCAGTTCGACTGCTGCAGGAAGCTGATACGGTTTTTGTCCCGGGTGGAATCGCTTATGATCTGGTAAAGCCGTACTGTGAAATATTGTCACGCTTGACTTCCCGATGACCCGCGATGAAGCGGAGATATCCCGCTGTATGGAGGAAAACGCTGAAAAGATTCTTCCTGCGGCAAAGAACGGCAGTGCTGTTTTCGGATTAATCGGCGATCCGAACTACTACTCAACCTTCTCGCGTCTTGCCGAAGCCGTCCGCAGACTTGATTCGTCTGTTGTTGTGGAGACTATTCCCGGCATCAGCTCCATCACTGCGGTTGCCTCGCATGCAAAGATTCCGGTAAACGGTGCGTTTCTTGTAACCGACGGACCGGCTGAGCCGGCGACCAAGATTGTCATGAAGGTTACGCGCCCGCAGGAAAAGAAAGCCGAACTGGAAGCGGAAGGATACACCGACTTTACGGTTGTTGAGCGGATGTACATGGAAGGCGAAGCGGTTTACCGGGAGGAGATTCCGGAAAAGACGCATTACTTCTGCATCATGATTGCGAGGAAGGTATGAAGTACACTATTGTCGGCGCAGGATGCGGAGATCCTGAGCTGATTACCGTCAAAGGACTTCGTTATTTACAGGAGGCAGAGGTGTTAATCTACGCCGGCTCTCTGGTAAATCCGGCGCTGGTGGAACAGTGTCCTGCTTCGGTGAAGCTGAACTCCTGGGGTATGAGTTTGGAGGAAATCTGTTCTGCAGTAGAGGAGGGTGTGCGTGCCGGAAAGAAGGTGGTTCGTCTTCACTCCGGCGATCCGGCAATCTACGGCTCGATTGTCGAGCAGATGGATATTCTGGAGAAGAAGGGCATCTTTGCTGATATCATCCCCGGGGTATCATCCATGTTTGGTGCTGCCGCTGCTCTGCGGACTGAATATACGCCCCGCTTTACCGATATCCGTATGGTATCAACCGGTATCCAGAAGAAAGGACATAACTGTTCTGTAGAATGTGCTCTTGATTACGGAGCCGATATCGCAAAACGCGAGGGCATCACCCGCAGTTCTGCCGGTTTTACTGCATTAAAGGAGCGCCTGTCAGGTTCGATTGTAGTAATCGGAAATGCTCCGTCAGCTCTCTTTGCCGTATGTTCATTCATTGACGAGGGAATTGTTCCGGCTCTTATCATAGGAACGCCTGTTGGTTTTGTTAATGCGGCAGAATCAAAGGAGTACCTGCGCACAAAACCTGTCTCTGCGGTTTCCAACGTTGGAACCCGCGGGGGGACGCCGGTTGCTGTTGCGTCCTTAAATGAAATCATTACTATGTACGCAGAATGAAGCAGATAACAGACCCTGTAAGCGGCTTTGTTTATCCTGCTTCATGGGTTGCAAAGTGCCTGCCGCAAAACATCTCTCTTGTAGAAAGCGGTTTTGCGGTTCTGACTTCGGACGGAAAGGTTCTAAGAAGAGGATTTACCACCGGTTCTACAGCGGCAGCGGCTGTTTATGCGGCATGTGCATCCCTTTGCGGATTGGAAATCTCGCAATCTCCAATTCATCTTCCATGCGGAATCACAGCTGATATTCCATCAAGCGGCAAGGGTGGACTTGGAACTGCAAAGAAGTTCTCAGGAGACTATCCGTCAGATATCACTGCCGGAATCTGCTTCCATGCTTCGGCTGTTGTCTCTGAATCTGTTACTGTTACAGCAGGGTTTGGTGTCGGGAGGTTTGTTCGTGATACTCCAAGATACAAAAAAGGAGATGCGGCAATTTCACCGCCTGCTATGCAGAGTATTCTTCTTGCAGCAGAGGAAGGATGCAAAGCCGCAGGAATCTCCGGTGCAGAGATTCTCCTGACAATTCCTGATGGAAAACGTATAGGGGAACAGACCCTAAACCCCAGAATAGGGGTTGTTGGCGGGATTTCGGTTGTTGGAACAACCGGTTTTGTGGAGCCATGGGATGACCACCTAAGCGAGACTATGGAGGAGCGGATTTCTTCTGCTTCGGCTGTTGTAATTACGACCGGAAGAATCGGTCTTCGGTATTCCCGTCTGCTCTTTCCAGATCATGAATCGGTTCTTGCAGGCTCAAAGATAGCAGAGGCACTTTCTGCATCAAAGCACTGCAAAAGTGTTGTTCTCTGCGGGCTTCCCGGGCTGATTCTTAGACACTTTAATCCAGAAACTGCCACATCCAGAGGTTTTGCAACGGTTGAGGAGCTTATTGCGTCACCTGCCGGTTCTGTTGCTTTAGATGAGGAACTTGGATATATTAAAGAAAAGTATCCAGACATCCGTGTCTGTATCATCAGCCGGGATGGAAAAGTGATGGGAGATACATCATGAAAATAATCGGAGTCGGGTGCGGTCCCGGCATGATAACAGAAGAGGGCATTTCTGTTCTGCGGAATGCAGAGCTTGTCTTCGGCTCACTTCGGGCAATTGAACTTGCAGGCGAATATATTTCCAGTGCGGAAGTTCATGAGATTACAGATTACAAAGCTCTTCGCTCTTTACCGGAGGATGCAGTTATTCTCTCAACAGGAGACCCCTTAATGGCAGGTCTTGGATATCTGCCGGGAGATGTAATTCCGGGTATTTCTTCGATGCAGGCAGCCTATGCAAAACTCCACATCCCCTGGACAAACACTGCAATAGTTAATGCTCATGGAAAAAATCATGCCGAAGCAATTTCAAAAGCTGCGGCAGATATCAGAAACGGTCATTCGGTTTTCCTGATTGCAGATCCTGAATTCTCAATAGAAGAACTTGCGGCATCTCTTCTGCCTGATATAAAAATCGCTGTGTGTTCCAATTTGGGATATGAGACGGAAACGGTTGTGGAAGGTACTTCTTCCAATCCTCCGTCTCCTGTCTCCAGACTATTTTGTGTAGTCTGCGGATACTAAAAAATAAAACTATTTTTTTGTTCCGTTCTTAAGAGTGTAAATGTGAGGTGTTGTATTATACAACAGCTCAGTCTTTTCTTGCAGCTTTTCTCTGTCCGGCCCAGTATCCGAAGATAAGGCAGGAAATTCCGGCACCGAATGCTGCCTGAAGTGCGAAGATTAATGATTCAATTTCACCGCTTGGCGGGGACCATAATGCGGATTCATACCATGGGGTATAACCGGTCTCATCGATTAACCCTGCTGCATTTCCGTCAGCCCCTCCCCATTCTGCATCACCTGCGAATGCGAGTGCTCCAACGACTAATGCAAGAATTACAACAAGTCTGATAACAATTTCAAGAGTTGAACGTTTCATGCTGCCTCACCCTGAATCTTTGCAATCTCTTCATCTTCGATGATTCCGAGAGTCTTTAAGATATCCGGCTTGACGCGGACAACGAACTTTGCAACAAGACCGCAGATTACTCCCTCAATAATTGCGAGCGGAATCTGGGTTACTGCGAAGACACCTGCAAATGCAACGAAGGCGGAAAGAATGCTTCCGTCAACCGGGAATGCAAGTGCGAGCTGCAGAGCGGTAAGAGAGTAGGTTACCAGGTTTGCAACTCCTGCGGTGATACCGACAGAAAGACCAAGTCCGAGTTTGAGCTTTCTAAGGCCAAGGAAAACTACCCATGCTACAAGCGGACCAAAGATTGCCATCGAGAAGACGTTTGCACCTAAGGTGGTAAGTCCTCCGTGAGCAAGAAGGATTGCCTGGAAAAGCAGGACGATGGTTCCGAGAACGGACGTGACAAACGGTCCGAAGAATGCTGAGGATAAACCGGTTCCGGTTGGGTGGGAACAGCTTCCTGTGACCGACGGGATTTTCAATGCAGACAGTACGAAGACGAATGCACCGCACACTGCCATTAACGGCAGCACTTTCCGATCCTTCTGGATCAGTTTCTTCATCTGCCAGAGACCAATGAGGATAAACGGAACTGAGATGACAGCCCAGAATATACACCATTCGATTGGCAGATAGCCCTCCATAATGTGCATAAATAAAATTGTAATAATTAATATTTAATTGTATTAGACGTCTGTGTAAATGAAAAGCATAACGGAGATGAACAAAATGTTTCCTGCGTGATTTATCGGGAAAAAGAGGTGTTTGGATTATGGATTTTCTGCGCGCTGTTCAGAGATGCTGTGTAACTGCTGCCTCGGCATTTTTCAGCATCAGATTTGCCAGAAGCGGATCTGAACCGAGAGGGTTTGCGTAAATAAGCGGAATATTTCGTCCGTCTTCAAGCGTGAACTCTCCGCGGAACTCACCCTCAGATAATCCGAGAATTTCCGGAATATCATAGAGAACATGAATGCCTTTTGCAAGAAACATTGGAATTGCGACGAGATAATCGATGTCTTTCTTCCGCATTTCTGCAAGTCCCTCTTCCACACTCGGTTCGTTAAACTCCATGGAGCAGGTGATGATTGTGTACTCATCGGTTTTTTCCGCAATCATCTTTGCCGTTTCATTAATCAGCTCTTTTCCGTATTCAAGTCTGCTTCCGTGACCAATAATCAGTAATCCGTGTTTTGTCATCCTTCGATATGTTTATTTTACTATGATATCAATTTTATTTTTATACAGCCATGTTCATTGCATTATATCAATTGTGCAAAATCGGAAAAATTACGGAAGAGTATGTTTAAGTCAGAATCAGACCAATCACAGTATATGATTCCGCTGATGCTCGACCTTTCCGCGTCCTCTGTATTGATTGTAGGATGCGGTGCTGTCGGACAGCGGAAAGCCGGCTATTTTGCGGACTCCTGCCGCGAGGTCTTCCAGATAGATGAACTCCCCAAAAACCCGGAGGAACTGATTTCCCGCTATGATATTATTGTCGCGGCAACCGCGTCGGAATCGCTAAACGAGACCATCTGCAGTATTGCCCGCTCGCAGAATAAATGGTACAACAGCGCAACGGGTATTGGAAACTTCCTCATCCCCGCGGCATTTTCAGAAGAGAACTTCACGCTTGCTGTTTCCACCGGCGGAAAAGCGCCGGCAGTCTCGGCATATCTTCGCGACTATATCCAAAAAAATCTCCCTGCAGTTTCGCAGATGATATCCCTGCAGGAGACGCTTCGCACTGAGCTGAAAACCGCCGTTCCTGAGCAGGCGCGCCGGGCAGAGATTCTCCGCGCTGTTCTCGACGACGATGCTGTCTGGCAGGCACTGGAAACAGGCGATGACGAGACAGCCCTTGCACTTTCCCGGAGGTATATATGAACACCAGCCTTGCCTTAGCGGTTTTCTCGCACGCCGAGCACAGCAGTGCAGAACTTGCCGCCTGCCGCTTTGCTGACGAGAGCGACTTTTACGCATCCGCTCCCTTTTCCGGATGTATGATTCTGCAGACCTGCAACCGTGTGGAAATCCTCATTCACGGCGGGGCTGATGCGCTCTCTGCATACCTTGCGGAGGCGGGCAAAGAGGGCTTTGCTGTTCTAGAAGGAGAGGCTGTTCTTTGTCATCTGTTAGAGCTTTCCTCCGGCATGCAGTCTCTTATCGTCGGCGAAGACCAGATATTAGGGCAGATGAAGAAGGCGCTTCTTGCCGCAGAGGAAGCAGGGAGAGCTGATGCCGTAATATCTGCCTGCATTACAGCGGCAGTCCGCTTCGGTGTTTCTGTCCGGCAGAAAACCGCTATCAACCGGGGGGCGGTATCTATTGGTTCTGCCGCAGTTCTGCTGGCGGAAGAAGAACTTGGGGGACTTAACGGAAGAAACATCCTGGTTGTCGGAGGAGGAGAGACAGGAAAACTTGTTGCACGCGCCCTCTCCGAAAAGGATATTCGGGCAATCTATGTTGCAAATCGAAGCTATGAAACTGCGGCCGCTTTAGCAGCTGAAATTGGCGGCCGCGCCCTGAGGCTCGATCAGCTTTACCCAAGCATCGCCCTTGCAGATGTTGTCATCTCCTGCACGTCCGCACCCCACGAAATTATCCGTGCAGAACCGATTTCTCAAATCATGGAAAAGCGTCTCTGGCCGCTTGATGACTCTCCGCGAAAGCTTCTCATGATTGACATCGCCTCCCCGCCGGACATCGAGTATGCCTGTGCTGACATCTCAGGAGTATCACTTTACACAATCGATGACCTGAAAGGAATCTCAAAGAGAAATCTTGCATCCCGCAAAAAAGAAATCCAGACAGCCGAAGAACTCATTCGCGAATACCTTCCGGAATACATCCGAATCATCAAACGCACTGCCGCAGGAGATGTGCTGTCAGAACTTTACTCATGGGCAGAAGATATCCGTGTCCGTGAAACAGAAAAAGCTCTTCGGGCAATCCGCTTAGGCGGCGATGCTGAAGAGGTTCTCGAAAAATTCTCCCTGTCGCTTACAAAAAAACTCCTTGATGACACCAGTTCAGCAGTCCGCCGTTTTGCTGAAGAAAGCCGCATAGACAAAGCAAAATCCCTTGTAACCACCATCACCGCGAGGAAACCATAAATGTATCCGAAAACCCGCATGCGTCGATTACGACGCGAAATTCTCCGTCCGATTTTCACAGAAACACGCCTGTCTCCAGACGCATTCTGCCTTCCGCTCTTCTTCGATGAAACAGCAGAAGAGGAGATTCCCATCTCCTCCATGCCAGGGCAGGTGAGATACCCGCTTTCCGCAGCAGAGCCGCTTGCTCAAAAGCTGTATGCTGAAGGAGTTCGGTCTGTAATTCTATTCGGCATCCCGAAGGAAAAGGACTCCTGCGCAACTCAGGCTTTTGCAGAGGATGGTGTAATTCAGCGTGCAGTATCGGCGATGAAAAAAGCAGCCCCAAACCTCGTTGTAATCACTGACCTTTGTGCCTGCGAGTACACGTCTCACGGACACTGCGGAATTATCCGGGGCGAAGAACTGGACAACGATGAATCCCTTCTTCTGATGCAGAAAATTGCAGTCTCTCAGGCAAAAGCAGGAGCTGACATGGTTGCCCCATCCTGCATGCTTGACGGCATGGTATCAGCGATTCGTGAAGCACTCGACTATGAAGGATTCTCAAACATCCCGATTATGTCATACAGCACAAAGTTTGCCTCATCTCTTTACGGTCCGTTCCGTGAAGCGGCTGATTCCGGCTTTGCCTTTGGAGACCGTAAGTCTTACCAGATGAATCCGGCAAATGCCCGCGAGGCTTTCCGCGAAAGTGAACTTGACGCAGAAGAAGGTGCAGACATTCTGATGGTAAAGCCTGCAACCTTCTATCTGGATATCTTATCAGATATCCGCTCTCTCGGTTTGCCGGTTGCCGCATATCATGTTTCAGGAGAGTATGCGATGATTAAAGCTGCTGCCGCAAACGACTGGATTGATGAGAAAAAGGTCGTGATGGAGGCCATGACCTCCATAAAGAGGGCTGGAGCAGACCTTATCATAACTTACTACACCCGCGATATCCTGAGGTGGCTTAATGAATGATGCTGTATGCGGCAAAAAAAGCCGCGAACTTTTCGAAGAAGCAAAAACACTTCTACCAGGGGGCGTTGCAAGTCCTGTCAGAGCTATTCAGCCTTATCCGTTCTACACAGAGTCGGCATCAGGATGCCGGCTGAAAACTGTTGACGGGCTCGAGTACATCGACTGCTGTTTAGGATACGGCCCGCTTCTCTTAGGCCATGCCCATCCATCTGTGACGCGGGCAGTCGCAGACCAGTTAACCCGCGGTACACTTTTCGGCACTCCATCAGAACTTGAGATTGAACTTGCCCGCATTGTAACTTCTGACTATCCGTCCATTGATATGCTCCGTTTTGTCTCGACCGGAACCGAGGCAACCCTGTCTGCTCTGCGTCTTGCCCGCGGGTTTACCGGAAAGACTGAGATTGTAAAGGTCGAAGGGGGCTTTCACGGAGCGCATGAATCGGTCCTGATTGCCGCAGGAAGCGGGGCGTTGACTCATGGAACCCCTGACTCTGCAGGTGTTCCGGCTGAGTTTGCTGCGGCAACAAGGCAGGTTGCCTACAATGATGCTGAAGCCCTCGAAGAGACGCTCTCCAAAAATGACAACATAGCAGCGTTCATCATCGAGCCGGTGATGGGAAATGTAGGTCCAATTCTTCCGGAGAAAGGATACCTGGAAGCTGTTCGCGAAATTACAAAAGCACATGATGTTCTTCTCATCTTTGATGAGGTAATCACAGGTTACCGGCTTGGAATCGGAGGTGCTCAGGTAAAGTTTGGTGTAACGCCTGATATTACAACGCTTGGGAAAATTGTCGGCGGCGGACTTCCTGTTGGTGTGTTTGGAGCATGCCGGGAAATTATGGAGTGCGTATCTCCATCGGGTGCTGTCTATAATGCCGGAACATTCAACGCCAACCCGCTTTCGATGTTGGCAGGTCTTTCTGCCCTTCGTTTCCTGCATGAAAATACAGGCCTCTACGCAGACGCTGAAGAAGCAGTCTGCCGTATTCGTGAAAGCATTCATATGGATGCTGAGAGTTTTGTGTCATGCGGTTCGATGTTCAAATACTTCTTCAGAGATTCAGCTCCGAAAAATTACCGTGAAGCAAAGGAGTCAGACACTGCTGCCTTCAGGAAGTTCTGGGAGGCCGCTCTCAAATCCGGAGTTTTTCTTCCGCCGTCTCAGTTCGAGACAAACTTCCTCTCATTTGCGCATGACAAAGAAGCGGTCGATAAAATCTGTGAGGTGTACTCATGTCTGTAATTAGAATAGGCACTCGCGGAAGCAAGCTCGCCCTTGCCCAGACAAACCGTGTTGTATCAGCCCTTGAGGCAAACGGTGTTGAGGCTGAGATTGTTGTAATCTCAACACGCGGGGACAGAGTAACTGACCGCGCTTTACATGAGGCAGGAGGTTTCGGGCTGTTTGTTCGCGAACTTGACAACGCAATCTTAGATGGAAGAATTGATGCAGCAGTCCACAGCATGAAAGACATTCCGGCAGAACGCCCCAAGGGTACTGCTCTTGCCGCAGTTCTAAAGCGTGACCCTCCGTTTGATTTTATGGTTGTTGAAAAACCTCTTGAAGAGGTGTTTACGATTGGAACATCCTCTCTTAGGAGACGTGCTCAGCTTCTTAGATACTATCACAAGTATCCCGAGATGCATGTTGCAAATCTTCGGGGAAACATCGACACCCGTCTTGCAAAACTCGAATCGGGCGAGTATGATGCCATAATCCTGGCAGAAGCTGCATTAACCCGTCTTGGGATTCATGTTCACGGCTTCAGGCTTCCGGCAGATTCTTTCGTACCAGCTCCAAATCAGGGAGCGATTGCTGTTGTGTCCCGGGATGAATCATCTCTTCTGGATATTTTTGCTCCGTTAAATGATGCACAGACAGCATTTGACACAGCGGCTGAGAGGGCTGTTATGGAAGAGATTGGGGGCGGGTGTTTTACTCCTTATGGAATTTACTGTCAGGGTGGGCGTCTTGCCGCAGAAGTTTTGTCTCTTGACGGCACAAAGTCATGCCGTGTTGACGGGATGATTTCATCCGTTGATGAAGCCCGCGGGGTTGGCAGAGAGCTTCGCGAAAGAGCTGCTGAGTTAATCGAGGAGGCACACCGTGTCGTGGAGGGGGAATGACAGGTAAAGTGTATCTTGTAGGTTCAGGCCCCGGGGGCTTGTCGCT
Organism: Methanocorpusculum sp.; assembly: GCA_017387505.1. Lineage (GTDB taxonomy): Archaea > Halobacteriota > Methanomicrobia > Methanomicrobiales > Methanocorpusculaceae > Methanocorpusculum. The sequence continues at coordinate 64,457 of JAFOFB010000015.1, forward strand.
TCTTACATACCGTGCCCGCGAAGTGATTGACAAAGCGGATGTGATTCTTTATGACCAGCTTCCGGGAGAAGAGATTATCTCATCTCTTCCGCCTGCGGCAGAGAAGATTGATGTCGGAAAATGGGGCGGATGCCACACAATGAAGCAGGAGGATATCGAGTCTTTGATGGTTCGCCTCGCAGAAGATGGGAAGACCGTTGTAAGACTTAAAGGCGGCGACCCGTTTGTTTTTGGAAGAGGCGGCGAGGAGATGGAAACTCTTCGAAGTCATGGAATATCTGTAGAAGCGGTTCCGGGAATTACAAGCGGGATTGCAGTGCCTGAATCTGTTGGAATTCCTGTAACCCACAGGGATTTTGCAAGTTCTGTTACTTTCATCACCGGTCACGAGAGTGAAAAAGAGGTGTCTTCGATTGACTGGGTGTGGCTTGCAAAAACTCCGGGGACTATAGTTATCTATATGGGTGTTAAAAACATCCCGCAGATTTCATCAAGACTTATCGAAAACGGAATGTCTGCTTCGACAAAGGTAGCTGTAATCGAAAACGGCTTCCGCGAGAATCAGAGGGTGACCTGCGTGACATTAGATGAACTGCCAAAAGCGGCAGTTCGGGTCGGATTCAAAGCCCCTGCGATTGTTGTAATAGGCGAAGTGGTATCCCTTTACCGTGGATAATAAATACTGCAAGCCCCCATCTTCTATCATGCAGAATGCTGATGCCTATTACCTGTATGATGAAGCTGTTATTCTTGAAAACCTGCGTGTCTTAACGCAGACGTTTCCAAACTTCCGCTTCTTCTACTCAGCAAAAACCAATCCAAACCCGCATATCTTAAAGACCTTAATCAAAAACGACTGCGGAATTGACGCGGCATCTTCAGGCGAAGTCCGCCTTGCTGTAAAACATGGATTAACTCCTGATAAAATCAGCTACTCTGCACCGGGAAAGACTGATGAAGATATCAGATATTCTCTTCCGCGTTCACGTGTTGTTGCAGACAGCTTAGGCGAGCTTTCCAGAATTGACAGAATAGCAGGTGAGCTTGGCGAAAAATTCGAAATTGGTATCCGCATAAATCCGCCGTTTGGAATGGACAGTATCTTTGGCGTGTCGTCCCAGTTTGGAATTGATTATGAATCTCTGGGAGAGATGCCAAACCTCTCCAATGTTTCAATCACATCAATTCACACGCACATTCAGTCTCAGAATTTAGGATGGGAAACTCTTGCGGGATATTATGAAAATGTCTTGTCTCTCGCACGCGAGATGAAGAAAGCCGGATTTACGATTGAGACTGTAAATCTTGGAAGCGGATGCGGAATTGTTTACGATGATGAGATGCAGTCTCCTCTTGATATGGAATCTCTTGGTTCTGCAGTTCGTAAACTGACCGAAAAGTATGCAGATGTATCCCGCGATTTAATTATCGAGCCGGGACGCTATATTGTTGGAAAGGCCGGAGTTTTCAGAACCCGCATTTTGGATAAGAAAGTTTCCCGCGGCAAGACATACCTGATTGCATCAGGGGGAATGAACGGATTCCTTCGTCCGGCAATCGCAAACATTGCAAAACTCTACGGCCATGTAAACCGCGGAGCTGAGCCTTTAATCTCCTGCGGGAATCCATGTAAGATTACTGTTCTAAATGACTTGGAAGATACCGAGACTGTAACTATAACCGGGAATCTCTGTTCGGGCTTTGATGTATTTGCCCGCGACATTTCGCTGCCGAAGGCAGAGGTTGGAGACTTCATTGAGTTTTCCAATGCCGGAAGTTATGCCTGTACTCTATCGCTTCGGGAGTTTGCATCTCAGCCGAAGGTTCGCGAGTTTTTCAGAACTGTTGACGGTGAGGTTTTAGAGTAAATGGGTGATAGGTACTATGAAGTCGATGCAGTACGCGGCTCTGCTCTTTTCCTCATGGTACTATACCACATCTTATTTTGTCTGTTCTTTTTTGGAATCATTGACTGGTTCAATCCTTATGTCATAAGCGGGGCTTTCGGGGCTGCTGTGTTTATTCTGGTTGCAGGTTTATCTCTCGTTCTTGCAAACCGAAAACCATCAGGTGTTTTGAAGCGCGGAGTTCAGCTTATAGCCTGCGGGATGATTATTACTGCTGTTACATGGATTGTTTACCCGCAGGGTTTTGTAATTTTTGGAATCCTGCATTTAATCGGATTTGGAACAATTCTGTCTCTTCCGTTCCTTTCAAAGAAGGTTGTATGGTATATTCCGGCTGTTTTCGGGGCTGCGGTTATTGGTTTGTCATTCTTTTTAGATGGACATACAGGCTCTCTTTTACTCTTACCATTCGGTCTTCCGTATGCCGGCTTCGTTTCTCTTGATTATGAGCCGCTTATCCCATGGTTTGGAGTTTTGCTTCTTGGAGCTGCTGCTGGAAAACTGCTCTATCCGTCAGGAAGATGCCGTCTCTTATCCCGTCTTCCCGCGATGCCTTCTATGTTTAGACCGGTTTGTTTTGTTGGACGGCACACTCTTATCATCTATATGCTTTACGTTCCTGTGATTATTCTGGCTGTGTTCCTGATTTTCCCGGATGCTGTTCTTTCGTTTTTGTTCTAAACCATAGGTTAATATCTCGTGAAGATTAATAGAGAATCATTTAGGAGATGACACAAATGGAATTATTAGCAGGAAAAGTAGCTGTAGTAACAGGTGGTACCCGCGGAATTGGTCTTGCAACTGTAAAGAAATTCCTTGAAAACGGGGCAAAAGTAATTCTTTTCGGCTCTCGCCAGGAAAGTGTTGACAAAGCTCTCGATTCTCTGAAAGCAGAAAACCCGGCATGGGAAGTTGACGGAGACTGGCCTGACTTAAACAGCGGCGAGGCCGTACGTTCTGCTTTTGCAAAGATTAAGGACCAGTATGGTAAAATCGATATTCTGGTAAACAATGCAGGTGTTTCTGACAGCACTCCGATTGGAAACTACGAAGACGGTCAGTTTGAGAAGGTTATCAACTTAAATGTCAATGCTATTGCTGTAGCTGTCCGCGCTGTTGTTCCGATTATGCGTGAGCAGGGTGGAGGAGTTATCTTAAACACAAGTTCAATGGTTTCTATCTCCGGTCAGCCGTCAGGTGTGGCATACCCTGCAAGTAAGTTTGCAGTAAACGGCCTTACACTTTCTCTTGCCCGCGAGCTTGGACCGTCCAACATCCGTGTAAATGCTGTAGCTCCGGGAATCACAAACACTGATATGGTGGCAGCACTTCCAGAGCAGGTTATTCAGCCGATGATTCAGGCAATTCCGCTTAGAAGAATCGGTGAGCCTGAAGATATCGCAAATGGTTTCCTCTTCCTTGCATCTGACCTTGCAAGCTATGTCACCGGAGAGATTCTCTCTGTTGACGGAGCTATGAGGTCCTAACCTCACTTTTTTGTGCGCACCGGCATTTTTCCAAAATTCTGCAATTTTCAAAAACTCATTAAATCGCTTATTTTTGAAAAATAAGCGATTAATAACTGCAAAAATTTTCGTAACTTAAACCAAGTATATATGCTCCAAGGTGCAATGATGTAGTATGAGAAAGACAGCACTTGTCATGTTAGCAGTTGCCCTTGTTGGCATCGTTGCAGCGGCCGGATGCATCAGCAACGCCGCAAACTCCGACACTCCAGTCGGTGAATGGATCATCAGCGGAACAGACGTAACTCTCTCCCTCAAGGCAGACGGAACCTTTGCAGGAAAGGGCCCGGTAAACAACTACTTCGGAAACTACGTCCAGAATGGCGAATCCTTAACCCTTGAGCAGGTTGGAGCAACCATGATGTTTGGTCCGAACATGGAAGCAGAAGATGCATACTTCGAATCCCTCAAGAATGTTGCAGGATTCACCTTAACTGACGCAGGACTCACCTTAGTCGATGCAAACGGAAAGGCTGTTGTCTCCTTTGCAGCACAGTCCTTCGTTGACGAAGAGTAAGAAGATACTTCTCAAAGAAACTAAATCCATAAAAATACCTCCAAACCAATCTTTTTTACTCTTCTTTCAGAAACGCTTCAACTGTTTTGTTGAATTCATCTGCTCTTTTCATCGGCAGAAAATGATCTCCTTCGAGAAACTGCAATTTTGCTTTAGGGATTGTTTCGGCAATCATTTTCGTATGAGCTGTAGAAATCATATCTCTCGTTCCTGCAAGAACTAGTGTTTCTGCCTGAATCCGTCTTAGGTGTTCTTTAGAGATTCCAAAATCATTAACCATCAGCCCTAAGATTTCTGCATTTTTCTTTGCCTCTGGATTTTTGAAGCGTGAGGCTATCCAATATCCGATTTCAATTGGAATCTGTACTGAACGTTTCACAGCTTTAGGACTTGTGCATGCTCCGCATAGAATTAATTTTCCAACTCTTTTCGGGTTTTCTGCGGCAAACAAAATTGCTGTGTTTGCTCCGTCAGAAAATCCAAGAAGATCTGCTGTTTCAATTCTCTGTTCATCCATAAAGTATCTCAGGTCTTTTGCAAACTGCGGAAAAGACATTGGGACATCTCCGCGTGGTGAGTTTCCGTGTCCTCTTGTATCAACAGAAATCACCTCACGAAATCCTGAAAAATGGTCAATCTGCAAAGCAAAGTCATCACTGCTTCCGCCGTTTCCGTGCAGAAGAATGAGGGGCTTTCCCTCTCCTGCTTTTTTGTATGCGAGAGAAATCATCCGCATCCGCCGCCCATCTCATAGAGGGCGTAGAGTTCATTTGCGGCAGACATGTCGCCTCTTTCCATTGTTTCGCTGATTAAAATCTCTGCACACTCAACAGGAAGGCATCCAATACTTTCCTCTCCTGAGCGAATCATTGAGATGATTTTTGAAAACTCATCGTCTGTGAGTTTCAGGAGGCGTGCTTCGAAGTCCTCTGCATCTTTTGCGAAATGGTTTGCCACCGGGGCTAAAATTGAACGGTACTCTGCGGCTGATGTTTTGCAGGTAAGGCTTGTACACTCGGGTGCTAATTTTTCCAGGAGACGAATGTCGTCTTCGGATAAGGTTCGGCTCATAAAAAAGATTTAGAGAAGGGTTGCTTCAACAATCACAACATCTTCTAATGGTCTGTCGCTGTAGTTGGTCTTGACCTTTCCAATCTTTTCGACAACTTCCATTCCTTCAACAACGTGTCCGAATGCCGGGTGGGCTTTGTCGAGATAGTTGTTGTTTACTAAGTTGATGAAGAACTGACTTCCTCCGGTGTTCGGGCCTGCGTTTGCCATGGAGATGGTTCCTTTGTTGTTCTTGTTGTCCGGCATGAACTCATCTTTAATCTGGTATCCAGGTCCACCTCTTCCGGTTCCGGTCGGGTCTCCTCCCTGAATCATGAATCCGTCAATTACGCGGTGGAAGATAACTCCGTTGTAGAATCCCTCGCCCACGAGTTTTGCGAAGTTTCCTGCAGTGATTGGCATGTCTTCGCGAAGTTCAAGGGTGATGTCTCCCATATTGGTCTTGAGAAGAACTTTCTGTGGTGTCATATAGTAGAATGCGTCTGCTTTGGTAATAAACATGGGGGTTTGTACCCTCCAAACAATAATCATGAATATCCATACTGCCCAATATATTCTAATTCATGAAAAATCCCTTCCATGTAATGATTATCCCAACCCTTGGTTGTCCTGGCAGATGTAAATACTGCTGGAGTTCTGATGAGAACTCTCCAAAGATGACTCTGGATACGGTCCGCGATATTGTTGAGTGGTTAAAGCCGGTCGATGAAGAACATGTGACCTTCACTTTCCACGGAGGAGAGCCTCTTTTAGCAGGGGCTTCCTTCTACCGCGAGGCACTGCCGATGCTTTCAAAAGAGCTGTCCCATATGCATCCGGAGTTTGCTATGCAGACAAATCTCTGGTTAATGGATGATGAGATTGCAGATATTTTAGCTGAGTACAAAGTGCCGCTTGGCTCATCGATTGACGGTCCTGAGGATTTAACTGATTACCAGAGAGGAGATGAATACTTTACAAGATGCATGGAAGGGTACCGCATCGCAATAGAGCACGGGCTTTTGGTCAGATTCATCTGTACATTCACAAACTCTTCGGTTAAACGCAAGGAGGATATTGTTGAGTTTTTCAAGAGTCAGGGATGGGTTATGAAACTCCATCCGGCACTCCCGTCTCTAAAAGGAGACAATCCGAATGCATGGACTCTTGAGCCTGAAGAGTATGGTGAACTCTTAGTCTGGCTTCTGGATTATGCAATAACGAATCCAAGCTTTGAGATTATGAACGTCAACGACCTTTGCCGCTGTGTTTTCACGCGCTCTGGTGCTGTCTGTACTTATGCAGACTGTATGGGTTCTACTTTCGCAATTGGTCCGGACGGAGCAATTTATCCATGCTACAGGTTTATTGGAATGCCTGAGTGGGTGATGGGCTATGTAAAAGACAAGCCGTCGATTGATGATCTTATGGAAAGTCCTGCGGGAAAGCGGATGACGGCATTCAAAGACCATGTGGATTTAGCATGTCGTGACTGTGCACACATTACGTACTGCAGAGGCGGCTGTCCATACAATGCTATCGCTCCAACCGGCGGAGAGCTTGAAGGAGTTGACCCGCACTGTACAGCATACAAGCGGGCATTTGATGAGATTGTCTCACGCATGGAAAAGGAAATGGAAGCACCTGCGGCATCTCCAATGCAGAGAAGGTCTCGTGTGAAGCGTATGGAAAAACCTGCTGTGATGCCTTTAATCAAGCGTATTATTGAAAAATAAAATCTCTCTTTTTTAATTTTATACAAAACAGAATTGCTCATTAAACCGGGGTGCAACGCACCCCTGTTCAATCCAAAAGAAAAAATGGTTATGAGTAAATCAGATTTACTCTGGCTTGCTGATGAGTGCAGTCTTGGAGACGATCTCACCAGTCTTCTTGTGCGGCATGCGGATGACACCGTCACAGCCCTTCTCAATCTCACGTGCTTCGTCACAGAGTGCTGCTGCCTGGCGCATGACTTCGTGTGCAGATGCAACGATTGGGATGTAGTCTTCCCATGCTTTGGTCATGAAGCAACCCTTGACGTTGATGTTTGCAACGGACTGGGCCATCTCGTATGCTGCGCGTGCTTTTGCGTGTGCGTACGGGTTGGTGAATTCGCCCTTGGTTGCGTTGTCAGAGTTGATGACGAGTTTCGGGAGAACGAGCTCTGCGCCCTTCTTTCCTTCCTTAACCTGGTCGATGACTTTGTCAAGTTCAAGCTGGAGCTTGCGGAATGCACCAGTGGTTGCAAGAACCTTGATGAGGTTTCCGTTGTAGTCTGCCATCTCTACTGGGTCGAGGAATTCGCGGCGTGCACCGATCATTGCATCTGCCTTAACGATGATGTATCCGTAGCCGGATGCTTTGAGTGCTTCCCATCCCTCTTTCTTGGTGGTGACATCATCAGTGATGACTACGACTGGGATGCCTGCTGCTGCAAGCTCGTCGCGTGCACCAACTGGGCCTTCAAGGACGCCGTTCGGGGAAACGACGATTGCGAAGTCCGGCTGCCATGCTTTGAGGTTGGAAACGACGCGGTCAACGTCTTCCTTCTGCAGTTTGGTTCCAGAGGTTGCCATGAAGGTCATCATGTCTTCACGGTCTGCACGCTCATCTAAAAGAAGCTCTGCCATAACACCTGCTGCGATGTTGCCGAGCTTTGCAACTCCTACCTTTACTACCATATTTAATACACCTCTCATTTGTTGAATGAGAACATCAAATATTTTGACGAGAATCAATATAAGGCTTGTGAATGATTCTATCGTAACTCAAATTCGCGTGAATCTATGTTCGGTTTTGTCTCTGCCTGAGAAATCTGTCTGCTTTTGACCGGATGATGTATGCGGGTTTGGTGTGTTTTGCTCTTTTCTATAATGGTGCGGGTGTATTTTTTCATTTTGGGATGCTGATTGTTTCGCGCGTTTTTGGAACTTGATTCAACCAATGTTTTTATTGTTAATGACGTTAAATTAATTGTCATGAAAGACACCCTTCTCACAGACAGACAGAAAGAGGTCATCCGTCTTCGAAAACAGGGTGTGACTCAGCAGCAGATTGCTGACCGCCTTGGCACGTCGAAAGCAAACATCTGTACTATAGAGAAGTCTGCCAACGAAAATATCCGCCGTGCAAAAGAGACTCTTGAGTTCTTGTATACTCTTGATGCAACCGAGCTTTGTACAATTCCCGCCGGAACTGATCTGATGGATGCTCCAAAGCTGATTTATGTGTCTGCCGCGCCGACGCATGTCAAGATTATATATGATACTCTGGCTCTGATTAACCGCTTATCATCTGCAGTCCCGGAGAAGTTTAAAGGTCGGCAGGTCAGGGAGGATATCAGTGTATATCTGAATAAAGACGGGGATTTGTATTTCAGTTGAGATTCTCAACTTTACTATTTTTTACAAAACCGTAGAAGGATTTATTATATATTAGAACTAATGATATAGGGCCTTTAATTAGGCTGATATCAGCGATTCTGCTGAAATGTGGATATCCAGTTGGTACAAAACAGCGCATTTCGCGTCTTGTTTTGTAAATGTGTAACCCGGAGCGGTTTCCGCGGCCGGTGTTAAGACCTTCATAGGTCTGATGATACGCGCAGGGCGAACGTCTCTGATGTGCCCATCCTGAAAGTGCAGGAGCGCGTCGATGTCAGGTTCTCTTCCGTGAGACTTGGAAAATTACCGTTTGCCGTATTCTACGAGCAGACGCACCGCGGTTTATACCGGGTGATCGGGCTTTGAACAGATAAGACGTTATCGTGTTCAGTTTGGATATCCAGTTAGAGGATTTACAAAGTATAACCCGTCTTTTCAGTCCACCTGCAACTAGCAGGGAGACCAAGACAATAGTGTCCCGCGGGTCGATTCCAAAAAAGGAAGCCGGCGGTGAAAGATAGGCTGTCACATCTGATGACAACCAGCAGAACTAGTCTGAAGCGCTTGAAAAAGCAGATTCAGACACTATCACAGGATTGATTAAAAAATGAGAACAGTGAGACCGAGAGCAGGTTCACTCGCATACTATCCGCGCAAGCGCGCCAAGGACATTATTCCAAAGTACCAGTCCTGGCCGCAGTACGACGGACAGCCAATGCTCCAGGGCTTCGCCGGCTACAAAGCAGGCATGACCCACGTGATCATGATCGATGATCACAAAAAGAGTCCGACTGAGGGCAAAGAGATTATGGTCCCGGTTACCGTAATCGAGATTCCGCCAATGACCGTTGCCGCAATCCGCGTCTACGTCAAAGACACCTATGGCAAGCACCCGCTTACCGAAGTCTGGGCAGAGAACACCGAAGCACTCACCGGAAGAATCACCAAAGCAAAGACCAACAACGCAGCAAAAGCAACCGAGAAGATCAACGCTGCAATTGAAGACGTTGTTGAAGTAATGGTCTTAATGTACACCAAGCCAACCGCACTCACTGGTGTTCCAAAGAAAGTCCCAGACTTAATGGAAATCCGTGTTGCAGGTGGAAGCGCAGCAGACCGCTTTGCATACGCTCTTTCCATTCTCGGAACTGAGATTGAAATGTCCTCCCTCTTCGCAGACGGTCAGTTTGCAGACATCACCGGAATCACCAAAGGTAAGGGATTCAACGGTGCAGTCAAGAGATTCGGAATCACTCTCCGTAAGAGAAAGCACTCCAGAGCAAAGAAGACAAGACACATCGGTACCCTCGGTCCATGGCACCCTCACCACGTCAGATGGCAGGTCCCAATGGCAGGTCAGATGGGATTCCAGCAGAGAACCGAATTTAACAAGCGCATCATCAAGATCGGCGACAACCCAGACGAGATTAACCCGGCTGGAGGATTCCTCCACTACGGTCTTGTCCGTGGAAACTACGTCCTGATTAAGGGAAGCATTCCAGGACCGGCAAAACGCTTAGTCCGTATCCGCTCTGCAACCCGCATGGGTGAACAGAAGGTTCAGACTCCGGTTGTTGAGTTTGTCAGTCTCCAGAGCAAGCAGGGGTAAATGAGCATGAAAGCAAATGTAAAAGCAATTAACGGCTCAGTTCTCCGCGAAATCGAGCTCCCGGCAGTCTTCGATGAAGCATACCGCCCGGACCTTATCAAGAGAGCTGTCCTCGCATACCAGAGCGAAAACTACCAGGCATACGGTGCAGACAAGTACGCAGGTCTCAGAACCTCCGCAGAAGGCTGGGGATCCAAGCGCGGTGAATCCAAGATTCCGCGTATCAAGAACGGCAGCCGCGGTGCAAAAGTTCCGCAGACCAAGGGCGGTCACCCGGCACACGCACCAAAGGTAGAGAAAGTCCTCGTTGAAAAGATCAACAAGAAGGAGAAAGCAAAGGCAATCCGCTCCGCAATTGCAGCAACCGCAAACACCGAGCTCGTCACCGCACGCGGTCACAAGTTCGAAGGCGAAGCAGCAATCATCGTTGAGGATGCATTTGAATCCATCGCAAAGACTGCAGAAGTCATCAAGGCACTCGTTGCACTTGGTGTCGGCGCAGACTTAGAGCGTGCAAAACTCTCCAAGAAGATCCGTGCAGGACGCGGAAAGACTCGTGGACGTAAGTACAAGCAGGCAGTCTCCGTATTAGTTGTCACTGCAGACAAATTCGTCGCAGCAAACAACATCGCAGGCGTCGACTGTGTACCGGTCACCGCACTTAACGCAAACCTCCTTGCACCAGGATGCGACGCAGGCAGACTTACCGTCTGGACTGAAGCAGCCGTCAAGAAACTCGGGGAGGGAGCATAAACATGACTCTTGCATACCCGATTGTTACTGAAAAGGCAATGGTCATCCTTGAAAACGTCAACCAGCTCTCTTTCATCGTTGCAAAGGAAGCAAAGAAGGCAGAAATCAAGGCAGCAGTTGAGCAGACCTTCGGCAAGAAGATCGTTGCAGTCAACACCATGATGACCACCAAAGGAACCAAGAAGGCAATCATTACCTTCGAAGAGAAGAACGCTGCTGAAGAGATTCTCTCTCAGCTGGGAATTGTGTAAGGTGAGATAAATGGGACACAGAATTAGTACTCAGGCTCGCGGAAAGGGTGGATCAACCTACCGTGCTCCGTCACACCAGTATAAAGCAGAACTGAAGCACTTCGGATCTGCAACCAAGACTGTCCGTGCCATTGTCGCAGACATCGAACACGACCCGGCACGCCACACCCCGATTGCAGTCGTCTACATTGACGGCAAGAAGGAATACGCACTCGTCACTGAAGGCGTTGGAATCGGCAAGGAACTCGTCTGGGGTCCGGAAGCAACCGTCGAGAACGGAAACTCCCTCCCGCTTGCAGCAATTCCGACTGGAGTTGCAGTCTGCAACATCGAAGCACGCCCGGGAGACGGCGGCAAGTTCGTCCGCGCAAGCGGTGTCCAGGCAGTCGTCATCGGAAAGTCCGATGGAAAGGTCGGCGTCAAGATGCCGTCCGGAAAGCCAAAGTGGTTCAATGAAAACTGTCTCGCAACCGTCGGCCTCGTTGCCGGTGGAGGACGCGGCGAAAAGCCAATCCTTAAGGCAGGTAAGCAGCACCACAAGATGAAGAGCTCCGCAACCCGCTGGCCAAGAGTCCGTGGTGTTGCAATGAACGTTATCGACCACCCATTCGGTGGTGGAGGACACCAGCACCCAGGTAAGCCGAAGACTGTTGCCCGCGGAACCTCTCCGGGTAAGAAGGTCGGACACGTTGCTGCACGCAGAACTGGATGCCGGAGGTGAAGTTAGATGGCAAAGAAAACTACTAAGAGAATGCCGAAACGGCGTGAGGAGTACACCTACCACGGCTACAACCTCGAAGCACTCCAGGCAATGTCCATGGAAGAACTTCTTCCGCTCATGCCTTCTGGTGCACGCAGAAAGGTCCTTCGCGGCTTTACCGCTGGCGAAGAAGACGTTCGCGCAAAGATTGCAGCAGGTGACGGTGTAAGAACCCACATTCGTTCAATGATTATCCTTCCGGAAATGGTCGGCAAGAAAGTTGCTATCTACTCCGGTAAAGAGTTCGTTGAGGTTGAGATTCCGGTCGAGGGAATTTTCCACTACTTCGGAGAATTCGCACTGACCCGCAAGAAGGTTAGCCACGGAAGCGCCGGTGTCGGTGCAACCCGGTCGAGCAAATACGTCCCGCTGAAGTGATTGTCATGGCAAGAACAGAATACAGCAACAAAACGACCGGCGACAACATCGCCCGCGCAAAGGCAAATGAACTTGGCTGCTCTCCAAAGCACGCTGTTGAGATTGCATCCCTCGTCCGCAACATGATGGCAGACGATGCAGTTGCATACCTCGAAGAAGTCGTCGCATTAAAGCGCGCAGTCCCATTCAAGCGCTACAACAGAAACGTCGCTCACCAGAAGAGCTTAAACGGAAAGACCTTCGGCACTGCATCCGGAAGATACCCGGTCAAGGCAGCAGCAGAATACATCCGCTTAATCCGCTCCGCACAGAAGAACGCAGAATACGCAGGTCTCGCACCGGAAAAGATGGTCATCATCCACGCCGCTGCAAACAAGGGACGCTGCATGAAAGCAATCTTCCCACGTGCAATGGGTAGAGCAACTCCGAAACACAGAGACTCTGTAAACGTCGAGATTATCCTCCGCGAGGTGCAGTAAGATGACTATCGAGAAGAAATTTGTCGCAGACGGCGTCAGAAAGGTCAGTGTCGAGCAGTACTTAAACAAAGAACTTAAGCGCGCTGGATACGGAGGTATGGACATCGTTCGCACCCCAGTTGGAACTCAGGTCACCATCTTCGCAGAGAAGCCGGGTATCGTCATCGGTAAGGGCGGTAAGCTTGTTCGCCAGCTCACCACCGACTTATCCAACGTCTACGGCATCGACGCACCGCAGGTTGAAGTCCAGCAGGTTGCAAACCCGAACCTCAACGCTCAGATCATGGCAGAACGCCTTGCAAACGCACTTGAGCGCGGATGGTACTTCAGAAAGGCAGGAACCTCTGTAATCCGCCGTGTCATGGACTCCGGAGCACTTGGATGCGAAGTCATCATTGCAGGTAAGCTCACCGGTGCACGTGCACGTGTTCAGAAGTTCGTCGAAGGCTACATCAAGCACTCCGGAGAACCAGCAGAGTCCGTCGTAGAGACCGGATACGCAACCGCAGTCAAGAAGCTCGGTATCATCGGTGTTCAGGTTAAGATCGTTCCACCAGGAGCAGTCCTCCCAGACCACTTCGAGATTCGCGCAGATGCCAACCCGGCACCGGCACGTGTCGAGACTGATGTCTTCGATGACTTCGATGCAGAACTTGCAGCAGAACCGGACGTACCAGAACAGGAGGTCCCGTAATGGCAATCTTCAGAGCAAAAGAAATCGCCCAGTTTTCCGATGCTGAACTCGTCGAGAACGAGGAAAAACTCCAGCTCGAGTTAATTCAGCACTACGGAAAAGTCAGCGCCGGTGGTGCACCGGAAAACCCTGGAAAGATCCAGGAAGTTCGCAGAACTATCGCACGTATCAAGACTGAACAGACCAAACGTCAGGCATAAAACTGTCTATGATAACTCCACAGAACATCCTAAGACACGAGCTCATCGGACTTGAGGTGACTGTGGAGGAATCACCGAACACATGCGAAGTAGGAATGTCTGGAATCATCGTCGATGAGACCAAACATACGCTTCGTATAAAAACCGGGCGAGGTATTAAGACCTTAGAGAAACAATATAAGTTACTCCGGGTGACCCTCCCGGATAGTGTTCGAGTCAAAATAGACGGCAATGCTTTGTCTGTTTCTCCAACGCGGCGCGTTAGTATGCGCGTAAGATGAGGGTTATTATGGCAAAAAATATCGGCTTAAATGTTGCAGCTCCAGAAAAGGACTGTGACGATGTAAATTGTCCGTTCCACGGCAGCTTATCGGTGCGCGGCCAGGTGATTACCGGTAAGGTCGTGAGCGAACGTATGCAGGGAACCGTTGTTGTTGAGCGGAACTTCCTTCACAAGGTCCAGAAGTACGACCGTTATGAGAAGAGAAGCACCAGAATTCACGCACACATGGCTCCATGCCTCGACGCAAAGATTGGCGACGAGGTTAAAATTGCAGAGTGCAGACCACTGAACAAGACCACTTCCTACGTAGTCGTTGAGGTGAACAAGGCATGAAGGGATTAATTTCCAAGATTCCACGCGCACTTCAGACTGGTTCTAAGATGGTCTGTGCAGACAACACTGGTGCACGTGTTGTCCAGATTGTTTCCGTCTTCGGATACCACGGTGTCAAGAACCGTCAGCCGAAGATGGGTATCGGAGACCTCGCAACTGTTTCAGTTAAGAAGGGAACTCCGGACATGAAGAGAAAGCTTGTAAAAGCTGTTGTTGTTCGTCAGAAGAAAGAGTTCCGCCGTCCAAACGGACTTCGTGTCTCCTTCGAAGAGAACGCAATGATTCTCTTAAACGACAATGGCGATCCGCGTGGAACTGACATCAAGGGTCCGGTTGCACGTGAAGTCGCAGAGCGTTTCCCGAAAGTAGGGTCCATGGCGACCATTATTATCTAAGGTGATTAAACATGGCACGTATTTCAAGCATTCAGCCGAGAAAGCAGCGGAAGTACCGTTACAATGCCCCGATTCACGTTCGTGGTGCATTCTTACACTCTCCTCTCGCAGGCGATCTCCGTGAAAAGTATGGAAAGCGCAGCTTCCGTGTTGTCACCGGCGACACCGTTAAAGTTCTCCGCGGCGAGTTCGCAGGAACTGAAGGAGTCGTTGACAAAGTCGACGTTAAGAACACCAAAGTCCTCGTCCACGGTGTAACCGTTAAGAAAGCAAACGGCGAAGACGTTCCAAGACCGCTCGACCCGTCAAAGGTAATGATCACCAAGCTGAACACAAAAGACGCAAAGCGCATGGCACGTCTTGAGGTGAAGGCATGACCAGAACAAAACGTATGGCAGCCCCTACTGAGTGGCAGCTCGCAAAGAAAGAAAAGAAGTATGTTGTAAGCACCGCTGCAGGTCCGCACAACGGCGCAGCACTCCCGATTGGAGTCTGGCTCCGCGACCACATGCACCTTGCTGAGAACACCAAAGAAGCAAAGAAGATTCTGCACGACCGCCAGGTTGTCTTAAACGGACACATTGTTACTGATGAACACATCGGTATCGACGTTTTCGACATCATCAGCTTCCCGAAGATCAACAAGCACTACATGATTCTTGTTGACGCAAAGGGACGCCAGGTTGAGCACGAAATCACCGAGGAAGCAGCAAAAGTCAGACTTGTCAAAGTCGCAAACAAGACCACCATCCGTGGCGGTAAGACTCAGATTAACCTGACCTGCGGTGCAAACTTCATCGGAGACAACTCCTGCAAGGGCAAAGACACTCTTATCATCGGCCTTACCGGCGAAGAGCGCTTTGCAGTTAAGGAACACTTCCCGTACGCAGTCGGAAGCCTCGCAATCATCATCGGTGGACAGCACACCATGAAAGTCGGAAAGATCACCAAGATTTACGTCCAGGCATCTTCCCTTCCAAACCGTGTTATCCTTGAGGATGCAGCAGGCAACCAGCTTGAGACCATTGAGGACTACATCTACGTTATCGGTACTGAGGAGTCCTACCTGAAGACCTGGGGTGTTGAAGCATGACCGACATGCAGACTCCATACGTCGCAAAAGTCATCGTCCACATGGGCGTTGGCGAAGCAGGTGAACGCCTTGTCAATGCTGAAAACATTATGGCAGACCTGACCAACGGCTCCAAGCCAATCCGCTCCTACGCTAAGAACACCCTTCCTGCATTTGGTGTCCGCCGCGGACAGCCAATCGGCTGTAAGGTTACCCTCCGCGGTCAGAAGGCAATCGACTTCCTCACCGTTGCACTGAAGACCTACTCTATCGAGCACGTCCTTCACGCACGTCAGTTCGACGCAACCGGAAACTTCGGTTTCGGTATCGAAGAACACACTGACTTCCCGGGACAGGCATACGATCCGAAGATTGGTATCTACGGAATGGATGTCATCGCAGTCATCGAGAAGAAAGGAACCAGAACCGCACGCAGAAAAATCCAGCAGAAGAAGCTCAACAGCAAACTTCAGGTTACTCGCGAAGAGTCCATGAAGTTCGTTACCGAAACCTTCGGAATCGAGGTGGAGTAAAATGGCAGCAAAAGACAACGGCAAAGTCCAGCAGAAAAAGTATGGCCGTGGTGCAAACCAGTGTCAGCTTTGCGGACGTGAGCAGGGACTTGTGCGCAGATACAACATTTACCTCTGCCGTCAGTGCTTCCGCGAATGGGCACACACCATGGGCTTTAAGAAGATGAACTAAGAGGAGGACAAGGACAATGACACAACAGAATCCTATCGCAGACGCAATGAGCGCCATTAAGAATGCCGGTGACACCGGTAAGCTTAAAGTGACCGTTGAGCCGGCAAGCCGCCTCTTTGGTGACATGCTTAAGGTCATGCAGGAATACGGATACATCACCGGATTTGAAAAGATTGAAGACGGAAGAGGAGGCCAGTATGAGGTCGCACTCTCCGGAGGAATCAACAAATGTGGTGTTATCACTCCGCGTTTCTCAGTGAAAGTCGAGGACCTCGAGTCCTGGGAAATCAGATACCTTCCAGGAAAGGGATTCGGAATTATCATTCTGACCACTTCCAAGGGAGTTATGTCCCACGAACAGGCACGTAAGCTCGGTATCGGAGGAGAGCTTTTAGCATACGTCTTCTAAGGAGTTGAAAAATAATGTACGAAATTATTTTTGAGATTCCGGCAGGCGTAACCGTTGCACGCGAAGGCGACAACTTTGTCGTCAAGGGTGCAAAGGGTGAGCTCACCCGCAGAATGTACCACCCGGCAATTGCATTCGCAGTTGAAGATGGTGCAGTCACCATTTCCACTGAGTCTACCAGACGCAGTGTCCGTGCATTAATCGGAACCTACAACGCACTTCTCAAAGTCATGAGCAAGGGTGTAACTGAAGGTTACGAGTACCGCATGAAGGTTGTCTTCAACCACTTCCCAATCCAGGTTAAGGTTGCAGGCGACAAAGTTGAGATCGGTAACTTCCTTGGAGAAAAGCAGGCTCGTATCGCACCAATCGTTCCGGGCGTAACTGTTAAAGTCCAGGGTGATGAACTCGTTCTTACTGGTATCAACCGTGAGACTGTCGGCAACACTGCCGCAAACATTGAACAGGCATGCAAAGTCAGAAACCGTGACCCGCGTGTCTTCCAGGATGGTATCTACATTACCAGCAGAGGTAACTAAACATGGCATCTGAAATTAAGAGACTTCTCCGCGCCCGTGAGGCAAAGAGAGCAACATTCAACCGTCAGTGCCTGCACTCCAAAGTATGTCTTAAGGATACCTGGAGAAGACCGCGTGGACTTCACTCCAAGCAGCGCAAAGACTACCTTGCAAAGGGTGAACACCCGGAGGCAGGATTCGGATCTCCGAAGGCAGTCCGCGGATTCCACCCAAGCGGATACCGCGAAGTCAGAGTCTTCACTGTCGCTGAACTTGAAGGAATCGACGCAGCAACCACTGCTGTCCGTATCGGCGGCTCTGTTGGCGGTGCAAAGCGCGCTGTCATTCAGACCAAAGCAGCTGAACTCGGCATCAAAGTCCTGAACGCAAAAGAGGCAAAAGTTGCCGCTGTTGAGGAGGTGCAGTCAAATGACTAATCTTTCCGCACAGCGCCGCATTGCAGCTCTCGTCTTAGGCTGTGGTGAGAACCGTGTCTGGATCAACCCGGAGAGAATTGCAGACGTTGAGAATGCAATGTCCCGAGAAGACATCCGCAACCTCATTGAAGAGGGAGCAATCTCCACCCACCAGAAGAAAGGAATTTCCCGCGGACGTGTTCGCGCACGCATCGCAAAGCGCTCCTACGGTCACAAGAAGGGCCACGGACGCAGAAGCGGTTCCAAGGGTGCACGCACTCCGTCCAAGGAAGCATGGATTAAGAAGATTCGCGCACAGCGCAAAGAGCTCCGTGCTCAGCGTGAGGCAGGAACTATTACTCCGACCGAATACCGCAGACTCTACCGCCGCGCAGCCGGTGGTCAGTTCCGTAACGTTGCTCACCTGAAGACTCAGATTGAGCAGGTTACTGCCAAGAGGGAGAACTAAACATGGCAACTAATGGAAGATACTTCGTTCAGTTCAGAAGACGCCGCGAAGGCAGAACTGATTACTACCAGCGCCAGCGTTTAATTGTCTCTGGCAGAAACCGTATGGTCATCAGAAAGACCAACCGCCACATCATCATCCAGCTTATCGCTGCAGAGATGGAAGGCGACTACACCTTAGTTCACGTAAACAGTAAAGAGTTACTGAACTTTGGATACAAGGGAT
Organism: Methanocorpusculum sp.; assembly: GCA_017387505.1. Taxonomy (GTDB): domain Archaea; phylum Halobacteriota; class Methanomicrobia; order Methanomicrobiales; family Methanocorpusculaceae; genus Methanocorpusculum. The sequence continues at coordinate 82,792 of JAFOFB010000015.1, forward strand.
ACCTTGGAAACACCCCGGCAGCATACTTAACCGGTATGCTCTTTGCAGTCCGTGCACAGAAGGCAGGCTACGAAGGCGGTATCGCAGATATCGGTCTTCAGGTCGCATCCGCTGGAGCACGTGTCTTTGCAGCAGTCAAGGGAGCAATCGAAGCAGGATTCGAAATCCCATGCGGAGAGAGCATCCTCCCAGACGACGAGCGCTGCAACGGTAGTGTAATTGCAGAATACGACGAGCGCTACGCAGACCTCGCAGAAAACGTTGAGGCTGTTAAGAACGCAATCATGAAGGAGCTGGAGTAATATGGCTTACGAGCAGGAAGAATGGGTCCCAATCACCGGTCTTGGCAAGAAAGTCATGGCAGGCGAGTTTGCAAACTTCGATGAAGTCCTTGCAAGCGGCTACCCAATCAAAGAGGAAGGTATTGTTGACGCAATGCTTCCGGATCTTGTTGACGAAGTCCTCTGCATCGACATGATGCAGCGCATGACTGACTCCGGACGCCGTATTAAGTTCAGAGCTGTCGTCGTTATCGGCAACAAGGATGGTTACATCGGTTTCGGCCAGGGCAAAGATGTCCAGGTTGGAACTGCAATCAAGAAGGCAATCACCGCTGCAAAGCTGTCCATTGTCAAGGTTCGCCGTGGATGCGGATCCTGGGAATGCGGCTGCGGTCAGAAGCACTCTGTCCCGATGGAAGTCACTGGTAAAGCAGGCTCTGTCACCGTCACCTTAAAGCCGGCCCCGAAGGGAATCGGACTTGTCACTGGTGACGTCGGAAAGAAGGTACTGACTCTTGCAGGTATCCACGATGTGTGGGTAGACACCAGCGGTCAGACCAGAACCACCTTAAACTACGCAAAGGCAACTTTCAACGCACTGCGTGAAACTAACCTTATCCGCATCGGAGGTCGTCAGTAATGTACGCATTAGTTCAGGTTAGAGGTATTGTCAACACCCGCCGTGAAATCAAGGAGACTTTAAAGATGCTCCGTCTTCACCACATCAACCACTGTGTTCTTGTCCCGGAGACCCCAGAGTACCTCGGTATGGTCAGAAAGGTTAAGGACTACGTTGCATTTGGTGAAATCAACGCAGAGACTCTTGCAACCATCCTTGCAACCCGCGGAAGACTTACCGGCAACAAGCCGCTCACTGATGAGTATGTTAAATCTGTAACCAAGTACGCAGACATTGCAGAGCTTGCAGCAGCAATCGTCAACGGCGAAATCCGCATGAAGGACGTTCCGGAACTTAAGCCGGTTCTCCGTATGCACCCGCCGCGTAAGGGATACAAGACCACCAAACGCACCTACAATCAGGGCGGAGCTCTCGGTTACTACGGTGCAGAGATCAATGATCTCCTTATCAAGATGAGGTAAAATACATGCCAGTAAACAAGCGTTCAAAGTACAGAGGTTCCCGCACCTGTGGTGGAGGAACCCACAAGAACCGCCGTGGTGCAGGTAACCGTGGAGGTCGTGGAGCAGCCGGATGGCGTGACCACAACTTTACCCGCTTCTATCTTCTTGGCAAGACCGAAGGAAAGCACGGCTTCGTCTGCAAGACTTCCTATTCCTGGGAAGTCATGGACATCGGGGACATCGACCAGATGGTCCCTGAGCTCGTTGCACGCGGAATTGCAGTTCAGGAAGGAGATGTCATCTCTCTTGATGCTGCACAGATTGGTGTTGAGAAAGTCTTAGGTGGGGGACAGGTTAACCACAAACTTGCTATCACCGCAGAAGCATTCTCTGCCAGCGCAGTTGCAAAGATTGAGGAGAAAGGCGGCAACGCCATCTCCTCCGAATAAATTTTTTCGGAGTAACTAACTCATGGGAGAACTGTTGGATCGAATGGAACCGCTGCTGTCGCGTATGCCGGCAGTAAAGCCACCGGAGGGTCACATACACTTCAAAAACAAGCTGATGTGGACTGCTGCGGTGCTGCTTCTGTATTTTGTTTTAACGAATATTCCTGTATTCGGACTTGCCTCTGGTTCAGTGGATATTTTTGAGTACTACCGTGCACTCTTAGCCGGTGCTCAGGGAACCATCCTTCACCTTGGTATTGGACCGATTGTTACAGCATCTATCGTTTTACAGTTACTTCGCGGTGCCGATCTGATTAAGATTAACACCTCTGACCAGCGCGGTCAGGTTCTCTATATGGGTCTGCAGAAGCTGCTTATCTTCGTGATGATCTTCATCGAAGCTCTTCCGAATGTATTCGGCGGATGGATGACAGCTGATCCGGCTGTTGCTGCCATTTTCGGCGGCAGCGGTGCTGTTGTTATGCTGCTTATCTTCCTGCAGATCTGTCTTGGAGGCGTTCTCGTCATGTTCATGGATGAGGTCGTTTCCAAATGGGGTATCGGCTCTGGTGTCGGTCTTTTCATCGTTGCCGGTGTCGCTCAGGGATTAATCAACGGTCTCTTCAACTGGTCCGCATCCGGATCTGTTGATGGATTCGCAACTGGTTTCTTCCCAAGACTCTTCCAGGTCATCGCAGAAGGTGCAAACTTCATCGACTACTTTGGTCTGCAGATTCTTGCACTCATCACGACGATTGTCTTATTCTTCGTCATCGTCTTTGTCGAATCGACAAGAATTGAAATCCCGCTCGCACATGCAAATGTCCGCGGTGCACGCTCAAGATTCCCGGTTAAGCTTGTTTACGCAAGCGTTCTTCCGATGATTTTAGTCCGTGTTCTTCAGGCAAACGTCCAGATGATTGGAATGATCCTTTCCAGCTTCGGAATCAACATCTTAGGTGAGTTCAACGGAACTACCCTGGTCAGCGGTCTGATGTGGTACCTTGCACCAATCAACCAGCCGCAGGACTGGATGTGGTGGCTCTCTAACTTTACCGGTGGAGGTCACGCAGTCTGGGAAATCCTTATCCGTATCGGTATTGACTGTACTGTCATGATTCTTGGTGGTGCACTGTTCGCAATCTTCTGGGTTAAGACTGCTGGTCTTGACTCCAAGCACGTTGCACGCCAGATCCAGAACTCAGGCATGCAGATTCCGGGATACCGCAGAAACACTGCTGTACTCGAGAGATACCTTGAGAGATACATTCCAAGAGTCACCGTTATTGGTGGAGTGTTCATTGGTCTCCTCTCCGTTGCTGCCAACATGCTTGGTATCATTGGATTCGTTGGAGGTACTGGACTTCTGCTTACGGTCTCCATCATTTACCGTCTGTATGAACAGATTGCAAATGAACAGATGATGGAAATGTATCCATTCATGCGTGGATTCTTCAACAAAGAATAATCCACCAACCCCATTTTAAGAAATCGCTCTTTTACAATCATTTACAGAAAAACTCTTAATCCTCTTCATACAAAATAGAAGAGTATGTTTTTATCCGCAGATATCATAGATATCGAAGCTCCATATCTTCTCCTAAATATCAGTGATGCCAAATCTCTTGGTGTTGGTGACGGAGATCGTGTGGTTGTAACAAATCGGAAAACCAAACAATCCATATCAGTTCCAGTCACTGTATCCAAGACATTCGTAAAAGAAGGAACTGCACTATTAACCGCAGGAGCAAATAGTGATGTCAACATATCTTCCGGCAATGAAATTGAAATCCAGCCTGCAAAACGTCCGGCATCACTTGATTTCATCCGTAAAAAATAGACGGCGGAAAACTTAACAGGTCCGAGACTGCCGCAATTGTTTCCGATATTGCAAACAGAGTTCTGTCCAACGCTGAAGTCACATCCTACATAACGGCATCATACATCAACGGCATGGATATGGATGAGGTTGAGTATCTCACACGTGAAATGATGGCTTCCGGAGACACAATTACATTCTCCAAAAAGCCGGTAGTGGACAAACACTCTATAGGCGGTGTTCCGGGAAACAAGATTACACTCTTAGTCGTCCCGATAATTGCATCAACCGGTCTCTTAATTCCCAAAACAAGTTCTCGTGCAATCACCGGGGCAGGCGGTACTGCGGATTTAATGGAAGCTTTAGCCCCGGTTGCCTTTTCTGCTTCTGAAGTTCAGTAGATGACAGAAAAAGCCGGAGGTGTTATTGTCTGGGGTGGGGCTACCAACATTGTTCCGGCTGATGATATCCTTATTTCCTGCGAGTATCCGTTAAAGATTAATGGACGCGGAAAAATGCTTGCAAGTATTATCGCGAAAAAAGCCGCCGTTGGTTCTGATACATGCGTAATTGACATCCCGATAGGCCCAGGCACAAAAATTGCTGACGAAACCGAAGGAAAAATTCTCGCAGGCCAGCTCATCGACCTTGGAAAGCGTATGGGAATCAATGTTGAATGTGCGGTTACATATGGCGGAGCTCCAGTTGGTCGAAACATTGGTGTAAACCTTGAAGTATCAGAAGCCCTGCACATCCTGGAAAAGAAAGACGGCTTTGGCTCTCTTGTTCAGAAGAGCTGTGACATTGCCGGAATTGCTCTGGAAATGACAGGAAAAGCAGCCGCCGGAAAAGGGGCTGAAGCTGCAATGTCTCAGATTCGAAACGGCAAAGCTCTTGATAAGATGCGTGAAATCATAGAAATTCAAGGAGGCGACCCGAAAGTAAAAGCAGATGACTTATCCTTTGGACCGTTCACCTATGATGTTGTATCTTCTGCCGAAGGAATTGTTGTGTCTGTCAAAAACCGTGCACTAATTGATATCGCAAGAGTCGCAGGATCTCCAACAGATCACGGGGCAGGCCTTACCATCCATAAAAAACCGGGAGAGACAGTAAAGAAAGGCGAGATACTTCTTACCATCTACGCAGAAAAAGAGTGGAGGCTCAGTGAAGCAATTGACCTCTGCCGCACAACTCATCCGATTGCTGTAAGCGGGATGCTCCTTTCACGTATAGGTCCAAAGTAACCGATGCAATAAAGGTCTTTCGCGTGAAAATAATACATAATTATGAAGCGCGTATTCATCATTCTGCTCGCATCACTTCTCATCTTATGCGGAGTCGGAGCGGCAGCATCAGTAACCACCTTATCGGTTGTTGTTTCTGATTCTTCAGATGGGAACAATCCTGTCTCTGAAGCATCAGTTGTTCTTTCCGGATCACCTCCATCCACATATTTTACAACATCCAGCGGAACTGCTGAGTTTACTGTAGAGTATCCAAAAACCTACACGGTAACAGTCGCCAAGAATGGATATTTATCTGAGACAAAGACTGTTGAGATTGATGAAGCCAACCCGACTGTTTCATTCTACTTATCTCCAGAGCCTCCAATATTAATCACAATCACAGATTCAAAAGGCTCTCCGGTATACGGAGCGGATGTTTCGATTAATGGAAAATATGCTGGAAAGAGTGATGATAACGGCAGAATCCATGTCTCAATGATTCGTGGTGTGAAAAACACAATCTCTGTCTCTGCACCATCCTATGTACCATATAATGAGCAGATTATAGTTGATGCTGACAAAACTGCATACAGTGTTGTTCTTGAGTTATCAAAAGTAAGCCCGCTTATTCTTGTCTATTCCGAAGGTAAAGATCCGGTTGCAGGTGCTTCTGTTTATGTGAACGGAAATCTTGCTGCATATACTGATGCATATGGAAAGGCACAGCTTTCTTCGTATACATCCGGCAAATACACCATAAAAGTCGAGGCTGAAAACTTCGTAACAGAGACCATATCTGAGAACTTCAGTGAGGATTCTTCAACAATTATTGTTGATTTAAAATACGCGTCTGCAACCCTCACAGTAAAAACTCTCTCGAATAACAAACCAGTTGCAGACACAGTCATTTACTTTGACGGAGACATTAGAGGAATCACTGACGCAAATGGAATCTACACCACATCCTCTGCTCCTGGCACAAAAGTTCACATCTCTGCATCTCACGAAGGATACTCTGCAAATGGAGTGACCTACACTGTTGTACCTGGAGATGATAATCTGGTAATTATCAGCATGGAGCAGAATGTCCCTGTTGTCTTAATCGGAGTTGGAATCTTTGCTGTACTTATCGTCCTCCTGATTATTGTCCTTGTAATCTCCGGCAGAAGAAGAAAACCGGTTAAGTCTCCACCAAGATCATACGCTCCAACCAACAAGAGAGACTCCTTCTGAGGCTCTCACTGAACCCTTATATTTTTTAAACACTAAATAGTACAGAAGAATAAATGCGTGCATTACTTGTCGGTGTCGGCGGTGCAGGCTGCCGAATCGTTGAAACTCTAAACAGCCATGACGAGAGAAGCAAAGTAAAGAGTGTACGCTCTTTTGTTTTCGACACCGACACAGAAGTAATCCACTCCATGAAATCACTGGATGTGGGCCGCAGAAAAGTCTTGTCTCCATCCGATCCGACAAAAGACGGATACACCTGCGGAGATGACTTTGATTTAACCAGCATCACCGACTGCTTCCAGGAAGAAGGAGTGTCTGAAGTTGATGCAATTTTTGTCTGTGCAGGCCTTGGAGGCCGAATGGCAGATTTAGTTCCGCGCTTCATGGAACAGCTCGAAAATGCATTTCCAGATCCGGTGTTTACAATTCTAACCCTTCCATTCCGTTCTGAAGGGGCAAAAGTATCAGCCCGTGCGGCAGAACAGCTTGCGGCGATCAGAAACGTGGGAAGTGCTTCGATTATCTTCGATAACGAAACATGGTCTGGAAGAATCGAGACTGAAGCCGCCGCTTCTGCCGCTGAACTGAAAGAGGATGGACTTCCAAAACCTCTAACCCGCCGTCAGACCTCTGAACTCTACGGTGAACTCAACGAAATGCTTGCCCGCCGTGTCGGCCTTCTCCTTCGTGCAGGAGAGGTCACGCACAACGGTGTCGAGTCAGCAGAAGTTGTTCTTGATGCAGGTGAGGTCTTAAACACATTATCCGGAATGGATATAGTCTCCATCGGCTACGCAACAGAAAAACTTCCGGCAAATCTTACAGGACGCCTTAAGAAAATCTTTGTCGAGAAGTACATGCTTGATGAAGGACACAAGAGAACATCCCGCATCATTGACCTTGCAAAGCAGGCAGTTTACGAAGAAGTTTCTGTCCCGTGTGATTTGACCTCTGCTGAAAAAGCCATCGTCTTAATTGCAGGACCGTCCGAAGAGCTTTCCATGAAGGGCTTCCACATGGTTAGAAAGTGGATTGACAACAGCATCAGAGGTCTCGAGATGAGGGCCGGCGACTATCCTGTAAAGTCCACCAAATATGTCGGAGTGATTATCGTTCTTGCAGGCATCCAGAACGTCCCGCGTGTGGCAGAGCTTGAAGAGATTTACGAGTCTTACCACACCGAGGTTCAGAAGATTTACGGTTTCGAGGAAGAGGAGGTTGAAATCCCTCTGATTGCTGTAGCTTCCGATGATTCAATCTTTGAACCGGGTGAGGTGCTTCCGGCAGGAGAGTATCTCTATGCTCTGCCTGATGCTGTCTTTGAAGACGAAACTCCGGAAACTATTCCAGAAGAAATACCAGAAGATATGACTGAATACGAATACGATGAAGATGATGACCTCTTTGAGGATGAGCCGGTATTTGTAAGAAAAGCAAAACCTGAACCGGTATTTACTTTCGAAAGAGAAGCGGAGCCGATGCCTGAACCAAAGAAGCCGAGAGCACGCGACCCGCAGATCTCCCTTGGAGGGGCAAAGAGAGCGGAGCAGCAGCTCTCTTCAGACATCGCTCTTCCGAAGCGTGAAAAGAAGGAAGACAATGTATTAGCCGGAATGGCTGACCTTGGAAGAAAGGATATGCCGAAGGATTCCGAGCGTACTGTCTCTATCGGCGGCGTTCAGCGCCCGAAGGAAAACGATGACGTAAGAATCGCAAAAGTCCAGCGTCCAAAAGACACTGATGCCGCAGTTCGGATTGGAAGTACTCAGCGCCCAAGAGATTCTGACGGCAAATTCTCCGCTGGAAGTACCATTAGACCAAAGGATGATGACGGAAAACTTCGTGTAACTCGTGTTCCGATGCCGAAGGATTACGGAGAGAAGGTTCGTCTTTCTGAAAAGAAGAAGTCGAACGAAGAGGACACTCACAAGAAGTCAGAGTTCAGGTGGCTCTGATGGCAAAACAGATTAAAGATCCTGTTCACGGCTATATTGAAGTTCCAGACGAACTTATTCCTCTTTTAGATTCACCTTTGCTTCAGCGTCTGCATTATATCAGACAGCTTGGTTTTGCATATCTGGTATATCCTGGAGCAAACCATACGCGGTTTGAGCATTCTTTGGGTGCGATGTCTCTCGCGGATAAAGTCTGCCGGACCGTTGGTCTCGAAGAGGATGAGCGTCTTATGGTATGCTCGGCGGCTCTTCTGCATGACATAGGGCACGGCCCTTATTCTCATGCATCAGAGAGGATTCGCCTGGAGTTCGGCGAGTTTTCGCATGATGATATTCTGCCGTTTGCAGATATCCTCCAGCCGGGCTTAGATGAAATCGGCTGTGACATCCGCGAAGTTGCAGGAATCATTTCCGGAAACCATCGCTTAGCATCTATTATCCACGGTGATTTGGATGTTGACCGTATGGATTATCTTCTGCGTGATGCTCACTACTCAGGAGTTCCTTATGGAACGCTTGATGCAAACCGCTTAATCCAGTCTTTGTTTATGGATGATGAGCATGGTTTAATTCTGAAGGATTCGGGAATTGCCGCGGCTGAGTCTCTTTTAATCGCCAGAACTCTGATGGGTCCATCGGTTTACTATCACCATGTGAGCAGAATTGCTGAGGAGATGTTTCTTTTAGCCGGTCGTCTGCATTTTACAAAAGACACAATTGATTCTTTCATGCGATTGGATGATGCAGAAGGTACAATGACGCTTCTGCAGTCTCATTCCAAAGCCGCCCGCGATTTGATGATGAGGATTAGATGCCGCAGGCTTTTCAAGCGTGCACTTTATGTAGGACGCGATCTGGTTGAGATGCCAAGACTTACAAGGCTTGATTCTTCGTCACGTCTTCGGTTAACCCGCGAGATTGCAGAAACAGCAGGTGTTGATGAGCATGCTGTAATCTTAGACATCCCGCCGCTTCGAAAAGACATGCATATGCAGGTGAAGGTAAAGAGCATGCATGATTATGTTCCATTCGAACAGCTTGTGCCGCTTCTGCCTTTGATGAATACAACCCGTCAGGAGCAGTGGAGGCTTGGTGTTTATGCGGCTGAAGAGAATGTTGAAGCTGTGAAGCGTGCGGCTTTGTCTGTGCTTGGGGTCAGCAGTCCGACAAAGCAGGTTCGCTTAGGGCTTTGAATTTTTTACTTTTTTTATTGGGTTTTGTTATGATAGTTTTCTGTAGGCTTTGAGTGAGCGATTGCCGCGAGGCACGAAGTGACTCAAGTCTTGAGCAAGTCCGCAGGACTGGCGATTTTCCTCCGCGAAAATCACACGAAAACAAGCGAAAGTCGCGAAAAACTATTCGCGTTGAAAGCCTTGGATAGATTTTGTAATAGTGAGTTTGGGATTATTGAAAAATTAGGCGAAGTTCATTCTGAACTTCCGCATCATTTTTGATTGTGTCAAGAAGAAGCGTGCGGAACTCTTCTGATGTTATGTACGGAATTTCTTTTGCGGCATCCTGTTCATTGCTGAGTTTCTCTCTTATTGCACGTCTGATAAATTCCATGGAGGTGATGTCTCTCTCGGCGACGAATTCGTCTACCTGCTGTTTGAGAGATGAAGGCATCCGGATAGTTACCTGCAAGTCATTCTCCGGTTTCGACATGCATATGTGTTTCTTTTTGAAGTTCTTATTCTCTGGGAACGTCTGTGACTTTCAACGAATGTCTTTATGTGGTTTGAATGTCAATATGATGTTCATAAAGAATTTCATTTGTGGTGAAAATGAGGTTATGAGCAAGGCTGAAGATATTCTGGATAAGACAAAGCGCGGAGAACCGGAAGCGAAGAAGTGGAAGGTAGTTGTGGGAATTGTTGTTGGGTTGGTTTTGGCAGGTGGGTTATTGTTTGGAGCACTTGTTTTTGTTGATGTTGATGGCTATTTATACTCTGAAAAAGAAGTTCTCCATCTCTATGAATTTTATGAAGACAAGGTTGGGGAAGATGAATGTGCTGTCTTTTTCTTAGGAAGTAGCATGATAGGTGACAGTATCTACACGAAAGGGATTAATGAAAATTTGAAAAATGCAGGGTATGATATTACAAGTTACTGTCTTGTAATGCAGGGTGACACTCCTCTTCGCCGTACTGTTCAGATACAGAACATCATTGATTCATCTCCTTCATTGGTTGTTATTGGTGTAACTTATGGTGATGTTATTAATCCTTCATGGCCATCAGAGAGAGTTATATTGGTTCATGATAAATTAAAGATTCGTGATGATTCTTTATACTTATTTTCAGAAGATGAACTGAGTGACTTCAAAGTTGAGTCGGATCTATTATACAAGAAATCGTACATTCGTAGCGCATTATTAGCAGGTGATGTTGGTAGTTCTATAATGTGGGATTACTATACTCATCCATATAGTCAGATGAGGGATATTACATCTGATAACATCTCTGAATTAATTGTTGATATCGATGAAGATTCTCTGATTATGGCCTTGCATGGTGGAGATAGATATTACATTGGAAAAGTACCTGAAGAATTAACCAGACATAAGGAGGCATTAATTTTCAATGTAAAGACATTACAAAATTCAGGAATCCCTGTTGTCATCATTAACATGCCTCTTCATCCAATTACCTCATCATATATTACTGATGAATCTCGTCAAAATATGTATGATTTACTGAATCAGACAGGTGCTGCATGGTATGATATGGAAAGAGATTATGATGATACGTTTTTCAAAGATAATCATCATGCTTCTTTGTATGGGGCATTACAGTTTACCCCTGTAATTACTGACCTAATCATTCAGGAGATGAGCTAAGATGTTATTCACCACTCCTGAGTTTTTCATCTTCCTCGTAGTGGTAATCCTCCTCATCGAATTAATCCGCAAGCAGCTTTGGCAGCAGATTATTCTCCTTCTTGCGAGTTATTACTTCTATTGGTGTTCCGGTTCAATCCACATCTTGCTCTTAATATTTGTCACCATAGCTTCGTACTTATGCGGTTGGCGGGTGTGGAAAGCGGGAACGCTCAAACGAAAACGGATATGGCTTGCTGTTGGAACAATAATTCCTTTAGCCGTTCTTGCCTACTTCAAGTACATCGACTTTGGAATCACACAGATTAACAATGTCTTAGGTCTATTCAGTCCTGGCGCTTCCATTCCTCTGCTTGAAGTCCTGCTTCCTGTAGGTGTTTCCTTCTTCACCTTCCAGGCATTAAGTTATGTCTTCGACATTTATCTTGGAAAGATTGAGCATGAAGAAAAGTTCCACCGATACGCATTATTCATCGCCTTCTTCCCTGCATTAGTCGCAGGACCGATTGTTCGTGCGAGTGAGTTTTTACCACAGCTCAAGAGCAAAATCTCAATCACCGGAGCAAACCTTCAGGCAGGAGTTACTCTCATCATCTGGGGTTTGTTCAAGAAGATGGTTATAGCAGACAACATTGGAAAATATGTTGATATCATATATTCAAATCCATCTGGTTACTCTTCGCTTTACATCGTTGCCGCAACAATCCTTTTTGGAATCCAGATTTATTGTGACTTCTCAGGATATGCCAACATAGCTATTGGTGTTGGTAGAGTCTTCGGCTTCAAACTTCCGGAAAACTTCGACATGCCGTACTTCACCAGAAACATCCAGATATTCTGGCGTAAATGGCATATGACGCTCTCACGCTTCATTCGTGATTATGTGTACATCCCGCTTGGAGGAAACCGCAAAGGACATCTTAGAACCTATGTGAATTTATTCGCATCTATGGTTATCTGCGGTTTCTGGCATGGTGCAGCTTGGACTTTTATCATCTGGGGTGCATATCATGGAATTATGCTCTTGCTTCACCGCTACTTTGTCGGAGAGAGAAAGTGGGGCGCTGGTGTTAAATTCCTTGATTCCAATCCGGCAATCTTTGTCAAAGTATTAATCACTCAGGCACTTGTATTCTTTGGATGGATGATTTTCCGTGCAAACAGTTTAGGAGATTTAATGACATGCATCCAGAAGATTGTCTTCTTCGACTTTTCATTTGCAGGCACGTCATACTCAGGATTACTTCAACTCGCGGTTCTTGGCTGTGTCTCTATGGTTCTCGTCTGCTTTGTTCTCTCGTTCAACAAAAAGATTGTTGAGCTTGTGAAGAAAATTATCTTCTTCGACTACATGAACTACTTCTCATCACAGAAAGTTCGCTATTGGGTTATCTACATTGTAATATTTGTGGCTCTGATTCTCCTTCTTGCCCCACCGGAAACACCTGAGTTCATCTACTTCGCGTTCTGAGGAAGTCAGGTTATATCTCATCTCTTTTTTTTGTTGAGCAAGAGATGAATTGAACGCGAATAGTTTTCGAGTTTTTCGCGCTCTTTAGCGTATTTTCTTTTCGCGTCTTTCGCGTTTGTTTGCCGCGAGGCGCGAAGCGACTCAAGGCTTGAGCAAGCCCGATGGGCTTGTGATTCGTGTGATTTTCGCAGGGGAGAAATGTTCACTCAAAGCCTACAGGAAATCTCAAAAATATCTTATTCACACTACTTAGAAACACACAAGATACTGCCCCATCCCAAATAAATCATTACCTATCAGCGCCAATATATACCACAGAATGAAACGGATTGTTGTCGGCATCACCGGAGCTTCAGGCATCCTCTATGCCAAACGCTTACTAGATGTCCTCTCCGGCAAAGCGGAGATACACATCATCATCTCCGATGCCGCAAAAAAAGTTGCCGCATATGAAAATATTGAGCTTGCAGGCTACCCTGCTGTCTATGAAGACAACTCACGCCTCGAAGCTGATATTGCAAGCGGGTCTTTCCTCTACGACGCGATGGTTATCGTACCGTGCAGTATGAAAACACTCTCTGCTGTTGCAAACGGTTATGCAGACACACTCATTGCCCGTGCGGCTGATGTCTGTCTTAAAGAACGCAGACGCTTAATTCTCGTCCCGCGTGAAACACCGTACAACCGCGTACACTTAACAAACATGCTTGCGGCTCACGATGCAGGAGCTGTTATCATGCCTGCATCTCCTCCGCTTTACACAAATCCGACATCCGTTTCAGAATTAGCCGACATGATAGTAGCCCGCATCTTAGACCACTGCGGAATCGAACATCAGATTGGAAAAAGGTGGCAGTAACATGAGAGATTTTATTCAGAAAATGATTGATGCCGGTCTTGCGGAAACAATCTCCCATCCGGTATCATCCAATCTTGAAGCCGCAAAGCTCGCCTTCAATACAGACAAAATGCTCGTCTTCGAAAATCTCGAGGGACACAAAGCAGTAATGAATACCGTTGTCGACCGCAAATCGCTTTCGGTTGCCTTAGGGATTCCGGAAGGAGACCTTGTAAAGCGGCTTGCCGCATGTAACTTCTCCGGAACTGTTACTGACGGTGGAACCCTCAAGTTCGAAGCAGCCAACCTCTCTAAACTGCCGATTCTCAAACACTTCCCAAAGGATGCCGGAAGATATCTTACAACCGGCATCGTCTTCTCCGCATTCGATGGAGTAGAGAACGCATCGATTCACAGACTTCTGGTAAAAGATGACACACACCTGGTTGGAAGAATCGTTGAAGGACGCCATACCTACAAACTTCTGCAGTCTGCAATCTCCAAAGGAGAAAAACTTCCAATCGCCATCACAATTGGAACACACCCTGCAGTAACTTTTGCCGCCTGCACTCGTGTTCCTGAAGGAAAAGAGATGGCTTATGCCGCAGAAATCTGCGGAAAAGAACTTCCTCTCTACACATGCCCGAATGGTGTTAGAGTTCCGGATGCAGAAATCATCCTCTATGGATGGATGACAGCAGACCTTGCAGAGGAAGGTCCGTTTGTTGACATCAGCGGAACATATGATCCAATCCGTATGCAGCCTGTAATCGAACTTGAAGGCATGCACTTAAAAGATGACTTCATCTACCATGGATTAGTTCCGGCAGGCGCAGAACACAAGATGCTCATGGGTGCTCCCTATGAGCCGAAGATTTATGCCGCGGTTGCAGGAGTTACAAACGTACGCGATGTTTACCTTACAAGAGGCGGTGCAGGATACTTCCATGCAGTTGTGCAGATTAAGAAAATGACCGAAGGTGACGGCAAAAACGCAATCATGGCGGCTTTTGCAGCTCACACAAGTCTCAAACATGTGGTTGTTGTCGATTCAGACATCAACATCTACAGCCCGGAGGATGTTGAGTTTGCGGTAGCAACACGTGTTCGTGCTGACGAAGATGTCATGATTATCTCCGGAGTTCGCGGTTCATCTCTTGACCCGTGCAGAATCGGAGACGGCTTAAACGTGAAGGCAGGAGTGGATGCAACAATTCCTCCCGGCCGCGAGGATGAATTTATACGGGCTGACTGGCAGAATAATAAGGAGGAATAAGAAGAATGCAGTTAGATAGATACGACCAGGCTCTCCTTGACGGGGAGTACGGCGAAACCAAGCAGAAAATGATGGAAATCCTCGTATCTCTCGGCAAAATATATGACGCAGAGAGACTTATCGAGGTCAAAAACGTTCAGGTTTCAGGCGCGTCCTTTAAAACCATCGGAGATGCAGGACTTGAGTGGCTCAACTCTTTATCCGGAAAGGCAGTAGTTCCGTCTTTCTTAAATCCGATTGGAATGCCGCGTGAGGGTTGGGAGTCTCTTGGAATCAGTCAGGAGTTCGGCAAAAAACAGCTTGAGGTAAATGCCGCATATACAAGACTTGGCATTAGACCGTCCTGCACATGTACTCCGTACTACTTTACTTTAGTAGAACGCGGAGACCACCTTGCATGGTCTGAGTCTTCGGCTGTTGTTTACGCAAACTCTGTTCTGGGTGCCAGAACCAACCGCGAAGGAGGACCTTCCGCTCTTGCATCCGCATTGACAGGAAAGACTCCTGAGTATGGTCTGCATATCGTCAAAAACAGACTTCCTGAAATCGAGTTCCGCTTAGCTGACCCAGAGGTCGCAAAAACATGGACGCAGGCTGAGTACGGAGCTCTTGGAATTATTGCCGGAGCAATCTCCGGAAACAAGATTCCGCTTTTCCGCGGAATCCGTCCAAAGGCAGACATGTTAAAGAGCATGGGAGCCGCCATGGCTGCATCCGGTGCTGTTGCTCTTTTCCATGTCGAAGACATCACACCTGAAGCCCGCTTCCCGTTCTTCAAGAAACACTTTGAAGAGGATGAGCGTGAGGTCATCACAATCGAGACCGAGGAAATCAAAGAGCTCTTCAGTGAACTTGAACCGGAAGCAGTTGCTGTCGGCTGTCCGCACTTATCCCGCGAAGAACTCGCAGAACTCGCAGACCTTCTTGAAGGAAGAACTGTGAAGATGCCGTTCTATGTCTTTGCCGCAGCAGAGATGAAGGGCTCATGTGCTGATGCAGTGTTCCGCATCCAGAAGAGCGGTGCACGCGTAATTCCAAACACATGTATGATTGTATCTCCGCTCTTCGAAAAGAGAGGATGTGTTATGACCAACTCCGGAAAAGCATTCACATATCTTCCTGGAATGTGCGATACAGTCCCGCGTCTTGGAAGCCTTGAGGACTGCGTCCGCGTTGCCTGCGGGGAGTAATTTATGAAATTCAAACTGTCACCATTCGAAAAGAAGGACTTAATCATCGCATGGCTTGCATTAGCTGTGGCCTTCACTCTTGGAGCAAGCGGAATCCTTGCTGTATTCATGGAAGGACTTTCCATCCTGTCTCCGGAAAAGATGCTTCTGACCTTTGTCATCTCCTTAATCACTGTCGGACTTTCCTTTGTCCTCCACGAACTCGCTCACAAGTTTGCCGCAATCAAGTTCGGCTACTGGGCTGAGTTTAGAAAGAGTGCTCAGATGCTTGTCATCGCTGTCGCTGTTGCTGTAATCACAGGAATTGTTTTTGCAGCTCCTGGAGCAACACTCATCAACACCGCAGGACGTCAGATGACCCGGCGTGAGAATGGAATTATCTCCATCTCCGGACCTCTTGTCAACATCATCTTAATTATCCCGTTTGCTGTAATCATGTTTGCAGGAGTTTTCCTTGGCGGCGTTGATGCTGTTGCCGGAGGATTATTCTTCAATCCGTTTACGCTCGCAGGATTCCTGTTCTATCTTGGAATGATCGGCTGTCAGATTAACGCAATGCTTGTATTCTTCAACATGCTGCCAGTTGGCCCGCTCGATGGTAAGAAGATTCTTGCCTGGAAGCCTGCAGTCTTTGTAGTGGTTCTCTTAATCACTCTCTTACTGGTCTACTTCGCAGTTGACCCGGTTGTATTAATCAATATCATTACCCCGTTGGTATAATGTCAATAATGATTCTCGGCTCTTCCTCCCATGCGGGGAAGAGCACTATTGTTGCCGGTATTTGCCGGATTTTAAGCAACAGAGGCATTGCCTCTGCTCCTTTTAAGTCACAGAATATGAGCCTTAACTCATATGTGACAGAGCTTGGAAAAGAAATTGGAATTGCGCAGGCGGTTCAGGCATTTGCAGCCCGCACAGCTCCAACCGAGTTGATGAATCCGATTCTCTTAAAGCCGAAATCGAATGGTGTATCTCAGGTGTTTCTCTTAGGCGAACCGTTAAAGGATGTAAAAATCTCTGATTATTACCTTGAAACTGACTGGCTTTTGGAAAAAGCTGTTGATGCTTACAAACAGCTTGAAGAATCCTACGACACGGTTGTAATTGAGGGGGCAGGCGGGGCTGCTGAGGTAAATCTCTATGAGCGTGACATCGCAAATATTCTTCTTGCCAAACGTCTGAAGCTTCCAATTATTTTAGTCGCTGACATCGAAAGAGGCGGAGTTTTTGCACAGGTGTATGGAACAATCTCTCTTCTCCCGGATGATGTACGCCCTCTCGTCAAAGGAGTTATCATCAATAAATTCAGAGGGGATGTTTCTCTTTTTGATTCCGGACGAAAAATTATCGAAGAACTCACAGGAGTTCAGGTTTTAGGTGTTGTCCCGTTTGCTGATATCGATATTCCGGATGAGGATTCACTATCCCTTGGAGACAAGAAACCTTTAGACTTCCCGATAAAAATCGCAATCCCGCGTCTTTCGCATATCTCAAACTTTACTGACTTCTCTCTGCTCGAGCGGGCGGCGGCTGTACATTATGTTGACCCGTCAGCTGATTTGAGCGGCTTTGACTGTGTAATTCTTCCAGGCTCAAAGAATACGGTTGAAGACCTCGAAGAACTGAAAGCCGCAGGAGGCTTTGAGCGCATTAAAGAGTTTGCCGCCTTGGGAAAACCAGTGATTGGAATCTGCGGGGGCTATCAGATGATGGGGGATGTCATCTTTGATGATGCCTTTGAAGGAACGGTGTCCAGAGAGTATGGGGGATTAGGGCTTCTTTCCATGCGCACCGAGTTTTTGACTGACAATAAGATTACAATCCAGAAGTCAAGAGTTTCGCGCAGTGTTGGTCCGATTCTTTCCCGTATGGGAACTGTTCACGGATATGAAATTCACGCAGGTGTATCCGAAGTCTTTGGTGAATCTGCATTCGAGGACGAAGGCGCTGTTGCAGACGACGGTCTTGTGTTTGGAACTTACCTTCACGGATTATTCGACAATGCATCAGCAGTTGATGCATTAGTTTCATACCTCGCTGAGGTTCGCGGAATCTCTTACGAGCCTGTTGCAGAAAAAGGCGACCCGTATGATAATCTCTCAAGACATCTGGAGAGCTGTCTTGATGTAGATATGCTGATGGAAATCATCGGTCTCTAACCTTTTTTGCCCACTCTCTCCATAGCTAAATACGAATGATTAATAGTGATAAATACCATATCATAACTCAGTGATACATATGTATTCGCCGGAACTGATTACGATTATCCTGCTTCTGCTTGTACCGATTGCAGCAGCTGCTCTTCTTGCGCTGTTTAAACCGGATATTATCAGAAGCATCATTGTGACAGTTGCTTCCGTCATATTAATCGGAGCATCTGTCTTTCTCGCAGTATCTGCATGGAGCAACGGAATTACCGTTGTACATGCCGCAATCCCGTGGCTTTGGACAGCCTTATTCATTGTTGAGTTTGCTGTCGCAGTCATTATCCTCTGTCTTGCGGTAAAATACAAAAAGCCGCTTGCAATTATTCTCGCGATTGTACAGGCAGCTCTCCTGCTGATTCTTGAGTTCTCCGGAATCGTCCACCCGCAGGCAGAAATTGTACTTACCTTATCCAACCTCTCGCTTGTGATGGTCTTAATCATCGGCATAATTGGCTCTCTCATCTGTGTCTATGCATTAGGCTACATGAAAGATTATGCCGCACACAGCCATGGAGTTCCAGACAGACGCCGCTACTTCTTCGCAATTCTGTTCTTATTCTTAACAGCAATGTTTGGAATTGTGCTCTCCTCTCACCTCATGATGCTTCTTGCATTCTGGGAGGTTACGACACTTTGTTCCTTCCTGTTAATCGGATACTCTAAGACCGAAGAGGCCGTCAACAACTCCTTTAGAGCTGTCTGGATGAACTTAATCGGTGGAATTGCATTCACCGGTGCAGTAATCTACCTTGCACAGATGAATCCGGAAGCATCCCTTCTCTCGATTCCAAACTTACTTGCAATCGACAACGTCGGACTTGTTACAATCCCGCTTGCATTAATCGCTCTTGCCGGAATTACAAAGGCCGCACAGCTTCCGTTCTCAACCTGGCTTACCGGAGCAATGGTTGCACCGACACCGGTTTCCGCACTGCTTCACTCATCCACCATGGTTAAGGCAGGTGTTTTCCTCTTAATTGTGTTCGCACCGCTCTTCGCCCAGACTTGGGTTGGAGTTACTCTTGCATTAGTTGGAGCATTCACCTTCCTTGCAACATCCGCTCTTGCAATCTCCCAGAGCAACGCAAAGAAAGTTCTTGCATACTCCACCATTGCAAACCTTGGTTTAATCACTGCATGTGCCGGAATTGGAACTCCTTCCGCAATCGTTGCCGCAATCCTGCTGACAATTTTCCACGCAGTCGCAAAGTGTCTGCTCTTCCTTTGTGTCGGAGCTGTCGAGCACAAGATTGGAAGCCGTGACATCGAAGACATGGATTCACTCTTAGTCCGCCAGCCGGTATTAGCAGTCATGATGGTTATTGGAATTGCCGGAATGTACCTTGCACCGTTTGGTATGCTGATTTCTAAGTGGGCAGCAATCGAGGCATTCATCTCAGCACCGCTTGGATGTGTATTCATCTCAATTCTTGCATTCGGAAGTGCACTTACTGTCTTCTTCTGGACCAAGTGGCTTGGAAAGATTTTCATGCGTATGGCAAAGCCTGCATCTGAAGAGACCAGACTTAACCCGTCTGAGAAGATTTCAATTATCACCATTGGAATCTTAGTCTTAATCGCATGCATCGGCTTCCCGGTTATCACCGCAGAGATTATCGTTCCGTATGTTGCTGTATACTATGCATTCTACACCGGAGCATCCGGTCTCTTTGCCGTAGACACTCTTCTGATGTGCACACTGATGTTTGTAATCCTTGCAGTTCTTGTGATTGCAGCAGCAGTCGGCAGCAAGTCCGGCAGACAGGTTAAACCGTACTTAAACGGAAGAGCAGTCAATGAAAACGGAGAGTTCTTAGGATCTCTTGGAGTTTACAAAGAGGCAAAGACCTCCAACTACTACCTTGAGGAATACACCGGCGAATCCAAACTCCTCAAGCCGTCTCAGATTGTTGCCTTACTCATCATCATCGTAATGTTTGTCCTCGGAATCATGGGGGTACTCTTATGAACGTAATTATGGCAATCCTTGGAGCAGTCATCTTCCTGATTGCAGCACCGCTCTTAGGCGGTCTGCTTTCCGGAATTGACCGTATAATCACCGCCCGCATGCAGAGCAGAAGAGGCCCTCCGGTACTTCAGCCGTTCTATGATATCTCTAAGCTCTGGCACAAAGAGAAAATCTTCGCCAACCCTGTTGAGATGATTTTCACAACTGCGTATCTTGTCTTAACCGCAGTTTCCGGTGCAATGTTCTTTGCAGGACTCAACATCTTACTTGTTGTCTTCTGTTTAGCACTCGCACACACATTCTTAATCCTCGCGGCATACGCTGCAAACGCACCATACTCACACATCGGAGCAGAACGTGAACTCTTATCCGTGATGGTTGCAGAGCCGATCTTAATCCTTCTTGGTGTCGGATTCTTCATGGTGACTGGAACCTTCATGGTTTCTGAAATCATGGGTGCAGCAGTTCCAGCAATCTGCTATCTGCCTGGAGTATTCCTTGCACTCTTTGCAGTGCTTACCTTGAAGCTTCGCAAATCTCCGTTTGACATCTCCACCTCTCACCACGCACACCAGGAGTTAGTCAAAGGAGTTACCTCTTCCTTTGCAGGAAAGACTCTTGCAAAGGTCGAAGTTGCTCACTGGTATGAAACCATCCTGCTTCTTGGAATGATCTTCCTCTTCTTCGCAGGATGTCCGATTATCGGAATCATCGTTGTAATCGTTGGATACTTCCTTGAAATCCTGATTGACAACATCTTCCCGCGTGTGACATGGCAGATGACCGTCAAGAGCTTATGGCTTGTAACCCTCATCTTAGGTGTCTTAAACATCGTCCTTCTCGGATTCTTTGGAGGAATCTTCTAATGACATCATCCGCAAAATCACCATGGCTTCTGCACTACAATGCATCAAGCTGTAACGGCTGTGATATTGAAATTCTTGCAGCCTTAACTCCGCTGTATGATGTCGAACGCTTCGGCATCATCAACACCGGAAATCCTGCTCACGCAGACATTTTCGTTGTAACCGGCAGCGTAAACGAACAGAATAAAGAGGTTTTAAAGAACCTCTACGACCAGATTCCAGAACCCAAGGTTGTTGTAGCTGTCGGTATCTGCGCATCTACCGGCGGCGTCTTCCGTGACTGTTACAATGTTTCAGGCGGAGTTGACACGATTATCCCGGTCGATGTGTATGTTCCGGGATGCTCTGTCAGACCTGAGGCATTAATCGAAGGCGTTGTCAAAGCAATCGGCGTCCTCGAAGAAAAGCGTGCAAAGATGGAGGCTGAAAAATGAATATGGAAGTAACCCAGATTAATGTATCTGAGGTCGAAAAGACCGCAGCCGATATGAAAAACCAGGGGTACCGCCTGGTTGTTATGACCTGCACTCCGGCAATCGGAGGAGGTTTTGACATCACCTACTCCTTCGACAAGGATTTAGCCCTCAAACACTTCCGCATTACAATGCCGGCTGAGTCTGAGATTCCATCAATCTGTAAATCCTATGCAGGAGCATTCGTCTACGAAAATGAAATTCACGACCTCTATGGTTTTGTTTTCAACGGCATGACGATTGACTTCAAAGGAACCTTCATTAGAACTTCTGTTCCATACCCGTTCAAGAAGGAAATTCCGGAACCTACTGTAACCAAAGTCAGGAAGGAGGATGCATAATGACTAACAAGAGAACCGTTATCCCGTTCGGTCCGCAGCACCCGGTTTTACCGGAACCGATTCACCTCGATTTAGTGGTCGAAGATGAACACGTTGTCGAAGCAATCCCGTCTATCGGATACGTTCACCGCGGACTTGAAAGTCTTGTTGACCGCCGTGATTACTCTGACTTTGTCTTCCTCGCAGAGCGTATCTGCGGTATCTGCAGTTTCACTCACTCATCTACATTCTGTCAGGGCATTGAAGGCCTGATGGGTGTTGAGATTCCCGGCAGAGCACGTTACCTCAGAACCCTCTGGGGTGAGTACTCCCGTATTCACAGCCACCTGTTATGGCTCGGTCTCTTTGCAGATGCTCTCGGATTCGAGAGTCTGTTCTACAATGCATGGAAGATTCGCGAGTCCATCTTAAACGAGATGGAGGCAACAACCGGAGGCCATGTTATCCAGGGTGTCTGTAAGGTTGGAGGAGTCAGACGCGATATCTCCAATGACTTCCTCTCCGGAATGGACAACCGCCTCGATGCAATCGAGGACGAGATGCAGGAGTTAGTTAAGGTCTTCTTAAACGATTACACCTTAAAGAAGAGAGTCTGCGGCAAGGGTAAGCTTTCCGCATCCGATGCATATGCATTAGGCGCAGTAGGACCTGTGGCTCGCGGAAGCGGTGTTGCTCAGGATGTCCGCATGACTGATTACCTTGCATACAAGGACTTAGGTTTCAAGCCGATTATCGCAGATTCATGCGATGGGTATGGAAGATGCGAAGTCAGATGTAAGGAACTTTTCCAGTCTGTTGACTTAATCCGCAGAATTATCACTGACATTCCGGACGGAGATGTCTCTGTTGCTGTGAAGGGCAACCCGGATGGAGAATACTTCAGCCGTTCCGAACAGCCGAGAGGAGAAGTTATCCACTACATTCGCGGAAACGGAACCAAGAACTTAACTCAGTTCCGTGTTAGAACACCAACCTTAACCAATGTTCCAGCCCTTGTTGCAATGCTTGCAGGATGTGAACTCGCAGATGTTCCGCAGATTGTCTTAACCATCGATCCATGTATCGGATGTATGGAGAGGTGATTGTAATGAAGATGCTCAAAACTATCATCAAACAGCTCACCCACAAGCCTGTTACCACCAAATTCCCTGCAGAGCCTGCAAAGAAGTTCGAGGCAACCAGAGGACACATTGTCTTCGACCCGTCAAAATGTACTTCATGTACAATTTGTCAGAAGCGTTGCCCATCTCAGGCAATCACGGTTGACCGTGCAAACAAAATCTGGACCATCGACCGCTTCAAGTGTGTAATTTGCGGCGGATGTATTGAGATGTGTAAATTCAAGTGCCTCTCAATGGAAAACACCTACTCTGCCGCCGCAACTCCTGCTGAGCGCGGAATTGATGAGTATGTGATTACTTACGTCAAGCCGGAAAGACCAAAGAAGGAAGAGTAACTTCCTTTTCTTATTTTATCCGAAGAGTAATTTCACCGGAGACAAGCGTCTTCTCTTTTCCGTTTTCTAAAATAATCAGTCCGCCGTTATCATTAATACCGACAGCTTCTGCTTCATACCACACATTATTTTCCAGATAGCGAATCGGTTTTCCAAGAACTGCGGAGCGTCTGCGGTAGTCTTCGATGAACTTTTTCGAAGACAAATCTTTTGTCTCTGATAAAATATTTTTTAGAATCTCTGCAATGAGCCGGTTTCGTGAAACCGTTGGTTTTTCAAACAAAACACCTGCAGTATCCTGCAGGTCATCAGGAAATTCCTGAGCAGAAAAATTAACTCCGATTCCAAGAATCACTGAATCAATCATCTCGCCAAAAGACACCGCTTCGCATGAGATGCCGCAGATTTTTTTTCCATCCAAAAGAATATCATTTACCCACTTAATCTTTGGCCGCACATTAGATACAGCTTCAATCGCTTTGCACACAGCAACAGAGGCGGCAGTTGTTACAAGCACTGCATCAGAAAAAGTAAGTCCGAGCTTTAGAATTACACTCATGTATATGCCGCCTTTTGGAGCATAGAAACTCTTTCCAAGACGCCCTCGACCCGCAGTCTGCGCGTCTGAGATGATAACAGTTCCATGAGTTGCATCCTTTGCTAAACGTGCGGCATCTGAGTTGGTCGATTCGGTAATTTCCTTTACGACAATATCTCCTGAAAAATCAGCCGGAAGATGGGATTTAATCGCTTCTGCCGATAGAATATCAACAGAAAATCCATCTCCTGCATCATAAGACATACATCAGAATTGGTTTTGAGAAGCAATAAGCATTAGGCACGGATTGGTGTGTAATACAATGTCAAAGAGTAAGCCTCATTATAATTCGTGACAAATAAATAATGATTTCATGACGGAAATTCCAAAAGAAGAGATGCTCTTAAAGTGTCCGTCAACCTGTGCAGGTTGCGGTTCACTTTTAGCTCTCCGCTATATCTTAAAAGCAGCAGGAAAAGATACCATCTTAGTAATTCCTGCCTGCTGTAACAGTGTCATTCAGGGTGTGTACCCATACATGCTCCACACTGTGCCTGTATATAACATCGCCTTTGCCGCAGCAGCCGCATGTGCATCCGGCATGAGCGAAGCACTTCGCGCAAAAGGACAGAAGACCAACGTTATTGTATATGCCGGTGACGGCGGAACTGCAGATATTGGAATTCAGGCACTTTCCGGCGCACTCGAGCGCGGAGAGGACTTCCTCTACATCTGCTACGACAACGAAGCATACGGAAACACCGGAATGCAGCGCTCAGGTGCTACTCCGCTTGGAGCAATCACCACAACCACTCCGAACGGAAAGCGTGTTGTCAAGAAAGATCTCGACAGAATCATCGAAGCACACAACCTTCCATATCAGGCAACTGCATGTGCATCATATCCTGCTGACATCTACAATAAAGTCAAGAAGGCATTATCGATTCCGGGCCCGAAGTTCCTCCACATCTTAGCACCATGCCCGCCGGGATGGAGAACTCCGTCTGAGAAGACTGTTGAAATCGGAAAGATGGCAGTCAAGAGCGGAATCTGGGTGCTCTGGGAGAAGGAATACGATAAACTCACCATCAGCGCACCATCCAGAGCAGCAATGAAGAAGCCGATGCCGGTCATCGACTACCTTAAAGCTCAGGGAAGATTCAAGAAGGTTGATGAAGAAACCGCCGCACAGATTCAGGCAAACGTTGACAAGAACTTAAAGAAGATTGCAGCAGAAGTCAGAATCCAGGAGGAAACAGCATGAGCGATAAACTTGTAATGTCTACCGGAAACAAAGCAGTCGCAGCAGCTGTTAAGATGGCTCAGCCGACTGTTGTTGACGCATATCCGATTACACCGCAGACCGAAGTCATCGAAGCAATCGCAGACTACGTCGAAAGCGGTGACATGACTGCACGCTGCATCCCGGTTGAGTCCGAGCACTCCGCAATGACCGCATGTATCGGTGCCGCAATCACTGGTGTTCGTGTATTCACTGCAACCAGTTCTCACGGTCTCTTATACATGCACGAGATGCTCCACTGGGCAGCAGGTGCACGCCTCCCAATCGTTATGGGTCAGGTTAACAGAACCATTGCTCCGGGATGGAACATCTGGGCAGAACACTCCGACTCCCTCTCTCAGAGAGACACCGGATGGCTTCAGATTTACGTTTCCACCGTTCAGGAAGCATACGATGCAACCTTAATGGCATTCCGCATCGCAGAAGACAATAGAGTCCTCCTACCCGTCATGATCAATATGGACGGATTCTTACTGTCTCACATCATGCAGCCGTTCGAGATGACTGAGCCGGGAGACTTCATCCCGCCAATCAACCTCCCGCACGCAATCGATGTCAACGATCCGCACGGATACGGTGCAATGAGTCCGGCAAACGTCCACTACCAGTTCAGATTCGATATGGAGAAATCCATGCGTGCAGCACGCGAAGTTATCGCAGAAACTGAAGCTGAGTTTGCAAAGCGTTTCGGCAGAAGCTACGCACCAGTCGAAGAGTACCTCTGTGATGATGCAGATGTTGTAATCGTTGCTATGGGAACTATGGGTAAGGAAGCAGAAGTTGCAGCAGACCTCTTACGTTCCGAGGGAATCAAGGCAGGAGTTATGCGTATCCGCTGGCTTAGACCATTCCCGGAGTTAAACGTTGCAGGAAAAGAACTTGTTGTAATTGACCGCGACTACTCCTTTGGATTCGGCGGCGTTATTGCCGGAGAAATCCAGGCACGCTATCCGGAAGCAAAGATGGCACGCATTATCGCAGGTCTCGGCGGTCAGGAAGTCACATTCGAGGATATGGCAGAGTTTGTCCGTTCCAGAAAGATTGGAACTGAGTTCTGGTTTGGAATTTCTGAGGAGGAACAGTAATGTACGAGATTCGCATTCACTCAAGAGGCGGTCAGGGTGGAGTTACTGCCGCCCGCATGATGGCATCCGCAGCAGTTAAGGACGGAAAGTTCGCAACTGCATGTCCGTTCTATGGAGCAGAGAGACGCGGAGCACCAATCGTTTCTTTCGTCAGAATCGATGATGCACCGGTTAGAATCTACTCTCAGATCAGAAAACCGGACATGATTATTGTCCTCGACCCGACTGTAATGGAGACCGTTGATGTCTTAGACGGATTAAAGGAAGGAGGATCTATCTTCGTCAACACTCACGAAGACATCGAATTCCCGCCGCAGTATAAGGTTTACAAGGCAGACTTAACTGGAATTGCACTTTCCAAGAACCTTGTTGTTGCAGGAAGTCCGATCTTAAACACTCCGGTCATCGGTGCACTTGCAAAACTCGGTCTCTTCACTCACGAGTCTGGAAAGAAGGCAATCGAGGAGACTTTCGCTGACGTCAGAAACATTGAGGTTGCAGAGAAAGCATTCGAGGAGGTCAACGCATGATGCCAAAGATTACTATCAGCACTCCAAAAGAGGCGGCTATGGGTTTAACCGGCTCCTGGAGAACATTCCGCCCGGTTGTTAACCGCGAGGCATGCAACCGCTGTGGAATCTGTGCAATGTACTGCCCGGACGCAGTCATTGATCAGGACACTATGGAAATCGATTTAGTTTACTGCAAAGGATGCGGTATCTGCTCCAACGAGTGTCCGAAGAAGTGTATCGAGATGGTAAGAGAAGAGCACTAAGGCTCTATTCTCTCATTCTCTTTTTAAATTTTTAAAAGAAGTTCGTAGAGTTTTGGGATATCTTCTTCGATAATTTCCCAGACCTGACTGAAGTTGATGTCGAAATATTTGTGAATCAGGCGGTTTCTAAATCCTGTCATGCCTTTCCAGTCAAATTCAGGATGCTGTTTTTGAAAATCTTCTGAAATCTGGTTTGCCGCTTCTCCAATTACACTAAATGACTGAACAACTGCTTTCTTCAATACAAGATTTCCTAAGAACTCCTGATATGAAAGCCCGTCTGTGTTTTCTAAGATGAATTCAACCTCATTTCGAATGTGTTCGAGAAAGATTTCATCTGATTTCATGCTGCCCCCTTTTCCGCTCCGCAGAAGATAACATCTGCATCAATATGTGATTTGAGCATAGGGCTTATCCAGTCTGCGGCAGTTAAATCAATGGGACGTCCGAAGAGTTCTTCGAGATAGTCAGCCAGTTCAAGCATTGCATGATATGTTTTGATTCCAGCTTTGAACCGGTAGAGAATATCAATGTCTGAATCAGGTTTGTCTTCACCGCGAGACACAGAACCGAATACTCCAAGCATCTCAATTCCGAAACGCTCGCGTATCTCTGGAAGATGTTCTTCCAGTTTTTTGACGACTTCGTTTTTGATGCTCACATATTCAGACATTGCTGTTATTAGATAATAGGCAGTCAGAGGATATGAGGATTTGCCTCACTTATCTCCTGTTATTTATCCAAATGAAACATCATAACTCAGAATGACATATAACAAAAACAGGTAATTTTGGGGATTGTATGAAGAAACAAAATATTCTAACTGCTGTATATCTGGCTGTCTGGATTATCTCGCATCTGGTATTCTGGATTTTCATGAGTCCATCTGATGCGATTGTCTATGTTTTGATATTCCTGTATGCTCTGATTCCTCTTACTACATTAGTAGTATCTTTTTTGCAATCTCATTTGCCAGAATTAATGTCCCAAGTGCGGAACTGCCTTAGGTGTAGTTTTGGCGATTGCCGGATGTTTTGTGAAAGATAGCGAGTAATACTTCTATTTACTTTTTTTACGTCAAACTTGTATTCAAAAAATAGAAAAATTATGCGGACTTGCCGTTTCCGGCAGTCCATGAGAGAATAATCGCGACAACAAGCACAACAATTGAAGCGATAACAACTCCGTCTAACATCTGAAGGAATGCAGACGAATATCCTGCGGCGTCTCCTGAGAGGAAGACATTCTTTAAGATGTTCACAATTCCAATTGAGATGGCCATACCAAGCATACGCGTTGTCGAAAGAGTTCCGGAAGCCATACCATACTCAGCGGCTGTCACCGAGTTCATAATTGCTGTGCTGTTTGGAGTTACAAAGATAGCAATTCCAAGACCAAAGAGTGCCTGAACAGCAATCATACTCCAGACTGCAACATTTTCTCCGCAGAGGAAGAGCACAATCATACCGATAGTGATAATCACAAGACCGGTTGTAGTTGCAATCTTTGGAGGAGCATTCTTCATCACGCGGTCGATAACTGTCAGAATCAGAGAACCGACACCAAATGCTGCAACGCTTGCAAAGATAACAGCGGCTGCAAGCCACATGGGCTCAGTTGAAGCAGAACCGACAAGGAAGCATCCGGCTGTTCCAATGACGGTCAAAACAGCTCCTACTGCCATCAGAGACTTTGGAAGCAGATGGTCGTAGAATTTTCCGGCAACGATTGTGAAGAGAACAAGAATAAGTCCCTGAGTGGTCACAATAATTGCTCTTGGAAGAGCGTCAGTGATTCCCCAGACATTGGTCATGTAGAGGGAAACAAGAGAACCCATCGAGTAGATTGCAACATAGTACAGCAGGTTTGCACCGTTGTTAAACGTAAATGCACGGTTGTGCAGAATCAGATTTACCGGAATTAACGGATTCTTATTCTTCGTCTCGTAGAAGAGGAAAATTCCAAGGAGAGCAATACCGCCAATCAGCATAAAGAGTGCTTCGGTGTTCGGCTGCTTGGAGAATCCGTAGAGAGCAAGAGCCATTCCAACAATAAATAGCAGAGCTCCAATCCAGTCATACTTTCCTTTGTCGGTCGGTTCATCCTTCGGGATGAATGGAAGAGCCAGGATAAAGGAAACAAGAGCAATCGGACAAAGAACAATGTAAACAGCCTGCCATCCGATAACATCTGTTAATGCGCCTGCGAGCAGCGGACCTGCAAGCTGTCCCATGAACACACCAGTCATGGCGACACCAATCGCTGTACCGCGAAGTTCAACCTTGACCGCAGAGGCGACCAGAGCAACGGCTGTTCCAAACATCAGAGCATTTCCGATTCCTTCAATTGCTCTCATGATTAAAACCATCTCGCCTGTTGTCGAGAAACCGATTCCAAGAGAACCAAAGCCGAGCAGGAGAACACCAATACAGAAGAACAGCTTCTTACTGTATTTGTCCGCCAGTCTGGCTGCCGGAATTAAGAAAATCGTAGATGTCAGAAGATAAACGGTTAAAACCCATCCATAGAGCGACCAGTAATCCGGGCCGAGAGATAAGCCAAGACCTGTCAGCATATTTGGAAGAGCGATGTTTGTGGCCTCCCCGATAAACGGCGGAAGGAAACATGCTATAGCCACAGTAATTGCGATGATGTATTGCCGCGGCGATAAACGCAGTTCACTCATACTATGATAGTGGTTCTAAGATGTATATATGTCTCACGTTTGGATGTCGCATCCAATAATGAGTAAAAAAGAAATTTATTCGGTCAGTTTCTTTCCGAATGCCTTTGCTTCTGCGAGGGATTCCGGCTGACCTGCTGCTGCCTTTCTGTCGTGCATCATGTTCTTCCAGAGGAAACCGCAATCCTTCCATCCGAATGCTCCGCAGAAAATACCTGCTAAAGTTGCATGCATCGGCTCAACGGTCTCAAGACCTCCGCCGCCTAAGGTGATGACAGTTGCAAACTTCTTACCGGTTGGAAGTCTTGGAGAGAAGTCCGGATTCATCATTGCATACATGCGGTCATTGAACTGAAGGAATGGTGCATTCGGGCGTCCGAAGTAAACCGGCATACCAAAGACAACCGCGTCAGCCTCTGCGAGTTTTGCGTAAATGTCTGCCATGGCATCCTTCTGCATGCAGGTTGCATTTCCTTCCTTCTTACAGAATCCGCAGTCAAGGCATGGCTTGATTTCTACATCAGTCAGGCGAATAAGCTCGGTTTCCGCTCCGTTTTCTGCAGCTCCTGCTAAGACATTCTCAACAAGAGTCTGACCGTTTCCTTTTCTTGGGGATGATACAAGACCTAATACTTTCATACTTTATTATTCGACAGTATTCTTAATAAACAAGTTCCTCAAAACATAACTTAAGAGATGCCGTCTGCATTAGAGTACTTTGAAGAGATTGCAAAAATCCCGCGCCCGTCAGGTCATGAAGAAAAAATCCGAGAATATCTGAAAGATTTTGCAAAAGCAAACTCATTCGAATGCATCGAAGATGTTGCAGGAAATATCATAATCCGCAGAGGTGAAAACCCGATAACACTTCAGGGTCACATGGATATGGTTCCGGAATCAATTTCTCCGTTTGACTTCCAAACCTGCGGAATCACAACATCAGTCAAAGACGGATGGATTTGTGCTGACGGCACAACACTTGGTGCAGACAACGGAGCAGGAGTTGCTCTGATGCTCTATGCCTTAACAGCACAAGAGCTAAAGCATGTCTCTCTCGAGTGCCTCTTTACGGTTGATGAAGAAGTTGGAATGACAGGAGTTGAAGCACTCTCATCTTCAGTTCTCAAAGGGAAAACCTTAATCAATCTCGACCATGAGGATGGAAACTCGCTTCTCATCGGATGTGCAGGCGGCGTAAATACTGAAGCGGTCTTTCCAAAAATCAGAACACTTCCAAAAGGCGTGTGGTACACTCTTAAAATCAGCGGCCTTGCAAGCGGACATTCCGGAATCGACATAGGCCTTGGAAGAGCGAATGCTGTAAAACTTGCGGCAGATTTTATGACAAAAGTAAACGCAGAGCAGGTGTCTGCTTTCTCTTCCGGAACGAAATGCAATGTTATTCCAAAAGAGGCAGTGGTTACCTTCTCGACAGAGGCTGCTGATGTCGAATCAGTCTTTGTCGCTTACGTGGATGAGGTAAAAGAGCTGTATGCCAAGACTGATTCTGAAATCAGCATGACACTTGAAAAAACAGCAGAACCTTCTTTTGCATATGACGGATTTTTTGTTCACTCCTTACATGAATGCAGAAACGGTGTTGTGGAAGAGGATACACGCGGAGTTTTGACATCATCAAATCTCGCGGCAGTGGTTGACGAAGATGATGGATTTAGAATTATAACTCTTCAAAGAAGTGCTGTAAACAAAAGTCGTGATGCTCTATCATCTGAGATTGCTTTTGTCTTCCGCGAAGCAGGAGCTGATGTGTTTACTCACAGCAGTTTTTCAGGATGGCTCTTAGATGAAAATTCACCGCTTGTTCTTCGTGCCGCAAAAGTTTACGAGAAACTCTTTGGAAAATCTCCGCATGTTGAAACAACACATGGTGGTGTTGAGTGCGGAATGATTCAGGAAAAGTATCCTGAGATGGAGATTATATCTCTTGGTCCCACAATTGAAGGATGCCACACTGTAAATGAGCGGATGTCGATAGAATCCCTTGAAGAGACTGAGAGATTCTTATCTGAGTTGATTTTGGAACTTTGGGAGTAATTACTCCTCAGCAAGCTCCAAAAGCTTCTCGCCCGCAACTCTGTAAGTAGTCCAATCGCTCATAGGTTCAGCCCCAAGCGAGAGATAAAAGTCAATACTTGGTTTGTTCCAGTCAAGACACCACCACTCAAAACGCCCGCAGCCTCTCTCGACTGCAATCTGTGCGAGTTTTTTCAAGGTTGCCTTGCCGTAACCTTTTCCTCTGAATTCCGGAAGCACGAACAAATCCTCAAGATACAATCCGGCACGTCCAAGAAATGTTGAAAAGTTGTGGAAGAAAAGGGCAAATCCAACTTCCAGCCCATCCTCCATTACAAACAAAACCTCTGCCCTCTTCTTCCCGAAAATTTCCTCCTCGAGCTGTTCTTTAGTTGCCACAACGAGGTCTGACATCTTCTCATACTCTGCAAGGTCTTTAATGAACTTAAGAATTAATTCACTATCTTTTCTATCTGCAAAACGAAACTCAGGTTTTGTCATCTATTCCTCTCTCTTTTTTTGAAAAACTCAGCCGCAGTTCCTGACTTATCTTCCGGAGGATGATACCTTGACGGATAACCGCATGCACGAAGAATTGAATTTGTCTCCTCATCAGTTCCGGAAAAATTCTTTCCCATCAAAGAAATCAGCGAGTTTGGAAACGGCAGACCGTATAAACTGCTAAATCCCGTCATTGGAAGTTCAGATTTGGCGTAGTTTCGAACCGAACTTCTGTTCATCTGAATGCCTAAACCTTCCATAATTGCCGATGCATGGGAATAACTGTTCGTCCTTGAAAGACTTAATGCCAAATCCACAATCGCAGAACCGACACGTGTATCGGGATAAAACGGCTCTTCTGCATATAACAGCCTCCCGCACTCTTTACATGTAAATCGCCTGACCTTCACTGTTACTGTATGAGTTCCGCTTGGAAGAATCAGCGTTGCATAATTCTTCGTCTTCGTGTCATACGGCATAGGACGGCCTCCGCAGTGTGGACAGTTTCCGATTTCCTTGAAGAGTGCCCCCTCCAGAGATGCTATTCCCATGCTTATTGTCGCAGACAGCATAGGCGGGATTTTAATCATGCGGTGAGCCATTGATGTATATAAGTGGGTTCTATGAGGGGATAAGAGTGAGTATTATCCCCTTCAAAAACCCACTCATAAATAATGATAATAAAAGGCATCACTGTGCGGATTCCTCCTCTCCTTCTTGGAGTGACCGTCCTCTTTGCAATTGTGTGTGCAATGTCCTTTGCCGAATCCAATGAATGGATTTACGTCTGGATGGGAGTTCCGTTATGTATCATCTTAATCTTCTTCCCTATGCTTCTCATGTACTCGAATGAAAAGCAGGTCTTAAAGAACAAAGATGCTGTACGTGCCGCAGCCCGCAGAGTAAAGGCTCACCAGGTCACATCATCGATGCGCGGAGTTCCTGTGATTCTCGAAGGAGAGGTTGTCAAAATCTCCGGTCTTCAGATGAACAAACCAACCTACATCATCAAAGACGCAAGCGGTCAGATTGTTGTCCGCCGTTTTGCTCTTCCAGAGCGCCTCTTCGGTATCGGAGCACATGTAGAAGTTCTTGGAACCGTTTACGGAAAAATCGGAAACGAACGCTCTGTCTTCATCAACGCCTTAACAATCACCCCGACTGCTGCTTCTGCACCTGTTGAGGAAGAAAAAATCCGCATCAAGAAATACTGATATGAAACGCAGTGAATTTATCGCACGCATGGAACAAATCGCTCCGGTTGAACTTGCGGAGGACTTTGATTCAGGCAGAATCGGACTTCTGGTTGAAGGAAAGGACGAGATTGAAAAAATCGCCTGCGCTTTAGATGCAACTCCTGAAGTTGCAAAAGCCGCAGCAGACGGAGGATTTGACGCTCTTGTTGTTCACCACCCGGCATTCTGGAACTCAATGCACGGGGTTACTGCCCGCAACGCAGAAATTATCCGCCCGCTTATCAAAGCGGACGTGAATCTTTACGCCATGCACACCAACTTCGACCATGCAGAAGGCGGAATCAACGATGCCTTATCAGAAGAACTTCGCTTAAAGGACTGTGTTCGAATGTCTCTTGGAGTTGTTGGAACACTGACAACCTCCCTTTCCGAAGTTGCAAAAATTCTCGGATGCGGTCTTCGTGCATGGGGAGATGTTGAAAACATCTCACGAATCGCTGTTGTCGGAGGCTCTGCCTTTGATTGGGAATTAATCGAAGAGGCAGTCTCTCTTGGTGCTGAAGCCTACCTTGCGTCTGAGCTCAAATACAATATGGCGCTCGAATCTCCGATTCCATGCATCGAAGCGACCCACTATGCCTTAGAAGCGCCTGGAATGCGTGCTCTTAGCAGACGCGAAGGCTGGACATTCATCGACGGCACTCCGCTTACAAAAATTATTGAATGATTCATCCGTTTCCCGTCTTAAAACGTGAAGGCACACTCAACGAAACCGTAAGACAGGCATTTGTCGGAGCTTACGGAAAACGCGGAGCGGAAGCGTTCGATGCTGTGCGCGAAGGGAGGGTTAAAAAATACCGTGACTACTTTGTAGTTGTCGGAAACACGGATGAATACTTTATCGAAGGAGACTTTTGCAGTTGTGCCGCATCACGTTATGGTGTTGACTGCTGGCACACCTTGGCTGTCAAAATCGCTGAGGCTTCCGGTATGTATGAGACATACGATATGTGGTACTATCTGCATGGAGTAGACGAAGATGAAGAGGATTACTCATCTAACCGTGCCCCGCAGACCGAACAGTAGTTTGCATTCGGCTCAACTCTGCATCCGCACACAGGGCATCTTCTAACCTCACGTTTTGGAAGGAAGAAGAACGGCAAAAACAGAAACAAAAAGAAAAGCGGCAGTCCAAACGCGAAGCAGACTGCTGTCACCGCAAGCGAACCGATAAAAAGTGCGAGAGTGACAGCAGTTCTTTTTTCCATCACTCAATTTCCAGACTGACATCAGCACAAGCGACCGAGTGGGTGAGCGCTCCCATGCTGATGATATCGATATCAAGCCCTTTGAATGCTGAGATAGTTTCGGCACGGATGCCGCCTGAAATCTCAAGCATAACTTTGTCTCTGAGACCTTCGGCTTTGAGAGCTGAAATTGCTTCCGCAATTTTTTCTACGCTCATGTTATCGAACATAATCGTGTCTGCTCCGGCTTTTGCGGCACGAAGAGCATCTTCGACCGATTCAACCTCGCAGTCGATAATCTTCTTCGGGAACTTCTCGCGGCATTTTCTGACTGCCTCGTCAACTGCAAGAAAACTTCTGTGAGTGTCTTTAATCAGGAACGCCTCTTCCAAATCGAATCGGTGCGGAAGTCCGCCTCCTGCGGCGACAGCCTTTTTGTCAAAATACCGAAGTCCGGGCGCAGTTTTTCTTGTCCCTGCAACTCTTACATGATCATTTATTTCGCGTGCGAGATTTCCTGCGGCATAAGAGGCAGAGGCAATCCCGCTCATTCTTCCAAGCAGGTTTAAGGCAGAGCGTTCTGCGGATAAAATCGAGTGAACGCGTCCGTGAAGACGAAGAATTACCTCATACGGCTCTGCCTTATCACCGTCTTTTTTCTCAGGAAGAGCGGCAACTCCAACAAGTCCGAAGAGTTCGATGCACTCCTCGATTCCGGACAGAACCATCTCCTCGCGTGCTTCGATTCTTGCAGAGACATACTTGTTTTCAAGAAGAGTTTGTGAGGTGATGTCTCTCTCTGCCGCATCTTCTTCCAGAAAAGAGCGGAGGACTGCTTTTCTGTCCATCAGGCGGATGCCTCAATCATGCGCTCGATAGCATCGCGGGCGCGGTCAGCGGTCTCCTTTTCCACAATGACCTCGTTTTTACCCTCAGCTAATGTCTCGTAGAGGTCCTTTAAAGTGATGAGCTTCATACTCTCACAGATCGCCTCGATTCCGTGGAAGACTGTTTCCGGATAGTGTTTGCTTAACGGGTGGAGGATTCCATTCTCGGTAACGATAATCCACTCCTTCTCCTCTCCGCAGTTTCGAATCATGTATCCGGTAGAACCAATCATGTCGGATGCTTCCTGCACAGCAGGTGAACACTCCGGATGGCAAATGACGGTTGCATTCGGGAACTGTTTGCGGGCTGCTTCAATCTCCTCAACAGTTACCTTGTGGTGAACCGGACATCCTCCGTTTTCCGGAACAGTGATGATGGTTTTTTCCGGAACATTCTTTCTGACCCATGCGGCAAGATTTGCATCCGGACCGAAGAGGACAACGTCCTCTTTGAGCGAGCGGACAACATCAGCCGCGTTTGCTGAAGTACAGGTGATGTCGCACTCTGCTTTGGTGGCGGCAGATGAGTTGACATAAACAACAAACGGAGCTCCCGGATGTTTGACTTTCGCCTCTCTTACCATCTCAGGAGTCAGCTGGTCGGCAAGAGCACATCCTGCATCAGGACGCGGGATTAAGACCGTTTTTTCAGGAGAGAGAATCTTTGCAGTTTCAGCCATGAAGTAGACACCGCAGATTACAAGAGTTTTTGCGTCTGCTTCCTTAGCTTTTCGTGCGAGTTCAAGCGAGTCTCCGCAGATATCTGCTACGTCTTGAACTTCTGCCGACTCGTAGTTGTGGACTAAGATTAAGGCACCCTTTTCTTCGGCAAGCCTTCTGATTTCTTCTGCGTAATTCATGCTCCTATCACCAGCGGGCTGTCAAGGTTTCTAAGAAGCGAGAGGATGGATAATGCCGCAAGATAGCTCGTTGCCGGGTTATCCGGAGACGGCACATTTCTGATTCTTGCATAGATTTCTCCAAACTCTCCTTCGAAGAAGATTTCATGCATGTTTCTATCCTCAGCCGGATCTGCCCAAAGCTCTACATCAATATCTTTTCCTGCCGCAAGAGACAAGGATTCTGCGACATTTGTGTTTTTCGGGAACTCTTTGACGCACTCTCCGGCTTTTCCTCCAAAGAGCTGTGTTCTATCATGGATGTCACGCTTTAAGGATGCAGGGCTTTTGGTTGTTCGAAGGAGAATTTTATCTACGCGGGATATCTGTCCTACTTTGATATTGTCAAGGCCTAAGACGGCGCCGGAGGGGATGTGTATTTTACAGGAGTTTTTGCGGGCGGTATTCATCAGTTCTTTACGGAATTCAATGTCGGCAAGAGCTCCGACGCTCATGATTATGATGTCTTTTCCGGATTTTAAGACATCTTCTGCATGAGCTTTTACAGCTGCTGCAGATGCTGCTTCTACGACTACATCGCAGGATTCTTTGAGGAAGAGGGAAAAGTCGGTGTATGGAACAGCTCCAAACTCTTCTCCGAATGCTTTAACCTTAGCTTCCGCTGTATCATATACGGCCGTTATTTTGAAATTGTCCTGCCCTTTTGCGATAATACGACCTATGTTACCGCATCCCAAAAGCCCGACATTAATCATACTAAAGATTTTGAGAATGTGAGGTATTAAGGATTGTCCTGTTGTGTTAGAGTAGATTTGATGTAGTAGTAGAGAGAGGAAATTGCAAATATTTCCAAAGGCTCTGAAATCTCCGCAAAAATCGTGGATATGATAGAAAGCGCAGTTGAGAAGACAGGACTGTCGCCGGAGTGTGTCGGGATTTCAACAGCCGGTCCTGTTGATTTGAAGAGCGGTTCGGTTGTTAATTCTCCGAATATGAAAGCAGATGAAATTTTCTTAACTTCTCCAATATCTTCTGCTCTTGGTGTTCCATCTTTTATGCTTACGGACTGCAAAGCCGGAGCGTACGGGGAATATGTGTTTGGCAGACATTCTGGTGCAGATACGCTTGTGTATCTTACAATGTCGACAGGAATCGGTGCAGGTGTTCTTTCAAAGGGCGGGATTTTCCAAGGAGCTGATGGTAATGCATGTGAGGTTGGGCACTTTACGGTTGATACGGTTTACAATATGCAGTGCGGATGTGGGTGTGTTGGCCATTGGGAGGCGTATTCGAGCGGAAGCGGTATGCCTAATTTTTTTGCTGAGTGGCTTAAAAGAAGCGGTGCTGATTTAGGGTATGCTCCGCTTTCATCCGGTCAGATTCTTTTTGCGGCACGAAATGGTGATGCTATATGTTCCGAGTTTGTGTCAGAGGTTTCAAAGATTAATTCACGCGGGTTGTCTTCGGTTGTCTGTGCATACAATCCTGATGTGATTGTTTTAGACGGACCTCTTGCACGTGAGTATGCGGATTTGCTGATTGGGGATTTTGGAGGATATCTGCGCTGTCCGCAGGTGTGTGTTACAGAGCTTGAGGGAAATGCTCCGCTGATGGGGGCAGGCGCTTATGCTCTTCGAAATCTGAAAGATGGCAAAGGATAACCTCTTCGCCTGCAAATATACTATTAATGACAGAAGAGTTCGACGTGGTAATTATCGGTGCAGGTCCTGCGGGGCTCTTTTGTGCGGCAAATCTTGCAGGCCTTAAGGTCTGCATTTTAGAGAAGATGAATTTGCCTGGAAGAAAGCTTCTGCTTTCGGGTTCTGGTCAGTGCAATATTACTCACGCCGGAAGTATGGGCGATTATGCTTTACACTTTGGAGATGCTTCTCATGCCGCTTTTTTAAAGCCGGCTCTTCGGGCGTTATCGAATACTGACCTTCTTTCTTTCTTCGAGAAGCGCGGTTTATCTTTTGAGACAACGGATGCAGGAAAGGTTTTCCCGACAACGCGGTCTGCTGATGATGTTTTGGATATTTTACTCGATGCATGTGATGATGCGGGTGTTGATATTTTGTATGAAGAGCGCGCTGATTCAGTTAAAAAAGACGGTGAGCGGTTTGTTGTTTCAACTGCGTACGGTAAATATTCGGCCCGCTGTTTGGTGGTTGCAGCCGGCGGTTCTTCGTATCCGAAGACGGGCTCATCCGGTGACGGTGTGCGGCTTGCAGAGATGCTTGGACACAGCATTGTAGAGCCAAAGGAGGCTCTAACTCCGGTCTATGCGGAAAACTTCCGTCTTCAGGATCTTTCAGGTATTTCGTTTGAGAATGTGTCTCTTACCATCTGGCGTGATGGAAAAAAGATTGGGGCAAATACCAACGACCTGCTGATTACCCGTTTTGGATTCTCAGGCCCTTGTGTTCTTGATGCGAGCCGCTTGATGCAGGCAGGCGATGTTCTTAAAATTTCATTCACAGGTATGTCTGCCGAGGCGTTCGATGCGCTTCTAATCGAGAGGTGCAGAAAAGAAGGAGGCCGTCTTGTCTCGAATCTGCTCTATGGTTTAGGAGTTCCGGACAGGCTTGTTAAAGCTCTGATTGAAGAGGCCGGAATTTCCGAGGATACCAAAGGTTCTCAGCTTTCTGCAGCCTCCCGCAAGGCTCTGGTGAAGCTTGTAACCTCTTATGAGGTAAAAATCGCCCGTCTTGGGGATTTTGCGATATCTATGGCGACAGCAGGCGGTGTCAGTCTTTCTGAGGTGAACAAGAAGGCCTGCGAGTCGAAAATTCATTCCGGCCTTTTCTTTGCGGGCGAGGTTTTGGATGTTGACGGAGACACCGGAGGATATAATTTACAGGCGGCCTTTTCGACTGCTTATCTTGCAGCACAGCGCATCAAAACAATCTGCGCGTAAGGTGGTTTTTGCCTCTTCACCTATCTGGTGATGGGTGTTGAGGTGTAATATCTCTCTTTCATTTAGAAAGGTTTAAGTCAAATACTGTCCTATATTGTTATCGCACACTCGCCTCAGTGGCATAGGGGTATCGCGCGTCCTTGGTAAGGACGAGGTCGTGGGTTCAAATCCCACCTGAGGCTCTTGTTTTTCTGAATTTATTACACTACAGCTTACAGCAATTCCATTTCGAAATCTGATTCTAAGTTTTATTTCTATTTCCAGTTCATCCATAGATTGAATTATTTATTTTCAATACACGTATGTATTGCTCATCTGTGTCTCTGAAAGTCGGTTTTTAAGTCCATATGTTGGGCTTAGATTTTAAAATACACTGTATTTGTTCTCCAAATGAGAATCCAATAGCAGATTCTGTCTCAATCGGACATGAGTGCACAGTGCACACCTTTTATCCAAAAAAAAGTATGAGATGCTTCAAGCGCTGCTCTCTTCTTTTTCCAAAGAAGAAAACGCGGTGCGTAACTCTCTTGTGTTATCTATTTGTTTTTAA
Organism: Methanocorpusculum sp.; assembly: GCA_017387505.1. Lineage (GTDB taxonomy): Archaea > Halobacteriota > Methanomicrobia > Methanomicrobiales > Methanocorpusculaceae > Methanocorpusculum. The sequence goes on from JAFOFB010000015.1 coordinate 122,343, forward strand.
AATAATATAAATAAACTCAACAGCTTAGGGAAGAAAAAAAGAAAAATGGAGGCGATTTTGAGGGTATTTTCTTTTGAGTATCCGGGGTTATCGTTTTTTGTAAAACCGGGGTGTGCACTGTGCACTACTTTTCGGTTTGCCTATTCGCTTTTCTTTTCTGTTATGAAGTTTGTAAACCGATAGAAATCATAACGTACAGCTCTGAAATCAAGCGTCAAATTTTATGGTCTTGTATTGGGTGTCATAAAAAAGAACCGCTAATCTACGCCAATCGCGTGGATTAGCGGTTCATTCCAAATAATAAAAAATGTAAAATAGGAATTATTCCTTCTTTCTTGCTGCATCGCACGCCTTTTAGTCGTGCTCCCGCTTCGCGTTACTCACTTACGTTCGTTCCGCGAAGCATTAGCCAGCATCAGTTTGATTCTGTTTTCCTGATTAATCTTCGTTGCTCCCGGATCGTAATCCACAGCCACGATATTTGAATCCGGATAATCGTCCTTTAACTTCCTCATCATGCCCTTTCCTGCAACATGGTTTGGAAGACATCCAAACGGCTGAGTACAGACAATGTTGTTTGTGCCGGAGTGAATCAGCTCAAGCATCTCGGCAGTTAAAAGCCATCCTTCGCCCATCTTGTTACCGTATCCAAGATATCCTTTAACAAGCTCCTGAAGCTCTGAGAAGTGAGACATTGGTCTAAATGTTCCTTCCTCCTCGATTACCTCAATCATAATATTCTGACACTTGATAACGAAGTTCTGGAAAATCCACATGCCTATCTTCTTGAAGATACTTCCTCCGTAAAGTCCGACATCAACATAACGGTTGTTTACCTTGAAGATAATAAAGTCCGTAACTCCCGGAACAACAGGCTCTGCTCCCTCCTTTAACAGGAACTCCTCTAAATTGTTGTTTCCAAGCGGAGCATACTTAACATAAATCTCTCCAACGATACCGACTCTTGGCTTCTTCTCGTTTGTGCGCTCAATCTTTGCGAAATCAGCAACGATTTCTCTCATGTATCGGCGCATTGCACCGAATCCAAGACCTTTGTTCTCGGTAAAGAGGTCAACGAGCTTGTCAGTCCAGCTTTCAATTAAAGCATCGGTTGCTCCTTTTTCTACCTCGTACGGTCTGCACTGGTTTCCAATATGTACGAGTAAATCTCCGTACATCATCGCAAACACACAGCGTACCCCAAGCTTTAATGAGAGCTTGAATCCGGGATTCTTCTCCATACCGCTTAAATTAATAGAGATAACCGGAATGTACTCCAGGCCCGCCTTCTTCAAAGCTTTTCGAAGCAGGTGGATGTAATTCGAAGCTCTGCATCCGCCTCCTGTCTGTGTAATCATTAAGGCCAGCTTGTGAGTATCATATCTTCCGCTTTCAGCTGCCTCGATTAACTGACCGATTGAGAGGATGGCCGGATAGCACATATCGTTGTGGACATATTTAAGACCGGTCTCGACAACCTTCTGAGTGTTGGTCTCAAGGACTTCAATGTGATATCCTCTTTCAAGCTCTAAAAGCTTGACTAACATCCTGAAAGTAACCGGAAGCATCTGTGGCACAACAAGTGTGTACTCCTTTGCCATCTCTTCGGTGAAGAGAAGACGTCCAGTCTCATCATAAACAAGTTCTGCCATTTAGAAACCTCCTCTCTCGCGTGCCTCAACTGCCGCCATCAGACTTCTGATACGAATCGTAATAGCTCCTAAGTTGCTGATTTCATCAATCTTAATCTGAGTGTAGATTTTATCTCCTGCCTCTAAGATTTCGCGGACCTCATCAGTTGTTACAGCATCAGTTCCGCATCCGAATGATACAAGCTGCATCAGCTGCATGTCTGCTTGAGTTGTAACATAACGTGCAGCGGCATAAAGTCTTGAGTGGTAAGTCCACTGGTTTAAGACTTTTCTCGGCTCTTTATCCATCAGATAGGAGACCGCATCTTCTGTAATTAAGACAAATCCGTATGAGACTGCAAGCTCATCGATTCCGTGACCAATCTCCGGGTCAATGTGGTATGGACGGCCTGCCATCACGAGAATCTTTTTGCCGTTCTCGCGTGCGTAATTGATGTACTCAGCACCCTTCTTTCTGATTTCATCTTTGTATGCTTCGTACTCAGCATAAGCTGCTTCTGCCGCCTTCTTTGTCTCCCTCTTCGGGATTCCAAACTCGTCTTTGAAGTACTTTGCCGCACGCTTGATGAAGTCATCTTTTCTGTGGAGGCCGAAGTACGGGTAGAGGTAGCGGACTTTTTTCAGCTCTTTTACGTTTGCCGCAAGGAGTTCGGGGTAGTATGCAACAACCGGACAGTTGAAGTTGTTGTCTCCTAAGCCCTCATCAAAGTTGTACGGCATGCAGGGATAGAAGATTGTGTCAACTCCTGCATTCATTAACTCAAGCACATGTCCGTGCATGAGTTTTGCAGGATAGCAGACCGTATCAGATGGAATCGTGTGCTGACCTAAGCGGTAAATCGCACGCGACGATTCCGGAGATAAAACAACCTCGAATCCGAGTCTGGTGAAGAATGTGTGCCAGAACGGCAGGTTTTCGTAGGTGTTAAGTCCAAACGGAAGACCAATCTTTCCGCGTGGTGCGCCTTCAACTCCATGATATGAGAGGAGTTTGTCGTACTTGTAGCGTGCAAGGTTTGGCAGTGCGGACTTTTCCTTTCCAAGCGGTCTGCTGCATCTGTTTCCGGAGACAAAACGTCTTCCGTTGTCGAAGGTGTTGACCGTTAAACTGCAGTGGTTTGTACAGAGTTTGCAGGTAATCGGTTTTGCTTTGTGGATGAAGTCTGCAAGCTGAGCTTCGGTTAGAATCGATGATTCTGCAAGCTGTAAGTCCTTTGCGTGAAGTGCCGCACCGTATGCTCCGGATATTCCGGCAATGGTGGGCCGCGTTACATTGCGCTTTAATTCCTGCTCGAATGCACGAAGAACTGCATCATTCTTGAACGTTCCTCCCTGAACTACGATGTTTTGTCCAAGGTCATCCGCACTTCCTGCACGAATAACTTTGTAGACTGCGTTCTTGACGATACTAATCGAAAGACCGGCGGAAATGTCTGCAACCGATGCTCCGTCACGCTGAGCCTGCTTAACAGACGAGTTCATGAAGACAGTACAACGCGATCCGAGGTTTACCGGATGCTTGACAAACAGACCGAGTTTGGAGAACTCCTCGATTTCGTAGCCTAAGGCTCTTGCAAATGTCTCGATGAAGGAACCGCATCCGGATGAACATGCTTCGTTTAAGAAGATGCTGTCTACTGCACCGTTTCTGATTTTGAAGCATTTCATATCCTGTCCGCCGATATCGATGATGAAATCAACATCAGGATTGAAGTGGCGTGCGGCTCTGAAGTGTGCAACCGTTTCAACTAATCCTGCGTCAAGGTTGAATGCGTTTTTAATCAGCTCTTCGCCGTATCCGGTGACAGCAGCTCCGCGGATTTTGATGCGGTCTTCTGCCGCGGCGTAGATTTTCTTTAACTCTTCGAAGACAATCTGAACCGGATTTCCGCGGTTTGAACCGTAGTAGGTGTAAAGAATTCCGCCGTCTTTGTCGATTACAACAAGCTTGGTGGTCGTACTTCCTGCATCGATTCCAAGATATGCGTCACCCGCATATTTGCTGATATCAGTTTTAGGCGGTGCATTTTTGTTGTGGCGGGAAAGGAACTCTGCATACTCTGCTTCCGATTCGAAAAGCGGAGGCATGGTGTTTGTGATTACAGCATCAGAAACACTTTCCTTGATTCGGGCACAGATGTCTTCGTACTTCTGCGGTTCGAATCCGTTAGTTGAAAGTGCCGCACCAAGTGCTGCGAAACAGTCTCCGTTCTCCGGGAAGATTGCATGGTCATCATCGAGATTTAATGTCTCCTTAAATCTTGCACGAAGTCCTTTGTAGTAGTAAAGAGGTCCACCGAGGAAAACAATGGTCTTTCCAAGAGCTCTTCCCTGAGTAAGACCGGCGATTGTCTGGTCAACAACTGCCTGATAGATGGAGGCCGCGATATCCTCCTTTCTTCCTCCCTGATTTAAAATCGGCTGAATGTCAGTCTTTGCGAAAACTCCGCAGCGTGATGCAATCGGGTAAATTTTCTCAAAGTCGGCAGACATTCTGTCAAGCTCCTGAACGCTTACATTAAGGAGTGTTGCCATCTGGTCGATGAAAGCTCCAGTGCCTCCTGCGCATGAGCCGTTCATACGTTCTTCAAGACTTCCATTGAAGAAGATGATTTTTGCGTCCTCTCCTCCGAGCTCGATGACGGAGTCGGTCTCGGGGATGTAGGTCTCAACAGCTTTTGCTGTTGCAAAAACCTCCTGGATGAACGGAATGTCTGCTGATTTGGAAACTCCAAGACCTGCTGATCCTGTGATTAAGAGAACGATTGTTTTTCCAGCCAGAATTGGTTTTGCTCTCTCTAAGACTTCGGCAGTCTTTTCTCTGACTTTGGAGAAGTGACGCTCATATGAGCGGAAAAGAATCTCTCCCTTTTCATCAAGGATAATTACTTTGACGGTAGTAGAGCCTATATCGATACCTATGCGATAGTCGGCTTTTGAAGTATTATTTATCGCGTCCGTCATTATTGTCTATATTATTGGGTGTGAGGGGATATAATGTTCTCGCGGTACAGTTCTCTCAGAGGGTTTTTCAATACAGGAGACCTATTAGAATGTAAGCGTAAAATATCATGAACGATACCTCCTCCCTTGAAGCCGCATGTTCTCTATTCCTTCAGAACTCAAAGGCAAATCCGTTTGATACATGGTTGATTGTTGAAAACGAAGACGTAAGACGCCGTGCCTTTGAGATAATCAATACTTCTGTTCTCCAGTCAAGAATCACCACAATAAAATCCCTTGCCCATACTATTCTCGAAGAGCAGAAAGCAGGAATCAGAATCATTCCACCGGAGGAACAGTATCTTTTGTTCTCATCATATGCCAAAGGAATATTTCCATCATCGAAATCCATCATCGAGAACTTAATCGACCTCTTCATCACTCTTACATTAAACAACGTCGAGTGCCCTCTGGATACTGAGAAGGGAAGAAAAGCTTTTGAGGTTTTCTCAAAATACCGCAAATGGTGCGCAGAGCACAAAACATCTGATGCAATCTCTGCTATTGAGTGTGCAGTCCCGTTTGCGGAACAGATGAAGCCTGCATCCTGTATATGTTTTGGATTAAAAAGTACAACACCTCTTGCCGAAACACTTCTCAAAGCCTTCTCCAACAACCCGACAGTTTTCGATGTGGAACTTCCAGAGCTTTCTGAGACTGAAATTCTCGTGTACAGAAATTCCCGCGAAGAAATTTCTCAGACGCTTGATAAGATATGTTCTCTTGAAGAAAGCGGAGTATCAGGAGAAGATATTCTCCTGCTAACCCCAACTCTTCAGACAACCCTTCCTCTCTTAGAAGAGGTTTCAGCAGAGTTTCTTGTAAACCGCAAAACACCTCTGACCTTCAAGGCGTCTGAACGTAAAAGCATCCTGAATATCCCGATTATCCGCGCAGTGCTTGCTTTTGTTGCGTCCGCTTACAATCCGGAAGAAGACGGCCTCTCTTTAATTCTTGAATGCAAAGCCTTCAATCTAAAACGAAGAGGAGTTACTGCCGGAACGCTTCGCCGTGCTGTAAAGATGACGAAAAGTTCTGACTGGAGAAACATCCAGACAGACGATGATGAAATCTTAAAAACCGTTCTCTCAGAGATTCTCGACAAAGCAGAAGGAAGACAGAAGACCGCACGGACTATGCAGGATAGAATCTCCGCACTTAGAGATGACCTGGATGACCTTGGATGGACGACATCTCCGATGACAAAAACCGAGGATGCCGCACGAAAGGCATTCTTTAGTCTGCTCGACCGCCTCTCTGCCGCAGGAACAGCGCACGCTCCCTGCTCTCTCAGTGATTTTTACTCGAATCTCTCACGCGGATGCAGAAAGAATGCAGGAATCCCGTATCCTGAAAATGAAACAGCATTCCGCGTTGGAAAACTCAGGAGTGCTGCCGGTACAAAGACGCCTTATGTATTTATCATCGGTCTTTCATCAAAGAGCATTCCAAACATCTCCGCAACGCTCCCGCTTCTAACCGTGCAGGAGACAAAAGACCTTCTTCCAAATCGTTACAGAAAATCTGCGGAAGATACTGCATACTACTTTGAAGCAGCCTGTGCGTCTGCATCGAAAAAGCTGACACTCTCATACGCAGAATCAGACATAGGAACAACTTTTTCTCCGTCTCCTCTTCTAACCCGCATTGGTGAGCCGAAAAAAGCCGAAGCCGGAAATCCTGTTCACTCGGTTTTCGGATGCCAGAAGACTGCCGGAATCTGTGCTGCTGAACAAAAAGAGATTGACGAAGCCTTTGGAATCTCAGACATCAACGACACTGCATACAGAATCTGTTCTTATGACTTAGGTCCTTCATTTGAGGATGGAAGATTTTCGGAAATCTATTCCGAGAGAAAATCCTTCTCGCCGACTTTCCTTGAGTCATATGCAAAGTGCCCGTTCTCATGGTACATCAAACACCACTTGTCTCTTGAAAATCCGTCGGACTTCAGTTCAGAGCCGATAAAAATCGGAAATGTCATTCACAAGGTTTTGGAGCGGTACTTCTCGGTTCATGACTGCATCACAGAAGAGAATGCAGATTTGGCGTACGAAGAACTTTGCCGTATGACTGTTGAGGAGATGGAAAAAACCGGCATTAAAACTCCTTCATGGAAGGCAAAAGAGCTTGGATATCTTGGATGTGATGTAAAAGACAGTTCACTTAAAAAACTCATTGAGATAGAGGCCGCATTTGCAAAGGAAGGATACCGCACAGAAGCTGCGTGGCTTGAACGCGAAGTAGAAGGAGAGTTTGACGGAATCAAAATTTCCGGCCGTGCTGACCGCGTAATTATGAAGGAGAACGGTGAGTTTATGGTTCTCGACTACAAGACAGGAAGCAAAGTAGAAACCAATCCAAAAAAAGCTCTTCAAATTCCAATCTACTCGGAAGCTATTCGTCAAATGACAGGAGGTACTCCTGCTGTCGGGAATTTCATAAATATAACAGATGATACGGCAAAACTTATTCCCTCCTCTAAGGATTGTGCTGATGATATGATTTCTAAAACAAAAGAACGTGTTGCAGAAATCATTGAGCTTGTAAAATCAGGAAAGATTGGATATGGAGATAAATGCCCGAACTTCTGTCCGTACAAGCACATCTGCCGGAAAGCGGAGGTAAAAGATGACTGAGTACACTCCTGCACAAAAGAAATCTCTTGAGCTTGGAAAAAGCATCAGCGTTACGGCGGGTGCGGGCACAGGAAAGACATTCCTCCTAACTCAGCGGTATATTTCGCTTCTTGAATTCGGAGCATATCCAAAAGACATTGTTGCCTTAACCTACACAGAAAAGGCCGCCTCCGAGATGCAGACCAAAATCTCCCGTGAACTGAAAAAACAGGCAAAGACAAAACCGCGTATGCAGGAGTGTCTTGACTCGTTCTCTCAAGGTACTATCAGTACTTTTCATGGATTCTGCCTCTCGATTCTCAAGGAGTTTGCATATGAGGCCAACCTTGAGCCCGGATTTACTATCATGGATGATTTAGACAAGGCTGAACTTGTCGAAAACACAATCCGTGATGTAATCGAAAATCCGGGAGATGATTTGTTCGATGCTCTTGTCCGTCTGCATCTTAGAATGCATCAAACAAGCATCAGCGATTATGTAAAACTCATAATCGAAAACGGTGACAACAGATGGTTTGAACTTCTAAAGGGTGAGCCTGAAACTGTTCGAAGGATTTGGTATTGCAGATTTATAGAGCATTTCGGAATTGGAGATGACTTTTCAGAACTCTTTGATGCATCAGAGAAAGAGTATCTGTTTGCTCTTCGCAGGATGTTCTTTGAGGATTCGACAAACCGTGTTTTGCTGAACCGTCTGGAAACTGCTGACAAAAAACATCTGACACTTGGAAGGGCAAAGTATCTGAATCTTGCAAAATCTCTGCACAAAGCAGAAACTCATACAGAGATTCGGTCTCTATTTGCTCAGTGCACATCAGCCGTAACGGCTAAAAAAGATTTCGAGATTCCGGAAAGTGAACTTGATAGAGCTAATGAGTTTGTAAATGTCTTCAAGGCTCTGCCGTATCTTCCGGGAAAGGACAGCGAGGTATTCTCTGTAACCCGCGAAATTCTTTTGGATCTCTATGACGCAGCCTCGGTTTGTGCGAAAAAAATTGCATCGGCAAAGAAGAATGCAGGCATTCTTGATTTTGATGACATCATCAAAAAGACTGATGAGCTGTTATCAGAAAAGCATCCTGAAATTCTTGATGCCGTGTCTTCTCGATGCCGTTATGTTCTGGTCGATGAAGTTCAGGATAATGACCCGGCGCTAATCAGTCTCCTTAGAAAAATCTGCGGAGATGTCAGCAAAAATGACCGGCTGTTTATCGTAGGAGATGCCAAGCAGTCGATTTACCTCTTCCGAGGTGCTGACTCTAAAGTGTATGCAGAATTTCAGGGTGACTTCGGCGAAAACCGCACAGCACTTGATACGAGTTTCCGCTCAGTACCTGAGATTATCAACTTTGTAAATAAAATCTTCCCGGAGATTTTTACAGGAAAGTATGATCCGGTCTATGATCCAATCGAGCCTAACCGTAAATCTGCGAAAGGTTCTGTTTCATTAATCACTCTTTTGCAGGAGAAAAAACAGGCTGTCCAAAATGAAGCAGAAACTCTTGCTTCATGGATTTACGATAGAATCGAAAACCAGAGGCTTGTGATTTGCGAAGACGGCGGTGTATGCCGTCATGCAGAGTATTCTGATGTTGCAATCCTTATTCGGAGTAGAACGCATCTCGATAAACTTTGTGCGGCTCTTGATAAGTACAGCGTCCCGTACATTGAGGATGGCGGAAAGAGCTTTTACAAGCGTCCTGAGGTTATGGATTTATACAATCTGCTCTCAGCTGTTCTTTATGCAGAAGATGACTTAGCACTGTACGGAGCGCTTCGCTCTCCATATCTTTCAGTTTCAGAAGCCGAGCTTGAAAAAGCCGCGTTTGGTTCGCATAAACCGCTTTACGTAAGGCTTCGTTCCTTTGCTGAAGAGAACAAAGAGAGCAGAATAGCTTTCGCTCTTGCAAAGATTTCGAGATGGAGGGAGTATGCAAAGCATATGACGCCGTCTCTTGTTCTTGAAAAAATAATTTCAGAGTCAGAGATTTTAGCTGTCTATGCAGGTCTTGACGGCGGCGACAGAATGGAAGCTAATCTGATGAAGCTTCTTGGAATCGCACGTGCTAAAGCTGTGTCATCTCCGTTCTCTCTCATTGAGTTTGTGTCTCTTCTTGAAAAAAGTATAGAGCTGAATGTTGCAGACGGCAGTGCAGAACCTCTCGAAGAACGCTCTGGAAGAGTTAGAATTATTACAATTCATTCGTCAAAAGGTCTTGAGTATCCTGTTGTGTGTCTATGCTTTGCAGGTGAGAAAACTCTCGGCAATGCGGATGGGGTTGTGTTCGATGATACTCTTGGTGCAGGTGTGAAGATTGAACTTTCCTGGATGAAAGATAAATGCGGACTTTTGCATACTGCTCTTGAAGAAGATAGAGTTAATCGTGAGATGGCTGAGGCAAAGCGGCTGTTTTATGTGGCTCTAACGCGTGCACGCGACCATCTGGTAATCTCTGCGACTGCTGATGAGAAGGGTTATCATGAAAAATCATTCATGAGCATGTATAATCTTTCCTCGACAGGATGCGATGTGTGTTGTGAGTGCTGCTGTCTTCCGGCAGAAAAAGAGGCAGCGGAATCTTATTTCTCCAATGCGGTATGTGCTGTGCCTGATTTTGAGGATGAGGAGATTGTTTTGGATTCTGCATCATCATTTGCGATGCTTCGGGGCACTCGTCTGCATGCGGTGTTTGCCGGAATGTCTGATGATGCTGAGTTTGAAAAGCAGTATGCTGAGTTTATGGCTTCTTCTCTTATGGAAAATGTTGTCTTCGAACGCTGTGAGCTTCCGGTTATCTGCGGCGGCGAGCGAAGAGTTATAGATAGATTTGTTCAGTATGCTGACGGTACATATGCGGTAATTGACTACAAGACAGGAAGCATTTCATCTGCTAAGGAGAGAGGATTTTATGATGGATATCTGGAGCAGGTTTCAGACTATGTGCGTCTTATGACAGATATTACAGGCGGTACTGTTTTTGGATGGCTGTACTTTGCAGATGAGGAGGATGGATGCAGGATTGTTTCTGTGTGACATCCTCCAAAGCCTTATATTATTTCTTAGACAATTATAGCATAACCGAGGATATATGAGCGAGAAAATATATGATACACCACGTCTTGTTATCGAGACAAAGGATATTACTCTTCCAAATGGTAAAGAGCGGAAGTATCTGTTTGTTCAGCCGGTTGAAGCAGTGTGTATTCTGCCGACTGATGATGAGTATGTTTATCTGATTCGTCAGTATCGCGCTGTAATCGATTCATATATTCTGGAAGTTGTTGCAGGCGGTATGGATAAGGAGGGCGAAAGCAGAGTTGATGCGGCACGCCGCGAGCTTGCAGAGGAAGCCCGTATGAAGGCTGAGGAGATTATTCCAAGAGGTTTTGTGTATTCGTCTCCCGGATTTTGTACGGAAAAGCTCTGGCTCTTTGAGGCGAGAGGTCTTTCTTCCTGCGATGATTTCGAGATGGATGAGGATGAGATTATTGAGCAGGTGAGAGTCAGACGTGAGGATGTGTTTTCGATGATTTCTTCCGGTGAGATTTCTGATGCGAAGACTATTGCTTTGCTGACGAGGGTTCTTGCTGGGTAATTTTTCTTTTTTTGGTGCAGGATTTTTTGGTGTGTGATGTCCCGCCGGGCCGCTTGGCTAATTGCCGCGGCTTTTTCGGCGGCACTCAAAGAAACCCAACACAAAAAGCCCATCCAACACCTTATCTTCAATCCAATCCAATATACATGCATGTTTAACACCAGACCTCCGCTTCCGCAGCCTCAATATCTCCCAATAAAAAACAGCGAAGCGAAGAAACTCTGGAACAAAAATCCTGACATCATCTTAGTCTCCGCTGACGCATATGTTGACCACCCGTCATTTGCAGCAGCCCTTCTTGGAAGAACCCTAATTGAAGCAGGATACAGCGTTGCTGTAATCAGCCAGCCTGACTGGAAAGACCGCTCAGGAAAAAGCTTTACAGAGTTTGGCAAACCAAACCTCTTCTTCGCAATTGTCCCCGGTGCAGTTGACCCGATGATTAATGCATACACTCCAGCCCTTCGAAAAAGACGAGACGATGCATACTCTCCCGGAGGAAAGCCGACAAGACCTGATAGAGTAAGCATTGTTTACACAAACATGCTTCACCGCCTCTATCCTGATGTACCAATCGTACTTGGAGGAGTGGAATCCAGTCTTCGCCGTTTTGCTCACTATGATTACTGGAGCGACAGTGTAAGACAAGGAATCTTAGCCGACGCTCCGGCATCTCTTCTGGTTTACGGAATGGGCGAGAGAGCACTCTGTGAAATCGCAGACCGCCTTGCCGAAGGCAAAAAGCCCTCAGAAATCAGAGACGTCAGAGGTACTTGTTACACCATGAGTGTTGGTGAGTACAGAAAATCCGACATCAAAGGAACTCAGCTTCCGGCATATCCGAATGTCTCTGAAAAGCCGACCTTTGCCGCCGCATGGAAAACATTTTCCGAAGAGGATGGCGTCTTAATTCAGCCTCATCCAAAAACCGTAATCGTCCAGAATCCTGCAGCACTCCCGCTTACAACAGAAGAGCTTGACAGAATCTATGAACTGCCATTTACAAGAAAACAGCACCCGTCAATCAAAGAAACAATACCAGCTCTTGCTCCGATTCAGTTCTCGATAACAACTCACCGCGGATGCTTTGGGGCTTGCTCATTCTGTTCAATCACTCACCACCAGGGAAAACAGATTGTATCCAGAAGTGAAGCATCAATTCTTCGCGAAGCAAAACGGATGGCAAAGATGCAGGAATTCCGCGGTACAATCTCTGATGTGGGCGGACCTTCTGCTAATATGTACGGCAGTTTCTGTCCGAAATGGGAAAAGAATGGAGCATGCAAAAACAAATCATGCATCGGCTGCCCCTCCCTTCAGGACGGAACAAAAAGACAACTCGCCCTTCTTTCTGAAATCAGAAAAATTCCAAAGGTCAAACACGTCTTTATCAGTTCAGGCATCCGCTATGATTTAATTCCTGAAAATGCACAAGGTGATTATTATCTCAAAACAATAAGCGAGTCACATATCTCAGGACACATGAAGGTAGCACCTGAGCACATCTCAGACCGCGTAACGCAGATGATGAACAAGCCCGGTGAAGCAGTCTTTGAACGCTTCCGCAAAAGATTTGAGAAACTTCAGGACGGAAAACACAAGCGTCAGTACTTAGTTCCATATCTTATGTCGTCTCACCCCGGATGCAGAATCGAGGATATGGTAAAGCTCGCTCTCTATCTTCGCGAGCACAACATGTACACCGAGCAGGTTCAGGATTTCACCCCATCTCCAATGACTTTGTCTACAGCGATGTACTACACAGGTCTTCATCCGTTTACGGGAAAGAAGGTCTATGTTCCGTCAGGCGGAGAAAAACGCATCCAGAGAGCAGTTCTTCAGTGGAAAGACCCAAAGCAGTATGACCTTGTAGTGTCTGGCTTGCTTAAAGCCGGAAGACGGGACTTAATCGGAGATTTAGTTCCAAATAAAGGCATTCCGGCAAGACCGCCGAAGAGAAGATAATTCACCTCTTTTTAATTTACAACTAAAAAAAGTATTAGTGGTGTGTTCTGATATCAGCCGCACATGCCTGCGCCTCTTTTCTCTCCTTTCTGAAGAAGATTCCGTTGAAAATCAGCGGGACAATAATTGTTGTAACAAGAGACACCACAACAATCGCGATGAATAACTCGTTTCCAAGTGCTAAGAGCTCTGCTGAACGGGCTGGATCTGTAGTTGCCGCTGCCATGTCTTTGAAGTGGTTTAAGGCGATAAGTCCCACAATCATTGCGACCTCTCCTCTCGGAGTCATACCAACACCAATCATCATCGATTCTTTCCAGTTCATACCCATGAGCTTTGCCGGAAGACCGCATCCGAGAATCTTTGTTGCGAGAGCAACGATACAGAGCACAATGATAAATATCAGCATGTCTGCCTGCAGATAACGCAAATCGGCGATGATACCCAAAGACACGAAGAAGATGGATGCGAATATAATGTAGAGATACTCTGCTCCAAGTTTGATATCCATACTGTGCTTCAAATCCACACGGTTTACGCACACACCGGCAAGGAATGCTCCAACGATTGCGGAGATTCCGACAGCTTCTGCACACATTGCATAGAAGAATGCAATCATCATTGCGAAGATGAACACAAACTCAGGGAATTTGCGGACAATCTTTGTTCCGTCCATCCAGTTAAGCAGTTTCGGGATATATTTTGCTCCAATCAGTGCTCCAACGATTACAAAGCCGAATGCTTTGATAACCATAAAGAGAATTCCTGTGAATGCGAGTTCCCCTGTAGAACTTAAGTCCTGACAGACCGAGAGAACAATTAAACTCAGCACATCATCAATAACTGCCGCACCGATAATCGCTTTCGCAAACGGTTGATGGAGTTTTCCCATCTCACGCAAAACATTTGCAGTAATCGCGATACTTGTAGCAGTAAGAGCTGTTCCGATGAAAATCGCGGAATAGAAGTCCATTCCAAACAGCATCGTACAAAGATAACCGCCGACCCAAGGTACAACGACACCGACGAGTGCTATCACTGCGTACTTCCAGTTCGCAATATCTCTGACTTCAAACTCGAAGCCGATAACGAACAGCAGAACAATTGAACCAAGTCCGGCAAGACCGTCAATAAAGTCTGTATAGGTAATGAGACCGAGGACACTTGGACCTACCAACAGACCTACCAGAATTTCTCCGATAACTGCGGACTGGTGAATACGGGTTGCCAGAAGATATCCTCCAAGAGCCACGAAGAGTAATAAACTCATCTGGAACTCAATGGTGGACATAAGCTCCTCAAACATAATAAGGTAATATTGTCCTGTGAGAAAAAAAAGTGTTACGTATTACAGACAGCTCTCATCCTGCAAAGCGGGGCAGTAGTTACATAATGCCTGCGGGAGGTCTTTTTCCTTGTCGCGGATTGGACATAGAATTTTTCCGTTTTCCTCCTTAACAGTCCACCCTCCTGGAAAAGGCATTCCTACAGGATGTCCCGGAAGACCTGCAATTAACATCGCATACCCGTATACCAGTCTGTAGAACAATTTTCCAGCCGGAGTTCCGATTCCAACCTCCGGCGAATTCTTTGAAACCTCATCTGAAAAACAGCTTTCCTCTGCATTCTTCCAGAATTCATCCCAGAGTTTTCTATCTAAAATTTCTCTCTGTTTTGACTTGCCGCTTCTAACATCACTCAAAAATGCATGATACTGATTTAGTAAATCTATACTGTACGGGCGATATCTGCTTCTGTATGGTTCAGGCAGGAGTTCTGTTTCCCGGCGGATAGTGCCGCCGACTCTTTGAAGGTCAAAAATAGTATATCTCTCCAGAGCTTTTTTCAGAACAGGCACAGCTTCTTCTGCGTTTTTTGCCGCAAGAAGTTCTGCGGAGACGGATTTTACAAACTCCGCAAGTTCTGATTTCGAGTACTGGAAGACATTTGCCATTTCTCAAAGGTATGATGTATTCTATTAAATATTTGTGGTTGAGGAAATCCTTTATAGTGCAGAAATCAACATATGAGGTATCATGGATATTATCTATGCAGTAATTGTAGTCCTTGGTCTCGTTGTGTTCGAGACGATTGCAAGCATAGACAATGCCATCATTAATGCAGATATTTTATCCACAATGAGTGCGTGGGCAAAACGCTGGTTCTTAACGTGGGGTCTGATTATTGCGGTTTTCGGTGTCCGCGGAGTTCTTCCGTGGCTGATTATCTGGTTCTCAACTCCGTCCTTAGGTCCGATTGGTGCTTTGACTGCGACATTCTCGGATGATGCAACAGCGGCCGCAGCGATTGAGGCGAGTGCTCCTTTCCTGCTATTGGCGGGAGGTATGTTTATGGTTCTTTTGTTCCTCCACTGGCTTATGGCAGAACAGAAGAACTGTATTGTTCCAGGAGAACTCGCACTTTCCAAACAGGGCCCATGGTTCTATGCTGTTGCCTCAATTCTGCTTCTGGCAGTTGTCTACTTTGCAATACAGATTAACCCATTCCTTGGTGTGGCGGCGGTTGCCGGATTTGCGATTTACTTCGTAATGATGGGATTCCGTCTGTTTGCGGACAAAAAATCTGCCGAGCTTGAGAAAGGAGACAGCGACCCGAAGGCGGCAAAGCACTCCGACTTAAGCAAACTTGTCCTTCTCGAAGTAATTGATGCATCATTCTCCATTGATGGAGTTGTTGGAGCATTCGCATTTACGATGTCTGTCCCTCTCATCTTAATCGGTAACGGAATTGGTGCATTTGTTGTTCGTGAGATGACAATCAGAAACCTCGACACCATCAGAAAGTTCGCATATCTGAAGAATGGTGCAATGTACTCCATTCTCTGTCTTGGTATCATCATGTGTGCAGAAGCATTCGGAGCACACCTACCAATCTGGTTCGCACCGCTTCTGACGATTTGTATTGTCGGTATCTTCCTTGGACTTTCCATTAGAAAGATTAAGAAAAACGATTTCGGTGTCTGCGCTGTAGAGCCGAAAACCGAATAACTTTTTTTATTTTAGATACTCAAGCGATTCTAAGACCGCTTCATACTCCATGCACTCAATGATTCCAACAGCATCGAGCTTCATAACCGAAGAAAAATCAATGTCTCCGCTTCCAAGAGCTGCATGTTCGTCCCATACCCCGTGGTTGTCGTGCAGGTGAACATGTTCTGGTTTTGAATCTAAAAATAAATCAAGTGCTGAGTTTAAGTTTGCGTGACCAACATCAAGACAGAATGCAAGTCCTGCATCGCGAAGAATCGGTACAAAGTCCGGATATCTGAAGTGACAGCAATCCCAGCTTCCAAGATTCTCTACAGCAAAGCGGACTGAAAATTCATCCTGCATTCTTTCTAAATCAGATATTGACAAAAGGAGTGCTTCGTATGATTTTTCAAACATATCCTTTTCCAGACAAAATCCGGGATGAATTACAAGTGTCTCTGCACCAAGACTGTCTGCCGCTTTTGCTGATTCGCAGATTACAGAAAGAGATGCTTTTCTTATCTTCTCATTAGGCTCTGCAATGTTTCCGTCAGATGTTGGGGAATGAATCGAGTATCTAAGCGGAAAAGATTCTGCTGCTTCTAAAAATTCAGGAAGAGAGTGTCCGCATGCAGACATAATCTCAACAAAATTGGTATGGCGGGATATCTCCTCCAACGCATCAAAGAGCGGATATTTCATCAGGCAGTTTGAGGAGATTCCAATGGTATTCATATCGTTGCCTATAGATTGTACGCATAAGTAATAAATCTGATGTTTTCGAAAGATGTATTTTTAGTTGTGCTAAACTTATCCCTCTAAATCAGCCGGCCTGCTTTTAATCCTTAGTGTCAATTAATATTATATGTATTAAACTCAAATTATATTGTATGAGAATTACAGCACTGTTCACTGCTTTACTTCTTCTCCTGCTTTTTGCAGCAGGTGTAGTGTCTGCAGTCAGTATCACAGATGACCTTGGGGTGACTGTGACAATCGAAAATCATCCGGAACGCATCGTATCTTTATCTCCTGCAAACACCGAGATTCTTTTTGCTTTAGGTCTTGACGAAAAGATTGTCGGAGTTACCGAATACTGTACTTATCCGGATGCTGCTCTTTCCAAAGAAAAAATCGGCGGATTCTCTACAGTAAACATCGAAAAGGTTTCAGTACTTAATCCTGACCTGATTGTTGCGGCCGACGGAAACTCTGAAGAGACTGTTTCTCACTTACGAGAGCTTGGATTTACTGTTATCACAATTAATGCCGACACCATCGATACTACTTTAGATGACATTCTTCTTCTCGGAAAAGCAACAGGCGCAGATGACGAGGCAGAAGCTCTTCTCTCTTCGATGAAGGAAGACCTTGCAGAGATTGCAGAAAAAACAAGTGCTGAAGAAAAGCCTACTATCCTTCACTGCATGTGGACTGACCCGCTTTGGGTTTCAGGAAGCGGAACATTCCAGGATGAAATGATTACTGCCGCAGGCGGAGTTAATGCCGCAGCAGATGAAGGCGGGTGGGTTGCGCTTACGATGGAAAAATTCCTGACAATGAATCCTGATATTATTGTGGTCGATTCAGGAAACGGAATGGGTGTTGGTGCAGATGATGCTCTGCGTGATTTCTTCTTAAAAGACCCGCGTATGCAGTCTTTATCTGCAGTTCAGAATGAACGTGTCTATGTTGTAAATGCTGACATCATCGACAGAGGAGGTCCGCGTATTGTAGAAGGCGTTGAAGCTCTCGCAGAAATTGCTCACCCTGATATCTTCGGCGAGTATGGCGGAAATACCAATTCTGCAAAGTCTCCGGGATTCAGCGTTCTTGGAGTTCTGGCAGGACTTGGTGCAGTTATCACTCTTAGAAGAAAATAACATCCCTCTTTTTTCACGTAAACTCTTTCACCTCTCAAAATCATACATATATTCACTAATGACAATCTCCGCCGAAGATATCAAAAATCTCCATAAATATGAAGTCCGCATTCTAAAAGCCTTAGAGCGGATGATGAGAAGGTACCGCTGGGTTCCGGAAGATGACTTAAAAGCTGCAGTCCACTTATCGGATTCGGAACTTAAATTCCGCTTGGGAAATCTCATCCACAAAGATTTAGTTCGCTCTGATTCAGTTCCGTACAAGGGATATGCTCTTGTATTTGCAGGATATGATGCTTTAGCTCTTTCGGCTCTTGCAGACAAAGGAAGCATCACCGCTCTTGGAGCACACATTGGTGTTGGAAAGGAATCCGAGATTTACGAAGCGCTCGGATTCGGTGTTGTTGTGTTAAAGCTCCACAAAATCGGTCAGCGTTCATTCAATACAGTCAGAACCAACCGCGAATACATGCCGGAAGGCGGCCACTGCCCGTGGATTTTTGCATCCGCAAAATCCGCAGAACGCGAGTTTGAAGCACTTCAGGCATTAAACGGCAAGGTAAGTGTGCCTGTCCCAATCGACATCAACCGCCATACAATTGTGATGTCATTTGTTCCGGGAGTTAACTTAAACCGCTGTACTTTAGAAAATCCTGAGGCAACATGGGACGAAATTATTTCTCAGCTTAAAATCGCATACGGTCTTGGATACATTCACGGAGATTTATCCGAGTACAACATCATGATTTCTGATGACTCTCTCTGGATTATCGACTGGCCTCAGTGGGTAACTCCGGGACATAGGAATGCTGATGCAACTCTTCTTCATGATCTGGAGACTGTTGCTGAGTTCTTCCGCAAGAAGTATCAGATTGAGCCGGATGTAGAGGCCGCTGTTTCGTTCATCAAATCCGCATGACAACCGTTTTTGGTATCGACATCCAGAAGGGAAACATCAGAAGCCAGAGCGTTGCTCCACGCTTCTGTCTTGTAAGAGTAGAGGACGGCAAAGTAATCTCTGAAGAGAAAGGAGTGTCGATTCCAAAACTCTTCCGTCTGCTTCGAGCAGAACGTCCTGATATTTTAGCGGTTGATTCCGTGCAGGAAATAGCGCCATCCGATAAAGAACTCTTTTCTTTTCTTTCCGCTATGCCTGCTGAGACAAAACTTGTGCAGGTCACAGGTGACGGAATCAAAATGGAATCTCTGCCGGCAGTTGCCGCACGATACAATCTGAAATTTGACAAAACAAATCCGGCAGAAGAAGCAAAAGCCTCAGCGCTTGTTGCCTCCTTCGGCGGAGGGTATGAGGTTGTGGCTTTCGAAGGGGTAACTACTGTTACTATTTCACGCGGCCGTTCTCTTGGACGCGGAGGCTGGAGTCAGAATCGATACGTCAGGAAAGTTCACGGAGGAGTTAAAACACGCGCCCGCGAGATTGAAGCAAAGCTTGCAGAGGCAGGTCTTTCATATACAGTAGAATCCAGACGTGCTTTCGGCGGAGAAAGCCGGACGATTATTTCGGTTCGAGCCCCAAGAGCGGAAGTTCCTGTGGCCGGAATGAAATCCGGGGATATTCAGGTTCATGTAATCCCGAAGCGAAAGGACAAGATAAGCTATCTTCCGCTTACCAAAAAAACATCGTATGTAATTGTGGGACTTGATCCCGGAACCACTGTCGGTCTTTCCATTCTTGACCTGAATGGAAACCTTCTCCACACAGCAAGTGTTCGAGCTCAGTCTCCTGCAGAAGTAATCGCTGAAATTTCACGGATTGGAAAGCCGGTTGTTGTTGCAACGGACAAAGCCGAGATGCCGGCAGGTGTTGAAAAAATCCGCCGTGCCTTTGCGGCTGTACCTTGGACTCCGAAAAAAGATATTCTGATTAAGGAAAAATATGCCGCGGCTGAAGGATACGAGTTTGCAGACGATCATCAGAGAGATTCTCTTGCAGCAGCAGTTCTGGCATTTCGCAGTTTCCAGCCGAAGTTTGAGAATCTGAAAAAGCGTCTGCCTGCCGGAACAGACATCGATTTTGTAAGAGCCGGGATTATTCGAGGCAAAACACTTGACAAGATATTGTCCGTTCCGGTAATTCAGGATGAAGAAGTTCCGGAAGCAGAGGTGGAAGTTTTCGCAGACGAAAAGGATTTGGAGATTGCCCGCCTTGAAGGCGAGGTTGCAAAACTGCGTAAACTTATTCGAGGTTTATCTGAGGATTTAGAGGCAAAAGACAAGGCTGTGAAAAAACTTCAGAGAAGGCTTTCTCTTGAGAGAAACGAAAGAACTGCTGATGTTCTTTTGTCTGAGGAAATTACTTCCCGCGACCTAGAACTTGCTCAGACCAAAAAGGCTCTTCGAAAAGAGGAACGCAGAAACAAAACTCTGCGTACCAGAATTGATAGGATGAAAAATTATGTGGCTCTTCAGGCAGGAGATGGGTGTCTTGCGATAAAAGTCATGGAGCTATTATCACGTGATGCAGTAAAAAGTGTTGACGAAGAGATGGGAGTAAATGACGGAGACATTCTCTATGTCTTAAAAATTGACGGATGGGGAAAGTCTGTTATTCGTGACCTTTCTGATGCAAAGATTAAGGCTGTCATTTTCCCGAAACTCACATACGACAGAGCACGCGAACAGCACTTAATCGAAGAGTTTAGAAAAATAAATCTCCCGGCACTCTCAGGAGTGAACCTCTCACCACGCGTTAAAGGAAAGATTGGTGTTGTAAACGAGGCCGCATTCACAAGAGCTCTTTCTGAGTGGGATACAGCAGAGGAGGTTTTCCTAAAAGAACGCCGTCAGGAAGAGTTTTCAGGAATGGTTGAAGAGTATCAGGTACAGCGCCGCCGCGAAGTAAATGTTCTTGGAATTGACCCGACAACCCTTCCATATAATCAGCCTGCGGTTGAAGTACCTCAGAAACCAAAAGTAAAACCTGCTCCGGTCAAGGAAGCTCCAAAGCCGAAGCCAAAACCGATTCAGCAAAAGATTACTGTTCCAGAAAAACCGAAGAAGGTTGTACAGAAAGAAGAGCCGAAGACTGAAGATATCTTCAGTGCGGTTCTTCAGGCATACAGAAAAGAACGTAAGAAAGAGATGGAGAAGACCGAAAATGGATGACCGAAAACTGCTTGATACAATCCGCCCTTTAATTGGCGAGGCTGAAACAGCAGACGACTGCTCAATGTTTGATTTAGGAGATGGGAGAATTCTTGTCTCAAGTACAGACATGCTCCACGAAACAACCGACTTTCCAAAAGGAATGACCGAGTTTGAGATGGGCTGGATGAGTGTTGCTGTCACTTTATCAGACATTGCATCAACAGGTGCTGCACCATCTCAGGTCTTGGTTGCTGTAGGTCTCGACAATCCTGAAAGGCTCTATCCGTTTATGGAAGGGGCTGTCTACTGTGCTGAAAAGTTCGGCACCAAAGTTGCAGGCGGAGATATCGACTCTCACAAAGAACTGACTGCTGTAACAACAGCATTCGGAATCGTTGACAAATCTGTTTACTGCAGAAGAAGCGGGGCTTTTGTTGGAGATGCTGTATGTGTTACAGGAATTCCTGGAAGAGCTCAGGCGGCACTTGATGGCCGAGAGGAGTTTAGAGAGTTCCTTCTAACTCCAACTCCGCAGGTCTCATCCGGTCAGAAAATTGCTCACGCGGGTGCTTCATCTATGATGGATGTATCAGATGGTGTTGTTATTTCTCTCTATGATATCGCTGATGCATCGTCTGTTGGAATTGTTCTTGACGGCAAGTCATTCCCCCTCTTCGAGGAAAGCGAGTATGCAAAGACCTGCTTCCTCTACGGGGGTGGAGATTTTGGTCTGCTTTTTACTGCATCAGATGCAGTTATTGAAAAGCTTGACATTAATTACACTGTAATTGGTCGTGTTGTAGAGGGTAATTCTGTAATTCTTGACGGAGTTGTTCTTCCAAGAAAAGGTTACGCCCATGTTTGGGGCGATGCCTAAACGATTCCAAGGGATGAAAACACAGCAGTTCCAGCCGCAAACATAATGCAGGCGTGTTTAACTCCTGCAAAAACCGACTCTTCTGCGAGTTTTCCTGCTGCAAGACCTGAACATATGCCGTGAATCAGGACTGCATTTACAAGAAGCGTCTCGTAGATTTCAGTTGGAACGGCTGTTACAGACATCGCTTCAAGAAAAACTGTCAGTATCACAACAGTTACGAATAGAAACACGAAGTATGCGAGGTACATAATAACTGTGTACATCGACATCGAGTTTCTTCGATTCTCTGACGCCAGAAATCTCATTTTCTCTTCGGATGCAGTAAGGCTTAGCATATCTGATGCATCTGATGAAAACCGTCCGCTTTCTTTTATCAGAACAACTATTCTGTTGACAGAACTAAGTCTCATTCTGTTTGCAAATCTGATAAGGGCTGAAACTGCAGTTTCACCCCAGATAATTTCAGATGACGCTCTTTTTAGTTCACGCTTGAGGCTTCCTGTCTCATCATCTGCTGAAAGACACACTGCATCAGCGAGTGTCATACCCTGAGAAATAGATTCTGCTAGCCTCCTGCAAAAATTAGGGATGGAAGCCTCCGCTTTTCTCTGCCGTGCTGTCTGTATGGTATGGAAAACTGCAAACGGTACAAAGACTGTCATAAGAAACACTGCTGTCCAGAGGTACGGACTTTCCGTGATTGGAAGACTAAACAGAATTCCTGCAGGAAGACTGATAAAGAATATCCTCTCCGGATATTCCATAAAATACGAAAGCGGGTTTTCGAAAACTGCATTCCTTTCCAGTCTTTTTTCATATGACTTAAGGGATGCAAACTGCTCTTCTTCACCCTCAACATGTACGGCAGTACTTCCGGCAAATACTTTCAGCTCTGGAAAATTTCTGTGCGGAATTGAAACAGTGTTGTCCATACTGTCTAGCAGAATCAGATATGCGACAGCTCCGAGCGGAAGCACTGCGTATATGACAGCTGAAAGACCAACTGTGTCTGCTGAGGAAATAATTCCAAGAACCATCCCCGCGGTTACTGCAAACAATGGTCCTGCGACAAAAAGTGTCAGATATATTTCTGCAAAGACACCGAGAGACGAAAGATACTTTTCCTGCAAAATACGCTGTTCCTCTCTCATGGTATTTACCATGTCTTCCAGATAGGGGACTGCGTTTCCTGTTGTTCGAACCGCTGCCGCATATCCTGCGGCAAACCGTCTGAGTTTTTTTGATGGAGTATCCAATGAAAGCAAAGCATCATGGATTCCAACTCCAAGCTCTGTGTCAGAAATCACCTGTGAGAACTCTCTTGCGGCATCTCCAAAGTATTCAGAATTCTCTGAAAGAGATTTTACTGCTTCGTACTGTGAGGCCCCGCTTTTGTGGAGGATGTAGAGATACTGCACAGCATCGAAAAGGGTGGCGTCAATTCTTCGCTTCGATCTCATCTTATTCTCCCGTCATGTATTCGGAAATTACGGAAGATACTGTCTGGAAATCTGAGATTCCTGCTTCAACCATATCCAGAAGAAGTTTCCTTCTTCTTTCTGCTTCTGCCTCGAACTCGTCTTTTGTCATTCCGGTATGTGACAGAATATCATAATAGACTTCTGAAAAACCTGAGAACACTGCGTTGTCATCTTTTTCGACGTAGCTGAACACCTTGTTTGTATTCAGTTCGATTCCATCTGAAATTTCCTCGATATCTGTGATGCGTCTAATCTGCTCTCCGTCTTTTACAATTCTTTTCTGGGTTAGAATGATGTCAAGCGATGAAATCATCGCACGAGGGACTGAAAGCGGCGGATTTTCCAGACGGTTAATCGCATTTCTTAGATTTCCTGCATGGAAGGTGGAAAGCGAAGTGTGACCTGTATTTATCGCCTGGAAAAGAGCTGATGTCTCTTTTCCTCTGACTTCACCCACAATCAGATACTCAGGCCGCTGCCTCATAGCTGCTGTTACCAAATCGAAGAGTGTGATGTTCTCTCTGCTTCTTCCAGGTGGAACTACGGATGGAAGCCAGTTTCCGTGACACAACATCAGTTCCTGTGTGTCTTCGAGGGTTACAATTTTTGAAAGCGGCGGGATAAACTGAGATAGTGCATTCAGTGTGGTTGTTTTTCCAGAAGCCGTTCCTCCGATGATAAGGATTGAGTGATTGTACTCAACGGCAAACCAGAGATACACCATCTCGTCTACTGTGAATGTGCGGTTTTGTATGAGGTCGATTACAGAGTATGGAACTTCTTTGAATTTGCGTATTGTAAATGACGTACCTCTGGCTGATATAGAAGAGCCGTATGTTATCTGAATCCGGGAGCCTCCCGGAAGTGTTCCGTCGATAATCGGACTTGATAATGAAATTTGCTTTCCTGCTTTCTGTGCGAAAAGAGTTACTGCGTTGTCGAGTTCATCTTCGGATTCAAAGAAGATGTCTGTTTCCATGTCGCGGTATTTTCTGTGGTAGATGTATATTGGATAATTTATTCCAACGCACGAGATATCTTCGATATTTTTGTCGAGCCGAAGAACCTCGAGCTTGCCCCATCCAAAGACAGTTGTCTCAAGATAGTGTCTGATTTTATCACGTGTTGTATCAGTTACTTTGTGTTTTGTAAGAATCCTGTCTGCTGTTTTGAACAGCTCCTCTTTTGTTTTTTCAGCATTGTTTTTTGCGAGGATGTTTCTGCATTCCTTGAGAGTTGTTTTTAAGAGTTCTTTTTCGAATGGGGTGAGTTTTGGCTCTATTACATGTATAGTTTACGTCTGTAAAAATCTCTGATGTCCTATTCATTTCCTTTATCTTTTCTCACCGCAAATAGTAATCTGCGGAAGAGAGAAAGATATGGGATTTGAAAACAGAAGTGATTTTCATGTACTTGTGATTGGTTCAGGAGGGGCAGGAATCCGTGCCGCTGTTGAGGCGGAAAAATACGGCTCTGTTGTCTTAATCTCTAAAACAATCACAGGAAAAGGCGGATGTACTGTCATGGCTGAGGGAGGATATAATGCAGTTCTCTCAGATAACGATGCAGTCTCAATACACTTTGAAGATACAATAAAAGGAGGTGCTTATCTAAATGATGAAGCACTTGCAGAGACTCTTGCCTCAGAAGCACCTGCAAGAATCCGTGATTTATTCAACTGGGGTGCTGTTTTCGATCTTTCTCCGGAAAATACTATAGCGCAGAGACCGTTTGGCGGTCAGAGATTCCCAAGGACTTGTTACGCAGGAGATCACACCGGACACGAAATGGTCATGACGCTTTTAGAGCGTCTGCGCGGTTCGAATGTGGAAATCAGAGATGAAACAACTGCTCTTGAGCTGTTAAAAGAAGGGGATAAAGTAATCGGTGCCGTGACTGTTGACAGGAATGGTGAACTTGGAGTAATTACTGCTGACGCTGTAATTCTGGCAACAGGGGGTGCTGGTCAGCTCTATAATGTAACAACCAACTCAACAGCCGGTACTGGAGATGGATATGCTCTTGGATTTAGGGCAGGGGCTAAACTCATCGATATGGAGCAGGTTCAGTTCCATCCGACAGGCGCTGTTTTCCCTGTGGATTCCAGAGGACGCCTCATCACTGAAGCTGTTAGGGGCGAAGGCGGAATCCTCAAAAATTCTCTCGGCGAGCGTTTCATGGAAAAGTATGATCCTGCAAGAATGGAGCTTTCAACAAGAGATATCGTAGCCCGCGGTATCGCCACAGAAATTCTGGAAGGAAGAGGGACTCCTTCCGGCGGAGTGTATCTTGATGTAACACATCTCTCAGCAGAACAGATTGAGACAAGACTTCCTGTTATGCTTCATCAGTTCCTGCAGTTTGGAGTAGACATCAGAACTCAGCCGATGGAAGTGGCTCCAACCGCTCACCACTTTATGGGGGGTCTTGCAATCACAAAAGATGCCATGACAACAGTTCCGCATCTTTTCGCGGCAGGAGAAGTAACAGGCGGCGTGCATGGAGCAAATCGTTTAGGCGGAAATGCTCTTGCAGACACCCAGGTGTTTGGAAGAAGAGCTGGAATTTCTGCCGGAAAGTGTCAGTCTTTCGTAAAAGAAATCGACACCTCAGTTCTTGATGCTGTTGAGGAAAAGATTTCCCGTCTCTATGATGGTGAGGCTGTGATTTCTTCAGTTCGCAAAAACCTCAAATCACTTATGTGGAACAATGTTGGAATCTACAGAAACGAGCTTGACTTAAAGGTTGCAGAGCGTGAGATTTCCCGCATGCAGAAACTTCCGCTTAAGATTTCGTCCGCTCATGAAATAGCAGATGCCTTCATTACAGAAAATATGCTGATCACAGCATCACTTGTAGTATCAGGAGCACTGCTTCGCCGCGAATCCAGAGGCGCACACACGAGAACTGATATCAAACAGAAATGGACTGCTGATAACTCCCCATTCGGTCATACATGGTTTGCAGGAAAGAAGGCAGGAATCGATATTGTGGAGGCAAACTTATGAGAGTTACAATCTCACGTTTCAATCCGGAAAGGGATTTGGAGCCTCACTTTGAGACATATGATGTCTCGGTTTCGGAGGGAGCTCGTGTGTTGAATGTGCTTGATGCAGTTCACGATACTCTCGATGCCTCTCTTGGATACCGTCACTGCTGTCGCGGAGGTCAGTGCGGTTCATGTGCGGTTCGAGTAAACGGTGAGCCTGCTCTTGCATGTATGCATGAAGCAAAGGACGGAGATGTTATCGAGCCGTTAAATCTTCCTCGTATTCGCGATTTGATTGTTGATATCGCACCGGCAATCGCACAGATGGCCTGGCTTAACACAGGTTCATGCCTTGAGTGCTCTCATGTTAC
The DNA here is from genome assembly GCA_017387505.1 of Methanocorpusculum sp. Classification (GTDB taxonomy): domain Archaea; phylum Halobacteriota; class Methanomicrobia; order Methanomicrobiales; family Methanocorpusculaceae; genus Methanocorpusculum. The sequence goes on from JAFOFB010000015.1 coordinate 148,900, forward strand.
CGCAGACGATATTGAGGAGATAAAACCTCTTCGCGAGTGTATCGAGTGCTTCTCATGTATTTCATCATGCCCTGCAGTTGGTGCTTCATCCTACGCAGGCCCTACAGCCATTCGTCAGGAAAGACGTCTCAACTTAGACCCGCGAGATAAAGCAGAGAGAGTTGAAGAGGCAGTGTCAAAGGGACTTTTCTCATGTACAACCTGCCACAAATGTGTGGAGGTATGTCCGAAGGGAATCGAGACTCCAAGAAAGGCTGTTGAAAAACTTAGAGCTCTCGCAGTCGCCCGCGGTCTTTCTCTTCCGGCACACAAAGCTCTTGCTGCCCTCATTGAATCAACCGGACGTTCCGTTGAGAGGAAAGAGCCGACTTTCCTTGAGCGTGTTGCTGATGTAATCGAACCCGAGGGCGAAGTCAGAGCCACCGTTGGATTTTTTGTTGGATGCATGTTCAACGGGCGTGTTGTTCAGCCGGCACTCGATGCTATGGAGGTCTTGAAGAGAAACGGCATCCGCGTGATTATTCCAAAATCACAGGTTTGCTGCGGCTCTCCGTTAATCAGAACAGGATTTACTGGATTCATCCCGGAACTTCAGGAGAGAAACATCAAAGCGTTCGTTGATGCCGGTGTTGATACTGTTCTTACTATGTGTGCGGGATGCGGTTCAACTCTGAAGAATGATTACAATACTCCGTTCAGGGTTGCAGACATCACTGAGTATCTTGCAGAGCTTGGATTCGAAGAGCCTGCAAAGGTTAAAGGCAGCTACACTTATCACGACCCGTGTCATCTTCTCCGCGGTCAGCACATCTCAGAACAGCCGAGAGTTCTTCTTAAATCTGTTGCAGAAGAGTTTGTTGACATGGCTCCAAGATGCTGCGGAGCGGGTGGCGGAGTAAAGTCCGGACAGCCTGAAGAGGCGGCAAATATTGGTGCAGTCCGTGCCGAGATGGTAATAGAGACAGGAGCAGATTATATCGTAACGGTGTGTCCTTTCTGTGAGTTCCATCTGCATCAGGTAACCGGTCTGCCTGTTAAAAATATTGCAAGCCTGATGCTTGAAGGGTATTTGAAGAAGGATTTCTGAGAGTAATTATTATTCTTTTTTTTTCTAAGTGAATCAGTTCTTGAATAATATTATTGGAAATAATATTACCAAACAATCAAAGTTTTCACATTGCTGAAATATCCATTGGTGAATTCAGTTAATGAAAACCAAACACGAACCAATTACAGAATTTATTGACAACTATCAAAACGAAAAAACAAAAAACAACTACCTGACATCACTCAGCCATTTTCTCAAATTTGTTTCATACACTAACCAGACTGGAGAATATTCAGATATCAATAAATTGGCAAAACGATACTTACAAAAAATCAGAATCGGAAAGCATGACTACAAAAAAGATCTTGGGGCATTTGCATCATGGCTCAGCAAAAAATATGCCCCGACAACAGCAAACCTCTATTTACGCAGTACAATTATGTGGCTGACAGATAATGGATACACCATAAATCGGAGAGAACTACAGCGTATCTATACACGTCTTCCAAAACCGATTCCAATTGAAAATGGTATCGAACTAAAAAGGAAGGTATTCAGAGAACTGTACTACTACTTTCCAGAGGATGTTCAAACTCTCTTACTTGTAATGCTTGCCTCCGGGATGCGTCTTGGTGAAGCTCTCCTGCTTAACATAGATGATGTGATTTGGAATAAAGAACGCGCTGAAATACATATCAGAGCAGAAATTACCAAAACAAAAAAAGCAAGGACAGCTTACCTGACAGCCGAAGCTTGTGAATCTCTTATAGAATACCTCAATGGAAGAATGGACAGCTGTGAAAAGCTCTTTACTATATCATACTCCCGTGCTCAGGCTGTCATGCTGAATGCATCAGAGAATCTTGGATACTCAAAGATAATTAATGGCAGAAATCGCGGGATGCATTGGCATATGACACGAAAATGGTTCATCAGCCGCTTCACACTTGCTGCGAATAAGGATGTTGCAGAGTTCATTGCAGGACACGAAGGATATTTGTCTACTTCATATCGACGATACACCAGAAAACAAATTCTCAAACAATACAGAAAAGCAGAGAAAAAACTAAGTATTCTAAAAGATGGGTATTAAATGCCCATCATATCGAATCTCTTATCAAAACCCATGCGCAATCCTTACAAACTCTCTCGTCCGCTCTAAATCCCGCACACCCTCTTTCTTCACCCATGAGTGCACATCCACAACATAGGACTTTACAACAGACATAGCCTCAACTAAATTCTCAGGCTTCAAACCGCCTGCAAGAATAACTGGCTTTGACACTGCCTCTACAACCTTAGCAGAAATAGACCAGTCATGCGTAATGCCTGTCCCGCCTAATCTATCTTCAGTTCTGCTGTCTAAAAGAATTGCATCTGCAAACATCTCGAACTCTTTTGCAACAGAAACCGCAGACTCATCTAAGACATGAACTGCCTTGATTATGAAAAGATACGAAAACCTCTCACGAAGAAGAGCAAGTGTTTCTACAGAAACCATATCCTGAATCTGCAAAACACTGCATCCTGTCTCTTCCACAAGGTGAATCAAATCATCAGCATCAGTCAGATGAGTTACAACAACACCGGAAACAAAAGGCGGAAGAGAACGTATCATTTCTCTCGCCTCGGAAGTGGAAATTGAGTCCTCAGATTTGTGAGTTGTTCCGACAATAAATCCGACAGCATCAGCTCCTGCAGATACAGCTATCTCCAAATCTTCTTTGGTTTCAGTCCCGCAGATTTTACACTTCATTAGATTGTCCTCGATGAATAGTATGGTCACTCAACTTACAAAAAATACGCGAATCTACGCGAATATTAAATTTATATTTGTGAAAGTGCTGTCGCTTCGTCGCTTATCGCTCCTGCGTTGTGAACATCATGCTATCGCATGATGTCTGCTGTGTTGTTATACTCTGCTTCATTTTCTGTAAGGTTGTTTGATGAATATCCGGACTGTGATTTGAGATATTTTTTGTTGGTGAAGACATATTTCTTCCATTCAAGATAACGTGGATTTCCAAAATTAATTACAAGCCCGACTTCACATCCTGTCGCTTTCAGATAATTAACAATCTGTGTTCTGTCGTGTCCATCAATTTCATGTTTGATTTTGAGTTCAAGAATGATTTTATCATAACAAACAACATCTGCGAAATAATTCTTCTTTAATTTCTCACCATCATAGTATATTGACAGAGGTTTCTGTGTTTGGAAGGGAATGCCACGTCTGCCAAGTTCAATTCCTAGGGCCTCTTCATATACTGCTTCCAGAAAACCATATCTAAGTGTATTGTAGACTTTGAAAGCAGCACTCATTATCTGGTATACTTCATCTGCGAGAATAATATCATCATTCTCGGAAACGAAATAGGAAAAACATGGATTCTCAGTCATTTCAGCCCACTATGATTCAAACATACTCGTTGAAATGTGATAATACTTTGCCCAAAAATCAGGAAGCTGTGCGATAGCACAGCTTAACAGCTGAAGAGCGATTAGCTCTGAAGCGACAACACCTCATTAATTCTTAATCCATCTATTCGCGTGTTCTTAATCAATCAGCACCCGATTTCAATATCGTAAACTGCATGCCAGCTTGTTGGAGAATACGAGCGTATGAACTTCTCTGTAATCTTTGCATCAGGGAAGGCACGGAGGATATCCTCATTGTGTTCACCTTCACGTTCTACAAGTGAATAGAGATGAATCGTACAGCGTTCTTCCGCAAGTTTTGCTGCTGCCTCTAAGAATTCATATGCAGCGAATGGCAGATTCATAATGATGCGGTCGAATTTGAGTGGAGAAAGCATATTTGGCAGATTCATCGCATCTCCAACGGTTGCGGCGACTGTTTTTATTTTGTTTAAGCGGAGGTTTCTCTGCATCAGATAAACTGCGGACGGATTTAAATCATTTGCAACCATCAGTGAGGCCTTAGGTCCAAGCATCACAGCAAATGGTCCAACACCCGCAAACATATCGAGAACCTTCTCGCCTTCACGCATCTGGGACAGAAGGCGCTGTCTTTCGTTTGACAGACGTGCTGAGAAGTATGCAGCAGTCAGGTCGACAATCATACGTTTGCCGTACTCATGGTACATCGTCTCTGTTGTATCCTGACCTGCAAGAACCTTGAATGTGCGGGTTCTAAACTCACCTTCGACAGGCGATGTTGCATAGAGCGCTGTGTGAACATTTGGTCTGTGCTGCAGAATCTTCTTTGCACCTTCAACATCCTCGTCCTGCAGGATAACAAGACCTCCAACCTGCTCATGACGCGGAAGTTCCTCTCTCTTCGGGCTTGCCGCAAAAGGCATCTGCACAGCACCCTCACGCTTTTCGCAGATTGGAATCAGTAAAAACCCGTCCTCCGCACGCGGACGAAGTGTCCTGTCTGCTGTTCCGTCTGATATCATCTGCCGGCGCATTGCTTCCCCTTCCTGAATCGGGACGCGAATGCACCACTGTATTACCTCTTCACTCATACGCTTCTTTTAGCCTCCGCAATTATAGCAGATAATTCTGCCGCAGAAGCGGATATATTTTCCTGAGAAACTACAGCAGAAATTACTGCAATGCCGTCAATGCCTGCTTTGATAACTTCTGCAATATTTTCTTTGTTCAGTCCGCCGATTCCAACAACAGGAACAGACACTGCTTCGCAGATTGCGCGTGCTGTATCTAATCCGTGACCAACTCCTGCATCGCTTTTGGATGGTGTGGAAAACACCGGACTTACTGCAACATAATCTGCTCCGTCTCTAACTGCTTTCTCCGCTTCTTCGACAGAACCAACAGAAACTCCAATCAGGAAATCCTTAGGCACAAGTTTTCGAACAACATCAGCAGGCAAATCGCTTTGACCTACATGCACTCCGTCTGCCTCTGCGGCAAGCGCAATGTCAAGGCGGTCATTTACGAAAAAGAGAGCCTTGCCTTTGCAGATTTCTGCAATCTCTAATGCTGCAGCATACAATGATGCAGACTCCATGGTTTTATCGCGGAGCTGAATAACATCAGCTCCGCCGGCAACAGCTTCGCGAGCGATTTCTGCGTGTGTTTTTCCGCGTGAAAGTCCTTCGTCTGTTACTACATACAAATCGTACTTCATATTCAGTATTCAATAATTTTTGCCGATGCTTCGAACTGTTCGGTAGTTAAATTGTAAACGGCATCGAAGAATGCAGGCTTGAATGTGCCTGGCCCTGCACAAATCGCTGCCGCTTTTTCTCCGGCGATTCCAAGGGCACACATTGCAGAAGCACATGCATCAACTGTTTCTGCAACACAGCATGCTGCGGCAACGCACGGGTTTGCCATACATCCTGTACCTGAGATGCTTCCCATCAAAGGCACTCCGTTTTTCACGCCAAGAGTTCGAACGCCGTCTGTGATGATGTCTTCTGCTCCGCTCATGACAACAGTAACTCCGCATTCGCGTGCAAGGCTGCGTGCTGCATCCTTTGCATCTCCTTCGATACCTGCAGAATCAACTCCGCGAACCTTTGCGGCAACGCCTGCGAGCACACCAATCTCTCCTGCATTTCCTTTCACCACAGCAATCGGCAATTCTTCCATAAACCTCTCCGCAGTTTGTGTACGATATGGAGTTGCTCCAGCCCCTACCGGATCGAGGATAATTGGTATGTTTCTTTTCGCGGCAGTCTCTCCTGCGGCAAGCATTCCCTCAATCTGGTTCTCATCAAGTGTTCCGATATTTAGAACGAGTGCGCTTGCGATATTGTCAAGATCAATGACATCTTTTGGCGCATGCGACATAACTGGTGCCGCGCCAAAACAGATAGTCATGTTGGCACAGTCGTTTACCGTTACGTAGTTCGTAATCTGATGAACAAGAGGGTTTGCTCCCCTCACCAATTCCAGAATCTGAGAATACTTCTTCATGTCTCGAATCTCAGAAATATTGTATGTGCTCATCATGTATAATCGTGATAGATTCGAATGTACAATCGTGATAAATTATTGGGCTAAGGCGAATGCTATTTAGTATTTCCATGCATATAGTTTCTCATGGATAATCCGCAGGAAATGCTGCGTACCGGTGAGCTGAAACTCTATGCTCTGGAAAAATATATGGAAGCAGATGAGGCAGTAAAAATCCGGCGTGAATATATTGAAGAGATAACAGGTGCTAATCTGTCTTCAGTCGGCAAATATACAATCCCGATCGACCGTGTAGTCTCACGCAATATAGAAAATATGATTGGCTGTGTTCAGATTCCTCTTGGAACTGCAGGTCCTCTTTCTGTAAACGGTGAGTATGCCAAAGGTTCATTCTGGATTCCGCTTGCAACAACAGAAGGGGCACTTATTGCATCAATTAACCGCGGATGCAGTGCGATTTCAAAAGCAGGAGGGGCAGATGTTCGTATTTTCCATGATGCAATGACCAGAGCTCCTGTCTTTGCCGCAAAAAATATCCTGCATGCGGCAGACTCAGTTCGCTGGATTGAGGAGAACTTCTCTGCAATAAAAGAGGCTGCAGAGAAGACAACATCTCATGGAAAACTTGAAAGTATTTCCACATACACTGCCGGAACAAGCGTGTATGTCAGGATGTCATACAAAACAGGCGATGCTATGGGGATGAATATGGCAACAATTGCCTCAGAAGCCGCGTCAAAAATAATCGAAGAGGCAACGGGTCTTCGGCTTATCGCATCAGCCGGGAATATGTGCTGCGACAAAAAACCAGCAGCGATAAATGCCGTTGAAGGCAGAGGCAAAACAGTTTCAGCAGGTGTTTTCTTATCAGATGAACTTATCCGTACTGTTCTGAAAACCGAAGCCGGGCTTTTAATCGAAGTAAATATGAGAAAGAATCTGGTGGGTTCTGCAAGGGCTGGAGCACTTGGATTCAATGCTCATGCAGCAAATGTGGTTGCAGCCCTTTTCCTTGCCTGCGGACAGGACGCAGCACATGTTGTTGAGGGAAGTAACTGCATTACAACTGCCGAGGCAGTCGATGGCGGAGTTTATGTTTCTGTCACTCTTCCATCACTTCAGGTTGGAACAGTCGGAGGCGGCACTTCTGTTGCCTGTCAGAATGAATGTCTTAGAATGCTTGACTGCGCAGGAGACGGTAAAGCAATGAAGTTTGCAGAAATTGCGGCCTCTGCAGTTTTAGCAGGAGAACTCTCTCTTCTTTCCGCCCTTGCCGCAGGACAGCTCGGGAAAGCTCATAAAGAGCTTGGTAGAGGGTAACTGGAGCTAAGGCGAAAGCCGCATGCTCCACAGGCGTCGCGGAGATATGGGCGATTGAGAGCTTGGTAGAGGGTAATTTTTATTCTTTTTTTAGTGAATTAATCAGCGGCATTACTGCATCGCGTGATACATGATTCTGATGTAAATCCAGTTTGTTCCTCATAGAGGAGTTAATCATCTTCAGCAGGATTTTGTGTCCCAAGGTCAGATTTTTGTATTCAAGTGCTCCCTGGAAATGGAACGTCTCTGCATGCTTCATCATCGAATCAGTGTAGTTCTTTTCAAGCAGGTCTGCCAGAATTTTCTCAGCATTTGGAGGTGTGATTCCAACTGTGAAAACAATCAGCCGTTTATCTTTTAGGATATGCATATTTTCTGAAATTTTTGCGATTCCCATAATCGCCCCGCCAAAAACTGCCCCTCCAAATATAACTGTATCATATGATGCAAAGTTTTCAGCCGGGAAACTGTCTGCCCTAAAGATATCTGCACCAAGCTCTTCAGCAATCCATTCTGCATACTGCTTTGTGCTTCCGTATTTTGACATATAGAGAACGACTGCGTTCATGTATAGGGTAAATTACGGCGGCTGCTGGTATAAGTTTATGGTAAAAAAAGTGTGATTGTTTTTATTTATTCTACTGCGGCCATTTTTGCTGCACGATTCTCTTTCCAGAGTTCATCTGCATGTTTGCCCCATGCTTCAGAGACCGGCTCACACTTTGCGGCTAAATCATGAACATCCTCCGGGGCCTGAACGTCAGTGGATTTTGCTCCGGATTTTTCCACCATCTCGACTAATTTATGCGGATTGTCGAGACATGGGCATGGACGGAGGTGGTTTTTGTTGAAAGGCTGGTTTGCATGGTACTGCATAAACAGTGGTGACTTGTATGCTTCAAGCAGAGTTTTCTCTCTGATGTTTGAGTCTGAGTAGTGAATGAATGCACACGGTTCGATATCTCCGTTTGCATTGATGTGGAGATAGAATCTGCCTCCTGCAACACATCCGTTTACATACTCTCCGTCATTCCAGAAGTCGAGAGCAAAGATTGGTCTTGTCTCTCTGACGTGTCTTACAAAGCGGTACATGTGTTCCCTCTGCTTCGGGCTTGCGATAAGTTCCGGTACTGCATCGCGTCCAACAGGCATGTAGGTGAAGAACCATGCAAACTTTGCTCCCTTCTCAATCATGTCATCGATGAATGCATCGTTTCCGATTGCTTCAACATTTTTACTTGTGTAACAGCAGGAGATTCCAAATGGAAGTTTGTTGCGTTTGAGAATCTCCATTCCCTTTGTAAGACGCTCGTAGACATTTTCACCGCGGCGTTCGTTGGTTGCCTTGGCATCTCCTTCGACACTGATTGCCGGAATGAAGTTTCCAACACGAAGCATCTCCTGTGCGAACTCCTCATCGATTAAGGTGCCGTTTGTGAATGATAAGAAGATGCAGTCACTGTGCTTTTCGCACATCTTGATGATGTCCTTCTTCCTGACAAGCGGCTCACCTCCGGAGTAGATGAAGAAGTATGTTCCCATCTCCTTAGCCTGAGTGATAATCGAATCCCACTCTTCTAAGGTGAGCTTCATCTGGTGACCATACTCAGCGGCCCAGCATCCAACACACTTTAAGTTGCAGGCGGATGTCGGGTCCATCAAAATAGCCCATGGGATATTGCATCCCTCCTCCTCACGGAGACGGATTTTCTTCTCGCGTCCAAGGATGACGGAGTTTACAATAAAATTCTCAAAAACTTTCTTTCTGACATCATCGTCAACATCTGAATACAGGTCGCGGACAAACTTGTACCATACTCCATCTTTATCAGATAAGACACGTTTGACGGTTGGAAGCGGACCATCTTCAATTAAGGTCTTATCTTTATCGAACTTCTCAACCCAGTCGAGAACCTTTGGGATATTCTCATCCGGGTTTGAATCAAGATAATTCAGAATCCGTCTGATTCCAAATGCCTGAAGTCTCTGTTTCATACTAATATCGGACATAATTATCAACTATTTCAAGTCTGTAATTAGAGATTTGTGTCATTTGTATATATACTTGCTGTAAGCATACATATTTATATGTGGTTGGAATTCGACGCACTATTTTGACAAAGATATGGTGCAGAAAAAAAACAGAAGGGGGGTGTTAGAACATTTCGATGATGTTGGTTACAAGGATGATGATGATACAGACTGGACAGATAATCTTAATCAGAACCATCATTCCATAACGCAGGGGCGATTTTTCTTTGAGGTTCATCTCATCTAAAATAATCTTCGGGCGTGAGAAGTATCCAACCAGAAGACAGATTAACAGAACCATTAACGGGAGAAGAATTGTACCGCTTACGAAGTCGAATATCTCGAGAAGGTACATATCGCCGATGCGAATCCAGTCGAGCACTCCGTATCCAAGTGAGATGATTCCGGCAACAATAAAGACATAGATGCCCATTATGAGAACTCCCTTGAGACGTGAGAATCCAAGCCTGTCTTTGAGTGCAGTAACCACCACTTCAAACTCAGCAATCGTAGAGGTTAAGGCGGCAAATGCGAGCAGGATGAAGAATGCGCATCCGGTTAGTGTGCCAAACGGCATCATGGAAAATACCAGCGGCAGTGATTCGAAAAGTCCGCCGGAACCGATTGCTGCCGGATTGCCGGCGGTATAGAGGTAACTTGCCGGAACAATGAGTGCTCCGGATAGCATGGAGACGATGAAGGTGAAGAATACTGCAGAGCCTGAGGATTTGAAGATGTTGGCCTTTTTGTTCAGGTACGAACCGAAGGTAACCATTACTCCAAGCCCAAGTGACAGCGAATAGAACACCTGTCCAAGTGCTGCCAGAACTGAATCTGCACCGAAGTTTTCCGGATGAGGAGCTAAGAAGTAGACAAGACCATCTATTGCTCCCGGAAGACTTAAGCAGTCATAGACCAGAATTGCGATTAAGATAATCTCCATTGGAAGAACTACTTTGCAGACGCGCTCAATACCTCCCTGCACTCCGCAATAGACAATAATTCCGGCAATTATAATATAGAATCCGAGCCATAAAAGCGGCTCAAAGGTTGATGCGATATATGCAGAGTAGAATCCGGGAGAGGCTGCCTCCGCTCCTGCTCCCGAAAGATACATGAATCCATATTTGGTAATATTGGCGCCTAGAACGGCAAAATACGGCTGACTGAGCGCACAGACAACGATGCAGGTTACCCCTAAGAATTTGAACTTAGGGTTTAGATTGGTGAATGCATCAAGAACACCAAGTCCGGTTCGTCTGCCGATGGCAAACTCAACAGCCATCAGGGCGATTCCAAATGTCAAAAGAATAGTCAGGTAACAAAGGATGAATAGTCCTCCGCCGTGCTCGGCGGTAAGGTAAGGGAATCGCCATATACATCCAAGACCGACGGCTGTCCCTGCTGCAGTCAGAATAAATCCCAGTGAATCGCTGAATCCTCCGCGTCCTCCATCATCTGACATATAGTGTCATTGACCGCAGGAGAATATAAAATAAGATGGTTAGTTTTTGATTTTACGTGAACGGGCACGCATTGTCCAGAAGACAACGATAATAATTATGACTGCGGCAACGTATGCGAGAATCGGAATAAAGCTCATTGTGAAGTTCTGGCTCATCACAACAAGGGACAGACCTATAACTATTGATGCCATCATAAGTCCGATTACAAGTTTGTCAACCGAACTGCTGATAGTATCGCTAAGTCTTCCAACTTCTTTTGCGGCAATGTCTACTTTGAGTTTTCCTTCAGATGCCATCTCAAGAACTCCGCTTAACTGCTTTGGAACATTTGCGAGGTCTTCGAACTTCATCTTCGCTTCAAGCATACGCTTTTGCATGTTGTCCGGGCTTTTGATATCGTCAGCTAAAATCTGTTTCAAGAACGGCTGTGCCTCGTCAACAAATTTAAGCTCAGGGTCAAGAGTGAATGCAATGTTTGAGACTAGCATCAGGGCCTTTAAGAGCTGCATGATGTTCTGCGGGATCCTGATATTGTATGTCTGGAAAAGCTCCTGCACAGTTTCTAAGAGTGCCGAGAAGTTCATGCGGCTTCCCATCTCTTTGAAATCCTGAAGTGCAAGATAGAGTTCGGACCTTACTTCTTCATATCCTTCCTGCGGGATTTTGATGTTTAAGTTTTTGATGCACCGAAGAGTTAAGTCAGTGTCAGCAGAGAAGAGAGCAAGCATCAAAGATATGAACTTGTTTCTCATATCCTTCATCAAAACTCCGCATACTCCAAAGTCGAGGAATACAATTTCTCCTTTCGGAGACACCTGAATGTTTCCTGCGTGAGGGTCTCCATGATAGAATCCGTCCTGGAAAATCTGAATCATGAATGCTTTGAGACCTAAGTTTGCAAGCTCTTTTGTGTCAATTCCGTGAGCTCTGATAGTCTCCACATCATCACTTCTAAAACCGGAAACAAACTCCATTGCCAGAAGTTCGCGTCCTGAGTATTCCCAGTAGATTTTTGGAACTTTGATTCTTGGAAGACCTGAGTTTTTCATATTCCGGGCAAGACGCTCTGCGTTTGAACCGTCCCTTGTAAAGTCAAGCTCTTTTTTGATCTGTACTCCGAAGTCTTCAACCAGAGCCACAGGATTATACATCCGAAGCTCAGGCTTTCTCTCTTCGATGAGTTTTGCAATCGAGCGAAGAAGTCCTATGTCCTGCTCGATTTTTTCAGAAATTTTTGGTCTCTGAACTTTGAGAGCGATTACTGTTCCATCCAGCGTTACAGCACGGTAAACCTGTGAGATGGATGCTGCTGCAAGAGGTTTGGGGTCGATTGAGGTGAAGAGGTCACGCCAGTCCGGAATATAGTTGTCAAGGGTAGGGATTACTTCATCGAACGGAACTACACCTACTCTGTCCTGCAGTTTGGAGAGTTCTGCAATCATCTCCTGCGGGAACAGTTCGGTTCTGGTACTCATGAGCTGACCGAATTTGACAAAGGTTGGACCTAAGTCTTCGAGAGCCATGCGGAATCTTGCATATGCAGAATACGCACTGTACTCTTCTGCCTGATTCTTTTTCGCAGTTCTGGAGACGGCGGCTCCGGGGAATAGCTCATTTAAGTAGAAACCGAATCCGTATTTTACCAACACATCGGCAATTTGTCCATATCGTCGAAGACTTGTGTATCCCATTTTGACCTTAGTAAAGTATGTTCTCCGCGTAGGTAAAAATAGTATCTTTTCAGGAATTATTTTGCAGATGTATGTATCAGGCTGACCCATCCGTGAGATTCTTATTCTAGAGAGGGCAATATATCTATGCCTTAAATCTTAAGGAAGGAATGATTTAAAATGGACAAATTCCGCTGTTTAATCTGTGGATATGTATACGACCCTGAAAAGGGAGCAGGAATCATGTACCCGGCAGGAACCGAGTTTGAAGCCCTTCCGGACACCTGGAAATGCCCTGTCTGCGCTGCAGGAAAAGCCCAGTTTAAAAAGGTGTAATTCAGATGGCCGCTCGTGAGATTGTTGAGAATATCTACGCTGTCGGAACGATTAACTGGGATCTTCGTTACTTCGATGCAATTATGCCGACTCCGAGAGGAAGCAGTTACAATGCATACCTTGTAAGAGGAACGGAGAAGGTTGCGTTAGTTGATACCGGAGAGCCGAATGACGAGGCTGAGTTCATCACCAATCTCATGAGACTTGACCAGAACTCGCTTGACTATATCGTCTGTCTCCACGGTGAGCAGGATCACTCAGGAATGCTTCCGCTTCTCCTTGATGTGTTCCCGATGGCAAAAGTCGTAACCAACGAAGTCTGCAAGGGACTCCTTGTCGAGATGCACAACCTCTACGAAATGGATGACCGTTTCATCATCGTTGGACAGGATGACACCATTGATTTAGGCGGAAAGACGCTTAAGTTCTATCTTGCTCCGTGGGTACACTGGCCGGACACAATGTTTGCAGAAGTGGTTGAAGACAAAGTGCTCTTCACTTCCGACTTCCTTGGAACCCACTATGCATCCGAGACTCTCTTCCAGAATTATGATCTTCCGGATTATCTTGAGGCAGCAAAGAGATATTATGCCGCAATTATGATGCCGTTTAGAGCATCTGTCCGCGAATATCTTGAGCTTGTCAAAACAATCGATCCAAAGATTATTGCTCCGTATCATGGTCCGGTTTTAAAGATGCCGGCAAAGATTGTCGATCTTTATGCAGACTGGGCAAGCGAGACCCCGAAGAACAAAGTTGTTGTTGCATATGTTTCAATGCACGGAAGCACAAAGCAGATGGCAAACTTCCTTGTCGATGCTTTAATCCAGAGAGGAGTTCCGGTAAACCAGTACAACCTGCTTGATACTGATTCCGGCGTTCTTGGAAGTGCAATTGTTGATGCGGCAACTATTATTCTCGCAACTCCGACCGTACTATTTGGTCCTCACCCGGTTGCAGTAAATGCGGCATACCTTGTCCGCGCTCTGCGTCCGAAAACTAAGTATCTCGGTGTCATGGGTTCATACGGCTGGGGCACAAACGCTGTAAACTATCTTGCCGAAATGCTTGAACCTGTCGGCGCTGAGATTCTGGAGCCCGTTTACATTAAAGGTCTTCCAGACGAGACGACCATTGTTGACATCAACAAGCTCGCAGACGTCATTGCTGAAAAGCACAAAGACCTCTAACTCATTTCTTTTTTTCATCATCTCACATATTGACAGATGCTTTTTCACTGCTTCTTTGAGGCATACTATACGCTAGTCTTATCTCATACTACAACCCATATTTTAAGCAATAATTATTGGCAGGTGCAGATAAGATGCGAGTCGTAATGAAGTTTGGTGGAACATCCGTCGGCGACATTGATGCCATCCGTAAGGTTGTTGCAATTATTAAGGAATCACACGATAAGGGGAACGAGGTAGCTGTAGTGGTTTCTGCGATGACCAGGGTAACTGATCAGATTATCGCAGAGGCAGAGCGCATTGTAACCTGTACTGACAGGAAAGTGCTCGATAACTTCATGGCTGACTTACGCACCCGTCATATCACCACCCTTGAAGCGGTTGCTCCGGATTATATCGAAGAGGTTACAAAACACATCGATATCCGCTTAGACCGCCTGAAGAATATCTTAGTTGCAGTTCACAATCTCAGAGAGCTTACCCCGCGCTCCAGAGATTACATCATCTCCTTTGGTGAGAAACTTTCTGCACCAATCGTTTCTGCCGCACTTCGTCAGGTTGGAATCCCCTCCTTCCAGATCAGCGGCTGTGACGCCGGAATTTTAACCGATGGTGTTCACGGAAACGCAACTGCACTCCACGAGAGTTATGCAAGAATCGCTGAGCGTATCGGTTCCCGCTTAAAGGATGAAATTCCGGTTATCCAGGGTTTTGCAGGATGCTCTAAAGAAGGGGCAGTCACAACTCTTGGTAGAAGCGGTTCCGACTACTCAGGAGCTATTATTGGTGCAGGTGTTGATGCTGATGAAATCATCATCTGGACTGATGTCGATGGTGTCATGACCACTGACCCGAGAATGATCTCCGAAGCACGCGTCATCGATTCAATCTCTTTCATTGAGATGATGGAGATGTCCTACTTCGGTGCAAAGGTTATCCACTCCAGAGCCTTAATTCCGGCAATGGAAAAGGACATTCCGGTCTATGTCAGAAACACTTTCAATGCATCCCACCCAGGAACCCTTGTCAGCCGCCAGACTCACACTGATGAGCGCATTGTAAAGGCTGTTTCTTTAATCAAGAACAGCTGTCTTATCTCTGTCTCAGGATTTACCACTGGAAGACCGGGTGTTGCAGGAGAAATCTTCTCTGCACTCGCTGCTGCAGGAGTTAATGTGATGCTCATCAGTCAGGGCTCGTCTGAACTTAACATCTCGATGATTATCACCGAAGATCAGATGACTCAGGCTGAGCAGGCACTTGCCGCAATCAGTGAGCGCGGTCTGATTAAGAAATACAGCTTTACGACCAACGTGCAGGTCGTCTCTGTTGTCGGAGCCGGAATGCGCGGAACTCCGGGAACTATTGCCCGTATCTTCAGAAGCCTTGGAGAGAAACACATCAATGTGTTAATGCTTTCTCAGGGTTCCTCTGAACTTAACATCTCCTTTGTTGTAAACGAAGAAGACGGTATCAAAGCAGTTCGTGCAATCCACGAAGAATATCACCTTGACAAAGAGAGTGAGTAAACATGACTGAGAAATATTCCTACAAAGAAGCCGGTGTCGATATTGATTTAGAGGCAGACGGAGTAAAGACACTGATTAACATGCTCTCCTACAAGCGTACAGGGGAGCACGGAATGCTTGGCGGCGTCGGCCACTTCGCAGGCCTCATCGACTTCGGAGACAAGGTTTTATCCATGTGTAACGATGGTGTCGGAACAAAGATGCGTGTTGCAGACGATCTCCAGGACTGGTCCACTGTTGGTATTGACTGTATGGCTATGAATGTGAATGACATGTATGTCATGAACATTGAGCCGATTGCATTCGTTGACTACATCGCAACCGAAGGCATCAACAAGGAACAGATGGTTCAGATTGGTGTCGGTTTAAACGAAGGTGCACGTCTTGCAAACTTAAACATCGTCGGCGGAGAGACTGCAACCCTTAAAGGAATGGTCAATGGTCTTGACTTAGCAGGTGCTTGTCTTGGGGTTCAGAACCGCGATGCAGTTGTGACCGGAGAGAAGGTTGCTGTCGGAGATGTTATCGTTGGTGTCCCAAGTACTGGTGTTCACTCCAACGGTTACACTTTAGCCCGCAAGGTTGCTGAAGAGAACGGAGGATATGCAACAGTTCTTCCATCCGGCAGAACTGTTGGTGAAGCACTCTTAACTCCAACCCGCATCTACTCTGAAGTTTTAGATGTCTGCCGTCAGGTTGAGGTTCACGGAATGTGTCACGTAACCGGCGGAGGTCTGTTAAACTTCCTGCGTATCTCTGACCTTGGTTTCTCCATTGAGGATCCGCTTGAGGTTCCGGAGATTCTCCAGTGGATTGCAGAGAAAGGTCAGCTTTCCGAAAACGAGCTCTACCGCACCTTCAACATGGGTATGGGCTTTGCCTTCATCGTAGCTCCAGAGAATGCAGAGAAACTTATCTCCTTAATTCCGGGTGCAAAGGCTGTCGGTCATGTTATCGAAGAGCACAAGGTTCTCCTGCGCGGTCAGGAGATTAACTAATCTTTTTTCCTTGATAGAAACTATTTAAGTTATAAACCGCATATATAGGTTTATGTCTATTTCATTTGGTGATAATATTGACAAATCATTTGCCTATGCAAATGGTGTGTTCAAGAAATTCTCCGGATGGTTTATCTTAATCATCCTCTCGATGCTTGTCTATGGCTCAACCTTCGCGATGGTTTTTGCCATGATTGCACTCCTTGTTGGAATTTTAATGACGCTTCCGACAGATATGGTCGGGGCTTCTTTTGTGACATCATCTGATGCAGTTGTTGCTGTGTCTCCTGGTATGGTTGAGACGATGTCTTATACTGCCGGTACAGACATAATTCTTTCAGGTCTGTTTATTGGGGGCATGCTTGCAGTTATTCTTGTAAGCAGTTTGGTTATGCTTATTGCATCTTTCTTCATGTCCGGATTTATCCTCCGTGTCTACCGCGGTGAAGAAGAACTGAACTTCAAGAATCTTGGAAAAATGTTCTGGCAGGGTGTCGTTTACTTTGTCATAATGTTCATCTACTTTATACCATACAGCATTGTCTCAGAACTTTTAATGTATGGTCCAATCTGGAATACAGGATACCTCATTATCATCAGCTGTATCAATATCTTCCTCTGTATCTTCAGTACAGTACTTGCAATTAATGCAGGTATTCGCTATGCAAAGGAAGGAAGATTCGGCGCTGCATTCCACTTAGGGAAAATCTGCTCCATTGTTGGAAACATTGGATGGCTTCGCTACTTAGGTCACATCATTTTGTTCATGATTATCATCGGAGCAGTAGAACTCATCTTCATGATGGTTCCATTTGTCGGAATCCTGCTCTTAATTGTTGCTCTGCCGTTCATTATGATTTTCCAGGCAAAGTTCCTGACAAATCTCTATGAGTCTGGCGAAGCATTAGAAGAGCCTGCAGAAGTTCCGGCAGTAGTTGAATAAATCAATAATCTTTTTTTTTTCTTTTCTGTTATTCGAATTATAATACAGGGATGAATCTACATCTCCAAAGCTTATGCTATCAAAACTGAAAAAAAGAAATTATTGGGGTGGCTTATTGCTTTAAGGCGAGAGACAGAATCATCTGCTTCTCGGTCTTTGCAACAGTTTCTCTGATCTTTGGAATTGCATCAATATTGGACGAAACACTGGTGATGCCCTGCTTGACCAGCCACTTTACGAACTTCGGATCAGATCCTGCCTGACCGCAGATGGAACATTCGACATCTGCTTCGCGGCACTGCTTGATACAGTTTGCAATGAGTCTCATGACAGCCGGGTGTTCCGGTTCGTACATGTCTCCAATGATACCGTTGTTTCTGTCGACTGCTAAAGTGTACTGGATTAAGTCGTTGGTTCCAAAGGAACAGAACTTGATACCTGCCTTGATGAACTCGTCGATGATAACCGCAGATGCCGGAATCTCGACCATGATACCAAGATCCATCTGGTCAACCGGAAGTCCCCACTCGCGGAATGCTTCCTTTGCTGCGATGAACTCACGCGGGTGCTGGACTAACGGGAACATAACACCGATGTTGTCGTATCCTGCTTCCCAGAGGCGCTTGAATGCTTCTGCCTGCATTCTGAACTGCTCCTTCTGACGGAGGTCACGGCGAAGTCCGCGGAATCCAAGCATCGGGTTGTGCTCGTGCGGTTCATCTTCTCCGCCTTCCATGTTTAAGAACTCGTCAGTCGGGGAGTCGATGGTTCTAACCCAGACAGGCTTTCCGCGGAATTCGTCAAGAACTTTCTTGATACCGTTCTCGAGCTCGGTGATGAACTCTTCCTGCTTGTTGTTCTTGATGTACCAGGATGGGGTCTTGTTGAGTCCGATGATTAAGTGCTCAATACGAAGGAGACCAACACCGTCTGCTCCAGTTGCTGCAGCGCGTGCTGCTGCTTCCGGCATTGAGGCATTGACCTTCACAGAGGTTGCAGTGATGATTGGTGCTGCTGCGGCTGCGACAACCTGGACTGCCTTCTCTTCCTTTGCGGCGGTTACTGCGCCATCGTAGATGAGGCCCTTTTCTCCATCGATTGTGACAATCTGTCCTTCCTTTAAGAGTGCAGTTGCCTGCTTGGTTCCAACAACAGCCGGAGTTCCAAGCTCACGGGAAACGATTGCTGCGTGACAGGTCATTCCTCCTTCATCGGTTATGATACCTGCGACCTTCTTCATTGCCGGAACCATATCCGGGTTGGTCATGGTGGAAACCATAATGTCTCCTTCCTGAACCTTGGAGGTCTCACGTGCATCGTTTACGATAACAACCTTACCGGTTGCAATACCCGGAGATGCTCCGTATCCCTGGAGGATGTGCTTTGCATCGGTTGAGGCAGAGGCAGAGCTTGCTCCCTTGCCTTTCTGGATAGTGGTAATCGGTCTGGACTGTAAGATGTAAATCTTGTCTCCTACCATTCCCCACTCCATATCCTGCGGGTTTTCGTAGTGTTCTTCGGACTTAACAGCAAACTCAGCGAGTGCTGCAATTTCTTCGTCAGTTAAGACCTGTGCAGTCTGGCGGTCTGCAGGAACTTCGGAAACCTTGGTTCCCTTGTTTCCGTCCGGGATAATCTCAACGGACTTGATTGCAACAGTCTTGTTTACAACCTTGCGGGTCTGGCGGTCATAGACATAGTTGTCCGGGGAAACAGTTCCGGAAACGATTGCCTCTCCAAGTCCCCAGGATCCTTCGATGATGACAGTCTTTGCTCCGGAAACCGGGTGGGAAGAGAACATAACTCCTGCCTTCTCGGAGAAGACGAGCTGCTGAACAACAACTGCAATGTTGACGGAGCGGTCGTCGAATCCGTTCTTTGCGCGGTAGTAGATTGCACGGGCAGTGTATAAGGAAGCCCAGCAGCGCTGAACTGCATCGATGACATCCTCTTCGCCTAAGATGTTTAAGTAGGTGTCCTGCTGTCCTGCAAAGGATGCATCCGGTAAGTCTTCTGCGGTTGCAGAGGAACGGACTGCAACAACAATGTCGCCACCCATCTTCTTGTATGCCTCAACAATCTCCTTTCTGATGACTTCCGGCATGTCTGCGGTTTCAACCATTGCCTTGACCTTGTCGGAAGTTGCGTTTAAGACATCGTTGTCATCGACATCGATTGCCTCAAGGATGGAGAAGATTGATTCTTCTAAATTGGTTAACTGGAGGAAGCGGCGGAATGCCTGTGCTGTGACAACGAATGCCTGCGGGACCGGCAGACCAACGTGAGTCATCTCGCCTAAGGATGCGCCTTTTCCGCCGACAGACGGAATGTCAGTATTGCGGATTTCAGTAAGCCAGAGAATATTTGGTGTTTCGTCCATAATCTCACATGTATATTGTCTCTGAGTGAATAAATAGCCTGCGTCCTGCTTGGACATAGGTTGTAAAAATAGGTGATGGTGTGTTTTGCTCTCTGATATCAGGAGGAGAACATCTCTGTGTTTTTAAAGCAGTGGGCGGCTCTTTCTTCCTGCTCCATTACCATGAGCAGTCTGCCTTTTCTTGCCCAGAAATCCGCATCACAAGGAGTGATTTCAATGCCCCTTTCGAATGCTGAGAGTGCTTTTTTGTAGTCTTCGACTGCTGCATATGCAAGCCCTAAGTTCATCCAGTAGTCTGCTGCATCTGCGTTTAAGCGAACTGCTCTGTCGAATGCTGAAATTGCTCCCTCCGTATCTCCTGCACGGAAGTGGACTACACCTTTTCCACACCAGATTGCAGCACATAACGGGTCAAGTTCTGCAGCACGTCTCATACACGGGATTGCCTCGTCTGATTTGTCCTGCTCTGATTTGGCAAGACCCAATTCTGCATAGTAGACTGCTTTGTAGGGATTCAACTCGAGGGCCTTCTGGAAGCAGAGCTCCGCCTGTCGGAACTGCCCGCGGTCGCGCTCGGCTTCCCCTAAGGAAAACCAGTAGGCATCATCTGATGCGGAATTTTCTGTCATAAAAAATAGGTGTTAGTTTTTGCCTAAGATGCGTGCTGCAAAGTGTCCGGCATTTTCTCCGCCGTCAACAGCCATGCATGCTACAGGAACTCCTTTCGGCATCTGTGCGATGGAAAGAAGTGCATCAAGACCTCCTGCAATCTTTCCGGAAACCGGAACTCCGATAACCGGCTTCTTGGTTCTTGCGGCAACAACGCCTGGAAGTGCTGCAGACATTCCTGCAATGCAGATGAAAATCTCTGCATCGGATGCCTTTACGTACTCGTCGAGTGCTTCTGCATCGCGGTGTGCGGAGAGGATTTTTACTTCGTAGGAAATCTTGTACGATTCAAGAGCTGATACTGCCTTGTCGATGATGGCCTGATCAGATGCGGATCCGGCGATAACTGCAACTTCGGTCATATGAATGACTATAATTATGTTGGTTCACATATATGTAAACGACTAGTCATATGTATAATCAGACACTTCTCATGATGCCCGGACCTGTCCCGATGGCAGAATCTGTTCGCGGCGCAATGCTGAATCAGGCAATCAACCACAGAAGCAAGCAGCTTGGAGACTGCTACTCCGATATTGTCCGTATCTTACAGCCGGTCTTTGGAACCAAGAATGAGATTCTTGTTCTCTCAGGCTCCGGAACTGCAGGTCAGGAGGCTGCCATCGGCTCTTTTGCAAAGGGCAAGAAGGTTGCATCTTTAGTCAACGGTAAGTTCGGTGAGCGTCTTGGTTTAATCTCCCAGATTTACGGTGAGACTACCATGATTGAGTCCGAGTGGGGTCACGCATTAAACCTTGAAGCACTCGCAGAGTCTCTCGAGAACGGTGCTGAGGTTGTAACTCTTGTCCACAACGAGACATCCGCTGCAATCTTAAACCCTGCAGAAGAGGTTGGAAAGCTCTGTAAAAAACACGATGCACTTTTCATCCTTGATGGTATCACCTCTATCGGAGGGGATATTGTAAAGGCTGATGAGTGGGGTGTTGATATTGCAATTGTCGGCAGTCAGAAGTGTCTTGCAGCCCCGGCAGGTCTTGCCGCAGTTTCTGTTTCCGAGAAGGCATGGGAAAGACTTTCCGAGAACAGACCGTTCTATCTTGATTTAAAGAAGGCAAAGAAGTCTGCAGATGCATCTCCGAAGGAAACTCCAACCACTCCGGCAGTCCCGCTCTTTATGGCCATGCGTGAGGCATGCCGCTTAATCGAAGAGGAAGGAATCGAGAACAGAATCGCACGCCACAGAAAACTTTCCGCAGCAGTCCGTGAGGCCGGAAAAGTCTGGGGTCTTGCACCAGTCTCGCAGGTTGATGCACTCCACTCTGCATCCAACACTGTAACTGGTTTCTTCTATCCTGAAGGAATTGAGGACTCTCAGATTCGCGGATTCTGTAAGAAGATGGGAATCGAGTTCGCAGGTGGTCAGGACAGATTCAAGGGCAAGATTTTCCGCGTTGGAAACATGGGTATCATCGACACTCCGGAAATCCTCGCAACTGTTGCAACAATTCAGCTTGCTTTCAAGAAAGCAGGATTCAAGCTGGAGGGAGACGGTCTCGAGGCAGCAGCAGAGATTCTCTCTGCATAATTTTTTTTCGCGCGCCAACCGCGTTTCCCGTATTTTAATTACAACACATGTTGGTTTTTTGCAGGATTGTTACTTTTCTCCAAAAAGATATTATATTCAAAAACTCAACATGTGTTTAATTAATGTTGGTGACAATATGATTTCACTGAAAAAACAGAACGATAAAATCCGAGATGCTGTTGTGGGTGGCTATTTTGCCATCGAAAACGGTGTTGTCTCTGGATACAAAAAAATTGAGAATGGAGCCGTTTACGGTTACAAGAAGATTGAAGACGCATTTCTGAAGAACTTTGTCTGCGGATACGGCGAGAGCATTGAAGATGCCAGAAAGCGGATTTTAGAGCCGAGGGACTTTGTGCGGAGGGGACGCAGATGAAAAAACTGAACTTTGTCTCTCTCCTGCTTGGCATCATCGGTATTCTGCTCTTCGGATTTGGAATGTCCTGCTGTCTTGTCCCGGAGTTTAAAGCACCAACCGCAGGAATTGTACTCGGCATCATCGGCATTCTTGTTCTTCTCGTGATGCTGGTTGTAAGACGCAAGATGCAGGGTAAATCCGCTGTTGTCGCACTGAATGCAAAAACCGTCTTTGCAATCCTGATTGGAATCGTCGGCACTCTCCTGTTCGGTCTTGGATTATGCCTCTGCATGGTGTTTACCGGATACTTCATCTGGGGAATTGTCGCGGCAGTCACAGGAATCGCCGTACTTCTCTGCTTAATTCCGTTCTGTGGAAAGCTTGAATAAACTCGTTTCTGCCTCCGGCAAATGCAGGAAATCACTCTGTCGTGCCCATCCTCCAAGTCTGCATGACAGAGCCTGTTGCTTTGCTGCGGGGCATGAGAACTTTTCTCTTTTAAGGAGAGTATTTCTCTGAGGAAATACATATTTCAAACATCTTATTTCCAGAAAAGAACACATGAGCACAAGACAGATTACCTGGATTAAACTCCTCTTCCCGCCGCTGTGGCTTATCTGCGTGTTAACCGCAGGGTGTGCTATGGCTCTTTTCCAGATATTCTCCCGTGGGATAGAATCATCTCCTGCGGCATATGCAGTCTATACGCTTTCGTTCTATACGCTTCTTATACTCTCCATTGCGGTTGGAAAGAATTTCCCGCGCTGGCATTCCCGTACAAGAGAGATTGTGTACGGGAATACCTACACCAGACAGTATGTAACTGATGCGGTATTCAAAACACAGATTAATCTCGCCTGCTCGCTGGCACTTGATGTGCTGTATGCCGGAGTAAATATTCTGCTTGCCGTTTTCTTTTCGACAAACTGGTTCGCGGTTTTTGCCGGATATTATGCGTTTCTCTCCTGCCTTAGAATCCTGTTGTTCCAGAATCTTTTCGGGAAACGGAAGAGAGAGAATCCTCTTCGCGAATTAAAACGGGCGCGATTCTGCTCCGGCATTCTCCTGACCGTAAATCTGGTGCTATCTGCACTGGTGCTGATGATGCTGTACCGTCCGCATGAGTTCGGTGATATGGGAGTACTCATTTACGTTGCTGCACTCTACACATTCTCAGCCCTTGCCGTGTCGCTTACCGGACTTATCAGATTCAGAAAATATAATAGTCCGGTGTTGTCCGTATCCCGGATGATCAGCCTGACTGCATCTCTTGTGTCTCTGCTGATTTTGGAAACAGCAATGCTTTCTCAGTTCGGCGGAGATATGTCGCTTTCTACGCAGAATATTTTCATCGCGGCAACGGGGGCTGGAATCAGCATCGTAATTATTGTAATGGCACTGTATATGATTCTCAGGACAACGCGGATGCTCAGGCATCTTTCGCAATGATATTTTCCTGATACTCGGCGTAGAGAATGCTGAGCATCTCTTCCGGCGTCTCCTTACAGCCGCCGTTTACCCAGAGCTTGATTATAGCACTTAATCCATGTCGGAAAAATTCCTGGTGGTATTTTCCATAGGTATCATTATGATATTTGCTTGCTTCGGCAACGGCAGCCTCCGGGATTGGGAAGAGGCCGTCGCGTCCAAGTTTGAAGTAGGTTTTATACTGCGGCTGATTTTCCCGGATGTGCGTAAAAAGAGACAGCAGAACCGAACCGGAATTACTT
Source organism: Methanocorpusculum sp. (assembly GCA_017387505.1). Classification (GTDB taxonomy): domain Archaea; phylum Halobacteriota; class Methanomicrobia; order Methanomicrobiales; family Methanocorpusculaceae; genus Methanocorpusculum. Next base: position 173,025 of record JAFOFB010000015.1, read on the forward strand.
CTACTCAGATTCTCATTGCCGAAGATGGCGAGATTTTCTGCTTCCAGCCGGTTCATCTCTGCAGTTGCTAAATCCTGCAGGTCACGGAAGTTCATGTAGAAGGTTGTCCGGTTGATTCCTGCTATGCTGCAGATATCAGTTACGTTAATCTCATCAAGTTCATGGGTTTCTAAGAGGTCAATAAATGCAGTATGTATTTTGAGAAGGGTATTTTGTCTGCGTTTATTGTTTGGAACGTTCATGATACTTTTTAATTGAATTGAGAAAATCAGAAAAAGGAGTGGACCCGCTGAGATTCGAACTCAGGACCTCCGCCATGTCAAGGCGACGTCATAGCCTGCTAGACCACGAGTCCTTGCTACTTAGGCACTGTGCCTGTGTGCTTTAATACATATGATTCATGAGTATTTATAGTTTGTTATTTTCTCAGGACTCAATCATGGCTAAGAGTTCTGCTCTGTGTGGTGTGACATCTACTCCGTACTTCTTTACAAGAAGGGTGATTGCTGCATAATCTCCAATCAGATTGTCAAAATGCGCTCTAATATCGCTTAATTCTGAAACGAGCTGCTTCGTCTCAAGGCCTGATTTTGCAGATACTTCTGCAAGGAGAGTGTCTAAGACATCTTTTTTCTCTGGTAAATGCGCGGAAAAAATTTCATCAGTTGGACGGAAGCCGAGCGGAACTTTTTCATCGCGCAGAGATTCGGTCAGCACAAACTCTCCGTGCTCGTCCTTTGTTAGAATTCCTTCGGTGAGGCCGATTGTTATCAGCTTCTTTGCATCGTCAAGCCCCATCCATCTCTTGTCCTGTGTGTAGTAGAACACAAGTTTCATCTGCGAAAGCGAAGAAGAGCGCATGTGAATGAACGGCGCTGCTAAAGTAATCTCTAAGTCTCCCATTATGTCATCACCTGGTAAATATATTCAGCCGCAGTTTGTGATGATATTACCTGTGGGTTTGCAGTGTGCGCAACAAAAATCTCTGTTGCATTTCCTCTGTCAAGTGCTTTTACCATGAACTTCTGTGCGGGTTCAGGTCTGTGTCCGTCTGATTTGAGCACTGTATCTGAAATGCTCATCAGAAAATCTGCCTCATCGCTTACGCCTGCAAGGCTTTGTCTTGAGATTGGTTCAAAGTCCAATCTGTTGTATGCAATCTGCAAAGTAATCTCGCGCTTCACTGCTCCCTTCTCTGTTCTGAAATTATCCTGCCGCATAGATAATGCTGTCATCTTCTCAAGACACATGGTAAATGGAAGTGGAACTGAAATAGAACAGTCGAAAATTTTCGGGAACTGATAAGAGACGCGGCGCATGAATAGTATTTGACGCCTGCGTAAATGAATCTTACAGTAAAGGGTAGAAAAAAATTATATTTATTCGATCAGAACTGCGTTGATAACGCCATCCTGACCTGGTCTGCTGACGATGCGTGCCTTTCCGAGGTCGGTTGAAATGACTGCACCCTTGGTCATAAGGTTACGGCGGACGTAGTTCGGGTTTGCTGCGTTCTCTGCAACGGAGAGAATCTTGACCTTCTGGACCTTTCCGGTCTTGGTGTCGCTGACGTTTGCGAACTCACAGCGGAGTGCGCGGACCTTGGTGTTACCGCCGGTGGTGCGGATGGTCTTGACCTTGTTCTCTCCAAGGACGGTGTCTGCTGCTGGTCTTCCGATTTCGGTTCTTCTCTTTCCGCGGGCTGCGTGGTAGCGGCCTCCGGTGGATTTACGGGTGGATTTTCCCTGCCAAAGCATTTTGAATATCTCCTAAATTTTAATATCTCTGATTAACGATAATGAGTTGCCTCATCGCATCAGTCTTTCAAAGAGTCCTTTACATATTAGTTGTTAAGGTATATTAAACCTCAGGCCAGAATTGCATCTGCAACTTCAGAAACGCCTTCGCCCTTCTTGAGCACGGTCTTTATAATAATCATTTCCGGATTATAGCGTTTAATGTCTGCAATCATTCTTTCGATGTTGCATCCGACTGCTTCTGCTAAATCAACCTTGTTGATTACAGCGATGTTGCAGTCTCTAAACATCATCGGGTGCTTGTTTACGACATCGTCTCCCTCGGTTGTGGAGATAACTACAATGCGCTTCTCTGCTCCAAGCTTGAAGTCAGTCGGGCAGACCATATTACCGACATTTTCGATGAAAACGACATTTACACCGTCTAAATTCATGTGGTCGAGTGCATGGTGGACGAGATGCGCGTCTAAGTGGCACTCCTTTCCGGTGTTTGCGTTGTATGCCTGAATTCCTGTCTTGACAATTCTCTGGAAGTCATCATCACCGTAAACATCTCCGGCGATTGCTGCAGTAACAAGACCTCTCTTCTGCAGTTCAGGGACAAGCTGCTCAATTAAGGATGTCTTGCCGGAGCCAATCGCGCCGAGAAGATCAAATGCGCGGACACCATGCTCTTTGAAGTGCTCTGCGTTGTGCTCTGCGAGGCGGTTATTTGCTCCGTATATTTCGGCTTCCATAGAAACATCGATGTGGTGCATGAGAATATATTGGTCATAAAAGGGTTTATAGATACTCATACCAAATCGAAAAATAGTATTACCAAAGTTATTCTGCCGTAACACGACAGCAGACTTATTTTCTTTCAAACGAAACTACTATTAAATTATGGCACTCCGCACTGTATATCCATGTTACTTTGATTCTTCTTTAACCAGAAAGGAATGGCGCAGAGTTTCCAAGAGTGAAGCGGTTACTCAGCCGAATCTCTCCCGCATATCCCGCGCAGCAAAAGCTGCCGGACTTTCTGTTGCTGAGGAAGACGCATCTGCATCACATCCTGCCCGCTGGTTTGCAAAAGAAGGCAGACTTGTTGTTGACTATGCAGGCTCAAAAGAAGAACTCCTTCACACAATCGCATCCAAACTCTAAAATATGTACGACTTCCACTGTCACACAACCTACTCTGACGGAGAATTAATTCCATCCGAACTCATACGTCGAATGGCATACGCCGGATACACCGAGATGGGAATCGCTGATCATGCGGACTTCTCAAATATCGAAGAACTCATTGCAGCTCAGAAGCGTGTAAAGCGTTCTGCAGAACTCTATGGGATCTCGCTCTATACTGGTGTTGAGTTAACGCATGTCCCGCCGGAGGAGATTGATGAGCTCGCAAATCTTGCAAAATCTCTTGGCGCAGATGTCGTAATTGTGCATGGCGAGACTACTGCAGAGCCTGTTGCAGATGGAACAAACTTTGCCGCCCTCTCATCTGATGCAGTGGATATCCTGGCTCACCCTGGTCTCATCACTGATGAAGAGGCAAAGCTTGCGGCAAAGAATAATGTATATCTTGAGCTCACATCACGCGGAGGGCACAACAGAACAAACGGGCATGTGTTATCTCTTGGAAAGCGCGCGGGGGCATCCTTTGTAATACAGTCTGATATCCACTCTCCGGATGATATCATCTCGGAAGATACGCGCTATATTGTTGCAAGGGGCGCAGGTATGACGGAGGATGAAGCAAAATCGGTTCTGTCTCTCACAGCAGAAGACATCTTAAACCACTAATTCTATTTTATCGTTCTGGGGAATGTTTTTATAGAACATCAACATTATAAATATATGCATATATATTCTGCGATTTGAATCGAATCGCAGCGTTCTGCAGAACGACTTACATTGATTGTTCCAACTGAGGTTTGGTATGGCGAAGATTGCAGGGAAAGTTGTGGCCAAACGCGGAAAGCGTCTTCTCATCACTGAGTGTGACGCGGGTCAGCTTCCACCGCTGTATATCAGCGTTGCAGACGAGACAGACTGCCTTGTTGGTAAAATTGTTGACCTCTACGGCAGTGTCGCAAAGCCGTATGTCACTGTTCTGTGTGGTGAAGACGGATTAGAGGTTTTACCAGGCACGGTTCTATATGCAATTCCTGAATCCAAGCCTGAACCGAGAAAGAAGAATTTCCGCCGCCAGCAGAACAGCAATCGGAAACAGTCTCCGTTTCCGAAAAGGAATTTGAAGAAGCATGACAGAAATTGAAAAACTGAGACAGTTAAAGCAGCAGAGGGAAAAGATGAAGGAGCGCCAGGGCATCGCTCTGGCTCCAAAAGAGAAGGAAAAGCCGGCAGGAGAGAACACTGCTGTTACTGTATGTCCGGAGTGCGGCAGCAAACAGCTTGTTCACGACTACGAGCGTGCAGAGCTTGTCTGTCAGAACTGCGGTCTTGTGCTTGATGATGACTTCATCGACAGAGGACCGGAGTGGCGTGCATTCGATCACGATCAGCGCATGAAGCGTTCCCGTGTCGGAGCTCCGATGACCTTTACCATCCACGATAAGGGTCTGTCAACTATGATTGACTGGAGAAACCGTGACTCCTACGGTCGTGCAATCTCCTCCAAGAACCGTGCTCAGCTCTACCGTTTAAGAAAGTGGCAGCGCCGTATCAGAGTATCCAATGCAACGGAAAGAAACCTCGCATTCGCACTCTCTGAACTTGATCGTATGGCATCTGCACTTGGTCTTCCAAGAAACGTTCGTGAGACCGCAGCAGTAGTCTACCGTGATGCTGTTGACAAGAACCTCATTCGCGGAAGAAGTATTGAAGGTGTGGCAGCGGCCGCACTCTATGCAGCATGCCGTCAGTGCAATGTTCCAAGAACCCTTGATGAGATTGCAGAAGTATCTCGTGTTACAAGAAAAGAGATTGGAAGAACCTACCGTTTCATCTCCCGTGAGCTTGGATTAAAGCTTCTGCCGACCTCTCCTGGAGACTATGTTCCAAGATTCTGTTCCGGTCTTGGTCTTAAAGGAGAAGTTCAGTCCCGCGCAATTGAGATTTTAAAGCAGGCAGGAGAACGCGAACTGACCTCCGGAAGAGGTCCGACCGGTGTTGCCGCTGCTGCTATCTACATCTCTTCAATTCTTTCCGGCGAGCGCAGAACCCAGCGTGAAGTAGCAGATGTTGCAGGAGTTACTGAAGTTACTATCAGAAACAGATACAAAGAGCTTGCAGAACAGCTCGATATTGAGATTATTTTATAATCTCAGTATATACTAACCAACACCTTCTTCTTTTTTGCAGTAGACATATAAGGTATGTCTCAGCGCGCCGCAGACGCGGTATTTCAGGGTCTCTTTGCCCTAACAGATATCCGTTCAATACTCAGAATAACTGCACCGCAGCATGAACTAGACGACGACCAGAAAAAGAAAGCTGAAAAGGCTCTCGCATCTGTAGAAAAACAGATTGCAATTCTTCGGGAGGAACTCTTATGAAGTGCGGAGCATGCAATGTTGATGCCAGAATGCGTGATGAAACCGCAATCAACCTCGACCCAATTCAGGTTGGCGGACGCTTAACTCCTGAAGCCATGAAGGCCATGATTTCATGGGGCGACGGTTACTCTGTCTGTGATGCATGTAAAAAACCATTCAGACTCGACTACATCGAACAGCCGCCGTTAAATGACTTCCATGTAGATGTCGCAGAGTGGCTTGGAATGGCTCAGGCAAGAACTGTTCCTGGAGCCCGCCGTGGATTCCAGCAGGTCGCTGGAACCTATGTGGAAAAAGGTGATCCGGTATTAATCGGAGCTCTTGCACACTATACTTCGTATCTCTCCGTTGAGATTCAGCAGGGTATTGTCCGTGAGATTCCAAAAACCGAGGACAACCACATAACAGCAGAAGCAGCCGCAGAAAGAATCGAGGATGTAATCACCGAGTTCGGAAGACCTCCAAAGCTTCTCTACATCGACCATGTTGACTATCAGTACGGAAACATGCATGACGTAAAAGGCATTGCCAAAGTTGCACACCAGTACGATATCCCTGTTCTCTACAATGGTGTCTACACTGTTGGAATCATGCCTGTCAACGGAAAAGACTTAGGCGTTGATTTCATCATCGGCTCAGGTCACAAGAGTATGGCAGCCCCTGCTCCATCCGGAATTCTTGCCGCAACTGAAGAGAGAGCAGACGAAGTCTTCCGCACAACACAGATGGAAGGAGACTTAACAGGACGCAGATTCGGTATCAAAGAGGTTGGAATCCTTGGATGCTCCTTAATGGGAGCTCCGATTGTTGGAATGCTTGCATCCTTCCCGACTGTTAAGGAAAGAGTCAACCACTTCGATGAGGAACTTGCAAACAGCAGAATTGTAATCGACGCTCTTGCCTCCATAGAAGGAACCAAGATTCTCTCCGAGTATCCAAGACAGCACACCTTAACCCGCTTAGATACAACCGGTTCATTCGACAAGGTTGCACAGACCCACAAGAAGCGTGGATTCTTCCTCTCGTCTGCATTATCCAAGAATGGCATCACCGGAATTATTCCGGGGGCAACCAAGGTCTGGAAGATTAACACCTACGGTATGACCAGAAAGCAGGCTGAGTACGTAGCAGACACATATCTCGAAATCGCCGAGACCAACGGCCTTACCATCCTGTAAATATGTTCTACCACCTGATGGTTACAGACGACTGCAATCTTTGCTGTTCGTACTGCCGGGCTAAGATGTTCGATGAAGAGGATGAGCCTATGGGCTCTCCCGGAACCATCGATGATACCATCACAGAGAACTTCTCATGCGGAAAATCAGAACTCTACACTTTCCTCGCACAAGATGAAGATGCAGTTCTGACCTTTATTGGAGGGGAGCCGCTCCTGAATATTCCGTTTGTCCGTCAGGTCATGGATGAAGCACCAGTTAATCGCTTCATGCTTCAGACCAACGGAACAAAACTCCTGGAGCTAGGGGCTGAGTACATCAACCGCTTAGAGACAATTCTCATCTCAATCGACGGAGATGCAGAATTGACCAACGGCCACCGCGGAGACGGCATTTATGAAACAGTCACAAATGCCGCCCGCAAAATCCGCGAGGACGGATTTGCCGGTGAGCTCATTGCCCGCATGACGATTGCTGAGGATACCGAAATCTTCTCTGCTGTCACTCACCTTGCAGACACTGGTCTTTTCAGCTCGATTCACTGGCAGATGGATGCGGATTTCACCGGAGATTTATCACGCAGACGCTTTGCCGAGTGGAAGAACGGATACAATGCAGGCATCCGCCGTCTTGCAGAAGAATGGCTCTCCCGTATGGAATCAGGAACTGTTCCAAAATGGTATCCGTTCCTTTCAACAACAGTGGATCTCTTAACCGGTCAGAAGACTAAACTACGCTGCGGTTCCGGATATGTGAACTACAGCATCATGACCAACGGATTCATCGCACCGTGCCCGATTATGGTCGGTATGGCTGATTACTACTCAGGACACATCAGCTCAGCAGACCCGAAAGCACTTCGTGAGATTCCAATTCAGGAACCATGTCTTTCGTGTGATATCTACGACTTCTGCGGTGGACGCTGTCTCTACTCGAACATTGTCCGCCCATGGGGTGAAGAGTACTCGCTTGTCTGTGATACGGTTCGAAACTTCAAAGCATCTCTCGAGGCAGTACTTCCGAAAATCAAAGCGCTGATTGATTCCGGTGTGCTGTCTCTTGAAAGCTTTGCACACACAAGATACAACGGCTGTGAGATTATCCCGTAATGGAAATCATCTTCATTCTTTTTTTAATCGTCATTGGACTTTTTGCCGGATTCATGTCCGGACTGCTTGGAGTAGGCGGCGGTTTTATCTTTGCACCTGCGATGTTTTTCGTACTTCAGGCATCAGGAGTGCCTGAGGATATTGCTCTTCTTACAGCATTCGGCACAAGTCTTGCCGCGGCTCTGCCTACTGTTTTAACCGGAGCTTTGTCCCACACAAAGCAGGGAAATGTTGTATGGCGTGACGCACTGATTATGGGTGTTGCAGGAATTCTTACAGGATTTATTGGTGGAAATGTTGCAACACTTCTCCCTGTAAAACTGCTGACATTTCTCTTCGCATTAATTCTGATTGTCGGAGCCATAAGACTTGTAACCCAACTCCCGTGCGGAGAAGGCTCGCGCATGAAGGCTCCGCTTGCTGTTGGAATCGGAAGCGTTGCCGGATTCTTCTCCGGGCTTCTTGGTGTTGGCGGCGGAACTATTCTAGTTCCTTTGATGACAATGCTTGGAAAATTTCCGATGAAAAAAGCAGCCGCAACATCTTCTGCGGCAATCGTGTTCATCACTCTTGGCGGAATCGGTTCATATCTCTTAAACGGATACTTCAACCTGCTCATGTGGGTGATTCTGGTATTAACTGCAGTTCCGGCCGCCGCAGTTTCAGCGAGACTTCGTGTGTCTGATGTCTGGCTTAGAAGATTCTTTGCCGTTTTGATGATAGGTATCTCTCTTCACATGATAGGAGTATTCGAGCTGATACTCTCCCTCTTCTGAATAAATAGGATGCAGACAATATACTTAAAGCAATGTATGGGGATGAAAAGCGTGCGGAAACCATAATCAGTACTGCTGTATTTGCAGCACTGATTACTGTTGGCGGATGGCTTTCCATCCCGCTTTTTGCAGTTCCTATCACTTTACAGACACTGTTTGTAATTCTTGCAGCAGCCTTCATGAAAGAGCGTGCTGTACTTCCAGTGTCTCTCTATGTAACAGCGGGTCTCATAGGACTTCCTGTTTTCCATAACGGAGCGGCAGGAGTTGGAGTTTTATTCGGTCCAACGGGAGGATTTATCTTAGGATTTATTCCTGCTGTACTTGCCGCAGGTTTTCTTTTCGGAAAAAATATGGATGTTACAGCAGTTATCTCTGCAATCCTAATCACTGATATCTGCGGAATGCTCTGGTTCATGATAACAACAGATGCATCACTTCCTGCGGCATTTGTTGCGTGTGTTTTGCCTTATATTCCTGGTGATATAATCAAAGGAGCGGCCGCTGTTGCCGCATCAAAAAGACTTTCGGGGATTCTGCATGATTGAGATTGAAAATCTTAAGTGTCGAAATCTAAGAATCGAGTCTCTTGTCATACCGGAAGGTCTGACATTTATACGCGGTAGAAATGGTGCTGGAAAAACAACTCTTCTTGAACTCGCGGCAGGTCTTCTTCTGACTGATGCTGGAAGTATCCTGATAGATGGAAAAACTCCTAGAGAGATTCATGCAGGATACGTTAGCGAATTTCCGTCCAGAAGCCTTATCTTTGCAAAGGTGTCTGATGAGATATCATCCGCTCTTCGCTTCAGTGGTCTGCCTGATGCTGACATACTTCATGAAACAGAAGAGACTGCTGAAATATTTGGAATCTCACATCTTCTCAAAAGAGACTGCAGAACATTATCCGGAGGAGAAAAGGTTCTAACAGCCGCCGCCTCTGCGGCAGCAGGTCATCCAAAACTCATTGTGCTTGATGAACCCGACTCTCATCTGGATGAACAGACAGCGTGCGAGCTTTCTGATGCTCTTTTGAAGATGGAAATCCCGCATATCATCTGGGCATCGCACAGGAAATTTGTAGAAGGTTTCGAGGTGGTTTTGTGATTTCCCAAGACGGCATAACCTTTGATGAAGGAATCCATATCATACGTGGGCGTGTTGGTTCCGGCAAATCAACTCTTGCAAGACGTCTCGCTGAAGACGCCGGGTTTTCAGGACGCCGCAGGATTCTTCTCTTCCAGGAAATTGAGTATCACCTGACTTAAGACACAGTTGGAAAAGAGATTGCTTCCTGGAATGTCACAGGTGATGAGCCTGCGTTTACAGCTTTTGGAAAGCATGATCTCACACGCGACCCGTACACACTTTCAAGAGGGGAACTGAAACGGCTTCTTCTATCATGCATTTTATCTTCGGATACAGACTGCCTTATACTTGATGAGCCGTATTCGTCTCTTGATTTGGATGCAAAAGAGACACTTACAGAACTTCTTCGTGGAAGGTTAGGAGTTACAATCCTTTTCACTCACGAGATGCCGAATCTTGATGCAGTATTCTGGGAAATCAGGGAGGGCAAGTTATGTCGGATGTAAGACTTCGGGTGCTTACTCTCCTGATTCTTTCGGTGTCGGTCTTTTTCGTACCTCAAACTGCAGTTTTTGGATTTATCTGGTGGCTGATTTTTTCAAAGCAGTCTTTACGTGTGATGGCTCGTGAAATTTTGGCTGCTGTTCTTATCTCGGCATTTCCAACTCTTATTCTCCTCATATCGTCAGATGCTTCCGCCTTAATCTACGGCGGAAAAACTGCAGTACTTCTGCTTCTTGCGTTCTGGTTTGGAAGAAACTGTGTACCGGGAGATTTTCAAAACCTGTTTGTCTGGCTCTTTGGAAACCGTATAGGCTTTGATTTAGGTCTTGCTTGTGAGATTTTCATGATGCAGATATCTCTTGTATTCCAGGATGCGAAAGGATATCGTGCCGCTTTGTCACAGAAAAATAAGAGATTAGGGCCTCGTACAATTCTGCCTCTTGCATTCGGAGTTCTAACTTTGTCTATTCGGCGGATGAAACTCTCATCAAAACTTCTTGCAAGACGCGGATATGTAAAAGGCGGGACGTGCAAGCCTGTGTTTTACACAGAAAAAGCAGATGTCCTGCGGCTTGTGTTAGCCGCAGGGATTTTCATGTTTGGAATTATTCTCTGAGTTTACACACAAACGTGCACTCATCTTTTCCGCATCGTCCGTCACACGGGTCTAAATGTACGTTGATTACGATTCTTGGAATCTCTGACTCAATCTCATCTCTTATGTGCGCAACCAAATCGTGTGCATCTGTCAGAGATGTTTTGTGCGGCATCATTAAGTGGAACTCAATGAACTTATCTGGTCCTGATTTTCTTGTCTTTAGGCCGTGATAGTTAGTGTACTCTGCTTCATGGCGTGAGATAATCTCATCGATTTTTGAAATATCATCTGTACTTAGACTTTCGTCCATCAGGTTTCCAAATGAACGGCGGATAAGAGAGTATGCCTCTTTCAGAATAAAGAATGCGACAACCACAGCGATTACTGAATCAATCCATGTGAGGTGTGTAATCTGAATGATGAGAAGTCCTGCGAATACTCCGGCTGATGTCAGTACATCGGTTCTAAGATGCCATGCATCAGATTCAAGAGCGATTGAGTCCGTCTCTTTTGCAACTCTCATCAGATTCTGTGAGACGATGAAGTTCATGAGTGCTGAAAAGCCCATCACAATCATGCCGATGTAGAGGAGGTCAACTGATACCTCTTCTCCTCCGCGAATCAGTTTGGAGATTGCTTCCCAGATGATGATACCCGCGGCAAGAACGATTAAGAGTGCCTCAATGAGACCTGATGCGTCCTCATACTTTCCGTGTCCGAACGCATGATCTTCGTCCGGCGGGATTGCTGATTTCTTCACCGAAAAGTATGCGATAAAGGATGCAAGCAGGTCCATTCCGGAGTGAATTCCTTCAGAGATGATACTGACCGAGCCGGTAAAAATACCTGTTACTATCTTTGAGACCGTCAGAAATGCATTCGAGCAGATAGAAAGACGGGCTACGTTTTTCTTTTTCTGACTATCAGTTTTGGTCATGATTACTCTGCGACTTTTTCTGCAAACTCTTTGAGGACTTCGGGGATGGAAATCATCTGCGGGCATAAATCAATACAGCGTCTGCATCCAATGCAGGCTGACGGCTGTTTATCTTTATCTACAGCGGATAAGGCAAGCTTTGCGAGGAAGCCGCCGTCGGTGAAAGTGAACTCATTATATAGATAGAGAAGACGCGGGATGTCGAGTTTTGCAGGACATGACTTTGTACAGTATCTGCATGCAGTGCATGGAACACCTGTCCTGAGGCTGTCAGCAATTTCGTAAAGGACAGTGTTTTCGCTCTCACTTGTCGGAGCAAAGGTTTCGAAGGTCTTGCAGTTTGCATCTAACTGCGACATATCAGACATTCCGGAGAGGATGACCACTGCCTCCTCGAATCCCTGAAGGTAGCGGAATGACCATGCAGGAATTGTTTCGTCTGCTCTAAGTTCGCGAAGCCTGCTTTCAGCTTCGGCAGGCAGTGATGCAAGTTTTCCACCGCGGAGAGGTTCCATTACAAGGAATGGGATGTTGTACTCTCGAAGGAGTTCAACCTTTGCCTTTGCATCCTGGAAACTCCAGTCGAACCAGTTGAGCTGAATCTGACCAAACTCCATAACATCTCCGAATGCTTCAAGGAAGCTTTTCATGATGTTGATGTCTCCGTGGATGGAGAATCCGAGATGCCGGATTTTTCCCTCAGCTTTTTTCTTCAGCAGGAAGTCCACGAGGTCAGGCTTTAGGTAGTACTCGATGTTTACCTCGCAGACGTTGTGGACGAGATAGAAGTCAAAGTAGTCTGTCTGGAGTTTTTCCATCTGGCGAGAGAAAATCTCCTCCATGCGGCTTAGGTTTTTGATATCATATCCCGGAAACTTTGTTGCAAGATAGAAGCTGTCTCTAGGATAGTTTTTCAGGATTTTTCCCATCACCGTCTCGGAGTTTTCGCTGTGGTAACCCCATGCGGTATCAAAATAGTTGATGCCTGCCCTCATGGCATAATCAACCATGCGGGCAGTTTCTTCCTCATCAATCTCAGCTTCGTTTCCGTTTAAGACTGGAAGTCTCATCGCTCCAAATCCGAGAGCTGAAAGGCTTAGGTCTTTGAAGGGTTTGTAAAGCATCACTCCTCCTTTTCTAACTCGTGGAGTGCTTCTAAAAGGCTTGGCAGGAAGATTCCTGCATCGCTTACCATACCGATGGCCTGCGAGGTTCCTCTGTCCATGAGTTTGGTAACTGATGCAGGGTTGATGTCGACACAGATGGTCTTGACATGAGACGGCAGAAGGTTTCCGACAGCAATCGAGTGGAGAAGCGTTGCTACCATGAGCATCATTCCAAGGTCAGGATCAACGATGTATTTTCTCATCTCATCCTGTGCCTGAATGGTGTTCTGGATGACATCTGGAAGCGGCCCGTCATCTCTGATTGAACCTGCCAGGACAAACGGTGTGTCGTTTTTGATACACTCATACATGATGCCCCTGGTGACCAGGCCTGACTGAACTGCGGCATAGATTGAACCTGCCTCCATGATTTTGTTGATTGTGTAGAGGTGGTGACGATGCCCTCCTGTGACGAGCTCGCCGGATTTGAGGTTCATACCAAGGGATGTTCCAAAGATGTTGTGCTCTAAGTCATGAACTGCCAAAGCATTTCCTGCAAAGAGGAGGTCAATGTATCCTTCGCGAACCATAGCAGCAACGGCGTCTGATGCTCCGCTGTGGATGATTGCCGGTCCTCCAACTAAGGCAACTTTTTTGCCGTTCTTCTTCATCTGAATAATTTCTGCGGCAACTCTTCGAATCATGGTGAGACTTGGGCGTTCTGATGAGACGTCTCCTCCCATGAACTCGAATACACCCATCTCACGAGGACGTTCAGGGAAATCAACACGGACACCTTCTTCGCCTACAACAACTGTGTCTCCTGGCATGAGTTTCCCCTGCACGAGACATTTTGCTGTCATATGCTTTTTGTCGACTACGATTAAGGCATCCATCTTCATGTTTTCAACGGGAATCCAGGTATTGTTGAAGTGAATGTGGGTCGGGTGGTTGGTTGTTGAGTAGAATCCTTCCGGGGCTACTTTTGCGCGTGTGACTGTTGCAACGGAGACTTCTTCTTCTCCGATTACAAGAGCTCCGACACGTCTGAGTTCGCTGATGAGCTGACTGAGCTGTTCTTCGGTCTCAGCTCCGATTTTCATCTTTGCGTAACTCGGGTCGGTCTTCTGTCTGCCGAGGCTGAATTCTTCGGTATCGAAGTCGCCGTTGTATTCGGCGACTAAGTCCATTACTTTGGCTAAGATTCCTGAGTCAACGATGTGACCGCGAAGTTCGATTTCCCGTGAAAACTTCATGGGGTATATATTGGCGTGGAGGAGGGATAAACGCAGTGATGATGTTAAAACAGAGAGCCAAAAAGAACTAATGCTATCCCCACCCATATAGTACACAATGACAACAGGCAAATCAGATTTGGAGGAACTGCGAAACCGCCTGCTCGACTTAACGCTTCGAAACAATCTCCTAAACTACAAAGCCTCTGCTGCGAGGTCAATAGAGATTATCGAATCAAACTTAGCCGGGATATACCAGACACTCGTACTTGACGAAAAAGGCATGAAGTTCCAGCCGGGAGAAAAGGATACTGAATCCGCTCCCGAAGAGAAAAATATCTGGAAGTATCCAATCTTCTCGAAGAGTTCCAAGAATACAGAATCCACTCTGGACACACCATATACCGATATCGAGCTTCGAAAGAAACTCTACAGTCTCCAGAACAAGAGCCGTACCGTCTTCGAAGAACAGGGATACCCAACTCTCTACCTTGCACTCGGTTTTGTTCAGTGGACCGAAAACGAATCCTCCAAACCGCTCAAAGCTCCGCTTCTCTTACTGCCTGTTGACCTCGAGCGTCAGAAAATCAAAGAAAATTACACCCTCAAGTGGACTGGTGAAGATCCTGTTGTCTCTCTTTCCCTCTCTGCTAAATTTGCCGAGCATGGAGTGGAACTTCCAGATCTTGGTCATCCTGAGACTTCGGCTGAAGTTGGAGAGTTTTTCAACGCGGTCGAAGAAACCATCAAATCAAAAGGCTGGACTCTCTGCCCCGAAATCGTACTTGACCTCTTTAGTTTCAAGAAGTATGTCATGTTCAGAGACCTCGACCCTGCAAGCTGGGGAGAGGACTTCTCAATCGAAGACAACCCGTTAATCGATTCAATATTCAATCCGACTGAATCTCCGGCAGAAACAGCAGAGATACCGACGGCAGGAGAACACTGCTTCAACATCGTTGATGCCGATTCATCACAGCTTGCTGTAATCCGCGATGCAAAAGCCGGAAAGAACTTAGTTGTTGAAGGACCTCCGGGCACTGGAAAAAGTCAGACCATCGCAAACATGATTGCAGAGATGCTCTCTGCCGGAAAGACTGTTCTTTTCGTCAGCGAAAAGATGGCGGCATTAGAGGTCGTAAAACGCAGACTTGACGGGGCTGGACTTTCCAGATTCTGCTTGGAGCTCCACAGCCAGACCGCAAAGAAGGTTGAGTTCATCAGAGAACTTGAACGCTGTATTCAGCACCCGACATCTCCTGCGGCAGAACCATCCGACACAACAAAGATTGATGCGCTTCGAACTGAACTTTCAGGATACTGCAGTGAGCTGCGCGAGCCGATTGGTGCATGCGGATTCTCCCCATATGACCTCTTTGGAATCCGCGAGCAGTACCGCTATGAGTTCGAAAACAGTCCTGGAAGACAGAACTACCGCCTGCCGAAGGTGGAAGTTTCGAATGCTTCTTCAATCACTCCTGAAGATTATCAGGCAGCAGTATCTGCTTTAGCAGACATCGAATCATACCTCCCGTCAATTCTAAAAGATGGAGAGACTGTGTCATCCCATCCGTGGGCAGAGTCAAGGCCAGGCATGATTCTTCCATCCGACCGCGATGAGATTCATGACTTAACAGTCTCATATCGTGACGGAATCGAAAAGCTGGTCTGTGCAATGCGTGCAGTATCAGAAGCCGCAGAGATTCCAATTCCGAGAAATGAAACAGACGTCCCGCTGATGCTTGAGATCTGCCGCTCACTCTCCTCAGGATTTACAGCAACTCCTGATATTCTCACAAACCGTATGTGGGACAACGCAGATGAGGTTGAACGCCTGATTTCCAGAATGCAGAAACTGTCTGAAAACAGAAAGAAAGTTCTTGGAATTTTCGATGCTGCAATCTTCAACAGAAACCCTGCACGCCTGTATTCCGAGTTCATGAAGTATGCGGAAAAGAATGCCATAAGCAAATTCTTCTCAGGAGACTTCAAGCGATTAAAAGAAGAGCTTCGGGTATATTACAACGGAGCACTTCCGCCTGACTCTGAAGTTCTTTCAGACTTGAAAGAAGCAAGAAACTATCTGACCGACAGAGACGGCTGGCTTTCCGATGAGCGTATTTATCGATCTCTCTTCTCTCCTGTATGGAATGGGGAAGAGACTGATGCTTCACTTCTTCGCTTGTTCCGCGACTGGATTCTTTCAATCCGCACAATGATTGCTGAAGGTCTCATCACAGAAAAGACAGTGTCACGCATCGCAGACGGCAGTCTGAATCCTGATGTAATGGCAGGTCTTTTCAAAGACCTGGAGGCCGCAGCAAAAGCACACAGCGAGCAGTCTTCTGCTCTCTTCGAGAGGCTTGGCATTGACGAGATTTCCGATGAAGTTACATTCGCCCAGATGAGACGCCTTGCTGACATCTGGATTACTGAGATTGACCGCCTTGAGGAGTGGAGTAAGTTCCTCTCATACGCTGAAGTATGTGCCGGAACTGCCGCAGCACAGGTTCTGCCCCTCATCTTAACGGACAAGATTGATTATGATGCACTGATTCCGGCATTCCTGACAGGCTATGCAGATGCGCTTCTGAAAGAGGCATATCAGCAGCGTCCAATCCTTGCTCACTTCTCCCAGATGCCGCACGAACAAAAGATTGCGGCATTCAAAGAGTTCGATTTGCAGATGGTATCATCAAATGCAAAGCGTCTTGTGCAGATTTTAGATGGAAATATTCCGGAACTCTTCACCGGGGCTTCGCGCGAGTCGGAGATGGGAGTCTTAACCGGCGAGTTCAACAGAAAACGCGGACACATGTCGATTCGCTCCTTAATGACAAAGTCAGGCTCGCTCATCCAGAAGATTAAGCCATGCTTCATGATGAGCCCGCTTTCTGTTGCTCAGTACCTTGACCCGCGCTCTGTAATGTTTGATATCATCATCTTCGATGAGGCAAGTCAGGTAAGGCCGGAGGATGCTCTTGGAGCATTGATGCGCGGAAGGCAGTTAGTTGTGATGGGAGATTCACGTCAACTTCCGCCGACAACCTTCTTTGACCAGATTGGAGGCTCAGACGAGGAAGATGAGGAGGAAAGTGCGGCAGGCATCACTGATATGGAAAGCCTGCTTCATGTCTGCAAGCAGTCGTTTGTCACAAAACGTCTTCGCTGGCACTACCGTTCAAGACACGAGTCTTTGATTGCTGTCTCGAATGCAGAGTTCTATGACGGAACTCTTCAGGTATTCCCGTCTCCGATGCATGACACAGACGATGTTGGTCTTTCGTTTGTCCATGTTGAGGATTCAGTTTACGAGCGCGGAAAAGCAGGAGTCAATCGCGGAGAGGCCAAAGCAGTCGCTGAAGCAGTTATTGATTACTACCGTAGATTCCCTAAGAAGACTTTGGGAGTTGCAACCTTCTCCACCCGTCAGCAGGAGCTTATCAGAAGAGAGGTAGATCTTCTTCTCCGCGACAATCCGGATGTTGAAGCACTCATGCGTCCAGAAAACGGAGAGCACTTCTTTGTCAAGAACTTAGAAACCGTTCAGGGTGATGAGCGTGATACGATGCTTATCTCAATCGGATACGGATTCGATGAGAATCACCGTTTATCCAGAAACTTCGGTCCGCTGAATCAGACAGGCGGCGAGAGACGTCTGAATGTTTTAATCACACGTGCCCGTGAGAGATGTGTTGTCTTTGCAAACTTCAGAGGCTATGACTTGCCTGTTGACTCTGACCCACCTGATGGAGTTGCAGCACTTTCAGCATTCCTGACATATGCCGAGACAAGAAACGCTGCTCCGCTTGCTGCCGGCGAGGACATAAGCCCTGATGTTGCTGACCTTTTCCCTGAAACGGTCGCACGCATGTTAGAGGACAAAGGATACTCTGTCGCCCGAAATGTTGGATGCGCAGGATTCAGGATTGACCTGGCTGTTCTCCATCCCGAAACAGAAGGAGTCTATATGGCTGGAATTCTCTGCGACGGTCCATTCTACTGGTCTGCCTCAGATGCCCGCGACCGTGACCTCCTCCGCGGTCAGGTCTTAGAAGGGCTTGGATGGAATCTGATTCGCATCTGGTCTCCTGAATGGTTCCAGCATCCTGCATCATGCACCAAAGTGCTCTTAGACTTCCTCGAGGAAGCCGCAAAGAAAGAACCGCTGAAGTTATCAGTTGAACCTGAAATTCCTGTCTTCGAAGAAGAGGCTGAAGAGTCAGATGAGATTGCTGTCTCTGGAGAGAGTGAGGAAATCACATCCTCTGCTGAGGTTGTATCGTCTGGAAATTGCTTCGTGCCGTATGTCTGCTGTGACAGTTGTGTTCTTCAGAGCTACAACCAGTTTGCATCAGTACAGGATTCAATCCTGCAAACAGCGCTTGTCGAGATTGTAAAAGCCGAAGGTCCGATTTCTGAGGCACTCTTAATCGCCCGCGTCAAAGAACTTGGTTCTGTTCCAAGAATGACTGCGGCAATCAAGGAGCGTATTGCAAACCTTGCTGAGGCTTCTGTTGCTGAAGGAACACTGACGCGCGATGCTGAAAAATTCTACTCACTTACAGGCGGCGAACTTTCAGCCCGTGAGCGTGCAGGCAAGTGGTCAATCGCTGACGTTTCCTTAGAGTAAATCGGACTTGCCGCAAGAATTGTTCTTGAAAAACAGTTTGCAACACCTATGTATGATCTGGTAAAACAGACTGCTGCATCTCTTGGATTCAAGGCCACAGCGCAGGTAAAACAGCGTGTTGAGGCAGGAATTTGTGCCGCTTCTGCATCGGGACTTATTGCAGAAGAAAACGGCGTGTGGAAAGCAGTTTAATCCACACACTTTTTTGTTCTATGACTGCGAATAGTATTGGCAGAACTACAGGATTTTCCTCATGATTGATATTTCCGCATTGACAAACTCGGCAGGCTATCTGCTCGAAGGTGTACTTGTAACCCTTCTTTTAGTAGCTCTGTCTCTTTTTATCGGCTTCGTCTGCGGAATTGTATTAACCATGGGGCAGGTTTACGGTCCGAAGGTAGTCAAGAAACTCGTTGGAGTTTATGTCTGGTTCTTCCGCGGCCTTCCAAATATTGTCCTCTTATTCCTGTTCTACTTTGCCCTATTCCCGTTCATGGGTCTTGACGTCCCGGCATTCTTTGTAGCTGTAACTGTTCTTGGAATGCGAAGTGCTGCATATCAGTCGCAGATTTTCCGCGGTGCGATCGAGTCGATTGCCTCAGGACAGATGCTTGCCGCCCGTTCTCTTGGAATGACCAAGTGGCAGGCAATCCGCTCCATCATCCTTCCGCAGACTCTGCGCCTTTCACTTCCGGGCTGGTCAAATGAATATCCGGTATTATTAACCGACTCATCAGTGGCATACGTAATCGGTGTTGCTGAACT
Source organism: Methanocorpusculum sp. (assembly GCA_017387505.1). GTDB lineage: Archaea > Halobacteriota > Methanomicrobia > Methanomicrobiales > Methanocorpusculaceae > Methanocorpusculum. The sequence continues at coordinate 192,224 of JAFOFB010000015.1, forward strand.
CTTAACCAGAACCGCACAGGTCATCTCAAGAACCGGAGAGCCAATGCTCCTTTACATGTCCTGTGCAATCATGTTTATCCTGCTCAACTACGGTGGTATGATGTTAATCCAGTTTATTGAAAAGAAGACCCACATCCCGGGACTTGGTCCTGAAGGAGGCGAGGCATGACCGAACCGATTCTCCGCGTTGAAAATCTGACCAAGACCTACGGAGACCTCGAGGTCTTAAAAGGCGTATCCTTTGATGTTTACCCTGGAGAGAAGAAGGTCTTCATTGGCCCGTCGGGAACTGGAAAGTCTACTCTTCTTCGCTGTATCAATCTCTTAACCGAGCCTGACGGAGGTTCTGTTTACTTAAACGGAGAAGAGGTCACAAACTCTGGAAGAAAGATCAACGAGTACCGCCAGAAGATGGGAATGGTCTTCCAGAACTTCAACCTCTTCGACCACTTAACTGCTGTCCGCAACGTTGAGCTTGCTCTTCTCAAGGTCAAGAAGATGGGAAAGAAGGAAGCACGCGAAAAGGCAATGTTCGAGCTTGAGCGTGTTGGAATGGCTGACTGGGCAGACCACTACCCGGCACAGCTTTCCGGAGGTCAGGCACAGCGTGTATCCATCGCCCGTGCTTTAGCAATGGATCCTGAGGTCATGCTTTTCGATGAGCCGACATCCGCACTTGATCCTGAACTCAAGCGCGAGGTTATGGAGGTTATGAGAAAGCTTGCTGACCAGGGTATGACATGCCTTGTCGTTACTCATGAGATGAAGTTTGCAACATCCTTTGCAACAGAGATTTTCTTAATGGAAAAGGGAGAGATTATCGAGCGCGGAGATCCGAAGGACATTCCAACAAGCCCGTCCTTCGAACGCATGAGGGCCTTCATGGGCGCATACAGCGAAGAGTAACATGGATATCGTACAGTACATCATCGACCAGATTCCATTCTGGACTGACATCCTGCTTCCGGCATTAATTGACGGCTTATGGGTTACTCTCCAGCTCGTAGCTCTCACTGCTCCATTTGGTTTCCTTCTTGGATTCCTGATTGCAGTATGCCGTGTCTATGGTCCAAAGCCGCTTCAGGCTTTAGCGAAGCTATATGTTATCTTCTTTAGAGGTTGTCCGCTTCTGGTTCTGCTGTTCCTGCTGTACTTTGGTCTTCCATCTATCGGAATCGTTCTTGGTTCGTATCTTTCGGCATTGTTTGGTTTCATATTGTGTAACTCGGCATACAACTCCGAGTACTTAAGAGGAGGTCTTCAGTCGATTAAAGGAGGACAGATGCTTGCCGCCCGTTCTCTTGGTATGACCAAGATTCAGGCAATTTTGCATGTGGTAATTCCGCAGGCATTCCGCAGAGCACTTCCGGGTGTCTCCAATGAGTTCATCTATCTCATCAAGTACTCGTCTCTCGCATACGTGGTGACTGTCATCGAGATGACCGGGGCTGCAAAAATTATTGCAACAAAGTACTTTGCATACTTTGAGGCATTCGCGGCAGTTGGTATCTTCTATCTGATTCTGGTATCCATAGCCACCATTGCCTTAAGCAAACTCGAAAAGAAGCTTGCAATCCCTGGTGTTTCCGGTTCTAAGCAGGAATAAATTTCGAGCGGCATCCTCAATACTTATTTTTTAATTGCTGGAAGGACTTTCCAGCCAATTAGTTTTAAATACTTTCTTCGCCTATTTATCAACATGGCACTTTCAGTAGATGTTATTGACAAGCTTGCAGCATTAATCACTGCAGCTTTCGGTCTTGTTGCCGCACTTGCATGGAACGGTGCAATCCAGGCAATCTTTGCAGAAATCTTTGGAGAACAGAGCACTATTCCGGCAATGCTCGGATACGCTGTTTTTGTCACTGTTCTTGCAGTTCTCTTCACTGTATGGATTGGTGCTGTCTCCAACAAGTCCAAAGCACTCGCAGAGAAGGCATCCAGCAAGGCTGCAGAAAAACTCCACCACAAGAAGGAATAATCCTTCTTCTGATGGATTAAAACTTTTTTTAGAACTTAATTTATATCCTCACTTATTTATCCATAAACCGCACAGAATAAGAGTATGCAAATCTGCTGTGCCCAGATTAGTCAGGTGTATGAGGATATAGATACGGCTTTTTCCAGAGCTGAGGAGTATATTGCATCAGCGAATGCTGATATGGTTATTTTCTGCGAGCAGTATGCAACAGGCTGGAGACCTGTAGCTTCTTCTGCTGATGGCAAGGCAGTAAAAGCCCGCTGGCTTTCTTTGGCAAAAGAGTATGAGGTATGTATTGTTGGTTCATATCAGCGTCCTACAGCTGACGGCAAGCCTCAGAATGTGATGCTTGTGTGTTCTCCGGATGGAGAGGTCTTAGCAGAGTATGCTAAGATTCATCTGTTCACACCTGGCGGAGAGGATGTGGCATTTTCTGCCGGAAGTGAAGTGGTCTGTTTTGAGTTTGGAGGAATGAAGTTTGGATGTGCTGTATGCTTTGACCTGCGGTTCCCTGAGTTGTTCCGCGAGTATCTGAAGATAGGTGCACACTGCGTAATTGTGCAGGCAGCCTGGCCTGCGGCACGTGTGGCTGACTGGGAGCTGTTACTTCGTGCACGCGCTTTGGAGAATAGAGGATACGTGATTGGATGCGGATGTATCGGGTATGATGATGTGGGCGGTGTTGATTATTTAGGGCGGAGTATGGTGTGTAATTATGAGGGGCGAGTGATTGAGGATGCCGGGGTGTTTGAGGGTGGGTTGTCGTGGAGTTTTGATGATTGTGAGGTTGTTGACGGGGTGGTGGAGATGAGAGAGAGGTGGGGGTTATACGCTCCATCTTCTGAGGTGATATATAAATGATTGATCTGAATATCCAAAGGATTCTAGTAATCAGTGCTCACTTCTACCCATTAAAAGGAGGGACGTCAACACACACCGAAAATCTCTGTTCAGAACTCTCTAAACTTGGATATGATGTTCACCTAATTACACAGGATAATGAGGGTCCAGATATGGATGAGCATGATACATCCAGAAATTACCATGTCCAGCGTCTGAAGACCAATAAAAGATTTAGAACTGATTTATTCTTCCCATTACTAGTTGGCTTAAGAATTAGTAAGATTATCAAAGAAGTAAAACCAGATGTCATCAACATCTCAACTGGAAATTATGTTCCGCTTGGTTTGAAGATTTCAAAGAAACAGAGGATTCCAATTGTATATACTGTACATAATGTACCACCAGAGGAATATACATTAAACATATCAAAAAATACTAGAGTAAACGATACTGCAAAGAAATACTACTTCAAATTTATTGGTCTTGTTGCAAAGGCGTGTATGAGGTTTGGGAAATATGATTGGATTATTAGTGTTAGTGAAAGGACAAAAGGGAGACTTATTGAAGCAGGTGCAAAAGCTGATGAGATTTCTGTCGTTTCAAATGGTGTGTCTCTTCCTAAATCATCAGGAGTTTGTCTTGAAGATGATAAAAACTGGTTCAATATTCTCGTTACCGCTGGAGTTATTGAGCATAAGGGGCAGTATGAATTAGTACTAGCAATGGAAAAAATCCTGGCAGTAATTCCAAATGCCAGATGCTATATTGTTGGACCTATCAGATCACAAGCATACTATGAAAAGATTCAGCATTATATTATTGAGAAGGGATATTCGCAGAATGTTATCCTGACTGGGGAAGCATCAGAAGCAGAACTGGAAGATTACTATGCAAAATGTGATTTGTATGTTCAACCATCTTATCAGGAGGGATTCTGCATTGCGATTATGGAAGCAATGATTCGCGGAAAACCAGCTATAGGGACTGCTGTTGGTGCAATTCCAGAATTACTCGCAGATGGGCGTGGTATTGTAATTCCTAAACCAGATGAAGATTTGATTGCTGACTCGGTGATAAGGATGTATCAGGATTCAGAATTCCGTTCTGGTGTAGCTAAAAAAGGCCGGGAATATATTCTTCATGAGTATGAGTGGAGTCGGGTTGCACTAGAGACTGTAGATGTTTATAGAAAAGCCGTCCTAAAAAAGAAGTGAGTTATTTTCTGTGGAAGTCGTCATCACAGCGGATAATGTCCTCTTCAGTCAGAATATCTCCGTGCTGTACTTCAATCACCTCAAGCGGCTCTTCATATGGATTTGCTAACCGATGGAGGGCGAGAGCAGGTACAAACGTACTTTCACCTTTTTTCAGTTGGAATGTTTCACCGTTGTTTGTAACTTCTGCAGTTCCATTTACTACCACCCAGTGTTCACTTCGGTGATTATGATATTGCAGGGAAAGGCGCTTCTGCGACGATACAAACAGCCGCTTTATCAGGTAATTTCCTGCCCTCAGGAGAACTGTGTATGTGCCCCATGGTCGGTGAACTGTTGTGTGAACAGATGCGCGTTCATCATTATTTTTCAGAAGTAGTTCAGCAATCTCTCCAACATGCTGTGACTCACTTCGCGGACAGACAAGCAGTACATCATCCGTATCGATAATTGCTGTATTGGAGATTCCTATTGTCGAGATTAAGCGGTTTGATATTACAAGATTGTTTTCTCCATCTGGTGTGATGTACTCTGCATTTACAGCATTCCCTCTCTCGTATTTATCATGAACAGAATACAATGCATCAAAGTTTCCTAAGTCGTTCCATGGGGATGAAAGAGGAACAACTGCCGTTTTGTTTGTCTTTTCCATCAGGCCGTAATCGATGGAAATCTTTGGAGTCAGATTGTATGCTTCGTCTTTTGGATTTGTGAACGCTTCGCAAATATCTGGTGAATGAATTGCACATTCATCTAAGAATAGTTTTGCTGAGAAACAAAAGATTCCGGCATTCCATAGATATCCTTCAGCAAGGTATTTCTTTGCTGTCTCTAAATCCGGTTTTTCCACAAACGATGCAACCTTATATCCTCCATTCAAATCCTCTCCCGGTTTAATGTATCCATATCCTGTGTGAGGGGTGGTTGGAATAATGCCGAATGTTACAAGGTTGTTTTTTGCCAATTCCTGAGCATTTTGAATTGCGGTGTGATAGGCTTCATCAACAGTAATTAACTGGTCAGATGGGAGCGTGAGAACTAATGCATCTGGTTCTTCTTTCGAGATTTCCTGAGTTGCATAATATATTGCCGGAAGGGTGTTTTTTCCACATGGTTCTGTTATTATCCGGCAATTTGCTTTGAGTTCTAAAAGCTGATTTTCTACAAGGAACTTGTGTGCTTCGTTTGTTACGATGTAAATTTCTTCTGGTTTTGAGTGGATAAGAGCACGCTTTACAGATTTCTGGAAGAGGGATTCACCGTCAAGTAAGTCTATGAATTGTTTAGGGTAAGATTTTCGGCTTAAAGGGAAAAGGCGGGTGCCTGAACCGCCTGCGAGGATTATAGTATGCATTCTATTTAACATATATAGACTTCATCAATAATCAGTGTTAGTATGAGTACATCAGAAATGTAATAATCATACAGAACAAATAAGAGATATATTCAATTGGTTATTCTATGAAAGTACTGTATGATCACCAGGCATTTAGATTAGGACGTTTTTCAGGTATTCCAAGATATTTTACAGAACTTGTATTGCAGTATCGAAAATCAGATTCAGTCACTCCTATACTTCCTAAATTCTGGACAATAAATCAGGACTATCGCAATCTCAATCTATTGAGTCCAAATATTACTTGGAATGTTAGGGATACTATCACCTCACTTTCACAGAAATACTTTCATCAGAACCCATCTAGACTCATGGATTTTGCTGAAAGAAGAACTATCGGGTTGCTAAAAAAGGGTGACTTTGATGTATTCCATCCAACACGTTTTGAACCTTACTTCTTGAAGTATATCGGGAAAAAACCATATGTATTGACAATTCATGATTTGACATATGAGATTTATCCTGAATATTTCCCGTTGAATACTAAAATTCGTAAAGACACAAAAACAATTGTGGAAAATGCATCACGTTTTATTGCTATTACTGAGTGTACAAAACATGACTTTGTGAATTACTATGATGTTGATCCAAAATTGGTTGATGTTGTCTATCATGGTTCATTGTTTGAAAAATATCAAATACCTAAATTGGAGATTGGTGTTGCAAGCACCAAGTATCCTTATCTTTTGTTTGTTGGGGAACGTGGAATGCATAAAAACTTCTACCACTTTATTGAAGCGGTAGCTCCACTATTATCAGAGAATCTACATGTTGTTTGTGCAGGTGGTGGAGTATTTAGAAGGGATGAAATGGATTTCCTTCAGTCTTTGGGTGTTAGTAAATATGTTCACCAGGAAACAATCAGCGATTCCAAGCTTATTAAACTGTATCAGAATGCAATCGCATTTGTATATCCTTCTCTTAATGAAGGTTTTGGTCTTCCTATCCTGGAAGCATTTTCATGTGGTTGTCCTGTCCTTTGTAGTAATACAAGTTGCTTCCCTGAAGTTGCTGGCGATGTAGCAATTTATTTTAATCCAAAATATATCGGTTCAATTCGCGATGCAGTGTATAGAATTCTTGATGATGGTATACTACGTCAATCTATGCGAGAGATAGGATATAAACAACTAAGTAGATTCTCATGGGATAAATGTGCACGAGAAACAAAAAATGTGTATATTAAGGCGTTAGAATAATTTCATGTGTCTATGTATTATTGATAAATTAGTGTGGACAGGTTTGTATGTGTTATGGAGGTACATAAATGCATATAACTAATTTCAGTACGACACAGAGTGAAAGATGAAGGTTCTTATTATTAATTACTATTATTATCCAAATATGGTTGGTGGTACTGAGCAATCAGTAAAGTTACTGGCAGAAGGGATTGTAGATGATGGGATTGAAACTGCAGTATTCACATATGATGGAAATGAGATCTCACAAGACAATATTGAAGGAGTTGTGATATTTAGAGATACGTATAATACGGAGAGCAAGGGTGTTAGGTCACAACTTATGAGATGTTATAACACTTTTTGGAATTCAAAGCATTACGCTAATTTAGATACAATTGTCTCACATTTTAACCCAGATGTTGTAAATGTCAATAATCTATTTTATATGTCTCCATCAATTTGGAGATTTTTTTCAAAGAAGAAAATTCCTGTAATACATACCATTCGTGACCAGTGGTTAGAATTTCCGTTTCCTATGAAGACAAGATGCCCGAAAATATTATTATCATCATTGACTTTTGTATGGCAGAGATTCATATGTAGATTGTCAAATAAATATATCTCCTATGTAACTGCACCTTCACAGTATATGATGGAGAAATTCATATCTATGGGTTATTTCAGAAATGCAAAACGTGCAGTGATTCCAAACTCAATAAATCTTGATATTGATGAGACAAGACGGATAATTGCAGAGAAAAACTTGCGTTCATCTTCAGATATTCATTATCTATATGTGGGTCAACTGGTAAAGCACAAAGGGATTCTAAATCTACTTGAGGTATGGTCAAGTTTACCAGATAAAGATATTACACTCACCATATGTGGTGACGGACCATTAAAAGAAATGGTGTTGAGTGCTTCTGAAAATGACAGTCGAATAAGATATACTGGTCAATTGACAAAAGAGGTACTGAAAGAACAATATATTGCTGCAGATATACTTATTGTACCTTCGATATGGGAAGAAACCTTTGGTAGGGTAATAATTGAAGGAAATCAATATGGCACACCAGTAATCGGCTCAAATCGTGGTGGTATACCGGAAGTATTATCAGAAACTGGTGGTGGGATTACATTCCAGTATGATTCATTATATGATTTAAAACATAAGATTCTTCTGTTCAAAAACAGGGATGTAATCAGATATTATATGAACCCTATTCTTGATAATATTGAGAAATATCAAAATTCAAACAACATTGATAGATATATTCAGTTATATTCTGAGGCGGGTGAGAATTCTCTAATTAAATAATCTAACCGCTCATTAAAATATTAGTTACAATCTCCCTATACCTCTCATCCATCATTAACAACTTCAGATTCGATACAATCCACGTCTCAATATCACCCACATCATATCTAACACTCTTCGACACCAATCCTAACATTTTTTCATACTCGCGAAGAGCATCCGTAAGTTGAATTCTCCAGGTATCAACTGATGAAGTCTATGGTTCACTTGGCGAGACAGGATACTTCACCGAAACCACGCCGCTTGACCCCCACAGTCCCTACTCCGCATCCAAAGCATCTGCTGACTTAATCGTTAAATCCTACATTGACACCCACAAACTCCCCGCAAATATCACCCGTTGCTCCAACAACTATGGCCCATACCAGTATCCGGAAAAGCTCATCCCGCTCTTAGTCCAGAACTGCCTGGCACACAAGCCCCTTCCGGTATATGGCGACGGCAAAAATATCCGTGACTGGCTCTACGTCGAAGACCACTGTAGGGCAATAGACCTCGTTCTTCGTGATGCTAAGGTTGGCGAAATCTATAACATTGGTGGACACAATGAAAAGACCAACATTGATATCGTAAAACTTGTCATCTCCTATCTCCATGACAACTATGATGCGGAAATCACTGAGGACTTAATTACCTATGTTGCTGACAGAAAAGGTCATGACAGAAGATATGGAATCGACCCTGAAAAAATAGGTCGTGACTTAGGATGGAAGCCGGAAATCATGTTCTCGGAAGGCATCGTGAAGACGATTCAGTGGTATCTGGACAATCAGAACTGGATTGCAAATCTCCAGAACAAAATTGCATAACCTGCAGAGGTTAGAATTCATTTCTCTTTTTTACAACTATCTTATTTGATTGTAATAATTATGATCTATCTCAACACCTTCATAACCATCCCCAACCAACACATATGTGTAATATTTGCAGTTTCGTACTGCAAACTTGACGTCAAAAATGCAGTCCTCCACTGCAAAATTAACACATAAAACAATCATCTCCAATACATGAAACTCCCATTCTACTCTCGCATCATGTCTCTTTCGGCAATCCAGCGTCAGAGTACTCTCTCCCTCTTCTTCACAATTCTCATCACAGTAATTGGATTCTTATCCACAATGCTCTTTACTCACATCTTGGGTAAAGACCTGATGGGTGTTTACTATCTCTTCCTTGCATACTATGGAATCTTCAATATGATTGGAGACGGTGGCTTCGGGCAGGCTGCAGTCAAACGCATCTCGGAAGGAAAAGAACAGAATGAATACTTAACCGCATATGCCTGTCTTCGCGGAATCCTTATCGTTGTCTCAACAGTAATCCTCCTGACGCTTAGTCCATTCTTTGTTGACCTGCAGGAGTACAACATTGTACTCTGCATCATCATTACATTAGCCGCAGCTGCCTTTGGAAACACCATAACCATGGGTGTCTACGGCTTAGGACATGTTGGTGTCAAAAATGTTGGTTATGGAATTGGAGAACTCTCTCGTATCATCATCCAGATTGGAACAGTCCTCCTCGGCTACTCTGTATATGGCTTAATTGGGGGATACATTGCAGGAATTATCATCTCAGGAATTCTTTGCATCAAATACTTCACATTCAAGCCCGCAAAGTTCGGCATCCGTCACATTAAATCTCTCTTCGTCTATGGATTCTGGATTTTCTTAATCAGCACTGGCTCGATTGCCTTCTCCTATGCTGATACAATCTTCATTGGATACTTCATGACAAACGGAGATGTTGGTGTTTACCGTACTGCTTTCCAGTTCACCACTGCTGCAGCATTCATAACATCAGCCATCGCTCCGACACTCACTCCGAAAATCAGCCGCTGGAGTAAAGATAACGAATGGGATAAAATCGCACCTCCTGTATCTCGCGGAATTACTTTCGGTCTTATTCTGGCGATGCCAATCTTATTCGGCGAAATCTTCCTTGCAGATAAACTCCTCTACTACTTCTACGGAGCAGACTTCGCAGCGGGAGCTGTAGCATGTGTGATTCTTTTTGCAGTGCAGATTGTATCAGTCTTTACCACTTTCCTTGGAACAGCACTTACCGCATCCAATCACGCCCGCCAGTCATTCTATGCAACATCTGCAGCAGCCGTCTTAAACATCATCCTAAACTGCCTCTTAATCCCCATCCTAGGCATCAACGGCGCAGCCGTTGCAACACTCATCAGTTACAGCGTAAATGCAATCTTAATCGCCCACTTCCTCAAACGCTACATCACAATCAAAATCGAAAAACGCCCAATCCTCAACATCATCATTGCAGCAGCAGCAGTCATGGGGCTCTTTGTCTTCATCTACAAACTCTTCGTCCCGCTTGACAACGTCATCCTCACGCTGATTCCGGTATGTATCGGTGCTGTCATCTACTTCCTCCTCCTCTTCAAAATTGACCGTGGAATCAGAGATGAAATCGCAGGCATGGTAACCACTCTTGGGCTTCCCTGGCCAAAGTGGCTGTGAGGAAAAACAATCTGAGGATTTCTCACATCCTCACTTTTTTGAAAAACTTCATGAGGTAACGCTATCGCTTTGCTCTTTGAGGTTGTTAGAAATCCTCCACCATACAAAAGAGATGGGGTGATGCCGGAAAGCCTAAAGCATTGCGGGGACTAATCCGCTCCGGCTTCGCTCATACCTATTAACACAATATCATTGTAGTTGAGGATATTTATGTGTACTTCAGGCGAAGAACAATTTCTGTCATTGTTTCATCTAGAACAAGACAAACAGTTCCATTTTTTTCGAGTGGCTGCGTAATGTTGGTGTTAACCCATGTTGATAGTTCTTTACTCTGCAAATCACGGTTTAGAACCATATACTCATCAGCAACCTTTCCAAAAACCAAAAGAGGCGTACAGAGAGACATTGAGTTATCGTAAACCAAAACCTCATCTGCAAGAGAAATCATCTCAGGAAGCATGCCAATTGACCTGTGATACCGTGAGATTACTTTTTCATCAGGAACGGTGTGGCCGCCGTGCTCTGCACGAATTCGAACGCGTTCAATATTTATCTTAGGATTTATCGTAGTTACATAGATCAAAACAACAGTATATCCCAACTCTTTTGCATCGCGGATAACATCTAAACGACTAGGGTGGGAAAAGACCGTCTCCCAACTGACAGCTCCATATCCTGCTTGCAGTGCTTTTGTTCTCCATGCGTTCGTCCCATTCCAGGCTGCTTTGTCCCGTGCATCACTATCAGGCATATTGAGAATCTCCTGATTGTTTTTTGCATAATAATCCGCGTTAATATATAACGCATCTTCTGGAATTTTTATTGGTAAAATCTCTGGGCTTCCAACAACGCTCGATTTTCCCGAACCGTTTGGCCCTGCAAAAATATAGAATTTTTTCATAAACTAGTCGAATCGAGTACTTCTGCAGTTTTCCTAGTCATCTCCATCAGAACTGCATCGGTTTTCTGGAAATCAAACAGAAATGCTGCACGCTCAGTACGATTTTGCGAGGAAGCACTTTTCTTTGCTATAAGAACTCCCTCCTGACATTCTGTCACTTCGAAGAACTGTTTCTGAGCAGACATAGTTACTATTCTATAATTATCTCCACCAGAACATATATTCTTTCCCCGCGCCTTGTATCACATCCCACACATATCAATGAGGAGAATGACATTGTTCTCGAACAGAATGGCTCTAAGGAGGGATGGGAAAACCCTAATATATTCTAAAGTCCACTATTACATAACTGCTCATGACCTCAGATGTCAGTATCAAAGAGGACGTTCTCGCAAGACTCAAAGAAAATCTTCCAGAGATACGCGAGCGTTTCTTCGTAGATATTATTGGCATCTTTGGATCTGTATCGCGGGGTGAGGACACTGCAGAGAGTGATGTTGATGTTCTCTACAAATTTTCAGAAGGAAAAGGGTCATATGACACATTCCTTGATTTGGCAGATTATCTGGAGAATCTCTTCCAGAGGAAAGTTGATGTTGTCTCTCTGACCTACTTAAGTCCTCATGTGAAACCCTATGTTGAACCGGAAATGATTCTTTTTGGATCTTCTGAGGCTGCATCAGTATGATTGACAATAGGGTTTGGTTGCTCCACATTAAATAAGAGGCCGACCTAATTATTCAGACAACGGTAGATCTTACTGCTGATGAGTTCTACCAACTGTTGCGGCACAGCATATAATTATTCGTGCACTTTAAGTCATCGGTGAAGCCGCAAAACACGTTTCCGATGACTTCCGCACTCAACATCCTGAAATTGCATGGAGAGGGATGTGCGGATTGCGTGACAGATTAATTCATGCATACTTTGCTGTTGACCTGGAAAAAGTCTGGGAAATTTCAACTGCGAAAATCCCTGAACTTCTTTCCCAAGTCAACACTATTCTGAAATAATCTCCCGCACCTTTTATCCCTCCTCCCCTCCCATATTACCTCATGAAAGGAGTAACCCACATCGTCCTCACTCTGGCAACAGCAATCCTAATCCTCGCCCCGGCAATCCCAACCCTCACAACACCTGCAGCCATCATAGGTGCTGTCCTTTTCATCCTTGGTGCATTCCTTGGCTCCATCACTCCTGATATCGACATGGGCAAAGGCTCTGCAATATTCCACGCAGAAATACCGGGGGCAAATGGAAAGAAGTTTCCTCTCACACCCGTCTTTGGCCACTTCATCAACACCTTCTGTTACAAACCGGTTCGCTTCGTCTTCCACTTAATCTTCGGAGACAAAATCTACGCAAAGCACGGACACCGCGAGCTTCCACACTCTCCAATTGGAATCTTCTTCATGTCAGTACTCTTGACCTTCTACATCTGGCTCGTCTGCTTTGCTTTATCCTTCATCCCGCCGCTTTCCTTCCTCGCAAACAATCCTTTAATCTTCGTCTTCGGTGCATCATTCTTCTTTGGATGCCTCATGCACTTGGTAGAAGACACCTGTGATATCGCAGGGGTTCACTACTTATATCCGTTCGTATTCAGAAGACTTCGCGGAAAACTCCTTGGAGACGGAACAGACACTCGTCCGCGGGTCTACACAGCAATCCTCCTCATTGCCGCAGTCATTCTCTGCGCGGCATCCTTCATCTTTAAAACATTTGCTGTGTCTAGAATTCTTACTGCAGTCGTTCTATGGATTATCTTCCTCTTAGTCTCAGGAGTTCCGGCAAAAAAACAGAACCGCGACCTGAACTAAGAACCCTCTCCTTTTTTCTACAAACCTCTCCTGAGCGAAACCCTTCTAATGTAGGCAAGCCAATAAATAGGCATGTATAAACTCGTCTGTGTACACTGCGGTGCGGAGTACTCTCCCGATGCAATCGTGTATAACTGTGAAAAATGCGGACACCTGCTCGCAGTAAAATATGACCTCGACAAAATCACTGTAACCCGCGAGGAACTTCAGAGCAGAAAGATTGGAGTCTGGAGATACAAGGAATTCCTTCCGGTCAAGATTGAGCCTGTAACCTTACAGGAAGGAGGAACTCCGCTCTACCACGCAAAGCGCCTTGGTGAGGAGCTTGGATTAAAGAACCTCTACGTCAAGCACGAAGGTATGAACCCGTCTGGTTCCTTCAAGGACAGAGGAATGACCCTTGGTGTCTCCATGGCAAAGCAGCTTGGTAAAAACATCGTTGCATGTGCATCCACCGGAAACACCTCTGCATCCATGGCTGTGTATGCCGCAAAGGCAGGAATGCCGGGCGTTGTCCTTCTTCCGGCAGGTCACGTCGCACTTGGAAAAGTTGCACAGGCACTCATGCATGGAGCAAAGGTCATCTCCATTCGCGGAAACTTCGACCGCGCATTAGAGATGGTTCACGAGCTTTGTGTCTCCCATGGCATTTACCTCTTAAACTCTATCAACCCGTACAGACTTGAAGGTCAGAAGACCATCGGTTTCGAAGCAGTAGATCAGCTCGGCTGTGTTCCGGACCGCTTCGTCTTACCGGTTGGAAACGCAGGAAACATCTCTGCAGTCTACAAGGGTCTGACCGAGTGGAAGGAGATCGGCTACATCGACACTCTTCCAAAGATGACCGCAATCCAGGCAGAAGGTGCAATGCCTGTCGTAAACGCAATCAAGGGCAACCTCCCTGAAGTTGTTGTTGAGAAGAACCCGGAGACTGTTGCATCCGCTATCCGTATCGGAGCACCGGTCAACGCAGAAAAGGCACTTCGTGCAATCCGTGACACCAACGGTACTGCAGAGTTCGTAACTGACGCAGAGATTCTTGCAATGCAGCGCGACTTAGCACGCCTCGAGGGTATTGGAGTCGAGCCTGCATCTGCAGCATCCGTTGCAGGTATCAAGAAGATGGCAGAACAGGGACTTCTCGATGCAGACGAAAAGATTGTCTGTGTTGTAACCGGTCACCTCTTAAAAGACCCAGAAACCGTTATCAAGCAATGCGCAGCCCCAATCGAGATCGATCCAACCATCGAAGCACTTCTCTCTGTGCTGTAAGTCTGCTGATAGTACTTCTCATGCTGGCAGTCCCGGCGGCTGCCAACACCGCAGACTTTACCGTCTCGGAAAACGGCTCGGTATTATTTGCCGAAGCCCGTTTCTCCGGTTCTTCATACCTTCTGGTAACTCCGGGTATCCTGGGAGAAGATGTAGCTCTTGAAACAGTGAGCGGCCTGACATTAATTTCAGAAGACGGAACTGTTGTTGAGCCGAAGAATACGAAAGGTACACTGACTTTTCCCGAAGGCAACTATACACTGACGTATGAAGTTCCAATCTCCGCAGGTTTTGTTTACGCAAAGTTTCCGGAGTTCTTTGATGTAACAGTCACGCTTCCAAAGCCGTACACGACAGGCAACAAGATTCTTGGAACCGTGTCTTCCGGAGGCATCATCAAAGAGGATGCGGAAAAGACTGTTGTTACCTTCAACCAGACAAAAGTCGCATCGCTGACATTCTACGAGGACAACCGCGAGCCGATTCTATACGCTTTCCTTGCAGGATGGCTTGTTGTTTTATCTCTTGCCTGGATGCGTTATCGGAAAATCAAAAAGAACCGGATGAAGATTTAATCATACGCCCGTACGGCCCTGGTGCCTTGGAGGCATGCTGAGACTTCGTCCCCTTAGCCTCCGGGCGTTGATATACTTCCTTTTTTTTCAAATTAATTTGCCTGATATTGTAGTTGACTTGTATATAAATCATGCAGACAAAACTATTGTGATTATAATAAATATATTGTGTATGTTCTCTAAAATCATATTATTCTCCTTGTAATATATTCATATCAGAGAATAGCCTTATTATCCCTCCGAATAAATAAATATGTTTGGTATTTACTATGAAAGCGGTCTTAGGACTTGAAGACGGAACTATCCTCACAGGAACCGGCTTTGGCGTGGAAGGTCAGGCATCCGGTGAGCTGATAGTAAACCTTGCATCCAATGGATACATGGAAGCCTTAAGCGACCCGGGAGTATCAGGACAGCTTTTAATGTTCGGTTATCCTCTCGTTGGAAACTACGGGGCAAATAAAGACCAGCTTCAAAGCTCGAAAGTTCACGCAGTGGGAACTATCGTCCGCGAGCTTTGTACTCAGCCAAAACATCAGCCGACCTTATCCTCATTCTTCGAGGAAAACGGCCTCATCGGAATTGAGGGAATCGACACCAGACGCCTCACAATCAAACTCCGTGAAGAAGGAGTCATAAGGGCTGCTGTAATCACAGGTTCTGACGATGGAGAAGCAGCCGTTGCTTTAGCCCGTGCCTCCCCTGTTCAGGAAACCCGTGAATTAATCCCGGCAGTAACCTGTGAAGAGGCATATCGCATCGAAGGAAACGGCAAAAAGATTGCAGTCCTTGACTTAGGATGCAAAAAATCTGTATTCCAGAGCTTACAGAAACGCGGAGCAGACTTATATGTCTACCCGTATGGAACAACAGCAGATGTCATCCTCGAAAACAAACCGGATGCACTCTTCGTTACCAACGGTCCCGGATACCCGCTTGCGGCTCCGAAGGCGATTTCAACTGTCAAAGACATCCTTGGAACAATTCCTGTACAGGGAATCTGCATGGGTTCTGAAATAATTGCAGCAGCCCTTGGTGCAGAGTTCGAAAAACTCAAACTCGGACACAGAGGAGCATCCCAGCCTGTAAAGTTCAGTGACGGAACCGTTGCTGTAACCTTCCAGAGCCACGGATACGCAGTCATTGCAGACAGCCTCCCTGAGGGATGTTCTGTCACCTGCGTCAACGCAAACGACGGCACTCTTGAAGGATTCGAAAACAGTGACCTTGGAATCACTTGTGTGCAGTTCCAGCCCGAACACGACGCAATGTACGACGGAGCTGAAAAACCAATCTACGACATCATGTACAGAGGAATCCCGGATGCCTAAAAACCCAACACTCAAAAAAGTTCTCTTAATCGGTTCCGGACCGATTCAGATTGGACAGGCCGCAGAATTCGACTACGCAGGAAGTCAGGCATGTAAGGCTGTCCGTGAGGAAGGAATCGAGGTCGTCCTCGTCAACTCCAACCCGGCAACCATCCAGACCGATGTCGAAACCGCAGACCGCGTCTATGTCGAACCGCTCAAAGCAGACATCATCGCAGAGATTATCAAGAAGGAAAAGCCGGACGGAATCTTATCCGGAATGGGCGGTCAGACCGGATTAAACCTGACTGCTGAACTCTACGAAATGGGAGCCTTAGAAGGCGTCCAGATCTTAGGAACCCCGCTTGATGCAATCTACAACGGTGAAGACAGAGATCTCTTCAAAAAACTCATGCTCGACATCGGAGAGCCTGTTCCAAAGAGTTTCATCTTAACTGACATCTCCGAACTCGAAGATGCCTATAATGAAGTGGGACTTCCGGCAATCATCCGCCCTGCATACACTCTTGGCGGTGCAGGAGGAGGAGTTGCAAACACCAAAGACGAGCTTCGAAAGATTGTCGAGCACGGTTTAACCAAGTCCCGTGTCCATCAGGTCTTAATCGAAGAGTCCGTTAAGGGATGGAACGAGATTGAGTTCGAGGTCATGCGTGATGCAAGTGATACTTGTATTATCATCTGCAGCATGGAAAACGTTGACCCGATGGGAGTGCATACCGGAGAATCCGTCGTTGTAGCACCAATCCAGACCTTAACCGCAGATGAGTTCGGTGTAATGCGCCGTGCAGCAATTAAAATCATCCGCGCATTAAATGTTCAGGGCGGATGTAACATCCAGATGGCATTCAAAGACGGTGACTACAGAATCATCGAAGTAAACCCGCGTGTTTCCAGATCATCTGCTCTTGCCTCCAAAGCTACCGGATACCCAATCGCCCGCGTTGCCGCAAAAATCGCAATCGGATTACGCCTTGACGAAATTGACAACTCTGTTACCGGATGTACTCCTGCATGTTTCGAGCCTGCAGTTGACTATGTTGTCGTCAAAGTTGCCCGTTGGCCGTTTGACAAATTCAAGACCGCAGACCGTACCTTAACCACAGCCATGAAGAGTACGGGTGAAGTCATGGCCATCGGCAGAACCGTTGAGGAAGGTTTCAAGAAGGCACTCCGATCCCTTGATACTGACATCACTCCGCACACCGACATCAACGAAATTAAGATGATTCTCTCCCGCCCGACCGACGAGAGATTCTCGACTCTTTTTGATGCATTCCGCATCGGAATGAGCATCGATGATGTCTACGCCTTAACCCAGATTGAGCCGTTCTTCCTTGAGAAAATCAGAAACATCGTCAACATGGAAAACGATCTGCGCACTCATCCGACTGACGAACTCGTCATCAGTGCAAAGAAGTTTGGTTTTTCCACCTCCGAGATTCACGAGCTTACCGGATGGAACATCTACCGTGTCGAAAGCTTAGTAGGACTTCCGACCTACAAGATGGTCGACACCTGTTCTGCAGAGTTCCCGGCAAAGACCCCGTACTACTACTCCACCTGGGAGGACGAGTGTGAACTGACCGTCTCTGACAAGAAGAAGGTCTTAATCCTTGGATCCGGAGCAATCCGTATCGGTCAGGGTATCGAGTTCGATTACTGTACCGTCCATGCGGTTCAGTCCATGCGCGAGGAAGGAATCGAAGTCCACATCGTAAACAACAACCCGGAGACTGTATCCACCGACTTCGACACTTCAGACCGTCTCTACTTCGAGCCGATGCAGCTTGAAGATGTCGTCCACATCTTAAGAAAAGGTGACTATGACGGAGTAATCGTTCAGTTCGGAGGTCAGAACTCAGTCAACCTTGCAATCCCGATTCAGGAAGAGCTCAAACACTTCGGCTTAAAGACCAAAGTCTTAGGCACTGCTCCGGACAACATGGATATCGCAGAAGACAGAAACCGCTTCAGCGTTCTCTTAGAGAAAGACGGCATTCCATCTCCGGCAAACGGCTCTGCATACTCCGAGAAGGAAGCATATGACATCGCATCCAGAATCGGATACCCGGTCTTAGTCCGCCCAAGCTACGTCCTTGGAGGACGTGCAATGGAGTTAGTCCACGATGAACTCCAGCTCCAGACCTACATCAAAGAAGCAGTCCGTGTCTCCAACACCCACCCGGTATTAATCGACCGTTATCTTGACAACGCAACCGAACTTGATGTCGATGCAGTATGTGACGGTGAGTCTGTCTTAATCGGCGGTGTTATGGAACACATCGAAGAAGCAGGTGTCCACTCAGGTGACTCTGCATGTGTTCTGCCTGCCCAGACCTTAACTCCAGAGCAGATTGAACTCGTCAAAGAGTACACCAGAAAGATTGCTCTCTCCTTAAACGTTATCGGATTAATCAACATCCAGTACGCACTCCACGATGGAACCATCTATGTTCTTGAGGCGAACCCGCGTGCAAGCAGAACCGTTCCGTTCGTATCCAAAGCCACAGGTCTTCCTCTCACAAAGATTGCAGCAAAGGTCATGCTTGGAAAGAAGCTTTCCGAGCTCGGCTACCAGGAAAGAGATATCAAACACGTTGCAGTAAAGGAAGTTCTCCTTCCGTTCTCCAAGCTTCCGGGTGTTGACCCGATCTTAGGTCCTGAGATGAAGAGTACCGGAGAAGTCATCGGTATCGACTATGACTTCGGCCGTGCATTCTACAAGGCATCACAGGCCGCAGACAACACCCTGCCGCTTGCAGGAAACATCTTCATCTCCGTCACTGATTCCCAGAAGCCTGAGATTCTTCCGATTGCAAAGAAGCTCCATGATTTAGGATTCACCCTCTACGGAACTGTTGGAACTGTCAAGTACATGGAAAGCAACGGCGTTCCAATGTGCCTTGTCAGAAAAGTTCAGGAAGGTTCTCCAAACATCATCGATATGATTCGCGGAGCAGACGTCGATTTAGTCATCAACACGCCGGGTGACAAGAATGCACGTCAGGATCACTTCCAGATGATGAGAGCCACCATTGACTACTCTATTCCGTATGTTACCACCATCTTTGGTGCAGAGGCAGCAGCTCTCGCGATTGAGTCTATGAAGAACAATCCAATAACTATTGAGCCCCTGTCTCACTACCACTCGGAATACCAGTAAATACCGTCCATTCAGGACAATTCTTTTTTTTTAATCCCAAATCTAAAATACCAAGTAACCCCTATACTTTCTTACATATGGAAGAGACTGGATGCAGCAGGGAGGAGGTTATGTCTCTGCTTGCAGGATATCGTGCACGTGATGTGCCGCATGAGAGGATTTTCATTTCGATGTGTACTGTGCCTCATAAAATCGCTCTTGAGGCTCACGAGTATTTTGCGTCAACAAATCTTGGAGACCCGGGGCTTTATCCTGGAACTGCCGAGATTGAGCGAAGGCTGATTTCTGATTTGGGAAGTCTTCTGCACGGAAAAGATATCGGAGGATATGCGACATCTGGCGGTACTGAGTCGAATCTTCAGGCTGTTCGCATCGCAAAAAAACTGCATCCAACAGACAAACCAAATATCGTTGTCCCGGCTTCGGCTCACTTCTCGTTTGATAAAACAAGCGACATCTTAGGCGTTGAAATGCGTATGGCTCCGTACAATGAAGGTGAATACACCGTTGATACGGAAAAGATGGCAGAGCTCGTGGATAAAAATACGATAGCTGTAGCGTGCGTTGCCGGAACCACCGAGTATGGTGTAATTGATGATGTAAAAGCTGTTGCTGATATCGCTCTTGAAAATGATATATGGTGTCATGTTGATGCGGCATTTGGCGGACTTGTGATTCCGTTTATGAAAAATCCTGTACCATTTGATTTCGCAGTTGACGGTGTGTCATCAATAACCCTTGACCCGCACAAGATGGGGATGAGCACTATTCCCTGCGGTACTTTCCTTATCCGTGAACCTGAACATCTGAAACTCCTGAGCGTTGACTCCCCGTATCTCACGATGAAGACTTCGTTTACTTTAACCGGCACACGCCCCGGAGCAGATGTGGCGGGTGCTTATGCGGTTCTTAAGTATCTTGGTCGCGAGGGATTCCGCGATATCGTATCAGGATGTCTTGAAAACACAAGACGTCTGGTTTCCGGAATGGAGGCTTTTGGGTACAAAAAAGTACTAACTCCTGTCATGAATCTTGCGGCATTTTATGCGGCAGATATTCCTGACGGCTGGAAGGTTTCCAGAACGCGGGCCGGACACATGAGATTTGTTATGATGCCTCATGTAACACGTGATGTTGTAGAAACATTCCTTGATGAAGTCTCAACCCTTCATTAACTCTTTTTTGTGCATATTTTCACTCTAAATACCCTTAAATCACTGTAGGGATAATTAAAAAATAATGAGCTCTGACGATGCGGTATCTCCTGTTGTGGCCACTATTCTTCTCGTGGCTATAGTTGTCGTTTTGGCGGCGGTAATTTCTGCGACTGTTATCCCGATGGCTGGAAATATTGGAACGGTGAAGTCAGTATCTGCTGTTGTAACCCTGAATGATGCAGGAACTTTGCCTGTAGTAACTGTTGTTGGCGGTACTGATGCGGAAAGTGTTGAGAAACTGACCGTCTATGTATCAGGGACAAAGGATGCAGTAATCTCTGTGTCAAACCCGCTTGTTGGAAAACCTTACTCATCAAAGCTTTCAGGTCTTGGAGCTGTTGGAAAACAGACAGTAAGTATTGTCGCCTCATTTGATGACGGAACGGTTCAGACATTGTACACAGGTTCTCTCGTGTTCAAAGGCTCTGCTGTATCATCACTTGCTGAATAATTTCGCGCGGGTATTTCTGCTTGTAAGACCAACAGAGAATAAATGGATTGTGTACTCTTAGCGAGCGGAAGCAAAGGAAATTGTATCTACATTGGAAACGGCTCTGACGCTGTAGTTGTAGATGCAGGCATTGGATATCTGAAGCGGACGCTTGAAGAGTATCACATCCCGGCTGAAACGGTTCGCGCGCTTTGTGTAACTCATGAACATGCAGACCATGTCTGCTCAGCCAAGGCATTTTTAAAAGCCGCAAAGATTCCGGCAGCCGCTTCCGGAGGCACGCTTTCTGCTATGCAGAAGAACGGCATCCTTTCACAGTCTGCAGAAAAAATTCTCATGCATGACAGAATCGGTGTCGATTTTGGTACACTGACTGTTACTTCCTTTAGGACATACCATGACGCGGCAGAGCCTACTGGATTCATCATCGAAGACGGAGATGCAAGAATCGGAGTCTGCCTTGATACGCACACAGTTTCAGACTCCATGATGACTGCGCTTTGTTCCTGTGATGCAGTTGTTCTCGAGAGTAATTATTCCGAGGAGGCCATGAAGACCGATCGTTTCCCGGCATGCCGTGAGTGCAGACTTTGCGGAGCTTCATGCGGCGGTGACTGTGCGGTAAAAAGAGTTTACCCTAGATACTTAAAGGATAGAATTAGAGAAGACGGCCACTTATCCAATGAAGTCTCATCAAAAACCCTCTCGGTCTTAAAAGATCATGTAGGCTGTGTTGCTCTCGCTCATTTATCTGAAAACTATAACCGTCCAAACCTCGCACGCGAAAAAGCTGAAGAGGCCGCACGCGAAAGCGGTTGTGTAATTCACGTATCAGACCAGCTTCCTGAATACAGAGAGAAGCGGATGGTACGTTTCTCTATTTGAAAAAAGTTATTTGGAGCCGGTTTTTGGCTCTGAAGCTTTTACTGCTTCATTTTCCAGAGCATCTTTGTCACCGCTTAAGAATTTGGTAACAGTTCTGTCCTCGCGTCCTAAGTAAATCATAGCCACAGTAAGGCCGAGAATGATAATCGTGATTCCTACAATGTCGAGGAAAGATGGTGATGTGACAAGAAGTCTTCTGACCATCGTCGTAATTCCTGCAATCAGAATCGGACGGACAAGCACTCTGCCGAACGTGACATAGGATCTTACCATGTCGATTAAGGTCGCGATAACGATGATTAAGAGGATTGACTGCAGAGCGGCAGTCATTGTTTCCTGAGTTGGTGTCTGGGCTGCAATCTTTAAGAGCTGAATTGCTTCAACTGCCCCGACAACTGCGGCCGCAACCAGCAGTCCTGCGATTAACAGATAGATAAGGATTGTAACAAGGGAACATCCCTTAACAAGAAAATCTCTAATCTGAGCAACGGAAATCATTCGTCACCTCTAAGGGCCTTCGCATTTGCCCACCTGACACGGATTGTAAACTCTTCAGCTTCTGTCGGATTTGCCGCGAGAGCATCCGCATAAGTACTGTATGCGTCCTCAAAGCGTTTGAGCTGTTCAAAGATAATTCCTTTAAGGAAAAGCACATGAGCGCGGTCTGCCGGCTCTGCCGCAAGACATGCATCATAGTAACGCAGAGCATCGTATAACAGACCTTCCTTTCTGAGATTTCCTGCGCGTTCCAGGAGTTCATCTGCAGTTCCTTTAGGCATTCTCCAGTTGCCTGATTTGTAAACCTCTGCGGCATATGCCGGAGCAAATATCCCTCCTGCCTCCTGAGCGCAGTGGACTTTGGTAAGCCAGACCTGCGTCAGCATAGAGTCATCGTTAAAGAAACACCACTCCTCAGCGCGGTAGAGGCAGTTTCCGGCTTTTTCCCACTCCTTCTTCTGTGCGTGTGCGTTTGCCCTGACAACTAAAGATGCAGCATCTGCTGTGCGGACAGAATCTGCTTTATCGAGCTCATCAAATGCTGCGTCAGGATTGTCTGCATAGAGAAGAGCTTCTGCCTTTAACACATGAAGCATGGATTTGAAATCAGCAAATCTCTTCTCGTCTTCCTTTGCAACGTTCCATTCCGGAAGAATTGAAAGGGCTTTTTCAAGCTCTTTGGCACACTCGCTGAATTTACCCTGCGCTTTGATAACCGAAGCCTTGCCTACATATGCGAGCGGGTTTTTGTCATCTTCAGCTATTGCCTCATCGTATTTTGCAACGGCCTCGTCCAGCTTTCCGGCAAGTGCTAAATCCTCTGCTTCCTCGATTTTATCAGGCAACTTCGACACCTTCCCGAACCACTCTCACGCGTCCTGATTCTGTTGAGAGCGAGAATCCATGATTATAGAGCCATTCGCGGGCGTTTCCGTGTCCGTGAATCATCAGCTCAACAAGGTCTGACGGTTCATCCACATCTGTTGACATGCGCATGGAGTCGATAATCTCAACAGACATACCAAGTTCTTCTGCAATCTGGAGATGGCGGCGGAATGAGAATCCGTAGTATTCAACATGGAACTTCTCCGGATTTTTGATGAAGAGAATATTGGTGCCTCCGCCAAGTCCCGGGACTATAGCCATGTCTGCCTTTGTGGATACCACACGCTGAAGGCTTCCCGGCGTTACCATCGGGAGGTCTGACATGATGATTAATGCCGGGCAGTGGAACTGCGGAAGAGCCCAGTTGATAGCCTCGTTTAATCCTTCGCGGCGGATTGCAACAAGCGCGTCCCTGCACTCGTATTTGGAGGTGCAAAGAAGGGTTGCGGTACATCCCGTTCTCCTGACTGCAGAGATGACGTCTCCGAGCATGACCTGTGCAAACTCTTCGCGTTCCTCCTCAGATAGAACACCTGACAGCCTGGTCTTCGGGTTGACCGGGCGGAAGGGAATCAGGGCGTGAAAATACATATAGTACCTATTTGCTTCCTGAACAAATAGATACTTTCCTTCGCATCACTCGTTTTTGTATCCGCCGTGACGTTTCCAGAGGTAACATATTCTCTGGATTGCAGAAAGGTTTGTGCAGACGGCAACGACAGCGACAGATATCCAGATGAAGCCGAACAGTCCGCCTGCGATTAAGAAAAGCATAGTCTCAGGTCTTCCAAAGAACCCGACACCTTCTAACGGGTCTGATATTTTTCCATCCTCTTTTGCAGTGTATCCTGTTTCGGCATAGGTTACCGGTTTGATGAATGTGTTCATAATAGAACCAATCACTGCAAGACCTGCGACGCCTATGTATGCAATCTGCGGGATATTGAAGCCTGCAAGGTATGCAGGGACACTTACAAAGCAGGAAAGACCTACTGCAAAGAGAACTATACCATCCACATATTTATCCACAATCCAGTCGATAATCGCTCCAAAGTCACTTTTCCTGTTTGTAAGGCGGGCAACAGAGCCGTCTGTTAAGTCAAGAATGCCTGATATTGCCAGAAGAATGCTTCCAATTACGAAGTGAGTTGTAAGGTAGCATGCAGCAGCAGCCATTCCGAAAAGGAACGAGAGAAACGTTATCTGGTTCGGCGTAATTCCTGTTTTTGATAAAAGCAGGATGAACGGGTCGAGCCAGCCTGTTAGTTTGTGGCGAATGGATGTGATGTTCATGATATGAGAGACTATTTGAGGTCTGATACTAAATAATATACATCTTCAAAATATAAGAATCAGAGGCCCTCAATGAATACGATGCCAATCCCCCGTCCACACGTTCTGATGATTTCAGAAATTACAGCAGACGGGAAGCTGACCCTTGGGAAAGGAATCTCAAGTAAAATTCTGATGAAGCATATGTCCCATGAGGCAGAGATTCTGCTTCACCAGACTCGCGCTAAATATGATGCAATTATGGTCGGGTCTTCGACGATTAGAATCGATAACTCATTCCTGACGGTGCGCATGGTGGAAGGAAAGAATCCTCTTCGTGTTATTCCAAACTCAAAAGCAGACCTTGATGAAAACTCGAATGTGTTTGACACGTCACTTGCAAAAACCGTCCTTGCGGTAAGTGAAGAAGCACCAGAAGAGCGCATCGAAGTTTTCCGCGCAAAAGGAGTGGATGTTGTCACAGCCGGAAAAGAACACGTTGACTATTCTCTCCTGATGCAGATTTTATCCGAGAAGTATGGTGTTAGCTCCTTAATTGTGGAAGGCGGGCCAACTCTTAACTGGCATATGCTTAATGCAAAACTTGTCGATGAAATCCGCTTAATCCACATGCCCTTTATCGTTGGCGGAAGTGATACTCCGTCTCTTGTCGGCGGTATGAGAATCGGTTCTGAAAATGAGATGATTCGCTTAAAGCTCAAAGGAACAGCAATGTACGGTGAAAATCTTGTTACAGAGTACGATGTGGTGTACTAACTGAACACCAACCACTCTTTTACTATTTTTATCTGGCTTAATCTTTAAAAAAGATGGGTGATTGTTTTGGCAACACTCAAGCATCGCGTTGCCTTGTCTGCGCGTTCTGTGTTATTTACCTCATATATCCAAAGCCCACAATACATTTATTCTAAAGGTTGCCGGTGATTTTGAACGCGAATTGTTTTCGCGTGTTTCGCGTAGTTTTCGCGGGGGGAATACATTCACTCAAAGTTTGGAAAAAACACCCCTGCACCTGAGATGAAAAAACCACAAAATAAATTCAACAAAACAAAATAAAAAAAGAAAGCGCGTTACTTATTCCAGTACGCGTTCTTCAGTTTTCTTCTGGCAGTTGGAGTCTGCTTAGCCTGCTGTTTCTTCTGCGGACCAAGGGAAACCGTCTTTCCGCGGTTCTTTGCACCAAGGACTGCAATCTTTCCGCGGACAGCTAAAACGTCTGCGGCAACAAGTTTTGCAAGCTCGCGAATCTCTTCTTCGGTTGCGTCAGAGTTCTGGAGCCACTTAATCTTAATTACTTTACGTGCTTCGAGCTGTCTTCTGACCTCATCTGCGATATCTTCAGTACAGCCGTTTTTCCCGACCCAGATAGTTGGTTTCAGGGTCTGGACATAGTTTTCTGCAGTCTCTGTGATTATCTCACCTGATTTGTATTTTTCCTAATGGGGATGCGAACCACATTCCCGCACTCCTGACAGGTATAGACAACCTTGCCGTGCTGAACACGCACGCGGAGATTTTTGCCCGGAACAAAATATGTTCCGCAGCAGCGGCAGAAGGATCTCTTCTGCTGTTTCGAAAGTCTGAGACGCTGTCTCATGGATATTTCGCGTGCGAGGGCGACATACCGGCTGGAAAGCGTGGAATCTTCACGCTCTCCTTCTGCAAGATTGAACAGAATCGAAATCCGTTCGCGTGCAATCTGCTTGACCGGAACACCCTTCTCAGACTTTGCCATGTTATGCCCTAATTTATGGAACGCAAAAGCTCTTCATACTTTGGGTAACACACGTACTTTTCGACCCTCGATAACGAGGCGGTCATCACAGAATAACGCGATGGCTTCAGAGTATGCGATGTGTTCCTGCTCTAAAATACGGGCGTCGATAGCGTCCTCGTCATCATCATCAAAGACAGGTACTGCCTTCTGAATAATGATTGGACCTGAGTCTAAACCTTCGTCAACGAAGTGCACAGTACATCCCGCGATTTTTACACCATAGTCTAAGGCCTGTTTCTGGGCATGAAGTCCTGGAAATGCCGGAAGAAGTGCCGGGTGGATGTTGAGCATTTTTCCTGCAAAGGTTCTTGCAATCTCCGGACCTATGATTCTCATGTATCCTGCACAGACGAAAAGGTCTGCGCCGGTCTTTTTCATAGACTCAAGAAGGTCTGCCTCAAATGATGCCTTGTCCGGGTAGTCCTTGAAGTTGTGGACAATAGATGGGATTCCGACATTCTTTGCTCTCTCAATTGAGTAGGAGTTCTTGTTGTCCGTTAAAAGTGCAACACATTCTCCGTTGATTTTTCCAGCGGCAAGGCTGTCTAAGATTGCCTGGAAGTTGGAACCTCTGCCGGATGCAAGTACTGCGATTTTCTTCATGGCTGTCCGCCGATAATAACCTCGGTCTTTTCGGTCAGGTTTGCAAAGATACCGTTTTCGAGAACTCCCGGGATTGCGTTGATAGCTGCTTCGAGTGCTTTTGCGTCCTTGATTTCGCCAAATGCACAGTCGAAGATGTAGTTTCCGTTATCAGAGATAACAGGTCCATCCTTCTTGGTTCCGTTTCTCATAACCGGCTCGCCGCCTAATGCCTTTAACTTCTCGCAGACACTTCCGTATGCGAATGGAAGAATCTCAACCGGAACTGCTGCGTTTGGAACCTCGACTGCTTTTGACGGGTCGATGACGACGATGAACTTCTTTGCGGCATCTGCAACAATCTTCTCGCGAAGAAGTGCTGCTCCTCTTCCTTTAATTAAGTTCTTCTCCGGAGATACCTGGTCTGCGCCGTCGATTGCGATATCTAAAACCGGGTGGAGGGATAAAGTAGTCAGTGGAATTCCGTACTCTTCAGCACGCATTGCGGTCTGGTGGGAGGTTGGAACACTCATAATTTTGAGGCCTTCGGTCTTGATTCTCTCACCAAGTCTCTCCATTGCGAAGAAAACTGTAGAACCGGTTCCAAGACCGACAATCATACCATCTTCTACCATGTTTGCCGCGCGGAATCCTGCGTCCTGCTTGGCGTTTGCAGCTGCATCGCTCATGAGGTAATATTGGTTTTTTCAGGTAGTAATTACTTTGGGTGGGGATGAAGATTTTTGTCTTTGACCGTGTGGTTAATTATTCTGCAAAACATATTATCAAAAATGGAAAATGTACATCCGACAGATAAAGCGCTGAAGCTGATTATTCTCTCAGCTGCTCTTGCTGCATTTATGTCGTCTTTGGATGGGACAATTGTAAATATTGCTCTTCCAACGATTTCAGATATATTTGACCTGCCAAGTTCTTCGGTATCATGGGTCTCTACTATCTATCTTCTTGTGATGGCAGGCTCTCTTTTGATTGTTGGGAAACTTACCGACAGTATTGGATACCGGAAGATATTCCTGGCAGGTTTTGTCCTTTTTACGTTTGGCTCTTTTGCCTGCGGTTTCTTCCCTGAGATTACAGGTTCATTCGGTCTGCTTCTCTTATCCCGCGTAGTTCAGGCGCTTGGAGGTGTCATGATGACAATTATAGGTCCTGCGATGCTTACCAGATATATGCCTGGTGTTCAGCGCGCAAAGGGTTTGTCGATTGTTATTCTTTTTGCGTCTATAGGTATGGCTCTTGGTCCGACTCTTGGCGGTCTCTTAACTGAGTATTTTTCATGGAACTGGATTTTCTACATCAATGTCCCGGTTGGAATTGCCACTCTCATTCTTGGAATCTTTGTTCTTCCAAAGGACAACACCAAGCCGTTTACCCTCAAAGGTTTTGATGTTGCAGGAGCTGTTCTTATTTTTGCAGGTCTTGCTTTCCTGCTTTATGCCTTCTCCGAAGGATATAATCTTGGATGGACTTCCGTTCCGATTCTCGCATGTCTTGTGCTTGCAGTTGCATGTATTGCAGGTTTTCTCTGGCGCGAGACGCACTGTACCTCTCCGATTCTTGAGCTTAGTCTTTTCAGGAACAAGTCCTTTCTCCTGTTGAATCTCGTACTTTGTCTGATGTACTTTACTCTTGCAGGCGCGCAGTATCTTCTCCCGTTCTATCTTCAGCTCATTAAACAGCTTTCAACTTTTGAGTCAGGTCTTGTGCTGACAGTTATGTCTCTTGGCATGATGGCGTCAGGAATTCTCGCCGGACAGATTTATGCGAAGTTGGTTGGTAAAATCAGAATTATGCTTTTGATTGGAATTGGTGCTATAGTATGCGGTTTCTTCCTTCTCTCAAAGCTCAGTCCGGTGTCAGGACTTGGAATTGTTGCCCTCGGTCTTGTTCTGATTGGTTTTGGTTTGGGCTTTGTCACAACTCCGGCTTCAACTCTTCTTCAGGGCTCGATTCATCCTGAAAAGAGTGGTATGGTTTCGAGTATTACAAGCCTTGAGCGCTATGCTCCTATGACTATAGGTATCGCTTTCTTCAATACGATGATTATCGTTGGTGTCAAAGCGATTGCAAAGCATACTGATATCACAACAGGTCCGATGCAGGACGTTGCGGCAAATATTCTGACGTCCGGTTTTGATCTTTGCTTCTTTATATCTATGGGAATAGCTGTTCTGGCGTTTGTGATTTGTCTGTTTGTGAAGGAAAGCCGGTTAAAACCGGATGCATAATTTTTTTGTTGGTGTTTTGGTGTGTCCCGCCGAGCCGCTTGGCTAATCGCCGCGGCTTTTTCGGCGGGTAATCAGGGGAGGAGGGTTGGGAGGCTTCTATCAGTTCTGGTTTTTTAGGTTGATGCTCTTTTGCGTGTGTTTCCGTCGGGCTAAGAAAATACGACTGCTCCTTCGTCTTCGGCTCATCCCAACTAATCGTTGGGATTTCGCCTGCATACTCGGCGCACTCGCCTGTGCCCCGCACATTTTTTTGTAAATTAAGGAGGGCATGAGCAAAAAGACAGACGCGCCGACGTCCGCAGAAATCGAAACGCGGTAAGCGTTGAGATTTCGATGACTAAGGAACGGCTTGTATTTTTGTAGCCCGACGGAAAAACAGCAAAAGAGCAGACACCGACTAAACTACAAAAAAGAAAACCCGCAACAAAAATATATTTTTCCCGCCGCGAAAAGCCGCCGCGGTTAGCGAGCGGCAGCGGCGGGCTCTCCTACACCAAATAAAACTCACACCAAATCCACAATCTCGCCACGAAGACACTGACCAATCCATTTTAAAGCATCAGGATGCCTCAAAAGACTTGCGTGGTGAAGCGGAAACACCTTAACCCGCAGATACGGCAGCTTTAAAATCTCCCCGCCCATCGTTGACGAAAAACACGTAACAAGACCGTCTCCTTTGTTACTCTCTGATTTTATCATCTGACCCGGCTTATCGGAAAGACCAACAGACTGCAAAGTTGACTTCTTAGTACCAAGTCCAAAGAAACAATCCTCCTTCTCCAGAAGAAGAGAATAACCCTTTCTTACATAACTCTGAAACACCCGCCCGTCTGCATAAGTATCTGGTGCCAGACTGCATAAGAAATCCTCCATATCACCAACAGACATAGGAACACCGAACTTAACCAAAGGACTTGCCTCAAGATGGCGCACACTAGGCATAAGCTCTGCAAGGCTCTGGAAACCTCTTAAAATATCGCGTGTGATACCAACAGTATCTGCAACAGCATTTGGAACCATAATGATATCCCCTGTCATGTACGTATTGATAATCTCGTATGAACCCTCAAACGGAACCCCGAGCATAACAACCTTTCCAAGACGATCTGTACCATACTTCGCAGCATAGGCAGACGTTACAAGACCTCCCATACTGTGACAGACAATATTTACTAAAGAATGCCCTTCTGAAACGAGTTCTTCAATCTGCTTATTCAGATGCTCTGCATTATCCCTGCACGACTTCCTGAAATCATAAGAGAAAAAGTACACAGGAGAATCAGGCATAGTACGGCACACCCACTCAACAAGGAAAACATCCTGCTTTAAAACACCGTACTCCTTTTCAAGAAGCGAAACATTTTGAAGATTCACCCCATTATTCTTCACGCTAAGCTCGGACTGAATATCAAGCCTCTTTGCATCAGTAAGAACCGCTGGGGCTGAGAACCAGAGCTTCTTACCATCCTCCGGGAGATAAAGCTGGCTTCCAAGAATGCCCGGAATATAAATGACAGGAGAGCCGCGTGACATGAAAAAATGTTATTTATAAAATGATAAATAGTTTCTGAAGGCGGCGTCTACACTTTCGAAGCAAATAGAGACTCCAACTCATCCAGAAAATGTAAAGTCTCGCATCTCTGTCTTACAATATCCACCTTGAACTCTTCTGCAAGAGAATAAAACTCCAAAAATGCCTCCCTTATCTTCTGAACCTCAGAAACACCATCTGCGAACTGACGCCGCATCTCAATCTCCTGAGCCCTGCGCTTGACTAAAACGCGGCATTCCGCATAATCCATACAGAGCTTATTGTATCTCCTCTCTGCAGAAATAATCTGACCATCACTCAAAAGAGATCTTACTTTTTTCGAACCTGAAACAAGTCTTCCCATATATCTGTTAAAGCGTCTGGTTACAGGAAACTGATAAAGACCCATACTATAACTATTCGAGACACTCGGTTATACCTTTTTTCCCGCATCACTTCGCTTCCTTTATCAATAAGCCCGACTAATAGTACATCATGTGTATTGCTGTTCCCGCAGAGGTTTTAGAAATCCGTGACGGAAATGTAGCACTCGTAGACTATGGAGAACTTCAGCAGGAGGTCAGAATTGACCTTGTTGATGTCAAAGTCGGCGAGTTCGTACTTGTACACGTTGGATTTGCAATTCAGCGCTTATCCCGCGAAGAAGGTCTTGAGACCCGCGAAATCTTCAAAGAAGTCTATCAGGCAATGGCTGAAGACGAAAAGGCGGAATAAGCAGAACCATGCACGAATCAGGAATCGCCTACGATATCTACGCAACCGCAAAGCGTGCCGCAGAAGACAACTTCGCAACGCTTGTCAAAGCCATTCACGTGGACGTGGGCAGTATGGCTATGGTTAACTCTGATCAGGTTGAATTCATGTTCAACACCTTCATCGCAGAAGACCCGCTCTTCAAAGACACCAAACTGATATTCAATACGGTGCTCCCGTTAGCAGAGTGTTCCTGCGGATACAAAGGATCAGAGATTTTCGTATGTCCGACATGCGGAAAACTTCCGCACATGATTCAGGGCAAGGAAATTCTTGTGAAAAATATCGAAATCGAAGCTGAGGATTAACATGGTAAAAGATACAGAAGTCAATATGATGCACGGAGCAGGAGGCGAAGTCATGGGAGAACTTCTCCAGACCCTTACTGCTTTCAAAAACAACAACGCCGGAGGAATCGGTCTTGAATCTCTTGATGACGGTTCAACCTTCACTGTAGGAGACAAAACAGTTGTATTAACAACAGACTCCCACGTTGTAAAACCGCTCTTCTTCCCAGGCGGAGACATTGGAAGAATCGCCGTGTCTGGAACCATCAACGATTTATCCGTGATGGGAGCACGCCCAATCGCTCTGACCTGTGCAATGGTCATCGAAGAAGGATTCCCAATCTATGACCTCGAAAAAATCGTGGCATCTATGGACGAGGCCTTAGGAGAAGTCGGTGCATCCATCATCACCGGAGACACCAAGGTTGTCGAGAAGGGAAGCATTGATGGTATTGCCATCAATACTGCAGGTGTCGGAGTTGTCGAAAACTACCTCATCCGTGACAAAAGCTTAAAAGTCGGAGACAAGATTATCGTCTCCGGAAACCTCGGAGACCACGGCATGGCTATTGTTTCATACCGCGAGGGATTCGACTTAGGAGATCAGTTAAAGTCCGACGTTGCCCCGCTCTGGAAGATGATCGAAGGAGCAATTCTTGCAGGCGGAGACGGAGCAATCCACGCCATGAAGGACCCGACCCGCGGAGGATTTGCCGCATGTATGAACGAGATGGCAAGAAAGGCAGGCGTCAAAGTTGTCGTCCACGAAGAAGCAGTCCCAATCCGTGAAAGTGTTGCATCTGCAGGTGGACTCCTTGGAATTGACCCGCTCCAGGTTGCAAACGAAGGAAAATGTGTCATGGGTGTAGCCGCAGAGGCCGCAGACAAAATCTTAGAAGCACTCCGCTCCCACCCGTACGGAAAGGACGCAAGAATCGTCGGCGAAGTCGTCGAGGGTTCAGGCGTTGTTATGCTCACCAGAATTGGAAGCGAGCGCTTCATCGAACCGCCGATGGGCGACCCGGTTCCAAGAGTCTGCTAAAATGGCAGACCTTATCTTAGCAGACGTTCGTCTCCCTGATGGAAGAATCACAGATATCTCCATCAAAGATGGACGTGTATTACACGTCGGCTCATCCGACAGAAACGGTGCAGAAGTAATCTTCTGCAAAAACCGCCTTTGTGTCCCGGCGGCGACAGATATGCATGTGCATATGCGTGACGGCACACAGAAGGCAAAAGAGGACTGGAAGACAGGCACAATGTCTGCTGTCGCAGGCGGTGTGGCCACAGTTGTCGACCAGCCGAACTCAGTCCCGGCTATTGACAATGCCGAAATCTTTTCTGCCCGCGTTGAACTTGCAAAATCACAGGCTTACTGCCGCTTTGCTGTAAACGGTTCGTTAAATGAAACAGCAGACATCAAAGGGCTTGCTAAGGCCGGTGTTCTCGCGTTCGGCGAGATGTTTGCAGCTCCATCAAGTTACGGCTCGGCACTAACTCCCGAAGTAATCGCCCGCGTGACAAAAGAAGCCGCGGCTCTTGGAAAGCTAATCACAGTACACGCAGAAGAAGTAGCCCCGGGCGAGGTTCACTCACTTTCAGAACATGCACTGTCCCGTCCTGCATCTGGTGAGACAAAGACCATCTCTCTTGTAAACTCGCTTGCCCCGGAGAACGCAAAGCTTCACTACTGTCATATCAGCAGTACCGACTCATTCCCGGCAATGAAGCAGGGCTCAACATTTGAGGTAGCCCCGCACCACTTGTTCCTCTCATATGAGACTGCCAAAAACGCGGCAGACACACACATGAGAATGAATCCTCCGCTTCGTGAGGAGTCAGAGAGAAAGAATCTCCTTTGTGCCTTCGATAAAATTGATGTGATAGCTTCAGACCATGCCCCGCACACTCTCGAAGAAAAGTCCGCAGAGTTTGCATCTGCACCATCCGGAATACCGGGTGTTGAGACGATGCTTCCGCTCTTAATGAATGAGGTACATGCAGGCCGCATGAATCTGAATGCGGTAATCGAAAAAACCGTAACCAATCCGAACAGGATTTTAGGAATCGAGTCTCCGGCATTTGTGCCCGGAGCACGCGCAGACTTTGCAGTCTATGCAGAGTCCCCTGTAAAAATCGATGCCGAAAACCTCCACAGCAAATGCGGATGGTCTCCGTATGAAGGAATGTACGGCCTCTTCCCCGAGATTACTGTGGTCTCCGGCGTGTGTGCCTGGAAGGAAGGCGTGTTCTCCCGTGAGGGAGCCTGCTTCCTTCAGGGATAACCCTCCTTTTTTAGAAATATTTGGCAAGCGCTTTTGCCACAGCGTCCCCGTACGGCTCATCAAGAACCACAGAACCAACGGCCTTAGCGTCTTCTGTCCCATTCGACGGCACAACGGAAAATCCTGCAAGCTTTAACATAGACACATCGTTTACAGAATCTCCTGCCGCAAGGAAGTCTGATGTTTTAAGCCCCATCTCTTCTGCGAGTTTCTCAAAAGCTGCACCCTTGGACAGTCCCGGGGTATGCAGGTGGATTGCAAAGCCGGTATCCACAGCAACAACCCCCATGCCCTCTATAATCTCGTTTACTTTCCCGATAGACACATCACGGGAGAATGCAACATCAGAGTGGCGAAGCTCCGCACTGAAAAGCCGAAGTTCTCCCTCCTTCGGGCAGACAGCTTCACGGATTTTTTCGTATGCCTGCATACAAAGCGCTTTGTTCCCGGCAACAGTCCGCGTACCAAGGAATCCTTTCCTGTACACCCCTCCGTTTTCGGCAATAACATTGCCGTCTGTCCCTATCATATGCGACAGACAATCAAGGAAACAGAGAGTGTTTCCGGATGCGAGAACAACCGGGATATCGGCATCTATCAGGCGGCGAATCTCTTCCACAACCTTTGTTGAAAGACGGCGGCGGTTATCTGTAAGCGTGCCGTCAATGTCGGTGATAAATGCCTTGTACATACTCTTATTTTTGTGTCCGAAGGATATAACAATTCTCTGATTCTAACCCCAAATTGAGCGTATTTTCAAACCTTCGCGAAAGTGCGTTTTAAGCTTATATGTGGATTTGATTTCAAATCAAATCGATTTGCAGGCTCTAAATTTTAGATTTTTTTGAAGAGGAGGGCACTTTCGCACCGCGCGGTCAGGGGTTTATATACTCGAAGGTTGATGTATTAGTATATCTCATACGATAAAGGAGAAAAGAAGATATGTCATCTGTTGATATTGAAGATTTACCAGGAGTAGGACCGGCAACCGCAGACCGCCTCCGCGAGGCAGGATACTTAACCGTAGAATCTATAGCCACGGCTTCACCTGCTGACTTATCCGAAGCCACCGAGATTGGAGAAACCACCGCAAAGAAAATCATCCGCGCCGCAGGCGCACTCGCAGACATTGGAGGTTTCAAGACCGGAACAGACATCCTCCTTAGAAGAAAGGATGTCTTAAAACTCAAAACCCTTGTCCCTGAGTTTGACGAAATGCTCGAAGGCGGTCTCGAAACACAGGCAATCACCGAAGTCTACGGCGAGTTCGGTTCCGGTAAATCCCAGATTGTTCACCAGATGGCAGTCAACTGTCAGCTTCCACCAGAGCTTGGCGGTCTTGGCGGTTCATGTCTCTACATCGATACAGAAAACACCTTCCGCCCGGAGCGTATCGAACAGATGGTAAACGGTCTTGAGTTCAAAAAACTTCCTGAAGGCTACGAGATTCCGCCTGTAGAAACCTTCCTTGCAAACATCCACGTCGCACGCGCCCACTCATCCGATCACCAGATGCTCTTAATCGACGCAGCACGTGAACTCGCAACCCAGATGGAGCTTGAAGGAAAACCGGTCAAACTCGTCATCATCGACTCCTTAACCGGTCTTTTCCGTGCAGAGTATGCAGGACGCGGAACTCTTGCAGGCCGTCAGCAGAAGCTCAACCGCCACATGCACGACCTCTTCAAACTCATCGACAACTTAAACGCAGTAGGTATTGTTACAAACCAGGTCATGGCAAGCCCGGGTGTTCTCTTCGGAGACCCGACAAGACCGATTGGAGGAAACATCGTCGGACACACAGCAACATTCCGTATCTACTTAAGAAAGAGCAAAGGCGGGAAACGTATTGCGCGCCTTGTAGACAGCCCGAACCTTCCGGAAGGAGAAGCCGCATTCTCTGTTGAGATGGACGGTCTCAAAGAGGCATAAATCTCCAAAATTCCTCCTACTATTTTTGCCCGTCATAGAAAGTATATATCCTGACGTGACATCATAATAAATCAGATATGAAATCATCATCCTGTCTTAAATTCCTATTAGTGACAGCCGTCTTCGCCCTGGTTTTTGTAAGCGCAGGCAGTGCGGCTGTTACCGAACCGTCCTGTGACGTAAGTCTCACACTTACCCCGAGCACCTTAATTCCTGGAGAGACCGGACAGCTTGTTGTAGTTCTCCAGAATACAGGCGAGACGCCTCTTACAATCTATAAGATAGCTATCACCGATTCATGGGACGTAGTATCAGTCACCCACCCGGCACTCAAAACTCTTGGTTCAATAGGTGTTGGCAAATCAATGACTCTTACCTTCCCGATTACCGCAAACGAAAAGGAAGGAACTTTCTACCCGTCACTCTCCGTAGAGTTATCGAACAACATCCAGAATACCTTCATCAAATACCCGTTCGCAGTAACCGTTGACAGCAAATCCGTCTCTCTTTCCGTAGTTGAGCGTCCGGAATACTTCGAGCCTGACACCACTCAGGTTGTCGGTCTCTCTATTGGAAACCTCCGCTCCAACTAGATCGACTCTGTCACCGTCACCGCATCCGGCGAAGGAGTCTCCTGTGAAGAAGGCATGGTCTTTGCAGGCTCTCTGACACCTGGAAGCTCCAAAGATGTCTTCTTAACCGTCATCACCTCTGACAAGACCGAAGAAATCAGCCTTGATGTCAGTTACAAGAACGGAGCAAACTGGCACACCGAAAGCCTCACCATCCCGGTTGAAGGCGGTGAGCTCAAAACAGGAGCAGAACTTTTCATCAACAACGTAGAAGTTACAACCTCTGCCGGATACACCACAATTACAGATGACGTAAACAACGCAGGACTTGCAACTGCAAAGGGACTTGTTGTAACCCTTGAAGGGGCAGAAGCTGTCCAGCCGTACCCAGTCTTTGTCATCGGCTCTCTTGACTCCGACGGACTGTCAGAATTCGAATTAACCTTCAAAGACGTAGAATCCGACAGCGTCAACCTTGTCTTCACCTACAAAGATGAGAACGGAAACACCTACGTCCAGAAAGAATCCGCACCTATTTCCACATCCCCAAGTGTTGGAAACAGCACAACCGGCGGAAACCCGGTTCTTGCAGGAATCGCTGTAGTTCTTCTTATCTTAATCGTTGGAGGCGCAGTATTCCTCGTCTGGAAGAAAGGAAATCTGATTCCAAAGAAAGAGAAAAAGTAACGGAGTTTTATCATGGATGATGCCCCGGTTGTTGAGTTAATCGACGTATCCAAAGTCTATCAGATGAAAGCAGGAGACGTCTATGCACTCAACCACGTAAACTTCTCGGTCAAACGCGGAGAGTTCGTCGCAATTATGGGACCGTCAGGTTCAGGTAAATCCACTCTCATGAACATGATTGAATGCCTCGATGTCCCGACCTCCGGCACGATTAAAATAAACGGTGTATCCACTACAGACATGACGGATGATGAACTAACCGAATACCGCTTAAACACAATCGGCTTCATCTTCCAGAAGTTCAACTTAATCAGCCTCTTAACCGCGTACGAAAATGTCGAGTACCCGCTGATTTTAAAATACGGACAGCGTGACCACTCCGAGCGTGTCAAAAAGCTCCTCACAATGGTCGGATTTACCGAAGACCGCATGCAGCATACCCCGTATGAACTCTCCGGAGGTCAGCAGCAGCGCGTATCTATCGCCCGGGCTCTTGCAAATGACCCGACATTCCTTCTCTGCGACGAACCGACAGGAAATCTCGACTCAAAGATGAGCACGCAGATTATGGAAATCTTAAGCGACCTGCACAAACAGGGAAGAACCCTTGTTATGGTCACCCACAACCCGGAGACCGCAGAGTATGCGGATAGAGTAATCATTATCAGGGACGGTGAGATCGTTGGCGAAGAGTGATGAAAAAACCCTGTGGCAGAAGATTTATTCTCCGATGATTATTGCTCTTGCCCTTCGCAATCTGAAACTGAACAAGTTCAGAACCATTCTATCCATGATTGGTATTGTGATTGGTGTCTTTGCCATCTGCTCGATGGGTATGGTAAGCGCCGGCTTTACCGATGAGCTCGACAACATGATCTCCGACACTGCAGACACCTTAACACTATCGCCGCTTGGTGAAAAGGTTGTTGGAGGGGCCACGGCTGTCGGATTTTCAGAAAAGGATGTTCGAAACATCGAACTTGCAACCAAGTCCGTTACAAAAGAGTACTCGCTTATCCCATACTACACAACATACAAGCCTGTAACTATTGGAAAAGAGATGGGAACCGTATCTGTTTACGGTCTCGAATCAAACGACATGGGCCCTCTGGTAACCCTTGTCTCTGGAACATGGCCTAAGGGCGGAACCAACGTAATCGTCGGAGAACAGTTCGCAGAGGACAACGACTTAAGAATCGGAAGCCGCATCTCATTCCTTGGCGTAAACGGTCAGGAAATTACCTGCCGTGTCGTAGGCCTCATGGAAAACACAGGAATGCTTACCTTCGGCATCTCGACTGACAACTCCGTTCTTGGAACCACTGAATGGTACTCATCGATTGTCGGAAACAACCACGGTCTCTACAACAACATCATCATCAAAGCTGCTGACCCGACGAAACTTGCGGCAATAGATGAGGCTATCGACAAAAAGATGAACGGAAAACCTGACAAAGATTCCGACGACACCGTCTCCATCTTAAACTCCTATGAGCTTATGGACATCTTTGATGAGATGATGAACATGAGTTCAATCTTTACGACCATCATCTCGGCAATCTCACTTCTCGTGGCAGCTGTAGCCATCACGAATGTGATGCTCATGAGCGTCAAAGAAAGAACACGCGAGGTTGGAATCCTTAGAAGTATTGGAACATACCGCAGTCAGATTCTTCAGATGTTCCTCTACGAAGCAGGACTTATCGGTTTGATAGGCTCGATAATCGGAGCTATCATCTCCCTTATCATCGCTCCGATCTTCATGATAATCATGGGACTCACATTTTCTGCAGTGTTTTCCATATCGGTACTCTTATACATCCCGCTTGGAATCGCTGTAGGTCTTGTAGTATGTCTTGCATCCGGACTCTATCCGGCATGGAAGGCCGCAAACTTAAACCCGGTTGAAGCTATGTCAACCGACTAACACTTTTTTTTATCCACCAACTATTTTACAGAAGAGTGACAATTATTTTTCAGGTATGCATTCGATACTTAGAGAATGTATGAGCGGGGATTACTACTCTCTCGAAGTTGTTTCGAAAAATGAGAATATCTCAACAGAAAAACTTGCACGAAATATCACATCCGGCCGATGCATTGTTTTGAAAAATGACAAAAGAGCCTACACCCCGTGCGCAATAGGCGAAGACGTTAGTGTAAAGGTAAATGTAAACATTGGAACATCCGGCATCACCTGCTCTCCTGAAATGGAGATTGAAAAGGCAAAAGCCGCAATCAGTAACGGGGCTGACGCGATTATGGACTTATCAACCGGCGGGGATATTGTATCCATGCGCCGCGAGATTCTAAAGCTCGACATTCCTGTCGGCACTGTTCCGATTTATGAAGCAGTTCGCCGTGCCGGAAACGTTGTTGATTTGGATGCGGACACACTCTTCAATACTATCCGCGACCAGGCAAAAGAGGGTGTTGACTTCATGACGCTTCACTGCGGGGTAAACCTCGAGGTACTCGATGCGTTAAAACTTGACCCGCGGACTATGGGGGTTGTTTCCCGCGGCGGTTCATTCCACACAGCCATAATGCTTGCAACAGGCGAAGAAAACCCGCTCTACAAAGAGTATGACTATCTCTTAGAAATTCTGGATGAGTATGACATCCCAATCCCCTTAGGCGACGGCATGCGCCCTGGAGCATACGTGGATTCTGTAAAGCTTGCCAAGTCTCAGGAGTATGTAACACTTGGAAAACTCGCACGCCGTGCATTTGACAAAGGAGTATTCCGCATGATAGAAGGCCCGGGACACATGGACTATTCAGAGATTTCCTACAACGTGAAGATGATAAAGGAAATCACAGGTTTTGCCCCGCTCTACCTCTTAGGCCCTCTTGTAACAGATATAGCCCCCGGATACGACCACATAACAGGAGCTATCGGAGGGGCTGCTGCGGCATCTGCCGGAGCAGACTTCCTCTGCATGGTATCCCCATCCGAACACTTAGCCCTCCCGAACAAAAATGACATCATAGAAGGAACAAGAACTGCAAAAATCGCAGCACATGTCGGAGACCTTGCAAGAAAACGCGAGTCGGCACTTGCCTGCGAAAATGAAATGGGCGAAGCACGCCATGCTCTTGACTGGGAAAGACAGTACGCTGCATCGATGTTTGGCGAGCATGCAAAAGCAGTCCACGAAAGAGACGGCGAGTGCGAAACCTGTTCGATGTGCGGGGACTTATGTGCGATAAAAATCGTCGAGCAGGCTTTAGAAAAGAAAATCTAACTCACATTCTATTTTTTAGAAATAAACTCGATAAGCAACGGGGACTTTTTAAAAATAGTAGAGGATAAAATCCTCTTACTCCGCATAAATCGCAGAGATTAACTCAGGCATTACCTTTTCGAACTTAACACCGTACCAGTGCTCTGCATCTTCCTTCGTAATTTCG
This sequence comes from Methanocorpusculum sp., assembly GCA_017387505.1. GTDB lineage: Archaea > Halobacteriota > Methanomicrobia > Methanomicrobiales > Methanocorpusculaceae > Methanocorpusculum. The sequence goes on from JAFOFB010000015.1 coordinate 233,024, forward strand.
ATACAGCGTACGGTGTAGTCTGCGGCAATCTTTGCGGAGGTGAAGGCGTCTTTTCCGTTCATGAGTGCCCCAACGAATGCTGATGCATAGACATCACCGGTGCCGTGACAGCCTCTTTCAATTCTGTGGTACTCGTAGTAGGACTTCTCTTTATTCTCGAAGACGACAACACCTGTTCTTCCAGGCTTGTATCCCACCCCTGTCAGGACAATCATCTCTGCGCCGAGGGCTTTGAGTTTTGCAAGGAGCTCGTCAATGTATGCCTCATCGTACTCTTCCTTGTACTCCATTCCGGTGAGCATGCAGGCTTCAGTGATATTCGGGAGGATGATATCTGCCTTTGCACAGAGCTTTTTCATCTCTTCAACATAGGTCATATCGAATGCCGGATAGAGAACTCCTCCATCGGCCATTGCCGGGTCAACGATGTTTAAACTATCCTCTGTTCCAAGGTCGTTCATAATCGAGATAACATCAGCAATCATCTCAGGAGTTCCAAGGTATCCAGTGTATATTGCGTTGAACTTTACGCCTACTTCTTTCCAGTGGGCATGAATCTTTGGAATATCTTCTGCCAGGTCGCGGACGGTAAATCCGGTAAATCCGCTTGTGTGGGTGGATAAAACTGCTGATGGGATTACTGCCGTTTCAATACCGCAGGCTGAGATAATCGGGAGTGCAACGGTTAGAGAACACTGTCCGAAACAGGATATGTCCTGAATGGTAAGAACCCGTTTGTCAGTCATGGTTAAACTCCGTATTTGTATTTTTTTTGTATGCGTTTTCGGGATTTAACTGTTGTCCTGCGCCCTGCACTCAACGGCTATTTTGATAACGCCGTCTTTTCTGTTCTCAAAAATATCATATGCCTCTTCGATTCTTTCAAGCGGATATGTGTGAGTTATAAGAGGCTCGGTGTTTATCTTCCCCTCAGCTATCAGAGAAAGTGTTTCATCACAGTCACAGCCGTCAACACCTCCTGTTTTGAATGTCAGATTTTTGCCGTACATATCCGGAAGCGGCAAAATCTGCGGTGAGTCATAGAGAGCAACGACTGTAACAAGACCATTCGGTCTTGCGCATTTCCATGCTAAGCTAAATGTTGTGTTCGCTCCTGCGACTTCGAGCACGACGTCAGCTCCCCCATGTTCGCTGTTGTCCTTGACAAATTCAAGGCATCTGTCAGGAGTTACAGTAAGGACTTCCGGGTAGTGTTCTTTGACGAAGCGGATTCTCTCAACGTCTTTTTCGCAGACGATTATCCGCTTTGGATTTTTCAGCATTACGCAAAGAAGAGTGCAGATTCCGGTAGGTCCGGCACCAATGATCAGCACCGTATCCTCTTCTGTAATCTCAGAGATTCGTGCCGCCCAGAATCCTGTAGCAAGAACATCTCCGACTAATAGTGCCTGACGGTCTGTGACGCAGTCCGGGATTTTGTTTAGACCTGTGTCTGCGAAAGGCACTCTCACATACTCAGCCTGACCGCCGTCTATGCGGCATCCAAGTGCCCATCCTCCGTTTTTGTCGGTGCAGTTGTTGACATATCCTCTTTTGCAGAAGAAGCACTCACCGCAGAATGTTTCAACATTGACAGTTACGCGGTCTCCGGGTTTTACATGTGTTACAGCAGAACCTGTCTCTTCTACAATGCCTACCATCTCGTGTCCTACAGTAACTCCTTCAACCGCTCTTGGAACGCTTCCGTGCTTTATGTGCAGGTCGCTTGAACAGATGCTTGCAAGCGTGACTCTGACAACTGCATCCCGCTCATGCTGGATTACAGGTTTTGGTTTTTCTACAAGGGCGAACTTTCCTTTTGAGATATATGTACAGGTCAGCATTGTATTTATGCTCACGTCTTAATTTATTGTTTAATGTAAGTAAGGTTTTGGCTTTGGAGTAAAGTATTTTCAAAGTCTTTGGGTGTATTTAATAGAGGTATCCGGGGCCTTAGAATACACAACAAACTAAATAAAAAAAAGAAGATGAGATTACTTTCTCTCAGCCTTTAAGCGTCTGACTTCTTCTAAAATCTTCGTTAAGATAACCTCATCAGACGGCATATCGGTATTAAATGCCTTCTTCACGTGGATTGGAACACCGTCTAAGCGGTATGCAGTACCTTCTGCATCAATACCAACAGATGCTACCGGGATGTGGACCTTTGCGACCGCTGTCGAGAGGGAAATGAACGGATCGAGGACCACAGTATTGATATTTGCAAGATGGGCTACAGTCTCTCTCGGGAAGTGTGCGCCAAGATCGGTTCCGATGATTAAAACCGCATCCGCCTCATGGTTTGCTAAGATATCAACACCGCTGGTTTCTCCAGGGTTATAGTGCACAATACCTCTGGAATAATCAACTGCGTGCGGATATCCTGCCGCAAGAGAGAACATCTGGTTTGTACCATCCACATTCCAGTGACCGCGAAGAGGAGTTAACGTGTACTTCGTGTGGCGGTTGAGTTCATCAACTAACTCGATACCTGCTCTTACATTCTTGTACTTGCCGCGGGACTGTGTCAGACCGATTCCGGTAAAGAACGAACCAAACTTTGCAGAGAGCAGAATATCTGCAAGCTTAAAGATAACATTTCTCTCAACACCTGCAACGGTCTCAGGGATAACATCCCTTTCTCCACGCACACAGGCGCGAAGAGCATTGAACAGAGCAAAGTCTCCTCCAGGCTTTACCTGCACAAACACATCAGCGAGCTTTGCTGTCTCCGACTCTCTGATATCGACTACGATAACAGTTCTGTTGCCTCTTCCCTCCTCGCGGAAAGCACCGGTCGAGAAGGTCGAATAACGGGATAAGTGTCTCGGGTGTGCGGCAATCGGGTTGCATCCCCAGTACACAATAACATCAGCTCTGTTCTTAATCTGACCAAGAGTACATCCCGGGTGCCCGACCTCCTGGACTGCCATAATTGTTGGACCATGACACTCGGAGGAACAGTTATCCATGACTGCCCCGACCTCCTCAGCGATTTCAAGACCGATGTGCATAGCTTCTGTTGAAGTGCCCGACCATCCGTAGAAGAGCGCACGCTTTGCCTCAACGAACATCTTTGCAACCTTCTTTACTGCATCGTCAAAGTCGGTCTCAACCCACTTGTCACCCTGACGCTCGATTGGAGTCACCATTCTGCCCTTGGAACAGAACTTACCGGTACATAAGATACATCCGTTAACGACATCAGTTACAACGCCGTCTTTTACGTGAAGCTCAAGGTCGTCGCAGAGACATCCGCAAAGCGGGCATGCCGCATGCTGAACAACCTTTTCTCCCTGCTCAGCACCCGGAAGCACAATGCCTTCAGGTACTTCGTAGCGAAGCCCTCCTAAGTGCTCCATCAAATCCCATGCGGATTCGAGCGGACGGTCAGTCGGCTCGACCTCGACAGCCATGCCCTTAAAGTCCGGCGCACCTGTTGCGTGAGTCTTCTCATGCAGGATAAAGTTTGCATGCGGACCGCACGGAATAAAAACAACCCCTTCAGGGGTTTCCGGAGACTCGCGGACATAGAATACTGTCTCGCCTGCGGTACTCGAGATTAAGACATGGTCTCCTTCCTCAACACCGATTTCCATACAGTCCATCGGATGAAGGAAACAGTACGAAGTCTCGCGTGAGTACTCCGGAGTATCCTTATTGTACAGCTGGGCTCCCTGCTCAGGAGTTCGCCCGCTGCTCATCATCATCTTCATATTCTCTTCCCTCTCGTATATACTCAATATGTTTCGGGTAAAAAGTAATAAATCCAACTCACGCGAAACTCTTAACAGTTAATGAAAATTATCAATATTATCGGCCACTCCAACAGCGGAAAGACAACTATTGTAAAAGAGTTAGTCCCGATGCTTGCCAAAAATTACAAAGTCGGCACGATAAAACACATGGGACACCACATCTTTGAACTGCCTGCAGGCAAAGATACAACGCTTCATTATGAGGCAGGTGCCTCCTGCGGAACAGGAATTGATGCGGAAAAATGTGTTCTTACACTCAGAGGGACTGATGTTTACACCATTTTAGACATCTACGTTCTTCTCGGGTATGACTACTGCGTTATTGAAGGCTTCAAGGACGAACAGTTCTCCTGTGTCGTTTTAGGAGACTTAACAACAGCAACGAATGTCATCTTAAGAGACGCATCCCCTGCAGAGATTTTTGACGCGCGCGACTCTTTCGAGGATTACACCCCAAGATTCCATGTCTGAAAAGCCAAAGACACCCCGCGAACTGCTCCATAGTCAGGGATACAACTTCATAAGCGAAGACAGCAGTGTTGCTGTAAAACCGTGTCTCTGGTGCAAAAGGGCTGTCCGGGGCGGGGATTCCTGCTACAAAAATCAGTTCTACGGAATCGAGACCGTAAAATGCGTTCAGATGACGCCGACTCTTCGCTGTAATCAGCGGTGTATCTTCTGCTGGCGGTCTATAGAACAGGAAATCGAAGACACACGTGTCTTAACTCCGGAAGAGATTATCGCAAAAATCCCGGCTCTTCAGAGAAAGGGACTGTCAGGAGACAAACCGTTCTCTGATGCCGCATTCTGGGAAGAGGCAACAACAAACCCAACCCAGTTTGCAGTTTCTCTATCGGGAGAGCCGACACTCTATCCGCATCTGGCAGAACTCATCGAGCGCTTAAAGGAAGGAGACCACAGCGTATTTGTGGTCTCGAACGGTACAGTCCCTGAGATGGTGGAAAAAATCCGCCCGACTCAGCTTTATCTCTCGCTTGACGCTGTAGATTCGAAAAGTTACGAGGAAATCTGCAATCCGATAGGAGATGCTGAGTACATGTGGCAGAATGTTATGAAGTCCTTCTCTCTTCTCAAAAAGAAGGAGGAAGAAGGAGTCAGAACAGCTGTCCGCATAACCTTGGTTGCCGGGCTCAGTGAAGACTGGGCCTTAGGCTTTGCAAAGATTATCGATACTTCACAACCAATGTATGTGGAGATAAAAGGATACATGTATCTTGGATACAGTCGAATGAGATTATCAGAATCGTCTGTGCCGGACATGGATTCAATCCGTAAGTTTGCATCAGATATCGCTGATGTAATAGGATACGAAATTATGGACGAAAACGTGCCAAGCCGCGTTGTCTGTCTGAGGAGAAAAACATGAGATTTGACGTTGAGGAATTCAAAGAACGCCGTAAAACCGATTTCGAAGGTGCATGGCATGTGGGTCCGTCTGTTATTACCCCGCCTGTATCGTCTGCTGTATATCCGCGCTACACATACAAGCGTGCAAAGGTTCACCCGATTTATGACACCATTGCCCGCCTGCGCGCAGCATACATGAGCATGGGCTTTGACGAGGCTATGGTACCAGTCTTCATCGACGAGTCTGATGTTTACCGCCAGTTCGGACCGGAAGCCGCCGCAGTCTTAGACCGCGTTTACTATGTAGGAGGTCTTCCAAGACCAAACGTTGGAATCTCCAACGAGCGTCTCGCAAAGATTGCAGAAATCATCGGTCACCCGCTCGAGGAAGGAACCGAAGAGAAGCTGATGAAGTGTCTGCACGGATACAAGAAGGGTAAGTTCGACGGAGACGATTTAACCCACGAGATGTCAGTGGCATTAAAGGTCGATGATGGTGTTGTCGTCCACATCTTAGACACTGTCTTCCCGGAGTTCAAGAACTTAGCACCGGAATCCTCCAGAACAACGCTTCGTTCCCACATGACAAGCGGCTGGTTCATCTCTCTTGCCCAGATGTGGGACAAGAGCCCTCTTCCAATTCGCATGTTCTCTGTTGACCGCTGTTTCCGCCGCGAGCAGGAAGAGGATGCAACACACCTTAGAACCTATCACTCTGCATCCTGTATCGTTGCAGGAGAAGACGTCACCGTCGAGGAAGGAAAAGCTGTAGCTGCAGGTCTTCTTTCCGCATTCGGATTCACCGAGTTCCGTTTCCAGCCGGATGAGAAGCGCTCCAAGTACTACATGCCGGAAACCCAGACCGAGGTTTACGGAAAGCACCCGGTTCACGGATGGGTCGAGGTCGCAACCTTTGGTATCTACTCTCCGTCAGCTCTTGCAGAGTACGGTGTCGGTGTTCCTGTAATGAACCTCGGAATGGGTGTCGAGCGCTTAGCCATGGTCTTAACCCAGGCTGAGGATGTTAGAAAGCTCTCTCACCCGCAGCTCTACGCCCCGGACTACGCCGATGCAGAAATTGCACGCGGTGTAGGTCTCAAGGAAGAGCCGCAGACAATCGAAGGCCGTCTTGCTGTCCGCGCAATAATGGAGACTGCCGCCGCAAACGCAAAGGCACAGTCCCCGTGTTCCTTTGCCGCATGGGAGGGCGAACTCTTCGGTCAGAAGGTCGAAATCTCCGTTGCCGAGCCGGAAGAGAACTCTACTCTCCTCGGTCCTGCCGCACTCAACGAAATCTTTGTTAGAAACGGCGCAGTATTAGGTGTTCCAGATACCGAGAAGTTCAAGGAAGTAAGAGAGGAAGGCACTCCTGTTGGAATTTCCTTCCTGTTTGCCGCCGCAAACCTTGCTGTTGCAAGAATCGAGGAGGCAGCACGTCTTGGAGAGACTGCAAGCGTTCAGATTAAGATGTCCAAGCACCCAAGCGACATCAACATTAAAATCGAAGAGTGGGCAATGCGTTACATCACCGATAACAAGAGAAAGATTGATTTACGCGGTCCGGTCTTCATGACGGTCTCCTCAAAACTTCTCTAAAGGAGGTCTCATGCCTTCTCCTTTTTTTGAAAAAGTCGCTTCAGCAGTCGAGGCGGCGATTCATGATGCGGAAACAGAGCTTCCCGCTGATGTTATTTCAGCCCTGACCCGTGCCTATGAGATAGAGACGAGTGCTGTTGCAAAGGGCGAGTATGAGAATATTTTTGAAAACCTGAGGATTGCAAAGGAGCGCGATGTTCCAATCTGTCAGGACACAGGTCTGATTGTTATTTATATCACGCTTCCGCCGTATGTGCCGTACTCTGCGGAGCTTTATGAGGCGGCGGCGGAAGGGGTCCGCCGGGCAACTGTATCAGTGCCTCTTCGGCCAAACGCGGTAGATCCTGTTTCCCGTCACAATTCGGGCAATAACTGCGGCGAGGGGATGCCTTCGATTCACATATCTCCTGGTGATAAGTTCACTGTGACTGTTCTTCCAAAGGGTGCAGGTTCGGAGAATATGTCGCAGATTAAAATGATGCTTCCATCCGAGGTTGGAAGTATTGCGGATTTCGTCTGCGAGGTTGTAAGGACTGCAGGATCACGCCCCTGTCCGCCGATGGTTGTGGGTGTTGGAATAGGCGGTACTTTTGATTCCGCTCCGGCTCTGGCTAAAGAGGCTCTCCTTTTGTCGATTGATTCTATGGATGAGTTTGAGCAGTCTATCTGCGATAAGATTAATGAGCTTGGAATTGGGGCTATGGGTCTTGGAGGAAAAACGACTGCGCTTGCTGTCAAGGTTAAACGCGGGGCGTGCCATACGGCAAGTCTTCCGGTGGCTGTGAATATTCAGTGCTGGTGCTGTAGACGTCGGAGGGTTGAGTTATGAGGCTTACTACTCCTTTAGGTGATGAGGTTTTGTCGCTTAATGCAGGCGACCGCGTTCTTTTGTCAGGTACTGTGTATACTGCACGCGATGAGGCTCATTTGAGGATTTTAGAGGAGGGTTTTCCGTTCAATCCTGAAGGTGCTGTGCTTTATCACTGCGGCCCTGTGATTTCGGATAATGAGGTGGTAGCGGCGGGCCCCACGACCTCTGCCCGGATGAATAAGCTCACCAAACCGATGCTTGATGCAGGGGTTTGCGGTCTTATTGGAAAAGGGGGTATGTCTGATGAGGTTGTTGAGGCTTTGCGCGGCCGAGGGGTTTATTTTGCGTTTACCGGGGGCTGTGCGGCTCTTGCTGCTTCGTGTATGAAGCTTAAAGGTGTGCATTATGCGGACCTTGGTATGGCTGAGGCGGTGTGGGAGATTGAGCTTTCTGATATGCCGCTTGTTGTGGGGATTGATTCGAAAGGGAACAATTTGTTTAAGAGATAGAGGATATGCCAAAGGCATATTCCTCTGATTTTTTTGTTTCTGCGGCTGTCTGTTTGTCGAAGATAGTTCAGGTGTATGCTTCGGATTTGCTCTTTTGCCATTTCAAGCAGGGGTTTGGTTTCTGTTGGGATGTGGATATTCAAACGTTTCATTCAGCTCTCCGTGTTTTGATGTCGTTTCTTACAAGCCGCATGAGTGTAGCGCTTGTGTTTTTGTTCGCCGGATATTGTTTCCAGGCATCCAGGACTGGTTTTTCCCGCATGGAGATTGAGATTGTTACATGTTTTGTTATCTTTTCACCACGATGGATGAGTTTGGGGAGTCTGTTTTTAATGGTGTGTATGACAATTTGGGTGAGGCGGGATTGTTTGTCATACGAACAATATTTTTAATCTAACGAATATTTGGGCTGTGTTTTTGGAACTGAGGTTTGTATGCGGCTGAATTGGGGTGTGAATTTTGTGTGACAATTTGGGTGGGGGAGGATTGTTTGTCATACGAACAATATTTTTGACTCAACGAATATTTGGGCTGTGTTTTTGGAACTGGGGTTTGTATGTGGCTGAATTGGGGTATGATTTTTGTATGACAAATGTACGTATGTACATTAAAAAAGGATATGGGGGGGGTTGGTGTGCGCATGTACGCATATGCGCACAAGGTGGTTGGAGTTCGATTTTTTGTGTACGTATGTATCTTTTTGGCTTTGTTTGATTCACTTCAGTGTCATGCGAGGATTCTCCGCCGAAAAAGACGCGGCTTAGTAGCTTCGCTCCCTCGCCATTAGCAGGCGGGAACTCCACCAAAAACCCAAGTTGCTCCGCGTTATCACTCGCCAAACACAAAACACACAGAAAACAAAAAAAAGAAGGATGGAAAATTAAACCGCAGAAATCAGGCCTCGCCCATCTCCTGCTTCTGGAGAGTCACATAATCAACCTTATTCATCTTAGTAAGCGGCAGAGCATCGATAACCTCCACCTTCGTTGGAATACTCCAGCGGTTCATCTTGTCCTGGGCATAAGCGATTAACTCCGCACCAATAGTCTCGGCATTTGCACCCTCAGCCGGAACAACGAACAGCTTAACTCTCCTGTCCTGCTTGTATGGAGTTGCAACCGCACAGCACTGCGCAACTAACGGGTGGTCTGCGAAAACATCCTCGATTAAAGACGGGTAAACATTGTAACCGTTCACCTTAACCATCCTCTTATGTCTCGAGCGGAAACAAAGAAGACCGTCAACCTTCTGCACAACATCGCCCGTGTGGAGCCACACACGACCATCATCGTGCTTCATCATAACAGCCTTTGAAGCCTCCTCGTTCTTGTAGTATCCGGTCATCATACCAGGACCGAAGTAACAAAGCTCTCCTTCCTCGCCCTCAGCAACAGGAGTCGTAGTTCCCGGCTCTGTGATGCAGATCTCAACACCGCCAAGCGGAACACCGATACATCCGTTTGGAAGGAATCCGTACTCATTCGGAGTTAAGATACATGCACCGCACGACTCGGTTAAACCGTATCCTGCTCTGAACTTTACCTTCGCATTGTTCTTCTTTAAGAGTTTGTTGTACTTATCGGTTAAGTCGTTGGAGACACGGTCACCGCCTGATACGACAAGCTTCACATCTGATAAGTCATAGTCCTGAAGCATCGGGAAGAGACGCTCGAACATGGCAGGAACTCCAGGGATGAAGATGACGTGCTCTTTTTTAATCTGCTTGAAACATCCTTTTGTCTCGAATCTCGGGACAAGGACGACCTTCATTCCGGAAATCATCGGTGCGTGGATACAGACAGCAAGACCGAATGCGTGGAAGATTGGAAGAAGTGCCAAAAATCCGTCCTCGACATCGGTGTTTCCTTCTCCGACCTCGACTAACATCTGCATGGAGATGGAGTTTAAGGCATAGTTGGAAATCATAACCGCCTTGGATACTCCGGTTGTGCCGCCAGTGTACATGAGAACCGCGGTGTCTTCTGCCTTTCCTTCCTCTGCCGGGAGTACAAATCCGCTCTTGAGCTTCTTTTCTCCTTCCTTGAGGAATGCAGTCCACGGGGTAATCTTTCGAACTTCCTTGGCAGGGCCGTACTTCTTCATGGCGATGCCGTATCCAATCTTCATTGCAGTTCCGACCGGGTTTGACGGGAAGTATCCTCCTGTTTTGCAGCGGATGACTTCGACGTCGCGTCCTGATACAAGCTCTTCGTTTAACTCAACGGTAAAGACGAATCTGCTTTCGGTTAAGTCGATTGCGTGCTGGATTTCCTGAAGGGAGGATAACGGGTGCACCATGTTTGCGACAGCTCCGATTCTGTTAATCGCATAGATGGCTATAACTCCCTGCGGGATGTTTGGTGTAAAGACGGTGATCGATTCTCCTTTTTTTACTCCGCGTGAGAGAAGGGCTGCGGCGATGCAGTCAACTTCATGCATGAACTGTTTCCAGGTGATGTGGTTTCCGTAGAATGCGAGAGCAACACTCTTGTCACCTGAGCGTTCATATCCGCGAAGTAAGGATTCATAGAGAGAACGCTTGTCTTCTTCAGTGTAATGTAATGCTTCCAAAATCTCCATCCTCCATGTAAATATGGAACAGTATCTAATTATCTGTCTGATAGGGTATATAAGTCCTTGTAGGATTTACCTGACACCATGTTGGTTATGTGATATTATACTTGTGGTCGAAAGGGGGTGCGCACATGTGTTGTGTATTGGTGTTTTGGTGTGTGATGTCACGCCGGAGCGGCTGCTAACCGCGCCGCTCTATTCGGCGGGTCTCTCTTAATCCCGCACCGAAAAAGTCGCGGCGGTTGCAAGCCCTTCGGTCTTTCGCACGCTATTCTGTCGTGCTCATGACTTGAGCAAGCTCTCGTCTTGCTCATAGCTTAATCTCTTCGCTCCCTCGCCATTAGCCAAGCGGCGCGGCGGGAACTATCCTAAACCCGCACCAGAACAGACTCATAAATCAAGTTAGAGTCGAGGACAAAGGAGCGGTTCGTATTTTTGTAGCCCGACATCGCCGGCTACTCAAAACAAAACACACAGCCAAAAACCACTCTCAAAAATAATATCAATCCTAAACGCCCTACATATATAACATATATGGACGCAGACGACGAAGCACTCAAACCAATTTATCAGGAGATAATCTCCCTTATCCTCTTCGAGCCTGGAAAAGATGTCCAGGCTCAAAAGCTTGCCGTCTGCCGTAAATACTCACTCGACATGATGCCGAAGAACTCGGCAATCCTGCGTGCTGCATCTCCTGACGTCTACGAAACCGTTCGCGAAAGGCTTCTCGTAAAACCCACGCGTACCCTCTCCGGCGTTGCCCCTGTTGCTGTCATGACCTCTCCGCACCCGTGTCCTCACGGAAAATGTCTGCCGTGCCCGGGAGGTCCTGAGCACGAATTCCAGTCTCCGCAGAGTTACACAGGAGAAGAACCGGCAGCACTTCGTGCACGTCAGAACGACTACGACCCGTACAAAATGGTCACCGCCCGCTTAGGACAGTTCCAGCTCTTAGGACACCACGTCGTCAAGGCTGAACTTATCGTCATGGGCGGAACAATGACAGCACGCCCTGACGAGTATCAGACATGGTTCGTCTCGGAATGTCTTCGTGCGATGAACGAATACACAGGGACTAAGTCCGCCGCAAAGGACATCGACTCTCTCATGATTGAGAACGAAACAGCCTCCGTTCGCTGTATCGCAACAACCTTCGAGACCCGCCCTGACTGGTGTCTGGAAAAGCACATCAATAAGATGCTCGACTTAGGTGTCACAAAAGTAGAACTTGGATTCCAGCACACCGAAGACGAACTGTTATACATCAACAAACGCGGCCACACAGTCGGAGACAGCGTTCTCTCAAACACACTCCTCCACGATGCAGGAATCAAAGTGGGATTCCATGTCATGCCGAACTTATACGGCAGTAACATGGAGCGTGACAAGAGGATGTTTGACACACTCTTCACCGACCCGAGATTCTGCCCCGACTTCCTCAAAATCTACCCGACATTAGTAACGCCCGGGGCAGAACTCGAAGAGCTCTGGTTAAAGGGCGAGTACGAAACCTACGACGAGGACGAACTCGTTGACCTCCTCGCATACGCAAAATCCCGCCTGCCTGAGTATGTCCGCTTACAGCGTATTCAGCGCGATATCCCGGCAAAACTCATCGTCTCCGGCTCTATCCATGGACACATCAGACAGATGGCACAAAAGCGCTTAGAAGAGCATGGGGGCAGATGCCGCTGTATCAGATGCCGCGAGATTGGACGCAGACCATCAAACGCAGTCGATGAAGACCGCGTCTTCTCCTACCGCTGCTGCGGAGGAGACGAGCACTTCATCTCAACCGTTGCAGGCGATGCGCTAATAGGCTTTGTCCGCCTGAGATTCCCGGGACGCGTGTTCCGCGAGGAGCTCGACGGAGCGGCTCTCGTTCGCGAGCTCCATGTTTACGGAAGCATGGTGCCGCTTGGTGAAGAAGGCAAAGGTTCTGATCGTCAGCACCGCTCGTATGGAAAACAGCTCCTCGCACGCGCCGAAGAGATGGCACGCGAAGCAGGGTATGAAAAAGTCGCAATTATGGCCGGCGTTGGTGTCCGTCCCTACTATCACAGACAGGGATATCAGCGTAAAGGACCATATATGATTAAGGATTTATGAAGCCGGCAACCCTCGAGTTCCTCAAAAAACGCTTCTCTGCGTACTATAACGGAGAATTAAAAGGAGCGGGGGCTGTCTTCACCCCCACATCCATGCCTCAGCGCGAGTGGGGTTTTCTCTTCTTCAGCGAAAGCGTCAAAGCCGGAATGCGCCGTCACTTAACCTTCCCGGACGAGACCGACCTTTCGGCATATCTCAAAACCATGAGCCCTGCGCATGTGTACTACTCAACAGCATACTATGCGCACCCGTCCGCTGCAACGATGGCTGAGAAGGAATGGCTCGGCGCTGATTTAATCTTCGACCTCGACGCAGACCACATCGTAAAAGGCGCATACGACATGATGCTTGCCCGCGTCAAAGAGGACTTGTACAAGTTAATCGACATGCTGACAGGAGAGCTCGGCTTTTCGAAGCATGACCTTCGAATCAACTTCTCAGGAGGCCGCGGATATCATATCCATATCCCGACACTTGCCGTTCGAAGCTTTTCAAGCGCCGAGCGCCGCGAGCTTGTAAACTATGTCTCAGGCACGGGACTATCTCTTGAGACTATGCTTTCGTCTCCGAAAGCAGACGGCTGGCAGGGACGGTATCGTGCGGCGCTTTCCGGTGAACTTGAGCGCATCCAGAACCTCCCGGCTCTCGAAGCCCGCGCTTATTTGTCAGGACTTTCCGGCATCTCTGAAAAGTCTGCGGATTACTTCTACAAGAGCTTAGGCGAGCTTCGCGGAAAGTTCCAGATAAACCCTGAAAGCCTTAAGGAAAACAAGGTCATCAAAGCTTTAACAAGCCCTGAGAACGAGGTCTTCCAGGGTGCGGTCCTTGAGTATGCGGCGCAGGCCGATGAGCCGGTTACAACTGATATCAAGCGCTTAATCAGACACCCGGGAAGCCTTCACGGGGGTTCCGGAATGAGAGTAACTCCAATTCCTTTGGAGGACTTAGACGACTTCGACCCGTTAATCGACGCAGTGGTCTTTGGCGAAGATTTGGTAACCGTTACTGCTAAGTTCAAGGTAACGATGCCGATTCTTGGAAACACCTATGAAGTGCCAGAGGGAACATCAAAAGTTCCGGAAGCTCTGGCTGTATTCCTCTGCGCCAGAGGGATAGCTGAACTTGGAGGTGCATGATGGGAAGAATCACGACCTCGGATCTTCACGGATACTTAATCGACGAGCGCTCATCAGGCTCACTATCGGAAATCCCGGCAACTCTCTATGAGGAAATCCAGGCCGACATGGTATCTCTTCGTGCTCAGGCGGCGGCATCTGACGACCCGTTTGGAGAGGGTGCGCAGAGTCTGATTAAGGAACGCGAAAGTCTGCGCGAGTACCTGCGCGACCTGTATGCAGTCCGCACCCAGAAGATTTTAAATCTCGCCCTTGCAAGGGCTAACGGGGACGAAATCGACCGCAGCGAGCTCCAAATGATGGTGCCCGGAGAGCGCGCATTGTTCGAAGTAGTATTCGAATCATGTACCTCATGCAGAAAAGCTCTTTTAGATGGGAAGCCAACATTAGAGATTACTGCATACAGTTATGTCTCTCCGGCGGCACAGATAGATGCGGAAGCTTCACCCGCACTACCTCCACTGCCGCCTGATGCGGAAATCCCGCCTGAAGAGGCCGCGGATTTCCTGATGGAAAACGTAGCAGGACCCGCTCCCGAATCGTACAGTATCTTAGCTGTACATTCCAACATTCCAGAATTTCAGGATTATAACGGACGAATTTACTCTCTTTCGCCAGGAGATGTTGTGTCCCTGCCTCCACAGATGGCAGATATTCTGTGTAAAGACAACAAAGCATTAAGTATCCGTATTCGTAAATGAATAATGATATTTAGTGTGGCTTAGCTTACGCTTTCAAAGCGTCAGCTGCTCAATCCTTAGAAGGGGTAAATATTATGAAGAAACCAGTAAAGTTCAACACCTACTGCCCATACTGCCGCAAGCACACTGAGCACGAGGTTGAAAAGGTAAAGAAGGGAAGAACCACCGGTCTCCACTGGATCGACCGCCAGAAGGCACGCAGAAGCAAGATCGGAAACCGTGGTAAGTTCGGCAAAGTTCCGGGAGGAGACAAGCCGACCAAGAAGATTAACGTCCGCTACCGCTGCAAAGAGTGTGGAAAAGCACACCTTCGCCCAGGCTTCCGCGCAGGCAAATTCGAACTTACGGAGTGATTGAAAATGGTAAAAGCAAATCGCGAAAACCGGAGCAAGTTCCTGAAAGTAAAGTGCCCGGACTGTGAAAACGAACAGCTCGTCTTTGACAAGGCAACCTCTGTTGTCGAGTGTACCGTCTGCGGTCGTGTTCTCACCGAACCAACCGGTGGAAAGGCAATCATCAAAGCTGACGTTATCGCATCCTTTGAATAAAATAGTGGAAAATTACATCAAATGAGTGGAAAGTGGCCAATTGAGGGAGAACTCGTCGTCTGCAGTGTCGTCGAAGTCAAAGACTTCGCGGCATTTGTAACTCTTGACGAGTACGAAAAGCGAGAAGGACTTATTCCGATTGCGGAGGTAGCCCGCGGATGGATTAAATATATCCGTGACTACATCCGTGAAGGACAGAAAGTTGTCTGTAAAGTCTTAAGCGTTGATACTGCCCGCGGCCACATTGACCTCTCTTTAAAGGATGTAAACGAACATCAGCGCCGTGAAAAGATTCAGGACTGGAAGAACGAGCAGAAGGCACACAAGTGGATCGGATTCGCATCCGAGGCATCCAAGGTTCCTGCAAAGGAGTACGAGGATGCTATGTACGCTGAGTATGCTTCTCTTTACTCCGCGTTCGAAGACATCGTCTTGGAGCCGGAAAAGACCTTAGCCAAGTTTGATTTATCTGATGAGGCAAAGGCTGCTCTCCAGAAGATGGCTGAGGAGAATGTTAAGATTCAGAAGGTTACAATCAGTGCCATTTTAGAACTTATCTCCAACAAGCCGGACGGTGTAAACATCATCCGCAGAGCTCTTAGAAGCGCTGCTCCGAAGATTGACGGTGCTGAGATTGAGATTCTGTATCTTGGAGCTCCAAACTACCGCATCAAAGTGACCGCAACCGATTACAAGAAGGCAGAGCGTGCATTAGAGAAAGCCTCTGATGCGGCTATCGGTGTCATGGTTCGTGCGGAAGGCACTGGAAAGCTTATTAGAAAACAGAAATAAGGATTTGAAATGTCTGGTCATATTCGCATCTGTCGGATAGACAACATTCACACTCTTTTGAAAATTTGCCCGGTTTGCGGGAACGAAACCGTTTCAGTTCATCCTGCGCGCTATTCGCCGGAGGACAGGTATGGTAAGTACCGCCGGCTTTTAAAAGACGCTCATGGAAGAAGTTAACGTTCACTGGTATGTGGAAGATGTGTCGGCACATTCGTGCGAAGTCGCAGTCGCTGGACTTCCCGGAGTCGGACATGTCGGGAAATTGGTTGTTGATCATTTAATCCGTTCTTTAAACGCGGTAAAGGTTGCCGAGATTACGTCAACGTTTTTCCCGCCACAGATGTATCTCTCAGAAGAAGGTGTTCTGCGGTTCCCGCGAAATGAGATTTTCTTTGCAGAAGCGGCAGAAGGACGCCCTGCTATGCTTTTTTTGGCCGGAGACTGCCAGAGTGTAGGGCCTGAAGGTCACTATAAGTTAGGTGAGGCCTATGTTAAGGTGTTCTCGCTTCTTGGAGTTCGCCGGATTTATACTCTCGGAGGTTACGGTGTTGGGCGCCTTGTTGAGCATCCAAGGGTTCTTGCAGGTCTTTCTCACGCTTCGTTAAAGGAGGCTGTGGTTGAAGCAGGTGCGGTCTCAAACGGTGTTGAGCCTGTTGGAGGCATTATCGGTGCGGCAGGTCTTTTAATCACATACGGTCGTCTGTCCGGTATGGAAGGCGTCGCTCTCCTTGGCGAGACCTCTGGTTATCTTGTCGATCCGGTCAGTTCTACTGCTGTTCTCGATGTTTTAGAGAAGCTTGTCGGATTTACCGCAGACAGAACCGAGCTTTCCAAGCTCGCAGAGGAGATGCAGGCTGATTTATCTGCTCTGACCTCTTCTATGCAGCAGAACTCGGCAGACGATCTTCGCTATATTGGATAATATGGAGTTAAACGCAGACTTTCATATCCATTCCAGATTCGCGATGGCTACGTCTCCGGATTTATCTCCGGAGACTATTCTTGCAGGCTGTAAGACCAAGGGTCTGGATGTTGTGGCAACAGGTGACGCTCTTCATCCTGTCTGGCGCAGAATGTGGGAGTCGTTTATGGAAAACGATTCCGGCGTTGTGGTAATCCCGCAGACGGAAGTCGAAGACGAGCGCCGCGTGCACCACGTTATTCTGATGGAGACTTTAGAGCAGTTCGATGAGCTTCAAGAGAGGCTTACACCGTACTGTTCTCACTTGGAAACAGCAGGCAGACCTCATGTTTATGCATCGGGCGAGACGCTCGCACGAGAGGTTCACGAGCTTGGCGGATATATTGGTCCTGCCCATGCTTTTACTCCGTGGACTTCTCTTTTTGCGGCCTTCGAAAAGCCGTCGGACTGTTACCGCTCGGAAAAGTTTGATTTCTGCGAGCTGGGCTTATCGGCTGATTCGACCTATGGTGCCGGAATCGAGGAGTTTGCAGATGTTCCGTTCCTTACAAATTCTGATGCACACAGTCAGTATCCGACAAAGCTCGGCCGCGAGTTCAACCGCATTTCCGTGCAGAAGAAAACGCCTCGCTCTGTTCTCGATGCGGTAATGTCTTCGAACATTACGTTAAACGCAGGCTTCTTCCCGGAGGAAGGAAAGTATAACAGAACTGCGTGCACCAGATGTTATGTTCAGTTCTCGTACGAGGAGGCAGAAGCTAACAAATGGAAGTGCCCGGACTGCAAAGGCAGAATTAAGCTTGGTGTGCGCGAGAGGGCTTTTGCGATGTCTTCGATTCCGGCAACACCGCGCCCGCCGTATCTGAAGATGATTCCGTTAGGTGATGTCATCGCCCGTGTTCTGGGTGTTTCATCTCCAAATACCAAGAAGGCAAAGGCTCTGTATTCAGCATTTATCGAGCGGTTTGGAAACGAGATTTCTGTTCTGCTTGAAGCGTCGGAATCAGAGATGGCAGAGGTATCAGAAGGCGTTTCATCTGCTGTTGTTTCGATGAGGGAAGGCAGGGTTCTTCTCTTCCCCGGAGGCGGGGGCAAGTACGGAAGCTTTGCTTTCCCTACTGTTGAATAATTCTTTTTTTTGTTGGATACATTTGGTCAAAGCACAACATACATATTATCAGCCGCCAACATCATTGTATGATTACTGTTTTATCCGGCGGAACCGGTACTCCGAAACTTATTCGCGGTCTCCGTCAGATTCTCCGGGACAATGAGATAACAGTCATTGTAAATACTGCAGAGGACCTGCATCAGTCAGGCCACTATGTGTCTCCTGATGTTGATACTGTAACGTATCTCTTCGCCGGAATCCTGAATACTGATACCTGGTGGGGAATCAAAGGGGATACTCTTGATACCTACCACGCTATGGAAAAAATCGGCTACAAAGAGCCGCTTCCGCTTGGAGAGCGTGACCGTGCAACAAATATTGCAAGAACTTCTTTTATGCAGTCCGGCATGACCCTGACTGAAGCCACACAGAAGATTTGCGAAGGATACGGAATCTCCGCAAAGATTCTTCCAATGTCCGACCAGGAGGTAACCTCCTATGTCGTAACAGAAGACGGAAGTCTCATGCATTACCAGGAGTACTGGGTTGGAAAGCGCGGAAATGTTCCAATCACAGGAATCCGCCGCGTAACAGCAGACGAATCTCCGCTTATGGCAACGGACGCTGTAATATCAGCCATTGAGGAAAGCGACGGCGTCTTAATTGGTCCTTCAAACCCTGTTACAAGTATTGGTCCTATTCTTGAGTGCGGCGGTGTTCGCGAAGCACTTTCAAAGAAGTTTGTCGCAGCCGTTAGTCCGTTTATCGGAAACAGACCTGTAAGCGGTCCTGCCGCGGCTCTCATGACTGCATGGGGATATGAACCGAATTCGGCTGGAACCCGCAAGGTTTACGGAGATGTTGTGGACTTGTTCGTCCAGGATATGAAGGATACTGTCGAGGTCGAGGGAGCTATGAAGCTCGATACTATGATGACCAATCTGAAAAAGGCCGAGTCTCTTGCATGGGATATCTTATCCTACATGCCGGGACTTTCCAGATAATTTTTTTATCGCTTACTGAAGGCTTGAAAGAATTTCTGAGATATCGGCTGTATTAATCCAGCCTTCCTCGACCTTCATTCGAACTCCGCAGAGCATTCCTGTGACAGTGACAGAAAATCCGGGCTCCGGCAGATTGTCTCCCTGGAGCACATAAACACCTTCTGCATTCTCAAGCGTCAGGCCGAAGGTTCTTAGAACAATACGGCCTGAGATTTCTGCCGGTACTTCTTCGCCGGAGACCACGCGGATTACAGAGCCGCTTCCAACAGATAACTCAAGGCCTGAGAATCTGCTTGGTTTGGCGACTGCATTTATAATCTCGACACTGTCTCCTTCGAGGATTACCTTGTCTGCTTCTTCACGCCAGAGGGCAACGGATAAGATGTCTCCGTCTTCTCCTTTTATCTTGATGTTTCGAACTCTTGACTCGGTGTTTCTGCGGGTTGTAAAGGTTCGAACCTCGGATATTGAAGATACGGTGCCTGTTACAACAGGCATCTGGCCTTCTTCGACATCGCCTGCGTCGATTGTGAGAACCGGAACCGGTGTCGGGTGCGGGGTAACAACTGCTGTGTCCTGTGCTATGTACTCGACTATTCCGTCGTCCTCTTTTCGAACAACTCCTGTGATGGATACTGATGTTCCCTCATCCACGTCCGAGAAGTTCTCAGGAGACCAGGTAACAAGTCTTGTTGTTCCGCTCTCGTCTCCGACCAGTATCTCCTGAAGGTGTGAGATGTCTCCGTTCTTTTTTACGATGTCGCGGACCGGGTGGAGGTAGAGAATTTTTACAACAAACGGAGCTTTGAGCTCTTCGGATGTCGGCGGCTTTTTGGTCTCGACAATCTCAACCGCACTCTCGCGCATTGCAACAAAAGAGATCTCTTTTCGTCCGAAGCGCGGCTTTCCAATCACTTCGATGACCGAGCCTTCGGAAAGTTCCACAACTGCGGCCGCCTGGTCGTCCCAGAGGGTGGTCTTTGTAGTACCTGTCGGGTCTCCAAGGATTAAGGTTGCTAATATTCCAGGCTCTTCACCTTCGCGCCTGAACTCGCGCGGTCCCTCAATTGATATAATCTTTCCAAAAAAAGAGACGATGCCGGCCTCGGACTTTGGTATGTCTCCGATTTTTACATGACTGCGGCCTAAGTCTTCAACGACTAACATTGCCGCGGTCACTTCATCGACGACACCACCTAAGGAGGCTGACTTTTCTTCCACACGCTCTTCAAACTCCTCTCTGGTCATCAGGTCGGATACGAGCGCGTAGTGCATCATTTTATTTTCTGTGCCAGGATGGGATGACCACGTTTCTGGTCATATCTTCGAAGGTTTCAGCGCGGCGCATGAGTTCTGCCTGTCCGGCGTTAACGAGTACTTCTGCACAGCGAGGTCTGGAGTTGTACTGGGAAGACATTGCATATCCGTATGCTCCGGCATCAAGTACAGCAATGAGGTCTCCTGCGACTACTTCCGGGAGTTTTCTGTCGTCTGCTAAGATGTCTCCGGTCTCACAAATCGGGCCTGTGACAGTGTATGTGCCTGCATCTTCTGCGTCTGCTTTGTTTGCGACAACGACCTCGTGCCAGGAGTCGTACATGGCAGGTCTGATTAAGAGGTTGAATCCTGCATCAACATTGACAAAGGTCTTGTGGACTTTCTTTACGGAGTTGACGCGGGTTAAGAGTACGGTGGATTCTCCAACCATCCAGCGTCCGGGCTCTACCCAGAATGCCGGAGAGATTCCGTTTTCTTTGCATGCTTCAACAAAGACAGGCATAACAGCTTCTGCGTACTCTTCCGGTGTTGGTGCGGCGTCAGCGTTTTCTCCTCTGTGGTACGGGATTCCAAGTCCTCCGCCGAAGTCAACGAACTCGAGTTTGACACCGAGTTTGGTGATTTCTGCGGCTACTTTCATGATGACTCCGCATGCAATGCCGAATGGTTCGACTTCTAAAATCTGGGAGCCGATGTGACAGTGCATTCCAACAGGTACGATGTATTCCATTGAGAGTGCTTCGCGGTATGCGTCAAGAATCATGTCTGCCGGGATTCCGAACTTGCTGTTCTTGATACCTGTTGCAATCTTCGGGTGGGTCGGGACGTCGATTTCCGGGTTGCAGCGGAATCCAATCTTGACCTGCTTCTTGAGCTCTTTGCTGATTGCGTCAATCTGGCGAAGCTCGTCGACAGAGTCAACGGAGATTTTGATTCCGTTCTCGATTGCTGCGCGAAGGTCTGCTTCGGTCTTGGAGCTTCCGTTGAAGAGGAGCTTTTCAGCAGGCATTCCGGCTTCCAAGGCTGCTCTCATTTCGCCGAGGGAGAAGACGTCAGCACCTGCTCCTTCTGCGGCAACGGTTCTCATGATGACCGGGTTTTCGTTTGCCTTTGCGGCGTAGAGAAGCTGTACGTTGTCTGTGTACTTCTTTAATGCTGCTTCGTAGCGGCGGAAGTTTTCGACGATGTGGATTTCATCGGTTACATAGAGCGGGGTGCCGAACTCTTCTGCGAGTTTGACACAGTCTGCGCCTCCGCAGAAGAGGTGTCCGTCCTGGATAGAAAGGGAGGTTGGGAGGTTGAGTTTCATCTTAGTTTCCTCTAAGGCCACACTCTTTCATGCGCTCGATTGCCTCATTGATGCGGTCAACGGTTCTGGTGATTGCAAAGCGGACGTAGCCTTCTCCGTTCGGGCCGAATCCGTTTCCAGGGGTTACGACGATTCCTGCTTCGTTGATCATCTTTTCGGTGAATGCGGCAGAGTCGTCGACTTTCATCCAGACGTAGAAGGTGGCTTTTGGTACAAAGACGTTGAATCCAAGGGAGCGAAGTCCGGAGACGAGTGCGTCGCGGCGTTCCTGGTAGATTGCGCATGCGTTTTTGACGCAGTCCTGCGGTCCGGTTAAGGCGGTGATTGCTGCTTTCTGGACTGCATCGAAGACGCCTGAGTCGATGTTGGTCTTAACGCGTCCGAATGCGCTGATTAAGTCTTTGTTTCCGCAGGCCATTCCGATACGCCATCCGGTCATGTTGTAGGTTTTGGATAAGGAGTGGCATTCAATTCCCACGTCCATAGCCCCTGATGCCTGGAGGAAGGATGGGGCTACATATCCGTCGTAGGAGATTTCGGAGTATGCGTTGTCGTGGACGACGATGATGTCGTTGTTTTTGGCAAACTCAACGGTCTCGTCGAAGAACTTCATCGGAGCGACTGTGCCTGTCGGGTTGTTCGGGTATCCGATGAACATGAGTTTTGCATCGCGGACGACTTCTTTCGGGATTGCGTCGTAGTCCGGGAGGAAGTTGTTCTCTTCTAAAAGCGGCATTAAGTGACACTTTCCTTCTGCGAAGAGGGTGGAGGTCTTGTAAACCGGGTATCCCGGATCTGCGGCGAGGACGTATTCTCCCGGGTTTACGAATGCTTCCGGAATATTTGCGATTCCTTCTTTGGAACCGATAAGGGCTAAGACTTCGGTCTTCGGGTCGAGTTTGACGCCGAATCTGGTGTCGTACCATTTGGCGACTGCTTCGCGGTATTCGAGCATTCCAAGGTAGTCCGGGTAGTGGTGGTTTGCCGGGTCGCGGGCGGCTTCGCATAACGCGTCAACAATGTGTGCTGGTGTTGGAAGGTCCGGGTCTCCGACACCAAGGTCGATTAAGTCAACACCTTCGGCACGCTTCTGGGCTTTGATTGCGTCAATGCGTGCGAATAAGTATGGGGGTAAATTGTCAAGACGTTTTGCGTACATTTTCAGTATATATATTGGTTCTCTATTGGATAAAGTACTGTGGTACGGTGATTTACCACTCAAGTTTCATGCCGACACCTACTTCGCCTACTGGTATTTTCTGATTGATTGCAGAGCGTACGGCAAAGGATGTGCAGTGGCATGGATAGAGTTCTTCTAAATCGAGAGAGGTGAGGTATTCGATTGTTTTTTCGACTCTTTCGTTTACGGTTTTTAAGTGGAAGCCGCCGATGATTCCTTTGACCGGTTTGTTGAAGATAGATTTTGCGTGCTCTACTATGTTGCAGATTCCAGAGTGCGAGCATCCTGTAATAATATAGATGAATTCTTCTGTTTCGTATACGAGTGCCGAGTCTTCCATTACATAGTCCGGTTCGAACTGTCCTCCTGTGTCGCGGACGCCGAACTGAACGCGCTTTTCGAAATCATTTGTCTCTGGTATTTCTCCAAGGAAGGTGATGTGTTCTGATACCTTCTGCGGTTCTTTTGAGAGGAACATCTCGTATGGAATGTCTGTTTCCAGAAGCATTGAGCCTGCATTTCTTCCGTCATCGTACTGTTTTTCGGCTAAGGTGTCCGGGTGCGCAACAAGGCGCGCGTGTGGCAGTGCGCGGATTAGATGCGCAAGTCCGCCTGTGTGGTCGTCGTGTCCGTGCGAGAGTACAAGAGTATTTACTTTTCTGATGTCAAGTCCCATGCGTTCTGCATTTCTTAAAAAGACGTCAGAATATCCGCAGTCGAAGAGGATTGTCTCTTCTCCGTCTTCGATAAAATAGGATAGTGCTGGTTCTCCGAGGTAGTATTTGTCGATATATGTATTGTTGTCTGCAAGAACTGTCAGTCGCATGAAGATATATTCGGTGTCTTGAAAGTTAGTTATATCTCCTCTGCCGGCGTCAAGTATATTATGTCTGAGGTCTAACATGTAAAGACTGTTAATGTCATCGTTATGGACATACGTGCCCATAACAAATCGTGCCGAAAGGTACGAGGCTTACAGTGAGGTTTGTCTAATGACTACAGTATTTGACATTCCAGCAAACGACCTGATCAACAAGGTTGCAGAGGAACTCAAGAACGTTTCTGAGATCCAGGCACCAGAGTGGGCAGAGTTTGTTAAAACTGGAGTACACAAGCAGATGCCGCCAGAGAATCCAGACTGGTGGTACATCCGTTCCGCAGCAGTGCTGCGCAGAATCTATGTTGACGGCCCGATTGGTGTCGAGCGCATGCGTACCGTCTACGGTGGTATGCAGGACCGCGGCAGCAAGCCGTCCCACTTCAGAAAAGGAAGCGGAAGCATTGCACGTAAAGTCATGCAGCAGCTCGAAGCAGCAGGTTTCATTGAGAAAGTTACCGACGGCAGAGCAGTTTCCGCAAAAGGCCGCAAGTTCCTTGACAACATCGCACACTCCTTAAAGGAAGAGGCAGTCAAGGCAGCACCGGGCCTTGCAAAGTACTAAACACTGACATAAAATACAGGTGAAAAGAATGGGAGACGATGCAGAACTCGCAGAACTTCGCCGTCAGCGCATGATGCAGATGCAGCAGCAGCAGATGGCAGAACAGGAACAGCTTCAGCGTCAGCAGCAGATGCAGGCACAGATTCAGTCTGTACTCATGCAGGTCATGGAGCCGGCAGCACGTGAGCGCTTAAACACTATCCGCATCACCAAGCCGGAGTTCGCCGCATCCATTGAGCAGCAGATTGTTTCTCTTGCCCAGTCCGGACGCCTTCGTCAGAAAATCACCGACGACCAGCTCAAGAATCTGCTCGCACAGATTGTTCCCCAGAAAAAGGAATTCAACATCCGCAGGGTTTAATGAAAGCAGGTGTTCTCTTCAGCGGCGGTAAAGACAGCAGTCTTGCAGCCACCCTTCTTGCAAGGGATTATGAAGTGGAGTTACTTACCTTTGTTTTCGACGAAAACCATGCAGTCCCGTCCATCAAAGCGGCGGCAGAGGAGTTAGGTTTCCCCTGGAAGAAACTGACCTTTGCGCCAGGTTTCCTTGATGAAGTCGTAAATATGATTGTCTCAGACGGACATCCCGCAAACGCGATCAACGAAATCCACCGACGGTCTCTCGGTGCTGCAGCCCAAGAATATGAGGTGGTCGCAGATGGAACGCGGCGTGATGACAGGGTTCCTATGCGGACCAAGTCTGAAGTACAGAGTCTTGAGATGAAGTACGGCGTAAGTTATGTACGCCCGCTTCTGGGAATCGGAAAAACCGAAATCATACGTCTCGCAGAGAGATTCTACGATATCGCCTACGGCGAAACCGGAGAAATCGCAAACGGAGATTATGAAAGTGAAATCAGAACTGAAATGGTTCGCCGGGGAATCGACTATGTTCCTTTGTTCCCGAAGAATCATGAGCAGTCACTGGTTATTAGAAAAAAAGTGGTGAACAAACCATGAGCAAACTTACCAAAGGCCGCAAAATTCGTTTTGCAAAGGCAACCCAGCAGAACCGCAGAGTTCCGGCCTGGGTCATGATTAAGACAAAGCGTAACGTTGTGTCTCACCCGAAGAGACGCAGCTGGAGACGCAGCACGCTGAAGGTGTAAGAAAATGGTAGAAGTACAAAAAGAACAGATCTACATTATCCCGCTTCGTGATGTAAAGCGTGTCCCGTGCTACAAACGCGCAAACGCTGCAATCAAAGACATCCGCGGATTCCTTGAGCATCACATGAAGAGTGATGACGTTAAGCTCGACAAGTCCATTAACGAGGCTGTCTGGGCACGCGGATCTCAGAAACCGCCAAGACGTATCCGTGTTCGTGCAATGAAGTTCGACGACGGACAGGTCCAGGCAGAACTTGCTGAGGAGTAATTAAATGGATGATCCCACCCTGTCACTGAATGGCGACCCGAACATTGGTGTTTATGCACGTGTCTTTGATGACATCGCATTCGTCCCAATAGATGCGCCTTCTGAGTTCAAGTCCAAGATTGCAGAATACCTGGAAGTTGAGGTTATTGAGACCTTTATTCAGGGCTCCTCTGTAATCGGTCTCCTGTTAACAGGAAACTCTAACGGATTCGTTGTGTCCGGTCTCATTCAGGATTCAGAACTTGATCTTCTCCAGGAGTATGGAGATGTCCTTCTCCTTGGCGAGGAAATGAACGCGGCAGGGAATGTAATTCTGACTAACGACTCATTCGCCGTTGTGCACCCGGACATGTCGTCTGAGATGCGCAAGATGGTTGGTGAGTTCCTGAAGGTTCCGACAATTCCTATGTCTTTTGCAGGCGTTGGTACTGTTGGTATGACTTGTGCCTGTACCAATGCAGGAATCCTTCTTCCGGCACGCAGTGCTCCGGAAGAGATTTCCGCAATGGAAGAGGCTATTCCCTTAGAGGACTTCCCGGTCGGTACCGGCTCGGTTAACATGGGTTCCAATTTAATTGGAACCGGTCTTCTGATTAACAACAAGGGTTACCTTGCAGGAAACACTACCACCGGTTTCGAGCTTGGCAGAATTGAAGATGTATTTGGATTTCTGTGAGGTGAATTAAAAATGCCGAAATTCGAGGTTAAGGGTCACTTCTTAAACGATGGAAAGATGAGACCTTTCACAAAAGTAGTCGCAGCACCTTCCGAGAAGCTCGCAGGAGAGTTTACTCTTGCAACTTTTGGAAGCAAGCACAGACTTGAACGCAAGTATATTAGCATCGAATCCGTTCAGGGTGTAGATGGCAACTAATACTAACCAGGCAGCTCTGGAGCAGGAGATTAAATCCCTCCAGTCTTATGCCGCAGAGTATTCGGAGCAGTATGGTCTCTTATCCGAACAGCTGAAATTTATGGAGGCTGCAAAGGCTGAGGCACGCTCTTCGATTGAGGCCCTTGAAGCACTCGTTGCAACCGAGGGCGAGGCAGCAGTTCTTCTTCCGCTTGGAGGAGGAGTTACTGTTAAAGCAACTCTGCACGATACAAAGAATACGCTTGTAGGCATCGGTGCAGGTGTCTCAGTGGAAAAGTCCACCGAGGAGGCAATTGCTTTCTTAAAGGACAGAATCACTGAGATGGATGCATCAGGAAAGCGCTTAACCGAGTCTCTTGGTAAGCTTTCCGAGCAGATGCGTGCTGTTGAACAGAGGATGCAGGAAATCTATGCATCTGTTCAGCAGTAAAGCTGATTCTTTTTTTAGACTGTTTTGAATTTATTATTGTTAAGTCGTTTGCTGTGGTTATTTGTGGATTATGTTTTGTTATATTACAGGTATTAATCATCAGTAAAAATCATTGATGATTTTTGTATCATCCATATTTCTATGATTAATTATCTGAAAGTATTTACCCTGAGGTATAAGCAAACTCATCAGTTTATTCCAGGCTGTCTAGATATTGAGCAGGATGATAAACCAAACACAGAACACAAAAAACCATTAATACAAAAACCACTATCTGCGAAAGTGCAAAGAGAACAATTCCAATGTTAAAATCCAAAATAAACGTCTCTCATTTCTTCAAAAAATAACATAAAACAAAAAACCGGGCACTTTCGCACCGCGCGGTATGGGATTTATATACTTGAGAATTGAATCATAAGATGCCGGCCTAACTAGCTGAGCAGTATAAAGGGAGGTGATATTATTCTCCACATAAGTTTTTTCGTGTTTGGCATTCTTATTGCCTTGTCCCGTGAAATCAGGGCATGGTATCTGATACTGACCAAAAAACATTGAGGGGTCAAACCCTCATTGTTTTCTCCCTTCATGGGGCTGACAGGCAAATGATTATATCTCTGGAAGACTAATTATTTGCTGTAAACTTGTGTGGAGTATAACCGGTCGGGAGGAGTAGTTAACCGCCCATTATGACCGGAATCACTTCCTTTCTTTTGACGTATTTTCTGTATTCTATTTTCTTTGTTTCCGGGTTTTGTATTGACATGATAATTCAAAACGATTAGTGTGAACTGGTCATGGACAAAGGAACGGGGATCCTACACAAACACACAACCCTCTTACCTTCCAAAAGCCAATATTATAACACTATGGCACCTGAAAAAAAGCTCACCCCTGCTATGCAGCAGGTAAAAATGTTCAAAGAACAGTATCCTGACTGTATCCTGTTCATGCGCATGGGAGACTTTTACGAAACCTTTTTTGAAGATGCCGAAATATGCTCACGCGAACTTGACCTGGTGCTGACATCCCGATCCAAAGACCCCGAAGGAAACCCGATTCCACTCTCCGGAATACCATACCATGCCGTAGACTTATACCTGCCCCGCATGGTTCGAAAAGGATACAAGGTTGCCATCTGTGAACAGGTAGAAGACCCGAAACAGGCAAAAGGAGTCGTAAAACGCGACGTAATCCGCGTAGTAACGCCAGGCACAGCTATAGACGCCGACATAATCCCCGGACAGGGAGCACACTATCTGATGGCGGCAAACCCTGACCTGAAAAAAAATATAATCGGCCTCGCCTTCCTCGACATCACAACAGGTGAATTCTTCATCAAAGAAATACCCGCATCGGAAGGCTTCTCCGCTCTCGCAACAGAAATCGAACGCTACTCACCGCTCGAAATCCTTGTGCCGCAAGACACTCCGGCAGACTTAATCCCGTTCCTTGCATCAACAGGCCGTGTCATTACTCCGGCACGTTCCATCTTCTTTGACAACGCAGAGCAGACCTTATGCGAACAGTTCGGCGTAGCCTCTCTGGATGGATTTGACACAAGCTCAGAGCTTTGCCTCTCTGCTGCGGCGGCGGCCGTCTGTTACAGCAAAGAAACACAGAAAGTGTCTCTTTCTCATATCCAGGGCTTCTCGAAAAAGTACGACACTGACGCAATGATTCTCGATGCCGTATCGCTTCGAAACCTGGAAATCCTAACTCCGCTTAGAGGAGATAGAAACGACACGACACTCTTTGGATTCTTAAACAGAACCAAGACGCCAATGGGGGCCCGCGCCCTTCGCAGCGTCTTAACAAGACCATCGACATCTCCATCCGAGATTAACTTACGCCTCGATGCAGTGCAGTACTTTGTCGAGCGTCCGGTGCTTCTCTCATCTGTTCGAAACGTTCTTGCCCGCCTTTCAGACATTGAGCGTATCGCAGGCCGCATCTCGTATGGAAACGCATCTCCGCGTGACCTGCTCTCGCTGTCCGCAAGTCTTTCCGCGATTCCAGCCCTATCAGAAGAACTTGCATCCGTCGATGGGCTTCTTCGAGACAAACTCTTAGAGATTCCTGAGTTTGCCGGAATCTCTGACTTAATCCTCTCTGCAATCGTAGAAGAACCGCCGGTAGTTTACAAAAACGGAAATGTCATTCGCGCAGGCTACAGCGAAGACCTGGATGCACTACGCGACGTTGTTGCAAACGGCAGAAGCTGGATTGCTGAACTCCAGAACACCGAGCGCGAAAGAACAGGCATCAAGTCATTAAAAATCGCCTACAACAACGTCTTTGGATACTACATCGAAGTAACGAAAGCAAACTTAGACAAAGTACCGCTTGAGTACGAGCGAAAACAGACAACCGCAAGCGGCGAGCGCTTCACAATCCCTGCACTTCGCGAGCGTGAAGCACTGATGGCTCAGGCCGATGACCGGATGCTTGCTCTCGAAATCCAGCTCTACGAGGAACTGATTGAAATCCTTCGAGGGTATGTCCGCGAACTTCAGTCTGCGGCAGCGGCAGTTGGTGTAATCGACAACCTCGCCTCATTTGCCGACCTTGCCTTAACAAATGACTACGTAAGGCCGGAACTTGTCGAAAGCCCCGAGCTCTTAATCCGCGACGGACGCCATCCGATTGTCGAAGACGCAGTGCCTGGGGGATACGTTCCAAACGACACCGAGATGAGTGCTGTTGAAAAACAGATTCTCATCTTAACCGGAGCGAACATGGCGGGTAAATCCACCTACATGCGAAGCGTTGCACTTCTTTCAATAATGGCTCAGACAGGCTCTTTTGTTCCGGCACGCTTCGCAAGAGTTGGAATCGTTGACCGCGTGTTTACAAGAGTTGGAGCATCCGATGACTTAGCCGGCGGTCAGAGTACCTTCATGGTCGAGATGTTAGAGCTTGCAAACATCTTAAACAACGCAACCGAGAGAAGTCTCATCCTCTTAGACGAAATCGGACGCGGAACAAGCACTGTTGACGGATACTCAATCGCACGCGCTGTTCTCGAGTACCTGCACGGAAAAGGTGCGGCAGGTCCGAGGACACTTTTTGCAACGCACTTCCATCAGCTCATATCTATTGAGAGCGAACTTCGCCGCGTCAAAAACTACCACTTCGCAGTAAAAGAGGACGCACATGACATCACCTTCCTTAGAAAACTCATCCCCGGAGCGACTGACAGAAGTTACGGTATCCATGTCGCAAAGATTGCGGGCGTTCCAAAGAAAGTCTTAACGAGAGCAGAAGAGGTCTTAAAGTCCGCACTCCGCGAGGATGCAGTATCTGGAGGACAGAAGTACTACACACAGATGCTTCTCTTCGATTCCGCACCTGCAGAAGCAGAGCCGTCAGCGGTCGAAGAGCGCCTGAAAGAAGTCAATCCGAATGATATCACACCAATGCAGGCATTAATGCTCGTCAACGAACTCAAAGCCTTAATGGAGAAGAAGTAATGGGAAAAATCCGTGTTCTCGATGAGGAAACAATCAACCACATAGCAGCAGGCGAAGTGGTTGAGCGTGCGGCATCTGTGGTCAAGGAGCTTGTCGAAAACGCAGTTGATGCAAAGGCGAAGAAGATTATAATCGACCTCGCCGCAGACACTGCGACAGTGAAGCGGATTTCCATCACCGACGACGGCGTTGGACTGAGCGCAGAAGACGCAGTTCTCGCATTCCGTCAGCATGCAACAAGCAAAATCTCAAAGCCCGATGACCTCGCAGAGATTGTAACTCTCGGTTTCAGAGGCGAAGCTTTAGCAAGTATTGCGGCTGTATCCAAAGTCACGTTCACCTCAAAAGAACGCGGCTCATCAGAACCTGAAGCCGTGCAGGTCGTAATTCACGGCGGTGAACTGATTCGCCAGACCTTTGTCGGAGCGCCGGAAGGAACGACAATTATTGTGGAGGATTTGTTCTACAACACCCCGGCACGCCGCAAATTCCAGCGCTCGGTGTCCACAGAGCTTTCGCACATCTATGACATGGTCGAAAGAATCGCTCTAGCCCACCGCGAAATATCCTTTGTTCTCCTCTATCAGGGAAAGGAGAGATTTAGAACCTACGGCACAGGCTCTTATCCTGACGCTGTTGCGGCAGTCTTTGGAACAACCTTCGCCCGCGACCTGCTTCCGGTCGAAAAAACAGGAGGCATCGCCGAGGTATCAGGTTATGTTTCAAAGCCCGGATGCAATATGCGCCCAACTCCTACCCGCTTCTATCTGACAATCAACGGCCGCCAGATTACATCCAAGTCTCTTCAGTGGGCTGTTCGCGAAGGGTACGGCACGCTTCTTCCAAAGGGCATGTATCCTGCTGCTTTTTTAGACATCAAAATCGACCCGCGCGAAGTGGATGTCAACGTACATCCGACCAAACGCGAGGTGCGCCTTTCAAGAGAAAGGGATGTGGGTTCAGCAGTTCGAGACGCCGTATATACTGCTCTTCATGATGACGAAATCTTCTCCGCAGCTCCTGCATCGGTAAAGCCTGAACAGCAGAAACTCTTCGAGGAAAAGAAAGAGGAGGAAGCAGAAGTGCGTGCGGAAAAGACATATGTGCCTGCAGAGCAGACTCCATCTCCAAAACGCAGCCTGCATGAAGCTGTCATGTCTTATCTGACACCGCAGGCACCGGCAGAGCCTGTCCGCTCATCTCTTCGCCAGACCGAGATTCAGTTAAGGCGTACTGAGACTTCGGCAGAGGAAAAGGCAGACGTTGAAGTGCCTGAGGTCTTAGGACAGATAGGGGACACATACATCGCCTGCCGGAATGCGAAGGGTGAGCTTGTAATCGTAGATCAGCATGCAGCACACGAGCGTGTAATGTACGATCAGCTCTTAAAGAAAGTCGAGGAAAAGAAGGCATCTCAGGAACTCTTAGCACCTGTAACACTCACACTATCTCGGGCAGAATCTGCACGCATGCCTGAACTTTCGGAAATCTTAGCACAGGCAGGTTATGTAATCGAACCATTCGGTCAGGATGTCTGGGCTGTTCGTTCGGTTCCTGTAATCTCATCAAGACTTGGTGATGTAAAAGTCATTCACGAAATTATCGCCGAAGCCGCAGGCATCACTGAGAAAAACCCAGAGCGTGTATTAGATAGGGTTGTAAAAACTGTTGCCTGCCGTGCTGTTGTTAAAGGAAACACGCCTCTTACCAAAAACCAGATGGAGCGTCTCTTAAGACAGCTTTCGGAGACTGATTCACCTTATACATGTCCTCACGGAAGACCTACAGCGCTTGTTCTCTCGAAGGAAAAACTCGCCTCAATGTTTCTTAGGACTTGAAAAAAGTTAAGGATAATTCCTTTTTTCCGGAATAACCCCGCGAACTCCTCCACGCGGGTTTTCCACATCACCTGCGTACCTTGGAATCAGATGTACATGCACATGGAAAACAGTCTGGCCTGCCGCTTCTTTGCAGTTGATTCCGATATTATATCCATCCGGCGAAAACTCAGCATCAAGCAGAGCTTTTCCCTCGCGAATGAGGGAAAATATTGCTTCCTGCTCATCATCTGTTAAGTCAAACCAGTCTGCAACGTGTCGTCTCGGCATCACCAAAAGGTGTCCGGGAGATACAGGGAATGCATCATATCTTGCAAACGCCAGCTCATTTCCAAGGATCTCTCCCTCTCCCCCGCAGAACGGACAGCTCATCTCTTTCTCACCAGAGCGCGAAGGTCTGTAACATACACATCCAAAATATCGCGGATACTCGAAAGCAGACCCGGCGAGAACTTAAACATCAGGAAAGCAATCAGGATAATCAGCAGGAAAGCTCCGCCTTCGCACATCACATTATGCGACCAGAAATAACTTGCAAAGCCTGGAATTGTCGGATGCGTTACAACATCCTCAAACCACGGGAACCACTGACCGAAGTAAGCCATAATCACAAACACATTGCGGAAAACGTTTACCACATAGATTGGAATACTCACCAGAAGAATTAACGCAATCTTCTTGCCCCAGGACGTCTTAGTCAGGAAAACAACCCCGATTAATATGGCTATGGCTGTAATTCCTGTACATCCGAGAATAATCTGATCTCTGTATCCGTGCGCATATCCCGGAATCAGCCACACAGACTCAAACATATTCCAGGCATACATCTTAAACGGATAATCAATCAGATGGAAAAACTGCTGAACAAAGAAAACCACCGTCTTGATAAGCCAGTTTCCGAGAGGCTCAAATATCGCAAACGGCGCGTAAATAATCGCGGCAACACCTGCTCCGCGAGTAAAGTTTTGAACAGGCTCATTATCTGCTAAAAGGCGCTTAATTGTGATATAGAGAAGCGGCAGACAAAGAACAATCAAAACCGGATAGAACACATTTCCTTCATGGAAAATAAGCTCCGGGAGCATGCACACAAATCCGGCAACAAGGGCTGACCATGCGGCAATTCCAAAATATTTCTGATATTTGCCTGGGATATAGAACAGCACAAAGCAAATAAGTGCAGTCATGAAGCATATGACTTTCAGGATATCAAGCATAATCAGATAACTGTATTTCCCTATAGGATTATAGTCTTTATTCAATGGGCAGGGGCTTTCTGTCCGTAAATACTATTAAGCACGAGGTACAACTTTATATTCTATGATGTTCTGTCCAGAATGCGGGAAACTCATGAAGTCCAAGGATGGCAAACTCACCTGCTCCAAATGCGGTTACGCAGAAGAAATCACTGCAAAAGAAAAAGAGCAGATGAGAAAAGTCGCCTACATGCAGGAGAATGATATCTTAATCGTTGACGGCGACGAAAACATCGGAACTAAACCGACCCTTGCTGTCACCTGTCCAAACTGCGGTCACGACCTTGCAGAATGGTGGCTTAGACAGATTAGAAGCGCTGATGAATCCGAAGTCAGATTCTTCCGCTGCACCAAATGCCGTCACACCTGGCGTGAGTACGACTAAAATCATCATACCAGAATGCCGATGCGGGCATTTATCTCTTCTTTTTTACTCTCAAACAAACCGAGTCTTTATATAGCTGTGTGTTAAATTATAACATATGTCAACTTTTCCTGCTGAGTCATTGAAAATTGAAAATGTCGTAGCATCAACAAAGCTCAGCGATTCTCTGGACCTTGTCTCTCTTGCAGCACAGATTCCGGGAGCTGAGTACAATAAGAAGCGCTTCCCGGGTGTTGTTCTTCGCATGCAGGAGCCAAAAATTGCGGCATTGGTTTTCGGTTCCGGAAAAGTTGTTTTAACCGGTGCAAAAAGTATCCCAAGTCTTGCCGAAGGTCTTAATGCACTTGTCAAGCTGATGAAGGATTTAAAGGTCGAGATTAACGACAATCCGACATACAGTATCCAGAATATCGTAACATCCGCAGACCTTGGTTCCCGCATCAACTTAAATAAAATCGCAATGAGTTTAACGCTCGATAAAATCGAGTACGAGCCGGAACAGTTCCCGGGACTTGTGTACCGCTTGGATGACCCGAAGGTGGTTGTTCTTCTGTTCGGCTCTGGAAAACTGATTATCACCGGCGGAAAAGTCAGCGACGATGCAGAACGCGCTGTAAATAAAATCTATCAGGACTTACAGAACCTGAAGATGCTATAATACTCTTTTTTTTCAAAAAATTATCCGTGGTAGAAGTACTCTGCACTTCCGTATGCCACGGTGTTTCCGTCACGAAGGGCCATGATTACATCGTCCATGGTGGAATCAGGAGACAGCACAAGGCGGTCGTTTCTTCCAAATACCTGGAATAAGAGTTTGTCTCTAACACCAAGTCCCGGGGATGGTCCATGCCACATGTGCTCTCCAAAGTCATTAACTCCCTGTACTGCCGGGAACGGGAACTTTGGAGCAGGCCCCTCCTCATATCCGGGCGGTACATGCCCTACAGACGGGATGTTCCAGATTACCCAGATGCACTTGTTCTTCTCTTCTCCTGACTTATTCTGAACAATAACTGCTAAGTACTGAAGGTCCTTTGGAACTCCTTCGAGCATGATTCTTGGTGAGATGTTTCCTCCGTTTAAGGTGCTTGATGGGGTGATGCCGTTTACGCCAAGATTAATAGTGATTGAATCCATACTCATACATCAGCAGGAAAGATTAATAGATTATGGATAGGGGCAAAAAATGAAGAAGCTTACAATATATACTGACGGGGCATCCCGCGGCAACCCCGGGCTTGCCGCCTGCGCCTGGATAATTCTTGACGGCTTAGATGTTTTAGAGGCTGAATCTGCCGGAGCAGGCGAGAATACAAATAATTTTGCGGAATATACTGCATTAATCAACGCTCTGCGTTCAGCTAAGAAATACTGTACAGCAGAAGAAACTGAGCTTGATGTGTACTCGGACAGTGAACTGATGATAAGGCAGGTGACAGGTCAGTATGCTGTGCGTTCTCCATCCCTAAAACCTCTATACTCGGAAGTGATGAGGCTCTCAAAGGATTATGCTTCTGTGTCGTACACTCACGTGCCGCGTGAGAATCCGTATGTCAGTTCCTGCGACTGGATGTGCAATCAGGCTCTTGATA
The DNA here is from genome assembly GCA_017387505.1 of Methanocorpusculum sp. Taxonomy (GTDB): domain Archaea; phylum Halobacteriota; class Methanomicrobia; order Methanomicrobiales; family Methanocorpusculaceae; genus Methanocorpusculum. The sequence goes on from JAFOFB010000015.1 coordinate 268,397, forward strand.
TGCTAAAGAAAAGAGAAGACGAGCGCCGCTCTGTTCCAAAACCCGTGTGTACGCCTGTTGGAATTGTTTACTCTCCGTACAAAGAGAAGGGCTCAGCGCCAAGGCAGGGCAGAATTACAAACGACATCAGCGAGATTGAGATTTATCCCGAGTTCTCCAAAGCCCTTGACGGTCTTTCTGCCGGGGATGACATATTTGTCCTATGCTGGTTTGACCGCTCAGACAGGGCTGTTCTTATGACAAAATCAGGAAGAGACCCAAACGGCCCTCCGCGTGGTGTCTTTTCGACACGAAGCCCTGCAAGACCGAATCCGATTTCTTTAACGTTTGTAAAGCTTTTGGAAATCAACGGCTGCAGGCTTTCTGTCCGCGGTCTTGAGATGTATGACGGAACACCTGTTCTTGATATCAAGCCGTATTATGCTGATATTGACAGTCCGGATGTCTGATTCGACTACAATCTTTATTGTCTGAAACAGACATACAAATACTATTCATGGATGTGATAAGAAAACAGCTGATTCTGCTTTTATGCTCGACAGCTTTGCTTATCGCATCACCCTTTGTTGATTTCCGTATTTTAGCGCTCGCTGGAATTATTTTTTCGGCGCTGATGTATTTTATTGGAAACATTCGCTACTTTTCAATCGGCGCCGCGGTTTTATCTCTTCTCTATGGAATTGGTATCATTCCGGCATCAGCTTTCTTCGGACCTCTTGTGATGGTGCTGTTTGGAGAGCTGCTTCGTACACTTTCGGTAAAGACAGGTCATTCTCTGGCTGTGTTTGGCGCAGGCTCTGCTGCTGCTCTTATCTTTGCGATGCTTTATACGAAGGAGTTTGAGCCGATTGTGGGTTCTCTTGCCATTGTTCTCTTTGAGGATCTGGAGTTTTTAGTTGACCTTAGAACTCTGGCATTCGCGATTCTCCTTTGTGCGGCATTTGGATATTTTGCATACCGTGCGAAGACTATTGATTTAACAGGAGTATTCTCTGCGGTTCTCTTCGGTGTTATTCTTATCTCGTTTACGGGTACTGTTTCGTGGTTCATTATTATTCTGGTGTTCTTTATTTTAGGCTCGGCATTTACGAAGTTTAAGTATTCGGAGAAGGAGTTTTTAGGGGTTGCGCAGGGTAAGCACGGTAAACGCGGATATAAGAATGCGTTTGCGAATGCAGGAGTTGGTGTTGCCGCGGCGATTCTTTTCGGGGTTACCGGCGATATGATTTATGCGGCGGTGTTTCTTGGTTCTGTTTCGACAGCGACAGCGGACACTCTTGCAAGCGAGATTGGAGTGACAGGCGGAAATCCGGTTATGATTACGACTTTGAAGCGCTGTCCTCCGGGGACAAACGGAGGAGTTACACTTATCGGTGAAGCGGCATGTGTTATCGGCGCTTTGATTATCGCTGGGCTTGGTTTCCTTCTTGGAATTGCTCCGTGGTATGTGTGTCTTATATCGGCCGCGGCCGGAGTTGCAGGTACTAATCTGGATAGTTTATACGGTGCGGTTTTAGAGAATCGCGGTGTGTTTGGAAATTCCGGCACAAATCTCCTGGCGACACTTTCAGGCGGTCTGGTGGCTGCCGGGCTGTATGCGGTTTTTATCTTTGTTTTGTGAGGGTTAGAAAACCCACATCCAGCCCTGCTCTTTTAACACCTGTTCAGCTTCTCTAAACTCAGGCATCAGCCTTTCAACCTCGGCCCAGAAACTATCCTGATGATGCCGATGCTCTAAGTGTGCTACCTCATGCACCACTAGATACCGGATAACCAGCTCCGGCGCTAAAAGAACACGCACATTCAAAATAATGCCGTTTTTTGGCGTACAGCATCCCCACTTTCTCTGCTGCTCGCGAATGCGAAGCATCGGAGGCTCAACACCTGCTGCTTTTGCGACCTCTGATACAATCGGTCGAAGATGCTTCAACCCCTCACGGCGGAAAAGAAAAATCACAGCCTCACGGAAGACGTCAGCTTCTGTTCCGGCAGGGCCTGTAAGTAACAGCTCCCCCTCCAAAATTTCTGCTCTGACCTTATCTCCTTCGATGCGGCGAATTGTAAGCTCCCGTCCGAAGAATGGAATCGTCTCGCCTTCTGCGTAGTATCTTTCAACCCGCTTTCTGCTCTCGAACTTTGCTCGATGGCGGACAATCCATTCCGCTTTGCTTTGGGCAAATGAAACGGCTTTTTCTTCTGTAACGTGCGGCGGAATCCTTAGGATAACCTCTCCTGTCTCCTTTACAGTGAGTCCAATCGTCCGCCTCTTCGCAGAATGGATGATTGTTAATGGAATCTCCTCGCCGTCGAATACCACCGCACTCATAGATTAGATTATCATATCTGCGTGCCAATATATCTAACTGCATGTTTGTCCGCGGGATAGAGAAAGAAACCCTTATGCTCCTTCTGGAAATGGGAAAGTCCTCACACCCGAATGAATACATGGTAATGTTAGGGGCAGAAGGAGGTATCATCAACACCGTCTACCCGATAGCAGGCACAGTCACCGGCGAAGACTCAGCATCCATATTTATGGATATGATTCCTCTTGGAATGGGTTTTGTCGGAACTGCACACAGCCACCCCGAAGGCCCTGTCAGTCCATCTGACATGGACCTCTCAACATTTGTCGAGACAGGACAGGTTCACATCATAACAGGCAATCCTTTCAGTGAAACCTCCTGGCAGGCATATGACAGACACGGACAGCCAAAACATCTGGATATCGTATAATATGAAAAAAATCGTAGCAACCGGAACCTTTGACATCCTCCACCCGGGACATGTACACTTCCTCTCCGAATCCAAAAAACTTGGAGACGAGCTTTGGGTAATCGTCTCCCGCGAAACAAATGTACGCCACAAGCCGTCTCCGATTGTTTCCGAAGAACAGCGTCTCATGATGATTAAGAGCCTCAAGTGTGTTGACCACGCAATCTTAGGCGACAAAGAGGATATGTTCCGCCCGATTCGCGAAATCGACCCGGCAGTAATTACTTTAGGCTTTAATCAGTACTTCGATGACGAAAAGCTCCGCACTCAGCTTGCAGAGCGCGGTATTAATGCCGAGGTTGTAAGGATTGGAGCATACACAGGTTCCCAGTTCACATCCTCCACGCAGATTATCGAAGAGGCTATCCGCCGCAGAGGAAATAATGAACACGATTGAGGAAGAAATCGAAAAGCTGACTGCATTTGCCCGCGAGCGCGGGGGAGACGCCGCGGCAATTCCTGCTTCGGCTGTTGTTACTGCCGAGTGGGTTCGGATGAAGTGTTACTTCGGGTGTCAGGGTTTTGGACGCAGATTCGGATGTCCGCCGTACTCGCCAACTCCGAAAGAGACTGCAGAAGTCTTAAAGGAGTTTAAGACTGCACTTCTCGTCCGCTTCGACGGAGACATTGGCGAAGCAGGACCTGAGCGTCTTGTAACTCGTGAGCTTACATCATATGTTCAGCAGATGATGTACGATATGGAGAAGATGGCCTTCGAGGATGGATTCTACAAGGTTCTCTGTTACACGGGTCACCAGTGCGGATGGTGCAAATCCTGCGCCGCAAAGGAAAAAGGAGCTGTTGCCTCGGACTGCCGGCTTCGCAAAAAGATGCGTCCGAGTATGGAAGCCGCAGGAATTGATGTGTACGCTACAGCCCGTGCCGCCGGCTGGGAGCTTGGAATTCTTACATGTACTGATGTTCCGGGCGGAAAAAAGCTCGATTCACCTATGACCACTGTTATGATGCTTTTACTGGAGTAAAATTATGGCTCAGAGAAGACCTGCAAAAAATTCACCGTTCTTAGCATCGGTTCCGTTTTACTGGTGTGATGTCTGCCACGCCCCTGTTATGGGACGTATCTGTACCTGCGGGGCAAAAACACGCCCTGTATCTGTAACTCCGCCAGGAGATGTCCGCCCTGCATTTGAGAGAGACAGAAATCTTGTAAACCGCATCTTTGAGGAGCAGTTCGGTGTTCCGCTGATTCCGGATGATCAGATAGCCATCCTCAACAAGGTCCCGGATGAGGACAGAATGGAGGAGATTATTTTAGGCGGCGCTGTTGTGTGTGCAGTCCGTTTCCTTCCGGCAGAGAACCGCTGGGAGGTCCTGCCCCGCGAGGCTGCGGCTGAGTTTGCCTCTCCAACAAAACGCATCATTAAAGTAACAGATGAGGCGGCAGGATACATTAAAGACGGAAGCAGTGTGTTAATGCCGGGTGTGACTTTTGTCTCGCCTGATATTGCAGTAGGTGACGCCGTCTTTGTGATGAGCGAGGCAGGAGAGTGTGTGGCAGTCGGACGCGCCAAGATGTCCTACGAGGAAACTGTGGGAGCCACCCGCGGTCAGTTGGTTCGCACCCGCAGAACCCAGAAGCCTGTAGTTGACACTCACCCGACCACCTGGGATGGGGCAATCAGGGCGAATAAGAATATCCTTGATATCTACGAGAACAAGTCTGTTGAGTTCGTAAAAGATGTGCTCTCCAAGAATCCTGAGCTAACTCCTACTGTTTCTTACTCGGGCGGAAAAGACAGTCTGGTAACTCTTCTGATTACCTTAAAGGCAGGATTAAAACTGCCGATGATTTTCGCAGACACCGGGTTAGAGTTTCCTGAGACTCTCCAGAACGTCAAAGATGTTTCTGAAAAGTATGGTCTGACAGTAATTACTGAGAGCGGAGGTGAAGGGTTCTGGAAGGAGTTTGAGGTACAGGGTCCGCCTGCGGTTGACTTTAGATGGTGCTGTAAGTCCTGTAAGTTAGCTCCGGTCAAGAAGCTTATCGAGAAGAACTGGGGAGAGGCAGTGTCCTTTATTGGTCAGCGCAAGTTTGAGTCTGCAAAACGTATGCAGAGCCCGCGTGTATGGCGTAACAAGAATGTGCTCTGCCAGCTTTCGGCAGCTCCGATTCAGCACTGGACAGCTATGCATGTATGGCTTTATCTGTTCCGCGAGGGAGCTCCGTACAATCCGCTCTACGAGTTAGGTCTGGATAGAATTGGATGTTTCATGTGCCCGTCATCTGATGTCGCATGCATGAAGGACATCGAAGCAAGATATCCAGAGATGTGGGCTGACTGGGAGGCAAAGCTTTCAGCGTGGGGAGATGCACACGGTATGCCTGCTGAATGGGCTGAAAAGAGTCTGTGGCGTATCCGCGAGAGAAACGAGGAAGACGCGGATACTGACAGCCACTTCTAATCGCCCGTATGCCTGCGGCGGGCAAGAGGCGCTGAAGGCGACTCAAGCCATGAGCAAGGCTCGAAGAGATTTGCAACCCTTGAGGGCATGAGCTCTTCGAGCTTTAGCCCTTTGTGTTTTGGTCGTTAGAAATACAAATCTGAGATTTTATCTCCTACTTTTTCAATACTGCTTCTGACAACTTTTCTACAGTGGGTGCTTTACAGCAGTTCCAACATGTCCTGAGCGTTTGTGTCAGGCTTTACCTTGTACAGCACAGCGTCTAGGATGCCGTCTTCATCAATCAAGAACGAAGAGCGGACAACACCCATGCTTACTTTTCCGTAGAGCTTCTTCTCCTGCCAGACCCCGTACTTCTGAATAGCGTCAAGTTCTGTGTCAGAGACTAAGATAAACGGCAGGTTGTGCTTTTCTGCAAACTTCTGATGAGATGCCTCTGAATCTTTGCTGATTCCGATAACTACTGCGTTCTTTTTTGTGAACTCATCGTTTAAGGCGGCGAAAGCAACAGCCTGTCTCGTACATCCTGCGGTGTTGTCTCTTGGGTAGAAGAAGAGGACTACCTTCTTTCCTTTGAAGTCTGAAAGGGTAATGATATTTCCATCTTTGTCCGGCAGAGAAAAATCAGGGGCCTGCATGCCTGCTTCTAACATATATCTAAATGGTGCGTGTAAGATAAAGATGATTGCGGATTGGGGAATGATTATCTGTATGCGAATGCAAGATATCTCATAATACAGGTATGAACATCGAGGAAATTCTAATCTCACAGAGGGCTTTTTTCAAGACCGGCAAAACCTTGTCTTTGGATTTTCGTATCGAACAGCTAAAAAAGCTGTATGCGGCGGTTAAAAAATACGAGGCTGAGATTGCTGACGCTTTAAATGAGGATTTGGGAAAGAGTACATATGAGAGTTATATGTGCGAGACGGGTCTTGCCTTGTCTGAGATATCCTATATGATAAAGCACACCAAGCGTTTTTCGAAGGAAAAGCGTGTTAAAACGCCGCTTGCGCAGTTTGCTTCAAGAAGTTATAAGAAGCTGTCTCCATATGGAAATGTGCTTATTATGAGCCCCTGGAATTATCCGTTTATGCTGACTATTGACCCTCTGGCGGATGCGATTTCTGCCGGAAACACGGCTGTTGTTAAACCAAGTGCCTACTCTCCTGCCACAAGCCGTATTGTAGAAAAGATTGTGTCAGAATGCTTCGAGCCTGAATATGTCGCGGTTGTTACAGGAGGGCGGGCTGAAAATACCGAGCTTTTGAATCAGAAGTTTGATATGGTATTTTTCACGGGAAGCCAGAATGTTGGACGGGAAGTTCTGCGCCGTACAGCAGAAAATCTAACCCCTGCTGTTCTTGAGCTTGGCGGAAAGAGCCCGTGTATTATTGATTCGTCTGCGAAAATCAGGCTTGCCGCGAAGAGGATTGTGTTTGGCAAGTTTTTGAACTGCGGACAGACCTGTGTTGCTCCGGATTATATTTTATGTGACAGTTCTGTAAAAGAGGAGCTTACTGCATCTCTCATAGATGAGATTTCAAAACAGTTCGGAGAGCGTCCTCTTGAAAATCCTGATTACGAGCATATCATTTCAGACAAGCACTTCGAGCGGCTTTCAGGTCTAATCGAGCCGGGGAAGGTTCTCGCCGGAGGCGAAACTGACAGTGTACGTCGAAAGATTGAACCGACTTTGGTGTCAGCATCCTTTGATGATTTAGTTATGCAGGAGGAGATTTTCGGACCAATCCTTCCGATTTTAACATACGATGATTTCGGCGATGTCATATCTATTCTGTCAGAGAAGGAAAAGCCGCTTGCACTTTATATCTTCTCGGAGAATTCTGCACACATAAATGAGGTTACAGAGCGCCTTTCATTCGGCGGCGGGTGTGTGAATGATGTGGTGATTCATTTAGCAACGTCTGAGATGGGCTTTGGCGGTGTTGGCGAAAGCGGTATGGGATGCTATCACGGAAAAGCGGGCTTTGATGCTTTCTCGCATACAAAAAGCATTGTCGATAAGAAGACTTGGATGGATTTGCCGATGCGGTATCAGCCGTACCGCGGGTTTTATGGGAAACTTCTGAAGATTTTCCTTCGGTAAAAAATAGTTATGGATAAAGGACAGCACCATGGTTCTGTCCTTTGGTGAATAAGATGTCTGCAGAGTCTCCAAGGACATCCTGCATCTCTTTTACTGCTGTTGTGTCGTGTACGTCGTACACTCCAAAGAGGGTTGGTCCAAGGGAACTTAATCCGACACCAGGGATTCCTGCTTCCTTCATGAGGTTCATGGTCTGTGTGACCTCAGGCGGCTGGAGCTGGAACTCGCATTTTTTGAATGCAATCTCCTGAATGCGGTTGATGCATGCAGAAAAGCCCTCAAGGTCATGTTCGATTAAGAACGGAATAAGGTTCATGAAGATGATGTGGGATAAGAGTTTGACCTCGTCTTTTGGAAGCGGACAGCAGGTCTGGAAGATGTTGATTTCTTCTCTTCCGCAGAAGTATGCTCCGATTTTTGGTCTGACCAGAGCAATGCCCCATTCTTCAGGGAAGTCGTATCTGCCGATTAATACCGGCGGGATAGGTTCGGATGCAGAGGACGGCATGAAGTCTTTCTTCTGTTTTTTGCTGTGTCCGCCGTCAACGATAAATCCTCCAAGGTCGAAGCCGTGTGCTCCGATACCGGATGTTCCGGCCCTTCCGACGATTTTTGCGAGCTCAACGCTTGGCAGGTGGATTCCTGCGTGCTCGGTCATGAGCTTGGCTGTGGCTAAAGCAATCTGGGTGCCGGAGCCAAGGCCTGAGTGGGACGGGTAGGTTTTGTTTACAGTAAATGCAAACGGGTCTTCAATTCCAAGCTCTGCTCTTACGCGGTCTGCTGCACGGTTAATTTTCAGGGTGTACTCGTCGATAACCGCCTGCGGCAGATTTTTCTCGGCAAACTCAATGGAGTTTCTGTCGCTTTCCGCTAAGTTCATTGAGTAACCAGGTTTTTCGATAGTAAGGCCGATTCCCCCATCGACTCTGCCATATGATCCGTTTAAGTCGATTAAGGCGATGTGTATTCGAGATGGTGTGTCTATACGCATGGTATCGGTATTTCTGTTAATCACGTGTTACCGCTGAGATAATATAGATTTCCCAAGGTGCTTGCGCTTTATGGTGCTGAGCGCATGAAATACACTCACTTTTGTAACACTGTGTTTTTGTTTCGTAGCACTCTTAATATGTGTCTTTTGAAAAATCCTGAATTGTATTATATATTCTTCGAAATCTAACTGCATTTTTCGTTTACAGGTGAAAAATTGCTTCAACTCCTAAAAGGGGAATCCTTATATTGACACAATTTCAAACAATTTAATGTCCCGAGAGGGGGTGGGCTCTATCTCCCCGGATGAGTTCGCCTGACCCGCCTGAAAAGGCTGGTCTTGGACGTGTAGAGAAACCCGTCACTGACCGCCAGTAATTACTAAAAGTAACGACAGCAAATTTCAGGGAAAGTAACGGAAAACAGCCAAAAGAAAAATTACCTTAATTAAGAGGCAAAATTATGGCAAAATACGCAGATGTAATTGACCTTTACGATGACAACGGAAAGCTCTTAAAGAGCAACGTTCCACTCGAAAAGATCAGCCCAGTCGTCAACCCGGCAATCAAGTCCCTCGTTGACAACGCAAAGAGAACCGTCGCAGTCAACCTTGGTGGTGTTGAGGCAGCATTAAAGAGCGGTAAGATCGGAAAGCACACTCAGATCCTTGGCCGTGAACTCAACCTTGACATCGCAGGCAACATCGACGCAATCGAAGCAAAGATCAAGCAGTACGTCTCCGTTGAGGAAGGCGACGACACCGAGATCAAGCGCTTCAACGATGGTAAGCTTCTCTTAGTCAAAGTCCCGAAGGCACGTATCGAGGCAGCAGCAACCTACGACGCATCCCTTCTCTCTGTTGCAGCAGCAACTACCTACGCACTTGTCGAGGAGTTCAACGTTGACATGTTCGACGCAAACACCGTCAAGGCAGCAGTCTTTGGTTCCTACCCGGTCTCCCAGGACCTTGCAGGTGGAGCATGTTCCATGATCATGTCCATCCCGCAGAACAACGAGTCCCTCGGTTACGCACTCCGTAACGTTCCGGCAAACCAGACCGTTATGATGACCCACCGCAATGCAATGCAGGGTGCAGCACTCGCAGCAACCTTCGAGCAGGCAGGTCAGTTCGAAATGGCAAACGCAATCGGTCCATTCGAGCGTGCACAGCTCTTAATGTACGCATACCAGGGTCTTAACGCAAACAACATCGTCTACGACCTTGTCAAGGCAAACGGTCAGACCGGTACTGTTGGTACTGTCATGCAGTCCCTTGTCGAGCGCGCAGTAGAAGATGGTGTCATCACCCAGACTGCAGGCAACGGCGGCTACTTCAAGCCATACGAGACCAAGGACCCAATGCTCTGGAATGCATACGCATCCGCAGGTACCCTTGCAGCAACTATGGTCAACGCTGGTGCAGGACGTTTCGCACAGGCAGCATCCTCCACTCTGCTTTACTTCAACGACATTCTTGAGCACGAAACTGGTCTCCCAGGTGCAGACTACGGACGTCTCATGGGTGCAGCAGTCGGATTCTCCTTCTTCTCTCACTCCATCTACGGTGGAGGAGGACCGGGTATCTTCAACGGAAACCACGTTGTTACCCGTCACGCAGCAGGAAACGGTATGCCGTGTATCGTTGCAGCATGTGCACTTGATGCAGGAACCCAGATGTTCTCTCCAGAAGGAACTGCAAAGATCTACGGCGAGACCTTCGGCAGCATCGAAGAGTTCGCACACCCGCTCCAGGCAATTGCAAAGGCAATTTAAGCCGGCCAAGATTTCTGCGTAAGCAGATTAGGAGATTGAATGACAGAAGCAAACTATCCACAGTTAAGAATCACCCCAACCAGATTCCTGAATCCGGAAACCACCGAGGATTTACTCGACAAGATATTCGCAGTAGGCGGTGTCCGCCGTATGGTGTTAAACGGTCCGAATCTTCCGGTAACGGTACCGTATGGTCCGGCCAGAGGAGCTCCGAACCCGCACTCTTACAGACGTACTATCAAGGTTTGCGGAGAAGACTTTGAACTTCGTGTTCATGTCGGAGACATCCTTCTTGAACTTGAGGACGAGTCAGTAATTCCGGCTATCAAGGAGGCATGCGATGCAGTCTTCGCCGATAAGTTCCCGTATGGATTCGGTAAGGGCAGATTTATGCGGTCCAACTTTACGTTATCCGACTACGCCAAGTATGGTGTTGTAGAGGATGACCGTATTCTTGGAATGAGCGATCCGAAAAGCAAACAGCGACCTACAATTATTCAGGGTACGAAATAATGCCTCTCGGACGTGTTACTCAACTTGTAGACTGCAGACATAGTATGGGAATGGGTAAAGGAGGCTCCCTTGCCCAGAGGGGAACCATCTCTGAATGCAAAAATCTTGACGTCATTATCGTGGGTATGTCCCCCGGCCGGAGACATATTACAAAACCCGTCTGCGACATTACGTCAGCACTGCGGCAGCAGGGGATTGAATACAGCGTAAGTACCCTGGTGCTGAACGCCGGCAGCGGAGTTCCACCTGACGCAGAGATTGGAGGGGTAGCACTCGGCTCAAACTTCGGTATTACCGACCGCGAAATCGAGCAGATAGAACGCCACAAAGTGGCTGTTCTTCACCACGGAAACATTCGATCACACGTAGTTCACAAGTGCCGTAAAATTCTGCAGCAGTGCAGCGTTGATGCTGTTGTTGTCTGCCAGGCTCCGACGGACTACGAGGACTTTGCACGTGCGGGCGTAAAGACTGCATATGTTATGCCGAAACCTGACGATGTCAAAACAAAAGGCATTGTCAAAGGAATCGTCACAGGAATCACCAGAGGACAGACTCCTAGCCGTGTAGCAATGTCGAATGTCATTCATGAAGTATTACGAATAATGAAAACTTAACCAAAAATTAGGTGAAAAAACTATGGCATACACACCACAGTATGGACCAGGAACATCCCGCGTTGCAGAAGTTCGCCGCAACCAGATGAACCCAAACGTTAAGCTCCAGAAAATGCGCAGCGTCACCGATGAAGACCTCGTTCTCATTATGGGACACCACGCACCAGGAGCAGCATACGGATCTGCACACCCGCCACTCGCAGAGCAGGGTGAACCAGACTGCCCGATCAGAAAGCTTGTTGCACCAACCGAGGGAGCAAAAGCTGGTGACCGTGTCAGATACATCCAGTTCGCAGACTCTATGCTGAACGCACCATGTCAGCCATACCAGAGATCCTACCTCGAGATGTACCGCTACCGCGGTATCGACCCGGGAACACTCTCTGGACGTCAGATCATCGAGTGCCGCGAGCGTGACCTTGAACAGTACGCACGCGAACTCATTGAGTCCGAACTCTTCGACCCAGCAACCGTTGGTATCCGTGGTGCAACTGTTCACGGACACTCCCTCCGTCTCGCAGAGAATGGAATGATGTTCGATGCAGTACAGCGCTGTATCCTCGACGACGACGGAATCGTCAAGTACGTCAAGGACCAGGTCGGAAACCCGCTCGACCGTAAGGTCGCAGTCGGTAAGCCGATGGACGCAGCATGGCTCAAAGAGAACACCCCGATGTTCCACTCCCTTGTTGGAACTGCACTCCGTGATGACACAGAGTACGTTGCATACGTCCAGCGCATCCACGCACTCCGTACCAAATACGGATTCATGCCAAAGGAGGACTAAACATGGCTAAAGTAGAAAAGACCCAGAAACTTTTCCTTGACGCACTCAAGCAGAAGTTCCCACAGCAGGATGTTGCATCCACCACCACCGAGTTCTACAAGTTCAACGGTGTCCACCAGTCTGCACGTAAGACCGAGTTCCTTAAGGAGAACGAGGCAATCGTTGCAAAGCGCGGTATCTCCATGTACGACCCGGACCACTGCCACTTAGCAGGTGTCCCAATGGGTCAGCGTCAGCTCATGACCTACGAAGTCTCCGGAACCGGAACCTTCGTTGAGGGTGATGATCTCCACTTCGTCAACAACGCAGCAATGCAGCAGATGTGGGACGACATCCGCAGAACTGTAATCGTTTCCATGGATATGGCACACCAGACTCTCCAGAAGCGTCTCGGTAAGGAAGTTACTCCGGAAACCATCAACGAATACCTCCACGTCGTTAACCACGCAATGCCAGGAGGAGCAGTCGTTCAGGAACACATGGTTGAAACCCACCCGGCTTTAACCGATGACTGTTACGTCCGTGTCTTCACTGGTGACCAGGAGCTCGCAGACTCTCTCGACTCCCAGTACGTCATCGACATCGAGAAGCTCTTCCCGAAGAAGCAGGCAGAGGCACTCCAGGCAGCAGTCGGCAAGTCCCTCTGGCAGTGTGTCCACATGCCAACCATCGTCGGAAGAACCTGTGACGGTGGAACTACCTCCCGCTGGTCCGCAATGCAGATCGGTATGTCCTTCATTGCAGCATACCGCATGTGCGCAGGAGAAGCAGCAGTCGCAGACCTTTCCTTCGCAGCAAAGCACGCAGGTGTCATCAACATGGCATCCTCCCTGCCAGCACGCCGTGCACGCGGTCCGAACGAGCCAGGAGGAATTCTCTTCGGTAACTTCGCAGATATGATCCAGGCAGACCGTGTCAACCCGTACGACCCAGCAAAGGCAACCCTTGAAGTTGTCGGTGCAGGAGCAGTCCTCTTTGACCAGATCTGGCTCGGTTCCTACATGTCTGGTGGTGTCGGATTCACTCAGTACGCAACTGCAGCATACACTGATAACATCCTCGACGACTTCGTCTACCACGGTATGGACTACATCCACGACAAGTACAACGTCGATGTTACCAACCCGAACCCGAACGACAAAGTCAAGCCAACCCAGGAAGTTGTCAACGACATCGGTACTGAAGTCAACCTCTACGGTATGGAGCAGTACGAGCAGTTCCCGACCATGATGGAAGACCACTTCGGTGGATCCCAGCGTGCAGCAGTCCTTGCAGCAGCATGTGGTACTACCACTTCTATCGCAACCGGTAACTCCAACGCAGGTCTCAACGCATGGTACCTGTCCCAGCTCATGCACAAGGACGGATGGTCCAGACTTGGTTTCTTCGGATACGACCTTCAGGACCAGTGCGGTTCCGCAAACTCTCTCTCCATCAGACCAGACGAAGGATGTATTGGAGAATTCCGTGGACCGAACTACCCGAACTACGCAATGAACGTCGGTCACCAGGGAGAATACGCAGCAATCGTCGCATCCGCACACATTGGACGCGGTGACGCATGGTCCCTCTCCCCGCTTATCAAGATCTGTTTCGCAGATCCAGCACTCAAGTTCGACTTCGCAAACCCACGTGCAGAATTCGCAAAGGGAGCAATCCGCGAGTTCATGCCAGCAGGAGAGCGCGGACTTATCATCCCAGCACAGTAAGAGGATTATTTATAATCCCCTTATTTTCTCATTTCGTCAGACTCTAAAACGCGCATTTTTCTTTTCATTTATATATTCTCGATTCTATCTATGAGAAGAAGGATTTTAAAGGACTTTTTGCACAACTTTATTTTACATGAAATAAAGTGCAATTTATTATAAAAATGTAATTTGAGTTATCAAAAATTACTTTGTTTTATTTTTCGACATTTCATGTATCTATGGGTGTAATTTTAGAAATTGACGAATTTTCGTGTCTCATTTTTCGCATAGATTATATACTCATCAGTAACAAACATTTTAGTGTCCACACTTTGTACTCCATTCTTAAGAGTGGTAACGTTTTACGAACACTTGAGACGCATCCTTCGTTTCTTTCGGCATATCTATGCCTGGAAACAACTTAGGTTCCGGAAAATTATCCACAAATCCGGAAACAAAAAACTCAAGGGAGAATCTTACATGCAAGAAATTATTATCGGCATTGGAGTAACTGCCCTTGCGGGAGCTCTCGCAGCGGTTGCAGGTGCAGCTGAAGATACTGAGTCCAACATCGGATCACAGGGTGACCCGAACTCTCAGGTTCAGCTCGCACCGCAGATGGGATACACTCACCGTATCTACAACAAAGCAGTGAGTGGAGAACCACCGGCATACACCCTGTGGGTGACCCTTGCTTGTGGTGTTGCATGGGCATTCCTCATGATGGGAATGAATGCAATCCTCGCAATTGTCTTAGGAACAGTTCTCGCAACTATCGTGCAGGGAGTTTACGCAACTACTGCATACCTTGGAAGAACCGCAAGTCTTTCCAAGTTCGGACAGCCGGTCTTTACTGATGTTCTGAAGTCAGTAACCACCGTGACCATGGGTCATGCATTTGTAGCAATCTTTACCACCGTGGTAATTTGTTACCTTCTCGCAACTGTAATTGGCCACCCGTTCAGCCTTCCGCTCCTCGGTATCGTATGGGGTCTTGCACTTGGTGCAGCAGGTTCCGCAACCGGAAACCCGTACTACGGTAAGGAGCGTCAGTACCAGAACCAGAAGTTCGGTGCTGGTGTCCCGATTTCTGCATCCGGAAACATCGTCCGCTACGCAGAAGCAGGTCAGAGAAGCTCTATCGACAACGGTTTCTTCACCGCAAAGTTCGGAGGACCAGCATCTGGTCTCTGTTTCGGTTTAATCGTCTTCTTCGAGCTGTGGCGTACCGTCCTCTTCGAGCACTACCTCGCAGGATGGGGAGCAGTCATCGCAGGTGCAGTCATCATTATCATCTTCATGGTAATTGACCGCTATGTCGAGAAATGGGCACGTGAGAACTACGGTCCATACACGGAGGCATAAATATGAGCGCAATTGCAGCAAAAGCAGGAGCTGACGCTGGCGCATTCCAGCCGGTTCCGTCAATCATCGCCCTCGTCCTTGCAATCATCGTTATTGCAGTCGGATTCGTCCTTGGCGTTGGGCAGACTCTTTGCTTAATCGTTCTCGGCGCAGCCTTAATCGCATTTGGTGTCCACTTCGTCCCAGTCGGAGGAGCTCCGGCAGCAATGGGTCAGGCACCAGGTATCGCAACCGGTGTCCCGATGCTTGCAGCAGGTGCAGGTCTCGCAGGACTTTTCGGTGGTGCATGGGCAGCAGAGTTAGGTTTAGCAGTCGCACTCGCTGGTGGAGCAATCGGCGGTGCATTAATGATGGCAATCACCTGTTTAATGGTGAACATGTCCTACGTCTTTGGTATGGGTATCCCACCGGCATCTGGTAAGATCGAGAAAGATCCACTTACCGGTTACACTCAGCCAGAGTTCAAGTCCCAGGGTACTGAGGGTCACGGACTTCCATTCATCTCCTACGTTGGCGGTGTCATTGGTGGTCTCCTTGGTGGTCTTGGTGGAACACTCATCTACCTTGAACTTCTCGCATTCTACGAGGCAGTAATGCCGGCAGCAGACGCTGTTGGTCTTGCAGGTATCCTCGCAGTTGCAATGTTCCTTGTTATTGCAGTGCTTGCTGCATACAACATTACCGGAACTATCGAAGGTCCGCACGACCCGAAGTTCAAGAGATTCCCACGTGCAATTATCGCAGCAATCCTCGCATCTGGTCTCTGCGGTCTTCTTGCACTCTTACTTGTGGCGTTAGTCTGAGGTGTAAAAAATGTCAGTAAAAGTTGAAGCATCCCACGGTGGAATCCCGCACGGCAAGATTGCCGCAGCAGGAATCATCATTGCACTGGTATCTCTTTACATCGCCGTCATCGGCCATGAGGTCCTTGGCTTCGATTACTTTGCCTTCTTCGGCGGTATCGCAGCAATTGGTGCCTTAATCTGGGGTAACAGCGCAATCAAAAGACTTTGCAGCTACGGTATCGGAGCAGGTGTTCCGTCCGCAGGTATGCTTGCATTCGGTTCCGGTCTCTTTGGAATGTTCCTTGGTATCGCAATCGGTGCAATGACCTCTGTCTGGATTATCCCGGTTGCAGTCTTAGTTATCGCACTCATCACTGGTGTCATTCTTGGATGGATCGCAAACACCGTCCTTAACATGAAGATTCCGGTCATGATTCAGTCTCTCGCAGAACTCGCAGCAGTTGGTGCACTGACCACCCTTGGTCTCCGCACTGTTGCAATTGGCGGTCTTGAGCTTGAAGCAGGATTCGTCTTTGTAGCTGTCGGTTTCATCGCAGTTGCATTCATGCTCGGTGCAATCGCACTCCAGCACCCGTTCAACGCTTGCCTTGGTCCAGGAGAGACTCAGGACAGAACCAACATGCTCGTTATCGAGTGTGGTTTCCTTTCCATGATTATCATGGCAGTCATCTCCTTCGTTGCAGTCTCTGCAGTCGCAGGATGGATTTCCTTAGTCATCGCAATCATCGGATGGGCAGTGTCCTACAAGAAATACATCGCATTATCCAAGCGCGATGCAGCAGCATGGCTCGACGCAAAGCCGTTCGTCGATGCGGAGGAAGAGTAAGGAGGAAACAAAAATGGGATATGTACTTGTATTACCTGAATTTGGCCTCGTCGCAGACCCAGTAGCTGGTGTCGTTACGACCGCAGGTGTCTCCTACCAGCCTGTCATCGATCAGGTTGCAGAACTCGAAAAGATTGCAGATGACTTAGTCAACATGCTTTCCGGCGAGGGCAACTTCTTAAACAGCTTCCCAGGCCGTGAAAAGACCTTAACCAAAGCAGGAGCAATCACTGCACTGTGGTACGGTCTTGGCGTTGGACTTGCAGTAGCATTCGTCCTCGCACTTGCACTTGGAGGTATCTAAAATGGCTGACAAGAAATCCCCGGCAGCAGGATGGCCAATCATCCAGGGTGACTACCACACTGGTGACGCAAACAGCCCAGTCGCTGTTATCACTATGGGTTCCCACCTTGATGAGACCGCAATCTGTGCAGCAGGTGCAGCACTTGCAGGATCTTGTAAGACCGAAAACCTCGGTATTGAAAAGGTCGTTGCAAACATCATCTCCAACCCGAACATCCGCTTCGTTCTTCTCTGTGGTACTGAAGTTAAGGGTCACTTAACCGGTCAGTCCTGGGTTGCAATGCACGAGAACGGTGTTGAGGGTGGAAAGATCGTCGGTTCCAAGGGAGCAATTCCGTTCCTCGAGAACCTGACCGCAGAGCACATCAAGCGCTTCCAGGAGCAGATTGAACTCGTCAACATTATGGAGACCGAAGACCTTGGTCAGATCTCCGCAAAGATTGCAGAGTTAACTGCACGTGACCCGGGAGCATTTGGTGCAGACCCAATCGTAGTTCAGATTTCTGACGACGAGGGTGGAAGCGAAGAAGCTGTCGCTGGTGAGGAAGAACCATTAACCGGCGAGATGGCACTCATTACCTCCCGTATCAAGGCAATCCAGATGATGGTTACCGACATTGGTTACCGCAACAGATTCGCATCTGGTGTCTACGGTGGTAAAGTTGAAGGTGTCATGATTGGTTTAATCCTTTCCTTACTCGTCTTCGGAGCACTCGTTGGAGTACAGGTGATTTAAAATGGCAGGATCTACTATTAGAATGGCCGCCATTGACAAGATGGTGGATGACATCAGATACAAAGGACAGATTCTCGCCAGAACCAACAAGGTCGAGTCCGCATTCAGCGGTAACGCACTCCTTGGATTCGGTGTTGGTGTTGCACTCTCCCTCGTTCTGATCCTCGGTCCAGTCCTTGCTATGTTCCTTGGAGGTCTCTAAAATGGCAGACAAGAAATCCCCGGCAGCAGGATGGCCAATCATCCAGGGTGACTACCACACTGGTGACGCAAACAGCCCAGTCGCTGTTATCACCATGGGTTCCCACCTTGATGAGACCGCAATCTGTGCAGCAGGCGCAGCACTTGTAGGATCTTGTAAGACCGAAAACCTCGGTATTGAAAAGGTCGTTGCAAACATCATTTCCAACCCGAACATCCGCTTCGTTCTTCTCTGTGGTACTGAAGTTAAGGGTCACTTAACCGGTCAGTCCTGGACTGCAATGCACGAGAACGGTGTCGAAAACGGTAAAATCGTTGGCTCTAAGGGAGCAATTCCGTTCCTTGAGAACCTTACCGCTGAGCACATCAAGCGCTTCCAGGAGCAGATTGAGCTCGTCAACCTTATGGAGACCGAAGACCTTGGTCAGATCTCCGCAAAGATTGCAGAGTTAACTGCACGCGACCCGGGAGCATTCGGTGCAGACCCAATCGTTGTCCAGATTTCTGAGGGCGGCGACGAGTCCGGAGGAGCTGCAACTGTTGCATCCGCAAACCCGCAGTTCCTTGAAATCGAGAAGCGCCTTAACGCTATCGAGAAGAAAATTGAGTTCACGGACGCAGAAATTGCAATGCGTACCGGTAGAAAGATTGGTCGTGACATCGGTATCCTCTACGGTCTCGTAGCAGGTACTATCGCATTCCTGGTGATCGCTTTCACTTGGATGTCCGGCTTATTATTCATCTAATTGAGGTGCCAACATGTTCAAGTTTGAAAAAGAACAGCAGGTCTTTGACTTTAACGGAACTAAGATCGGAGGACAGCCGGGAGAATACCCGCGTGTCATGTCCCCGTCGATCTTCTACAACAAACACGAGATCGTCTTAAACGATCACACTGGTGAGATTGACAAAGCAAAAGCAGAAGCACTCTGGAACCGCTGTCAGGAATTAACTGACATCACTGGTAACAAGTTCTTCCTCCAGATCCTTGCAGAGCACGGAGAGGCTTTCGAGTCCTACTTCAACTGGTTCGACAGCATCGACAGCAAGACTGCATTCCTCATGGACTCTTCCGCACCGGAAGCACTGGTTCACGCAACCAAGTACGTCACTGAGGTTGGTCTCGCAGACCGCGCTATCTACAACTCCATCAACGGATCCATCCTTCCGGAGAACATCCAGGCACTCAAAGAGTCCGATGTCAACTCCGCAATTGTCCTCGCATTCAACCCAGGAGAGCCAACCGTCGCAGGACGTGAAAAGGTTCTTACTGAGGGTGGCGTTGCAGGTCAGGAGAAGGGTATGCTTCAGATCGCAGAAGAGTGCGGTATCACCCGCCCGATCCTCGACTCTGCAGCAACTCCGCTCGGACTTGGTGCAGCAGGATCCATGCGCGAAATTCTCGCATGCAAAGCAATCCACGGTCTCCCGACAGGTGGTGCATACCACAACATGACTGTTTCCTGGACCTGGCTCAAGCGCTGGAGAAAGAACGTCTTAGCAGATGGATACAAGGGTAAGGACCTTCTCTTCGAACAGATGGCACACCACCACTTCGGAGGAATGGAGGGTATCCGCCAGACTGCATGGTCTTCCGCAGATGTCGGATGTAACATCATGGCAATGACCCTTGGTGCAGATTTAATCATGTACGGTCCAATCGAGAACATGGAAGGTGCAGCAACCGCAGCAGCATTCTGTGATATCGTTATGGCAGAAGCATTCCAGGACTTCGGCGGAACTCCAGCAGTTACCGACGGTCCAATCAACAAACTTATCTAAGTTTGTTCCCCAAAAAGGGGACTTCCCCTTTTTGTTTCGCACTCTCTTTTCCGAAACTTCCCTATACTTTCAGACCAAATAGTTAGTTAATGGTCAGGGCTTTTATCGCAGTCGAACCTTCTGCAGAAATCAGGAATGAAATTTCTGTCGCAGGTCAGGAACTACGCGGCGCGGGACGTCTTTCTTTTGTCTCACCGAATTTAATGCATATTACACTCAAATTCTTAGGCGAAGTTCCTGAATCGCAAATCCCGAAAATCACTGCCTCGCTTGATGGAATTTCAGCATCTCCATACACACTTCAGGCATCAGGTATCAGTACCTTTGGTCGCCCGCCGCGTGTAATCAAAGCCGAAGTGCATGACAGCGGAGCAACAGCCGCTCTTGCCTTGGATGTTGAATCCCGTATGGCAAAGCTGGGATTTGCACGCGAAGAAAAGCCGTTTTCACCGCACATCACAATTGCCCGTGTAAAAGAATATTCTCCGGCTCTTTTACCGAAAATTAATGGAATCAAAGAACGTAACTTTGGAGAATGTGATATCTCTGCTGTTCTCTTAAAGAAAAGTGTCTTAACGCCGTCAGGTCCAATATATAGTACTATTCATCGGGTGGAATTATGAGAAACGAATACGAAACCGCAGTCTTATCACGCATTCTCCCAAGCGACGCGGAACGCGTAGAGTCTCATCTGATGGGACAGAAAATCATCGACGCTGTTTATGAGGCAGCCGGCGTTCCCGCAATGATGACCGGCTCTGTTGCCCGCGGAACCTGGGTAAAAGGAGACAAAGATATAGACGTCTTCATGCTCTTCCCGCCGGAACTATCCCGCGAAGAACTGCAGGAAAAAGGACTCGCTGCAGCATATGCAGTTGTCGAAAAGTTCGGCGGAACATCCGAGGAAAAATACGCAGAGCACCCCTACCTTAACGCAGTAATCGAAGGATACGACGTTGACTTAGTCCCGTGCTATCAGGTCGCATCCACCGCCGAAATGAAATGCGCAGTTGACAGAACTCCGTTCCATACCCGATACCTCATAGACAAAATCGCCCCGCTTCGCGAAGACGTCCTTCTCCTAAAACAGTTCTGCAAAGGCGGAGGAGTCTACGGCTCCGACCACATGACAGGCGGCTTCTCCGGCTATCTTTGCGAACTGTTAATCCTCCACTTCGGCGGATTTACCAACTTCATGCAGGCAGCCTCCAAATTCCGCTACGGAGAAGTAATAGACATCGAAAAATACTACGAAGACAAAAAAACAGTCCGCTCACTCTTCACAGACCCGTTAATCGTAATCGACCCGACCGACAAACACAGAAACGTAGCAGCCGCCTTAACACCAACACGCTTCTCCGAGTTCATGGAACTCGCCCGCGACTACTGCGAAAAACCAGGAGCCTGCTACTTCGTACCAGACGCCGCAACAACAATCTCCAAACCCGAATTCACCGCCCTTCTTGAGCGCAGAAAAACAGCACTCTACGCCCTCTCCTTCAAAACACCCGACTATGCAGCAGACACCGTTGTCCCTCAGCTTAGAAAAAGCATGGAGACAATCCGCGCCATGCTGATAAAAGAGGAGTTCCAGGTACACCGCTCCGAAGTATTCATGGGGCCTGAACACTCCATAATCATCTTCGAACTACTAGTCACAGAACTTCCAAACATCATCGTCCGTGAAGGTCCTCCTGTATGGAATCACACAAACGCAGACAAATTCGTTGACAAATACCTGCATCAGGAAGAGTTTGCAGGCCCTTGGATTTTCGAAGACAGATACTACACAGAAGTCCCAAGAAAATATATCACAGCCTCCTCGCTCCTCGAAGACAGAAAGAAAATCTTCTCTGGAGCTCTTGGAAAACATGTCCGCATCTCGATGGAGGAAGGCTACGATGTTCTTTGCGGAAGCGACATATGGTCCGAGGAGTTCTCCTTCTCACTTTCCGCATACTTCGCCCGCTCGTCACATGCGGTCCGTAAAATGAGACAGCTCTGCAATGAGTGAGATATTTCCGGCAAAATCAGCACTGATTGCTTTATCCGGCGGTGTTGACAGTGCAGTGCTTCTCGCAAAAGCAAAGGAGGCAGGAGTTGTTCTCCACGCGGCAACAGTTATCTCCGAGTTTACCCCAAACGCGGAGATAAAAGCGGCAGAGGAGCTTGCGGCACGTTTTGATGTTCCGTGGCATCCAATCTGCCTCGGGCTTCTTGTTTTTGAGGAGATCCGCGAAAACCCGCCGGAGCGTTGTTACCTCTGCAAAAAAATCATCATGCGTGAGATGAAAAAACTAGCCCGCCTCTTAGGCATGGAGGCTGTTTTTGACGGAACACACGTAGATGATCTTACAAAAGCCCGCCCCGGCATTCGAGCTCTTGAAGAAGAAGGCATCATAAGCCCGTTTGCTCTTGCCGGAATCGGCAAAGCAGAAATCATCTCCGAAGCAAAGCGGCTTGGAATCAATGCCGCACCGCCTTCAGCCTGCCTTGCAACCCGCATCCCGTTTGGAACAACTCTGACCGAAGAGCTTTTGGAAAAAGTGGACGCGGCAGAATGCATTCTTCGAGACGGCGGTGTAGAGGGTATTCTTCGTGTCCGCATCTGTGGCACACAGGCAGTTGTCGAGACTGAAACTCAGGCCCGTCAAACAGCAAAAATATACGAAAATAAACTCAAACAATTAGGAATAGAAGAGGTCTCATACAGGGACTACAGTGCAGGTGTATGATGGAAAACAGAGCGGTAATGGTAAGAATCGGCGAACTCTGGCTCAAGTCCGAGCCGGTTAAGAAGCAGTTCATGAAAACTCTTCTTCGAAATATCAAAGCAGCACTTGATGGTGCAGGCGTATCTTATGAAATTGAAGAGTTTCGCGGCCGCGTCTTAATCTACGGAGACGCAGAAAAAATAGCCGCCGCCGTATCCCGCGTCTTTGGTATCGTTGACGTCTCCATCTGCACAACCTGCAAAAACACACCCGAGGAAATAGGAAAAGCCGCCGTTGCTCTCGCGAAAGAAAAACTGAAGCCCGGAATGACCTTTGCCGTCCGCGCAAAAAGACAATTCGTCAAAGGCTTCACAAGCCAGCAGCTTGCAGCCGCCGTTGCCGACGCCGTCTGGAACGAGATTCCGGGCTTTATTGTTGACCTCGACAACCCCGAGTACGAGATTTTTGTAGAAGCAAGAGAGTACGGGGGCATTGTCTACGACAGCAGAATCGCAGGACAGGGGGGACTTCCTTTAGGCACAGCGGGACGTTCTGCAGTCCTTCTTTCCGCAGGCATCGACTCACCAGTTGCCGCATGGCTCATGATGAGAAGAGGTGTTGTCCTCTCCGGCGTCTTTGCCGATGCAGGACGCTGGGCTGGACCTGCAACCCGCAGTTTAGCACTCGACAACGCCAGAATCCTTTCCACATGGTCTCCCGGAAGAGCATTCCCTCTCTGGATTGTAAATGTCGAACCCTTCCTTGATGCAGTATACAAATCCTGCGACACCCACTACACCTGCCTTTTCTGCAAACGGTTCATGATGCGCATAGCAGACAAAATCGCCGCAAACAACCGCCTCGAAGGAATCGTCTCCGGCGAAAACTTAGGACAGGTAGCATCGCAAACTCTCCAGAACATGAAGGTAATCACCGCATCTGTAGAAACACCAATCCTTCGCCCGCTCTTAACCTACGACAAAGAAGAAATCGTATCAATCGCCAGAAAAATAGGCACATACCACGAATCACCGGGAGACACAACATGCCATGCAGTTCCCAAAAAGCCTGCAACCCGCTCCGAACCAGAAAAAATCTGCCACGATGAGGGCAGAATGGACTTAGACGCTTTGCTTGACGCAGCAGTTGAATCTGCCGAACTCTGGCTTGCAAAGGACGGAGAAGTTTACCAAAAAGAACGCCGCGAACTAATCGCAGACTAAGAATTATCCCCCAACAAAACAAACATAAACTAAAGATGCAGTATCTGGTATTTGACCCGCGTTTTGGTGCCGCAGGAGACATGATAATGTCCTCCCTCCTCGCCCTTGGAGCTGACCGAAACGAAGTTTTCCAAGCAATAAAAACCATATCAGTCCCGACTGTCGAGGAAACAGTGCGCAATGGAATCCCGGCACTCTCAATCAAAACCAACACGGGAAAAACACATAGAACCCTTACAGATATCATCGAAATAATTGATGCATCGGAGGCATCAGATAACGCAAAAGCTCTTGCAAAACGGGTATTTGCCAGAATCCAGAAAGCAGAAGAGACCGTGCATCAGTCTCACCACGTCCACTTCCACGAGGTTGGAGCAGACGATGCAATAGCTGATGTTCTTGGCTCATGTACCGCTCTTCTCTCCTTAAATCCAAAAGCAGTCAAAGTCCTGCCTCTCGCTGTAGGATTTGGAACTCTCACCTGCTCACACGGGATAATGCCGGTACCAGCACCCGCAACCGCTGAGATTCTAAAAGACTCATCCCTTGAAGTAATCATCGGAAACTTCGAAGGAGAACTCTGCACACCAACAGGTGCTGCTCTTCTCTCGGAGTTTGCCGCATCATATCCTGCCTCCCTGGAAGCTGGAAAACTCATCGCTCTTGGACGCGGAGCCGGAAGCCGCAACCCGTCAGATCACCCAAATATCTTAACTGCATACCTGATGGAATCAGGGGCTGACGAGACAACAATCGACGTGCTTGAAACAAACGTCGATGACATCTCAGGCGAAATCTTAGCCGAAACCATTTCGCGCTTAATGGATGCCGGAGCACGCGATGCATCAATCACCCCGCTTATCATGAAAAAAGGACGGGCAGGACATCTTATCCGTGTGGTCTGCATGCCGGAAGACTCAGCAAGGCTTGCAAAACTCTTAGCCCGCGAGACAGGAAGCCTTGGGGTGCGCTGTATTCCAATGGCAAAGCGCTTTGTAGCAGAGCGAATGTCGAAGACAGCAACCGCCGTAATTAACGGGCGAGTCTACACAGCATCCGTAAAACATGCATCAATCGATGGCGAAGTTTACTCAAGAAAGTCCGAGTTTGACGACTGCAAAAGAATCGCTGATGAGGCAGGTGTGTCAGTCAGAGATGTAAAGCGCATCTTCGAGGAGGAAGCATGGAGCTCCCGGTAAAGCTGAAAACAGGAGCAGACGGTCTTGATGCGCTTTTAGGCGGCGGACTAGAGACCAAAATGATAACCCAGTTCGTGGGCGAAGCAGGTTCAGGAAAAAGTACCTTCTGCCTGATTGCCGCAGTAAACACCCTTCGCGCAGGAGACGGTGTTATCTACATAGATACAGAAGGATTCTCAATCGAACGCTTCAGCCAGATTGCAGGAGAGGAGACCGAAAGGCTTGCTGCAAATCTCTATGTTTTCGAGCCTGACACTTTTGCTGAGCAGGGGCTGATGATTTCGGAAGCCGAGAAGCTTGTAAAGACAGGCCGTGCAAAATTAATCATTGTCGACTCGGCAACAGCACTCTACCGTGTCGAGCAGATTGAATCAAAGGATGCTCTTTCAATGCTTTCACAGCAGATGATGGTGCTTTTAGGGATTGCAAAACGATATGACATCCCGGCGGTTATTACAAATCAGGTCTTTATGGATATAGACCGCCACAGGTTAAACGGCCTTGGCGGAACATCTCTGTCTCACATCTCAAAGGCCATTATCATGGTCGAAAAACACGAAAAGTTCCGCCGTGCTGTTATCATGAAACACCGCTCTCAGCCGGAAGGAAAACACTGGGACTTTGTAATTACGGCAGAAGGAACTGCTTCTGTCTAATCTTTTTTTTGAAAAAAAAAATAGTTGTTCAGAATTTATAACTGAACGAACTTTGCAGAGGTGATACCGTCTGCGGATGCAACTTCTGCCATAACTTCCGGAGCGACAACGGAGTCGACTGCTAAAATCATAAGAGAGTCAGTTCCGACATTTGCTCCGCCGACCTGCATAGAGGAGATGTTGACATTGTTCTTTCCAAGGAGAGTTCCAACAACACCGATGATACCCGGTCTGTTGATGTGGTCTGCTAAGATAACATTTCCAACAGGTACGATGTCAGTCTTGTATTTTCCAATGGAGATGATGCGTGCTCCGCCTTCTTTGGTAACAGTACCGGAAACAGTCTTCTCGCCTGCTTCGGTCTTGATGGTTAAGGTAACAAGGGACTTGTAGTCGCCTGCTTCGTCGGAGGTCTTCTCGACAATGTTCATGCCGCGGCCCTTTGCAACGAACTCTGCATTGACGATGTTGACCGGCTCGTGGAGAACCATAGAGAGCATACCCTTGACACCAAGGCGGGTAACGTACTTTAAATTCTGCTTGAGCTCTGCAACTTCACCTAAGTATGCGAACTCTGCCTCAGTGATTGGTGCTTCTGCAATCTGACCAACTAATGCACCCATCTTCTCTGCAAGCTGTGCGTATGCATCAACCTTTGCGCGTGCATCCGGGGCAACAAGCGGTGCGTTTACTGCGCTCTTTGCAGAGCCGCCGTTTAAAACATCGCGGCACTGGTATGCGACAGAGATTGCGACATTCTTCTGTGCTTCAACAGTGCTTGCTCCAAGGTGCGGGGTAACGATAACTGAGTCGAGAGTTAAGAGCGGAGACTCTGTCGGCGGCTCGTTCTCGAAAACATCGAGTGCTGCGCCTGCAACCTTTCCAGCAACGATTGCGTCATAGAGTGCTGCTTCATCAATGATACCTCCTCTGGCACAGTTGATTAAGCGCACGCCGTCCTTCATTGTTGCAATGGAGTCCTTGTTGATTAAGTGGGTAGTGGACGGGATAAGCGGAGTGTGGACGGTGATGACATCTGCCTTGGTGAAAAGCTCTGCAACAGACATCATCTCAACACCCATAGCTGCTCCTACTTCTGCCGGGATGAACGGGTCGTATGCGATAACAGTCATCTCGAGTGCCTGAGCACGCTTTGCAACTTCGCATCCGATTCTTCCAAATCCGACAACACCTAAGACCTTGCCGTTCATCTCGTTACCCATGAACTTGGAACGCTTCCACTCTCCCTTCTTTAAGGATGCGGATGCCTGCGGGATATTGCGTGCTAAGGCCATCATCATACCGATGGTGTGCTCGGTTGCTGCAAGGGTGTTTCCTTCCGGTGCGTTGGAAACGATGATACCCTTCTTGGTTGCTGCATCAGTATCAATGTTGTCAACGCCGACACCTGCTCTGCCGATATATTTCATCTTGTCTGCGGCTTCGATGATGCGGGTGGTAACCTGAGTTCCTGAGCGGACGATTAATGCATCGTATTCTCCGATGATTTTGACGAGTTCGTCTTCGGAAAGGTCTGCTTTTTCGTCGACTTCACTGAATTCTTTTAAGATATTTACTCCCTCGACTGCGAGAGGGTCGGATACAAGGACTTTGAAGGTCACGATAATCTCTATATTATTTGCTGTTTAGAGATATAGTGTTGGCGGGATGATGCCTGAAAAAAAGTTAGAAGTTTGGTTTTGTCTTGACTGCAAGACGGAGAAGCTCGATTGCTCCCTGTAAATCCTTTAAGTCAATGACTTCAACCGGAGAGTGGATGTAGCGTGCCGGAACTGATACCGGGACACTCGGGATTCCGCCGCGCTCGAAGTTGATTGCAGAAGCATCAGTGTTTCCGCCGTCTCCAACTTCAATCTGAATCATGATGTCATGCTTTTTGGCGGTCTTCTTGAGCCAGTCAACCATGCGCGGGTCTGCTAAGTGGCCGCGGCCTGATGCAGAGACCATGACAACAACAGGTCCTTCTCCCATGAAAACAGGTGCCTTGCGTCTCTCAATTCCAGGTGAGTCTCCCGGGATTGTTACATCCGTTGCGATTGCAACATCTGGGTTGAGGGAAAATGCCGCAGTCTTTGCACCCTTAAGTCCGACCTCTTCCTGAACGGTAAAGACAGCATAGATGGTGTGCTTGGACTCCATCTCTTTTAAGGCTCCAATAAGCATTGCACATCCGACACGGTTGTCTAATGCTTTGCCGGTTACAACAGTTCCTGCAAGCGGCTGGTAGTCGCGGTCGATGGTTACAGTTGTTCCAACAGTGATACCCATGGCTTCAACCTCCTCTGTGGAGTGTGCTCCGACATCAATGAAGAGGTTTGCAAGCTCGATTTGCTTCTTTCTGTCTGCCTCTTCCATAACGTGCGGCGGCTTCATTCCAAGAACACCCGGGATGTCGCCTTTCTCACCGTGGAGAATCACACGCTGGGAAACTAAGACAGGATTGTACCATCCGCCTACACCGACAAATCTGATGAATCCCTTCTCATCGATGTACTGGACCATTAAACCAATCTCGTCCATGTGGGCGGCGAGCATGATTTTGAAATCATCACCTTTCTTTACGGCAATCAGATTTCCCATACGGTCGGTTTTGATTTCATCCACATACGGTGCAATCTCATCGCGGATGATTTTGGCAACAGCTCCCTCAGCTCCGGAGATTCCGTTTGCATTGGAGAGCTTTTCAAGTAATGCGTTAATTTCTTTCAGTTCCATCTTATTCAACCACCTGCTGAATTCTCTTCAGCGCTTCTTTGATATTTTCCTGTGATGCTGCATAACTCATGCGTGCATATCCTTCTCCAAGGCTTCCGAAGGCAAGACCCGGGGTAATGATAACATCGTTTGCAACAATTGCAGAAACGGTTTCTGCATCAAGCTTCGGGAAAGCATAGAATGCACCCTCAGGCATTGAAACATCGATTCCCATCTCGCGAAGTCCGGTGATTAAGAGCTTTCTGCGTGCATCATACTCTGCTCTCATTGCATCAACGGAAGACTGGTCTCCGGTGTATGCTTCAAGGGCTGCGTACTGGGCAATGGAGGTCGGGCATGCAAGAGAATACTGCTGAATCTTTACTGCCTGATCAATAATCTCAGTTGCTCCGGCCATAAATCCGATACGCCATCCGGTCATTGCATAGGTCTTACTTACTGCGTTGATGGTTATAACATTGTCTCCGAACTTTGCGGAAGAGACAAACTTTGTATCTCCGTAGCAGAACTTCTCGTAGACCTCATCAGAGAGAACAGTCACTCCATAGTCAGCGGCTGCTTCAACTACAGCGCGGATTGTCTCTTCAGTTTCAACCATACCCGTCGGGTTTGCCGGGCTGTTTAAGACCATGACCTTGGTTTTCTTATCGCTGAACTCCTCTTTGAGTGCTTCGACATCTAAATGTAAGTCAGGGCGAAGGGCAACCGGTGCCGGCACTCCGCCTGCGAGTTTTGCAAGAGAGCCGTATGAGACAAAGCCTGGATTGTTAAATACAACCTTGTCTCCCTCTTCAACAAGAGAAGAAATTGCGGCATGCAAAGCGCCGGAACCGCCTGCGGTGATTAAGACCTGTTTTGGAGTATATTCCAGTCCATTCTCACGCTTCAGTTTATCAGCAACTGCTGCACGCAGTTCGTCAATTCCTGCATTGTTGGTGTATCCTGTTTTACCTTCGGAAATTGCACGAATGGCCGCGGCTTTGATATTTTCCGGAGTGTCGAAGTCAGGCTGTCCAAGGCCCATGTTGATGGCATTTGGACCTGCCGCTTCGAACATCTTGCGGATGCCGGATATATCTATAGATGTGACGCGTTTTGCGAAGTCAGTCATTTTTACTCGATGTTGGTGTGGCGTTTCTGAAGTTCGCTTTCCTCAATCTGGCGCATGGTCATAATCGTAGAGATTACTGCATCCGAGAAAATCAGAGAAGAAGTCTCAAAGATGGTTCCAAGCGGAGCAAAGGAGCGGTGCTCTCCAAGCATCTGGCGAATTTCATACTCGTGAGCATCACAGGTTACAGGGTCACGCTGGGTTTCGATTTTGATAATGTAGTCAGCAATTCTTCCAATGCGTGAGTCAGGGTTTGAGGAGATAAGAGCAACCTTCGCACCGATTCCTTTTGCTGTCTCTGCGATATCTCCGATGGTCTTGGTGTTTCCAGAGCCAGAGAATGCAACGATTAAGTCTCCTTCAGCAATAGCCGGAGTGATGGTCTCGCCTACCACATAAGAGATAAATCCGGTGTGCATAAGACGCATTGCAAAGGATTTTGCAACAAGTCCGGAGCGTCCGGCACCCATTACATAGATGCGGTTTGCAGAAAGGACTGCGTGGACAAATGATGCAATCTGCTCTTTGTCGATTCCTTTTGCAATTGCCTCGATACGGGTGGTCATAAGACACATCATGTTTGCGACAGAATTGCCTTCTTCAGTCATAGATAATTCTATATTTGTTCTCATAGGGTATAAAGCGTCGGAAGCATCTTCAAGAAACATACTTATCTTCCTTCCCGTCAGATATCCTAAGTAAGATTATGGCGGATATATCTCTCAAAGTAGATAGTGCATATCCAAACGATCAGGGATATGGACGTGTGCGTCTTGACCCCAAGTCGATGGAGACCTTGGGTGTAACTCCCGGCGATATTGTAAAAATCAAAGGAGAGAAAACAACTTCTGCAAAGGTCTGGCGTGCTGCAACTCAGGACTGGAACCAGGGAAAGGTTCGAATCGATAAATACACTCGTGCTAATGCAGGTGTTTCCACAGGAGACAGGGTTACAATCTCCAAAATAGAAGAGGAAGCATCAGCAGTATATGTGGAACTGACCCCGCCTCCGGGAGTTCCTGACCAGTTACTTGACGGAAATAATTTTGATGCTGCAGCAGTCATCAACTTCCCGATATCTCTTGGAGACATTCTGCCGATTAAAACCCGTCTCATGGGAAATCCCGTAATCGAGTTCAAAGTAACCGCCTTAAAACCTGAAAACGCCTGTATCATAAGCCCGCTAACCGACTTTGAGATAAACGATATTGCAGAGTTTGAAGGTTCGAAGAAGATTACCTATGAGGATATTGGAGGCTTAAAAGCAGAACTTGCCCGTGTTCGTGAGATGATTGAGCTTCCAATCCGCCATCCGGAGCTCTTTGAAACAATCGGTGTAGAACCTCCAAAGGGAGTTCTTCTCTATGGCCCTCCTGGAACAGGCAAGACCTTAATCGCGAAAGCTGTCGCAAGCGAGAGCGGAGCAAACTTCTACCCGATTGCAGGCCCTGAGATTATCTCAAAATACTATGGAGAGTCCGAGCAGAAGCTCCGCGAAGTATTCGAAGAAGCAGAGGCAAAAGCCCCTTCGATTATATTTATCGATGAACTTGACTCAATCGCCCCGCGCCGCGAAGAGGTAACAGGAGAAGTTGAGCGCCGTGTTGTTGCCCAGCTTTTAACCATGCTTGATGGAATCAGCTCAAGAGGTCAGGTAATCGTAATTGGTGCCACTAACCGCCCTGACTCTATTGATTCCGCCCTCCGGCGTCCGGGACGTTTCGACCGCGAGATTGAGATTGGGGTGCCTTCTGAAGAAGATCGCTTAGAGATTCTCAAAATCCACACGAGAAACATGCCGCTTGAAGGCTCTGCCGCGTTCCATGCTGTACAGCATCCAACAGACCGTTCCGTTCAGAAGTATGAAAACAGCCGCGAGAGGCTTTTAGCATCTCTTGCTTCTGCGTCACGCGGATTTGTCGGAGCTGACCTTGCGGCTCTCGCACGCGAGGCGGCTGTTATCGCTCTTCGCCGTCAGGTTGATTCAGAGTGTCTTGAGAATGAAAAAATCCCGGACGAGATTTTGAAGTCCCTTGAGGTCACAAAGGCTGACTTCATCTCCGCGATGCATAAGATTACACCTTCTGCCATGCGCGAGATTGCTCTTGAGACTGCTGATGTTTCATGGACCGATGTTGGGGGATGCGGAAATGCTTTAGCTGATGTTCGCGAGTCGGTTGAGTATCCTCTGACCAGAAAGGAAAAGTTCGCAGCTCTTGGAATCAGACCTCCAAAGGGAGTTCTCCTATATGGTCCTCCAGGAACCGGAAAGACCTTAATCGCCAAAGCCGTAGCTCACGAAAGCGGAGCGAACTTTATCGCGATAAAAGGCCCTCAGCTTTTATCCAAATGGGTTGGAGAGTCAGAGCGTGCAGTACGTGATATGTTCAAGAAAGCAAGACAGGTAGCGCCTTCTGTTCTCTTCTTCGACGAAATCGACTCCTTAACGCCGTCCAGAGGCGGCGGCGAAGGTGGACGTGTTCTTGAGAACGTCTTGAACCAGATTTTAGCTGAGATGGATGGTATCGAGGAACTGAACGATGTTGTTGTTCTTGCCGCATCCAACAGACCTGATATCATCGACCCGGCGCTTCTAAGAAGCGGACGCTTTGACAGACTGGTCTATATTGCAGAACCGTCAGCAGAAGATAGAAAGGCCATCTTAGCTGTCCACACAAGAACCATGCCGATTGAGGGTTCAGTTATGGATGAACTTCTCGAAGGATTATTCGGAATTACAGAGGCCGATATCGAGGTGCTTTCAAAGAAGCTCTCGGGCCGTGAGGTTACTGTAAAACAGGTATTAGCATCCGCAAAGAAGTTCGCTCGCGACTCTGAAACACCGTTCTTTGAACATCGCCGCCTGGTTACATCTTTGTTTGCAAAAGAAGGTGTTCATATCAAAGATGCCGCACGCGAAAAACTGCTTGACAAACTCGCCAGTGAAACCGAAGGTTATGTTGGTTCAGACCT
Source organism: Methanocorpusculum sp. (assembly GCA_017387505.1). Taxonomy (GTDB): domain Archaea; phylum Halobacteriota; class Methanomicrobia; order Methanomicrobiales; family Methanocorpusculaceae; genus Methanocorpusculum. Next base: position 300,709 of record JAFOFB010000015.1, read on the forward strand.
CGAAGGTCTATGCCGTGAAGCGGCTATGCTTGCACTTCGCCGCGGTGCAGACTTTGTATCTCCTGCTGACTTTGAAGCGGCAAAGAGCTCAGTTCATCCGACAATGAACCCGCGTGTCCGTGAGTACTACGAAGGAATCCGCCAGAGATTCAAGGGCGGACTTCAGAAGGAAGTCCAGAACTTTATTGAGTATCAGTAGTAGTATTTCTAACAAACCCTATTTTTCCATATAGATAAAGGAATTGTCTGGCTTTAGATACATGAGGTAAAAACCGCAGACCACGCAGACAAAGCGACCAGTCGCTTTCGCTCCCTTCGGTCGCGAACTGCTGCCGCAGCCGCTTTGTGGTCGCATAAAAAAGATGGGCAATACTTTTTGGCAACGCCAAAGCGGCTGCGGCAGCAGCTCGCCGTAGGCGAGAGCGACGCGTTGCCTTGTCTGCGTGGTCTGCGGTTTTCCCTCCTCTATCCAAAGCCTACAATACATTTAATCTAAATCTATCTGAGGCTTTGAACGCGTGTAGTTTTTTCGCGTTTTTCGTTTTGTTTTCGCGTAGCTTTCGCGGGGGAAAATCACCTACTCAGAAATCCAAAAACCTCAGCAGTTCATCCATCCGATTCACGGTGTCAGTATAACCGGTATCATACAGTGCTTCGAGTTTTACTCTGTCTTTGCAGACCGAACCAACACCGCAGCCGTTTGTCGGGGCGATTACAAATACACGTCCTGCTTTTTCTTCCGCGTCGATATATGAAAGCGTCTCGTTATATCTGATATGTCTGGTTGCACACTTTTTTACAAACTCAGGATACCGACGATACCACATTTTAATAATCGGCATCATCTTGTTTGACTCTTTCCGGTATCCTCTTACACGGGTTCTTACAACCACATTCTTTGTATATCCGTCAGCCTCGGCACGTCGGATTGGAATCGAATCAGAGATGCACCCGTCCATATACAAATTACCGTCAACCACACCCGGTTTTGCAACAAGCGGCATTGAACAGGTGGCCTTCATGTACTCCATCTTGTGCCGCATAAAGTCAGTAGTCATCTGTATGTATTCAGTACCTCCTGTCTCCATATTCGTTACAACAACAAAGTATTTGCCCTTGTACTCCTCGAATGCCGCATAATCATATACATCAAGCTCATTAGGGATTTTATTGAACAGCATATCAGCCCCGAACAGGTCTCCTGTTTTTATCAGACTGTAAACACTGCAGTAATTTTTATCATCCAGGTAATCCACATTCACACGGAAAGCGCGGCCTCTCTGTTTGGATACAAGACTTGCTCCGTGACATGCTCCGGCAGAGACTCCGTAAACAGAACTGAACTCTATATCATTATCCAGAAATGCATCAACAACACCTGCTGTATACACACCACGCATTGAACCGCCTTCAAGAACCAGTCCTGCATTGTACATGAGTGAATATTGGTCGTCTCTTAATATAAAGAGGGCATACTATTTCCCCTCACAGGTCTAATATATAGGGATATGGTTAGTTCAGGCGAACAGAAAATCCAGTGGGCATACCAGTACATGCCTGTTCTTCAGGCAATCCGCAAACGTTTTGAAGAGGAAAAGCCGCTTGCAGGACAGAAGATTGGTATGGCACTCCACGTAGAGGCAAAGACCGCATGCCTTGTCAGAACCTTAGCTGCCGGAGGAGCGGAAGTCTACATCACCGGATGCAACCCTCTCTCCACTCAGGACGATGTTGCAGAAGCCCTTCGTGAGGGCGGAATCGAGTGTTACGCAAAACGCGGATGCAACACCGAAGAGTACTACGAAGCAATCGACAAAGTTCTCGATGCAAAACCAACCTTAACTATCGATGACGGAATGGACTTAATCAACCGTGTCCACATCGACCGCCGTGACTGCCTCCCGCAGATTGTCGGAGCATGTGAGGAGACCACTACCGGTATCCACCGCTTAAAGGCAATGCACGCAGACGGAAAACTCGAGTTCCCGGTAATTGCTGTAAACGATACTCCAATGAAGCACTACTTCGACAACGTTCACGGAACAGGCGAAAGTGCTCTCTCTTCCATTATGCTTACCACCAACTGCCTTGTTGCAGGAAAGCACGTTGTTGTTGCAGGATACGGATACTGCGGACGCGGTGTTGCAACCAAAGCACGCGCTCTTGGAGCACGCGTAATTGTCACCGAAGTTGACCCGCGCCGCGCACTTCAGGCACACTTTGACGGATTCGATGTCTTAAAGATGTCTGAGGCAGCAAAGCTTGGAGATTTATTCATCACCACTACCGGAAACTGCTCTATCATCACCGGCGAGCACTTCCCGCTCTTAAAAGACGGAGCACTCCTCGCAAACGCAGGACACTTCAACAACGAAATCACCATCCCGTGGCTTGAAGAGCACGCATCTGAAATCGATCACAGAGACGGAATCGACACCTACATTGTTGACGGAAAGAAGATTCACTTACTCGCAGAGGGAAGACTTGTAAACCTCGCAACCCCGAAGGGAATGGGTCACCCGATCGAAGTCATGGACTTAAGCTTCGCAGTACAGGCACTTTCTGTTGAGTACATGGCAAAGCACGGCAAGGACCTTGCACCGGGTGTTCACGATGTCCCGACCGAAATCGATGAGTACATCGCACGCTTAAAGCTCGAGTCTGTTGGTGCTTCCTTAGATGAACTCACGCCTGAACAGATTGAATACATGGGAAGCTGGAACCACGGAACATAAATCCCCTCCCTTTTTTTACATTATGAACAAAGATAGAGTTGCCAGTGTCTTATTCCTCCTGGCTGCAATCTGCTGACGTATTGCTTGAATAATTGCTCTCTCTGCGGTTTACATCGCTTTAGCGGTTGTTTTCGTATGCCTGTCTGCAGTCTGGCATAGAAGAGCGAAAAAAGATAATTGTTAATTATTTGCTGAATTTTTGTTCTGCTTCCTGTTTTTAATCCATTGAATAATTGTCATAATGACTGTTCCAAGCAGTATACAGATAACAAACCCGTACAGGACAATAATTCCAAATCTGTCCCATCCGGTAATGAAATTCATTGCATATTCACTGACGAGAATATAGATGGCACAAAGGCCAATTAACCCGAAGCGAAAAACTCTCTTCTGACATTTTTTAAGAAGAAGGTATTGGACTACAGCACCAATTAAGACACAAAGGTAAATCAGGAGTGTTAATGTTGGATTGCTCCAGTTACAGAATGCTTCAAAAAATCCAAATTCTATAAGCTCTAAAAAAATAAGTTCCAACATAGAAATATCTCCACAGAATGATTATTGGATATATCTCCGTCAGTTTTTATAATGGTTTTGTAAATAAATTGGGGTTTTATTTTTCCGGATGCTTTTCTCTGTATGAGGCCTCAGGGCCCATAGCTAAGAGTTCATCCAATGTATTTACATTTCTGAAGGTTTCAAGTTCAGGGTCAAACTTTCGGAAATCTTCAGGAGATACACGCTTTGTGTTTAATGCATGAATCATAGCATGAAGAGAAGCATCTGTGTGGGTTTTCAAGTACTCGCGTACAGCAGATACTTTGTAGACTGCATGGAGCGGTTCCATGTTGGAGTTTTCCCATTCAGGAATAATTGCGTCATAATCTCCGATGTTATCGAAGAGGTATGATACAATTGGTTTGTGGATTGTCGGCATATCACATGCGGCGATAAAGACAGTTTCTCCTTTGACCTCTTCGATTCCGGAAGCTATACCTCCGATTGGTCCAAGTCCCGGTTCTTTGTCCCAGGTACAGCGGACGATATCCGGAAGTCCTGCGAAGTGTTCTGTCTGCTTCTCGTTTTTGGCAACGATTACAATCTCATCAGCAATTCCTGAAAAAGTCATCACAAGACGCGAGATAAACGAACATCCTTTGTATGAGAAGAAGTACTTCTCACGCCCGTTTACACGTTTTGCCTCTCCGCCTGCTAAAATCATTGCTGATCTTATCGACATTTTAAACCCTCCTTGAAGTGTGTGAGATTAACTATTGTCTCATTGACCGGAGTTGGAATTCCATGTTTCTTTCCAAGATCTACAATTGCTCCGTTGATATAATCAACCTCGGTGAGCCGTTTTGCCATGATATCCTGATACATGGAACTGTAGTGGGCGGCAGTTGGTGGAATCTTCTTGGTTCTCAGGAACTCAAGGTACTCATCTGCACTCTTTTGCGGAAGAACAATTCCTTCTGCGGCAGAAACTGCAAATGCCTCGCGGACAATTCCTTCGATGATATTCCATGCAGGCTCCTGCAGAAGCTCTCCATACGGACACTCCATAACAGCGCCTAACGGATTTAATGAACAGCTGTAGAATGCTTTGCCCCAGACAGCCCCTCGCACATTTTCTGATGAAATAGAACGCATGCCGCATTTGTTGAAGAGCCCGGTCAGAGCAGATACCTTATCATCTACACCTGCCGGGAAGCGTCCAAATACAGTCTCTCCGCCGTCAACAGACACGTGAATCTCAGAGTCAGATACCCACTCAAAGCCCGTGATAATCATAGCTCCGATTACATTGTCTGTATATTCCGAGATAATCTCCTCGTTTCCGATTCCGTTCTGGAGACTTACAACCTCAGCATCGCAGAAGATATCCTTGTATTCCTCGCAGATTCCGCGGGTTGCGGCAGACTTGGTGGAGATGATAATATAGTCCCATGGCCCTGCCGGCGGTTTTGTGCCGACGGAAAGAGGTATAGTCTCCTCGCCCCAGATTCCGGTCATGGTAAATGAATTATTGGTAATCGCAGAAACACAGCGCTCGCGGCATACGGCAAACACCTCGGCATGCTTCGAGAGTTTGGCAGCCACGGTAAGGCCCACGGCTCCTGCTCCAAGTACTAAGATTCGCATTCTTACTTATTATTTGACCCTTCAATACAATAAAAGAAGTGATTGGATTTTTGACTTTGTATATGGATTCTTGATAATTTCAGAGCTCATTATTATACATCAGATTATGTCTGATGTTGTTTTAGATTCTGCAATATTTTAAAAATATACTTCTCGTCAGAAGTGTTTATATCAGATTCTGACATAATTAGAAGTATGCAGAAAAAGCATTTCATTCTCGCAGCAGCTCTTCTCTGTCTTGCAGTCGTATTTTCAGCAGGCTGTGTTGACAACGGAGGCTCCGGAGAAAAAGTCGAAATCCTGTATGCAGGTGTGGGTAATATGCCTCAGCTCTTAGAATCCGGAGCTGTTGATGCCGCAATCGCCTGGCAGCCGTTTGTTGCAGTTATGGAAGAAGGACAGATTGGAAAAGTCATCTCCTACTCTGAAGACCTTCCGCCGGCAGGAAAGTGGGAAGGACACACCTGCTGTGTATTTGGTGCAAACTCATACGCACTTGCAAACCCTGAGATTGCCGCAGACATGACTGCACTGATGATTCTTGGAAACGAGTACATCACTGCAAATCCGGAAAAGTCCGCAGTGCTTATTGCAGACTGGCTCTTCGCAAACCAGGATTTAACCTACGGAGGAGTTACTGTAAACTCTGTCGATGTAATTGAAGCATCTATTTCGACCATTAAATTCTCAGGTGAAGTTACTGATGCATGGATTAAGAGCAACGAAGACTTTGTCCAGTCTCAGCGCGACTTAGCATTAGTCAACGGAAAACTTGCAAACACCAACAGTGAGGAAACCAGAGAACTTCTCTTCGACTTCGGTCCGTATGAAGTAGCACAGGGAATTGTTGAGTCCGGCAAATTCTTAGAGCCTTCATCCTCTGTTAAGGAAATCTCTGTTGGATACCTCGCAAGTGACCATGACGGTCCGCTCTTTATCCTCTTAAAGGACTGGAAGTTCTTCAAGGACAACTACAACACCTACTTAAAGCCGGTCACCGAAAAAGTTGGAAAGATTGACAAGGCAGAGCTGTATGTCAACGGAAAGAAAGTCTGTGATGTAAAACTCATCGAAGGAAGTGCAGGACCACAGCTTATGACGCTTCTGCAGCAGAACCAGATTCAGTATGCAGTTGCAGGAGCTCCGCCGTTTGTCTCTGCAGTTGACAAATCCACCAGTGCTGTTGATATCAAGATCTTAGCACCAATCATGATGAACGGTTCAGGACTTGTTGTATCTGACGAAGCACCGGCAGATGACTGGAACAGCTTTATTGCATGGGTTAAGGAACGCAGTGCAGAAGGCAAGCCTGTTGTAATTGCAGACCCGCAGCTTGGCTCCATTCAGGATGTCCAGTTAAAGGCCGCACTTGACTCTGCCGGAATTGGTTATACAACCAAATCCGCATAATCCTTTTTTGTGTTATTTCCGTATGTTTGATTAAGTCAGACAACCCCTTATATAATTAGAAATGAAGTGGTATACGAAGCTCATTCTCCCTGTGGCAGCAGTCCTCATATGGGAGATTGCAGCAATTCTGGTAAATAATCCATATATCCTTCCGCGGGTAGAAGATGTATTCGCGGTTTTCTTAACTCCGTTCGCTGACATTTACGGAAGCGGAAGCTTAGTCAGCAACGCAGTTGTCAGTATCACACGTGTGGTTACTGGTTTTGTTATCGCCTGCGTGATTGCCGTCCCTCTTGGAATTATCCTTGGACGCTATCCTCGGCTTGAAAACTTCTGTGACGGATTAATTCAGATTCTTCGTCCGATTCCGCCGATGGCATGGGTCCCGCTTTCTCTTGCCTGGTTTGGTATCGGAATGACCTCTATTGTGTTCATCATCGTGATTGGATGTTTCTTCCCGATTCTTGTGAATACGATTGATGGTGTATCAAGAGTCAAGAAGAGCTGGCTTGAGACTGCAAAAATCTATCAGGCAAGCGACCGTCAGGTTTTATCCAAAGTTCTCCTTCAAGCCGCAGGTCCTGCAATCTGTAATGGTCTGCGCCTTGGATTTGGAATTGCATGGATGAGTGTCGTCGCAGCGGAAATGATGCCAGGAGCATCCTCCGGTCTTGGATACTTAATTATGTACACCTACAACTTCGGACAGGTTCACATCATCATCGCAGGAATGATTGCTATCGGAATCATTGGAATTGCTGCAGATCAGTTATTCCGCATTCTGCAGAAGAAGAAGTTCGCATGGGAGGCACTTGACAAATGAGCGAAACAGACTGGGACAAAGTATGGGTGAAGGTTGAGCATGCAACAAAGCAGTTCTTCACCAAGAAAGGAACAGTAACCGCACTCGAAGATGTTAATCTGGAAGTTCATGACGGTGAGTTTGTCTGTCTTTTAGGTCCTTCCGGATGCGGTAAGACCACCCTCCTTCGTATGATTGGAGGTCTTGATGCTCCAACTTCCGGAACTGTTGAGATTGATGGAGAAATTGTTGACAAGCCGTCTCCGATGATGACTATGGTCTTCCAGGAGTACTCTCTTTACCCGTGGAGAACCATTGCTGAAAACGTCGGTTTCGGTCTTGAGATGATGAAGGTGCCAAAAGACAAACGCGCAGAAGGTGTTGCAAAGTACTTAGAGCTTGTAGGCCTCAAGGACTTTGGAAACAGCTATCCATATGAGCTCTCCGGAGGTATGCGTCAGCGCGCGGCTGTTGCCCGCGCTCTTGCAAGCGAGCCTGCTGTCATGCTTATGGATGAGCCGTTTGGCGCGCTTGATGCTCAGACCAGAAACAAGATGCAAAGAGAACTCCTCGAGATTTGGGAGAAGACAAAGAAGACCATTCTCTTTGTAACTCACAGCGTCGATGAGGCTGTTTTCCTCGCAGACAAGATTGTGATTCTAACTCCGAGACCGGGCAGAATTCACGAGATTTATGAAAACCCTCTGCCGCGTCCGCGTGACAGAACAAGTGTTGAGTTTGCAAGCCTCCGCAAAAAAGTTCTGCAGGTTATCGAAGAACTTGAGCAGGAGAATGCGAACCTTTAATATGATACTCGTCTAACATAGTTAGCACATTTAGAGAGCTAGGAGGATACTAAAAATGGTAAGAAAGCCAGCAAAGATGTACCGCAACCTTGCCAAGAAGGCATACTGCCGCCGCCAGTACATGGGTGGTGTTCCAGGATGTAAGGTTGTTCAGTTCGATATGGGAAACCTCTCCGCAGACTTCCCAGTAGCAATTCACCTCGAAGCATTAGAGGGATGTCAGATTCGCCACACCGCAATGGAAGCAGCACGTATCAATATGAACAGACGCCTTGTCAACTCTATTGGTAAGAACAACTTCCACTTAAAGATCAGAACCTACCCGCACCACGTTCTCCGTGAGCACAAATACGCAACCGGAGCAGGTGCAGACCGTGTTTCTGAGGGTATGAGACTTGCATTCGGTAAGGCAGTCGGTACTGCAGCACGCGTTCAGCCAAGACAGAAAGTCTTCACCATCTGGACCAACCCGCAGTACATCGACCAGGCAAAGGACGCTTTACTCCACAGCGGATACAAGCTCCCGACCCCGGTTCGCGTTGTTGTTGAAGAGTAAGGCTTAATTCGCCGGCTCTCAATATACACAATAACTTTTTTTGATTTTTGAAGGGCCCGACTGAAAGATTTTCTTTCGGTCAATACCATACAAAACAGCGTAAGCTGTCCTTCGATTTCTGTTTTGAAAAAAAGATTCAGATTGTAAACAGGTGTCTGTCACCTGTTATCTGAAAGAGTCCTGCTCTAACTCCGCAGTCAAGCCATCCATACCCATATGAGAGTACTGCCAAAGCATTTACATAATCATCCGGCAGAAGGTCTGTGCCGACATCAAGAGCACGCCTGGCAGTTTCTCTTATTTTAACTACCGCTGCATAACATCCCGTCTCTGAATCCGGAGCAGGGATGGAACCATCAAGAGCTCCTGTGAGCATTCGTTTGTACCTGAGCGTCTTCTCTTCTAACTTTTCGAAGAGTTCTTTTGGGAACTCTTTTGCAAGTTCTAAGCAGTTTGTAAAGTCTGCTTCGGTATAGCCAAGATAGATTCCGCAGTCCAGCCATCCAAGTCCGTACTCTGATGCGGCAAATGCGTTGACTAAGTCTCCGTGTTTTAGAAAGACTTTAGCATCTGACGCATAGCAGGTAACCATCTCTAAAATCTCGTCAGCAGTTCCTCCAAGAATACTTCCCTTTGGGACTGCAGAGATGGCGTCTCCTGCTGTTTTCTGATAATATGAGACAAGCTCTTCAATCAGCATAATCCGGCAAATCTCTCTAAGTACTCGCGTTCCATATCATGGAGTTCTGCTGGGACAATCATCACGTGAAGCGGTCCGCCGAAATCAAAGTTCATCATCTCTTCGGCATTTCCTGCGTGTACAACCGGCTCTGGAGAACCTGCTCTTGCGATTCCAATGTAGGTTGGAATACTTGCTCCAACGCGTCTTGCCTGCTCTTCTAAAAGCTCAACAGCCTCTGAGACTTTCATGTAGCGTTCCTTGTCCTTCTGGATATCTAGAAAGACTAAGGTGTGGAGATTATTTTTGAGGTTTTCAGAGATGACCTCAATCGGTGTCATCGGGAACCATTTTCCATACGGGAACGGGACGGACACAGACTTTCCGAAGCGGTAGTTCTGAAGGCCTGAAAGACCGCAGACTGCGGTTGTAATTGATGCTCCGTGGATGATTTTAGTCTCAACACCTGCTTCAGCACAGCGGCATCTGATGTCAGAATGAGTCGTTGCAACCATCGAGTCGCCTGCTGTAAGGAACACTGCGTTTCCTTCTTTTGCGGCATCGATAATCTTGTCAGAGTGGATTTCCACATCTTCTCTGTACAGCGGGATGATTTTCTTTCCGTAGTACTCTTCGAGGCGCGGAATTGAAGAACCCATCAGAACAGATGTATAGACCTCAAGAAAAACTGTATCTGCATTTCTGATAGCTTCTGCTCCGCGTACAGAGACATCGTATTCATCAAAAAGACCAAGACCGATAAACGTGAGCATAGATACTCATTATGGGTTCTACAGGGGTTTAAAGGTGAGCGAAAAAAAAGGTTAGTGGAACTTTGCCCAGCTCTCTTCGAGTGCGGCAATTGCCGGAAGTTTCTTTCCGGTTAAGAACTCGATACATGCTCCGCCTCCGGTTGAGAGGTGGGAGTATTTCGGCTCAAGTCCAAGCTGTTCGATAACTGCTGCGGTGTGTCCTCCGCCGCAAACGGTAAACTCTGCGTTTGCTGCTGCGTGGAGAATGTCAAAGGTTCCGGCAGCATAGTCCGGGTCTTCGAAGACGCCTGCCGGTCCATTCATGACAATAGTTCCTGCCTGCTTAAGCTCGTCTGAGATTGTCCCAATGGATTCGGTTCCCATATCAAGAATCGGGCAGTCCTTTGGTACGGAGTTTATGGAGTACTCGCGGCGCTCGCCGTTCTCCTTTACTGCAACAAACTCCGGAAGAACAATTCTGTCAGAGTACTTTGCAAGAATTTCGCGTGCCTTCTCGACCTCTCCGTCGTATCCTAAGTTGTGGATGAGGTTCTTGGACGGCTCTCTGATGTCGATTCCTTTTGCGAGGTAGAAGACATTTGCAACAACACCGATGATGACAACTTTGTCTGCGGTGCCGTTTGCAAGAACGTTTCCTGCGACAGCCATAGAGTCATCGACCTTTGTTCCTCCAAGAACGAAGGTAACCGGTTTTGGTGCGGATGTAAAGACCTTGGAGAGCATGGAGACTTCCTTCTCCATTAAAAGACCTGCAACGGTCTTCATCGCATATGGAAGTCCGGTAATTGTCGGCTGTGAGCGGTGTGCAGTTCCGAATGCATCGTAGACACAAAGGTCGGCCATGGATGCGAGCTTTCTGACAAGGTGTGTCTTTGCTCCGTCTTCCGGCTTCATGGTGAGGTTTTCCTCGCTTGAGAAGCGGACATTCTCTAAGAGGATAACATCTCCCGGGTGTGACTCGCGGACTGCTTTCTTGGCACAGGAGCCGAAGATGTCGTCAACCTGGGTGACCGGCATTCCAAGGAGGCGCTCTAAGCGCTCTGCGTGTGCCTGAAGGGTTGTGAAGTCCTTCTTTCCCGGTCTGCTCTGGTGTGCGAGAACGACCACGCGTGCATCCTCTAATGCCTGGATGGTCGGGATGTGTTCGCGGAAGCGTTTATCATCTAAAATCGTATTGGAAGATGGGTCGATTGGGGAGTTAAAATCCACACGGAGAAGAACTGTCTTTCCGCGGGTTTCTACGTCCTGAAGTGTCCCGAAATTCATATGAAAATCATTGGCTTTCTAAGGTATTAAACGGAGTGGATGTCTTGTGGTACCAAACTGCTTTCAGCGGCAAAAAAAGTATTTAGAGGGTGGTGATGATTGGCTCGTCTTCAGTGACGATTACTGTGTGTTCAAACTGGGAAACAAAGCTTCCTGCAACATCGGATAAGATATGGTAGTCATAGAGATTTCCCTGCTTTAGAAGCATCGGGATTGCAAGTTCTGCCTTTGGAATGCCAAGCCATCTGCGGGAGAATGGAAGGCCGCACATCTCATCTGCCTTCTTTAAGATTTTACGTCCGGTTGGGGAGCGCACCGGTGCATCTCCTACGACCTGGTAAATCTCAGCGCGTGTTGCTTCATGGACGGAGCCTGAGCCGGTTGTTGCGAAAGGCTCGATGGCTATGACACTTCCCTCGCGAAGAACTCCTGTTCCAAAGATACCTGTGTTCGGGATTGATAATCCGTGGTGGAGGCTGTAGCGTCCAAGTCCGTGTCCTGTTAAGTTTACAATCGGCTTGTATCCGTAAGAGGTGATGGTCTCTTCTACAACCTTTCCAATCTCGGAGACTACAAGTTCTGGCTTTACTACACTGATTGCGGCTTCAAGTGCCTTCTGTGCGGCCTCGCAGAGTTTATCGTGCTCTCCAAGGTTTACAGACACTGCGGTGTCTGCGATGTATCCGTCGATATGGGTTCCGATATCGAGTTTTACAAGGTCGCCTTCTTCAAACACGCGCTCATCAACAGGTGACGGGGTGTCGTGGGCGGCGCACTCATTAATCGAGATGTTTGGCGGGAAGGATGGGAATGCTCCTGCGGCCTCGATTTTATCTAAAACCATATCGAAGATATCGGTGTGGAGAACTCCCGGCTTAATCTCGGCGGCACATGAGTGGAGAACAGCTTTGGCCACTCTGCCTGCTTCCAGATAACAGTCAAGCTCTGTATCGTTCATACTACTATTAATTCCTCCTCAAAGGTAGTAAATCTATCAAACCCGTCTTCGGTTACAGCACCCATATCCTCTAAACGAACGCCTCCAATGCCCGGGTAATAAAGTCCCGGTTCTACTGTTACAACATTTCCCTCCTCAAGAACTCCGCCGCGCACAGAAAGTGACGGGCTTTCATGGATTGCAAGGCCTACTCCGTGTCCTAAACTGTGGATAAATCCTGATGTGCCTGCTGTTACATATCCTTTCTTTGTGAAGTAGTCTGCTGCAGCGTTATGTACATCGGCGCCTGATACTCCGGCTCTAATTAGGGATACTGCAAGTTCTTTTGCTTCGTGAACTGTATCGTACATGCGGCAGATTTCATCGGACGGCTTTCCTTTAGATATCGTGCGCGTCATGTCTGCAAAGTATCCTGTTTCGATGTCGCGCGGGAATACATCCAGGACAATCGGCTGGTTGGCAAACAGCTGTCCTTCGCCTTTTGCATGCGGAAGCGCGGTATCTGCTCCGCATGATGCGATTGTATCTTTATCGTCAAGTCCCATGCGGAAGAATGCTTCATGCATGATTTCGCGAAGCTTCTCTGATGTCAGGGGCTCGTCTTCGAAGAAAAGCCCTCCGTCTTCAGAAACATCCGCCTTTCGAACTGTATCTACTGCGAGAGTTACTCCGCGCTCGTTTTTCTTTTGTACTGCGCGGATTTTTTCAATCTCGACCCTGGTCTTTTTTGCACGCATCGAAAGAACAGTGCCTGAATCGATTGTAACTTGTGCTGAACTTTCAAGTGCGCGGGCAAATCCGACAGGCATTGAGTATGGAACAAGGAGTTTTTCTCCGCAGAAATTTTTAATCATCTCGGCAGATGCCGCATCTGCATCGTTGTGTTTTTCCAGAAGCTCGCAAAACCCTGCCGCGGTGCGTGTTACAATGCTGCATGGTGACTCGCGGCGCGCACGCAGTTCCTCCATCGAAGATACGATTAAAAACTGTCCTCCGTCTTTTTTGTAAACGTAGATAAACGGGTCTGTTGCAAGAAAGCCGCTTAAATAACGCATATCTTCGTTGTCAGATGAATCATACACAACGTATGCATCACAGTCTCTCTGTTCCAGTTCCTCCAAAATCCCTGCCATATTCAGTAGATATTGGTGCTCTCAAGACATGTAGTTTTTATTCCTGAGACACTGAATTAGATATAACAACATGGACGAGAAAGAGCGGGTACAGTTTAAGGGGATGTTTACTGTAAATGTAATTTATCTAAACATCCTTATCTTCGCATTAGCCTTGGCTGTTTCACTCGGAATCATTGCTCCAAATACATGGGGGCCAAAGATTCCGATTGTAGTCGGCAGTATTGTCGTTTTTGTGATTTTCCTGATTCTCTTCATCCGGAAATATCGTTCCACAAAAGCATGGCTTGCAATCCATGGGACTACCAAGGAAGAGCGCATGGCAGAGATTCGTGCAGAACGCGAGGCAGAGCGTGCGCGTATCAGAGCTGAGCTTGAGGCAGAACTCCGCGAAGAGATAGAAGAGGAAAAGAGACGCGAAGAGGAGGAAAAAAATGCTTGATAAAATTTTAGGAGAAGTTGATCTTTTAGAGCGCCACTTATCGGTCATGAGAGTCGTATCAAGAATGGGTCCGATTGGAATCATGAAGCTCACTGAAGAGCTTGGATTATCTCAGCACCGTGTAAGATATTCTCTTCGCGTCTTAGAACAGATGCAGTACATCAAAGCAACTCCGGCGGGGGCAGTTGCCACTTCGCGCGCGGATGAGATGCTGAAGCACTTCAATGAGGATCTTGACGGCCTTATCCGCAAACTTCAGACCCTCCGCTTCTAATATTCCTATTTTTTGAGCACTGCAAATAGGAATCTTTAATACGCACCAAGTGCTATCTAATTAGGCAACACACTTGTGCCGCCATAACTCAGTTGGTAGAGTGTCTGGCTGTTAACCAGAATGTCTCAGGTTCGAGTCCTGATGGCGGCGTGACTTTTCTTTTTGTTTTCTTAAACTCTCAAAACAGCAGTGTGGTATCGTTTTTGATATACATCACCATTATCTACTCTCGACGCAAATAATATGTGTTCTTCTGTAAGGGAACAAATTTTCGAGAAAGGGAATTTTCCCTGTCTCTTCTTTACGTAATTTTACAGGGCCTGTAGCTTAGTGGTGGAGCGCCCGGCTCATAACCGGGTGGTCGTGGGTTCGAACCCCTCCAGGCCCATTTTTCAGCTTACCAATCCAACATCATTTTATCCCGTGAATGCGATTAATATATGGGACTAGCCCGGGTGGTTTGGCGTCACCTGTAATCTGAAATTGTCAATAAGCAGAGGGCGAAGTTTGAGGACGGATTCGGCAGTCCTTTTGAGGCGGCAGGGTTTCCGATGTTGATACCTTGTCCTGCGAGGTCAGCGGATGTCTGTGGTGTATCCGGAGGGATGCATCCTCTCATAGTCGTGGGCACCGGTTCAGGCCCGGAAGGGAGCAGACCTACTGTGAACGCATGGCGCCCGCAGGGTTGCGGGGCGGAGTCTGGCTCTGTCGAAGAGACTGGATATGTGTCTTCAACCGATAACACGTCCCTTTTGATTTTGAGGGTTTTATGGCAAAAGTAACAATTATCGGAGCTACCGGCCAGGTTGGCTCGTATGTGGCGCATGCAGTATCCCAGTTTCCTCACGTAAAAGAGATGTGTCTTTTCGGCCGTCCTGGAAACGAGCAGTTCTTAGATGGTCTCGCGCACGATATGATGGACTCTTTTGCAGCGCGCGGTACAAACACTGTTGTTACATTCGGTACTGACCCAAAGGATCTCAAAGGTTCTGACATTATTGTTCTAACGTCAGGCATTCCAAGAAAAGCTGACCAGACGCGTTTGGATCTGGCTCTTGAGAATGCGCGTATTGTGAAGGTCTATGCTGAGATGGTGGGCAGAATGGCGCCTCAGTCTCTCCTTCTTGTAGTAACAAATCCTGTTGACATCATGACGACTGTCGCCCTCAAATATTCGCGCATGATGCCAAATCAGGTGTTTGGTCTTGGAACTCACCTTGATTCCATGCGCCTGAAAGCCTGCCTTGCAGAGTTCTTCAATGTTCATGTGAGCGAAGTCCACACGAGAATTGTCGGAGAGCACGGCGACTCTATGGTTCCAATGTGGTCTGCAACAACTGTCGGAGGTGTGTCTCTTGACAATCTGATGGATGCAGGAAGCATCGACCGCGAGGGATTAATCGACCGCGTGAAAAACAGCGGATCGTATATCATCAAATCAAAGGGAGCTACCGTCTATGGTCCGGGCGATGCAATTGCATCTTTAATCAGAACGATTGTGGAAGATGAAAACCGTCTGCTGACCGTTTCATCAAATCTCTGCCGCGAGAAGTTCTGTTATGACGGTGTATGCATTGGAGTTCCTGCAAGAATTACCAGAAACGGTGTCTTCCCGATTGGTGTGAAGATGTCTGATTCCGAGCTTGAGGCTTTTGCACGCTCTGTAAAGATTATCAAGGATATCACAGACGAGGTCTTTGACATCCTCGACAAGGAGGCAGCATGATGGAATATATCGTATACGAGTCAAACACCGGCTTTACAAAGCAGTATGCCGAGATGCTTTCAGAAGCGGTCGGTCTTCCGGCTCTTCCAATGGTTCAGGCAGTAAGCAAGGTTCCGCGCGGCACTGGGATTTGGCAGATACTCTTCGCATCGGCGGAAGCTATGTCTCAGGTGCCAATCTTGAGCCTGTTGTCTCCTGGGTGAAGGAGAATGAAGGTAAAGAAGAATTATCTGACTGAGGGTGTCATCGTTGGATTCATCGGCGGTGCAGTTCTTGGTTTCCTGAACATCATCCCAATTGCTCTTAGCTGTGGGTATGGTATGCTTGCAGGACTTGTTGTCGGAATGCTTATTCCAAAAAAGAAGGCGTAACAGAATCAGGGGTTTGGAAGCGGGTTCGTAATGTGCCAAAACGCCCGGGCACTGTTAGAGACTCTCGCTCCCGAGGGGTGTTACAAAATATAATTCGATGTTGGGGTATATAAACCCCTGACCGCGCGGTGCGAAAGTGCCTCTGATGTGGATTTTCATGTGCGTTTTTGTGTTTGCTTTGGTTGGTTATTGGTGTGTTATTTGATTGATTTGGTTTGTTTTTGGATTTTATTTTGGATGTTTGAAATCTAAAACGCACTTTCGCGAAAATATAATGTTGTAGTGATGTGTTGGTGTTTTAATCGGTTTTTCTACATATTTGCAAATGTGTTTCACAACATTATTGAAAAGAAGTTGGTATTATTCTAAAATGACATTGGGATATTTCCACCGCGGAGCGGCTCGCGGTGGGGATATCTTATGTTCAAATAAGTGTTCATGATAATTTTTTGAAAAATAGGGGTTGTTAGAAATCCTCTATTTTTAGTGTCTTCTTCGCCAGATATAGAGTACAACAAGCCCTGCAATAACTGCTCCTGCCAGAATGAAGCGGATGTCAAAGCCTACAGCTGCTGATGCCGGATTGTCTAAGACAACTCCTTCCCAATCGTAGTTGAAAACATTCGTGTAGTACTCTGCTGCCTCTTCACTTTCAATCAGGAGCCCTGCTTCGCGATTGTTTGTCGGACTGTTGTAGTTCCAGTTAATCGATGATATGAGAACGAGTTCGTCATCGATTATGAAACCCTTGTTGTGGAGTTTTAGAATTCCTTCTCTGTCTGTCAGGATTTTTGCCTGAAGGTTTTTTAGGCCTTTTCTATTTACGTCTGCTGCGATTTCATCATTGTCTTCTTCGGAATCTGTGTTGTAATACATTCCGTCAAGCTGTATGCGAACCTCTGCTCCTTCTTCTGCAGCGCGTACTGCTGAAGAAAGCCATGGATTTTCTGAATCTGAGTAGTGTGAGATGTATGCCTGCTGGATATCGATTGATGACTTCGCGTTGTTTAGGGCATCTCCGATTAGATAGCTTGTATCAGGAGATATGATCGGGGTTACTTCACAGTTGGTAATTGTCTTTGGTTTGAAAACTTTGACTGCCTTGTCTGATTCTGTGTCGGTTGGAAGTTGTTCGGTTCCCAAAACCCATGAGTAGATGTCGTAGCCTGCTAAGTCGTCTTCGAAGACTTCTGTGAAGTATTTGGCAACTCCGCTGTCCTCTACTGCCGCGCCCCATCCGCGGTTTCCGGAACCTGACTTCGGGATTCCTGAGTCTTTGAAGTTCTCAGATAGGACAACCGTTACCATACTGTCTGCGACGAGATACTTGGTGTGCAGATAACGATATCGTGCCGGAAGTTTTCCTTCGCTTTCGATTGTGTAAATATCAGCGCCTGCTCTGCTCAGGTAATTTAGAACTCCCTTCTCATCTTTGGACATCCCTCCAACAGGTCCTCCCTCCATTAAGATTGTAACATCTGTTCCGCGCTTTTCTGCATCTGCAAGACTTTCTGCAAGAGATACGCTTGTGAACTCATACATCGAGATGATGATGGTGTCATCAGCCTCTTTTATCACATCAGTGATTACCTCATGAGAACAATCCGGGGAGACAAAGAGAGTTACTTTGTCTGCTGTGAATGTTTTCGGTTCAAAATCAGACTGTCCAATTTTAAACACTCGTAAATCCCACGCCCCGTCTTCGAATCGGTGGACTCTGCCGTTTCCTTTCTCAACATCATCAGGCCATGAAATGGACTGTACAGCAACACCGTTGTGAAGCAGTGTCAGACTGTCTTCGGTGTTTGCCATCTGGAACTTTTTGGAGACATTTGCATTCGGAACTTTTGGTGTGCTGTCAATAATCTCCAAATCAGGATATGAGTTGTGAATCTGGTAATACAGCTCCCCGTTTCGAGCAACAACAGTTCTGCCGCTCCTGCTTCCAAAAGATACTGTTCCCTCTCCGTCCGTAACACTCCATGAGGAAAGGCTTCCTTTGCCTTCGAGGATGAAGTACTCATCTCCGTCTCCATCTGCATATCCGTCTGCGCAGAACTCGGTTATTGTGTATGCCGCGGCAGGTGATGCCGTAAGGCATAGGATAATTGTCAGAAGCAGTATGCGGCAAAGTCTCATGATGGTCTTTTTGCGTCTAAACAACATATAGGTATGGTATGAAAAGAGTTGTTGTCAAAATCGGCGGCAGTCTAATCGATGCGGCAGAAGGGGTTCTAAAGGAGCTCTTGGCATCAGGTGTTTCTGCTCTGGTTGTTCCAGGCGGCGGAATATTTGCGGATTCAGTTCGCGCGGCTGATCTGGACGATGATTCCGCACACTGGCAGGCAATCTCTTCGATGAATAGATATGGAAGGTTTCTTTCAACATTCGGATTTCCGGTTACAGAAACTCTTTCGATGCCTGAGTCAGGCATAAGCATTCTGCTTCCTGAAAAAGTTCTAAGAAGTGCGGATCCTCTTCCGCACTCATGGGACGTGACATCTGATTCTCTTGCGCTGTGGATGGCAGGAGAACTTGGAGTGCCTCTTCTTCTTGTGAAGTCAAGGGAGGGTGATGCTTCAGATTTGGAGCTTGTGGATGCTTATTTTTCGACTCTTTCGGCTTCATTGGATGTTCCTGTGTGCTTTGCAAACGGCAGGTCTGAGGGGTCTGTCACCCGTCAGCTTGGGACTTTGTAAGCCACACTTTTATAATGACTGGGCGCCAATAAGTTAAGGAGTTTCATATGGCAAAATGTACATCTTGCAATGCCCCACTCGCAGAGCGCGGGGCAATCGAATTCAAGTGCCCGGACTGCGGTGAGATTATCTACCGCTGTGCACAGTGCAGAAAACAGAGCGTTAAATACACCTGCCCGAAGTGCGGCTTCATGGGACCGTGAGTATCATGGGAGACGTAGCATTAATCTTAAAAGTCATGCCGGAATCTCCGGAAGTTGACCTCGCAAAGATGCAGGAAGACATTAAGGCAAAGGTTGCCGGTGTTCAGGATATCAAGGTCGAACCAATTGGATTCGGTCTTTCCGCACTCAAAGTCGCAGTCGTTACTCAGGACGGCGCAGGTGCAGACGACCAGGTCGTTGCATCTTTCGAGGGCATTGCAGGCCTCGAGAATGTTGAAGTTGAGTCTATGACTCTTCTCTAAACGCCCATATCCCCGCGACGCCTAAGGAGCATGCGGCCTTCGGCCTTAGCTCCGGGGTGTGAGGGGTTTGGGTGCTAAATATTTTTTTACTAAGATTGTTTTTGTGTATCTGCCGACATGGGCAGGTCATTATTGAGTTTTTCCGGAGAGGGAGCGTAATCGACTACAGTACTTCGCTAATTTTTGAAGAAAGAAATCCTGTCACCAACAATATTTGAAAGAGAATCCACGAATCAGCGCGAATCACGTTCCGTTCGCACGTCTCCTATCCTTGCTCATGCCTTGAGCCGCTTCACGTCTCGCGGTTCTGCACCCCTGATTTTTGGAAAATGATTGTCTGACCGTTATCTCTGAAACGGGGTGCGGGGCGGCGACTTCGGCGCGGAGCCGCCCGCGGTGGAAATATCCTCTTGATGTTAAGAAGCAGGACAGAACCATATCCTAAATATCGGTTGTGGTCTTTTTGAAAATTGGGGTTGTTAGAAATCCTCTATTTTGAAAATAGGATGTTCTGAGATGCTCTCAGATATTTTATTGAAAGTTTAGAGACTGTTGAAGTACGCAACGGTCTCTTTGATTCCTTCAGCCAGGTCAAACTCAGGTTCGTATCCAAGCTGTTCTTTGGCTTTTGAGATGTCGGCAACCGAGTATCTGACATCTCCATCCCTGGCTTTTTCGTAGTGCATCGCAACGGTCTTTCCTGCCGCCTGCATAATAATCTCTGCGAGGTCGTTTAACGAAGTCTGGATGCCGGTTCCAATGTTGAAGAGTCCGGAGACATCGGAATCCATGGCTAAGAGATTTGCCCGGGCGACGTCTTTGACGAAGACGAAGTCACGCGTCTGTTCTCCGTCACCGAACACTGTTGGGCTTTCGCCTGCACAGATTTTTTCTGTGAACTTCGGGATGACTGCTGCATATTCTCCATTCGGGTCCTGTCTTGGACCGAAGACATTGAAGTAGCGAAGAGATACAGTCTGGATTCCGTAGAGTTCTGCATAGGTTTTGCAGTACATCTCGCCTGCAATTTTGGAGACAGCATATGGGGATAATGGTTCCGGGAGCATATCCTCACGCTTCGGGAAGATTGGATTGTCTCCGTATGCTGCGGCACTGGCGGATAAGACTACTTTTCGGATATGGTGTTTTCTTGCTGCTTCAAGGACATTTATTGTGCCTGTTGCATTTATTTCGTGTATGTGCGCAGGGTTTTCGATGGACTTCTGTACGCTTGCAACGGCTGCTAAGTGGAAGATTCCGTTGATGTTGTATTTGGTGCAGATTTCATCAAGTAAGGTGGTGTCCATGATGGAGCCCTCGATGAAGATGGCTTTTTGGTTTGCTTCGAGGTTTTCTTTTCTGCCCGAATACATGTTGTCGAGGATGACTGGTGTGTCTCCCCGTTTGATTAAGGCTTCTGCGATATGTGATCCGATGAATCCGGCGCCTCCGGTGACCAGGTAATGCATATGGTATTATTGGGTGTGATATATGTTTTAGGTTGTGGTTGGTGCTTGAAAGTTTTGATTTTGTATGCTGATTTTATTTGAGACTTAGATGTACTTCTGTTCTTGTATTGAGAAATGGTATGGTGTTGCTTCTTTCTCTTGGAATATTATCTGGTTCATTCACAGAATGGATGTATCTCTTTATATTGGATGAGCACTAATACTTCTTCATCTTACCATTTATCATTTGGAGGTGCGGTTGTTATGACTCAGGAGACGGATATTATTCAGCAGATGACGCAGGACTTTGATGAGATTGCGTCACGAAAGCCTACAGTGATGGTTGCCATGCCTGCCTATAATGAGGAACGGCGTGTTGGTAATACCGTTTCCGGCGTGAAACCGTATGCGGATGTGGTGGTGGTGGTTGATGACGGCTCAAAGGATAAGACCGTTGCCGTCGCTGAGGAAGCAGGGGCAGTTGTTGTCCGTCACCGGAGAAATAAGGGATATGGCGGGGCTTTGAATACGATTTTTTCGACCGCGAAGAAGTACAAGCCGGATATTTTAGTGATTATTGATTCCGACGGGCAGCACAATCCGGAAGATGTCCCGCGGTTTGTTTCCAAGATTGCGGAAGGCTATGATGTGGTAATCGGTTCCCGCTTCTTAACGCAGGAGAGCAAGGTCGTCATTCCCGGATACCGCAAGCTTGGAATGAAGGTTTTGGATACTGCAACGGATATGGTGATGAACGGGGC
This sequence comes from Methanocorpusculum sp., assembly GCA_017387505.1. Lineage (GTDB taxonomy): Archaea > Halobacteriota > Methanomicrobia > Methanomicrobiales > Methanocorpusculaceae > Methanocorpusculum. Next base: position 322,159 of record JAFOFB010000015.1, read on the forward strand.
ACATGTGAGTGATTCGCAGTCTGGTTTCCGTGCATACACGCGTGACGCCTACAATGTGGTAAACATTTCCGGAAACGGGATGTCAGCAGGTTCGGAGATTCTGATGCAGATTTCCGACCGGAAGTTGGCGATTGGTGAGATTCCAATCTCCGTGCGGTATGATTTGGAGGATACGAGTTCTCAGAATCCGATTCGCCACGGTGTTTCCGTGCTGATGAATCTGGTGCGGTTTATTTCGATTCGCCGTCCGATGACATTCTTCGGGCTTGGCGGCGGATTTGTGCTGCTGGTGGGGCTTGGGCTTTGTATCTGGGCTTTGCAGGTGTTTATGATGGATGGCAGTTTGCCGCTTACGATTGCGCTTGGCGGCGGGCTGATTCTGTACTCGATTTCACAGATGATGAGTATGGTTGTGGTGGGGAAGTATTAAGAATCATTTTTTTTTGAGAGTTGTTTATGAAAATTATTCGTATTTCCAGTGAACTCTACCCGCATGTTGTCGGAGGTGTTGGGTTACACGTCCATGACTTATCCCATGATCAGGCAGAGAATGGCGACAACATTACGATTTGTACCTGTCTGGCTGACACCGATACCGGATTTATCTCCCGCGAAAATCCTGCAACATATAACCTCGGAAGACGTCTTGTCCTCTTTGGAAACACCTTCTGCTTCAACCTTCTCCCCATTCTTTGGAAGACATGCAAGGACTATGATGTTGTGCATGCCCACTCGCATCTGTATATTTCCACGTTCCTCTGTGCAGTGGTTCGGCGGTTCAGGAAGTTTCCTCTGGTGATTACAAATCACGGCCTGATATCCCAGTCCGTTCCTTCCTGGTTCCAGAATCTGTATAATAAAACAGTCGGGCGTTTTATCTTTTCCACTGCTGACTGCATCATCTCATACACCAAAGAGGAGAAGGAAATTATTTCCAGCTTTGGTGTTGATACAAAGCATGTCAGAATCATTCATAACGGAATCAAAGTTGAACGATTTTTAACTCCGCTTGATGTTCCAAATAAGAAACAGCTCTTGTGGATTGGCCGGTATGTTTCAGGGAAAGGTGCTCGCTATCTTCTGGAAGGCTTTGCTGGTTTTTCAGTGAATCATCCAGAATATACTCTTCTCATGGTTGGTCGCGGCCCGGAAAAAGATGAGATGATTCAACTTGCTGAATCTCTCTCTATCTCTGATAAGGTTTTGATGGTGGATTTTATCCCAAATGATGAACTGCAGGCAGTTTATCAGGAGTCAGAGATTTTTGTTTCTTCATCTCTGGCTGAAGGTGTCCCAAAGACTATGCTTGAGGCAATGGTCTGCGGGCTTCCTGTTATCTCAACTGATCTTCCACAGTTGATTGATATTGTGGATGATTGTGGTATTATTGTTCCAGTGAAGGATTCTGCGGCAATTACTTCTGCTCTTGAAGAGATGGTTTCGAGTCCGGAAAAGATGCAGGAGTATGGTAAAAACAGTCGCCAGAAAGTTCTTGAAAATTATGACTGGCGTGATACGGTTTTGAAAACTACTGAGTTATTTGAAGAGTTGTCCTCTTCTAACTCCAAAAAATAAATAGGATTTTTTTTAATATTATTTTTCCAGAGCCTGCAGGACAAGATTTTTGTATCTCTCATCCATCATCAAGAGTTTCAGGTTCGACACAATCCACGTGTCAATATCTCCAATATCATACCGTGTGCTTTTTGCGATAACACCAAGATAATCAGTGTACTTAGCTAAAGCATCTGTAAGCTGAATCTCGCCTTTTCTTCCGGGAGCAGTGTGTTCTAAAATCTCGAAAATCTCAGATGTCAGCACATAGCGACCCATTGCTCCGATGTTTGACGGTGCTTCCTCCGGAGACGGTTTTTCGATGATGTCCATAATCTGATAGACGCGGTCTTCGATTAATTTACCGTCAATGATTCCGTAGTCCTTGATTTTGTGTTCCGGAACAACCTCGACACCAATAACCGGCTGCTGATATTTGACAAGCATATCAGCAAGCTGAGCTGTACATGGCTTCTCTCCTGTATCCGGAAGACAGATAGTGTCACCAAGAAGAACTGCAAATGGTTCATCTCCTACATGCTGCTTTGCACAAAGAACGGCATCACCTAATCCGCGCTGCTCCTTCTGTCTGATGTAGTGGATGTTTGCTAAGTCCGAAAGGCGTTCACTTGCTTCCAGAAGTTCGGTGTTTCCGGAGTTTTGTAGATGCATGTTCAGTTCAGCAGATACATCGAAGTGATCTTCGATAGCACGCTTGTTTCTTCCGGTGATGATTAAGATATCATCACATCCCGATGCAACGGCTTCCTCCACCACATACTGGATAACAGGTTTGTCAACAACCGGCACCATCTCCTTTGGCATTGCCTTGGTAATCGGGAAGAAGCGGGTTCCAAATCCTGCTGCCGGAATAACTGCTTTAGTTACTTTTTCCATTTCAATCACCAGCAGATTCCTTCCGCATCCGGAATGGATAAGATATGCCGTCCGTCAATTACTGCACGTGTCTTCATCAGGTTGAACTCATCATTAAGTTTCGTAAACTCAGGCCACTCGGTCATCACAAGACATCCATCAGCATCAGTGAGGGCTGCGGCAGCAGAATCAACATACTCTGCATCCGGCAGTAATTTCTGCATGGCATCAGATGCCATCGGATCATAGCAGACCGGCTTTGCGCTAACGGCAAGAAGTTTTTCGATGACCGGAATACTGCGTGACTCACGGATGTCATCCGTGTTGTCCTTAAAGGCAAGACCGAGAACTGCGATGCGTTTGCCTGAAAGTTCTCCAATCTTTTCTTCTAAGAGGGAAATCATTCTAAGCGGCTGGAGGTCATTTACTTTCAGGACTGCATCCAGGAACACCGGCTCTAAGTTTTCCTTTCTGATAATGTCAGCTAATGCAGAAACATCCTTCGGGAAACAGCTTCCGCCAAAACCAGCACCGGCATTCAGGAACTTTGGAGATACACGGGAATCCATACCAACACCTTTCATCACTTCATAAACATCCACACCAATCTTCTTACATAGGTTTCCAATTTCATTGGCAAAGGAAATTTTTGCGGCAAGAAGTGCATTGGAGGTGTACTTAATCATCTCAGCAGCGGTTGGTTCGACATCAAGGATTGGTGCATCAATTCCTGCATACAGATTGTGCATAATTTCTGCAGCACGTGCGTTAGCTGTTCCAATCACAATTCTGTCAGGATTCATGAAGTCAAATACTGCTCTTCCCTCACGCAGGAACTCCGGGTTCATGCAGCATCCGAATTTAAGGTCAGGAAGTTTTTCACGAATGGTTTTGCAGACTACATCCCGCGTAGTTCCAGGCGGCACTGTACTTTTCACTACAACAACAGGATACTCAGAGTGTGCTTTGGCAAGTTCGTCTGCAATGTTTTCTGCTGCCTGTTTGATGTAGGTTAAGTTTGCAGAACCATCCGGGTTTGGTGGAGTGCCTACAGCGATGAAGACTGCGTCTGCTGTCTGAACAGATTCATAGGTGGTTGATGCAGTGAGGTTCTGTCCCACGTGTGACTTTAAGATGTCTTCTAAACCTTCCTCGTAGATAGGAGGTACGGCATTGTTAATCGCTTCAACTTTTTCCGGGAAGATTTCAACGATAGTGATATTGTGGCCGAGGGTAGACAGGCATGCTCCGGTAACAAGACCCACATACCCTCCGCCGATGATTGTGACGTTCATGATGGTTTTTCCTGCAGGTGAATAGTAGTGTTATATTGGGTGTGGTGTGTATTTAGTGTGTTGGTGAGATTGATGAATGATTGATGTGGGTGATTAATTCAGCTTTATCTTTCATATATCTGCGCATAACCTATTTTGTCTCTGAGAACACATACTATCTATAACATGTCCACTCAGCTGTCAAAGACTATCCTTGTCACTGGTGCCGCGGGATTCATTGGCTTCCATTTGTCCAAACGTCTTCTGGAATCTGGCATCCGTATCATCGGGTTTGACAATATCAATTCATACTATGACCCGTCACTGAAGCATGCTCGTCTTGATATTCTGAATCGGTATCCTGACTTCACCTTCATCAAAGGCGATTTGGCAGACCGTGATGCAGTTAATGCAATCTTCGGAGAGTATCATCCTGAAATTGTAGTAAACCTAGCAGCACAGGCAGGGGTTCGCTACTCGATTGAGAATCCGCAGGTATATATTGAAAGCAATGTGGTTGGCTTCTTCAACATCCTGGAAGCATGCCGCCACCATCCGGTAAAACATCTGGTCTATGCGTCCTCCTCATCGGTTTACGGCAATCAAGAGAAGACACCGTTTTCCACGACTGACTATGTCAGTAAACCGATTAGCCTGTATGCGGCAACAAAGAAGACGAACGAACTGATGGCATACACATACAGTCATCTCTATGGCATTCCGGCAACAGGTCTTCGGTTCTTTACAGTCTACGGCCCATATGGACGCCCGGACATGGCATACTTCAGTTTCACAGAAAAAATCATGAAGGGTGAGACTATTAAGATTTTCAACAACGGGGATATGTATCGCGACTTCACCTATGTTGATGACATTGTGCAGGGTATTGTAAATCTGCTTGAGCATCCGCCTGAAGCTGACGCTGCAGGAGACAGGCATAAAGTGTACAACATTGGAAACAACAATCCGGAAAAACTTATGCACTTCATTGAGGTTCTGGAGAAGTGTCTTGGCCGAGAGGCAAAGAAGGAGTTTCTGCCGATGCAGCCTGGGGATGTCTATCAGACCTATGCTGATGTGGATGATTTAATCGCGGACTTCGGATTCAAGCCTGAGACAAGTATTGAGGAGGTGCTTCAGAAGTTTGTGGAGTGGTATAAGGGGTATTATTGAGGAGAAATCCTCTTATTCTGTTTTTTGCGGGAGCTGAATCCAGCTTCCGAAGGTGTAGTCCCATTCTTCAGGTTCGAAAGGAGTAAAACCGCTGTAGTGGAAAAATGTGAGTTCTCCAAAATATATTTGCCCGTTGATATCGTAGAAATCCACTCTTACTTCCGGCAAACCTTCTGAGAGTTTTGCAGCAAGTTCTTTCATCTTATCGAATGATTTTGGTTTTGGGATGTATTTTGGAGAGTTTGGATGTCCCTGAATAAATGGAAGATGGTTGTACTCTGCATCATAGTAATCGAACTTTGTCTCTCCGCACTGTCTGTCTGTTGCAATAAATAATGCTTTGACCTCTCCATTGAAGGCAAAGAATTTGTAATCCTTCAGTTCATAGCCGGATTCATCAACCATATACTTCTCTGCAATAATTTTAGGTTGGAGATTCTTGTACGGTCACTCGCGTCCGCCAGGATAATAACTCAGTCGTAAGGAGTTAGTGAGATTTCTTTTTGCCTTTGCAAAATCAAACGATGCCTTATCTTTGCAGATGACAACACTCCCTGAGTCATGGTTACATTTGAGAACAAACTGCTCCGGCAGTTCATCCAAGTTAATGTCTTCTGCTTTGTCCCATACACCAAGAAGCGGAATCAGATACTCTTCACCAATTGTGTTTTTGATGTATTCACGGACTGCATACTTATCCACGAGCTCAGTATATTTTGGATTTCTGTCATGGAGTTTGAGCCACTGAAGCTTCTCGCTGTAGGTCTGCGGGTTTTCAAGATTCAGTTTCTTTTTCATCTGAAGCCGGAAAGCAATTTTTAAGTATCTCTCATCGGAAACCCAGTTTAAGAGACCCAAGGAGCCAAGGGCAATCCAGAAAAGTTCTGGATGATGCATGATTTTGATGAATTTTTCTTTGAAGTCCATGAAATTTGAATCCTATTACTAGAGGATACATTTTGTAGACTGTTAGTGATTAATGTTTTGGTCATACTGTCAATATCTATTTTTGTAGGATTTTCTCATTGTGTGATATTTTTGAATTTAGTGTTTTTCAGGGTATAAAATCTCTAGATTTCAAACTCAAACCCGCATGTAATACATTCCTCTAGTAATAGGAATCACTTCTAACCCTTATTCTATGTCCTCTATTCTCCAACTCCCAAAAACCTCATGCTGCGGCTGCAGTGCCTGCTCTCTTTCCTGTCCTATGCAGCTCATCCGCATGACACCAGATGCTGAAGGCTTCCTCTATCCTGAAATACAATATCCAGAGAGATGCATCCACTGCGACAAATGTGAAAAGGTCTGTCCAATCATAAACGTAGACACAATCCAAATCCCAACACATAATCAACAGGTTTACGCAGGTTTTGTCAGAGAGACAACCTACCTCCAAAAATCTGCATCTGGTGGAATTGCGTCTGCAATATCGCAGAAAATAATCAACGAAGGCGGTGTGGTATATGGAGTTGCATACATTGATGACTTCACCAAAGCTGAATATAGGAAAGCAGAAACACTCGCAGAACTCGAAGCATTCCGCAGCTCAAAATACATTCAGGCAGAGAAAGGAACAATCTTTTCTGATGTAAAAGACACGCTCGAAGCTGGCAAAGTGTTCTTAGAGCCGTTCTATGCAACAGATTACGGAAGAGCATTTGGAATATTCAGCAGACCTTCCTGCTACGAATGTACATACAAAGGAGACAAACGGGTTGCTGATATCACGTTGGGAGATTATTGGGGATGTACACCAGAAGATATCTTCTACAACCAGTCTGGCGTTTCTGTTATCTTCGTCCATACTGAAAAAGGGGCAGCACTTATTGAAGGTGTCAGAGATTTAGAGCTCACCGAAACAGAACTTGAACACGCATCAAAAGCCAACCCTATGCTTCAGACCTCAAAGACAAAGAATCCAAGGCGTGATGTATTCACTGAAGCCTTAGTCGAAAATGGGCTTTCTGCTGCGTGCAGAAAATCGCAGATGGCAAAGCAGCGGGTTGTTGGGTTCGCGGTGAAATGGTGTCCTAAGTGGGTGAAGAAGGTGGTGAGGGAGGTTTTATGGGGAAGGTGAATAACTATGGACTTTTGGGATATGGGTCTATGCGGAATTCTTACGCATCGTTAAAATAGGTGTCTGATAAGTCAGGGTATTTAACATGAGAGTGGCGGAACTGTCTAATCTCTCATTACGCAGTTAGATACTATTACGAAACAACATTGTCGCATTTACTTTAATAAGTATATGGGGTGTTCTAACATGTGCTTGTTGTACTGCGTATAAGTTGTCCTGTCATACAAAAAGAATATATTTTGAAAAGCCAATTGTATATACATATACTTGTATCAATAATTGATATGTATCTTCTTTAATTTCAATGAGGAATCGTATTATGTGTGACGATGAAACAATTGGATAATTTAGTGTGTATAGATAAATGAGTTATTTCAAAAAGAGACTCGAATCTTGGTTCAGTAATTTTACCTGTACCAAAGTATTGTCTTGGAAAAAGGCTCTCATTTCATTTTTTGTAGGTCTTGTTATAACTCCTGTGGTATCTCTGTTATTAAACATCCAGACAACATTTGTTGGAATTTTTATTTTACTTATCATTTTCCTTGTCTGCTTCATCTTCTTAACCTCAGTATTTTTCTATAAGATTCTGATAATGCATGATGCATTCATCGATGAAAATCAGATGACGGACTTATACTTTATTAAAAGAAGTAAGATTGTTGAGATAAATCTTGAGAATCTCAAAAATAAGGAGTGTGTTGTAACTGATCGTTTCTCTGTGAGAAACATGACAGGACAGGATTATGAAGACTATGTCTTAAAGTTCTATTCGTCCACTGGAACTTTCTCAGATACATCTCGTTATGTTGTAAATATTAACGGCGATGAACGCCCTCATGAACCACGTTATGTCACATTCAATAAATCACAGGTCATTGATACAGCAACAAAAGAAATCATTGCTAATACTCTTGATGCTAAAATCAAATTGAATCTTCCTTCATCTAAAGTTTGTGATTTCTCTTTGAAAAGACCGTCAAAGACCATGCCAAAACTTTTCAACTTTGATAATAATCGTGTTGATGATACCTGTCTTGAATCTGTGTCTGCAACAATCACTCACAAAACAAAAAAACTCAAACTAGCATGTTATCTTGACAAGGCAGTAATAGACGCAGGATATACAATCAACCCGCATTGTAATTCATCTGGTGAATTTATGTTTGAAATAAGGGATGGTGGAAGACAGAATATGAAAAATTACAAAACCATGCTTTCAGATATGCACATCATCCCAAGAAGGAAACAAAATGGGCTTGTATGGACAATTCCTAATCCAAGGGTTGGTTATACATACACTTTATCATTCTGTTTATCGAAAGACAAATCTGTTCTTTCAAATTAATCTTTTTTTTTATATTATCCCACACAACCAATCATCCATCATCCATCACCCACACCCCATCAAAAAAACAGCACACCAACCGGAGAAACTCTTCCTTTCAAGACTCATCTCTCCTCCGGAGTCACTCTTCCTGTTGTTTAGATAACAGGATGTAAGTAAACCTCCTTTTTTTGCCCATTCATCCATCAGCATCACAACCTGCGCCTGCCATCTGCCTCACTATCTCTCTTATTACCATCGATTCCATCTCTATTATCTCCGCTAATTACTCACTACACCCGGCCTATCCAAAAATCTCCAGACACTGGTGACAGATGATGGATGATTGTAAATCTAAAATATCATTCAGTCATGATTCCGGTCCGTCATGAAATCTCCAAATCCTCCAAAACATCTATATCTCATCAAACCATCATCTCATCCAAGAATAGATATTTTCAGATAAATCACTAATGTAACATTTGAATTCAAAAACCCAAAACAGAATCTCAACACATATATTTATCTGAGAATAAATCTCAGTTATATATGCAAATGGTCATACTAACCCACAATAACCCCAACAATACATAAAGGAAAGCCCATGTTAATTCAGTTCAGATTCAGTAACTACAAATCATTTCGTGATGACACCATACTTGACCTCTCTGCAACAAAAGTCACAGAACATCAGCACCACATAACAGAAATTGGAAAAGAAAAAGTCCTCAAAACATCTGCAATTTATGGAGCAAATGCCAGTGGGAAAACAAACATTTATGCCGCATTCCAATACATGGCCTACTATGTCCTCCACTCATTTGGATTTGGAGGAGACAACACTGCAGACAAAATAAATGAATACAAAAAACCGGAACCATTCCTATTCGATACAGAGTCAAAAAACCGTGATTCCTCATTTGAAGTATACTTCATCGACAAAAATGACGGGATTACCTACAACTACGGATTCTGTTTAACTAAAGATGGAATCACAGAAGAATGGCTCAACAGAAAAGCAAAAAGTAGACCGGAATACAGAACAATCTTCTATCGCGAAGAAAACAAAGAATTAAACCTGCAAAAACTTCCAAAAAGATTGCAGGAAAACATCAGAATATCACTAAACAAAGAAACACTCATTGTATCACTTGGAGCAAAACTCAAAGTAGACATACTTGAAAAAATCTACAACTGGTTTGGTCAGATTACATTCCTCAACTTCGGAGACCCGATAGAGAATCTACTCCTGTCAAAACAACTACCAGTAGAATTCTCTGAAAAACCAGAGGTTAGAAAAGATGTAGCTTCGTATCTTGCAGCATTCGATAAAAGTATTGTTGACTTCGCAGTAGAGGAAGTAAATACTTCAGAAGATGACTCAGAAAAACTATTCAAAGTCTGGGCAATCCATAAAACAAATGACACAGGAGATGCAGTAAACCTTCCACTTGGTCTCGAATCTGCCGGAACACAAAAGATGTTTTCTATGTATTCGCCGCTTCAAAGGACGATTGCGAACGGAAGCATTCTCTTCATTGATGAACTCAATGCCAGACTGCACCCGCTTCTCGTTAGAAACTTCATACAAACATTCCTTGACCCGGAAAGAAATCCAAATAATGCCCAACTCATCTTCACAACACATGACACAACACAGCTCGAAAACTCGCTTCTCAGAAGAGATGAGATATGGTTCGTTGAAAAAGAAGAAGATGAAACATCAAAACTCTACTCTCTGGTAGACTTCAAAGGTGAAGACAATGAAAAAATCAGAAAAGATGAGAACTACGCCAAAAACTATCTCCTTGGAAAATATGGAGGAATCCCTGATCTGAAAATCATCACAGCCGGAGGGATAAATATCCATGCCGCGTGAAATACGTAATGCAAAACGGATACCACGTGATGTAAGGACAGGCAGACTAAACACAAGAAATACTGAATACTTCCTAATCGTAACTGATGCAAAGCAGACCGAGCAAAATTATATCAAAGTATTCCAAAAATCCCTCCCGCAAAATGCTCAGCATCGCATATCTATAAAAGTATGTCAGGAAAACAGCCAGAATAAACTCATAGGTGAATGCAAACGCCTGGCAAATATCGATCCAAAATATCAGCGCCACATCTGGATTTTACTTGACCGTGATGAAGTTCCAGTATTCGACAAAATAATCACTGAAGCAAAGAAAAATGACATAAAAGTTGCATGGTCAAATCCGTGTATTGAAATCTGGTTCTCGGCATACTTTGAAAATATCAAAACACATACCTCTGCAGAACAGGCAACAGATGCATTCAAAGAACTCTTCAAACAAATGACAAATATTCCATACAGGAAAAATGATGACGAAATCTACAAACGATTAACTCAGTTTGGTGATGAAACAAAAGCAATTATGAGAGCAGAACAAAAAAGAAAAGAACATAATAGTGCTGGAATCAAAAAACCATCAATTATGGTTCCGGCAACAACAGTTGATGAACTCATCTCTGAGATGAGAAATGTTGTAGATGATAAATAGAATCTAAAACAGATTTTCACACCGGCTTTGCTCCAAAATAGAATTACTGTGTTTTTTAAGGCTATAAATCAGTGAGAAAAAGCCACAAACCACACAGACGCTACTACGGAGCAGCGACGAGTTACTTAGTTTGTGTTGTCTGTGGTTTAATGGTATATAATGACAGGGGAAACCACTCCAAACTACAAAATGTATGGCAGTGTTTGTGCTGTGAAAATGGAGCAAAGCCTTTCATACCAAAACCAATATCATCTCTCACACCTATTTTTCCTTCATGCTAACATAAAATCCACAAAACCTCCAAGCTCTTTTCTGACCTTGCCGGGTACACACCATACCTGAGCACACTATAAGCCCCGCAATTGCAGAAAAACGTCTTTGCATGCGCGGCAGTTTTTTCTTTCCTAAAATGACGAATCAAAATAACGAATTTACATAACTTCCGCGTATATTCGCAAGACATTATATTCTTAAAATCAACAAAATATTGATTATTTTGCAAAATTATGATTGAAAATATTAAAATATGTCGCAAAACACATGCTGTTTTGTCGAGATGCAGAGACACTCTAAATCCTGCATTGAGACAGAAAAAAACCGGCTGCATATATCAGGCAGCAGGAAATACCAACCACCATAGGATACAGTAAAATGTGAGCAAAAATACAGACAAACCAATGTTCTACTTCCGGCTAGATGCCGGACTGATAGAAAAACTAGACCGCAGAATACACCGCCTCGGATATGCCTCCCGTGCTGAATTCTTCACTGCAGTTTCATATGCAGTTCTGCTTGGAACCTTAGCTGATGAGACCACAAACCAAACCAGCACCATTCAAGGACAATCCGGCCTATCTCAACATCTGCCAACCCTTCCGGATTCACTCAAAATCTGGATGGAAAAATCAGTTCCTAAAATCTCAGAAGAACAGATCTTATCAGACCTGCAGACCATAATTCGTGAAAACCTGTTTCCTGTAATCGCCATGAAAGGAAAAGACATCGCCTTTACCAGTACCTGGAAAGACATAAGAGACATCTACCGCGAACAAACCGGAATCTGGGTAACCGAAAGCGATTTGAAAGAAGCATACACTGCATTCGACGCCGTAAACAGAACTGAACTTATCCGCTACAGGGAAGAACAGATGGAATACAGAACAAATCAGGAATAAAACCCTGAATATCACCGCCAAACAAAATATCGGACATAAAATCATGAATATACCAACACCTCCGCAAAATGCAGACAACCCTGCAATCTATGCAGACTCCACGCACCCCAAAAGATACAGCATACAAACAAACGAACAGTACCGCACTGAACTCATCCTTGCATGCAGAAAATGTTTCGAAACCGCATCTGACCAAAGCCATTTTTCAGCATGCATGAAAGGCATTCAGGCACTAATTGCTGAAATATCTGTCACCTTCAGGACTGATGAAATCTTCCTGCAGGGAGCAGAACTTGCATTCCTCTCTATCATGGAGGAAAAACAATGACGCAAAATCCAACCCATTCTTCGGAGACACAGGAGAACACCATTCTCACAACCGAACACTACTGCCGAAAAAACGATGCTGAAATCCAGCGCAGAATCGATCGCGGCATATGGCGCCCGTCACTTGACACTGGACACGTGTACTCAACGGTCAAAAAAGCAAACCTCAAAGAATCACCCAAAAGAAACGGATATTTAACCGTAACCGACCACAAACAAATCTTTCGGGTTCATCGAATCATCTGGATAGCAGCTCATGGAATCCCTGATGCCGAATACCAGATAGACCACATCAACGGAAACAAAGAGGACAACCGCCTTCAAAACCTCCAGCTGATAACAGGACATGACAACACTGCACGAAGCAGCCTTGCACTAACCTTCGCTGATGCCGAAGAAATTCGAAAGCTGCACAAAGAAGGATACTCAAGACGCACACTTGCAGAACAATACGGTGTATCAGAAACCACCATTCGCAGGATTGTAACCTATCAGCGGTACAAAACAAACCCGCCGCGTGAACAAAATCTGGAGCGTGCCAAAGAAGAAGCTTCACAAATAAATCCAGACATCCAAAGCCGTATACGAAAAGAAGCCTCAAACGGAACATCTCTCTTACAGATTGCCAGGCGTTACAACATAACAATGACAACTGTACGCTGTATCATCAGAGGTGACGTATGAACACAGAACAAATAACACCTGAAAATCTTGAAGCAGTCAATGCCTCTGACAACCTTATGTGGTATCATACACCGCAGGATTTCCTGGATGCCATAACCTCAAAATATCCTTGTCCGGCACTCTCAAGCCATGAAAGAGCATACTGGCTCTATCAATGCAGGGAAGCAGCCCGATGGATTGCAGGTTTCATAAACGAAGAGTACAGAAAGGAAATTTCTTCACTCATCGAACAAAACACCGCCTCTAAACTCTATGAAATCATCTCAATCGAACGCCCGGAAAGCCGTGTAAACATCTCTCTCATGCGTCAGAAATATCCGGAACTGTTCGAAGAGCTTGTAAGCGTAAAAGCATCGGATGCTGCAAAGATTCTTGGAAAGAAAACGCTCTATGACCTCGTCAAAGAAAAAATAGGGGACAAAGAAATCCGTAACTTCGAATACGTGACGGTAGGTGATGTTGCACGCACCATGCTTGCAGAAGATGCCGCAGAACTCATCGAAACACGGATGAAAACGACCGACTGGGTTGTACAGGAGAAGGATACATCATGAAAACATGGCGCGACATCGAAGAACTTGCAGACCGAAGAAAACTCCAAACCTTAATTGATGAAGAAGGTACTCCGCTTCGAATCTCCAGAAGACTTGGATGCTCATTGGACTCTGTTAGAAATGCCATGCATCACCATGGTCTAAAAGCCAAGTATTACCTGATAGGGGCTGAAACAAAACAGCGCCTGAGACTCTGAAAAAGAGTCTCAAATCTATTTTTCCACAAAAATCGCCCAGACCTCCTACCTATTTATATCAGACAAAATGCAATAGATAATCAGAGAAGAGAGAGTAGAGAAGAAAAGCAACTGCTCTCTCTAACTGCTTTTTTTCTCTGTATCTTCTCCTTCTCGAAAACCAAAACTGGACAGACATCTCTGTCCAGACGGAGAAAACCATGACATCTAACTTTGTTGAAACCGCAAAATCCAGAACCGCCAAAAGAACCTACAACAAAATCGAAAACATCGACGACTTTGAGGCAGGAATTGCAAACTTCCTTGCAGACGAAAGTATGGCCATAACCAGAAAAGCTGCATCCACTTCCTCTTACAAGGTAAAGGTCGAGTACTTCGATGCCGCAGGAGATGACAAAGGTTACATCAACTGCTACGCAGCAGACAAAACTGCATACAACGACATGGCATCTCTTCTTACCGGAACTGAAGCCGCTGAAACTGTAGCAGGAGTTGGAGGGTCTGCCTCCCGCGATTCCGAAGATGACACCTGGAGTGTCAAATACTCCTGCGAAAGAGAAGAAGATACCTTCATCATCACATTCACCCGCGAATACATCCATGTCACCGGATTTGCAGAAGATGCAACCATCGAAGCAATCGAAACCTGGGCAGATACCGTTGCCATCTTCGGCGGAGAAGAGGCAGGAGCATAAACACAAACAAAAGCTCCGGGAGAAAATCCAGGACTTCATCTGTGAAGAGCCGGTTCAGTATTTCCTATACTGGCTGCTTTGCATCTGCTTAATGATAGAAGAATATCTTATCAGAATGCTGATAGAAAAGTGAGAGAACAACCCCTCTCACTTTTCAAATATCAATATCCTCATTACTCATTTTCACAACCACTCATGCCCCAAAACCTCTTTCCCTAATCCGCACCCATATATCCATACACCCATGAGCAATCCAATAACAATCGAAGGCCGTTTCTGGCAGGCTAATTCATACCTCGTCAACCACACCCTAATCGACGCCGGAATCGACCCGGAAAGAATCATTCCATACAAAGACCAGATAAAAAATATCGTCTTAACTCACGGTCACTTCGACCACACAGTCAACGCAAATGAGATTGCAAAACTCACCGGAGCTAAAATCTACATCGGAGAACATGAACTCCCATTCCTAACCGATTCATCGCTGTCCCTTTCAACACACTTCGGCTCTCCGCAGATTCCAATCAACGCCGAGCCGTTAAAAGACGGTGATGTAATCGACGGCTTTACTGTTTTCCATACTCCGGGACACACTGGCGGCAGCATCTGCCTCTTCCGCGAAGAAGACGGCATCTTAATCGCAGGAGATACTATCTTCCCCGAAGGCTCATACGGCAGATATGACTTTCCGACTGGAAGCATCAGTGACCTTCGAAACTCAGTATCCTGCATGGCAGAGCTTCCGGTAGAATCACTCTGGAGCGGACATGGTGAACCTGTCGAAGCAGGTGCAAAGGCACATGTGATGCTTTCGAAGAGAAATCTCATCTGACATGCAAAAAGGAATCTACACCCTAATCCTCCGCCTCACTGAACCAAAAGAAATCCGAATCGGAGCATTAGGTATCATCTCCTTCAAACCTGGTTACTACATTTACGCAGGCTCAGCCTTAGGCTCTGGAGGGCTTTCCCGCGTATCCCGCCACATTCGTTTTTACCGTGAGAGATACAGAAAAGCCAAATGGCATATCGACTATCTAATGGAAGAAGCAGTTCTTGAAAAAACCATCTGCGCAGAAACCGGAGACAGACTTGAATGCATATTAGCCTCAGGCATCAGCGGCGACTGCGTGGAAAACTTTGGCTGCTCTGACTGTGACTGTAAAAGCCACCTGTTCTTCCGCGAAGAAGAGCCGACAGAAGAGATTCTTTCTGTTTTCAAAAAAATGGGACTTGTGTCCCATGAACATCAGGTAAAATAAAATTTACACCAGACGGTATGTCTCTAAGTTCTGCGGAGACACAGTCTGGATGTGGTATTTCTTGTAGATGGAACTTGCAAGGTTGATGGTTTTGGACTCTTCACCGTGGATTGTAAAAACACGCTCCGGCTTCGGCTGAACGTACTGCACATAGTTCATGAGCTGTTTTCTGTCTGCGTGACCGGAGAAACCTTCGACGGTCTGGACTTCCATATTGATAATGATACTGTCCTTCTTACCCATCGGGACCTCACGCCATCCCTTCTGGATGCGGCGTCCGTAGGTTCCGTCTGCCTGGTAACCGACGAAGATTAAAGTGTTCTTCTCAGACTCTGCAAGGTTCGAGAGGTAATCGAGGACTGGTCCGCCGTTTAACATACCGGATGTTGAGATGATAACGCATGGGTCCTTGGAGAAGATAACCTCCTGACGCTTCTCGTATGAGTCAACCTGCTCGAAGCACTCGGCAAGGAACGGGTTGTAGTTATCGCGGAAGATCTGGTTTCTTAAGTCATTATTCAGGTACTCAGGATATGCAGTGTGCATTGCTGTTGCTTCCTTAATCATACCGTCTAAGTAAATCTTACATGCCGGAAGCTTCTTGTTTCTGATACCTTCCTCTAATGCGAGCATAAGCTCCTGGGAACGTCCGACAGCGAATGCCGGAATTAATGCCTTTCCGCCGCGGGATAAAGTCTCGCTGATGACTTCGCAAAGGTGTGCTTCTGCATCGGCTCTGGACGGAGAGAAGTCCTCGGAACCGCCATAGGTGGATTCCATTACAAGTGCTTCAAGTCTTGGGAACTGTGAGACTGCCGGGTTGAACAGTCTGCTCTTTGCGTAGTATAAGTCACCGGTGAATGCGATATTGTAGAGACCGTTTCCGACATTGAAGTGAGCGATTGCAGAGCCTAAGATGTGTCCTGCGTTGTGGAGAGTGAGCTTTAAGTCCGGTGCGATATCTGTTACATCACCGTATCCTAAGGTGATGGTGTGCTTCACAAACTCGCGAACCTCGTTGGAGGAGTACGGCGGTGCTTTGTCTTCCTTGTTGTTGACATCAAGGTAGTCGAGCTGAAGCATGGCTGCTAAGTCACGGGTTGCAGGCGTTGTGTAAACCGGTCCGTCGTATCCGTATCTGTACAGAAGCGGTACGTATGCGGTGTGGTCTAAGTGTGCGTGGGTTAAGACGACTGCGTCAAGAGTGGAGAATGGATAGATTTCCGGAACGTGAAGATACGGAGAAGATGCTGCACCAGTTGCTCCCGGAGACTCTCCGCAGTCGATTAAGACTTTGCTCTGCGGGGTAGTTAAGAGGAATGCGGCACGTCCGACCTGGCGGCAGCATCCAAGGGTGGTAACTCTAAGCCACTGGTCACGGTCGCGTCCGGTGTATAAGGAATCGCGGTGGATTCTTCTTCCGCAACGTCGGAGGAACTCTTTTCTCTCGTCACGTGCTTCGCGGAGGTACTGTCTGACCTGCTTGATGGTCATGGATGGAATCGGCGGAGTTCTGACAACTCTTGGTGTCCATCCGGTTTTCATGGTGATGTCGCGAAGGGTTGCTCCATTCTTACCAATAACCACTCCCGGTTTTTCTGCTTCGATAAGCATCTCGCCGGTATCAGTATCGAAGAAGATATCAGTGATTCCTGCTCCTTCCGGGACGACCTTTTTGACCATGTCATAGGCAATCTCAGTGTCTCCTAAGATATTCGGGCGGACCACGATACGTTTTCGAAGGTCTCGTGCGAGTGTTTTGATTAAATCCTGTTCGGCTGCGAACTTCTCCGGATTGTCGGTGTAGATAACCATCTCAGGCCCTTCGAATTCGACATCGGTGACTTCAACACCGCGCGGGACTTTTTTGTTGATGGTTTCTTTAAGTTCTTTCAGTCTGTCTTCAACCTGCATAAAAATCGTTCCAAAAAAGATTAGGCGTGTGCCGGCTGCAAGTAGCCGGCTATGGTATCCTCATCAATATATTCAAATTTGTCTTTGGTAATGACTGCAACATTATAGCCTTCACCGGATGCTGCGTCGCGGCGCATGGCTGCGCGAAGTGCGTGGACAGCGAGGCGGACTGCATCGTCTTTTGTCATGTTTGGTACAAAGCGGTCTTCTAATACACCGTATGCGGTAAAGGAGCCGGAACCTGTAGAGACGAAGTTCTCTTCGAGTGTTGCTCCTCCTGCAGCATCAACGGAGTAGAGGGATGAACCGTTTGCATCAACTCCTCCGACAACGAGCTGAACGCTGTACGGGGTAAAGCGGTTGTCATTTAAGTAGTTGGAAAGTACAGTAGATACAGCTCCAACACTGATCGGATGTCCGTGGCGGAGTTCGTAGAGAGAGGCTTCTACATTGATGATACGGATGAGGCGCTGTGCATCTCCGACTGTTCCGGCGATGGTCATACCGATATTCTGGGAGATGGCGTGGACTTTCTTTGCTTTTTTGCTTGCAATTAAGTTACCCATGGTTGCCCGGCGTTCAGTGGCAAGGACAACTCCGTTATCGAATGCGATACCTACGGTTGTAGTTCCTGATTTTACGTCCTGATTTACCTGTGTCATGAGAAACCTCAAGAAGGATACGCTAAGAAATATGGTTTACAAAACCCGTTCGAACGAACGATAAAAGCGCTGATTATTTATTCAGCACGACAGGAGATAAACCTATCTATACAGGAAAAAAGATGAGGGTTATACCCTCTTAAAGACTAAGGCGGTAAGACCTCCTTCATCTGCTGTCGGCATATTCACAAGAGTGTATCCTGCGGCTTCTGCTTTTATTTTGATATCAAAGATTTCTGCATCATCAAGAACAGTTGCGAATATAACAGAGACCGAATCTCTAAGTGCCGGCTCATTATCCAGAATATCCTCAAACACCCCGTCAGCATCCACAATTAATGTGATATTTGATTTATCCACAAAGGCTGAATCGCGGATAACTTCTGATAATGTCAACGACTGAACTTCCATCTGCAGTTCAGTGACTGAGTCTGAAGAGTACACTGATGTATATACTGCTGTGCTGCCTTCCGCGCTGTTTTTGGCCAGTACATACGGCGAAAGTGAGGATTCATAATATATTGCCCCCTGAACAAAGCGTGTTCCAAGATTGTTTATCTTTTTTGTCTCTTTCAGGAGAGTTGTATAGTATGGATTCGGCTCTAACGCGATATGCTCATTCTTGATAAAAATCCTGTCGTTTACATACGCGGATACCACTCCGAGTCCTGCGCCCACTTCAATCACCGGATTTTCACGCGGCAGGAACTCATCAATCGCGTCAAAGAGGCTTGTCTCGTATCCGTTCGGATTAAGCAGAAGAGACATGATAAGCGATGACGGAACATATTCAGGGTCAACAGCAATCACATTCTCCCGAACCATCACCTCGTGCGGGAGCGGGTTTAGTGTGCTGATGCATCCGGCACCGAATATGGATGCGACAAGTACAGCCGCTGTTAAGACTGCAAAAACATGCTTTCGGCTGATATTCATAACTAAACTATACTCACTTATGATTTAGGTATTTTTCTCCTCTCAACTACTTATTAAATTATCACATCCAATACTTAAGGAGACCAAAGGACTGGACTACTATGATAAAAACCGTCGAAATTCTCTTCTCTGGAAAAGTACAGAAAGTCGGCTTTCGTTCATGCGTTAAAAAAACTGCAGACAGCGTGGGGCTTACTGGAGAAGTAGAAAACCTTTCAGACGGAAGGGTTCGCGCTCTTGTGACGGGTGAGGGGGCTATTATTGAGAAGTTCCTGTCAATGACCTACTCATGTCCGCGTGCAATTGTTAAAAATATTGAAGTCTCAGACTATGTTTTCACTGAGTTTGTGAACTTTGCGGTGAAGAGAGAATAATCATGAAAACAGAAAAATCCATTACATATTTTTCAGCTCAGGGAAAGGAGAATACAAAAGACTGTGCAGAGCTTGCGGCAGCACGCGCAAAGGAACTTGGAATTTCTGATGTCGTAATCGCATCGTGCAGCGGATACACTGCCCGCATCTTTCAGGAAGTCTGCCGCCGCGAAGGTCTGCACCTGGTTGTTGTAACTCATGCTGTAGGTTTCGAAGGTCCGGGAATCTGGGAATTTGATTTGTAACTGGCTGAAGAGCTGAAGAAAGAAGGTGTCAGCATTGTAACAGGTACTCACGCGTTATCCGGCATGGAGCGTGCGATTTCGAGAAGACTTGGCGGAGCATCAAGAACAGAAGCCATCGCTGAAGCCTTCCGCCGTACTGTCGGCATTGGTATGAAGGTGGCTGTTGAGTGCGTCTTAATCGCCGCAGATCAGGGAGCAATTCCTGTCGACCGCGAGGTTGTTGCTGTCGGAGGTACTGCAGAAGGAGCAGACACTGTTCTTGTCATCCTCCCGTCCCACACTGCATCCTTCTTTGACCTGCAGGTTAGAGAGTTCGTGGCTATGCCGAGGAACCGGTGAGTAAATGGTCTTTACATCCTTAGCTCAGGCAGTAAAAGCCTATGGAAAGATGCCGCATGTCTGGATATCAGGTATCTTTGCAGCTCTTGCCATCCTTTTGACCTACTATCTGGCATTTACAGTAAGCGAAGTAGCAGGCCTTGCTGTGATGGTTATCTTCTTCTTCGCTTTCCCGTATATTCTGGCCGGAACTTATGGTGTTTTAATCGATAACAACAAGAAGAAGGGGGCATTCAAGATATATGCCAGATACGGTTTCCGCCGCTGTCTTTTCCCGAACATTCTGCTCGTTCTCCTGACCTGGTTTTTAATGAATCTGGCAACGTCACTCCTGCTTATCTTCGGAGTGTCTCCGGAGATGGCATTATACGTCAGTCTCTTTGTTGTAATCCCTCTCGTGTTCTTCTGCTACTTCGCAGATATCACTGCAATCCGTCACAACTTAACTATGGGGCAGGCAGTAAAAGACAGTGCAAAGCGGGTGTCTGCCGGTTCCTTCTCGATTACTGCATTCTATCTGATGAACATCGCACTGCTCTTCTTCGCATCGTTTTTCATGTCGCTTGTCATGAGCTTTGTCGGATTCGAAGCACTCATGCCTTTGACTGAACTAACAGAGGAGGCTGTTGCATCTATGCCTCTTGAAGAGCTGACTGCTCTTGTATTAACTCCTGAGGTTATCTTTGCCACTGTCATCTCTCTTGCAGTGACAGCTCTCGTGTTTGTTCTGTTCTTTGTTTCGTTCAAGACCTACTTCTTCAAGCGCATGCTTACGGTCTACAATGGTTCAGCATACCACAGAGCACAAGAAGAGGACGGCGAGTACGACGAAAAGGGACGCTGGTTCAAGTACAAATAATCTCTTTTCACTCTTTTACCATTCTGATCACTCTCTGCGGGAATGGAATCTCAATGCCTCTCTCGCGGAAAATACGGTCAATCTCACAGTTTACAGCATCTGCTGCGTCGCGTCGTACACGGGTTGATGCAGCGCCAAATGTAACCTCAAATATAAGTGCTGAATCTCCAAACTCCATAAAGTCAACCTCGGTTTCTATCGCCTGGGATACATCCTTTGACTTCCCTATCGCTGAAGTCACAGCATCATGCAGGGACTGTTTTACAAGAGAAATATCTGAGCCGTATGCAACACCGACATTCTCACGGATTAGGAGTACTTCAGTCGGTTTTGAGTAGTTCATGATGATATTATTCGAGATTGTGGAGTTTGGAATAATCATCATCTGACTGTCTTCAGTCATGATGCGTGTGCTTCGAAGCCCAACGTGCACCACGCGCCCGTAAGTGTTGCTTAGATACACCCAGTCTCCTTCAGTAAACGGCCAGTCTGTATAGAGCACAATACCTCCGAAGATATTTCCAAGCAAATCCTGTGCTGCCAAAGCTGCCGCAATTCCTAAAACACCGGCGCTTGCAAGAAGCGGGGAAATATCGACCTTAAGCGTTGAAAGAACCGTAAATATACCTGCGGCCCAGATAACAATCTCTGCCGCGAACTTTGTAATAGGGGCTATCTTTTTTGTTTTATCACGGCCTGGCGGCATTGCATGGTCAATTAAGAATATTACAACGCGATACACTGCCCATGTTGCAAGAATTATGCTGACTGCTGAAAAATATCTGTCCTCGAGCGAAATATACTCAGAAAATATAACTGATACAATACTGTATGCAGTAACCAGACCAGTACAAACCATAAGCGGGGCGTAAAGGGCCTTTACAACCGCCTTTGATACACCTTTTGTTTTGGAATAGAGAATCCTCTTTGCGGCATATGTCGCAAATATCACCACAAGTCCAACTAAAAGAACAATACTGCTGTACAGTAATGTATCGGGAGTTACCATATCTGACTATCTGTCAGAGAATACAAAAGCACTTTAGAAAGCGGCAGAAAAGAGCTGGAAAATATTGTGTAAATGGGTTTCCCCAATTTACATAATCTTTCCGAGCAGGCGGATAGAGTTGGTCATGTCCGGTCCAAGTGGGGAACCGAAGATGATCTGGGTAACGCCGGCTGCGGTTAAGTCTTCACACTTCTGGCGGATGGTGTCTGGGGTACCGCAGATGGTGAATGCGTTGAGTTCTGCATCAGTGACGAGCTCGTTGACAGACTTGAAGTCGAAGCGTGCGAGTGCGTCCTTGATCTTTGCAACGTTGTTGAGGTCGAGACCGTGGCGCTGGAGAAGTGCTTCTGGAGATCCTGCTGCAATGAATGCGGAAACGATCTTTGCTGCCTTCTTTGCCTTCTTCTCGTCCTTGTCGATGGAGAGTGCAGTGTATGCACCGACGTCGAATCCCTTCTTTCCGACAGATTCACATGCTGCCTTGATGATTGGGATTGCAACTTCGAAGTCCTTCGGGTTGGATGCGTTGATAAGTGCTCCGTCTCCCTTAAGACCTGCGAGCTCGAGTACTTTCGGACCCTGTGCACCGACGTAGATTGGGATACCCTTCTTTCCTGGGAGAGTAACACCGGTCAGCTTTGCACCGTCGTAGTCGAAGAATGCCTTGCCGGACTTCTTGACTTCTGCACCAGTGGTGAGTTCACGGATGGTGTCGATTGCGTCACCGAGTCTTCCGACTGGCTTCTCTGGGTTGATGCAGAGCTTTGGAAGAGTGGAGAGGTCACCTGGGCCGATACCGAGAGTTGCACGGCCGTCGGAGATCTCATTGAGGGTACAGGCGAAGGATGCCATTGCTGCTGGGGTGTCGGTGAATGCGTTCATGATTCCCGGACCCATCTTCATGGTGGTGGTTGCCTGTGCGACTGCGGTTAAGACTGCATAGCAGTGTCTGTTGTTGTAGTGGTTAGTGATCCAGGCGTAGTCGATGTCCTTGTTCTCTGCGAGCTTACAGTACTCGACGACTTTCTTAACATTAATGTTTCCTGGAACAAATTCAATTCCGTAAGTCATAGTTCTTTACACCTCATTTTAAGAGTTTCATTCCTCAACATAAATATATTCTGATTTTACTGGGGAATTGCCGCCCGTAAAACGGCCGGATTCCGCTCTTCAAAAAAAAGTCCCAAAAAAGGCGTATTTGTGTGCGCCTTTGAGTGGACCTGCCGGGGATCGAACCCGGTTCTTCGGGTTCGAAGCCCGAAAGGATAT
This sequence comes from Methanocorpusculum sp., assembly GCA_017387505.1. GTDB lineage: Archaea > Halobacteriota > Methanomicrobia > Methanomicrobiales > Methanocorpusculaceae > Methanocorpusculum. The sequence goes on from JAFOFB010000015.1 coordinate 345,475, forward strand.
CCACTACCCCACAAGTCCGTTGTAATATATGTATGTTCTTCTTCTTTTTAACCCCTGTTGATTTAATACGAAGGTGCGCGTAATTTTATGTATGGTTTTATCTTCATCTGTAATCCGCACAAGGCTTGAGAACGGAACTCTTGGAATCGAACCGTTCGCAGAAGAATCTCTTCAGCCGTCTTCATATGATCTTAGAAGTGCAGAAGACATCGTAATCAAAAAAGGAGAACTAACTCTTGTTCCAACAATGGAGTTTGTATCTCTTCCAGATGATCTCTGCGCAACGCTTTGGGGCCGCTCATCCTTTGGAAGAAAAGGTGTTACATTAGGCGCAGGATACATTGACCCGGGATTTCGCGGCAATCTCACACTCTGCATGGTAAACAACGGCCCTGAAGACATCGAGGTTACAAAGGGAATGCGTGTTGTGCAGATGCTGATTCATACAGTCGAAGGAAAGGTCGAGTCTGCATACAACGGACAGTATCAGGACAGCCGCGGCGTTGTTGAATCAAAGCTGTAAAAGCCCGAAAGAGAACAGCATTACAGGAAGCATAACAGCTCCCATACAGTAGAGTCTCGGGAATCCAAGCTTTCCCGGAATCCATCCGACTGCTGTTGAAAGGATTAGAATCATCATCCCGAAAGGCCCGCAAAACACTGCGGTTAAAATAATCAGAAATATCAGAACAGATGCAGAAAGCATCTTCTGATTCACTTTTGCGATATACTTACCTGTCTTTGCGAAAAGAACAGTCAGCATATATGCGGCGGCGGCCGATGCTCCGGCAGCGGCTAAAAGCATGAATATATTTGGAAGAGGAAACTCTGCAACAGCTGCCAAAGCTCCGGAACGCATTCTGCCTACAGCATACAGCGCGGCAAGCCCTAAAACAGCGTTTGCTGTGTTCGCGGCGGATGTTGAGAGCAGATATCCGCGCGGATTTGACTCATAATCTCCGCTTCTATGAAACGCGAGAAGGGCATTTGCTGTTCCGCTCGAAAATCCGGGAAGCCAACCGACAATTGCGCCGGCAAAAGTTCCCTTGATTGTGTTCCATACTGTATCTTTCCTTGACACAAAAAGCCCTGAAAAACTCTGTTCAGCATATGCAGGTTCAGCCCTTAGAGCATGCAGAAGAACAGGAATTCCAAAAAGTCCTGTTAATAGCGGAAGCAGGACCTCTCCTGCACCGAAAACCCCAAACGAAAAGTAAGAAAACCGCATCGAAAATACTCCAAGAAGTCCTGATGCCAGAAACATCAGAAGAGCCCAGAAAGGTGTCTTTGAAAACACAATCAAAAGACCTGCCGCGGTTAGAATCACAAGACCAATCGCCCAGTCGATTTCATTCTGAAACATTGGCAGAACAAAATAAAACGCCGCAAAAAGAGGCATCGCATACACAAAACCCCAAAGGCTTCCAAGCGCGGAAAGCCGGACTGCCTCTTCTCCTTTTCCTGAAAGATAGAGCCGGTGTGCCGGGAGAACTGAAAGCACTGTGTCTGCATCAGGAACTCCGATAAATGTCGAAGGTACCGCATCTAAAAATGTGTGCACAATCATGCACGAAACAAGAAGACAGCAGATCCCCTCCGCTCCAAACACCATGGCGAGCGGGACTGACGCGGCAGATATCACCGCGGCAAACGTATTCGTATGAAGCCCCGGAATCAGTCCGGATAGAGTGCCTAAGATAACGCCTGCGAGTGTTCCAAGCAGGAGAGACAGCATACTACACTCATACGCATGCGTCGGTTATTTAATTTGGCACGTCAATACTTCTCTTATGTTAATCGCCATCACTCAGCATGCCGGAGCTGTGGAAGACGAGGCAATTTGTGAAAAGTACAATCACAAAGCAAAACTGGTAGCCCCTGCAAGGTATCACGAACACTCAGACGAAATCGAAAAGTTCGTCACAGCCGCAAATAACCACGAGTTTGACGCTATTTTCTTCCCAAGCGCCCTTGCCGCAGAGAAGCTTGGAGCTTTAGTTGACCCGCGTCTTGCAACAAAAGTCCGTATGATTGCAAACGGTCCACAGACTGCAAAAGACCTCCACAACGCAGGTCTCGCCGCAGAAATGCTCCCGTTCTATTACTCGCGCGATTTAGTGCCGTATCTTGGAAAATGGATTCGCGGCAGAAAAATCGCAATCCCGAGAGCTGACTACACATATCCTCAGCTCGCATCAGACATTGAGCGCGCAGGGGGGGTTCCGTTCGAGTTCTCCTGCTTCGAACTCGCTCCAACCAACGAACCGCTCGACCTTGAAGGATGCGGTGCCGTCCTCTTCACAAGCCCTGAGGTCTTTGAGATGTCCCCTCTCCCGAAGGTAAAAGATATGATTATGATAGCCATCGGAGACGTTACGGCGAGCGCAATGATGTACGGCGGATGTCCTCCGTCTGTTGTCGGCGACGGTTCTGTAGAAGGCTCACTTATCGCCTTAAACTCCTATCTCTGGACGGAGCGTTTCTGAGATGGGATACACGGGGATTCTCCTCGTAGACAAACCGCGCGGACCTTCAAGTCATCAGGTTGCTGCATGGGTGGGCGACATGCTTGGATGCAGTGTGGGACATTCCGGCACTCTTGACCCGATGGTATCCGGCGTACTTGTGGTCATGCTTGGAAAAGCGGTAAAGTTAGCGCCTCTTCTTCTCCAGCACGAAAAAGAGTACATCGCATGTATGCGGCTTCATGCAGATGTTGACCGCGAAACAGTCGAGCGCGTCGTAAAAGGTTTCACGGGCCGTGTATATCAGAGACCTCCGCGCAGGTCTGCTGTTAAGCGCGCGCTTCGAATCCGTGTAATCTATCGGATAGAGGTTCTCGACATGCAGGGGCGTTTAGTGCTCCTTAGAATACGATGTGAGGCTGGAACATACATTCGAAGCGTATGTGTGCACATAGGAAACGTACTTGGATGCGGCGGCCAGATGATTGAACTGCGCCGTACAATGTCCGGGGGCTTTACTGCAGATGAATCATACACCCTTCACGAAATTCGTGACGCGGTTGAAACCGGCAATACTGCTCTTTTGGAGCAGATGATTCTCCCGCCTGAAAAAGCAATCTCGGACATCCCGAAAATAGTTATCCGCGACCGTGCGGCAGACGCTGTTGCCCACGGCGCATCACTCGCGTCTCCGGGTGTAATTTCTGTTGAAAAGTTCAAGGCAAACCAGAGTGTTGTTCTGGTAACGGAGGCTGGAAAACTCGTAGCTCTCTCAAAAGCGCTGTTTGACTCCGATAAAATGCCTGTTGGACAGCATGGAATTGTTGCTGTTCCAACGCGTGTTTTCGCAGAGCCGATTCGCTAAGTTAATATGTCGGCACATCCAATATGATATGCCGATTTAGGCTGAGGTAGTCTAGTGGTAGGGCGCGGGCCTGGAAAGCCCGTGAGGCGAAAGTCTCTCGTGAGTTCAAGTCTCACCCTCAGCGCTCACTTTTTCTGAATTTGTTTTGTTACAGTTTTCTTTTACATCACATTTCCACATCTTAATTATCCATCCCGCCCAATAGTAAGACACTATGGTAGAGCTCACGATTAAAAAGCGTCACGCAATAAAAAAGGGTCAGCTCAACTCCTTAATGCAGAAATTATCTGAAAGCATCGGAGAAGACGCAAAACTCTATACTGCGCAGATGATTGAAATCGCAGAAACCGCTGCAAAATTCAATATCTACATCATCGACAAAAAGCCGCTCTTAATGGAAAAAGATGACTGGGCGTTCCCGACTCTTAGAGGGGCTGTCATGAGACCATTTTCCGGACGCCGCATCATCGTTGACATGGGGGCAGTACCTTACATGGTAAATGGTGCGGACATCATGAGGCCTGGAATCGTTGACGTAACAGAAGACGTCAAAGCAGGACTTCCGGCATTAGCTGTTGATGAAAGCCATGGAAAACCGCTCGCGGTTGTAATTCCGATGTATGACGCAGAAGGCATCCTCGCGCTTGAGAAAGGAAAAGCCGCTAAAAACATTCACTACATCGGCGACGAGCTCTGGAATCTTGAGCTCTAAGTGACATCAGACAGATAAACATATAAATTCTCTCACTAAACTATCTATCATATGGGATTTCTCGACGGAGTATTCGGTTCGAAGGACAAAAAGCAGTCCGACGAAGAAACATATATGAAACTTGACCTTCAGGCATTCGAAGGCGCAGCAGGCGAGGCAGCTCCGGCAACCATGTACGTCAAGGTTGCTTCTGTCACCGACATCAAAGACTGTCCGGCAATCAAGGACGAAATCTACAACGGAAACATCGTAATCGTTGACATCACCAAACTCAAGCTCGACAAAATCATGTTCGACAGAGTAATGGGTGACTTACGCGCAGTATCCCGCGACGTAAACGGCGACATCATCGGTCTTGGTGACCAGAGATATGTCATCGTTGTCCCGACCGGTGTTCGCATCTCCCGTGAAAAGATTGGCGGATACTAAAATCAATGCGGCAGATTGTAACAGCCCCGTGTCCTGACTGCGGAAAGGAGATAAAGTTCATCTATGACACGGAAAATATCCCCTATTTTTCCGACATCCTTCTAATCAGCGGCGTATGCGAATGCGGATTCCGCATCGTGGACACGATGATTTTAAACGAGCGTGAGCCATGCATCTGGGAAATGAATGTCACAGAAGTAGAGGACTTAAACGCACGTGTTGTCAGAAGCACCGCAGGCGAAATTGATATCGAAGAGCTCGGCTTAAACATCAAGCCGGGACCTGCCTGCAGCGGCTTTGTATCAAATGTTGAAGGCGTCTTAACAAGAGCAGAAAGTGCTGTAAGAAGCGCTCTTCTGTCTGCAGAAGGCGATGAAATCCGGGCCGCCATGGAGGTTCTGGAAAATATCAATAAGGCACGTGAGGGAGAATTCTCCTTTACGCTCAAAATCACAGATCCGTCAGGCAACTCCGGCATTGTATCTCCTAAAGCAAAACGGACAAAACTCGATGTCGAAAGAGAAGACGACATGAGTTTCGTCCCATACAACTGATTTTTTATGGATAATCCGCGATACACTCCAACGGATGAGGAGATGAAATCTATCTCCTCTCTCCTTGCGGAACGCAGTATTCCAAAGCTTAACCAGGTAACTTTATCCTATATCGAAAAGGTTACCGACAAGAAATGGAATGATGAATCCGTTCTCGAAAAGATTCGCGCAGGAATTGCAGGACAGAAGGAGTCTTACTGGAAAGAAGGAGACAAAAAGTCTGTTGCCTACCGCGGCGCATACAGCGTCCTCTCTTACATGGCATACCAGATGCCAGGTTATGTGCATGAAGTATCCGAGTTCTTCGCAGGCCTTTTGACATCAGGCCTTATTCGAAAGCACATCAAAGTGCTCGACGTCGGAGCAGGGCCTGGAACCGCAACCCTTGGTATTGCCCGTGTTTTGTCAGCAGTTCCTTCGATGAGTGCCGAGATTACAGCAGTCGAGCGTGCAGACACTCATCGCGAGGCATACTCGTTTGTTGTTCCGCGTATGCTTCAGTCGTTTGGCGGAAACACGAAAGCAAACAAGCCTCAGGCTTTAGATATAACCAAAGAGCTTCCGGAAGGCGAGTTTGACTTAATCATCTGCGGAAACATCATCAACGAACTGACATCTCTGGACCTCGAAGGCAAAGCAAATCTCCTGATTGAGCTTTCAAAGCACTTAACCCGTGACGGAAATCTGGTCGTACTCGAACCCGCCGATCTCGAGAACTCAACTGCACTTCGTAATATATCCCGCATCGCAAAGGAAAAAGGGCTTACTATCTATGCTCCGTGTAATGACATACGCGGTGTCCCGTGCAAAGTCTCTCCATGCTGGACATTCAAGTCCTACGCAGACATCAAGCCGACACGTCTTATGTATGCATTAGGCGGAGAAAAGGAAAAGTACCGCTTTGTAAATACTGATGTGAAGTTCTCGTACGCGGTTTTCAGAATCGATGGACACAGAAAATGCGGATACCGCATTCCGGCTGATGCAAAGAGAGCTCGTCTTTCGCAGATTAAACGTCACGAAGGAAAACGTATCCACGTAACTGTTTCTGTGATGTCAAATGACATTGGAGATATGAAAAACTACCTCTTCCTTGCCTGTGATGGTTCTGGAGCTGTCCCGTGCTACTTAGCTCTTCCGGCATTCCACAGAACGCCTGAACACGAAGCACTTCTCACTGCATCATACGGCTCTGTTGTTGCGGTCGATTCGGTTCTTGTCCGCTACAACCAGAAGCAGAAGGCATACAACCTGCTTATGGGACAGGAAAGTTTCTGCCGCATGATTGCCGGAACATCTACCGGAATCCCTGTACCTGACAAAGCAAAGGCGCTTAAAGAGAAGTACGGAACAGGCAGAAAAGGCGTCCACTACGCAGGCGAGAGAAAGAAGGGCGAAGCCTCTTCGAAGAAGAGAGTCAGAAAGTAACTCCCCAACTGAAAACCCTTTTTTTGTTGCGGAACAAATAGATACACTATGTTACCCCGCAACGATTACAACTCGCAGATGGAGTATCTCTACCACAAATCCCTCATCTTAGAGTCTCCGTCCCAGATGGATCCTGTCCTTTACTTCTACTGGATGGACGCTGTAGCTCACCTTGACTACACCTTAGCAGCCCTCGCACACAGCGTTGACTCAATCAAATGCGCAATGACCGGAGAATACCTCAGATACCGCGTCAACACCGCAAAAACCGGAGACTACGCACTCTTCCCGCAGTTCATGGTCTGGCTTCGCGACAACCACCAGGAAGCATTCGAAAACACCCCGATTCTCTGGCAGCTCGAGTACGATCCGGATGAAGATGCAGGATACGTTGGATTCCGCGTTGTTCTTGACCGCTCATCCAAACTACCGCTTCCGCCGCAGTTCTTCCAGGACATGACTGATGACCTGTTCAACCAGGGTCTTCTCCGCAGTCTCTATCCTGAAGGAAAACTCGGCAAACTGTTTGCAGAATTCAAAAAAGGACTCTAAATAATGGACGTTGTAAAGCTCTGCTCGGAAATGGTCAAAATCAAAACGGAGAATCCTCCAGGAGATACCCGTGACTGTGCAGAGTTCGTTGGAGACTATCTGGAAAGTATTGGAATTCCAGTCTCCTACACCTACGGCCCAGACGGCAGAACAAATGTTTACTCCCGTGACCAGACAGGAGACCTCCTTCTCCTTGGTCACATAGATGTTGTGCCGGCCATCCCTGATGGATGGGATCATCCTCCGTACTCAGGCTTCGTTGATGAGACTTATGTCCATGGAAGAGGCTCTGCTGATATGAAAGGCGGCTGTGCGGCACTAATGTCTGCACTTTCCGCAGTACAGGACAAAGGGCTTGATGTTCCGGTCTCTGTTGCACTCGTCTGTGACGAAGAAGGCGGAGGAAGATACGGAACCCGTCAGCTCTTAGCAGAGAAGATTATCAAACCCTGCGACTGTTTAATCGCTGAACCAACACCTGCTCACGCCCCGTGCATCGGACAAAAAGGAGTTTTCCGCTTCACTGTAAACTTTACAGGAGATCCAGGTCACTCCTCGCTTTACCCGCAGTTTGGAACGAGTGCTATCATGCAGGCGTCAGAGTTCCTCGCATGGGTATCTACGCTTCACGAAAGAGAATATCCGCTTTCGAATCAGATGGAAGAGGTAATCGCCCACTCCTGTTCAGTGGCTCAGGAGATTTACGGAGGCGACTTCTCGTCTGTTTTCCGCCGGATTGCATACAACCCCGGAATCATCGAGGGCGGAGAGCGCGAAAATATAGTTGCCCAGAGATGCAGTCTTGTAATGGATATGCGCCTTCCCTGGGGCGTTTCCCGCTCAGAAATCGAAAAGGAAATCTCGGAACACCTTCCAAAGACTGCGGCATTCCGCATCAAAACAGCAGCCGATGCATCGATGACAGAGCCTGACTCGTTCCTTGTAAAAACTGTCTGCTCCTGCATCGGGGATGCATACGGCATCAACTGCCGTCCGATGGCTCAGTGGGCAGCATCTGATGCCCGTGCCCTTCGTCTGGCTGGATTTAGGGCAGTTGAGTACGGCCCTGGAGAGTTAAAGACCATGCATGCTGTAAATGAGCGTGTCAGAATTGATCAGCTGAATACTGCGGCAGGAATTTACACTGCTGTTATGGAAAAATATGGAGAGAGAAAATGAACAGACCAATTAAGCCGCTTGCTTCCTGGAAAGGTCAGGACAGATTCTTCGGAGAGGTAAAATCAACTTTAACGGCGATTTTCTTATCCGGAGGATGTTCCTGGAACAGATGCCGTATGTGCGGATACAAAAACGACCGTGACTGCAGTGAGAAGCCTGAACTTATAGAGCACATGAAGGCCCAGGTCTCATGGCTTGGTGAGAACTTCAAGTCAGACGAGTATGAGCTTGGCAAGATTTTCACGTCCGGCAGTGTATTTGATCCAAATGAGGTGCCGCTTGAGGTGCTTGATACATTCGGTACTTTCTTTGCTGGAAAGCCGCTTGTTGCAGAGTCCCGCTGTGAGTATGTGACAGAAGAGGCTTTAGAGCGCCTTCTTTCAACATTAGATAGCGGTCAGGAGCATCCGTTAACTGTCGCTATCGGCCTCGAGACCACAAATGATGCTATCAGGGAAAAGTCGATTGATAAGGGTAATACATTCGAGGACTTTAAGCGTGCGGCAGATATCGCACACAAGGCAGGGGTATCAATTAAGGCATATCTGATGATGAAGCCGCTTTTCTTAACAGAACGCGAGGCTATGGAGGATATGCAGAAGTCAATTGCGGAGGTCACACCATACGCAGATATGATTTCCATGAATCTTTGTACTGTGCAGGGTAAGACCGAGCTTGAGCAGTACTGGCAGAGAGGTTCATTCAGACCTCCGTATCTGTGGTCTGCTGTGAAGGTTCTCCTGGATTCTGATGTGTTTGTGTCCTGCGATCCTGTTGGAGGAGGTTTCAAACGCGGTCCGCACAACGGAGATAAGCAGGTAGAAGGTTGTCTCGATAAGGAGATTGTCTCCGCAATTAATGAGTATTCTCTATCCGGGGACAAGTCGGTTCTTCAGGCTGTCTGGGATGCAGGGGCAGACTGCCGTGAGGAATGGGAGTTCGTTCTAGAGAACGAGACTTCCTGGAATATGCCTCTTACTAAGTAAAGGTTTATTCTTCTTTTTTTTTGATGTACGTGTGTACTTTTCACTGAACTCGATTCGGTTCTATCCGCGGTCTGATTTGTTTTGTGAGTTGTTAGTTTCTGATAAATAAATCCAAGGCTTCAGAGGGTTCAGTCCATTTCAAAATAAGACAAAACACCTTTTATTTGGTAAAAAAAAGGTTCTGAGTATTCTCAGAATTTATTCAGCATCCACGAATCCGCGGAGGTCAAGCTCGAATGCACAGGTTGGCTGTTCTAATCCGAATGCGGTAAGTACAACCGGGCTGATCTCTCCAAAGACACCAATCTGCTTGCCGCAGCAGAACACAGCGCCGCATCTTCCGGGGATAAATGCCGGGTCGTCTCCTTCCTTTACCTCGTACGGGATGGATATCATCTGGCAGAAGCTGTCGACAACTGCATAAACCTCTGAGAAGTCAGCGCCTGCATGAATGGATGCTGCTGCCATCTTCGGATAGGTCTCCATGTCTTCTACAACATCACCGCATGCGAAGATCTTCTGCGGAAGTTCGCGGGAACGGTTGATAGATAAGGACTCCATAAGCATCGGCAGAATATCGGTTCTGATGATGGTCTGGTCCTCACTGATTGGATGAAGAACGTGGAGTGCTTTCTTGTTCTCCTCGCGGTTCATCATTGCGTAGGAGACGGTCTCGCTGGTTAAAGTGAACGGAGTGTTCTCGATGAACTGTAAGCCGACCATAACATTTCTGACTGTCGAATACAGTTTCTGAACCGGGTGCGGCTTTCCAACAGTGAAGCTTGGCGGAAGGGTTGCCGGGATTTTATCGTATCCGTATGCGATTGCAACATCTTCATAGATATCACAGTCGTGCATAATGTCGGAACGGTAACACGGAACAAACACGCGGACTGCATCCTCATCGATGACTTCGCATCCAAAGCGCATCTTCTCTAAAAGCTCAGCCATCATTGGTGCTGTCAGCTCAAAGATACCGGTAAGCTTACGGCATGCATCAACGGATACAACACGCTCTGTTGGTGCAAGGCTTGGCATAACAACACCGTCCACTTCAACGGTCTCAACATCAGCACCCATCTCAACAAATGCGGTACAGAGAATATTTACAGCGACCATGACTGCTCTCGGCTCAATTCCTGTAACATCGAGTAAGATGTTGTGAGTGTCTTCTGTTACACGGGTGAGTTCACCGTTGATGATTGGCGGGAAGGAACAGACATTTCCTTTTGCATCAGAGATTAACGGATAGAGCGGGAAGTCGCGGACAATCTTTGCGTATGCCTTTCCCTTCGGGTGCTCATCTAAAATCTGCTCCATAGACATTGGAACATCATAGTCGAGCGGGACGAACTCTAATGACTTCTCTGCTGCCTTGTAGTAGAACGGACCTTCAATCTTGTCGAGATCGTGGATGCCGATAGCTACCTTCTTTCTTCCGCGTCCGACTGCCCAGTGGAGAGATTCCTGAAGTCCCATGATGGACTCAATCATTGCATTGTCCATGTGGACGTTGCGGATAACAGCAGATCCTAAGTACGGGCGGATGTCCTTTAAGTTCTCGTCAACGGTGAAAGTGATGCCTGATGGTTTTACAGAGTACTTAGGAAGTCCTGTTTCAACGCCTAAGTATCCGCGAAGTGCGCGGGCAGTACCCTCAGCACTGTATAAGTCTGGTCGGTTTGGGAAGTACTGGACGTCTGTCTGTTCTTCTTCCTCGCGCTCGACTTCGGATCCCATCATCGGAAGGTTATCGCGGATGGTCTGGATGTCGACTCTGGTGAGTCTGGTTAAATATTCATTATTGAGTTTTACAATCGGCATAATTACACTCTCCGTGCCGGGCTGTTTCTAATCCAGTCAATGTCACTCTTGTAAAGCTGACGAAGGTCCTTGAGACCCATTCTAAGCATGGATACACGTGAAACTCCAAGTCCCCATGCAAGAACCGGGCACTTGATTCCCCATGGCTCGGTAACTTCTTTTCTAAAGATACCTGCTCCTCCAAGTTCAACCCATCCAAGTCCGTCAACCCATACTTCAGGCTCGACAGACGGCTCAGTGTACGGGAAGTATCCCGGACGGAAACGGACCTCTTCGAATCCCATTCTTCCAAAGAACTCTTTGAAGAATCCAAGGAGGTGACCAAAGGTTAAGCCTTCATCCATGACAATTCCTTCGAGCTGTTCGAACTCAGGAAGGTGGGTCGGGTCAATAGTCTCGCGGCGGTAAACACGGGAGATGGAGAATGCCTTAAGCGGCGGGTTCGGGTTCTTTGCGAGGTGCTGAATAGATAATGAGGTGGAGTGGGTACGAAGCACGCACTTCTTGGAAATCTCAGGGTTCCAGTCTCCTCCCCATCCGGTAGAACCGGTATTTCCGCCGTTCATGTGGATGTCGCGGACCTGCTCCCAGCCTTCCGGAAGCGGAAGTTCTTCTCTTAAGTGGAAGGTGTCCTGCATTTCACGTGCCGGGTGGTCCTGCGGCTGGTAGAGTGCATCAAAGTTCCAGAATGCGTTCTGTACAATAGAGCCGTGGAATTCGGTGAATCCCATCTCGAAGAGGAGGTCACGGATTTCATCTAAAATCTGCTGGTTCGGGTGGAAACGTCCTCCGTAGATTCTCTTCGGAAGCTTGTCAACGCTGTATCTGCGAAGTGGTAAGTTCTTCCATTCGCCGGATAAAATCTGATCGCGGGTTAAAGTTCCAACCTCTTCTCTAAGGTCAAGACCAGCATCTGCGAGGGCTTTTCCTTCCGGAGTGATTTTGATGTTCCAGGAAACAGCCTCTTCGATTACAGCAAGACCGCGTTTTACTAAGTCTGCGGTGCCTGCAGCGTCTGCAGAAAGCTCTTTGAGTGCTTTTTCATCATCTCCGATTACATCTGCGACTTCGTGGTTTACAGAGACCATTCCCTTATCCATTACAATCCAGTTCTTCTTACGAAGCCATCCGATTGCAATTCTGGAAAGCGGGTGAGCAGTTAATTCCTTCATCGGGATAGTGCCTTCGATGGTGTTTAAGACCTGTCTTTCCGGAAGGCCTTCTGCGGCATACTTTTCTCCCTCTTCGGTGAGTTTTGCTGTCTTTTCGACCTGCTTTTCCACGACTACAAGTCCGCGGTCTGCGCATAAGTGAGACCACTGGACGGCAGATTCTGCCGGGGATTCCAGAAGTTCTGCAAGTTCTGCGTCAGTGCAGGAGGTTTTTCCTGCAAGGGTTGCGAGAACACGTTTTTCGTTTACTGTTAAATCCATTGTTTACCACTCGATCATATGGGCTGTTTCGTCACGCTTTTCTTTGAACTCAGAAAGGAAGGCACGGACACGCTCTAAGGTTTCCTTCTTACAGGTTCCGCACATAAGTTCTCCTGCTTTACATGCTTCGCACATGTTCTTGAGCTCTTTGTCATCCTCCATCATATGGAATTTATTGAGCTGGAAGATGGAACATTTCTCAGGCTCACCGCCAAGTGTTTTCTGCTCTTCTAAGGTCTGGCGTCCGCCGGTGACTGCACTCATAATCTTCTTCTTGACATCCTTTTCTGCATCATCAAACCAGACTAAGCTGTCAGGAACAGATGAGGACATCTTTCCTCCCTGCAGTCCCATGAGGAAGCTGTGGTAGGTAGAAGACGGAAGCATAAAGCCGAATCCGCCAAACTCCTGCTCGATTCTGCGGATAACGGTCTCGACTTCATCGACGGTGAATCCTGCAGGCAAGTCAATGTGTCCTTCATATTTCTTGGAGCCTTTGAATGCTTTTGCAACTGCGGTGATGGCTTCTGGGGAAGCATTCTTTGCGCGGATGCTGATGTGGGTCTTTCTGTCCTCGACATAGAACATGCGAAGAGAGTTTGTGACATCACGGGTTAAGCGGATGTGCGGGTCCTGGTCAATTCCAACAGGTACAACTGTCGGTGCAATTCCTGCTGTAAGCTGCGGGTAGAGGATATCTGCAACCTGGGTGGAAACACTCATTGCATGGGCGAGTTCGGTGTCTGCTCCGAATCCGTAGATGGCAGAGAGGTTTGAGAAGTTGATTTTGCATGCAGCTTCAAAGGATAAGTCTTTGAGAGCATTGTTTCTTCTCTGGGAGTAGATTTCGCCTTTGAATCCTAAGGCATAGAGGCAGTTCATGTATTCGCGTGCGTATTCGTCACACTTTTCCCAGGAAAGTCCGCGAACTGCGTGTGCTTCACGGTCTGCCATGGAGATAAAGCCCTGTCCGCCCTGCTGAATGTGCCAGACAACTTCTTTCATGACCATTAAGTGTCCGAAGTGTGGGTGTCCTGACGGCATGAATCCGGTTAAGACGTGGAAGGGTTTTTTGTTGACGATAGCGTCAGAGATTGCATCATATCCGCGGTGTCCCTGGATGATGTTTCTGCGCATGAATGCCGGAAGGTCGCCTAGGCGTTCCTTCTGCGGTTCAAAGGGGTCAATGCCGAAGTCCTCGAAGAGTCTGTTCATGTTGACCTTCGGGGTGCTTGACCATGGATTTATTTGTTCTGCCATAGTGTTTCCTAATATTACATTTTGAGTCGTGCAAATTCGATTGCGGTGATTTCTTCGCCTGAAAGGGATGCAAAGAGCATCTTCTTTCTGACGCTGTGGGCAAGGCGTACGGAGCGGGAGATTTCGCTCATTGAAAGCTTTGTTCCAGCAGGTACTGCGTGTGCGAGCATTTCGGAGTGTGCTCCTTTTGCTGTGTAGACACGGAAGTGGTGTCCGTACTTGTATCCTGACCTTGGGTATACGCCTAAGTTCTTGAACCAGCGGTAAAGGGTGAGTTTTTCATTAAACTCCGAGTCGCCTTCGCGGGCTAAAGCGATGTACTCTTCAGCGGACATGCCGTTGTCAAGAGTGAGCTTGCCGTTTTCCAGAAGCCAGGCTGTTTCAAGCGGGGCGAGGAAGAGGCGGGTTGCATCCATCATTGTGCCGAACCAGTTTTCCATTAAGCAGGCTGTTTCACCCTCTCCGGTTTCTGTGACATAGGCAGGGATTCCTGCAAGTTTTGCAGTAAATCCTCTGCGAAGTTCTTCAGATTCGCGGACTTCCTGATGGGTGAGCCTTACTTCGTAGTAGGTCAGTTCGTGCTCGTCGTCTAAGACTGCGATAACAAAGAGTTTTCGCATGTTGGCGGCGGCTTTTGCGTCAGCGATTACGTTTGCGAAATCAATTACGTCCCGTTCGGATAATACACTCATTAGGTAGCGTGAGTTTCCTTTGCCCGGGCGCTGACCGCGCGGGAAGATTCTAAAGTCCTGGGGGCCTGTTGTTATGACATATCCTCTCTCTCTTATGTCACGGTAAACGATGAAGTTTCTAAGAAATCCTGGGGTTTTCGCGCACTCGGAAAGGAGTTTGTCGAAGGTGTATCCTGGGATTTCGAGTTTACCGCGGGCTATTAAGTAGAGGGCTTCTTTTGTGTCTAAACGAAGCGTTCCGTCCTTTTCTTTGCGTCCGTATCCATTCTGCTCATATAGAGAGATGGCTTCTTTTGGAGCGTAACAATACTTCCCGTCGAATTTTGCTTTCACGCGGGGTATATATTTGTCATTTATGGAACATAAACACGGCGCTTCTTAGTGGGTGTGCAGGTGTGTTCCGGGTGATAAAGAGAGCGTATTAACCCTGATGTAAAAAAAGAAAAATATTAGTGAACCTTAGTTCCGTTCGGCACGTCGCGGAGCGGAATTAAGAGAGATGCCTCTTCACCTGCGGCAAAGAGCATACCGTTGCTCTCCTCACCGCGGAACTTGGCAGGCTTTAAGTTCACGATAACGATAATCTTCTTGCCAACCATCTCCTCAGGGGTGTACTCAAGAGCAATGCTTGATACAATCTGGCGGACTTCGCATCCGATGTCGACCTGTAAGCGGAGAAGCTTCTCGGTCTTTGGCACTTTCTCTGCCTTGATGACCTCACCAACACGGAGGTCGAGCTTTGCTACATCATCAATGGTTACAATTTCTTCTGAGATTGGTTCGATAACTGTTTCAGTCATAAGTTTACCTTCTGCTTTTGCTTTTGCCTCTTCACAGCGCTTTGCAAGCGTTGCTTCAAGCTCTTCTCTCTGCTTGTCCTCAATTCTCGGGAACAGCGGCTTTACATCTCCAAGCTCAGTGTTCTCGAATGGAACAAGAGCATCGCTGATTGGGTGGTTCTCGATTAAATCAGTGTATCCGAGCATCTCCCAAAGCTTCTGGGAAGACTCAGGCATTACCGGCTGCATAACAAGTGCGCATGCCTTTACAATCTGGAGACAGTTCTTTAAGACCTGCTCTGCTGCCGGGACGTCTTCCTTTAAGAGCTTCCACGGTGCGGCATTCGAGATGTAACTGTTTCCGTATCCTGCGAGGAGAAGGATGTTGTCGACTGCTGCCTTGAACTCGTATGCTCTGACATTCTCTTCGATTAATGCAAGAGACTTCTTGATTTCTTCGAAGATTTCCGGCTGGACTTCAACGGTCGGGACATGGCCTAACTTGTTCTTGACAAGAGTCATGCTGCGGTTTGCGAAGTTTCCGAAGGTGTTTACAAGCTCATTGTTGATTCTTGCCTGGAACTCCTTCCAGCTGAAGTCAAGTTCCCGGGTGTGGCTTGTGTAGTCTAAGAGATAGTATCTGAGGTAGTCTGCCGGAAGTCCTTTGTCGAGGTAGTCTTCCTTGGTCCAGACAACATATCCGCGGGACTTCGAGAACTTCTCTCCCTCGATAGTGACCATTCCGGAAGCAACAACTGCTGTCGGCGGCTGGTATCCTGCTCCGTGGAGCATTGCCGGCCAGAACACGCAGTGGTGGTAGATAATATCAGATCCGATGAAGTGTACGCGGTCTCCTTCGCACCAGTACTTCTTCCAGGAATCATTGTTCTCGTTTGCCCACTCTTCAGTGAAAGAGATGTATCCAATCGGAGCATCAACCCAGACGTAGCAGACTAAATCGTCAGTTCCAGGGAAGCGGACTCCCCAGTCCATCATGCGGGTGATACACCAGTCCTTTAACTCATTCTCAACCCATCCGATTGCGTAGTTTCTGGCGTTAATTGTTCCCTGTAAAGACGGGAGGTACTCTAAGAGATAGTCACGGAATGCGCTGAGCTTGAAGTAATAGTGCTTCTGCTCGCGAAGTTCTGCTTTAGTTCCGCAGGTTGCACACTGCGGGTCTAAAATCTCTCCCGGCTCTAAGTGTCTTCCGCATCCCTGGTCACACTCGTCTCCTCTTGCGTGTTTACCGCAGTACGGGCATGTTCCTTCCACGTATCGGTCCGGAAGGAATCTTCCGCACTTCGGACAGTAACTCTGCTGAATGACCTGCTCGTAGACGTATCCTTTCTCGATTAATTTGTTGAGGATGGCTGTGGTTCTCTGATGATTGGTCTTGTCATCAGTCATGCCGAAGCGGTCGAAGCGAACACCCATGGCCTTGAAGACCTCATCAAAGTGCTCATGGTAACGCTCGGAGATGGCGCGCGGGGAGACCTTTTCAGCCTCTGCGGATACAACAATCGGAGTTCCGTGATTGTCGGAACCGCAGACAAATACAATGTCCTCTCCCAGCCGGCGGAGATATCTGACATAGAAGTCTCCCGGGATATATGTGCGGAGGTGTCCTAAGTGGCATAAGCCGTTTGTGTAGGGCAGACCGCATGTTACAACGGTGGGTTTATTCATGTGATGTATGTATTTGGTGCGAGACAGTATGAATTGATTGATTGGACATGTGGTTTTATCTGATGTAAAGGTGAAGGTATAATCATGCGAGAGATTGTATTCCCACTTATGTCCTTAGGTTCTCCGGCAGAGGAAAAGCCCGAAGCAGCAGATGTTGCTAAATGGATTTCAGGAATTAAGGGAAACACAGCAGATATCATAACATACAATCTCTCAAGCTCTCTTTCTGCACAGAAACCCCACGCGGCAGAGCCGTCGGCAGGCGGCGAGTTCTACACTCCGCGCATAAAAGCTGTTCTCGGATTCGAGGATAAGGTAACACAGGATTTCCTGCTCGATGCAGAACCAATTCTTGATGACCTGCGCGCGGTAAAAATCAAGAACTGCGGTTTTGCAGTTCCGGCATTTTCCAGTCTGAATCTGGTTGATGCGTACTACAAGGATTTGGAAGAGTTCTTCGCGGCAGGGGCTGAAGCGTATAAATTCATTTCAAGAGAACTTCGTGACAACGGGGCGGTCAAAGTAATTCTCCACGCAGAATGCCCCAGTGATTTAGAGCTTGAAACTCTTCGCGGAAGAAAATATCTCTGGAGCGTTTCTGATGTCGGGCTTGAACGTGTTCTTGAGTTCTCGAGAGATATTGTAATTGGATTTGAATCGGCAAACCGCTTGGAAGAGCTTCTTGACTGTTATCAGATTCGAAATGTCTATATCCGCGATGCTGATGCAGAGGCTCTTAAAACCGCGTTGAAGTACTTCGATAAGGAATATATTTTCACTGCAGGATACGGGGATGGAGAAGAGTACTGGAAGAATCTTGCAGAACTGAAAATCAAAACAGAAGAGTAAAAAGAATATTTTTGAATCTTAGAAGATAAGATTCAGTACGTAAAGTACTACGCCGATAACTGCTGCGGTGATTAAAACTGCAGCCGGCTTAATGTGGATTGCCTTCTTATCATCTGCATCATAGTAGGTAACAAGACCTGCAGAGGAAGAAAGTCCGCGTCCCGAGTTTTTCTGAGCCATATCATATTATATTGAACCTCTACCCATATAAAAGAAGAGGGAAAGATACGTAAATGGATAATATACAAATTACAGGAACTGCGTTTCTGGGTGTTGATTTCAGGCCTGAAAATGTGGAACTGACGATAAATAATGGAATAATTACTGATATTTCTCCCGCGCGTGATAATTCTGGAAGACTCATTCTTCCTTCATTTTTTAACGCCCACACGCATATTGGAGACACTGTTGCTTTAGATACTCCAATTGACCGCCCGTTAAAGGAACTGGTAGCACCGCCCAATGGTCTAAAGCACGTAATCCTTCGTGAAACTCCAAATGACAAACTGATATCGGCCATGCGTCATTCGATGGAGTTCATGATAAGGGGTGGTACAACAGGTTTTGCAGACTTACGCGAAGGAGGTGCTGATGGTGTTTCTGCAATCTCTTCTGCACGTGTGCCTGGAATCACATCTGTAATTCTTGGACGTGACGGCGGAGAATTAATGCCTGAATCTGCAGGACTTGGACTTTCCAACGCGCACCGTCTGGATTCTGAAATAGAAGCAGCGGCGGCTGCAAAGAAAGCTGGAAAACTCGTTGCTGTTCATGCAGGCGAGGGCGGGATAAAGGATATCGAACCTGCATTCGAGCTCGAACCTGATGTGATAATCCATGCAACAAACTTCCGCCCTGAAGACATTCGCCGCGCGGCAGATGAAGACATCGCGATTGTGTTGTGTCCTCGTTCAAACTGGCTTTTAGGTGTCACTGACTCTTCGAAGAAGCCTCCTGTCCGTGAGCTTTTGGATGCAGGATGTCGCGTATATCTTGGAACAGATAATGTCATGTTTGTATCTCCTGACATGGAAGCAGAATGCGCGTTTCTCATGACTGTCTGCAAAACAACTCCTGAGGAAACACTCTCGATGGCTGTTGGAGGATTTTCTCTTGCCGGTATGTCTTCGGTAATTGAAGAAGGAAAATCTGCAAACCTGTGTGTTATGAAAGACGATGGCCTTCTTTCTCTTAGCAGAAAACCTCTTTCAACAGCTCTAACCAGACTCGGGCGTGGTGCTGTGTGTCAGGTAATCTCAGATGGAGAAGTTATTTATTCAGTAAAATAAGAGTTACTATTATGTTCACCAAAATTCTAACTGCAGTTGACGGTTCTGATATTAGCGAGCGTGCTGTTGAAAAAGCAGTGGATCTTGCAAAACAGAATGGGGCTGAGCTTCACTTAATTTATGTAATCGAGACAGGATTTATCTCTCCAGGTCCGGGGGACAGTGTCCGCGATCTTGTACACAAGCGCTTTGAAGATGAAGGAAAAGAGATTCTTGACAAACTGACCTTAAAAGTAAAAGATGCAGGAATTTCTGTAGAAAGCCATCTTGAAGTAGGACACGCAGGAAATACTATCATCAAAAAAGCAGACGATCTTGCATGCGATTTAATAATTGTCGGTTCTCTTGGAAAATCCAAGCTTGACCGTCTTCTGCTTGGCAGTGTGTCTTCACATGTTGTCAACTATGCGAAGACAAATATTCTGGTAATCAGAAATTAACTTCCTTTTTTATACTAGTATAGTATCGAATGAGACGATTTATTTGCTGATTAACTGCATACCTAATACATACAATTTCGATATGAAATTGTGGTGAATATTATGACGGATATGCTTGCAAAAGATTTCATGACAAAAGATGTCGTAACGGTGGAGATTCCGTTCAGCCGTGACGATGTTCTTCGTATCTTAAAGAGAACCGGTATCAGCGGTGTTCCTGTAGTTAAAGGTGAAGAGAAGAAGCTTCTTGGAATCGTTACCAGAAAGGACATCTTAAGAAAACCGGAAGAGACTCAGATTGCTCTTCTCATGACCTCTGACCCGCTCACTATCGAGCCTGACACAGACATTGCAGAAGCAGCACGCATCATGACTGAGATGCGCATCAGAAGACTTCCGGTCATCGACAACGGAAACCTCGTTGGTATCTTAAGCGCATCTGATATCATCAGCGCTGTTGCAAAGTTGAACGATTCACGCGAAATCCGCGATCACTTCGTAAGCCACAAGACCTTTGCAATCTGGGAAGAGACTCCGCTTCCGGTTGTTGGACGCATTATGGAACTCGCACACGTTGATGCAATGCCGATTTTAAACTCTGACAATGTCTTAACCGGTATCATCTCTGAGCGTGACTTAATCCGCTGTTCCAAGATTGAGGATGATGTCCAGACCAGTGACTTCTCCACCGGAACCGATGATGATGAGTGGACCTGGGAGAGTATCCGCGACAACCACAGAATCACCTACGGTATCTCCAAGGTTGAGCTTCCAAACAGACCTGTAAAGGATGTTATGATTACCAAGGTCATTTCTGTCCCGAACAACGCTGAAATCAGCGACTGTGCATTAAAGATGAAGCGCGGCAGAGTTGACCAGATGCCGGTCATCGACAATGACGGAAGACTTTCCGGCATGCTCTTCGACCGCGATGTAATCCGCGCACTCTTTGAATAAATATATCTCAGGCAGGCGTTTTCCGCTGAAACAGGTATCCTAAGAGAGGATATTCTGTCATTTTTACTTTTTCCTCAATCAGAAGGTATATTAGGCATATTGACCTATTTTCTATTATGTCTAAACCAATTCTCTATGATTTCTTCGCAACCTGGTGTGGTCCGTGCAGAATCCAGAGCCCAATCGTACACAGCTTAAAAGAGCGCCTTGCAGATAAGGTCGATGTTGAGCTGGTCGATGTTGATGAACACCCGGATCTCGCAAACAAATACAGTATCAGCGTTGTTCCGACTTTAATCATCGAAAAGGACGGAAAAATCATTCACCGCCGCGAAGGTGTGACTGATGAGGTTACTCTTATCGCTCTCTTAGAACCGCTTTACTAATACAACATCCTTTTTTTCTGACAGCGCCTATATTTCTATATGAGTCCTGTTAAAGTTTCCATCATCGGATTTACTTACCGTCCATGTGGTCCGTTCCCGTGTGATAAGGACAGAGCATGCGGTCTTGAGGATTGTTTCGAGAAGGAAAAGCTCTCCTTCGCATATCCGGCACTCGAAAAAGCACTTGCAGAGAAGTACGGCGAAAAGGTCGAGCTCGAACTTGTTGCTTTAGATAAGGAAATCCCGGAGTACGTAAAAGAGCTTGTTGCAAAAGAGCACCCGCCTCTTCCAATCGTTTTAGTAAACGGTGAACTTGTTCCGGTCGGAGCTGTCTCTGTTCCAAAGATTTCTGAATATGTAGATATAGCGCTGATGAAGCACTAATCTTTTTTTTTAAAAAAAAGAAGTTATGCGGTAACGCGTTTTACGACGTTTGCCACATGTTTTCCAAAGAGCTCTGCCTGGGCGAAGTCTGCTTCGGTTAATTTGCCGTCTGCTGCAAGTCCGTAGTGTCCTCCGTTGTGCTCTGCATCTTCGGTTTCCGGATTAATCGGGTCTCCGACAACAATCATTCCATGGATAAGCATTGCCTGAACGATGGAGAGGATTGCTGTTTCTTTTCCGCCTGTTCTGTCTCCTGCGGTTGTGAATGCGGCCCCTACTTTTCCAACGAGTTTTCCTCTGACAAAGGTTGTGTCATCGATTAGTTCTTTGAGTTCTGCGGCAACTCCTCCGAAATAAACAGGAGAGCCTAAGATAATGCCGTCATAGCGTACTAAATCGGATGCGCTGATTCTGTTGAAGGAAAGAACCTCGACGTCTACTCCGTCAACAGTTTTTGCCCCGCGTCCGATGGCTTCAGCGAGGGCTTTTGTTTTTCCAGTCCTGCTGTAACAGGTAATTAATATTGAGGGCATGTACTTTTGAGGTTTGTACTCAGAGTACTTAAAAGGGCGGGTTGGGGTACAAAAATTGGTTTGTTGTGTTATCCGCGTTTTTCTAAGACGCGGTAGTCAGTTTTGTTCATCTTTGTCTGCGGCATCTCATCCAGGACAGCAACAGAAATAGGGCAGCTCCAGTGGTTTAAGTTTGCCCTGGCGTAAGACATGATTTCTTCTTTAACTGCCTCTTCGTCTGCTTTTTTGTCCTTGAGTGTTACATAGAGTTTGATTCTTCTGTCATTCTTGAAAGGTACAGCAACAGCGCAGACCTCTGCAATTGGCTCACATTTCTCCATGGTGTTTTCGATTAAGGTCGGATAGACATTGATTCCGTTAATCTTTACCATGCGCTTGTATCTGGAACGGAAAACAATTGTGTTGTCCTCTGTGAGTGTTACAACGTCTCCTGTGTGCAGCCATACAAGACCGTCATCGTGTGTGCGGAATACTTCTGCTGTTGCCTGCTCATTTTCGAAGTAGCCGGACATAAGAGACGGTTCTCTAAGACAAAGTTCTCCTTCCTCGGTGTTTGGAAGAACTTCGGTTGTTCCTGGTTCAACCAGACAGATATCGATTCCGTCAAACGGCTTTCCAACACTTCCGTCGATAAATGAATGATACTCTTTGCGGGTGACAGCAAATGCTCCGCATGCCTCGGTTAATCCAAAGCCCGGCTGGAACTTCCATCTGCCTGTCTCATCGCCTAAGAGCTCGTTGTATCTGTTTAAGAGGTCTTCACCCACTTTGTCTCCTCCGCATACTGCATGTTTCACAAACGAGCAGTCATGTCCTTTTAAGAATGGATACATGCGCTCATACATGACAGGAACTCCTGCGAGGTATGCAACCTTTTCGCGGCGGATGATTTTCGCGCAGTCTTTTGGATTGAAGCGCGGAACAAGGATGACGCGAAGTCCGGCAGAGAGCGGGACATGGATTACAACAGCCAGACCGAATGCATGGAAGACAGGAAGAATTGCGAGGATGGCATCACCAATATGCGAGTCTCCTGTTGTATAGTACCTGACAAGCCAGGATGATGTGTAGTTGATTGCCTGGTTTGAGAGCATCACACCTTTGGACTGTCCGGTTGTCCCTCCGGTGTACATGATAGCAGCGATGTCTTCCGGTTTTACGGTATCTTCCGGAAGAGTAACACCTTCTCCGCTTGAGAGAAGTTCTTCCCACTCAACCGCGTTTTCGAGCCTTGGTTCATTCTTTACCTTGTGCTGATAAACTGTCTTTAATGCGAATCCAACCGGGTTTTTCGGGAAGTACTGCGGGGTTCTGCATCTGATAACTGTTGCATCCAAATCTCTGCAGTGTCCTTCGTTCATCTCGAATGTCAGAATGAATCTGCTCTTTGTAAGGTTTACTGCGTACTCAATCTCATCTTTGGTGGAGAGCGGATGAACCAGATTGCAGACTGCACCAATCCTGTTTACTGCATAGACAGCAATTACACACTGCGGAATGTTTGGAAGGCAGATTGTTACTTTGTCTCCTTTTTTAACTCCGAGTTTTACAAATCCTGCAGCACAGGTTTTTACAAGTTCCAAGAGCTTTTCGTACGATATTGATGTATTGAAGTACCGAAGAGCTTCTGCTTTTCCTGATGCATGCTCTAATCCAAACTCGAGCATTGAGTATAAGGATCGTTTTACTTCATTGGTGTATGGGACTTCTTTTATTGTGTCGTTTCTAAAAACCTTGCAGGACATAAACAGTATTTAGAAATGTGTTCAACATCTGATTAATTACTTGTGGTCAAATTTGACTATCTCACTCTGAGATAAAGAAAAAACAGGCTAAATGTACTTGTAAAAAAAAGTTTAGAGTTTTGTAACGATAGTTACAATATCGCCGTCTGCAACCACGTGCTGAAGTCCGACTTTTGCTGCATCGTGCTTAACTGATGGTCCCCAGATTTTTGCATATCTGAACTGGTCAACAAAATCACGGTGAAGTCTTCTGCAGATATCTTCGATCTTTGTTCCCTTTCTCATAATCATCGGCTCGTCCATATCAGCCTCGTGTCCGTACGGCTTTAAGTAGATTCTAACGAAGCCTAAATGGTCGTAGATTGCGTCCTGGAGGGTGTCGATGTTGTATTTTGCGTGAGCAGAAATCATAATCGGGTCAACACCGTACTTCTCGCGCATGTGTTCTTCGACCTCTTTTCTCTGCTCGGGTGTGATTAAATCAACTTTGTTGATTGCGATAAATGCCGGGATGTACATGCGGTTGCCCATCATCGCATCAACAATGTCATCCTGTGTGATGTCTTTTCCGCGGCAGAGAACCTCTGCGTTCATAATCTTGTTTTCGGCTAAGATTGCGCGGACTTCTTCGATATTGACAGATGATGCACCAACTGTGTGGAGAGACACTCCGCCGGAGGTGGTCTTCTTGATTGTGATGTCCGGCTTTTCTTTGTTGATTCTGATTCCGGAATCGTAAAGTTCGCGCATTAAGACATCAACATGTACTGCGTTGAAGACATCTCCTAAGATGACGATTAAATCTGCAGTTCTAACGACAGCGATAACTTCCTTTCCGCGGCCCTTACCCATGGCCGCTCCGGCAATTAATCCCGGAACATCTAAGATCTGAATCTTTGCGCCTTTGTATTCCATCAGACCTGGGACGACAGTTAAGGTGGTGAATGCATATGCACCGGTCTGACTTTCTGCACCGGTTAAGCGGTTTAAAAGGGTGGATTTACCAACAGATGGGAATCCAACAAGAACGATGGTTCCGTCTCCGCTCTTCTTAACTGCATATCCTTCTCCGCTTCCGGCGGATTTCATTGCGCGAAGAACTGCGTCGTCCTTCATTTTGGCAAGCTTTGCCTTTAAACGTCCTATGTGCTGTGAGGTTGCCTTGTTATATTTGGTATTTCGTATCTCGTCCTCAATCGCACGAATCTCTTCATCAAAACCCATATTGTCTATATTAATTGGCGTTGGTATTAGATAAAATATCTGGGGGATGAAAGAGTGTTGACAGTGGTGCGCGATTTGTCTTCAGCCAGGGCTTTCCTGCGGCTTTTGCTTAGGGTATTTAAAGAAAGCTGGAGCTTCGTTCTTTGTTGTGTGGATTTATTTGCAATGGAATCGGCAACTATAAATATTCATGAGTCGTATCTTATTACGCAACATCAAGTGCTGATATAGTGTAGTGGCCAATCATGCCGGCCTCTCACGCCGGCTACTGGGGTTCGAATCCCCATATCAGCATTCTTTCTTTTGAGTTCTTCTGAAATTATCTCAAAGAAGGAGAGTTGCCGCAACTGTGGACAAAAAGATATTTAAGTTCCAACGGCGTATAATTATATACCTTATAGGAAGCGAGGTGGGGTAGTCAGGAGATCCCGTCGGGCTCATAACCCGAAGACCAATGGTTCAAATCCATTCCTCGCTATGTTTTTTCTTAACTTTTCTAAATAATCAATTCTTATTTCATTCATACTTCATTTTACTTTAGTTGTCATAAATTAAAGCTAAATTTAGTTTATTTTGTGTATTAATTCAAAATAAATACTAAAAATACTAATTATATTTCATGAATCCAAAGACTTTGATGTCATCAGTGCTCTTCTGTTCGATTCTGGTACTTTTGGCATCCTGCTCGTATGCGGTTCTTTCAACAATTGTAAGCCTTGCAGTGCGCGCAGGATACGGAATCCCTGTTGTTCTGGTTGGTAAATTCTTCTATGGATGGATAATTCTCTTCATAATTGTTCTGATTGTCTTTGCTCTCTATAAACATCAGAGAATCTCATGGAACAAAAAACGTATCCTCTCTCTTGCTGGAACAGGAGTTGTTATGGCTCTCGTTACCGTCTGTTATTTCAACTCGCTTGGTTATCTTCCGATATCTCTTGCCGTTGTCCTGCTCTTTCAGTATTCATGGATGGGTGTTGTTATTGAGTCAATTGCAAACCGCAGGCTTCCTTCGAAAAGCAAAATCATCTCATGTCTTGTAATTATTACTGGAACAATCCTCGCCGGTGGAATATTAGGTTCATCTCTTTCTATTTCCGAAATGAATCTCATAGGAATCCTGCTTGGACTTTCTGCAGCATTCTGTTATGCGCTTTTTGTATTCCTAAGCGGACGTGTGTCAACTGACATGTCTCCGCTTTCAAAAAGTTTCAGCATTTCAACATCAGGCATGCTGTTTGTTATGCTCTTTGTAGGGGCTGTTTACGGGGGCACTTTTGTTCTGGAAGGAATAACAAATGTTGGAAGCCTCGCCTACAGCCTCCCGCTTGGTCTATTTGGAATCGCCATCCCTATCATCTTGCTCGCAGTCGGCGCGCCGAAGCTATCAACCGGAATGGCGACGATTCTCAACTCCGCAGAGCTCCCGCTGGAGGTTCTTCTCGCGGCAGTTATTATTCTTGAACAGGTCAGCCCGCTGCGCTGGGTTGGAGTGCTGATTATTCTCTTTGGCATCGCACTCCCCTACCTTATCGAAAAATGGATTGTAAGCGGGTTAGAGGAGTAAGGAGAACAGGATATCTACTGCCGAGATTCCAAAAAGCGCAAAGATAAGTCCTGCGGTAAGCGGTACCAGAAGCGGAATGCCGACGGTTACCCACACCGTCTCGCACATTTCCAGAAGCCGCAGAGTATCAGCACACTCTTCCGGATGTTCCCGCAGAGTGCGCGTGTGGCGCATCGGTGCTTTCAGGGAAAAGACCGTGTCTGGCATCCTCACAAACTCTTTTTTGATTTCACCATTTTCTTCCGTAATGGTTTCCGCAAGGAAGCCGAAGCGGTCTTTTACTGAACTGCCGAGAACAGGCTTTCCGGAACACATCAGCCAGAAGGGGGCGCGGTTTCCTTTTACCAGATTATATCCGAGGCAAAAGAGCGGAACAGCAACTGAGAGGATTCCGGCGTTTACCAGGGCGGAGACAGCAAGAGACGGGAAAATGTATGCAGCAAAAGGTGTTATCGGGACTGTAAGCGATAACAGAATCAATGCCTTTGCATCAGCTTTTCCAAACATTCCAAGAATGCAAAATAAAGCACAGAGGCCTGCGAAAATTACCGATATGAAAAGAACTAATAGTGCTCCATCTATGTGTATAAACTCTGCCCAGAATAGAACAGCACAGATTCCTCCAATCACTGCCGCAGGATACCATGTAACCTTGTAGACTGTTCTTGTTTTCCAGTCCTGCAGTGCTGCGAAAATGAAAGTTATCAAAACAACCGCGGACGATATCAAAAGCGGCAGAGAAATCATTTCTATGCTATTGATTCTTTGAATAGAAAAATCTGCGCGCAGTTTTAATCCTGTAGGTAAACCCTGTATATGGAAAAGTATAGAACAGCTTAGAAATTAATATATTACACAATGTTCTATAACGCGGGAATTATATTTGAAGGCGGAGGTATGCGGGGTGCTTATACCGCGGGAATTATCGACGCACTTCTTGAACATGACATCAACTTCGAGTACTGTTACGGTGTTTCATCCGGCGCAACACATGCAACAACTTACCTCTCCAAACCGAAAGGAAGAGCCATTCAGATTGTAACCGACTATGTCAAAGACAAGAGATACTTCAGTATCAAAGGATGGCTTAAAACAGGCAATCTGTTCAACGTTGATTTCATATTCAAAACAGTCCCGTATGAATTAAATCCTTATGATTTCGAGACCGCAAGGAACAATCCCGCAAAGTTCTTTGTAGGTGTTATCAATATGGAAACCTCCAAAGGCGAGTTTTTGCGTGTCAAAGACATCGAGACTGAGTCTATGAAAGTATGCGCATCAATGTCTCTTCCATTAATCGCCAATATGGTCGAAATCGACGGACAGCGTTATCTTGACGGAGGGATTGCTGACTCTCTTCCAATCCAGCGTTCAATAGATGACGGAAACAAAAAGAGTGTTCTGGTCTTAACACAGGATGCATCATACAGAAAAAAGCTCGATAAAATTCTCCTGCTCGTTGCAATCGCTTACAGAAAATTCCCGGGATTTGTGTATATGATAAAGACAAGACACATCAGGTACAATGCATCACTTGACAAAATTGCAGAAGAGGAAAAGGCAGGTCGTGCATTTGTGCTTCGTCCAAAAAAGCCGGTAAAGGTTGGACGTCTTGAACTGAACCGCGAAAAGATGCTTGAACTCTACCGCGAAGGATACGAGGATGGAATTGAAGCAATACCAAGTCTTAAGAAATTCCTGGAGGATGTATGCTGACCAGAAGAATTATTCCATGTCTTGACTTAAAGGACGGAAGAGTTGTCAAGGGTGTAAACTTCGAAGGGCTTCGTGATGCAGGTGACCCGGTTGAGCTCGCTGCCAGATACAACGCACAGGGAGCTGATGAGGTTGTATTCCTTGATATTTCAGCATCAAAGGAGGGACGCAGCGCAATGGTGGATGTTATCGGACGTGCTGCCGATGAACTCTTCCTTCCGCTTACAGTAGGGGGTGGTCTTCGGACTGTTGATGATATCAGAACCATGCTTCGTGCAGGAGCAGACAAGGTATCGCTAAACACCTCTGCTGTTAAAACTCCTGAACTTATCACCGAAGGTTCGCGTCTTTTCGGAAACCAGTGCATCGTCTTAGCTGAAGACGTTCGCAGAAATTATGAGATGAAAGAAGGAGTAACTCCGATGTCTGATGAGACAGGAGAGTTCTGGTACGAGGTTGTAATCTACGGCGGAAGTCACAGAACAGGACTTGATGCTGTCAAGTGGGCCGAGGATGCAGTATCCCGCGGTGCTGGAGAAATTCTTCTAACAAGCATGGAAACAGACGGTGTAAAAACAGGTTTTGACCTGATGATTACGTCTGCTGTATCTGATGCTGTTGATGTCCCTGTAATCGCTTCAGGAGGCGTTGGAGAGCTTTCTCACTTCTATGATGGTTTTGTTCTTGGAAAAGCTGATGCATGCCTTGCCGCATCTGTTTTCCACTATAGTGAGATGACAATTTCTGAAGTGAAAGAGTATCTGCATGGAAGAGGCGTTCCAGTCAGATTATAAAAAACGAGGGTGCCGCTGGGCAGGGGCTGTATCTCTTCCTCCTATTCCAAAAGATGCTCTGGTTTTGGAGACCGGGTGCGGAAACGGAAAAACTCTATCCGCTTTTTCCTGCAGGGCTGTAGGTGTTGATATTTCTTTGGAAGCAGTTCTTCTTGCCGGAGCGAAGAATGCTGTTGCAGGAGATGTCCGCGCTCTTCCGTTTTCTGATTCGGTGTTTGATGCAGTCTTCTGCTGGCATGTTTTAGGCCACTTAATGGAAGCAGACAGGATAAAAGCAGTCTCTGAACTTTTCAGAGTAACAAAGCCTTCAGGTTCGGTTTATTTCAAGGCATTTTCTGCATCTGATTTCAGGTTTGGTAAAGGTACTGAAGTTGAGCAGAACACTTTTCTTCGAGGTGACGGCATGATGACTCATTATTTCTCTGTTGAAGAGGTTCTCACTCTTTTTGGAGATGGTGAGGTTTTTGAGAATAACTGGTCGATGAGGATCCTTGGCGTTGAACATCCCCGTTCAGAAGTTATCGGTATTTTTCCAAAAAACAGATTCTAATAGGTACACAAAACCACCAATTAAATACCTGTAAACCAAATAGGATTAGTATGGACGAGAAAATACAGCAGAATCCATCATCCCTCCCATATGACCCGGATACACTGCGCCGGATTAACGAGCATCCATGCTACAGCCAGGATGCACGTCACAAGTTCGGTCGCTGTCACGTTGCAGTTGCTCCGAAGTGTAATATTCAGTGTAACTACTGTGTCCGTGATTTTGACTGTGTAAACGAGTCAAGACCTGGTGTCGCCAGCGAGATTTTAAAGCCGGGAGACGCTCTTTCGAGAATCGATGAGGTCGTTGACCGTATGAAGCACATCAAGGTCGTTGGTATTGCAGGACCTGGAGACCCGCTCGCAAACGAGGAAACGTTTGAGACACTGCGTCTCGTACATGAGAAGTACCCGGATACTATTCTTTGTATCAGTACCAACGGTCTTCTCTTACCGGACAGGATTGACGAGCTTGAGAAGTACAATGTCAAGAACATCACTGTCACCTTAAACGCTATCGATCCGGCAATCGGCGAGAAGATTTACTCCTTTGTAGAGTACGAAGGAAAGAAGTACCACGGAATTGAAGGAGCAGAACTTCTCTTATCTCAGCAGTTAAAGGGAATCGAAGAGGCAGTAAAGCGCGGCATGCTTGTTAAGATTAATACTGTCTATATCCCTGGAATCAACGATGAGCATATTCCGGAAATTGCAAAGAAGGTTGGAGCTATTGGTGTATTCAACTACAATATCATCCCGGTGATTCCGCAGTACAAGTTCAAGGACATTGTTCCGCCAACACCGGCTGACAAGGCAAAGATGCACGAGCTTTGTGCTCCATACGTCCGCCAGATGAGACACTGTCAGAGATGCAGAGCTGACGCTGTAGGACTTCTTGGAAAAGATGTTCAGAATGAGTTCGGCTGCTGCGGCAAAGGTGACGGTTCCGGCGGCGGATGCTCCGGAAATCTCTAAAATAATTTTTAAAACTTTTTTTTCTTTGTTGTAACTTTTCGTGATAATACTGTAGGACAGACTGTCTTTTGGAATTATACACTAATCAAAAAAGAATAGCTTTTGTAATACAGTCTGCCGTATCATTCGACCATGTTTATTCCGGGCACGGCAGACTGTTGAGGTTTAACTTAAAATATTAAATGAAGAGGGGGCGGGTATTCCCCGTTTACTCTTCCTGTCCGAACACGTTCTCGTAGATCATGTCGGAGCCGGTTGCGTTGAGTCTGGCGCGCTCGTCCATCTCTTCTGCGAAGGCGAGGACTGGAAGCTCCATATCGTATCCCGGCTTGTGACCGAACATCTTCTCAAGCTCGACCTGCTGGGCGTGCATGAAGAGGGAGTTCGGGATATCCATTGGACAAAGTTCGGTACACTGACCGCAGTTGACACAGGAGTCTGCGATGTGTGCGAAGCGGATCATCTGGAACATGAAGTCCGGTGGGACAATTCCTGGGCGGACAAGGTGTGGCTTCTTGGTGGAACACTCGACACAGTAACAGATTGGACATGCTTCGATACAAGAGTAACACTTGATACACTTGCTGGTTGCACGCATAATCTTCTCGAGTCTCTCCTGACCCTCGCCGAGTTCTGCGAACTGCTTTTCCTGTCCCTTCTTACCCATGTTGACCATGGTCTTCTCAATCTTTGCGCGGATCTCAAGACCCTTTGCTTCCGGTGCACAGGTCTGGATAACACCTGCACCTACTGCTGCGTCAAAGACTGCTGCACCCTTCTCGGAGCAGACTTCAACAAAGGTTGCCTTTCCTGCTTTCTCGCCGAAGACACCCCAGTTACCGCATGCGAGGTCACACTGGCGTGGGATCTTGGTTTCACAGCGCTGGCAGTTCTTTCTGCGGCCGAGGCCTTCTTCCTCGAGCTCGTCGATCTTAATACCCTTGGACTGGTGTGCACCATTCTCGTCGGTGTATTCGATGATGAACTGTCCCTTGTCGATTTCTTCCTTGAAAACAGAGTCCGGGTTGACACCGTACTTCTCTGCAATCATGCGGCGTGCCTGCATTGGCGGGATAGAACCACCGCAGTTCAGACCGATCATGACAACGTTGTCCATGTTGATCTGATTACGCTTTGCAAGCTCGTACATTGCTTTTGCATCACAGCCCTTACAGGTGACTGCAACTTTCATGTCCTTTGCACCGTTTAAGTACTTCTTGATGAGCTTCGGGAGAAGCAGAGTACCACAGTGAAGAGATCCTGCGCACTTGTCAAGTTCTGCCGGATCGGTAATGAATGCCGGAACCGGGTCATATACATCGACACCTTTCTTGACAGTTAAGACCATGTCAACGATTCCAGATGCAAGCAGGTTCTTGAGGATTGCAGTAACAGCTCCTCCGCATTCGCCTTTGATTCCCGCATCGGTAGTCCATGCGTAGAACATATCGCCTTTTGCTGACATTATTAGGCCTCCTTCTTTCTGATGTTAACAGCACAGACCTTGAACTCCGGAGTCTTGGAGACCGGGTCGTATGCAGTGTTCGTAACTAAGTTTGCACGTGCTTCGGTGAAGTGGAACGGCATGAAGAAAACGCCTTCCTTGATGTCCGGGATAACGCGTGCTGCGACTTCGACTTCTCCACGTCTGGAGTAGAGTACAACAACTTCTCCGTCCTTGACGCCATATTTTTCTGCGTCCTTGACGTTAATCTCGAGCCATGCGGTTGGTGCATCTTTGTCGAGCTGTTCGCATCTGCGGGTCATAGAACCGCTTGGCCAGTGCCAGATGGTGGCACCAGTGGTGAGCCAGATCGGGTATTCCTCGTCGACAACTTCTGCCGGCTCGCGGTGTTCGACTGCCTCGAGTGCTGCTTTGCCTTCCGGCATGCCTGCGAACTCGTTGATGTGGAGAATTGCAGTTCCCGGGTGGTCCTCAGTCGGGCATGGCCACTGGATACCGTCTCCCTCGAGTTTTGCGTAGGTGATACCTGCGTACTGCGGGGTGATTCCGCGCATCTCGTTGAAGACATCCTCGGAGGTCTCCCACTGGAAGTACTGTCCGTAGCCCATCTTCTCTGCGATCATCTTCATGATCTGCCAGTCGAGCTTGGACTCTCCTGGTGCATCCTGTGCCTTTCTGAATCTCTGGACACGGCGTTCTGCGTTGGTCTGGGTACCGTCTTCTTCAGCATAGCAGGATCCCGGAAGGACAACATCTGCGTATCTGGAGGTTTCGGTCTCGAAGATATCCTGGACAACTAAGAACTCACAGTTCTCCATTGCCTGTTCGACCATCTTGGAGTTCGGGTCAGAGATAACCGGGTTCTCACCCATAAGGTACATACACTTGACTTTGTCCGGGTGCTCGTAGAGAGTGTCGAGCATCTCCGGGATGTGGAGACCAATCTGGCCCTGCGGGACAGACTCAACGCCCCAGTAGTCTGCAACCTTCTTTGCAAGGTCCGGGTTCATGACAGAGAAGTAACCGGCGTATACGTTCGGTAGAGCTCCCATATCACAGGATCCCTGAACATTGTTCTGGCCGCGAAGTGCGTTGACACCGCATCCCGGCTTTCCGATGTTTCCAAGGAGAGTCTGGATGAATGCGATGGAGCGGACGTTATCGACACCAACAGTGTGCTGGGTGATACCGAGACAGTGAACGAATGCGGTCTTGTGCTGGCATTCGTGGAGCCACTGGAGTGCCTGCTTGATGGATTCCTCCGGGATTCCGCAGATCTTTGCGGTGTTCTCGATGGAGTATTTGTCCTGAGCAACGCATGCTTTGAGGTCATCGTATCCGAGAGTTCTGTTCTCTACGAATTCGTGATCAATCCAGTCGTTCTCGATGATGTTCTTCATGAGACAGTTGAGGAGCTGGATATCAGTTCCCGGTCTGTGCTGGATGTGAAGCTCTGCCTGCTTTGCAGTTGGAGTGCGGCGCGGGTCACAGACAATGATGTGTGCTCCCTTTTCCTTTGCCTGCATGATTCTGCGTGCTGCAAGCGGGTGTGCCTCGAAGTTGTTGGAACCAATGATGAAGACAAGGTCTGCGATTGCAAGGTCGTCGAAGGAGTTGGTGGATGCACCAGATCCAAAGACCTTTGCGAGACCTGCAACGGTTGGTGCGTGGCAGAGA
Organism: Methanocorpusculum sp.; assembly: GCA_017387505.1. GTDB lineage: Archaea > Halobacteriota > Methanomicrobia > Methanomicrobiales > Methanocorpusculaceae > Methanocorpusculum. Next base: position 378,872 of record JAFOFB010000015.1, read on the forward strand.
CGTGCACAGTGGTCAATGTTTGCGGTCTTTAAGACAATACGTGCGAATTTCTGCATTGCGTAGTTGTCTTCGTTACAGCAGCGTGCAGAAGAAATAACTGCAAACTCATCCGGCTGGTACTTTGCGAAGTTCTCTGCAATGACTGCAAGAGCTTCGTCCCAGGATGCCGGAACTAACTCGCCGTTCTTGCGAACAAGCGGAGTGGTCAGGCGGTCTGGAGAGTTGATGAACTCAAATCCGAATACACCTTTCGGACAGAGCTTACCCTCGTTAACCGGGCCTCTCTGGCATGGCTGTGTGTCGATGATCTTTCCGTCTTTTACGACTAAGTTGAAAGAACATCCGGATCCACAGTATGGACAGGTTGTTGTAACAAACTTAATTTCCATGGTAAAAACCTCGGATACAATATTTTTCAGTTTGGAGAGTATTTAACACTGTCTGCCTTATGTCTTGTTATGATGATTACTGGTGGGCAATTTGTTGACATGTGTCAATATTTGTTAAACAATATTTGGATACAATTTAAAAATGATAATCAAATATATCTTCTGTCGCGCAAAGTTTGAAAAGAGTTATCGGGATTGTTATCCCGCAAGTGTTGTGTAAGACATCGGATGTGTCAGAACTGAAACCGGAGTTACTTCAAGAGTTATACCGGGCATCTCCGGAGATTTTAACCCTGGAGTTACAGGTTCAACCTCTCTTTCGCAGTCATCGGAAACAATTGCGAAAAGACCGGCGGATGTTGTAACTGATTCAAAGAATGCATACTGTCCATCCATATAGTATTCTGTTGGAAGTTTCATCCATGACTCTGCATCACGGAAATACAGACAGATGTCAGCAGGCGAGTATCCTCTATTCTCAATTTCAGAAAGAGAAAGAGTGTAACTGATAGTTGATTCCAAACCCTGCGGATAGTTCTCAACAAAAATATTGAATACATTATAAACTTCGCGGCACCTTGGACCTGCACTTTCCGGCTCGTTCATGAGAGACACAGAGCCTTTGACTCCTTTTGGAAGATGCATTCCTGTAACGGCCGGACTTCCGGAAAAGAAAACATTACCTGAATTATCTGCATATGATGCAGAGTCTGTTGCCAGGAGCTGATTTTTCTTTGATGACCTGCTCTTTGTTTCACGAACAGAAGATACAACAGCTGCTGTGTTGTCTGAGAATATATCTAATAAGACCCTCTTATCATAATTCGCTCCCAAATAAACGTCTTGATGACTACTCTTCGCATCCTCATATGAATCCGCAGGCAAAGCCTCTGCAGGCGCCATACAGAATACTGCAAAAAGCAGAATAGATACAGCAGAGATTTTCAGAAACTTAACCACATTGCCTGTGCAGGCTTTAATACTGTCCGGATTCTTCATCCGGCAGTTTTTTGGGAGGAATTGATAGAGCATGGAACTCATCTCCTTACTATGATAACATTGGAAATAGAACTCGAGAATATAAATACTGGGATAATGCGGCAAAAAATGTCACAGAGTTATTATTCTCAGTGTAAACGAAACAAATCCAAAAGACCTATAGTATGTCCTCACAAATATAATAGAATCACAAACTGGAGATTAGAAAAATATGAGTGATAAACCAGAAGGATGCGACGGAAACTGTGAGGGATGCTCCTCCAAGACCGATTCCTGCCAGAAACCGCAGAAAGCAAACATCAGTGTTCGCCACGTTGTTTTAGTCTTATCCGGTAAGGGCGGAGTTGGAAAGAGTACAGTCTCTGTCAACCTCGCATATGCTCTTGCAAACCACGGATACCAGACTGGTTTAATGGATCTTGATATCCACGGCCCGTCCATTGCAAAGATGCTCGGCATCGAAGACCTCAGACTTCAGGCAATCGGAAACAAGATTATGCCGATTAAGGTCACCGGTTCCTTAAAGGCTGTATCCATGGCTCTTCTCTTAAACGAGACCGACAGCCCGGTTGTATGGAGAGGACCAATGAAGGCTGCAGCAATCCAGCAGTTCTTAGGCGATGTTGACTGGGGAGAGCTTGACTACCTTGTCGTTGACCTTCCGCCGGGAACCGGTGACGAGGCACTCAACATTGTGCAGTTTGCACCAAACGTAGAAGGAGCAGTAATCGTTACCACTCCGCAGGATGTTGCAGTCCTCGACTCCACCAAGGCAATCAAGTTCATCGAAATGATGGACCTTCCGGTTCTTGGAATCATCGAGAACATGTCCGGTCTTGTCTGCCCGCACTGCGGTGAAATCCTCGAAGTCTTTGGAAAAGGCGGAGGAGTTAAGGCAGCAGAGAAGTACAACGTCCCATACCTTGGCGCTATCCCAATCGATATCGAGATGAGAAAGGCAGGAGACGAGGGAAGACCGTTTATCATCAGAAAACCGGGACAGGAAAAGAGTGTTACCTGGGATGCTGTTGACAAGGTCATGGAAAACCTCATCGCAGAAGTTGAAAAACGCGAAGAATAAGTATGAAAGTCTTAATCGCCGAATACACCACATTCCATGACCCGCACCTCGCACCAGAGGGACGGGCCATGGTCTCGGCTCTTAAAAAGAGCTTTGAAAAATGCAGACACGAAGTTATCCTCCCGCAGGGCGGAGACTTCAATGCAGAAATCGAGCGTTTAGCACCCGAGTGTGACTATGGAATTGTTATTGCACCGGATGCAATGCTTTCCAGATTCACTCACACCTTAGAACTTGCAACCCACAACATCGGAACCGACAGTACTGCTGTTGCTGTCTGCGCAAGCAAGAGGCTTTCATCCAAGCTTCTCGCAAATGTTGGAATCAACGTTCCAAAGGAAGTTGGATGTGACTTTGCCGGAAAGAGAGTTATCAAGCCGGTAAAAGGTGAGGGCTCGATTGGTGTCCGCATCGCAAAAGACGGTGAAGAGCCGAAAGAAGGCGAGATGTCTGTTGAGTACATCGAAGGTGAACACTACAGCGTAAGCATTGTCGGAAGCCGTGTTGTCGGTGAGGCATGCGGATTCTACAGTGGACTGCCTCCGGTATTCTTAACCATCAACAAGCAGAACTCCTACCCGGACGAGAATGGAAACTTCGTCTACGAAGGAGGGGTTACACCTGTTCACCCCGAGCGCGAAGCCGAGATGATTGAGGTTGCCAAAAAGACAATCGAGACTCTTGGATGTCAGGGATACACCGGAATCGACATGATTGTCGCAGACGAGATTTACGTTGTTGATGTAAACTCCAGACCAACCATGAGCCTTGTTGGAATCGTCGAAGTCATCGAAGAAGAAATCGCAGATGTTCTTCTCAAAGCAACCGTAGGTCTTCCGCCGGAAGGTGTTCACTACAACGGAAAGACCGCAAAGTACGATGCAGAAGGCGGAGTTGTCGTAGAATGATTGGAATCGACGTCGGCGGTGCCAATCTGAAAATCGTTGACGAATCCGGTGTCCACATTCACTATTGCCCGCTCTGGAAAGAGTCACCTCTTGCAGAAATCATCGCCGAATACAAGTCCGCCGGAGCAGACAACGCGGCTGTTGTCATGAGCGGAGAGCTTGCAGATGGCTTCTTTGACAAAAATGAAGGAATCGCTTTCATTGTCGATGCAGTAAAGAGGTCATTTCCAAATGCAGTCTTCTACGGCATGGACGGAAAGTTCCATGGCGAAGCATGCCGCGAGCTTGCTGCAGCAAACTGGCTTGCATCGGTTTCTTACCTGAAACAGCAGTATCCAAACGCAATGATGCTTGATATCGGAAGTACAACCGCAGACATCGTCCCGTTTGCAGACTTCGAAAAACTCATCGGCATGACAGACACTCTCCGCCTTCAGGCTGGATATCTTGTCTACACCGGAATGCTTCGAACTCCGGTGGCCACTCTTGCATCCGAAGCAGTTATTGATGGAAAAGTAACTCCATTCTCTACCGAGTACTTCGCATGCAGCGGAGATGCAAACTATGTCTTAGGAAACATCGGAGACGAAGAGTACACAGCAGCAACTCCTGACGGAAAAGAGGTTTCACGCGAGGCATGTCTTCGCAGACTTGCCAGAACTGTCTGCGCAGATTTAGAGGAAATCGGTGAAGCAGGTGCTGTATCTATCGCTGAAGCATTCTGCCGCGCACAGCAGAAGCTTGTCTGCGATGCAGTTGCAAAAGCAAAAGCAGATGCCGGTGCTGACACCATCCTTGTAGGCGGAATCGGTGCTCCAACCTTTGCTCCGCTTGTTTCAGGCATTGAATTAACCTCCGCAACCGGTATCCACGCGGATGCTCTTCCAGCCTATGCAGTTCTCCAGCTTGCAAAGGAGATGGAATGAGCAAACCTGTCATTCTTTTAACAAACGATGACGGTGTAAATTCAGTTGGACTCTGGGCTGCTTTTGAGGCACTGTCAGAGTTCGCAGAGGTTGTAATCTCTGCCCCGGCTGTTCAGCAGAGTGCTGTCGGCCGTTCAATCTCTATTTTTGAACCGCTTCGAATGAATGAGGTTCTAATCAACGGACAGACTGCCCATATCGTGGAAGGAAGACCTACTGATTCACTTCTGCTCGGTCTCTATGCTTTAGACATCCGTCCAAATCTGGTTGTTTCAGGCATCAATCTTGGGGAAAACATCTCCTGTGAATCCATTACAACGTCTGGTACTGTGGGTGCAGCCATGGAGGCCGCAAATCAGGGAGTTCCTTCAGTTGCCTTCTCTCTTCAGATGACAAACCACGGAGACAAGTTCACTGACCCGCGGGCACACGTAATTGATTTCTCCGAAGCAAAAAAGGCAATTCAAAAACTCATCCCTGTCTTCCTCGAAAAGGGACTTCCAAAGGGAGCAGACTTAATCAATGTAAACATCCCGGCAGGAGAGGTCAAAGGATATCGTGTAACAACTCTTGGCTCACGCCTCTTTGACACATCTGTTGAGATGCGTATGGACCCGCGTGGAAAACCATACTACTGGATTTGCGGAGATGTCATTCACTTGGATGAAAAGGGAACTGATGTCGAAGCAATTCAGGACGGATTTGTATCCATCACCCCGCTTACAATAGATAACACCGCCTACACTGCATGCAGCGCACTGCAGGATTTAGTAGGCGGGCTGTAACTTTTTTTACCACGCAGGAAGTTTTTCCTCTTCCACATCAATCCTGTCAATCAGCGTCTGTAGATTTACCGCAGTAAACGAAAGCGGCTTTCCATCCACCAACGCATGATTTGCCGCAAGATTCAGCGTAAGCGAAAAGACTCCGTCAGACTCAGTATATTTACCCCAGCAGATTCTTGGAATACTCATATTTTCCCTGCTGAATGTAGGCTGAGGGTGTGTTACGGCAGTAATATCAACCCACGGAACTGAAGTAATATAGAAATCATCAATGATTGATAAATCATTGAACTCATCCTTTTTAGAAATGCCTGCCTTAGTCTCAGCGATAGCCTTAGATGCACGGGCATAAAATTCATCGTAGTCATGGGTCATCTGATGCCTGCAGTTATCGAAATTACCGTCATCCGTTAGAATCGTATAGGCTGGATTTATCATATCAAAAATAACAACATCCTCACCCTTAATCCGCATACGCATCTCAGGAATCGAGTGCAGTGCTTCTGTTACCAGATAAAGAAGCTCAATGAAAAAAGATTTGCCGTGTGTTTTTGCATGACGGACAACCTTTGTAACATCAATCCTGAGATTTATTGAAAATGTGGGGTCTGAAAAACTGTTGAACCACTCAAAGTGTTTCTTTCGCCCGAGAGCTTCCATATCCACGATTTGCATAATTGAATTACGACTTCACACAATATATAGATAGCAATCTCTAATAATTCTGAAAACTAATACATCTCTATCCAGCGGTAAAAAACGGCTTTGCCGTATTTCCCGTAAGTATCGTCACTATGACAGCCAACTGTGCAGTAACAATTATCGCGGAAAACAAAACAGGCATCCTAAGAGACATAGGAGCTGTTTGTGCAGAGATTAACGCAAACATCCTGACAACAAAGCACGAAATCTCAACCGAAGGAAAAGATGCAGGTCTTGCCGTAATCAGCATCGAAGCAGAGTACTTGGGAGACAACGAAGTCCTGCTTTCCGGACTGCGTGAAATCGAGGGCATCATCTCTGTAGAGAACCACAGTTCAGCCGCTGAAATTTTCGGAAAGCGTGTAATTGTCATCGGCGGAGGAGCTCAGGTTGCCCAGGTAGCTCTTGGTGCAGTAAACGAAGCAGACAGGCACAACATCAGAGGGGAAAGAATCTCTGTAGATACTATCCCGCTTGTCGGGGAAGAAACAATCGCCCGTGCCGTTGAAGCAGTGCCGCGCCTTCCAAGAGCCGCAATCTTAGTCCTTGCAGGCTCTCTCATGGGCGGAAAAATAACTGATGCCATCCGTTTTGTTCAGTCACGCGGAATACCTGTAATCTGTCTCAATATGGTTGGAAGCGCATCCTCTGCCGCAGACCTTGTTGTAACAGACCCAATACAGGCAGGAGTTATGGCTGTCATGCATATCAGCACAATTGGAGTATTTGACATCTCCCGTGTCAGGGGAAAGGAGTTCTAATGTTAGACAATCTCTCACCATCAGATGACGCACGCATCGAAAAAGCCGTTTCTGTTCTTTCAAGAGACGGACTTGTTGTTTATCCGACCGAAACCGTTTACGGTCTTGGAGCTGATGCTCTATCAGAACCTGCTGTAATCAAAGTCTTTGAATCAAAACAGCGCCTCCTTGGAAAACCAATCTCTGTTGCGGTCTCAGACCTCGAAATGATTTACGGAATCGCATACGTTGATGAGTTCGCAGAAGAGTTCATCGACCGTTTCCTCCCGGGGCCGGTTACGGTTGTTCTTCCGGTTAAAAGCTCTCTTCCGGGAGACTTATCCTGCGGTACAGGAACCATTGGAATCCGCTTCCCTGACCACCCGCTTGCTCTCGCATTAATCAGCGAGCTTGATTCTCCAATTACCTCAACCTCTGCCAACATCTCAGGAGAAGTGTCTCCTGTAAACCCGGGTCAGGTCAATGTCCCGCATGATTACTTCATCGAAGACGGCTCGCTTCCAGGAACTCCAAGTACTGTTGTAAATCTGGAGACCAGAAAGATTGAGCGCCCCGGGGCAATGCTCGACGAGGTTGCGGCATTTATCAGAAATAACAAATGAAGCAGACATATACCGTCCTTGGCATGTCATGCCAGGCATGCGCACTAAACGTAGAGCGTGCCGTATCGAAAATCTCAGGTGTTACATCAGCACGGGTAAACCTGCTTGCAAACACGCTTGAGGTGGAATCAGACAGCATAAGCGATGAGATTATCATCGATGCTGTAAAAAATGCCGGATACAAGGCTTTATCCGGACGGAAAGCCGTAGCTCCAGAGCATGAGCACATGAAAAAGCGGCTTATCGCATCTCTATGCCTTTTAGTTCCGCTTCTGTTCATCAGCATGGGACATATGGCAGGGCTTCCAATATCTGCTGAAGTATCAGGCATTCTTCAGTTCATAATCGTAATCCCGATTATAATCCTGAACCGCAAGTTCTTCATTCAGGGAATCCCGGCACTTTTCCGCCGTTCTCCAAACATGGATTCTCTGGTCGCTGTAGGTGCCGGGGCTGCATTTATCTACAGCACTGCAGTTCTTTTCGGAATTCTTCTAGGACACCCTGCATCACACTTCTACTTTGAGTCTGCCGGAACTATCCTGACGCTTGTGACTGTTGGAAAGTATCTTGAGTCACGCTCGAAGGGAAAAACAACCGAGGCGATTACAAAACTCTTAGACTTAGCTCCAAAGACTGCAACGATTATCAAAGACGGAGAAGAACTGACTGTTCCAATCTCTGATGTCAAAGCAGGAGACATTGTAGTTGTCCGCCCGGGCGGAAAGATTCCTGTTGACGGAACAGTAATCGAGGGAAGCTCTTCTGTTGATTCATCGGTTCTGACAGGTGAGAGCATGCCTGTTACAAAACGTATTGGAGATGCTGTTCAGGCCGGTACAATATGCCTTTACGGAAACATAAAGTTCAGAGCTGAGAAGGTTGGAGATGACACAACGCTTTCACAGATTATCGAACTGGTTCGTGATGCATCATCATCCAAGGCTCCAATTGCCCGCCTCGCAGACCGCGTTGCCGGCATCTTTGTGCCTGCTGTGATGCTTATAGCTCTCATTGTTTTCTGCATCTGGATTTTTGTCGGTGCTGAGTTTTCGTTTGCGCTTGGTGTTGCAATCTCTGTTCTTGTCATCTCATGCCCGTGTGCTTTAGGTCTTGCAACTCCGGTTGCTGTGATGGTTGGAACAGGAAAGGCAGCATCACTTGGAATTCTGATTAAATCCGCTGAAACTCTTGAGACCGCAGGAAAGGCTGATACGATTGTCTTCGACAAAACAGGAACTCTTACAGAAGGCAGGCCTTCAGTTGACGGAATCTTTGAGGCAGAAGGCATCTCGCGCGAGGAACTGATTTTATCTGCGGCATCTGTTGAAGCTCTCTCAGAGCATCCTCTCTCGAAGGCTGTAACTGACTTCTCAAAGAAAATGGGAATCACTCCTTTTGATGTTGAAGACTTTTCAGCAGTTCCGGGACGCGGGGTTACTGCTGTTTCATCTGGTGTCCGGTACTATGCAGGAAATGCTGAGTACATGAAAGAGTCAGGTGTCACAGGAGCTTTCCCGGATGTTCTGGAAGACAAAGCTGTGATTTTCTTTGCGAAGGACACAACCCCTCTTGGAATTATTACTGTATCTGATGCTGTAAGGAAGAGTTCGGCAGAAGCCGTTGAGGCTCTACATGAGCTGGGCTTAAAGGTTGTAATGCTTACAGGTGATGCAAAATCTACAGCAAAACGTGTTGCTGAAGAGACAGGTGTTGATGAGTTCTATTCAGGGCTTCTTCCATCCGATAAGGAAGCAGCCGTTCGCAGGATGCAGGATGAAGGATGCCGCGTGATTATGGCAGGAGACGGCATAAACGATGCCCCGTCCCTTGCAAGGGCAGACGTTGGAATGGCTGTAGGGGCTGGTACTGATATTGCTCTTGAATCAGCTGACATTGTGCTTATCAACAGTAATCCAAAATCCGCGGCAACTGCAGTCCGCTTAAGCCGTGCTGTTATCAGGAATGTGAAGCAGAATCTGTTCTGGGCATTTATCTACAATACAATAGGTATCCCGCTTGCGGCTGGAGTTTTGTATGTGCCGTTTGGAATCCTCTTATCTCCTGGAATTGCCGCCATTGCAATGAGCTGTTCTTCTGTGTGTGTTGTATCAAACGCTTTGCGTCTTAGAAGATTTAGAGAACCCGAGAGTGAAACTGATTACGAAGAAAAACAAATGAGTGATATTACTATGAAGAAGATTATCCATGTCGAAGGAATGATGTGCAAGCACTGCCAAAAGGCGGTAAACAATGCATTACAGGCTGTTGATGGTGTCGAAGCTGTTGATGTAAGCCTTGATGAGAAATGTGCGGTTGTAACTCTCACCAAAGAAGTTTCAGATCAGAGCTTAAAAGTGCAGTTGAAGCTGAGGACTTTACAGTCACCGGCGTTGAGACTGCGTAAAATTACTTTTGGGGATTTCTATTATCCTCCTATTTTTGAAAAAGATAGATTTAGTTTCAGTTGATTTTGAAATTAATCTCTCTCCCTCACAAACCAAAATGTGATATTCAATTGCGTGTGGCTCAGGCTTGCGGTGGAAGTATCCTGCCTGCCTTGTCCTCATTTCGTCTCTCCGCCCTTTCCTTCTTCGGCTCTCTGTCGTGTTAAAGGGCATGCCTCTGCTGAGCGTATTTGATTTATCTTTCTTAGACTGCTTTGTCTTTTACTTCGAGCTAAGGGCATGGACTGTGTGCAGAAAGATTAGGAAAACAGTTTGAATAAGGTTTAGACATGCACCCTTTTTTCGCGGTCACAACTCCGCGGATGCATGTCTGCAGTAATATCATGCCAGAAATGGCACTAAGAATGTAGAGTGCTGCTGAGGCAGTCTAACTCTGAATAATATATTGTTCTGTCAAGTATAATATGTTACTCGCCTGTATGTCCGCGACGGACGAGAGCTTGCTCGAGCCATGAGCAAGCCTTTGGCTTGCGACCCTTACCTGCATGCGGCTCTTCGAGCCTTAGCAGGAACAAATCTCTTTTTCACTATATGTTGAGTTTTGAGAAAACAGTTTAGATAATTTAGACATGCA
>JAFOFB010000003.1 GCA_017387505.1 Methanocorpusculum sp.
CACACAGACGCTCCCTTCGGTCGCGCAGCTCGTCGCTCTCGCTCGCTAACACTCGCGAGCTGCATCGCCAGTCCTTCGGACTTGCTCAACGCTTAGTCACTTCGTTCCCTCGCTTGCCGCAGCCGCTTTGGAGCTGCCAAGATTTAAATAAATCTCGAACAAATTACTTCCAAATTGAAAAATAAGCGACCACAAAGCGGCTGCGGCAGCAGTTCGCCGAAGGCGAAAGCGACTGGTCGCTGCGCCGTAGGCGCGTCTGCGTGGTCTGCGTTTTTTACTAAGGGTATCCAAAGACAAGGGAAAATACTCCAAACTGCAAAATGTACGGCAGTGTTTGTACTTTGAAAAAGGAGCAAAGCCGGTAAAAGCGAAAGGTTGCGCTGTTACTGCCGCGACCAAACGACCAGCGCAACAGGGAATCAAGACTATGTTCAATTGGCATAATCTTCTAGAGGAGGCTTAAGGGGTGCTTCACTCTAACGAATATATTTGTGCGCTGAGTATATAATTTTGCGTGTCAGAAAAGAACAAAGAAGGAGGTGTATTCTCCTTCTTCATTTTCAGAATTTTATACCATTCCCGAATTTCACGGGATACGAAAACTGCGGCGAATATTGTCGCAATTATTGTTTTGAACATAGTTTTGATTCCTGCCGGGCTTTTTTGGTCGTGCCTCGGCAGATTATATTTATCCGTGCATATATAATAACCGTCCGTCCATCAGTACGTCAGATATTCTGTTAGATATTCTCATGAGAGTTTTATCTTACAATCCCGATATAGGGAAGGTTTCTGTATTTCTGGTCAACGTCAAGTCCATAACCCACAATGAAATCATCTCCGATGGTAAATCCGATGTAGTCTCCTTCGAATGGAACTGTACGGCACTCGTGTTTATCCAGAAGAGAACAGACTTTAAGCGATGCCGGATTTCTTGCCTGCATCATCTCTTTTACAACAGAAAGTGTTCTTCCTGTGTCGATGACATCCTCGATGATGATGATATTCTTATCCTTTACTGCACTATCATCGACATCGAGCTTCATGGATACCTTTCCTGTGGATTTTGTTCCAACATAGCTTGATGTCTGGATAAATTCCATAAAGACCGGGATGGTAATTCTCTTGGCAAGTTCGCATGCGAAAAACACCGCGCCTTTTAATGTGCAGAGAAGTGTTACACTTTTTCCTGCATAATCGGCGTCAATCTGTGCCGCAAGCTCTCTGATTCTTGCATCAATGACGTCTTCTGAAATTAAAACGTCGATAGTATCTGTCATAGATACTGATTCGACGGAAAAAGAAATATTGTTATCGGAAACTGCTATTCTTTTGATATTTCCTTTTTCGATACAGAAGGATTTACAAAACAGTTTGAATAATTTAGACATGCATCCTTTTTTGCGGTCACAACTCCGCGGATGCATGTCTTGATACTTTCTATGTTAAACACGCTCTACGAACATGTTATAGAGTGACTGCGGCGGCAGTTAAACTCTAAATAGTATATTGTCTTGTCAAGTATAAAATGTTGTTCCAGTTGGAAAAGAATAGATGAGAAAAGGAGGATGAGATTCACCGTCCTTTTCTCTTCTTCGTAGTGCGATCCATTCCCGTATTTCACGGGAAACAGCCGAGATGGCTGTAAGTGCCATAAAAATGGTATCTAACATAGAGTATCAGGTCAGTTTGTGGGCTGACCAATATCTATATTGGATTCGATTATATTTGAGAGTAACACAAATCCGAAAAATCAGTAAAAAGCGTGTTGTGATAAGTGACGCCCTGCCTGCCCCCACTGCATCCATCCCGCAAGATGCGGCAGTGAAAAGCAGGCGGCTTGGGTTTTCCAAGCCCCCGGGGCTTTGGGGATAGTTAGTACAAAGTGATTTTTCTCAAACCGAAGGCATTTTCCCTGCGGATGAAATTGGTGAGGAGTGAACCTCCAATGAGGTTCAAAGATTATTTCTCAGGAACGACAAACTCGCCCTTTGCTATGATGCCGTTGGTTCTGATATCAGAAACAGTCCATTTGACTGTAGCTCCAGATGGTATGTACTCAAGAGAGTTACTTTCTTCTACCACAACGGCTATTCTAATTCTGTCTCCTGTTGAAACGGTTGCTTCACCGTTCTGGCTCTCTTTACCGAGAACTTTCATATGGTTTAGAGTATCTCCTTCTCTCACTATAATAATACCAAATTGAGCACCTCCAACAGGTTCGAGAGTTATCTGAATGTTTTCGAGAACCATAGAGTCTCCACCTTTGTGAACAATGTCAAAGGTATTCAGTACAGGCTTGTTTCCTGAGAATCCATCAATTATGGTTGGGTGCAGTTGTGGTTTGTCTGCTTCAAGCAGAGCCATTGGAGTAGTAGATGTGGAATCTCCAGCCATACCTGTTGCAAAAGCAGTAATTACTGCGGCAATCACAACCGTTACAACAAGCATCAGCATAACACCAATCACAGGTGATGCCGCATCCTCATTTCTTTTCTGCCTCTTCATTGTACAATCACCGTCTTGTCGTAAATTGCCTTTCCACTTGGGGTGTGTACAATCATCACATCAACAGCAGTTCCGGGCTGTAAATGTTTCATGATTCCAGACTTCTTGGTTGAACCATCTGCACATACACAGTCTATAGTACACTCTGATGCTTTATGAACTCCAGTCCATCCATTTACTGCACAATATGCACAGTCTCCATCATTTAAGGTATATCCTCCATCAATTGCGTCTGCAATGTAACACTGCGTACCCCATTTTTTGCAGTATTCGCAGTTTGGATTCTCTCCGTAACCATGAGATTAATAATATATTTCTGGGTTTGGTGCTACTTCTATCTTGGAATTATAGTTATCAAAAACTACATTCATGAATTCACTCTCTGTGTTAGTTGCACCATCGAGGAAGTCTGAAGTTGCAGTGAGTTTCATACCCGGGGTTAAGATGACATCACCAAAGTAGTGGTCAAGACCTGTTGAACCATATTCAGGATTTTCTTTCTGAACCGGCATTGTGGATTTCACATACAATGGCTGTTTACGTGTATTAAGACCATTCTTGTACTCTTCTTTTTCTTTGAAGCCTTTTGCAGAGAATGTACTGTAGTGTGAACATCCGTCATGTGTCCACGAGAATCTGAGTTCAATATCATCAGTATCAACAGGTTCTCCAGAAAGATGGGTGATAAATAACTCAGGACCTTTCAGACCTATAAGGGATGCTGTACTTGATAATATTTCCACATCCAACGTGGCAACAGGCGCGGCTTCTGTTTCTCCAACAACTCCTGTTGCAAAGATAGTAACAGCCGCGGCAATCACGACCGTTACTACAAGCATCAGCATGACGCCAATCACAGGTGAGATAGCGTCATCAGATTTTTTCGTAATCATTTCAGATACTTCCTGGCTTTCTTATGCCTTGACGATTACTTCTTTGTTGAAGACAGTGTGCTTGTCGTTAGAGGTAACAACAATCTGAACGGTGTCACTTAATTTCTTCTCACCAAGAGTTACTTTCAGAATTTCTCCAGGGGTGAAATATGAATCCTGTCCGGTTTTATCAATAGTACCTTTGACAATAAACTCTCCATCTTCTTTGTAAATGTTTACTGAAAGTTTGTCAATTTCAAGTCTGTCACCAGAGAGAGACTGAATCATTACTTTATCTTCGTATGCATCAGCACTCAGAACAACAGACGGTGTTGGTTCAGTATCCGTTGCGATTCCGCCTGCAAAAGCCGCAACAACAGCGGCGATAACGATAGTTACAACGAGCATCAGCATAACACCGATAACCGGTGAAACTGCATCTTCCTTCTTCTTTAAAATAACATCAGCTTTCATAGAATTTTCTCCTAAATGTTACAAACCAAAGTTGAGGGGCTTTTTTTTCCTCAGCTCTGCGGCAACAAAGAAAGCGGGAGTACGGACTTCCAAATTGCTGATAAATCTATCTAAAAAAAACGCCTTAAATCTATCTATTTTTAGTAAAAAATGAGGTATTAAAACAACTTAAATTGATTTATTCTGCGGATTAATTCCAATCTCGAAGATGGTTTATTGGATTGGTGAATGCGAGTGTGTCCGCGCATGGAATAATTTTAGACCGTCCGCTAATCTACGCTAATCTCAGCCAATCGCATTCCGTTCCCTCGCTCACTTCGACGTGACTAATCGTCACGTCTCGTGTTGCTTAATCGCAAACGCTCGGCGGAATGCTGGACTCGCGCTTCGGCGCTCGCCGCGTGGTTCGAAGAAAGACAAGGTATGAGCAGGTATGAAATACATGCATCGCCGGAAAATCTATTATTGTTTATGCTGATTTTACTGTATGGACGATTCTGTAAATATCATCGATGACTTGTACTACAAGGATGAAGTATACAATATCATAAAGTGTGCCTTCAATGTCTACAACACACTTGGTTTCGGATTTCTTGAAGCTGTATATCAGGAAGCTTTGGAAATTGAATTTCGAAAGAATGGTATTGAATATGAGTCACAAAAGCCTCTCAGCATTTACTATCAGGGTGAAGAACTTTCAAAGAAATATTTTGCAGACATTGTTGTAGGTGACAATATCATAATTGAATTGAAGGCAATAAGTTCACTAACTCAGGCTGACTCTTCACAACTCATTAACTATATGAAAGCGACAGGAATCAAACTTGGTCTGCTCATAAATTTTGGTAATCGTAGAAAACTTGAATGGGAAAGAAGAGTATTTACTAATTCAACATACCAGAAAAAAGGAAACATACCTGAGTGAATCAATTATCTTGGCGAGCGCCAGTACTTCGTACTTGCTTATGCCTTGTGTTTCTTCGAACCACGCGGCGAGCGCCGAAGCGCGAGTCCAGCATCTCGCCGAGCGTTTGCGATAGCAACACGAGACGCGACGATAAGTCGCGTCGAAGTGAGCGAGGAAATCGAGATGCGATTGGCTAAGATTAGCGTGGATTAGCGGATTATAAAAAAGAAGAAATTAGAAACCCCCGCTCAAACACGGAAAGCAAGAACGTCTGCTGTACTTTCGGCACTCCATGCAGAAACCGCATCCTTTCCGGATGCTTCTGCGTAAAGCACTGCTGCGTATGCAGTGTTCTCCGCTCCCGGAAGACAGAAGAGCTTGTCTGCCGCAAGAGACTTCGGCTCAGCACACACAATCTCTAATGCCTCTTTCATGTGGCGGTAGGAATCGTCTGCCGGATTTAAGACGCATGCCTCCTTTGCGGCATCGAGTGCTGCATCAAACTCGCCCATTCGAATCGATGCTTTGGCAATTCCTGCCCATGCTGCCGGGAAACGCTCGTTCTGCTTTAATGCAAGGCGGTAGGTCTCGACAGCCTGCTTGTACTCTCCTTCTTCAGCCTCCATCCAGGCAAGCTCGATTAAGATGCGGGAGCGAATCTCGCTTCCAGGATTTGCACGAAGAGCCGCTCTAAGCATAGAGCGTGCGGCAGAAATCATACCAAGGTCAAGATACACCGAGCCGAGAGCAAGCGACACGCGGGCGCGTTCGTCATCTCTGGTTGAACGTGCTGATAAAATCTGCTCTGCGGCTTTTCTGCGGTTTTCTTCTGAAAGGAACAGAAATGCCGGATAGATTACAGCCGCCGCCGACTCAATTCCTCTGGACAGGCTTGCGGTTACAGCTTTGTTTACGGCATTTACGGCCATTGCAAACTCATCTGCATCCTGAGCGTGGATAACTGCTTCGAGTGCCGTAACACCTCTTGCATATCCTGCCGCCTCTGCTGTAAGGCCTGCGGCAACGGAGGCTGAGAAGAGCTTTGGAAGAATTCTGCTCTCAAGTTCCGGAGCTGCTTTTGCCGCACGGTTGTACCAGAATAAAGCACAGACCGGATCGAATCCGAAGTATGCAAAGTCTCCTTTCTCGACTGCGAGTGCCGCTTCAACTGCGGAATCTGCGGCAGAGAGTTTTTCGGTATCCGGATTTCCTGAGTAATCGAGATACATGTTCATCTCGGAAAGGCGGTTTACAGCGGCAGAGAAAATCTCTTCGGGACAGTCTTCTGTTCCAACGATGTCCTCTATCCAGCGGTACTCGTTTGCATAGTTTCTGCGTTTGCGCATTTCCGCAGAGAATGAGAGATACAGCATACAGCGTTTGTCTGTTGGAAGCTCATCTGCAAGTCTTGTGATTCTTGCATAGTACTCCTGCATGTCCTCTCCTAAATCCTCTCCTGCGATGCAGAGGTTCTTGAGGCCGTCGGCTACTTCGTATTTGTCGTTCTTATTGCTTTGCAGGAATGCGTTTTTGTAGCACTCAAAGGCGTTGTCGAAATCTTTGAACTCGGTTAAGATTTCGCCCATCATCTCGAATGCCGGCTTTTCTGCCTCACTTCCGGCATATGCCAAGGTGATGTTTGCATAAAGGTCGAGTGCGGCGTCATAGTTTCCTGAGGCATACAGCCAGTCTGCGGCTGATACTGCCGGTTTCGGGTCTGCGATGTCTAAGAGCGGGCGGGTTATTTTCTCCCACTCCTCAGGAGTTACTCTTGGCATGTTGAGCCAGACAATCATTTCGTCTTCGCAGAGTGTTGAGAACCATGCGCCTGCAACGCAGACAACAGCGTCGTAGATGACGTCTGCTGCAAGGTTTGGAACTCCTGCTAAGTGGGCTGCTGCTAAGTCAATCGGGAATGCGTGCCAGAACGGGCGTCTTCCCGAGCCGAAGTACATATCCGAGTTTTTGATTTTGTCAATTACGGCAGCCCGGCTTTTGATTCTCCAAAGAGATTCCGGTGTTTCTGTTTCTGATTCAGCGAAGAGTTCGGCGGTTTTGTTTGTACCTGAGATATGTGAGCGAAGGAGGCAGGCAAGTACTTCTTTTCTTTTTCCGTCGGCTGCCGCATAGGATGCTGTAAGCCATTCTTTGAGTGTGGTTTTTGCATCCGCTGTTTCACAGTCCGAGAGGAGCGAGAGAAGTAATCCTCTGTCCTCTTCGTGGCTTAAGATGGATGATACAACGCGTGCGTGAAATCCTCCGTCCACACTCATACGGTAAAGGAACATATTCTGTAAGACGAGGTGGTCGTAGGATTCTTCGATGTTGTCGAAGACGGTTAGGTAATCTGAGAGATACTGCTGTGTGAGATGCCCTTCGCTGACATTCATGATATGTTAATCTATTGCGGTCTGTATATGTAATGGTTCTCTTTTTGTTCGAGGTGGGATACGCTCACTTAGAGATTACAGAAAACAAAATAAAAAAAGAATATTTACAGAACCTTCTCGATTCTGTCAAGAGCTTCTTCGAGTCTCTCCATGGATGCTGCATAGGACATGCGAATCCATCCGGGAGAACCGAATGCAAAGCCCGGAGTGCATGCAACGTGTGCTTCTTCGAGCCACTTGTTTGCAATTGCGTTATCGTCTCCGTCAACTTTGACGAATGCGTAGAATGCACCTTCTGCCGGAGCGGTTGAAAGTCCCATTCCTGCAAGTCTTCCGATTACATACTTTCTGCGCTTCTCAAACTCCTTTCTCATATCCTCAACGCAGGTCTGGTCTCCTGTAAGGGCTGCAACTCCTCCCCACTGTGAGAAGGTTGTGACATTTCCAACAGAGTGCTGCATTACTTTGTCCATGTACGGGATAACAGACGTTGGAGCTGCTAAGTATCCAAGACGCCATCCGGTCATTGCGAATGCTTTGGAAAATCCGTTGATGGTAATTGTTCTCTCAGCCATATCCGGCAGTGAGCCGATTGAGACGTGCTCTTTTCCATAGACGAGCTTTTCGTAGATTTCGTCTGACATACAGTAGAGGTCGTGATCGACACATGCATCTGCGATTAAACGAAGGGATGAGCGTGCGAGAACAGAGCCTGTCGGGTTGGACTGGGAGTTGACGATAATCATCTTGGTTTTGTCGGTGATTGCTTCAAAGAGGCTTTCGTCAACCTGGAAGTTCTCGTTTAAGTGGTGGTGAACCGGCTTTCCGCGTGCAATCTTTACTGCCGGATCGTATGATACCCATGCCGGGTCAAGAATGATTACTTCATCTCCCGGATTTAAGCAGGCGGTCATTGTGATGCGGATTGCATCCTTTGCTCCGCTTGTGACTAAAATCTGCTTTGCATCATATGCGAGGTTGTTTTCGCGTCTGAGTTTTTCGGCAATTGCGTTTGTAAGCTCCGGAATGCCTCTGGATGGTGCGTAGTGGGTTTCTCCGCGGTTTAATGCGTCGATTGCGGCTTGAGTGATATGCGCAGGTGTTGCAAAATCAGGTTCGCCTACAGCTAAACTGATGACGTCGATTCCTGCGGCAGACATCTCTTTGGATTTGTTATTCATTGCCATCGTTGCAGACGGCGGGACTGATGCTATGTTTTCGGAAAGCGGCAACATTACTATTATGTCTGCTGTTAAAATATAAGAATTCGCGGAGTGGTTTTGATGATTCCTGCGAGATTTTTCGGAAGCCTCATCTTTTCCCATTAACTGTTTCGGAATTTTCGGCTTACCCGAAATGTTTTGGGCGATGGTTTATTGGAACCGAACGACACATAGATGTAGTGAGGTGAGATGAAATGGCAGGAATCCGCTAAGTTTAGATGAAGGAAACATGGGTTAAACCTCTCTATGTAAAAGACAATGTACCAGCAAATTTAATGTCTCTTTTCCTTCTTTTGTTTTTCAAAAAAAAGTTGTTTTAGAATTCTTTTTTCGCATATATTCTCTGACTTACAAGATATGATGCCGCACAGCAGATAACAGATACTGCAAGTATTCCAAATCCTGACGGCAGATGTGATGCATTTCCTGTCAGAAACAGCACGATAGAACTGAATACTATTCCAATCTGGAAAAATCCGAGAATCGTCAGTCCGATTTTCGACGGATTTGACATCCCTGAATCAAGCAGACAGCAGATTGGAATGGATACTGAGCCGTATATGATGCTGAATGCAAGAGCTGGAATCAGCAGAGTGCAAAGCCCTTGCGAGAACAAACATAGAACTGTTCCAATCAGAGTTATGACGACAAAAGATATTGCAAAGAGAAGATATCTTGAGCGTACAACGTCTTTTCTGGAATAGCGGGTTGTGAGGAGAAAATCCTCATAGTTCTCCGATACATTGCCTTCCGCAACTAACTCAACTACCTTCGGGGCAAAGCTGATGTTTCCAAGAAAGGCAACAATGTCAACTCCCGAAACTCCGAAACACACCATCAGGAAAGCAAATACTCCAAGCAGAGCAAGGATGCGGTATTTGTGCGTCAGGAATTCCGAGTAGAGCAGATTTGCAGACTTCATCTTAGAACTCTCTTTTCGCGTAGATTTTCCGGCTTATGGAGTAAGACACACCGTATGCGGCAAGGCTTATTGCGAGCACTCCAATCAGAAACGGCACTGTCGATGCCGCAAATTCGAGAAACATCGTAATTCCAAATGTTGCTCCGTAAAGTCCTGCAACCACCACCAGAATGGCGAAGGCGACATATCTGGATGCGTGCTGCCCAAACTTCAGATAGATTGGAATCACAACTGCTCCGTAGACAAGAGCATAGCAGAATCCGACAAAGAGCATCAGAAACAGCCATTCTTCTCCGCTGAACATCGGGACAAGCGATATCAGCAGAAGAATCACTGCGGAAATCAGAAATGCTCCTGCAAGGGAGAGTATCTGTAAAAGATACTTTGAGCGGATAATCTCTTTTCTGGAAACAGGAGCAGTCAGGACAAATGAATCCCATCCGTCGGTTTCGTCATAGATAAGGGTTGATTCAACTACCTTTACTGCAAACACCATAAGCATGATGCAGAGCGCAAGAAATCCTCCGGAAAATCCAAGGATGATGGTAAAGAGCAGGAAAAGCACTGCTAAAGCTACGATTGGGAATGCTTCTTTTAAGAGAAACAAATCTTTGTAGATCAATCCTTTGTAAATTGATTTATCGGAATTCATACCTCATCTCCTCTTGCATAGAACAGCATCAGTGCTTCGGTGGTTACAGAATCAATGACTACTTCCGGATAGCGGAGGCGTAACTGTTCTTTGTTCCGCACAAGAATCTCGCATCCGAACTGATTCTTTCTGATGCGAAGAAGTCCGTCTCTTTCTGCATCAAGGGCTTCTGCTTCTTCTGCGCTGCATTTTAAGATGCCTGCTTCTCCTAAGAGTTCGTCGGTTGTAACCGAGAAGAGAATCTCTCCATCGTTGATGAAGGTTAAGTAGTCTGCAATTTTGTCGATGTCGCTTGTGATGTGCGATGAGAAGAGGATTGCATGGTTTTCATCCTGCATGAAATCCTGAAAGATTTCCAAGACCTCATCGCGTACAACGGGGTCAAGACCTGCGGTCGGCTCATCTAAGATGAGAAGGTCTGGGTGGTGTGAGAGGGCTACAGCGATTGATAACTTCATCCGCATTCCGCGGGATAAGTCTTTGATTTTCTTTTCTGTATCGAGGTTGAAGCGGTTTAGGTATTCTTTGAAGAGACTGCTGTCCCAATCCTCATAGAGGTGCGGGAATATCTTTGCAGCCTGACGGATGCGAAGGGTTTTGTGCAGGTGTAAGTCGTCGAATACGACACCAATCTTTGCTCTGGTTTCTGCATCTTCGATGCTTCCGCCAAGAACTCGGACGTCTCCTGCATCTTTTCTGATAAGCCCTAATATGGCTTTAATTGTCGTCGTTTTTCCAGCACCGTTTTCGCCGACAAATCCCATTACAGCACCACGAGGAAGTGTGAATGAGATATCTTTGAGAGAAAATCCGTTGTAGGTTTTTTTCAGGTTGTGTACTTCTAAAGCATTCTGCATTGTTTTACTCCAAGTCGAAGAGTGCATCAAGCATCTCTTGTAACTCTTCTTTGGTTATTCCGTAGGTTTTCGCGGTATCAACTGCCTTTTGCAGATGTTCTTCGGCATTTTTCAGCTGCTGTTCGCGTAATATGTCTGGATTCTTTTGCGAAACAAAGCTTCCTTTGCCGACAACTGTCTCGATAAAGCCGTCACGTTCAAGGTCAGTGTATGCCCGTTTGGTTGTAATGACGCTGATTCTAAGCTCTTTAGCCAAGAGACGCATGCTTGGAAGTGCCGCGCCGTCTTCTAATTCGCCTGATAGAATCATCCGCTTTATCTGAGCGGTTATCTGCTCATAAATCGGCTTCCCGCTTGAGTTGCTGATAATGATGTTCACATGAGGTCCTCGTGTAATATTGTGTATATTGATTGTATACATTAATACTTTCGGTGGAAAGACAAAAGTCTTGTAGATTCGAAAAGATACAATAGGAATAGGAAATGACAAAATTCAGATTTGAGACCACATCAGCAACTCTCCACATCTTAGCGATGGCATTTATGCTGTGTGACCATCTCTGGGGGACAATAGTTTCCGGAAACGAATGGCTTACATGCATCGGACGCTTAGCGCTTCCGATATTTGCATTCCTGCTTGTTGAAGGATACTTCCACACCAAAAATCTGAAAAAATATGCGGGACGTCTTTTCATCTTCGCGCTTATCTCTGAGATTCCATTCAACCTCATGATGGGCGGCAGCATATTCTTTCCAATCCACCAGAACATTCTTTTCAGCTTCCTAATAGCGCTTGGTCTCATTTTCCTGAATGAAAAAGCAAAAGCGAATGGAAAAATCAGTCTTCGGATTCTAACGGGCGTATGCACTGTTATTTTGGGTGCAGTATTTGGACTTTTGACAATGGTAGACTTCTACCACGCAGGAATCTTAACTGTTCTTGTATTCTACTTCTTCCGCGGGCGGGCATGGTGGTGTTACGCAGGACAGTTCTTATGTCTTGCATACATTAACTTCGAGTTGTTAGGTGGTCTTGTTTACGAGTTTGCATCCTTCACATTCCCTCAGCAGGGCTTTGCACTGTTCGCTCTAATCTTCATCTGGCTCTATCATGGAAAACAGGGATACCACAGTAAACCATTCCAATACTTCTGCTATGCATTCTATCCTCTCCACATGATGGTCCTTGCATTACTTAGAATCCTGCTAACCTCATGACCACTGTTAAACCCTATGAAAACCAATAGTACTGTATGGTAAAAGTAGCAGCATTCGGTATGGGCCGCATTGGAGGAGAAGCGGCCTACATCTCCGCCGTCAACGGGTTTGCCGATGAGCTTGTATTATACGATATTATGCCGGAATTTTTGCATGCACAAAAACTCGATATCATGCATGCAAGGGATGTTCCAATCTCTACAAACATCTCCGACATGAAGGATGCGGATTACTGTATCTTCTCTGCAGGATACTCCCGTTCTCCGAATGTAAAAACCAGAGCTGATTTATTCGACAAGAATCTCCCAATCGCCCGCGAGGCAGCAGAGCTTCTCAAAGGTTTTTCAGGGAAACTGATTGTAATCACTAATCCGATGGATGTCTTTACCTGGTATTTCGCAAAGCACTCAGGTTTAGACGAGGGTCAGGTTGTCGGTTTTGGAGGACTTCTTGACAGCCGCAGATTTACTGTTGCTCTTTCTTCGATGGGAATTAAAGAGGAGGGAATGGTTTTAGGAGAACACGGAGAAAATCAGGTGCCGCTTTTCTCGAATCTCTCTGTAGATGTACCGGAAGCCGTCCGCGAGGAGGTGCTCCTTGGTCTTCGCGGTTCTTCTATGCCTGTCATTAAAGGAAAGGGTGGAACTGTCTTTGGTCCTGCATATCATATCTTCAATATGATGCAGAAGATTGAGAGAGGCGAGGAGTTTATCTGCTCGCTTCCGGCAAACGGTGCATACGGTATTGACGGTTGTTCGATTGGTCTGCCGGCCAAGGTTACCAGAAACGGTGCAAAGATTAACGAGAATTTACAGCTCGATGACTGGGAGGCTGGAAAACTCAATGCCGCAGCTGAGTTCCTGACTGGCCTTTGCTGGAGAGTGTAAATGGATATCGCCATTAATCAGGCTGAATATTCAAACACTCCTGCAGGCCCTGTAGTTCATATTTTCGGTCGTGAGGCGGACGGAACAGCGCACGAAGTAAAGGTGACGGGTTTTCGTCCGTACTTTTGGGTTCGCGAAAGCGAAGCACACCGTCCGCATTCGGATAAGGTCGAGGTTACAGATGATAGGGCCTTTTCGATTAAAGGCGAGCCGCTTATCAGGCTTTATACTCAAAAGCCGACTGATGTCCGGATTGTTCGCGAGAATTATCATCACTTTGAGGCTGATATTCCGTTTGCAACCCGTTTTCTGATTGATTTGGGTTTAACAGGCGGCGTTTCTTTCCCGTCTGAGACATGCAGTTACACTGAACTCTCCCCCGCACATGTGCTCTCGAAGGCAAGGGTTTGTATGTGCGATATTGAGTGTGACGACAGATACGGTTTCCCGGAAGCTGAGCGTGATGCGATTAACTGTATTACATGTCATGATTCGTTTGATGACTGCTATACTACGTTCTTCTTAAACGGCGAGACGCCGCTTTCGAAAGCGGAGCCGCTTCCAAACGGCTGCTTTGATGAGAGCCGCCACAAAATCCTCGCCTTCGATTCCGAGCGCGAGCTCTTTAAGGCGTTTATCAATTATGTTCAGGAGAAGAATCCTGATATTCTGTCCGGGTGGAACTTTGCGGATTTCGATGCGGCGTATATTCTGAAAAGAGCTGAGGTTCTTGGATTCAAGGCTGATGTTTTCGCCAGAATTCCGGGCGTTGTTGACAGGAATGCGATGAGGGGCCGCGTTATTTTCGATTTGCTTACTGCATACAAGAAGATGCAGAGCGGGCAGAAGGAGTCGTACCGTTTAGATGCCATTGCAGAAGAGGAGCTTGGTGAGCGAAAGGTTCGCTATACTGGAACTTTAGGTGACCTCTGGAACAATGATCCCTTAAAGATGATTGAGTACAACTTTAAGGATGTTGAGCTGTGCGTTGGAATTAACCGCAAGAACAGTATTGTTGAGTTCTTCCAGGAGGTGTCGCGTTATGTGGGCTGTCCGCTTGATAAGACTTTGAACTCTTCGAATGTGGTTGATATCTTTATTCTTAGAAGAGCGTTTGGAAAGTTTGTTCTTCCGTCGAAAGGAAACGGTACGGGTGAGGAGTTCGAAGGAGCTACTGTTTTTGCTCCGTCGAAGGGTGTTTGTGAGAATGTTGTCGTGCTTGATTTGAAGTCGCTCTATCCGATGGCTATGATGACCTTGAATGCGTCTCAGGAGACAAAGTCTCCAGACGGTGAGATTCATGCGCCAAACGGTATCAGGTTTAAGAAGTCGCCGGATGGTCTGACGAGGAGTATTATCGGAGAACTTCTAACGGAAAGAGACAACAAGAAGAAACTTAGAAACACTTTCCCATATGGTTCTGATGAGTATAATCTCTATGATATGCAGCAGAATGTGCTTAAGGTCATCATGAATTCGTACTATGGGGTTTCCGGCTTTGCACGTTTCCGCCTCTACGATAGGGAGATTGGTTCTGCTGTGACTTCTGTTGGACGCGCTATTATTCAGCATACGAGAAAAATCATCAATGAGAATGGATACGAGGTTATCTACGGAGATACGGATTCCTGTTTCGTTCAGCTTCCGATGGTGTCTCAGGAGGAGACAATTGAGATTGCAAGAAAGCTTGAGGCGGAGTTAAACGCAAGTTATCCAACTTTTGCGAAGGAGACTCTTGGTGCTGATGACTGTTATTTTTCGATTAAGTTCGAGAAGATTTACCGCCGTTTCTTCCAGGGTGGGGCAAAGAAGCGGTATGCGGGTCATTTAACCTGGAAGGAGGGTCAGGAGATTGACAAAATCGATATCGCAGGTTTTGAGATGAAGAGGTCTGATTCTTCTCATATCACCCGTGAGGCGCAGGGTGCGGTTCTGGAGATGATTTTGAAGGGCAATGGGAAGTCTGATATCAAGTCATATCTGCCGCCGATTCTCAAAGATTACCGCGCCGGTAAGTATCCGCTCGAGAAGGCAGGTATTCCAGGCGGTATTAACAAGGCTTTGGATGATTATGCGCACCTTGATGCTCACGGAAGGGGGGCACAGTATGCGAATCAGTATTTGGGAACAGACTTCAAACGCGGAAGTAAGCCGAAGAGGGTTTATATTAAACGCAGTCTTCGCCCTGATGAGTTCCCGAATACGGATGTTATCTGCTTTGAGTATCCGGATCAGATTCCGGATGGGGCTTTTGAGATTGACTGGGAGACTATGCTCGAAAAGACGATTCAGGCGCCTCTCAATAGAATTTTTGACGCTCTCGGGTGGGATTGGGATGAGTTCGATCCGAAGGTTGCAAAAAAGACGACTCTTGATATGTTCTTCTAAAGCGGTTTTTCCGCTTTCTTTTTTTTAGAATTTAGAAAAGAAAAAAATTGAAGGGGTTTAGATGCAGTCCTTTAAGTTGAACTTGAATGGACCGAGGTTTCCGCCGTAGTTTCCTGCGGTGATCTTAACGACACCCGGAACTCTGCATGCTGCCTGGACACCAGCCTTCATTGCTGCCTTGACTGCCTCTTCGGAGACACCGTCGATGACAATCTCGTAAACTGCCTTGACGCCTTCTGGAATCTCGGTCTCGAGACCTTTCTCGATGACTGCTTCGCGGATGGTTGGGCAGAACTTTTCGTTGGTGGATGCTCCCATGAACTTGTAGTTTAAGGATCCAACCTTGGAACCGGAGGAGACAACTCCTCCTGGGAATGGAGTGATGACACCATCAACTTCTGCGATTGCATCAACTGCTGCTTCTGCTGCGATTAATGCGGACATCTGGGAGTCACCGAGGATTAAGAAGTTACCGCCTGCAACACCTTTGATTGCACCGATTTCTTCCTCAACGATGAAGTCGCCGTCCATGATTGGGATAGACCAGCACTGGATTCCGCCGACTTCGACCTTCTTCTCGAACTTGTCTCCGAAGAAGTGGAGCTTGATTGGGATGATTTCCTCTTCGCCTGCGTGTCCGTTGAAGACTGCAGTGGTTGGTGCGGTTAAGACACATTCAGAGACACGCTCTAAGACCTGCTCTTTGAGTGCTTTCTTTCCGCAGCAGATGAGGATGGAGTATCCTGGACGGTTGTCCGGAGTTTCGGATGCTGGGAGGAACTTCTCGATTCCTGCTTCACATGGGCATCCGATGGTGGAAGTTGCAAAACCGGTTGCTTCGGTTGCTGCCTTGTATGCCCATTCCTTCGTTACTGCAGTGATAATTACGCGGGCTGCCCAGACAGGGAAACCTTCTGCGTAAGTATCCTCGATAATTACACCGTTAAATTCCATATGTTCACCTATGTAGTGATAACATATGAATTGGTCTGAAGACTAAATAACTCTTTTTACCTGTACTCACCTTTTGTGTTCTTTTATTCTCTGCCATACTTCGTCATGGTGTCTGGATACGGAATTCGGGAATGCTTTTGTGAGGCGAAGGATTGGTTTTTTGGGGCCTTTGAATGCTTTAATTATGCTGTCTCTAAGTTCTTCAGCATCTTCAAGGAGGTCGTCTGCCGCATTTTCTATTTTGGTGTGTATGTTTTCGAGATGTGTTTTTAGGTGGAGCAGTGATGAGATGGTTACTGAGAGGTCGATTGTGATGAGGACAAGAAACACCAGAGCTAACGGGTTTTCGATGTTTGCCGGAATGTTTGGGCTGATATTTGATATGACGGGTTGTACTATGTAGATGATTATAACAGACATCACTCCGAAGAAGAGTGCGCTTTTGAGGCATATGCGGCCCTGAAAGTTGAAGCGCTGTTTTGAGTAGTCCCACCAGCGGATGTGAAAGGCGCTTTCGAGGATGACTGCTGTTATGTATTCAAGAATTGTGCAGATTATCATTCCGGCGATAAAGACTATCGGGATGTCTATGTATGGGAGATGGGCTGGAATGTGTGGTGCTGATAGCGATAAGGCGATGATTACAAATACTGCTCCAAATCCGTAGACAGGAATTATTGGGCCGTTTAAGAATCCGCGGTTTATGAAGTGTCCGGCACGTATGGAGCAGAATGCGGTTTCCAACACCCATCCAAGGAAGCCGTATAGGATAAACCAGAGAAATAAGGTTATAATGTCGGGCATTAACAGCTTTGTATGCTGTAAAAGTTATAATAACTGAAGATTGCGGCAGAAAATAGACAAAATGAAATTCGAGTAAAAGGGAGGAGATTATTCTCTGCGAACTCCCTTAAATGGAGAACCATCATTCTTTCCTGCAACGAAGCGACCTTTGTCATCACGTTTTATATATTTACCATTAATTAATACCTGAGATCTTCCTTTAACTGCTCCAATTCTATATCCTGAACCTGTATTTGTTGCCATATGATTTACGTATAGCACTCAAGCATTATATACTTAACTGAGGTGCGAAAAAGTAAGGGGAGAAGATTCGTAATTTATCTAAACCCAAAAAGTGAATCAAAATCATTTTTAGATTTCTTGGATTTTGATTTAGACGGAGATTTTGGAAGAGAGACATCAATTATGGGAACCATACATCCGCTTTGTGGTCGCCAAATAGAGTTCTGAGTTCAAAAGCAGCTCCAAAGCGGCTGCGAAGCAGGTCGGCGTTAGCCGACAGCGACGAGCTGCGCGACCGAAGGGAGCATCAGCGTTATCTGCGGTTTTCCAAATCAGGACGGTGATTATCCGAGATAAATAGAATTTCGGAGAGAAGCCGCATGGATGATAAAAATTAATTAAAAAATAGATTGGAGATATAATAAGTTAGAATAAATTATTATTTTTACGTCTCATTACTTGTGGATATGTTCCAATTACTTCTTTTTCAAAATCAGATTTGCGCCGTCCATCACCTGTGCTCATTTTTCTGAGTAGTCCGGCAAGAGTTTCAGGTCCTCTTTTTGATGCCATAATTATATTCTTATCTCTACTGAGATATAATAATTCGTGCTAAAATAACAACAGTAAAACAGTTTTAGAAAAAACCCGAGAGGGTGGGTTTTAAAAAGATAAAGGGAAGGGAGATTACTCGAGGTAATCCTTCGGGGTTGGAATCTCTTCCTTGAGGCCCTTTCTCTTACGGATACCCTTAACGATTTCCGGAAGCATACCCTGCGGGACCATTGCGAATCCTGCGAAGGACTGAGACCACATTGCACGACCCTCAGTTGCAGAGCGGAGGTCGCCTGCGAAACCGAAGAGTTCTGCAACTGGTGCCTGACCGTTGACAACGATCTGGTCTCCCTCGACATCGGTGGTGGAGAGCATTCCGCGTCTTCCCTGAATCTGGGAGATTGCTGCACCCATCTGGTCCTGTGGGACGGTGATCTGAATGTTCTGCATCGGCTCTAAGAGGGTGTCGCCTGCCATGAGGAGTGCTGCCTTCATACCGCCGCGAACTGCCGGAATGACCTGTCCCGGACCGCGGTGGATTGCATCTTCGTGGAGCTTGACATCGTGGAGCTTGATTAAGACATTCTGAACCTGCTCGTCTGCAAGCGGTCCGCCGTCGAGAGCCTCGTGGATACCATCGATGATAAGTTCCATGGTTTCGTTGAGGTACTGAATACCCTTGGTACAGTCGACGAACATGTTGGATCCGTAGATGTCCTTAACAGACTTTGCTTCTTCCTTGTCCATACCGAGTGCGACGAGTGCGTCACGGCGTGCGATGTTGTCCATGTTCATGGTAACTTCGTTTGCCTGGATTGCATCGAGGATGTTCTGCGGCATTGGCTCAACAGAGATGAAGAATCTGTTGTGTCTGTTCGGGGACTTTCCTTCTACAGTGCCGTTGAGTGCCTGAGAGACGGTCTCACGGTATACAACGATTGGCGGGGAGGTAATGATGTCGACACCTTTGTCTCTCTTGATACGACCAGTGACGACTTCAAGGTGAAGTTCACCCATACCTGCGATGAGGTGTTCTCCGGTCTCTTCGTTGATGTTGACACGGATTGTCGGGTCTTCCTTACCAACCTGGTGAAGAACTTCGATGAGTTTTGGAAGGTCTTTGGTGTTCTTTGCTTCGACTGCGACGGTCATAACCGGCTCAGAGTAGTGCTGGAGCGACTCGAATGGGGTCATTTCCTTTAAGGAAGTGACGGTGGAACCTACGATTGCGTCACCAAGACCAGTAACTGCTGCGATGTTTCCTGCAACAATCTTGTCGACATCAACACGGGTTGGACCCATGAAAATACCGACCTGCTGGAGTCTGTTCGGCTTACCTGCAGTTCCGGAAACGAAAAGTTCCTGACCGCGGGTGAGAGTTCCGGAGAACAGTCTTCCGGTTGCGACTTCTCCTGCGTGCTTGTCGAAGGAGATATCAGTAATCATAAGTGCAACAGGTCCGTTCGGGTCGCATGCGTACATTGCCTTACCGACAGTGGACTCGACGTCGCCGTGCCAGATGATGTGGCATCTGTTACCCTGTGCCTGGAGCGGGTTTGGAAGGAACTCAACGACCATATCGAGGAGAACTGCGTGAAGCGGGGATGCCTTTGCAAGGTACTTTGCGTCGCCTTCGTTACACTTGTCAATGATAGTCTGGAGGGTGACACCGGACTTCTTCATGTATGGGATTGAGATTGCCCAGTTGTACAGTGCGGAACCGAATGCTACGTTGCCCTTTAATGCATCGAGCTTCCATCCACCGTTGTTGTAGAGCTCCTCGTTCATTCCCTTGATGAGCTTGTTAACTTTGTCGATGACTTTTCCTAAGCGGATCATCATGTCCTGCGGGTTAACTTTAAGCTCGTTGATAAGTCTGTCAACCTTGTTGATGAACAGTACTGGGTGAACACCCTCTTTGAGTGCCTGACGGAGAACAGTCTCAGTCTGCGGCATTGGACCTTCGACTGCATCGACGACAACGACTGCACCGTCGACTGCTCTCATTGCACGAGTAACATCTCCACCGAAGTCGACGTGACCTGGGGTATCAATCATGTTGATGAGGTATTCCTGACCGTTGACTTCGTGAACCATCGAAACGTTGGAGGAGTCGATAGTAATTCCACGTGCCTGTTCTTCCTCGTCGGAGTCAGTCCAGCATGCCTTTCCTGCAAGTTCCTCAGAGAGCATTCCTGCTCCAGAGAGAAGGTTATCAGAAAGGGTAGTCTTTCCGTGGTCAATGTGTGCTACGATACCGATGTTTCTAATGTGCTGAGTGTCGTTCATCAGCACATTAATACGCTCAACCATCTTCTTTCCGCGTGACATTTTCTTTCACCTGAAAAATAAATTGTATGGGGGTGATTAGCGTGCAGACTTTGCCATACGCTCGACTTCGTCTTTCTTTCCGACAGAGAAGCACTTGGTGTCGCCCTTTGCTGCCATGATTAACTCATTTGCAAGGACAAGGTATGCCGGCTTCTTTGTTTTGTGGGATCCCTTCCAGGTTGCAAGGGCAATGTATCTGAGTGCAGTGTTGACACGGCGGATTGGTGCAGAGTCAACGGACTTTGGAACATTGATACCACCGTACTTTAAGCGGACAATTTCCTCACGCGGTGCTGCGTTGGAGATTGCGTCAACTAAGACCTGAAGCGGGTTCTGCTTGGTCTTCTTGTTGATCTCGTCGAATGCATCCATGACCATCTTGGTACAGTGCATCTTCTTACCGGTGTTGGTTTCGGTCTGCATTAAGCGGTTGATAAGTCTCTCGACGATTGCCATCTGGGACTTGGTGAACTGCTGCTGGGTAAGTCTTCCACAGGAGCTTGGGATTTCAGTGGAGCTTACAGTGATGTAGCGGATGAGACCCTGATCTTTTACAACGACTTCGGAAGTATCCCACTTGCCGAAGAGGAGAATCTTGGAGGTTGCGTTTTCTTCAGTCATGATATTTACCTTCTTGCCTTCTCCTGACGTCCGAGAACAAGTTCATGTAAGGTGACACCGTTTACTGCGATGACAACGAAACGAACTCCCGGGATATCTCCCATAGAACGTCCTGCACGACCGCCGATACCACAGATGGTAACTTCGTCGTGTTCATCAATGAAGTTGATTGCACCGTCGCCGACTGCGAATGCAGTGACCTGACGACCGTTCTTGATGAGCTGAACTCTGACGCACTTTCTGATTGCGGAGTTCGGCTGCTTTGCTTCAACACCGACCTTTTCGAGGACGATTGCACGTCCGAGCGGTGCACCCTCTAACGGGTCTGCTTTCAGTTTCAGTTTAAGTGCCTTGCGGGAGTAAACTGAGTCGCTCCACCGGAATTTCTTGGCGTTGCGAACTAATTGTCTTGCTGCGAATTTTCCCTGTCCCATTAAAGTTCCTCTTTATACAAGTTGGATTAATGTGAATTGGTATTGTGACTGTTAGCGGAGATCTCACGCTAACATGTTCCTATACTTATGAGTTAGATGAGGTTATAATAGTGACGGAGGTCAAAATAAGGCCGTTTTGGGCTTCAAATCACTCATTTTCGCGACTTTCTTCACGTCAAAACAACTATGTTTAAATATGATGAGCTGAGTTGGTTGCATTTTTTGCAAAAACAAAATGTTCGCAACCGAACATTGTTGTGTTGCTGCTGCAAAAATCTATGCGCGCTAAAAGCGCGTGAAAAATTACTGCTGAGATGCCCTAAAGCGCGGGGCATCAAAAAGCGGTGTGTCAAAAAGGTCAAGCGGTCCGGTAAGCAATCCGTTGCCTAAGGAGAATCCAAGAGCAACAACCGGGGTTACTTTTGTTCTAACGATTGCCGAGTCACAAAGGCTCACAGGAGATATTCCGCGAAGGCTTGTTTTCTCATCTGCAAATGTTTCGAGGAGTTCTGCTGTAGTGGAGAACTCATCTTCAGTTCTGCAAAGCATTATTGATGCGGAGGCGGAAGCCTGGTTTTCTCCATTCGGAATTAATCCGTTCCAGAACTCTTTATCAGATGAGCCTGCGAGGAAGAGAATAAGCGATTCGGATTCACGCTCTTCAAAGGTTAAGGAGATTGAAGAATCCTCCGCCTTGTTTTTGAAGAGTTTTCTTTTCTCTGCAATCTCTTCTCCAACCGCATATGCTTCCTTAATTACTTCTTCAACATCGCCGTCTGAAACAATTAAGGAAACAACTCTGTCTCCAATGTGTGTGACAACAAAGTCATGCAGAATGTTTCCTTTTGCTTTCCGGAATACTTTGTCTACTGCCTGTAAGACATCCGGAAATACACGGGTACATCCTGCAATTCCGCCGAGAGGTTTTGAGTAAACCGTGACTGTGTACATTACTCGGTTGCTTCAATCTTGGCAATCATGCCGTGGCTTCCGACATAGACGATGGTTCTCTGGTGGACTTCTTCTGGAACAATATCTAAGGTGGTCTTTGTTCCGTTGGAAACAGCTCCTCCTGCCTGGACTGCGAGGAATCCAATCGGGTTTACTTCAAAGACTAAGCGGAGCTTTCCGTTTGGCTGTTTCTCGCTTGGCGGGTATGCATATACTCCTCCGTACTGGAGAATCTGGTGGAAGTCTGCAACGAATGAACCTGAGTAACGGTTCTTTGCTCCCTCGTTTTCGATGCGGTTGACGAACTTTGCGTGCTTTCCAAGCCACTCGGTTCTAACTCCTCCGCTTCCGTAGAGGTTTCCTTCCGGAATCTTGACATGGTTTTTGAGCATCTGGTAGACGCCGTCTTTGTCCTGAGCAAAGATTGCAACACCGCGGCCAACAGAGACGGTAAGGGTGGTCATTGGACCGTAGAGAACATAGAATGCAGCTTTGAGGTCTTTTCCAGCCTGCATGCAGCTTCCTTCATAGATTCCAACGATGGTTCCGACACAGAGGTTGACCTTGATTAAAGAGGAGCCATCAAGCGGGTCCATAACTACAGAGTACTTTGCAGACTCACTGAGTTTTACAATGTCATCGCGCTCTTCGGATGCAACTTCGCGAACAAGTCCGCTTGCTGCAAGCACATTAGTAATGTGTGTGTCAGACCAAGTGTCCATCTCGGCCTGAGTTTCACCGGAGGAGTTGGTCGAGTCTGCATAGTTCTGGTTTGAGATGAATGCGTCACGAATCGGTGCTGCCTGTGCTCCGATAAGGGAGATAATTGAGGCAAGCTCGTCGTCAGCACCGCATTCTTTAAGATATTCAGGCAGTGTGGTCATAGTATCTATACTATATGCTTTCCAAGATAATAATTTTCAAGGTTAGAATAGAAAAGAGGAAGATATGAACAATTAATTGAATGTATGCGAGGGAAGGGATTCGAACCCTTGAACTCCTGGAGACTGCGCCCTAAACGCAGCGCCGTTGGCCGACTTGGCAACCCTCGCTTAGTTTCTTTCAGGTTGAGAATCACTGAATGCCCAAACATACCTGCTAAGTCCCAACGGGACGCATGCAGGTCAGGATCGCAAGGCATTTGCCTTGCTCATGACTCGAGCACGCTCTCGTCCATCGCGGGCATACGGGCGATTAGCAACCCTCGCAACTTGTCTAGATATATATGTTAGGTATCACTAAATACTCTTCTATCGAATCTACTAAAAAAATTCAGTGATAAAGTCTATCTTTTATCACGGAGAATAGAATAGTAACATGGTTGTAGAACACACCTGCGGATTCAAACGCGATATTTACTGTAGGGAATGCAGTACAGAACTTATTCAAAACCCGCGCGGCGAACTCCTCTGTCCAAAATGCGGAAGAAGACCTGCAATTCTTTGTCCGCACTGCGGAAAACTCTGGTAATTTCAGGCAGACTTCAGCCACTCGGAATACTTCTTCCTCACGAGTGCAACCTCTTCCGGATGTAAATCAACACGTCCGGTATGCTGAAGATATCTGTGAACTGCAGAAATAAGCTCTTCCGCTTCAGAAAAATCATTTACTTCCAGATATACGGGAACCTCTGAGAGTGAAATTACCTCGCCGCAGACGGGGCAGAGCTTCCACTTCCCAAACTTATCTGTATATGTGAACTCGCGGCAGTTCGGACAGCGTACAACCCAATAACTGCTCATCTCTTCTTTGAATATTGTCCTGACAGGTAAATAAGGTATCTGTGTCAGAGACGCTGTATAATCGAGTTTGCCGCAACGGTTACCGTCTTCATCTCAGGTTTCATGATGGCAACAGGAACATCAACAACTCTTTCGACGAGTGATGACAGAATCGGAGCACAGATAATTCCTGACGCTCCTTCATTTCTTGCATGAACTGCTGCAACGAGACAGTCTTCGAGAGAGTTTGCGGTGTATCCTTTAAGTCTGTACTCAACTCCGTCTGATACTATTTTAGTTCCTTCGACTTCATCGAGAAGGAACTTTGCAGCAATTACAGCGATGAACTTTCCATGATTTGGAGAGAATACAGAAACGATTTTCTTAACCGTTGAAAGACGCGGGTCACGTTCTCCTGATGCTATTTTGTAGAGAGTGACCGCAGGGATTCCTGTAAGTTCCGAGAGCTGGCGAATTGACATGCCGCGTCTGTCAAGCTCTTCCTGGAATGCTATTCTGAAATCAGTCTCAAATATACGCTGTTCAAACATTGTAAGATACCAATTACAGTAATTTATGACGTTAGTTATTAAAAAATGTGGTGTGGAGTATATTATGCTCTAAGCATCCGCATGGAGTTGAGAATCGCGATTACTGCAACACCAACGTCTGCAAAGATTGCTTCCCACATGTTTGCAACGCCGAACAGTGCAAGTATGATTACTCCGAACTTGATTCCTAGTGCAAAGACAATGTTCTGGATTACGATGCAACGAGTCTTCTTTGCAATTCTGATAGCTTCAGGCAGTCGTGCAAGCGAGTCGTCCATTAAGACAATATCTGCGGCTTCTATTGCCGCATCGCTTCCAAGCGCACCCATTGATACGCCGATATCTGCTCTGGCAAGTACTGGTGCGTCGTTGATTCCGTCACCAACGAATACAACTCTACCTCGGTTTTCGCTGATGAGTTCTTCAACAGCGGATACTTTATCCTGCGGCAGAAGGTCAGAGCGGAATTCTGAAACACCGACAGTGTCTGCGACACGTTTTGCGGCACTTTCTCTGTCTCCTGTGAGCATTACAGTTTTCTTAATTCCAATCGAGCGAAGCTCGCTGAATGCCTTCTTTGCCTCAGGTTTTATGGTGTCTTCCAAAACAACACACCCGATGTATCTTCCGTCAACAGCCGCATAGACAGTTGTGCTGTCTGACACCGCTGGTTCGAATGAGATTCCATTCTCATCCATGAGTTTGGCATTTCCAGACAGCACATGGTGTCCGTCAACCTCCGCAGATATACCGCGCCCTCCAAACTCCTGGATGTTTCGGACACGGTTTCTGTCAACCTCTCCAAACTTCTCGCGGATGGATACAGAAAGCGGGTGTGTGCTTTCCGATCCTGCATGGGCTGAATAATACAGTGCCTCTTCATCCGCAGAAACTACAGAGAATGTTCCTGTCGTAATCGTGCCTGTTTTGTCGAATACAAAGGTGTCTGCTTTTGCGAGTGCTTCAAGGTAATTTCCTCCCTTAATCAGGATGCCGTGTCTTGATGCCGCTCCTATTCCGCCAAAAAATCCAAGCGGAATTGAGATTACAAGAGCGCATGGGCATGACACAACAAGGAAGATTAATGCACGGAAAATCCACTCTTCCCATACTCCGTTGAAGAAAAGCGGAGGGATAAATGCTGCGGCAAGAGCTGCAAAAACAACAGCAGGCGTATAGTAGCGTGCAAAAACGCTTATGAAGTTCTCAGCCTTTGCCTTCTTAGCCGCTGCATTTTCAACGAGCTCCAAGATTCTGGATACTGCAGAGTCTCCGAACGTTTTTTCAGTTTTTACTCTCAGAACCCCTGAGAGATTGATGCATCCGGAAATTACTGAATCGCCTGATGATACTTCACGCGGGATTGACTCTCCGGTTAATGCGGATGTATCAAGTTCGGATGTTCCGTCAATCACAACTCCATCGAGCGGCACTCTGTCGCCTGCTCTGATGAGAATTGTAGAGCCGACTGGAACTTCATCTGGAGAGATGGTTACAAACTCGTCTCCTTTAAGGATGTTTGCAGTATCAGGGGCGATGCTCATGAGGTCTGCAATTGACTGGCGTGAGCGTGCGACTGCAACATCTTCGAATAGTTCTCCTGTTTTGTAGAACAGCATCACAAAGACTGCTTCCGGATACTGACCGATTACAAGTGCGCCGATTGTTGCAAGCCCCATCAGGAAGTTTTCGTCAAAAACTCTTCCGCGAATGATGTTTCGTACGGCAGAGTAGAGTACATCCCATCCGATTACAAGATATGGAATCAGGAATGCCGGAAGACGAAGAATTCCTTCAAGCGGCAGAAAGCTGACAACAGCAAGAAGAATTCCTGAAAGAATTATTCTTGCAACTGTTAGTTTCTGTGATTTTGAGAGTGTAATTATGGTTCGATGATTTTGCAATCAGGCTCTACTTTGCGAATGGCTTTTTTGACCTCTTCTAATACCGCAGGGAAGTTTTCTTCGTCTGCTTCGAGGATTAATTTCTGAGTCATGAAGACAACAGCTGCGGACTGTACGCCGTTGATTTTTTTGATTGCATGCTCCATGTTTGCCGCGCAGTGTGCACAGCAGAGGTTTTCAAGTTTGTATGATTTCTGCATAGTAGTTTCCTTTGGTTACTTAGTGTTGGATTTATATTAATATAAAGCGAAAAGTTACTTCAAAGAGAGGAGATTTCCTTGGAGAAACTTAGTCACGAACAGATTTGTTTCTGCCCGCTTCACGGTATTCTGGATACTATTAGTAAGAAGTGGGCTTTGATGGTTATTGCTGTTATTGGAAACTCAGGTTCAGCCGGATTTAACGAACTAAAACGTGCTCTATGTAACGTGAGTTCGAAGACGCTTTCGAATACGCTAAAGGATTTGGAGGCTCAAAATCTGGTCGAGCGACGGGTTGAGGATACGATGCCTCCAACGGTTCATTACTATCTGACTGTTTCGGGTTGGGAGCTTCGGGAACTTTTGATTCCGCTTTTAGAGTGGGTTCGAAAAAACGGCGGGCATGAAGAAGAGGGATGCCCTATTCATGTAAATATGGAAAAAGAGGTTTAGAGAAGAATCATCAGAAGGATTCCAGCAATTGCCGCGAGCACTGTTGTCCACCTCATAACTGAAATAATCGAGCGTCCGCCTTCGGCAAGTGTACGCTTTTCCTCTCCAATTTTGTACACTCCCGGTTTTTCAAAGCAGATGCCGCATCCGCCTGCAATAAGGCTCATCGGTGTCCCGCCGTTAAAGCCCGGACGCTTCTTTCTATCTTTTCTATAACACTTCAGAGCATCGCCTGCGGTTCCTTTGAATGCAAAGATTACAAGCAGGAGAAATCCTGTGACTCTTGCCGGAATAAAAGCCAGAACATCGTCTGCTCTTGCCGCAAACCAACCGATGCGGATTCTCTCATCCTGATATCCAAGCATTGCATCCATAGTGTTTGCACAGCGGAAAAGAACCGCTCCAGAAATTCCAGCCCCGAAGATAATCTCGAATACAACAAACCAGAAGATTGGAGCTATGATGCTGTCAACCAGATTTTCTGCCGCCGATTCGTATGCACCGGATCTTATCTGCTCGAAGGTCAGTTTTTTTGTATCGCGGCTTACAAGGAATGATACCGCACGGCGTCCTTCCTCCTCGCCTTTTGAAAGAGCATCTTCAACAGATGCAACATGCTCTTCCAAAGATCTCCATCCGATACAGAATGCAAGAGCAAGGATTGAGAAAATCACAAAGACTGCTTTTGGAGCAAACAGATAGAGAAGAACGCATGGCACAAATGCGGCAGCAACCGTCACCGCCCATCCAAGAATGCCTATAACTCTTTCAAGCGATTTCGGATAGAAGTTTGTCCTTCCCCAGAATCCTATAAGATTTCCAAGCAGAGCTACCGGATGAAAACGCGTTCTCGGATCGCCTATTAGCCTGTCAATGACAAGCCCTAAAAAAAGAATTATTGAGCCGAACGGCATGCAATAAGAATTCCGGCGAGCATAATCACATAGATAATAACAGCCATCAGAATTCCCGGAGCAGACGGGAACACTGCAATCCAGAGGATTAAAACAGCGAGAGCTAAGGCCGGCATAACTCCGTTGATTACCTGATGCGGAATCTTAAACGGCTCTTTTTCAACCGGGACTTCTTCGCAGACACACGGTTCCGGATCTGGAAGGAGAACATTTACAGTAAACTCCTCGCGGTGCATACCGTATCCGGAAATCATCTGCATGACAAAGCTTCCCGGATTTGCATTCGGCAGAATCTCGATTTTGACTTCGGATTCATCCTGCACGTAGAGATTCTCGTAAGTGAAACTCGTGTATGCATTCCCCTCAGTCTTCAGAGTTGCGTGGGTTGGTGCTCCGTAGTTGATGATTCTGACATGGAGTGATGTTCCAACACTTACATCAACGCTGTCGGTTGAAATTTCCAGCGAGTTGATTCCAAGACGGTTTAATTGTACTTCAACAAGTGCCATGATTACCTCTGATTATCCGGGAGAAGGTCGGCGATTCCTTCCTCAATCGAATAAACGCGTTCGCATTTCGTACAGGTAAGCGTTCCTTTCAGAACTTCAGTCTCATCGCCCTCAGACTCTAAGAGACACAGGCTGCCTTTGCATTCAGGACAGCAGATATAATCCATTATCCATCTCTTCATGTGATATCCTGTTCAGAAAGAATCTTCCTGCACAATATTATAGTACTCTTTGTTTGGAAAGGTGATAAGGCATTGGGTTGGAAGTGTCCCATCAGAAAATCACTTAATACATTATTTACAAAGTTATACATATGAATACCAGAAATCCGGGAATTGCCAACTTCGGCATTACCGTCATCCAGTCACGCCACAGTGTGCGCAAATTCAAGGACGCAGAAGTCCCGCAGGAGTTTGTAAGAAAAGCTCTTGAGTGTGCATCCAAGGCATCCACCGCAAGAAACGTTCAGCCGTGGATTTTTGTTGTAGTTAAGGAAAAGGAAACCCTCGCAAAGATTGCAGAGCTTGCACCAAACGGAGCATTCATTGCAGGTGCAGGCGTTGGAATTCTCGTCTTCGGTGAAGCAGACCACCAGTATGTTGTCGAAGACTGTTCTGCAGCAACCCAGAACCTTTTACTCGCACTCCACGCATACGGATACGGCGGATGCTGGATTGCAGGAAACGGCAAGGACTATGCAGAGGCTGTAAGAGAACTCGTCGCAGTTCCGGACAAATACAAACTCATGTCTATCGTTGCAGCTGGTGTTCCGGATGTTGGCGGAATCACTCTTGCAGAGAAGAAGAAGCTCGAAGATATTGTATTCAACGAGAAATACGAGTAAGTATTTCTCATATCTTTTTTTTCAAAAAAAGTTAGGTGCTTAGAGCACTATCATGCAGACTACAAGTACTGCAAAGAATGCGACCAGCAGGAAGAGCAGACAGAACGGTCCAAGATTTGAGATAATTCCAGACACAAGAGATGTGAGCTGGATGATTTTTCCAGGCCCGAACACTTCAACCTCTTCACAGGTTTCGGTTGCCGCTCCAACCTCTGTAGGAGATAAGTCGTCGACTGCACGCTTGACGCTGTCTAAGACAAACGGCACGATTTCCTCTGCGTCAATCTCCAGGCCTACCGGATTTCTTCCGTACATGGAGTTTACCACATGAGAGTCGTTTGTCATAATTTCGCATTCGTCAAATCCTTCCGCAAGGACTGCATCGCGGAGAATCTCGCGGACACCTGCTTTTACGTTGTTTCCATCAAAGAGCACATAGACAGTTCTCTTGTCTCCTGCTTCGGTTACAAGAGTTACAATTCCTGTGTCTCCAAATCCATGATTGCGGTCAAACGGAAGTTCAACGTGAGATACACCTGCTCTAAGGGAGAACATCTCTGCATTTTCCATCTTGGAAAGTGCGGCAGTGCCTCCGGTGATGAACTCGTTTCCTGCTTTGGTTGACGGGTAGATGATTTTGGTGACGTTGGTCATGCAGTTGTGAGCATCAACAAATCCGACATTGTCATAGCTGTGTTTTGCCTCACCCATGATGATTCTTCCAATGGAGTAGTCCATATCTTCTGTCATCTTCGGAGAGCGGGTTGTAACCATCAGAAGTGAGTCGCCGAACTTCTGAGAGAGAATCGAGACATTTCTGCATTTGCTCCTTACAGGACGGCTTGCAAGGTTTGAGTATTTTGCATTCGGCCTGCTCTTTCTGATGGCAGCAGAGATTTTGACCGTCTCGTTGTTTGAGATCATGTTTAAGTCATGACTTGCGCATCCGTGAGAGATGAGAACTGTTGCTTCGTTTGAGAATTCCTGGAAGAGGAGGTTTGGGAAGTTGCTTCCGCCAATGTCTGCCATCGGGCCCGGATGGAGGTTTGGAACAACGAACCAGACGTCCTTCTTATTTTCGCGGCGGAAGAAGAAGGTGGTGACATGAACTGATACAAACTCACTGATTTTGTGGAAGTAGTCTTCCATGTCGTTTGAGCCGTTGGTTAAGTGTCCGAAGAATACATTTACGAAGTGCATTCCGGAAAGTCCGACGGAACGCTTGAGCGGCATGTCAAAGAGGAGGAGGAAAGCTATGACACAGACTGCAAATGTTCCAACGGAGACAATTACCGGCATCAGGATTCCGTTTCCAAAGAGGAGGAAAGCACAGACTGATGAGACAATGGTAGGCATTGCCGCCGGGATAATCATTCTCGGGATGCGGTAGTCAACGACAGCCACAAGTACAATCATTCGGATTGCAAAGACAAATCCGAGTCCGTAAACGTATGCGAAGGAGATTCCAAGAAGCGGAGCTGTAAGAAGCCAGAATATTGCAAATATTTCTCCTGCAAGAGCTAAGAGGGCTGAGCGGTTCCATGTGAACTCCTGACGGCCAAGAATTTTAACGAGAGGATTTGTTGTAAGGATTGCAAATGCTGCAGGAATCGAGAAGGCAAAGCCTAATCCGATTCCAATGTTTGATGCATAGCAGATTAAATCAATTACTGCTCCGATTGCTAAGATGATAAGCAGTGACTGCCACCACTTAGGTGCCCGAAACATGAATCTTGTTAATGTCTCCGGCTGAATTTCCCGGATTTTTATTTTCATTTACCAAAACCTCCTATAGGTAACTTTTCCAACCATTCCTTCGAAATGGGTTTCCATGCCTTCTGCGTTCACAGGAGATGAGAAGAACGGAGCGTTGAATACAAGTGATTCGTACTCTCCTCCTTCTCCTGCGATATGGATGCGGCGTTTTTTCTCAACAACTTTTAAGACGCGGATTAAATCCTCGTCGATTCTTTTGCCGAGAACATTTTCACCAAGTCCGTCTGCGGCAGTTACAACAATTCTTGCATCCATGCGGGATGCAACTTCGGATACGACATCATCCGGCGTCATTCCCCAAAGGGGGGCAAAGACTTCAAGGCCTAACTCGCAGCAGACTGCTTCGACTCTTTCACGCTGATAGGTTGAGGCAATCGCACCGACGATTAATCCGTCGGTTTCAAGCCCCTTGATACCTTCTTTCATGTCAGTGATTTCAGCTTCCTTTTCACCTGCGCTTAAAATCTCGAGATATTCCATCCCTGCTCTTTCTGCCATGATGCGGACTGCATCAAGGTTTGCCGAGTGGAACATATAGGATTCTTTGTTTTCCGGAACTACCGTTATCATGTGGGTTACGGTGTGTCCTTTATCAATTGCTTTCTGGATTGCAAGGATGGAGTCTTTTCCGCCGGATGTTAATGCCGCAAGTTTCATGCGGGGAGTTCTCCAAATGCTTTTTCAAAGCGGGCGGCCATTTCGTCCCATGTTGGAAGGTTGGTCTGTGTTCCAATCTTTTCAACAGCAAATGAGGATACTACAGCTCCAACTTTGCATGCATCGGCTAAATCAAATCCTTTTTTCCATGCGGTAAAGAGTCCTGCTCTGTATGCGTCACCAGCTCCTGTCGGGTCAACTGCTGAGACTGCAACAGACGGGATTTTTTCTATTTCCCCGCGATAGAGTGTGCTTCCTGCTTTTCCTTCGGTGATGATTGCAGTTGGAACTGCGGCAATGATGTCTTTGTGATTCATGCCTGTTGTTTCTGACATTATGTCGAGTTCGAAGTTGTTGCAGATGAGAAGTCCGATGTTTGCGAAGAGTTCTTCGAGCTGTTCTTTGGTGTAGTATTTTACATCCTGACCCGGATCGAGTGATGCAAATTCTGCGTTTTTGGCGACACCTATGTTATATGCGGCGTCTCCTGTTGCCATGTGGATGAATTCACGCTTCGGAGATTCGCTTCGGGCAAATGCCTCGCCTGCTCCCCATTCGAAGTAGGTAATCTGGTCTCCTGCTGTTGTGTTTACCATGAAGGCAGTTGAACAGTTTTCAGGGCTTTCGAAGAATGAGGTTTTTACTCCCATTTCTTTGAGGTGTCTCTCGTACGGGCTTTCTGGAAAATCTCGTCCTACAGCAGAGATGAGTTCTGCTTCTCCGCCAAGCTTTGCGATTCCGACCGCGATGTTTGCGGCTCCTCCTCCGAAGTAGTTTTCGCGGTTTACTCCTCTTCTGGATTCTCCAACCGGCGGGAATTCATCGACTGTTATGATGTAGTCGTTGCAGAGGTGACCCGTTACGGAGATTAAGTTACTCATTTGACACCTCTGTTTCGAGCTGTTCGATGCTGTAGGTTGAAAGCGGGATGTCGCGGAGTGCTTTTCCGGTTACGGTTTTTGCGATACGCTCTGCATGTTCAGGATTTTCTGCGGAGAATACTTTCATGGAGAGAAGAAGTCCGACGAATCCGGTTCTGGCCACAACCATTCCTGTGTCGATTTCTCTTTCGCAGTAAGGACATGGTGTTGTTAATACATCGAAGTCGACAAATTTTGCAGACGGCTGAAGACGTTTTCCTGCTTCACTTACAGCGATGCCGATGGCATCAGAGACGGATGTTACGTCTTTTACAATCCATGCGGCTTCCAAAATTACCCGATAATCCAACATAGTCATCACTCTTTAGTTGTGTTATATATTTGATTTGATTGTAGATAATAATTCGGTGAGGGGACTCTCAACATCTTTTTTATCTCTCTTCACGACAAATATATACTCAATAGGATTAGCCATGCCCGAAGATCCATTATACAACATCTTAAGAAGCAAACGTGAGACAACCCGCTTCCAGGTTTTAGTCGAGATTGCTGAACACCAGCCGTCTATTCGTCAGCAGGAAATCGCAGACAAACTTGGTGTCACCCCGCAGGCAATCTCCGAGTATGTTCGCGTACTCGCTGAAGAAGGATACATCAGTGCCGAGGGAAGAGGAAGATACTATGTCACTCACAAAGGTGTCGAGTGGGTATTAAACAATGCAGAAGTTCTCGAAGCATATGCCCGTCATGTCAGACGCGACATCATTCACCAGGTAGTAACATGGGCAGCCATCGCAGATACCGACCTGAAAAAAGGAGATTCAGTTGGTGTCTATATGAAGGATGGATGGCTCTATGCAGGTAAAAAACCCCAGACAGCTATGGGAATGGTTGCAAACGATGCCAAAGAAGGAGACGATGTAGGAGTTGCACGCCTTGCCGGAATCATCGAGCACACCGAAGGCAAAGTCGATGTGGCAAAAGTTCCGCGTATTGAACGCGGCGGATCTTCTGCAGTCAACCATACGGCTCTTTCTGCATTAAGTAAGAACGCGGATGTTGTCGGAGCAGTTGGTCTTGAAGCATACTTAGCTCTCAAGAAAGCTGATGTTACTCCTGATATGTTCTACGGAGCACGGGAAGGTGTTATCGAAGCTGCATTCCACGGACTGCGCTGTCTGATGCTCATCGTTGATGAAGAGTTTACTGAATTCCTAAAACGTCTGGAAACCGCAGGGCTTTCCTACACCATTCATGAGCTGGTGAAGGAATAAGTGTCAACAATTGTTCAGCCCTATAAGAAAGGGTACAAGGTTTTCTTCTGCGACGACAAAAAGGCTGGAAAAATCAAACATGTTGGAACTGTAGAACTCGAGCAGACCTCAAAGGGCATGAGGCCATCAGAGTTTTTTGTCCGCCGTCCAGGCACATCCCACGTTCAGAAAACTCCAACTAAAGAGTTCATAACCGTACTTCGGGCAAACGGCGCGGTTATGCTGACAGAAACACTTCCGGAGTTTCAGGATTTCCTTCGCGGAATGAACATCAAGTGGGAGAAGGTTTCTCTCTGCCGCACGTGTCTTTTCGATGACAGGATTATGCCGTTAAACGAGCAGACAAGAATCCGCTGCGGA
The DNA here is from genome assembly GCA_017387505.1 of Methanocorpusculum sp. Lineage (GTDB taxonomy): Archaea > Halobacteriota > Methanomicrobia > Methanomicrobiales > Methanocorpusculaceae > Methanocorpusculum. The sequence continues at coordinate 34,215 of JAFOFB010000003.1, forward strand.
ACGGAGTTTGTCTGTCTCGACTGTGCAAAGCGCGAGCTTCGCCGCGAACTTGCACATATCAAGCGTCTTGGAAAGCGTACACAGCTTCACATCGAAGAACTCCTGGAAGAGTATCGCGACCTCGACATGGTATTGGCAATTCTTCAGCCGGAATCTCTCGACACCAAGAAAACCATGTTCGACTGTCTCGAGGCTCACGAGCAGGTTGCAACCGAGAGAATCGAAAACCTTCCGCTTCCGCGCGAGTTTGTCGATGTCTGCGGTGTTGACACATTAATGCCTGCACAGCAGTTAGCAGTCGAAGCCGGACTTCTTTATGGAAAAGACCTGCTGGTTGTTGCAGCCACCGCATCCGGAAAGACCTTCATCGGAGAGATGGCAGGTCTGAAGAACTATCTGGAAAAGAGAGGGCGCATGCTCTTCTTAGTCCCGCTTGTTGCTCTCGCGAACCAGAAGTACGACAGATTCTCCGAGAAGTACAAGGACATTACTCAGACCTCCATTATGACCGGAACTTCCCGTCTGAACCTTCCTGAGACAAGAGCTGTTGGAAACAGAGGTTCCGGCGGCGGAATTGTTGTTGGTACATACGAAGGTGTGGACAACATGCTTAGAAAGGGCATGAAACTGAACAACATCGGAACAGTCGTTATCGATGAGGTTCAGACCTTAGAAGATCCTGAACGCGGTCACCGCTTAGACGGTCTTATTGCCCGCTTAAAGTATGTAGCACCAAAGGCTCAGTTCCTTTATCTCTCGGCAACAATCGGTTCTCCGCATATCTTAGCAAAGAAACTGCATGCCTCGCTCGTCCCGTATGCCGAGCGTCCGGTTGCTCTTGAGCGTCACTTAATCTTCACCGAAAAGGAAGCAAAGGTTCCGTACATCAAGAAGCTTGTCTTCGAAGAGTTCAACAAAGTATCTTCGAAGGGATACAAAGGACAGACCATCGTATTCACGAATGCGAGAACCCGCTGTCACTCGCTTGCCGAAGCAATCGGTTCGATGGCCGCACCATATCATGCAGGTCTCACATCTCAGGAACGCCGTCAGGTTGAGAAGAAGTTCGAGGAAGGAAAGCTCGCATGTGTTGTAACGACAGCTGCTCTCGCTGCCGGTGTTGATTTCCCGGCAAGTCAGGTCATCTTCGATGCTCTGGCGATGGGAATCAACTGGCTCTCGGTTCAGGAGTTCCACCAGATGATGGGTCGTGCAGGAAGACCGGACTACCACGATATCGGACGTGTTGTAATCCTGGCTGAGCCTGGTGCATCGTACTCACGAGAGACCAAACTCACCGAAGAAGAGGTAGCAATTCAGCTCTTGAGAGGAAGAATGGAGGAAGTAGCTCCAGTCTACGAAATCGAGGAGGCCTCTGAAGAGTTTGCAGCAAACGCAGTTGTTGCCCGCGGAAACGAGAAGGATATTGCAGGCATCGGCTCTTCGATGGTTGGAGAAGGCGATGACCCTCTGTCTGAGATGATTAGACACAAGTTAGTCCGAAAGAACGGAACAACACTTGAGCTCTCACCTCTCGGACGCGTAATGGCTGAGCACTTTATCGGAATGAATCGTGTCTTAGCTATCGACCATCTTGTCCGCGAGATGGATGAACCTCTCGAAATCATCGCTGAACTTGCCGCTATGGATGAGGAAGAGGCAAAGGAGCGCCGCCGCGGAGACAAAGGTTCTGTAGAAAAGAATGGTCTTAATAAAGCACGTGAGCTGATGTCCAAGAAACAGGAGCCTCCTGCATGGGTTGCCAAACGTAAAGAACAGAATGCGGCAATCAAACGCGAGCATACTAAAGACAGAGTTGAGCGTGCAGGAAAACGCCCTGTCGAACGCGAAATCATCCGCGAGGCAAAAGCCCCAAGACGTGTCACCAAAGAGCAGGAGGAGAGAATCGAGCGTAAGAAGCGTGAGGCAAACCAGTTCATTCCGGCACCGAAGCGCAAAAAGTCTGATGAGTGGGATGCAGTTGAAGCCGGAATTGATGCACGCCGTGCCGGAAAGTATGATGATGCCTTAGGCATCCTTCTTGCTTGGGTCGACAATCACCCAAGAGACAGCCGTGCCTTAACTGAGCTTGGAAAGGTGTATGATCTTAGAGGTTCCCGCGATGAAGCATACTCCTGCTATCAGAGAGCGGCCGCGGCAGACACCCAGAACCGCGAAGCAATTGACCGCATGAATGCGTACTTAATCGGAATCACGGTTGATATCGATGACGAACCGGCAAGCAGGATTCCAACCGGTGTTGTGAAGAGGAAAAATACCTGAGAGATGTCTGGAATTATCCATCATCTCTGAAAACTTCTTTTTCTAATAGGGCTTCTGCCATTTATTTTTCCAATACTATCTGCCGGGACTAATAGTAATCGTAATTTCCCATGGTGGGATTTTCAAAAAAGAAAAAAAAATTAGTCGTGCAGGTGCATTCCTGCACGGCGAAGCTCAAGTTCTTCTTCGATTAATGCGAAGTCAACATTGGCTGCCTTTAATGCAACCATCAGATGGAACATTAAATCTGCGGCTTCTCCGACAATCTGCTCTTCTTTTCCGTCCTTGCATGCGAGAACGAACTCGCAGGCTTCTTCACCTACTTTTTCGAGGGATTTGTTGATTCCCTTCTCGTGGAATAAAAGGTGGCGGACATATGACTTTTCAGTGGATGTGGATTCTGCACGCTGGCAGATGACCTGCCATAACTCATCAAATACGTTTGCGTTACTCATGCTTTTTCTCCAAGAATCTCAATTTCTGCGATGTCGCGTCCGAAGAAACGGCGGACTAAAAGACGGGCTTTCTCGATAGTTGCCCCTCCTTTTCCAATGGCAAGACCGAAGTTTGCACGCTCGGATACTGAAACCTCAACAGGGGAAGTTCCTTCACCGAAGACAACCGATGCAATCTCTGCGGGCTTGAACATATTAGAAACAAAAGCCTCGCGTGATTCATCAAACTCAACCATCTCGATGCGTTTTCCAAGAACTCTTGCGAGTTTTTTGATATTGTCTCCGCCCTTTCCAATGGCAAGACCCATATCTCCCGGTTTTATGATATAGATAATACGCTCAAAGCGGTCATCAATTACGCAGTCAACAGCGGTAGAGCGGGTTAAAATTCTAAGCTCTTCTATGTATCGTCTTTCTTTGAATCCGAGACTTCTTTCCATGACCGCAAGGTCAAGGCAGTCAGCCTCGGTAGGATTTTCACGGGTAAAGAAATTTGTCATGTATTCTCCATTTAGATATTTAGAAAATGAAAAGTGGGGATATGTCCCCTATTGGAAGATTAGTAAGAGCGTCCGATTAATGCCGGTTTTGCCGGTTTACCGCAGATGATACATCTGCCTTCATCGTCTGCAACATATTTGCTTCTGATTTCGGTTCCAAGAAGCGCGGAGTTGGTGAGTTCTTCTAACTTGTCTGCACATTCGCGGTCACCGCACCAGTGAACAGCAACAACGTTTCCTTCGAGGACTTCGTTTGCTTCCTCAACGGTTTCTGCGTGTTTGAGGTGTGCTTCTAAGTGGTTTTCTGCCTTCTCTAAAATCTGGTCGTGTGCTTCGTTTAAGAGGCGGTTGACGGATTCAACAGCTCCTTCGCGTGGAATCTGAGTCTTTACACCAAGGCGGTTGACGCAGACGAGCTGTTTGTTGTCAAGGTCACGCGGGCCGATTTCAACTCTGAGAGGTACACCGTTGAGCTCCCAGTGGTAGTACTTTGCACCAGGTCTCATATCACGCTTGTCGGTCTTGACACGAAGTCCTGCTGCTTTAAGCTCTGCTTCGAGCTCTGCTGCTGCTGCTAAGATTTCGTCTCCGCGCTTTCCAACGATAATCGGGATGATGACAACCTGAGTTGGTGCAACAGTTGCCGGAAGGACGAGACCTTTGTCGTCACCGTGTACAGCGATAATTGCGGCAAGGCTTCTCTCGGAAATTCCAAAGCAGGTCTGGGATGCGAGCTTCTGCTCTCCGTTGACATCTTCGTAGGTGATGTCGAAGGTCTTTGCGAAGTGGTCTCCTAAGTGGTGGACGGTTCCAATCTGGAGGGTTCTTCCATCCGGGAAGACTGCATCGACTGCAATAGTGAAGTCTGCTCCAGGGAATTTGTCCCAGTCCGGGCGCTTGGAGATGATGATTGGGACACCTAACTCGCGGTAGAACTCTTTTGCGAGCTCGATTTCGTACTCAACCTGGTTGTTTGCATCCTCCCAGTCGGTGTGGACGGTGTGAGATTCCATGAAGGAGGTGATTTCTCTGACACGGATTAACGGACGGGTGTGCTTTGTCTCGTAGCGGAAGGTGTTTACAATCTGATAGAGCTTGAGCGGTAAGTCTGCGTGGGAACGTACCCATAAGGAGTACATCGGGTAGATTGCAGTCTCACTGGTCGGTCTGAGTGCGAGCTTGACATCAAGAGGGGTTAAACCGCCGTGAGTTACCCAGTAAACTTCGTCTTCGAAGCCTTTGATGTGCTCGGCTTCTTTCATGAACTCGTTTTCCGGGATGAGAAGCGGGAAGAGTGCTTCTTCGTGGTCGCGGTTTAAGAGACTGCGGAGGAGATTATAGGTGTGCTGACGAAGTGCGAATCCAAATGGATACCATACGTTAAGTCCCTTAACCGGGTATCTTACGTCGATGATATCTGCACGGCGGATGACTTCGTTGTACCATGCACTGAAATCAGTGCGTGAGGGTAAGCCTTCTGTTTCTTCTGCCATTGATATTGTTCACCTAAGCATATTATGTTGGACCCGTGAGAGTATTAAGATAGAGGTTGGGCTTTGCGGCATGTTGATGATTTCCTGCGTTCAATATACTTACAGCATGGATATCCAGATATACGGAAAACCGGTTTTAGCCGCTGTTGCCGAACCGGTAAAAGAAATCACCCCCGAACTCCTTGAAATCTTAGACGAAATGGTTCCAATGCTTTCCACTCACCGAGGCGTTGGCCTTGCCGCTCCGCAGGTTGGAATCTCTCAGAGATTTTTTATCATGAATGCGGGAGACAAACTTAGAAAAGTCATCAACCCTGAGATTATCAAAGCAGGCTCTGCTCAGGCTGAGATGGAAGAAGGTTGTCTCTCGGTTCCGGGAATCCACAAAAAAGTCCGCCGTCCGCGTCGTATAACTGTCCGCTACACAAACGAAGCAGGAGAAACCGTAGAAGAAGAACTCAAAGACTTCCCTGCACGTGTTTTCCAGCACGAATACGATCACTTAGACGGAGTTTTATTTGTCGACCGTTTAACGCCTGTCGCACGCAAACTGATTTCCAGACAGCTTGAATCATTAAAGGAGGAAGAAGAATGAGAGTAATTTTTATGGGAACGCCGGAGTATGCAATCTCATCGTTAGAGGCAGTCTATGCCGAGCATGAAGTGGTTGCTGTTCTCACCAGAGCAGACAAGCCGAACAAGAGAGGAAACAAAATCCAGTTCTCTCCTGTAAAAGAGTTCGCACTCGCCCACAACATCCCGGTATTCCAGCCGGAAAATCTGAAAGACGAAGCACTCTACAATGAACTTGCTGCTCTCAATCCTGACATTTCTGCGGTTGTTGCATATGGAATGATGATTCCAAACAACATCATTGACCTCCCGAAGATGGGAACAATTAATGTTCACGGCTCCCTTCTTCCAAAATACCGCGGAGCAGCACCGATGCAGTACTCAGTTTTAAACGGAGATGAAACTGCCGGTGTAACTATCATGTATGTCTGCGAGGCTCTTGACTCAGGAGACATTATCTTAAAGAAAGAGATTCCTGTCGGAGAAGACGAGACTTTTGGAGAACTTCATGACCGCCTTTCTGTATTAGGTGCTGTGGCTCTTGTTGAAGCAATGCGGGAAATTGAGGCTGGAACTTCCACCAGAACTCCGCAGAATTCTGCAGAGGCAACCTTCGCCCCATCGATTAAGAAGGAAGAGTGTGTGATTGACTGGTCTCTTCCATCTGCACAGGTTCACAACCGTGTTCGCGGTCTCTCTCCGATTCCGTGTGCAAACACCCGTCTCCCTGATGGAAAGCTTCTGAAAATCTACCGTACGGAAAAGGTCGAAGGATATTCTGGACAGCCTGGCGAAATTGTGGATGTAATCAAAAAGAAGGGATTTGTTGTTGCATGCGGAGACGGAGCAGTATGTGTTGTCTCTGCAAAGCCTGAAGGAAAGCGTGAGATGCCTGGATTTGAGTTAGTCAACGGGCATTATGTAAAAATCGGTGATGTTTTTTCAGCAGGAAACTCCTGCTGAACTTTTTTTAGAATGCGTAGCTTGCAGGGTTGAAGAATGCAAGCATTAAGTTGTAGAACTCTTTGATGATGTCGAGCGGGTTCGGAATAAATGTTGTTTTTGGGAAGATGTATGTTGCTTTGATTGAATTTGCATCTACCGAGATAACTTCTGCCTGTTCACCGTTGATATACACAATTGTCTCTTTATCAAAAGCTGTATTTGAACTGCTTATAATTGGTATGGTAACTGTTGATGTGTATTCAACACCTGCTTCAAACTCACCTTCAATCAGAGATGGACTCCAGGTAATAGTTGCCGCATTGGCAGAACCGCTTGGACTGGTTTTGACATATGTTGCTTTTGTAGAGGCAACAGCTCCTGTTGCCGGAGCATCAACAGTTACGTCCACAGTACTAACAGAAGCAATCTGCGCGAAAGTGTAAGAAACCGTAGCCTGCGTATCACTGATTCTCTGTACGTACGCCTCAACACCGTTTACCTTTGCTGTGACGGTTGTATCAAAGAGGTAACCGTATTTTGCATTGATGGAGATGGTTGTCGTGTAGGAAGTATCCGGCTTGAATGTTCCAGACGGACTCCATGAAGCACTGCCGGTAAACATATTTGAGTTTGTCGTAATTGTTGATGTTGGTGATATTCCAACCGCAGGTGCTGTCACTCCCAGATTCATGGAGGAGATACGCCCTAATTCCTTAGTTTTTGGATAGGTGTAAGTTAGAGTGACTGTATCTCCGCTTTTTGAAATCTGATTATCTGCAAGAGTATATCCGCCGATTTTCGCATCGATTGAACTCGATGACGAAGCCCATTCATATTTGTTGGATTTCAGTTTGAGTTTGATGGTGACAGTATATGCCTTATCCATCAAATATGTTGAGTCATTTGGAGACCATGAGATACTGTCTACTGATGCAACTGATTTTCCTTCGTTTGTATCGACAGTGACAGATTTATCCTGGCTTGCAGAGGTGATAGGGGCTGTGATGTCAAGTATTTCGATTTCATCAATTACTTCTGCGGCCTCCGTTGAAGAGAATTTATATGAGACGAATCCTGTTTTTCTATCATCGTTTATTTCAATCTTTGTTGCGGCCTTTCCGTTAACAGTTGCGGATACTGTATCTGAGAACCCAGCAGATGCAGTAACTTTGACTTTTACTGTATATTCTGTACCTGCATCAAAGGTATCATGATCAGGACTCCAAGTAACAGAAGAAACAATAACTCCAGAGTTTGCATTGGCACTTGTGTCAGGCTCGTCATCAATATCCGGCGTATCAATTCCCGTGATGGTGATGGTGGATACAGCTCCGTTCACACACCCTGCAAGCAGCAACACCGCGAGCAGTACAGTTATTATCTTCCAAATCTTCATTTTAAATCACCCCGATGCAGACAAGTACTGCATAGATAATCACAAGTCCGACAAAGGAAGCAGCAGCAGCCACACCTTGCCCCATATCCTGACTTGATGCAATTCCTTTCCAGGCACAGATTGAAGCCCAGATGGATGCGGCAAACATTCCAAAGATTGGAATCCATCCGCATACTGCAAAGGTCATTGAACTGCGCATCACAACACCCATACATTCGGAGAATGATGCTCCCGGTTCAATAAGGGCTGCAAGACCTCCTGAGATTACTGCATGCAGGAGAACTGCAACTGCCCAAAGGACAAACAGCATCAGAATCATGATGACTAAGAGAAGCGGGTTGTCGGACATAGATGTGATAATCGGGAAAGTTGCCTTATCCAGCTTTAAAATAAGCGGGATGATGAAGGCAAGGAAGAGCACAGTAATCACTGACCATATTGCTCCGCTTAAGAGGAAGAGCGGAAGTGCCTGCTTTACTCCGTCCCTGCAGTAGTAGGAGAAGGCATCAGTTGGTCTTGTGATGAATCCCATTATACTTCCGTTGTATGGTGCCTTTGGTTTCGGCATTCTTGGCGTACGTTCCGCACGTACCTTCTCAGGTTTTGCACGTTTCTGAGTTTTCTGTACTCTCTGAGGTCTATCTTCTACTGTGGCTGGATGAAGTTCGGCTCCGCAGAACGAACAGTACTCATCGGCCGCATGATTCATTGCATGGCATGAGGGGCAGGATATCTGCTGAGTGTGAACAGGCTTTTGAGGAGTTACTGTTGTTACTGTGTAGTCTCGGGTCTCCGGAGTTGTGATTGCTCTATCCGGGATAACTTCAGTTAATGCATCAATCCAGGCTTCGCGGTCGTTGACTGAGGAGAAGATGATGTGCATCTCCTTCTCACCCATGGATGAACCAATCTTGAGAGCGATTCCAGGCTCGCCGATTTCGCTAGCCATTCTGACTGCACGGTTTAAGGTGTTTAAGGCAAACTCTCCAACAAGTCCTGACGGGGTGTCAACTACAAAGCGGGTGTTTGTTAAGTGGATTACAGACAGTCTGTTTTTGATTCTGACATTCGGAGTTGTAACGAGTGTTTTCTCGTTTGTTGCGGGAACAAAGGTTCCAACTCTCTCAGGTGCTGCCGGCTCTTCATGTTTTGGTTCAGGTCTGTGTGCTGGAAGTTTTGCCTGCAGTTCACTCATCCATGCGTCACGTGCAGGCTTTGTCGGGAATGAGAGAATCATCTGACGAAGGCCTGACTGCATTCCGACAGATAATGCAATTTCAGGTTCACCTGCGTCTGATTCGAGTTCTGCTGCATCTTTGAGGTCTGAGATTGCAAACTCTCTGCCGATTTTTCCTGCGTTGTTCTGGAGGATTAAGCGGAGGTTGGTTAAGTATATAGTAAAGAATGTGTGCTTGACGCGAACTCCTGCAGTACTGATTGTGATTGTTTCTCCCTGAATTAAGTCAGGCTCACCTGCAGGTTTTTCTTCAGGTTTGCTCTCGATGATTGTTATTGTCTCAGATGGTTTTGGTTTTTCAGTTTCGGTCTCGATTACGATGTCTTTGTTGATGTCTGTCCTCGTCTGCTCGTTTTCAGCCGGTACTGCAAGCGGGTTTTCTCCAACTATATTTGTGATGTTGTCTACCCATGCATCACGTTCTCCTTCCCTGAACTGCTCTGAGCACGGAAATGTCCAGATCATTTCTTTCTGTCCGGCTGGTGTTTGGAATACGATTTTTACAGCCGGTTCTCTGTCCTGAAGCGGAATTTGGTAGGCGGCGATTATTGAGGTTGTTTTGAATTCACGCGAGGTTGGCCCATCTATTATGAGCCGTTTGTTTGTGAGTGTTGCGAAGTACTGCTGACCTTTGACGAGGATTGATGAGGCATAGTGCTGTACTTCACCATCATTCATCGAGACGGGAGACATTTAAATCATTAATAGTTTGGATTTATAAGTATAAATGGGTGGCACTTCCTCTGTGTGGGTTGCATGACACAGGTGATTTTTGTGTGTTTCAGAAGAGTTAATAGTGTTCTTGCACAATAGTATTGTGCAGTTTTTCGGGCTTGTATATCAGGGGTAGATAGCTACGTTCGCAACGTAGATGCCGCGGGTTCAAATCCCGCCAAGTCCATTTTGTCCGCCGTTTTTGTCGAGGATGCTTAGTTTCTTTTCTGCTTTTATGAATTGTTTGAGGATTTGTTTTTTGGTTGGATGTATATGTTGTCAATTAATCTATGAAGTGTAAATAACAATATAAAAAAGAAAAAAAGTGAGACAAACTCACCAGATATCATAATGTGCATGCTCTTCAGCATCCATACGCTCAGGAGAAGCATGCGGCGGCATACCAACACCAACAGTCAGAATAACAGCCGGCCTCATATGAGTTGGCAAATCAAGAATCTCCTTAACCGCCTCATCATCAAACTGACCAACCCAGCAGGTATGAAGGCGGATAGCGTGTGCTGCAAGCATCATATAAGTGGCCGCAATCGTTGCATCCTGCAGAGCATATAAAATGCCGCGGTCACCATAACGGGACATCGAACGGACATAATTTGCACAGACAACAAAAGCACAGCCCGAATCAAAAATCTGATGCTGGCCGCCTGAAGCATCAGTCAGCTCCTCAAGCTGACCGTCATCTGTAACAATTACAACATCCCATGCCTCAAGATTTCCTGCAGACGGAGCCGTCTTTGCAGCAGAAAGCAGATAATCCTTCTCCTCCTCAGTAATCCCGCCTGCCTCATATTCACGGACAGACCTGCGGGATGCAAGGAACGAATGAAACTCAGTCGGATCCATTTAGAGCAGACCTTCGGCAGAAAGAACCTCAAAGGCCTCAACTGCTGCAGTCGTAACCGGAATCATAGCGGCCCCTGAGTTGTCGGATGCAAGACCGAACTGGTTTGTCTCAACGAGATTGATAACCTCATCAAGGCCTTTGGATGCAGTTAAGAACTCCTCATTTCCGGTCTGAGCTGCTGCGGACTTCACTTCAGCGTTTAAAGTATCGAGAAGAGTAATCAGCATATATTTTGCTCCAGGCTTATCCTCCTTCTTTAAGGTTGGGATAGTTGTTAACTGGTGAGCAATCATCATGATATCGAGCTTTAATCTCTCAGCTAAATGATACTGTAAAAGTGCCTGCTTCGGAGTTAATGTCATACCTACATGTAGGTTTTCGTGGGATATAAAGAAGAGTGAGATGCTTATCTAAGCATCTCAAAAAGTTCTGCTGCAAAGGTATTCATCTGCAGATACTCGTTTTGACCCGCACGAACAGCGATGTCCGCACGCGAGAAAAGAAGAGCAATGTCTGGAGTGATGTATGCACGAATACTTTTTCGAAGAAGTGAGAGGACATCAGATGCTGAAAGTCCGTACTCAATCATCAGATTTTCACAAATCTGACGCCCTTTATCTCCGTCTCCTGAAACCATTGCTCTAATGCATGCATCAGCCATACATCCTGTTTCGGTCTGTGAGAGTTCAAGCGGGTCGCCTACTCCATAGCGTGCGGCAAGTTCAAGCCACATAACCGCCTTTCTCACATCGCCCTTTGCTCCAAGAACAATCATCTCGAGCATGTCATCTGAAACAGAACAGCCCTCCACATCTAATATAGTGCGGAGATGAGATGTCATCACATCATCCTCGATTGGAAGGAAGTAGAGCGGAACACATCTTGAACGGATTGGATCGATTAATGATGCAATTGTGTTCGTGACAAAAATGAAGCGGCAGGTCTGGCTGTACCGTTCCATAATTCTTCGAAGTGCTGCCTGAGCATCCTTTGGTAAATCGCCTGCTCCATCAAAGATTATGAGACGAAATGGAGCGGAGAGCGGTTTTAAGGATGCGTGCCACTTTACAATATACTTGAAGTTTGCAAGAACTGACTTTCCCTTCTGGTAAAGATGTGCGAAACGCTCGTTTTCTGCAAAGTATGTGTGTCCCTGCGAAAACATTACGCTGACCGGAAGGACAGTTGTGTTTTCCGCAGGAGATTCGGAGTAGAATCCACGAGAGAAGATTTCAAGAGCTGCGGTTTTTCCAACCCCGCTTCTTCCAATGACCATTAAATGCGGAAGGTTTCCTGCATCTGCGTAGGCTGTAAGCTGTTTTGCCGCAGAGGCCTGTCCAAGGAGTGAGTCAAAAGTTTCCGGACGATACTTTTCAATCCAGAGCATTGTCTAAGAACTCCTTGATGTCATTGATTGCAGCCTTTAAAATTGCACGGCTGTCAATCTCCGGCATCTCGATGGCTCCGCCCTCAGCTTTTAAGCGTCTGCATTCGGCTGCGATATTTGGAAGAGCTCTTCTTACTTCATCAACGATTGGAAGAGTTGCCATTTTGGATGTGCGGTCGATCGGGTTTAAGTCAACGGTGATGACAATCTTTCCCATTCCAACGAGTGCTTCACAGCGGTCACCATCCTCTAACGGGACTAAGACAACATCTGCAGAACCGATTCCATCCGGACAGCAAAGACCTCTGTCGTGCGGAAGAGGTACACAACGCTCGACTTCTCCGCGGTTTACAATACAGCCTGCTTCTTCGAGTACTGCGTTTACTTTTTTCAGACGCTCTTCGGTTCTGTGGAAGAGGTTTACCTCAACCTGAGCTCCTGATGCTTTCTGTAAATCAGCGATTTCTGCGGCAGCTAAGGATGCTGTGTTTCCGTTGATGGAAAGTACCGGATGCTTTGCGGCAAGAAGTACGGCTGCTGCCAGTTTTTCTGCGGCAAGAGCGGATGCTGATGTTTTTTCTCCAAACAGGTAGTCGAAGGCTTCTCCTCTTCCGTGAGAGGTGAGGCCTTCGTATGATACAACGCCTGCGTGGGCTGCAGCTACAAGGTTTTCGCGGGTTTTGAGTGAGATATATCTTGGGTGGCTTTCTGGAATGTCAGACATATGAATCCTCGAGAATAACCGGTCCTGTTTTCGAGACCGAGAGAGTATAAACCTCTCCGAATTCGGAGAGTACAGACTTTGCATCTTTTCCGAAGGCAAAGATTCCTTCGCCAAGCATGGTCATGGAGGCGATGACACCTTTTGCATCGCAGGCAGCTAGAATTTCCATGAGGCGTGGTGTTAAGAGCCCGCTTTTTTCGGCAAACGAGCGGGAGTTCTTCATGAGACCTTCAAGGTCATCAGGTTTGCATTCCGGAAATGCTGCACGTACTTTTTCCATCTTCTCCGGAGATGTGATGATATCAGGTGTCGGGATTGCCCCGAATGATACTGCATAAATTGGCTCATTAGTAAAGATGCGTTTTTCAACGCCGTCAATTCCGGCAGATGTGCGAACAACAATTCCCCCTCCGGAAGCTGCGGCAACATCTCCTAATCCTGTGCCGTGTCTGACCTCGAAGTCGTGAGCTAAGGCAGTAAGCGCTTCATCAGAGTATCCAAGGTCAAAGAGACGGTTTGCCGCATGATAAGAGGCAAGGAGGCCTGCGGCACTCATTCCAAATCCTGCACCAATCGGCATCTCAGCATCAACAGTAACTGAAGCGGATACTCCAAGAGTTCGAAGAACTTCTTTGATGAGCCATCCGTCATCCATGCTGTTTTTGATGCTGATGCAGGATGCATCTGCCTCTGTCATGGTGAGCATAACTCCGCGGCTGATTACAATTCCAGCCCCGATACTTCCTGTCGAACCGGTTGTTGTTCCGTCAACTCTCTGGAAGTATCCAGATATATGTCCCGGAGCGAATGCTACAACACGGCGTCCCATATCTTCCTCGCGATAACGTCTTTTTCTCCTGAGACTGGTGTTTCAGAACCCTCCTGCAGGAGAATGTATTCTCCGGATTTTGCCCCCATAGTTTCCGGATAGTTTGCTGCAACCAGGATGACATCTTTTTCTGCGAGAAGACGTCTGCCTGCATCTACTGCATCCTCTCCAATCTTGAATCCGATAATCTTTGCACCTTTTCCGCTCATCTGTGTGATGAGTTTTGGAAGCGGCTGGAGGTCGATTGATACTGGTTTTCCGGAGTGAATTTTCTCAGCAGAACGAACTGGAGCAAAGTCAGAGATTGCTGCAGCACTCATATAGTAATCCGGGGATGGCTCTCCAAGGACAGCTTCTGCCATTTCACCTGCGGTGGTGATGCTGATATTTTTTACGCACGGTACTTTTCCATGCAGCCCGGTGTTTGAGACAACTGTGACTTCAGCTCCTCTGCGGAAAGCTTCGAGGGCTGCTTCCCGTCCCATCTTTCCGGATGAGCGGGTTGTCATCACACGAACGCTGTCAACTTCTTCGCGGCACGAACCGCTTGTGATGAGAACTTTTTTGCCTGCAAGGCTCTGTGGTGTTAGAGCCTTTTCCGCGTAGAGACAAATCTCTTCGATTCCTGCAATCTTTGCTTTCTCTTCTTCGATTCTTGGCGGGACGACTTCGATTCCAAGAGACGGGAGACTTTCGAGATTTTTCTTTACTATTGGGTGGCGGTACATTGATTCATGCATCGCGGGGGCTAAAACAATCGGCATTCCGCGTCCGATGGCTGTTGTTGCGAAGGTTGTGACGATTGTATCGTCAATTCCGCAGGCGATTTTGGAGATGGTGTTGGCAGTAGACGGTGCGATTAAGAGCAAATCGGCTTTTCCGCCTTCTCCGCAATAGAGGACGTGTTCAACCATTCCGGTGATTTTTGTGATTGCCGGAGTTGCACAAGCATAGGTGAGCGCATCCGGGTGGATGATGCCGCAGGCTGCTTCAGTGATTACAGGAATTACTTCTGCGCCCCTCCTTCTAAGCTCGTGTGCAAGCTTGATTGTCTCAACGGCGGCTATACTGCCGCAGACGGCTAAGACAATTCGTTTGTTTTCCAGCGTTTTCATATCAGTTTCACGTCCCATACACAATGCCACGTCCGGCTTGCGTATTTCTTTACTTTATATTCGCTTATAGTATACCTAAAGCCTGCGGATGAGACAGTATTTTCTATCTCGCTTTGACGGTCACCAACCCCATGGACATGGAGTGTTGTTCCAACATCTGAATGGGCTAAGGCGTGATTTAGGAATTCCGGAGCATCGAAGTGTCCCATGAGAATTCTGTCGTAAGTGCCTCTAAGTTTTTCGCGGCAGTCTCCGCATTCTGCGTTGACATTTCGTCCCAGATAGTTTGCTTCGATGTTTTTTTGCAGGAAGGCAAATGATTCCGGGTTGATTTCAACCGCGTGAACCTTTCCTCCGGCAAGACCTGCGGACAATGTGAAGTAGCCAATTCCGGCAAACATGTCGGCGATTTTTTCCCCTTCCCTCACAAGGGATCGGATGCGAAGTTTTTCTCCGCGATTTCCTTGCGAGAACATGACCTTTGACGGGTCAAGTGTGTAGGAAAGCCCCGCCTCACGGAATGTTACTTCGTGAGGTGTTCCGAAGAGTACGCGGATTTCCGGAATCCGCATGACACCATTCTGCCCCACGCTGTGGAGAATGCAGGACGGGTGTTCGAAGGCTTGAATTTCTTCGAGTTCGGATTTGGTTGGAGCATCTCCGTGGATGAGGATGGTGTCTCCCATCTTCTGATATCCTCTTCCCTTGTATGGGGTGCGCTCTTCGAGGATTTCATCGAAGGGAAGTCCTTCCTTTACCGGGATGTATGCTGTGTCTCCTTCGACAAAAACCCTGCGGGTTGTGTCAACCCAATCCTCTTTCTGCCGCTTTGCGATTTCGCTTTTGTGGAAGAGCCGTACGTTCACGATTCGTCTTCGGGTGTTTCAACACCTAAGGGGATGATTGTGTCTTTGTGGCGGAGGAAGAGGAGGTTTTGTCCTTCGTATGCTTCAATCCAGTTTCTGTCCGGAGCTTCAAGCACTTCGTTTGTCTGCGGGTCAAGGATTCCAATAAGTCCTGCATCACGGTAGATGATTGTTCCAGCTTCCGGAGAGCGTATGTTTCCGATTAACGGGTCGTCATCGTTTTCGCGGAAGGAGCGGTTTAAGCCGGTCTTTAAGTCTTTTACAAAGACGGTGTCTTTGTTCTGGCGAAGAATCTGGAAGTAGCCTTTTTCGCGGAAGATGACGTCTCCTCTTGAGAAGTGCGGGAGGCGAAGTGAGTAGGTTACGCGGTAGAGGCGGATTCCGTTCTTTTCTCCGATGAGTTTGGGGTGGGTGGTGTAGCTTCCGCCAAGAGCTCCAACGATGTCGTGAGCGATTGCTGTACCGATGGCCTGCGAGCTGTAGGTGATGTCAACACCGTCTTTGGTTTCTTCGACATCGGATACGAAGGAGAGTCTATCTCCTGCGTTTTGCATCTGGTCTTCAATCTGGTATGCGATTTCACCTGCTCTTCTGATTTCGAAGGCTGTTGGTTTTCTACCGGTCGCTCTTACCTGGATGACGCCTTCGTAGTAGCTTCCCATGATTCTGCTGCAGCGGTCGCACTGTTCGTGAACCCATACGAATTTGATTTTGGCGGTATGTTCTACAGGAATTCCATAGAGTTCTCCAATGACGAGGACAGTTGCTAAGGATCGGTTGCTGCTTGTGTCTCTGATGCTGATTGATTTCTGGACGTTTTTGACGTCAGGGTGGATTTTGATTGAGGTTTCGACTAAGGTGTAGCTTAGGTCTTCGCGGGTGATTGCAGAGTCAGACCACATGCCGGATGTTTTGACCGAGTCGCAGGACGGGCAGATTGTGCATTCGAGGCGGGCTGGAATTTCTACCCATACGAGGTCTTTTGCTTTGCATTTTCCGCAGAGTTCTCCGTTGTCGCTTGGGGCTCCGCATTTTGGACAGAATCCTTGTGTGAGGCTCATTTTATACTCCGTATATTTGTGCGTGCGGGATGTTTCCAATGAGGATGATTGTTTCTTTGTCGATGATGCCTGCTTTGAGTGCTATGGCACAGACTTTTTCTCCGATGATGTTTGCATTGGCGGCAGACTTTAGGGCATTGATGATTTCTTCTTCGGTTGCACACTCTGAGCCGTAGAATGATTCGTCGACTACGATGTCACACTGCGGGCAGGTTAAGGTTTGTCCGATTAAGTCTGCATCACATGCGGCGACTACTGTGTCGCATCCTGATATATTGTGTATTTTGAGATGCATAGTTGTGTATATATTTGGGTGTTGAAGTGTATATTCGTTGGGGGTGAGGAGAGGGGGACCTGCGGGATGCGATAAGTGTCCCTGCAGGGTGACCGAGCCGGTTTTGGTTTGAGGCTATTTGTTGTGTCATTTATTATGCCATTTATTGTGTCACAATGGTGTCATTTGTGGTATCATTCTGCGAGTCCTATGTGATAACAGTAGTTCGCTAATTTTTACCACGAATAGATTTTGAAATATATTTTGTCTCCAAAGAGCAAAAAACCGCTAATCTACGCTAATCTCAGCCAATCGCATTCCGTACTTTCGCAAGCTCTTCGGTCTTGCTCATGGCTTGAGCCACTTCGTGTCTCTCGCCCTTCGCTTGCTTACACTCGGCTAGTCGCCTCGTGTTCGAGTTGCTATCGCAAACGCTCAGCGGAATGCTGGACTCGCGCTTCGGCGCTCGCCAAGAAAATTGATTAACTCAGATATATTTACACCGAATCTAACTTGCGTATACTCACACCATTTGGCGAGCTCCGAAGCACGAGTCCAGCATCTCGCCGAGTGGTGGCGATTAGACACGAGCATACTCTTTAGAGTATGCGAGAGCGAGGAAATCGAGATGCGATTGGCTGGGATTAGTGTAGATTAGCGGACTGTTATTATAATTCAGAAATCATGTCTCAGAAAAATTAGCAAACTATTGAATAGGCCGGATAAGAAGCCATGTATGAGTATGCAATTCGTGTTTTTCGAGTAAAGATAAGGTTATGGATATATTGAGTTTTGATAAAACAGTTTGAATAATTTAGACATGCATCCTTTTTAGCGGTTGCGAACTCCGCGGATGCATGTCAAGAGCGAGTCATGTTTGATTGATGACTTAAGAAATATAGAGCGACTGCGGCGGCAGTTAAACTCTAAATAATATATTGTCTCATCAAGTATAAATTGTTGTTCCAAAAGAGTAGTTGAGAAAAGGAGGATGAGATTCATCATCCTTTTCTCTTTTTCTTAATTCAATCCAACACCGTATTTCACGGGATACAGCAGATAATGCCGTAATTAGTAAACAGATGCTGTCAAACATTCTTCACTCTTGGCCAGCTTCGCGGGCTGACCAATATCTATATTGGATTTCAAGCTATTTGATTTTTGCAGGGCACCTTACTTTCTGATTGTTGGATACCACACACGAAAAAAACACACTATACTATATGCTCTCCACCTCCATACCCAAAACCCCCAGCTCATTCTCCCAAGTGCAACCCAATCCGTTGTTTGTCGAAATGAATTTTTGCGATTTCGGCTATGATTTTTTCACTTGCAGCACACTTTTTTCATGCGCTGTCATAGCAAAAACCAATCATGAGTGTGAATACAAGCCCCTATGAGGGCTCCAAAATCTGTTTTGACCACCAGGTTTATAATATGGGCTAATCAAATATAATAGCATACTTCGCTCGACGGAGTATAATCCTTGCAGAACGATTGTTCGGCGAATGCCGAATATCACGCGTTTGCAAGCCTTCGGGCGAGCAGACACAAACACACAATCCTATATTAGGAGGAATAAAATTCACATGAACGCAAAGAAAATTATGGGCGCAGTCCTCGTCGCACTGCTCGCAGCAGCACTCTTCGTTGGTGCAGGCGCAGCAGTAACCACAGAAGCAGACGGCGATATTGTGTTCGTAAACCAGATGGTTTCCAAGACCATCTACGGTGGAAACTGGGTAGGTCCAAACGGAGCATACACTCCAGCAGACGTACCAGCAGCATCTGCAACTGAGGTCTACTTCGGTGAAGCAGGAACTTACACCGCAAAAGTAAATGATCAGACTATTACCCTTACTGTCAAAGCACCTGAATTAGTAATTGCAGGTGTTGTTGATGGTAAATACACTTTCATCCCAGGTGACTTCTACCAGGGAAGTGGTGAAGGAGTAATTTACATTCAGAACCCTGCATCTAATGCTGTAACCTACACTCTCTACTACAACGGAGAGAAGCAGAACAACAACGCTCAGATTACTGTTCCTAACGATGCAACCACTGGAAAGAAGACTATCCAGGCTGAGTTCAATGCAGGTGCTTTCGTTGCAGGAACCACTCCGGAACAGCTCATCACTGCACCAGTTACCTTCTCTGTTGTTGATGGAGAAACTGCAGTAGCAATCTCTGCAGCAGCAACCTCTGTCCTCAAGAGCGATAATATTAAGTTAACCGTCACTGGTCAGCCAGGTATTGCATACAACGTTACCTTCGACTACGGAGCATTCACCGTTGCAGAGCAGATTGGATTCAGCACCTTCGCCAACATCAATGGTACTGTAGTTGGTGCAGACCAGAAGACTGGTATTCAGTTCACCATGCCGGCAGGCGGCAAAGCAACCTTTAACATTCAGGCAGTCGAAGCTGTTGCAGGTGACTCTGAAAAGATTACTGCACAGGCAGTTGGCGGTACAAAGAAGGCATCCGTCCTCATCAAGTTCGAGAAGGGAACTATCTCTGCAAAGGCAGATGCAGCATCCTACTATGTTGGAGACATCGTCACCATCACTGGTACCAGAACCACTGGACAGATTAGTAATCTTACCATCAAGGGAACCAACTTTGTAAACGAGACTCTCATGGATTACAACACTGTATTTGCATGGGAGAACAGTGGAAAGAACTTCGAGTTCACTCTTGATACCTCCAAGATTCTTGACAACGGAAAGAAGTTAGATGTTGGAACCTACACCTTAACCCTCAATGCATCTGGAACCAAAGCAACTTTACCACTCGTACTGAAGCAGCCGTTCATCAGCATCGTTGAAGCATCAGAAGTTATTGTTCAGGACACTGAGGCTGAATTCATCATCAATGCAGAAGCAGCTGCAGAGATTGCATACTACATCTTCGGAACCAACTACTTCGCATATGGTAAGACTGAAAACCACCCAGAAGACGATGAGGGTGAAGAAATCTTAACTCAGTTCGTTGTCGAGCTCAACGAAACCCAGACCAAGGGCATGGATGCAGGACAGTACTTCGCAGTCTTCCAGCACCCAATGTACGACAAAGAACTCAACATCGAAGCTGTTGGAACTGCTATCATGTTAGGAGAAGTCACACTCTTCAATGTTGATGTCCGCCAGACTGCAAACGCAGCACAGGCACTCTGTGACGCACTCGACACTCAGAACATCGATGATATGTACGTCAAGTACTCCTTCTTCGTTGTCGGAGAGGATGAGTCCTTCACTATCAGCGACATCCCAACTGAAGTTGCAAAGGGAGACAAGATTGTCATCTCTGGTGTTGACACCGCAAACGCAGGAAAGACTGTCCAGGTTGAGATGATTTCCAGTGCATTCGCAGCAGTCACGAAGGAGATTGTTGGATCTGCAGCATTCATCGTTGTAACCACTGAAGTCGCAAAGGACGGATCTTGGGAAATTACCCTTGACACCTCTGACTTAAACGTTGATGAGTACTCTCTCTCTGTTGCAATCAACTCTGTCGAGAAGAAGAACGTTAACGTCAACGTCGTCGAAGGCGCAGACGAGCCAGTCAACCCAGAACAGCCAGAGCAGCCAGAAGAGCCTGTTGCACCAGCAACCCCAGGCTTTGGAGCACTCGCAGCACTTGCAGGCCTTGGAGCTGTTGCAGTCCTCCTCCTCCGCCGCGAGTAAATTCTTCACTTGAAGAATTAGCTTAAAGCTGATTGGAAGACACTGATTTGCATCTGCCGTATGGTGGGTGCAAATCACCCAAATTTTACTAGAGCTTTTTTCTTATTTTCTAAAACTCTTTTCTCTGAAGCATTCTCTAAGCAATGCGATAGCATTGCGTTACAAGCGTAGGTACGATAAGTACCGAAGTGACTAAAGGAAATACAAAAACGATACTCTTTTGATTCGCGTAAATTCGCGTGTTCTTTCATACAAAACACTGAACACACATGGAAACAAACACGCGATTCTACGCGAATTAAAAATAGAACTGATTTTGAAATATGAAGTCGCTTCGGTGCTTATCGCACCTACGCTTGTAACGCAACACTATCGTGTTACTTCATGACGTTTCTGAAAAAAGATAGAAAAGAGATTATTTAATCGAGCAGGCCGCACCGCACGGCTCCTCAATCGGGTCAACCACACGGTATGCATTAGCCAGAACAGATGCATTCGCAAGAAGCCCTGCGATTAAAACCGTCTCTAAAATCTCCTCTTTTGAAGCACCCATTCTTTTTGCAGCCTGCATGTGATACTCGGTACAGTGGTCACAGCGAAGCGCAGAACCTACAGCAAGGCTGATGAGCTCGACCGTCTTTGGCGGAAGACATCCTCCTTCTCCGATTGCATTTTTGTAGAGCAGATGGGAGATAAGAGCTTCGGGCATATCCTCAAGCTTCTTATAGATGAGAGGAGCAGAGCCGAACTCACCCTCAACCTTTCGGATAAGCTCGTCTGCTGTTTCCTTCGCTCCCTTCTCCTGAACGGACTGAATAACCTCTTCAAACTTTGACGTCATCTTCACACCACAATGTTTGTTTCGGAAAGCGGGCGGATTCTGATTAACACATAATCACGCATGCGGGACGGCAGAACATCACAGACATCTCCGACAGTAATACCGTCTTCGATGACAAGTCCGCGGATTCTATCCGCATATTCCGGATAGGAAAGCTTCAGGCGAAGACCGTTTAACTGAACCGCAACCGGAGCCGGCGCTAAAATGTCTTCAATCTCCGGGATTTCCTGTTCAAGAAGCATCTGAAGACGTGCAGGAGATACTGACAGCGGGTCTAAAGCAAGCTCCTTGCGGCGCTCGGAGACAACACGCTCAACCTCCTCGATTACAGCATCGAGGCGGGCGATGTCAGCTTCGGTCTGAGTTCTGTGCATGAAGCGTCCTAAGTTTCCAACATATCCTGCAACAGGAGGTACTGTCTGCTTTTCTAAGACCTCGCGTGACGGACCGCCGGTTAAGATAATCGGGATGTTGATTCCGCGCCGGAACTTCTCGAACTTCTGCTCAATACAGGATGCAAAGTTTCCGAGGATGAAGACTGCGACATCATGCTCATTGATTAAATCGCGCTCCTCATCATTCATCTGCGAGATGCGCTTACCAAAGCCTCTTGCCATTCCAAGCATGTTGGACTTTGAACCGTGAGCTCTGAGATATTCTGCAACATCACATGCAGAGTGCGGCAGGTGGTGGATTTCAAGACTCGGGATAACAACAGCAATCTCAGTTCCAACAAGCGGAGACTCTGAAACCTCTCCTGCAAGAGGTCTTGAGAACACTTTCAGGCGCTCGATATCCTCTGACGGCATTAAAACCTGAAGGATAACTTCGTTTGCGATGTTGTGACGCTGAACAATGTATCCTCCTAAATCCTCAATGTAGTCAATGACTTCATCGAGCTGGTAGACACCGCCCTTGTATGTAATCGGGACTAAACTCATTTCAGCTCAGCCTCCATCTTTGCAAAACACTCAGCAATGATATCGTCTGCAACCTTTTGCGGAACGGTGTTTTCCGATGCCGCATAGGAGAAGCGGTTGTGTCCGTAGTTTTCGCGGCGAACCTTGAATCCCTCTGGTGCGATAACCTGGATTGCGTAAATCAAATCCTTGAAGAGAGACTCAGACGGGTCGATAACAATCCAGTCTTTCAGGTCTGCCGGGATTTCCACGTTGCTGATGATAACCGTGAAACGGTCCGGCTGGTCAACATTGTCGTGACCTAAGCGCTTCCAGAGCATCGAAAGCATGGGTGCGAGATAGGTTTCGCTTCCAACAGCAATCGTTGCCTTGCCGTCTTCGATTAAGACATTTCCAACATCAGAAACGCGGACTGCAGAGCGCGGTGGACGAATAATTCCTGCGGCCGCAAAGAGCGGATACTTCGGGTCGATATAGATGTGAAGACCTGCGACGATTGAAATCAGGTTGTGATCCTGAAGAACAGACCGTGCGATATGCTGATAGTTCTCTCCTCCATCTTCGGTTGAATCGACCTTGAAGTACTCCAGACCTGCCATTTATGCCTCCTTCTTCTCCGCCCGCTTCTTCTCGACAAAGCCGGAAGCGATAAGAGCCGCTCCGACAGCACCGATGTACTGCGAGTGGTGAGGAACAACAACTTCAGTGTTGAGCATTCTGCCCATAGCACGCACGAGTCCCTGAATAAGAGACGAACCGCCTACCATGATGACCGGCTCTTTGATATCGACTTCCTGAAGCTGCTGTTCGTAAACCTGCTGTGCAACGCTGTGGCAGGATGCTGCTGCAACATCTTCCGGTTTGTATCCGGATGCAAGAGCATTGACTAAAGACTGAGTTCCGAAGACGATACAGTAACTGTTCATCGGAACATCTTCTCCACCCTCGCTCTTCATTGATAGAGCACCAAGCTCGGTGATATCGACACCAAGTCTCTTGGAGGTCATCTCAAGGAAACGGCCCGAAGCACCTGCACAGATACCGCCCATTGTAAATGAGCCTGGAATTCCGTCGTTGACGCTGATTGCCTTGTTGTCCATACCTCCGATATCGATGACTGTTGCAAAGCCTTTCTGCGCGTTTGCGAGGTAGACTGCTCCCTTGGAGTTGACGGTCAGTTCTTCCTGAATTAAATCTGCGTTCAGGTGTTTGCCGATTAAGAAACGTCCGTATCCGGTAGTTCCAATCGCCTCGATGTCAGACATCTTAAGACCGGACTCAGCAAGTGCTTCAGCGATAACATCGTCTGCACTCTTTAAGACTTCAGTGGTCGGCTTCCATCCTGTACCCACAATCTCGTTGTCCTTCATGATGACACACTTTGTAGTGGACGAACCGGAATCAACACCCATGGTGATTCCGACCTGAACTTCACGTGCCATCAGTTCGCGGCGTTTTGCGATTGTTGAAAGTGCCTCAAGACGGGTAAGGAGAGTGGATGCTCCGGTTCTCTCGTTGAAGGAGTAGGAGACGACTGGAATCTTCGAGTTTTCTACAATGTAGCGGCGAAGCTCATTTCTGACAATGGCTGCCTCTGCACAGCGGAAACAGCTTGCGATAAAGATACCGTCTGCTTCAACGCGTCCCTCGACAACAGCCTTTGCTCTGGCGATTGCGAGCTTTAAGTCCGGACTCTTTACCGGAAGACCGAACTCCTTGTATGCGGTCTTCACATCCTTTAAGGCAACGTCCGGATAGAACATCTGTGCGCCGACGGTTGCTGCCGCAGAGGTGATTTCGTTTTGAATACCGCTGTACTCAGCACCGCAGGTAATCTGTGCGATACGAACAGGTCTGTCGCTCATGCTGTATCCTCCTTTTTCAGGTCATCTAAGAACTTCTTAATCTGTGCAACGAAGGTCACACCCTCCTCGCGGCTTGCCGGATAGCGGAGTTCAAGTCTTGGAATGTCTTTTTCGCGGAGCATGAAACATAAGAGCTCGTTGGTTCTTGCACATCCCATGCATCCGAATGAAAGCTCCGGCTCATCAATAATAATGGCTGCTTCTGCCTCTTCTACAAGCGGGCCGTAGAGAGACATTCTGCCTCTGATTCCGGACGGAACTTCAACAGCCGCCCATTTCAGACCCTTCTGCGGATCTTCAGATGTCATCTGAAGCGGCGGGGAGTCAAATCCAGGAGTCTGGATGTGTTCGCGAATCGAAACTGCAGAACCAAGCGGCGTGTGTCCGTATCTTGCCACAAGGTCGGAAAGCATCAGGCTGGTTGCCGGATAGATGAATACTTTTGCCATGATTATTCCTCCATAAGTTGTTCTAAGATATCTGCGTCAAGCGGTTCTTCTACTGGAAGCTGTTCGCCTGCGGCTATTTCTAATTCCTCTGCGGTCATCTTGTCAACCGCTTCAAGACCGAATGAGATGTATGGTGCCATCTTCATCTCGAACTCATGTCCGAGATATCCTGGACGTGCTCCGCCTAAATCTGCACGACAGCGTCTTGCATCTCCCGGCGGGAATCCTCTGTCCTTTACAAAGATTCTGTACGGGTCGAGTTTTCTCAAATGGTCAACAATGCGTCCTACATCTTCAGGAGTTCCTGTAATCTGACATCCAAAACAGGTCTCCTTAATCATAACACCCTGAGCTACTTCGTAAGCAGCGGTTGCAATATCCTGTGGTGTAGTGTCCGGTGAGTCAACAAAGACGTACTTGGTGACTGTTCCGACATATTCCGGGATGTACGGCTTCATTCCTTCACCTCACGAATGTATACAAGGCTTCCTTCCTTCATCTTCTCAAGTTTTTCCATGTCGAGAACAGTTCCGATAATGTTGGTTCCGGAGAACGGTTCGCCGGTTGGTCCAAACTCATCGTTCTTTACCACACGAACACCTGCCATACCCTGAGCAGGACGGGAATCGTTGGTTAATGCGAGTGCATCGGTTGGTGGTGCTTCCTTTGGACAGTTTTCCGGAATGATGTTTACACCTTTTGCGAAGTCAGGCTTGAAGAGGTACATCTCGTCATCTACATTGAAGAGGAACGGCATTGTTCCAACCGGATAACGCTTTAAGCCTGTTACTCTGCGGTATAAATCGACAGTAAGCGGTGCTTTCTTGTAATCCAGGCGGATGTCGATGATGTCATCTAATGCAACGGTGTATAATGAGACCTTTCCTTCCTTTAAGACCTCTAAGGTGTATGGAGGTTTCTGGTCGATGACGATTCTTCCCTCGACATCACGGTTGTCTGCCATTACACGAAGTCCTCTTGCTTTTGCTTCCGCGACTGCTTCTTTTAAGAGAAGTCCTCTTAAGTCCAAGAGAGGCGGGATGACTTCGACTGCGAGTTTCTGTTTCGGTTCTGCAAACTTTGCAAGCTCGATTCCGTTTGTGACATTACCCACACGGGTGTGGGATTTGTTGCTCTGAACATCAGAGGTATAGATGTATATTGCGCCTGAACCCTTTCCTGCCGTTCTTGCGGTTACCACTCCTTCACGTCTCGGCTTCTGGAGTTCCTGCGGCACATACAGTTTTCCTTCTGCATGATCTCTGATGTAGGTGGATGCAGAGCGGTCGATGTCGAATGTACCGTCTCTCATGCGGAAGAGCATGTGGTCAACGGATTCTGCGGCATGAGTTGATATTTCTTCGTGATTTTCGGTGTATCCCTCTGAGGTTATTGTGAGGGAGGAGAAAATCTGCATGCCGTCTTCGACTTCGATTTCTAGGTTGGTTACTGCTTCTGCATCACTTGCATCAACGCTGGAAAAGACCTGCTCGATTTTTGTGATCCGGTCGCCGTTCTTCCAGCGGTTCATGATTCCAAGACCGAAGATGACTTTTCCAATCACTCCTCCGTCTTTGGCTGCTCCATGATCTGCTTTGTGTTCTGTTCTGCAGAACATGAGATATGCAGTTTTTGAGTCATAACCTCCGCATCCAAGACAGACGTCTCCTCTTGAGTAGCGGTGTTCCTCAACTGCCGGTACGAAATCCGCTGCAAACGGTCCGAATGCTGCGGCATTTTTGTCTTCAAAGTGAACGCGGAGTGCTTCAGCGTTTTCTTCGCCAATCGGGAAGGAGACTCCTTTTGCAACCTCGATTACAATATCTCCTGCGGTTGTTTTGAGCCGCATGTGAGAGGTTTTCTCCTTCGAGACACTTCCCGGTTTTAAGAGAACAACGGTTGCTCCAGCCGGATGATCCGGCAGGAGGGATGCGAGTGTTGTTCCTTTCGGGACAGTTCTGGTCTCACCGTTTACGATGATGCGGATATCTGTCATGAGTTACATCTCAAACATTTCTTCAGTGGATTTGTGGAGAGCGTTTTCGTCCTCTTCAGCTTCCGGCGCTCCGCCTGCTAAGGTTGCTTTCTTTGCAACACCGGCTTCGACTCTCTGGCGTTCTGCAGAGACAGCTTCTTTCATGATGATGAGTTCTGCTTCAGAGAGTTCTGCTAAGACTTTGTCTGTCTCACCGATTGCGACAATTTCTCCGTTTCTCATGAACATACAGCGGTCACATACATCGCGGACAAATTCCATGTCGTGAGAGACGATGATGAAGGTTTCGTCCATCTCTTCTCTTGCGTGCATGATGGAGTGTTTGACGTCAATCTTGGTGATTGGGTCCATGGTTCCGGTTGGTTCGTCGAGGAGAATAATGCGCGGTTCGCGGATTAAGACCTGAGCTAATGCAACACGGTGTTTTTCTCCTTCGGAGAGGCTTCCTGGAAGTCTGTTTAAGACGTCTTTTGCCTTCTTGTCGGTGAATCCTGCCATCTTTAAGGTAATCATTGCCTTACGGGTGGCAAGCTCTTTCGGGAATTCGAGACCGATTGCATCGGTTAAGTTGTCGATGACGGTTCTGTGCGGGTAGAGGTCGTACTCCTGGTGAAGCAGGCTGATGTACTGTTTTGCACGTCCTCTGAACATGAATCCAGGTTTTTTCATGTCAATCCATTCGTCACCGACGCGGACAGTAAGGCTTCCTTTTGTCGGTTCGTAGATTCCTGCAATCATCTTGGAGAGGGTTGTCTTACCTCCGCCGGAAACTCCGATGATTCCGAAGATTTCACGTTCGTTGATTTCGAATGAGACGTTGTTTACTGCGTTGATGACTCCGCGGTCGACTGCAACGAACTTCTTTAAGAGGTTCTCTGCTTTGATAATCGGCTGTCCTACTTCCTGTACGGTGTAGTCTGCGTCATCGTGATAGTCTTTCATGAACTCTGCAACGATTTCGTCAGGCATTCCGACTTTGGTGATTCTGCCGTCGTCTAAGAGAACTGCACGGTCGCAGGCTTCTTCTAAGACCTGAGAGAAGTGGGAGGTAATAATCATTCCCATTCCCTGCTTGTGTGCGGCCTGCTTTAATAAGTCGTGAACGATGTTTGCAGTCTTCGGGTCAAGGGTTCCTGTCGGTTCATCTGCGCAGAGGAAAAGCGGTTCACGTGCGAGCTGACGTGCTAAGACGACACGCTGCTTTTCTCCTCCGGATAAGTCACGTGCAACGTGAGTCATACGGTGGGTTAAGCGGACTTCATCGAGGAGGTCTGCTGCTCTGTCGATTGCTTTCTCTGACGGGTATTTGATGTCGTCTAATGCGCGGAGAACGTTTTCGATTACACGGTCGTCACCGTAGAGTGCGAAGGTTCTCTGGAACATGAGAGAGGTCCTTCTCATGATCTCGGTCTTGAGTTTCTCGTTTTCAGGATTCCAGAAGTCGACATCGAGTGCAACGAGTTCGTCACCGCACTTCGGACATGCAGTTCCTGCTTTACTCTGGAACTCAATCTTTCCGCATTTTTCACAGCGGGAGATATGGTAGATAATCTGTCCTGAGGTTGGTGCGTTGTCAATTCCGCGGATTAAGTGAATCAGGACTGTTTTTCCGCATCCGCTTCTTCCAATAACTCCAACGATTTCTCCTTCGGAGATTTCGAGGTTGATGTTATCTAAGACGCGAATCATTGTCTGATTTTCATCAGTTGCTACCCCTGTTTCTGGGAAATCCATACAGAGGTCTTTGATTGTAATGAATGGAGTGGCAGCCATTTTTTTACATTCCTTTGATAGTGATATAATATTGGCTCTGTATCATTATTAGGGTTGTCTAAAAAATCAGAACCTACACAGTGTGCATGTGGTTTTTAGTGTAATTCGCTGTATTTTTTTATAACAGAATGACTTCTGCGTAACTGAAAAATCAAAAAAGATGCTGTTAGCTAACAAAACCCATACGGGTGAGTAAAAAGTTGTATTGGGATATTAGTGAATTTATCTGCGGCGCTGGCTGGTGTTAACCTTACGGGTAATGTTGCCTGCGACACGGTTTCTGATGGTCTTGCTCTGGATGGTGGTGACTTCAGAAACAACCTTCTTGTTGTCGTCGAAGTTTCCGTTGAAGGATTCTCTGTGCTGTTCTAAAAGGGCCTCGCCCATAGTCTTGATATAGCTTGGTTTAATTCCCATGATATATGCCTCAAATGCTCTATAATGTTAGTCGTTCCGATATGATAAGTATTCTGTTTGCCACATCGTCTGGAGTCTCTCCAAAAATGTAGATACACCCTCCGTATGTCGGTTCATTTTCTGCGCAGATAGCGGCAGGCACACCTTCCTTGCAAAGGAACGCAACTCCCCATTCCATCGTTGAAATTCCTTTTGGGAACTTTTCCGCGTCGTATTCTTCTACGTCCTGCAATACCTCGCGAACGGTTTCTGCAATATCTTCATTCAGTCTGATGCATCCGACAGCTCTCATGTCAGGAGTAAACCTGCGCGCGGTAATTATCACACGTACAACAGGCTCATCAACACCAAATCCTACACTTCCCTCGCGGGCTACAGCAACCCCTTTTGCATCACGTGCATCATCGATTGCATATGCAAGAGTGATACCGCCTTTTGGAATGATGTATCTGTTTGCACTCTCAACCTTGCCTGAAGCTTTCTGAATCTCACGAAGAACTGCTGACTGCTGTTTTGCTGTCATTATGTAAGCCCCAGTTCATCTCTGACTTCTGTGATTTCATTGATTGCAATCTCATACATTCTTTCACGCGGTAGAAGAGAGTCAGACATTGCAATTCTGTTTCTGTCACAGCCTGCGGCAAAGGATGCGGCTTTGTATTTCTTGGTGACAGTCTTTGGAGTAACTTCAGTAATTTTTCCGCCTTTAACGTATGCACAGGCAATAACAAGACCTGATACACTGTCTGCTGTCTGAAGGCAGATTTCGACAGTCTCAGTGTATTCACCGTCGAAAAGCATGTGGTTATGGCGTCTTATTGGAAGAGCAATCTCATCACCGATACCTGCGGCTTTTAAGATTTCATATCCGACTTCACCATGCTTTTCCATATCCTCATCGATTTCCTGGAAGTCGATGTCGTGAAGAATACCGATTAACTCGTAAAGATTTTCATCCTCTCCAAGTTCTTTTGCAAGACCTTTCATCACAGCGGCTGTTGCTATGCAGTGACCTAAAAGAGACTCGGTTGTTACATGTTCTTTGAGAAGCGAAAGCGCCTCATTTCTATCCATGATTATGTATAGGCATTCAAAAGGGATAAAAGCCCGCACGTTAAATATAATCTACATGAGAAAAGACTGGATACTTGATATTGCCATTGGAATATCGTCAATCTTCATCTTCGCAGCAATGATGCTCTTCCTGCCGACCATTATGCCGGAAGCATTTGGATACGTTGCGGCATTCCTGATTTTTGTCTTATATCTGACCATCATGGGACTTTTCGTCATCAGGAGATTTGTAGGCGAAACTCCGCAGAAAAAAGTAAAGAACTAAGTTCTCTATAATCTTTTTTTAATAAAATTTGAGCAGGTCTTTTAGCTCATCAAGAGAGTGGACTACTTCTGACTCCATCTCAAGCATAAGGTTCACGCACTCGTTTTTGCTGAAATGTCTAAAGTCGGTTCTAAGTGCGATTACGCGCTTGTTAGATGCCATTGCGTATCCCATCTCCCATGCTGTGCCTGAATCTGCATCTGCTCCGTCGATTACGGCAACAACAATGTCTGCAGCCTTTAAGGCTTTTAAGTTTCCTTCATAGATTGCTTTTTCCCGATTATCACCGCGTGCCTCTTCATCGTCATCGAGCTCCTGAGGAAGGTGTATGTGGAAATGGAGTTCTTCTAAAATGTCTGCGGCACGTCTGTTGAAACTGCGCTCTGCTTCGGAGAAGAGTGGGGCTGCAAAATAAACCTGATATTTTGCAAACTCTTTTACATCAATCATAGGGAAGTCCGCAAAGCGTTTTAGGAAAACACCTGCGCCGTTGGATTTTTCGTTTGTGTAGTAGGTTTTTGTAACCCCGCAGGTTGGAGATGAGTTGACGCCTAAGATAAAAAGTGGAGCCTCTCCGCGCTGTTCGATTAATTTTCGGACATTTTCTTCCAGGCGGTCAAGGAGTTCGTAAAACTCTGGAAAGTCCATTCTGTCCTTGAAACATCCAGGTGCTCTTCCCTCGCCAAAGAATAGAGTTTCAGGACACGGAAGCGTTACAATTTCGATTCCCGCCTCTCTGCATCGTTCGATACATCTGCAAAAAACAACGATGTCTTCTGAGGTTGTGATACCTTCAGCGCGTAAGTTGGGGTGCAGAATACATGGTGAAGCGAGGATATAGGACATGTGTATACTGTTTGTCTGCTGTGGATAAATAAGCGCATATCCTCATATCCTTACACATCAAATATAACCCTCAGATGTCCATCCCCTTAATCGCTTACCGAGACAACTCCTGCGATCCTAAAAAATGTACTATGAAAAAGCTTGAGCGCTTTGGAATGATGAGGATTGTAACCCGCATCCCTCAGATTCCAAAGACAACTCTTCTGCTTGACCCGACAGCAGATGTGCTCTCGCCTGCAGATAAGAAATGGGTTTCGTCGATTACAGCGCTTGACTGTTCGTGGGAGGTTTTGGATACTGCAAATCTTGGGGCATGGAAAGGAAGACGGGCTTTACCGTTTTTAGTTGCGGCAAATCCTGTGAACTTTGGAAAACCATTCACCTTAACATCTGTTGAAGCAATCGCTGCAACTCTCTTTATATTAGGAGAGGAAGTGCAGGCGGAAGCTGTGCTTTCCAAATTCAACTGGGGGCTTAATTTCTTAAAGCTGAACGCAGAACCTCTCTCTGAATACGCCGCGGCAAAGGACAGCACAGAGGTTTTGAAGATTCAGTCCGAGTATCTTGAATAACTCAAACAAGACCTTTATCTCTTTTTAGCACTGACATGTAATTATCATGGCAGAGGCTCTTATTTTTATTGGATGCCCGCAGATTCCTGTGCAGGCGCCCCTCGTGCTCTATATCGCAGATTTCCTAAATGACGCAGGTGTAACTCCGGTTGTTGCGGCAAACCCTTCCGCAAAACAGCTTGTTAGAACCAGCGATCCAAAGGGACACTATGTTTCAGAGTTCCGCAATCTGGAGCGTACTGTAAATGACCTTGCCGAAGGGAAGGTTTCCTACCCTCTGATAATTTCATTAATACACAACGATGCAGGCCTGGCATTCACTGCAACAGCGGCTGCTGTATCACCTGCATCACAGATGATTTCCGTATTCTTCGGAGAACATGCATATGATTTAAGCGAAGAGGCTGAGTATGAGGGTGAGAAAATCTCTGCTCCGATTACACACAATGCCAGACCTCTTCTTGCAAACTTAGATGAGGTGCTTGAATGGGCTGTCTTGAAAATTTAAACTACGAGATTCTTGCTAAAAACTGCAGTTTCAAAGAAACCCGCGATATTGTAAAGCAGATGTGCAAAGAGCGCTACGAGATTCCGCCGGGATTTAAGATTGTTGAAAAAGCAGTTATCGGAATTCCTCCGATTCATGTTGGAATCCGCGATGAGAAGTTAGTCTGCACATATACAAAACCGTGTCACGGCACTTTTGTAATTCTGGTGGATTCTCCTGAAGACATCGCAAATGTCAGAAAGAACGGTAAGCCGGTAAAATGATTCCGGCACTTTTTTCCACTTTTGCGATAGCTGTCGGTCTTGCAATGGATGCTTTTTCGGTCTCTCTTGCCGGAGGGGCAGCTCTCAAAAAAGACATCGCAAAAACAGCAGTTTTAACGGGTTTGATGTTTGGATTTTTCCAGTTTGCGATGCCTGTTATCGGCTGGCTTGTTGGAGCTCCAATTTCTTCGATTATCAATCCATACGGTTACTGGATTGTTGTTGCTCTCTTCTTCTTTATCGGAGGCAAGATGATTTATGATGCCGTAAAAGGTGAAGAGGAGGGGGTTTCATTAATCGGATTCAAGGTCTTAACACTTCTCGCGATTGCGACAAGTATTGATGCTCTTGCTGTTGGAATCAGTTACGGATTAATTGGCGAAGCAATCATTATCCCATCAATAATTATCGGAGTTGTTGCTTTTGCATTCTCCTTCGCAGGTGTTCTTGCAGGACACAAATTAAGTGATGTACTTGGTTCAAAGATGGAAATCTTCGGTGGAATTGTACTTGTCCTGATTGGATTAAAATTCCTTGTAGAGATTTTTATCTAATACTTTTTTGTAAGTTTTTCTATCTCATCTGGGGGTGTTTTTTTTTCTCTGGAAAAACACTCAAACACTATCCAGACAAAATCTGCCAATCGGGTAATATCTAAAAAAAGAAAAGTGTTGAGTAGGTTTAGAATTTAATTTCTTCGCCTGCTGCTTTTTTGTCGTGGAATTCTGCTGCTGCAGTGAAGACTGCGTCAGTAGAGGAGTTAAGACCGGTTTCACAGGAGTCCTGAACGACACCGATAATGAATCCGATACCAACGACTGCCCATGCAATGTCTGACGGGATGCCGAAGAGAGAGCATGCCATCGGGATAAGGAGGAGAGATCCGCCTGCGACACCGGATGCACCGCATGCACCAAGAGCTGCGACGAAACATAAGAGAATCTTCACGAGAATTGGGACTTCGATTCCGAGAGTGTTGACACAGGCTAAGGTCATCACAGTAATTGTGATTGCTGCTCCTGCCATGTTGATGGTTGCACCAAGCGGGATGGAAGTGGAGTAGTTCTTCTCGTCGAGTCCAAGGCTCTTACAGAGTTCCATGTTGACCGGAATGTTTGCTGCAGAACTTCTGGTGAAGAATGCAGTAACGAAAGATTCCTTTAAGCATTTGAATACGAGCGGGTATGGGTTCTGGCGAATCTGTGTCCAGACAATGAACGGGTTCATGACTAAAGCAATGAATGCCATACATCCGACGAGGATTGCAAGAAGGATACCGTAGTCGATGAAGATGTCAAGACCGTTTTCTGAAACTGCAGTGAAGACAAGACCTAAGATACCAAATGGTGCAAGGGAGATGACCCATTTAATGACTAAGGATACTGCATCAGAGATGTCCTGTAAGAAGCCCTTTGTCTTGTCAGAGGAGTGTCTAAGAGCGATACCAAAGACGATACCCCAGACGAGAATACCAAGGAAATTGCCGTTGACGATTGCTCCAAGCGGGTTGGAGATAATGCCCAGAATCATTGTACTGATTACATCAAAGACGCTGGCTGGAGCTTCGCCTGCTGTTGAATCAATTCCGTCAAGCGGTAATGTCGGGTTGAAGATGGAACAAAGAAGAACTGCACAGACTGCTGCTGCAAATGTTCCGATTAAGTATAATAATACGATACGGCCCATTGTCTTGCCTCCGCCGGTAACTCTTCTGGCAAGAGCAGTGGTGACCAGTACAAAAACGAGAACTGGTGCGATAGCCTTTAAGGCGTTTACGAACAGAGTGCCTAATGTTCCAATGATGGTGACCTGCGGGATTATCAGAGCTAAGATAATACCGACAATCATACCACAAAGGATACGTTTGATTAAGCTGATACTGTTCCATTTCTGAATCAGATTCATAGAAATCCTTACTATATCAGAGTCGCATCACCATAAAGGTTTGGAGAAAATATTTAAAATAAAAAATATTTTTAGATAAATTTGCCAATGAGGTCCTCGAGAGCCTCAAAAGACTGTTCTGCATTTTCTGCGGCAAGGGTGAAGTTTAAGCTGTCTGCAAGACTTCCTTCTCCGCTGTTTGTAAGAGGCATGTCTTTGATGCTTTCTAAAAATTCTCCTATATCTGTCGGAGTTCCTGCATTCTCTGGAATGCCCTGCAGTCCGATTGTCTCAAATATATTTCCAGAACCTGCTGAATCAGCAAGGCTTTCTGCTTCGGATACGCTAAGCCCCTCTTTTGTAAAGGTCATTCCAAAGATATTGATATATGCAGTGACAGTCCCGTCATCCTGAGGCGAGAGGGTAACTGTTCCAACGCTATTCTCACCCATCTTGATATCTGTTGTCTGTTCTCCAAGACTGATACATCCGGCAGAGAATATGATGATGAGACAGAAGATTAGAACCATCAGTCGGTATTTCATGATAGAGGATTGGAAGCCTGCGGGTTAATATTTTTCCAAGAAGTTATCTCTTCACAAAACAAACAACATATCACTTTGATTCCTGCAGACGAAATCTTATCCGAACTCAAAAACCGCGGAGTAAAAAAGGCAGCAATCCAGCTTCCGGAAGGACTGAAACGGCATGCCCCAAAGTTATGCTCTCTTCTCTCCAAAAACGGCATTGAGGTCATAATTTCCGGCGATCCGTGCTGGGGTGCATGCGATTTAGCGCTTGATGCCGCAGAGGATGCTGAGGTTCTTGTACATGTGGGGCACACTCCTGTCTCCCCTGAGGAGAATGTCATCTACATTCCATTCCGTCAGGACATCGACCTTTCAATTCTAAAAGCCGCTGAAGAACTCAAGCGTTTTGAAACGGTTTCTGTTACAACAACCATTCAGCACGCCCATCAGACTGAAGAGATGGCAAAAGCCCTTCGCGCTCTTGGAGTAAACGCAGTTGTCGGAAGCGGATACGAGAGAACTCCGATGCCGGGGCAGGTTCTTGGTTGTACCTACGCCGCAGCCCGTAATGCAGATGCTGACGCAAATCTCTTTGTTGGAACCGGAGTTTTCCACGCAATCGGAGTATCTCTTGCAACCGGAAAACCAACCTTTGCTCTCGACCCGTATGCTGATGGAATCCTGCAGGAAGTATCAGCTGACCGTCTGCTTAGAAAGCGCTTCATCCAGATTGAAAAGGCAAAGCAGGCCAAAAACTTTGGAATCCTCTTATCATCCAAGTCTGGGCAGAAAAGAGCAGAGCTTGCAAAGCGCTTAGCATCTCTTCATGAGAATGCTGTTGTAATCCTCATCCGCGAAATTTCAGAGATGCAGCTTCGAAACCTTGGATTCGATGCTTACGTAAATACTGCATGCCCGCGTCTTGCTTTAGATGACCAGAGCAGATTCCCGGTGCCCCTTTTATCTCCTGCCGAGTTTGAGATTGCTCTTGGTCTTCGCGAGTGGGAAGACTACGAGATTGATGAGATAGTATGAAGCTCAAAAATCTGGAAATCCATCTGCAGAAGGTACAAGGATTCAGGAATCCTGTTGCAGGTCTCGAGCAGTACATGACGCCAGCCCCTCTTGCCGCACGTTTCCTTTTCGATGCGTTCCTTCATGGAGATATCGAAGGGATGAAAGTTTTAGACTTAGGATGCGGGACAGGTATGCTTTCTGTTGGGGCGGCGCTTCTTGGAGGTG
The DNA here is from genome assembly GCA_017387505.1 of Methanocorpusculum sp. GTDB lineage: Archaea > Halobacteriota > Methanomicrobia > Methanomicrobiales > Methanocorpusculaceae > Methanocorpusculum. The sequence continues at coordinate 70,063 of JAFOFB010000003.1, forward strand.
ACGTCACAGGTGTTGATGGGGATTCTTCTGCTCTTTTGACCGCAGAAGAAAATGCCGCATCACAAAAACTTGACATCACATTCAGACGCGAGGTAGTCAGAGCTGAAACTGCCGAGGCTGATTCGTATGATACTGTTATCATGAATCCGCCGTTTGGAGCCCAAAATGAACACGCTGACCGTCCGTTTATCGAAGCGGCTCTGATATCTGCTCCTGTAGTCTGGGGAATCTTCAATAAGGGGAGCATACCATTTATTAAGGCATATACGAAGGACACCGCGGAAATCACAGACATTGTTGCCGCAAAGTTATCGATTCCGCGTCAGTTCTTCTTCCATACCAAAGACATAATGGAAATTCCTGTTGAAATTGTGAGGCTTGAAAGATATGGCTAAACCAGGTTTGAGAATCGCAGGACTTGCCGCAGGACATGGGGCTGTTGACTTTTATGTTCCTGTAATTCCGGCACTTCTGCCGTCGTTAATTCCGCTCTTTGCAGAGCAGGGTATCACCTCCTATGCAATGACCGGACTGCTTTTTACAACAGTTACAGTCATGATGGTTATCTTCCAGCCTCTGACCGGATGGCTGATTGATAAAAATAAGTGGACACCTTCGACTTCGCTTTGTATTATTTTAACAGCTGTCGCTGTCGCGGCATTTGGGGTTACACAAAACTACTGGATTCTTCTGCTCTTTGCAGTGATTATAGGTTTTGCTAACTCGGCATATCATCCAAATGCCTATCGCCAGATTCACCAGTTCACAACAAAAGATAACCGCGGACTTTTCATGTCCTTAATGTCTGTGGGTGGAACTTTTGGATACGGAGCAGCTCCTCTGGCAACAGGTTTTCTCTATGCGTGGGGCGGATTTCCGGCAATTATTCTTCTCTTAATCCCGGGATTAATTATTGCAGCCCTTATCTTAAAACTCCCGCAGCATCCGCTCAAAGAAACCGAGGCCGAAGCCGCAGAGGCAGCAGTTACAAAACCGAACTACAAGGGAGCTGCTCTCATGCTTGCGATTAGTTCCATGCGCTCGTGGGTGTTCTATGGATTTTTGGCATTCGGTGTTGAGTACTTATCAGGATACGCAAATGTCGAGTATGTTTTAGCTACGGCTGTTATCAGCGGAATGATTTTTGCAGGAATGTTTGGAACACTTCTGATAGGCCCTCTCTCAGATAAAGTTGGAAGAAAAGAGGTCATGTTTATCTCATACATTGGAGGTGCCTTAGGCTATGCCGGAATTTTCTTCTTCTCAGGAATCGCTTCAGTGGTATCTCTTGTTATTGCAGGATTCTTCTTAATGGCCACCGCTTCAGTTGAGATTGCGACCGTTCAGGAATTAATGCCTGGAAGTGTTGGACTTGCTTCTGGAATTGTTATTGGAATCCCACAGGGTGTGTCTGCTCTGTCAATGGTATTAATCGGAGTTATGGCAGACTTTTTCGGAATGCCGTTTGCACTTTCCACTCAGGTTCTTCTGATGATTTTAGCAATAGTTGCCTGTGCGGCTCTTCCATATCCGCTTAAGATACTGAATAGAAAAACAGCTTAATCTCTTAAGAGTTCCATCTCCATAGAGAGACGCCACACATTCTTTTTTGAACGCTTCGACTGCCCTGCAATAAGCATCATGCGCTCTTCAATTGTAATCTCACGGGAACCCTTTGCGAGATTGTCTGCGTGAGCTACGATTTTTTCTTCAAGAGTTTTTGGAACACAGTTTGAAGGCGGCAGATTCAAAAGAACGCAGTCATCTTCTGAAAGACCTGCTCCTGTATGACAGCGAATAATCTCTGTTACATCATCGCCGAGTAAAAGTTCTCTGGAAAGCTTTGCTCCTTCACCTGCATGACGGATTGAGTGTGTCACACTTCTTCCCAAATCATGAAGCATCGCTCCGGATTCAACGAGATTGGAATCTACAGAATCTCCAATGTAACGGGATGCGATATCAGCAGTCTTTTCACAATGGGCAACAACGCCGGCATCACATCCGGCGGAAAAAAGAATTTTGGATAATGAAGCTCTCATTCCTCAGCGAGAGCGGACTTCATCTTTTCAATGCGGTTTCTAAGTGCAGACACCAGAAGTTCATCATCGAAGTGAACAAGCATCTCACCGCACTGCGGGCATGAGAAGTTCATCGTCATTGCGTCGTTGAACGTCATCATCAGACCGCAGTTTCCGCACTGATAGAAATCATTGTTCTCATCATAGCGAAGGCGTGCAGAGAGTTTCTCAACTGCTGCTTCCATCTCGTCTTTTAAGACTGATGGAATGTTTTCCATCTTCAGCACCCAGAGATACGTAAGCCAGCCGGTCTCGTTATTCTTGATTCTGCGGTATTCAGCGAGACGGTGTTCGTATAAACTGTAGAGTGTGTGGCGGACGGAGTTTAAGTTGATGCCTGTTATCTCCGCAATTTCCTCATCGCTGTGTTCCTCTTCAGGACATTTGCGAATCAGCTCCATTCCCTCTTCACCGACAAGTTTGTAAAGATATTGATAGATTGCCGGGTTGTTGAGGTCTTCCTCTTTGATTGCGGTCATTCCTTTATTTGTTGGACGGCAAGACTAATATGTTTATCCAGTGAAGCAAGAGCTTCATCTGGCGTGTTGCCGCATCCGATAACTGAAAACATAACCTGTCCTTTTTCGAAGGTTGTTCCAGGATACGGGATGTCTGTGATGATATCTGAAAGAGAGAGCAGGTCTTTTTTGACCGTCATGTCTTCTGGTGCAGTGAGAATTTTTCGAACAGCAAAACCAATAGGCACTGCCGGACGCTCCGGTAAAATTCCGGCACATGCATCTACATGAAGCTGGAAGATGCTGAGACCAAGTGCGGACTCGACGGTTTCCAATGTCCCTTGGAAGCGCGGGTTGATTTCGATTGCGTAGGCCTCGCTGTCGGTTAAGACAAAGTCGATACCCATACATCCGACACATCCTGATTCAGCCGCAATCTTTTCTGCGATTTCTGCCATGCGTGATGCAATCGGGTGCGGGCATGGTGTCATTGAACCTGAGAATGCATACGGGCAGAAATCTCCGCCGCGTAAAATCTGCATGTTTGTACAAAGAGCAACCGCTTTGCCGCCTGTTGCAAGACAGCAGACCGAAGCAGGAGTTCCTTCGACAAACTCCTGAAGCATGTATGGTTCGAACTGCACAAACTCATGCCATGCCGCAAACTCTTCATCATTGTGGACTACTGCATTTCTCCAGCCGCCTGCACCGGACAAAGTCTTTGCCATTGCAGGATACTGTCCTTTCCCGAGCTCCTTTGGTACTGGAATTCCAATCTCCTCAAAGAACTTCTGGGTTTCGCCTTTGTCCATGAAGCGCTTTGCAGCAGACGGAGAGGTTCCAAGACGCTTTGAAACCTCTAAAAGTTCCGCACCTGATGTTGTTACCACAAAATCAGGGTTGTGGCGTGCAAACATCTCTTCAATGGCGAACGGCAGCTCATCGAGTTCATCAAAGGCCATGTGGTCTTTAACAACAGCAGTCAGGTCAGCATCACAGAAGTGGTCTACAGCATAGATATCATAACCGGCCTTTGCGGCAGACACTGCGACGTGACGTGTTGTAAATCCTGCAACGAGGACGGATTTACTCATGTTCCTGCTCGTGCTTGATGGTGTGCTTTCCTACTTTGGTCGGGATGACTTCAAGTTCCGGATTGTCGAAGGAGAGTTCAAGCTCGCGTCCTTCGTACAAGTGGTCGAGGAAGAGTGCAACTGCGGAAATTTCGGAGTGCGGCTGGTTTGCAACAGCAACATTGTAGTCTGCAAGTTCGTATAAGTCGCCTGGAACTTTCTCTGCTCCGACAACAACTAAGACTTTTTCTTCCTGTCTGATGTCTGCGATAACATCCTGAAGACGCAGTCCGTACATGGTTAAGTGGACAACTTTTCCGCCTTCTCTCTTGAAGTTGTTAATGCAGGACTTCCACTTTACATCGTTTTCGCAGAAGTAGTCTCCGCCAAAGCGTTTTGCAACATCTGCAATGCTGTCTGCGACTTTTGCATCGTCTGCAGCGAGATACATACCGGATGCTCCAAGAGCTCTGGTGCTTAATCCAACATGAGTTGTGACTCTCTGGTCGCGCTCCGGACGGTGTCCGATTCTTAAGATATAGGATTTTGGTGTAAGGTTCATTTTCTCACTTTGATTACGCCGTTTTCAATGTAGATTCCGCAGTCATCCTCTGCCGGGGCGTTTGCAAGCTGGCTTGCGAAGATGAAGTCAGTAATGGATAAGGGGCAGGCAATCTCTCCTCTTACCATTATCAGACGGGATTTTTCGAGACGGGAAAGGGAAGCACGGACTGTTTCCTCATCCAGACAAGTCTGTTCTGCAATCTCAGATATGCTTCTTCCTTCATCAGGGATAAGGTGGTAAATTTTAAAGTCTATGTCTTCGTCTCTCATGCGTAAACAGTTATGCGTCTGAAAGATAATGAATCAATCGACCGAAGGGAGAGGTTATACGCATGTACGGCAAATACTCTTGTCAAATGCCTCTCATGCCTGATTTTGAACTCTCAGCTCTCGCTGATGAACTCTATGAACAGTCAGATGATGATGACCTCCGTTTGGCGGAACTAATGCGCGAGCTCCCAAAAGAAACAGGAGACGCTCTTTGTACATCGAATCTGACCAATGCACTTCAGGCATTTATGTATGCGTTTGGATATGAGCCGAAGATTGACATAAGTGATCTTCTCCTTCTTCAGCCGTCAACAATGCTTCTTCGCGGAATTGTAATCGAGAAAGTTGAACTCGCAGAACTGGTGTTCGGTTACGACAGGGAAAAGAAGCTGTTCTTAATTGGAGTGTTTGACGGAGAAAAAATGCTTGCTGCATTCTCCGGAGACAAGGCATATGAGGCGGCAAAAAAATGGGCTCGGGAGAACTGCGCTTAATCAAATAGGTGGTACAGCAAAATGATTTCATTTAGAAGTGACTACAGCCTTGGTGCTCATCCCAAAGTCATGCAGGCCCTGATAGAGACAAATTTAGAGCATACAGACGGATACTGCCTGGACCGCTTCAGTGATGAGTGTACTGAGCTGATTCGGGAGTGGATTGGAAAGCCAAACGCGGATGTGCATTACTTTGTGGGCGGCACACCATGTAATACAACAACCATCTCTGCAGGGTTGAGACCATACGAAGGAGTAATCACACCATCTACAGGACATATCTATGTTCATGAAACGGGCTCTATTGAGTTAACGGGACATCGTCAGTTTGCAGTGCCGACTAAAGACGGCAAGCTTCGCCCAAAAGACATCGAAACAGCTCTGCTTCATCATGAAGATGAACACACTGTTCTTCCAAAGATGGTGTATATCACGCAGCCGACAGAAAACGGCAGTGTATATACAAAAGCTGAACTGACTGCAGTAAGCGAATGCTGCAGAAAACACAACCTGACACTTTATGTTGACGGTGCAAGACTTGGGACTGCTCTTACATGGCCTACAAATGATATCAGCATTCGGGAAATCGCAGACTTGGTTGATGCATTCTACATCGGCGGCACAAAGATTGGAGCCCTCTTTGGAGAAGCACTGGTTCTTGTTCATCCTGAGAAATTTGATGATCGTTTCCGTTACATGATTAAGCGTCAGGGCGCACTGCTCGCAAAAGGAAGGCTGATTTCCGTACAGCTGAAGGTTTTGTTTGAAGGCGGCGATGACTCATTGTACTTTGAGCTGAGCAGATATGAAAATGAACTGGCAGTCAAACTTGCAAAAGGCATAGAAGAAGCATGCTATGAGTTCTGGGTGCCGCACCAGACAAATCAGTTATTCGTAATTATGGATAACGAAAAGATTGCAGAACTCGAAAAGGATTTCTTCTTCTACACGTGGTGTCCGTATGATGAAGCGCGTTCTGTAATCAGACTTGTAATAAGCTGGGGCACTACAGAAGAAGATGTTGAAGCGTTGTTAAGAGCGCTGTAAAAAGAGGGGATTATATCCCTTCGGATTATTTCCGCATCATTCCAAGGAACAAATCCTCTTCCGGAGCGATTGATGCAATCTCTTCCTGCTCAACCTTCTGATACTGATATCCGCGAATAAGAACTGCAGGCGTACACTCATCTGCTTCACCCATCAAAAGCTCAGCAGTGGATGCGAGCCCGTCTGCCACCGCACGTCTTGTGACCTGCAGTTCATGTCCGAACAAATCTTTTTTCCCGCGCTCATCTGTAATTGGTCGAAGGCCTGCGACACCTATGGCCACTCCGGATACTCCAAGGCGCATCGCATGGGTTCTTGAATCGACGACAAGAACAGCCACATCTTTTCCAAAACGCTTCCGGATTTCGTCACGGATTCTCTTCGCACTTTCATCAGGGTTTTTTGGAAGAAGTGTTACCATTCCGTCAGGAGCATTCGACTCATCAATTCCGGCATTTGGAAGGAAGAGGTTTCCGCGTCTTGCAAGAAGATATCCCGGCACTCCTCCAACAATCTCGTCGGATTCCTGAAGGACAATTTCAGCGAGCCGCACATCTATTGAATACTCTTTTGCGAGAGCTTCTGCTTTAGCGGTTGGAACGACATCCGTTAATCGAATGACTCGACCTTCCGCGGTTGCAAGCGGAGACTCTGCAATCACTAAAATATCGTTGTCCGAAAAACCGCCGGCAGCAGTTTTTGCGGCTTCTGCTGTGATTGATACAATATCATCGCCGATATTGATGAGCGGAGTGGATAGTCCAAAGACTGAAAAAGAATGCGGGACTGACATAGTATTTCTATATGCAGTCCAATCGTTTAATCCTCGCCATTCAAGCGGGTGAATACTTTGACAAAATCAGAGGCAGGGCCTACATCATGGACACGCAGGAGGTCCGCTCCCGATTCCATTAAATGATAGAAGACGGCAAGAGATCCGAAAATTCTCTCATGAGGCGGTTTGTTCAAACATTCTCCGATGAAGCTTTTGCGTGATACTGCGGCTAAGAGCGGCAGGTCATAGGTTTTCAGTTCTGAAAATCTTCTGCAAAGCTCCCAGTCTGCATCAGATGACCGCTCAGCGGTCCATTTTCCAACACCTGGATCTAGAATGATATCTTCGATTCCATATTTTTCCGCGCGGGAAAGTACGGCAGATATTGCTGATTCTGTTTCGCCAAAGTTCAGAGGGTCTCCTGGGATTGTATTTGATGCCATAAGAATCGCCGGAAGACCTGAGTCTGATGCAGCTTTTGCATAACTTTCATCCGCCAGACCGCTTATGTCATTTACAAGTGCGATATCATAATGAAGGGCTGCTGTCAGAACTTCAGCGCGGCATGTGTCAAGAGAGATTGGAATCCCGCACCCGTCTAAATCTTTGAGAGCAGATACAACCCTCTCCTTTTCTTCTGATGTGGAAAGCGGAGGTGCGTTGAGCGCTGTACTTCTTGCACCAAGGTCAATTATGTCTGCTCCGGCACGTCTCATCTCCTCTGCCCGGCGTAATGCCTGACTGCATGGAGTAAATGAGTCTGTGAAAAATGATTCGGGGCTTATATTTAATACGCCTAAAATCCGCGGAGGGTTGTTTCCTCCAACGGATACTGACTTGATGCGAATCTCGCGTGACATAATACAGAGAATGTTGATTTCCAAATATCCTTCGGCATAATTTCCTAATCAAACAATGCCTGTGGTAACCTGTATAGATATTGGTTATGGGAGTTGATAAGGTTGCACTTCCAAACGAAACTTGATAATGACACAGAACATACAAAAAAGGAAGAATGGACAATGCTGATGCTTCAGCTCCTGATGTTCCTGCTGTTTTACAGCACTCTTCCGGTGAGCGTTACTGGGAGATTGATGCAATCAGAGGGATTGCAATTCTTGGAATGATCTTCTTCCATACCTTAGCGGCCCTTGTAATGTTTCACGTAATTGTTGAGACTGATACTTTTCTGAAATATTACAACTCATATGTTTTCGGAACTGCAATTTTTGTTATCTTAGCAGGGGCTGCAATGATTCTGCGTCATGAACGTATGCAGAAAAAAGGTCTCACTGACAGAGATTACTATGTAACGCTTGTCAACAGGGCGATTCTTTTGTTCGGCATTTCCATGCTGATAACTCTTGTTACATGGATTGCTTATCGCGTATTCATGGATTCAAACGACTGTATTGTCTTTGGTTTTCTCCATATGCTCAGCATTTCCATGCTGATTGCAATCCCTCTGCTTCGATTTAAGAAGTGGAATCTTTTATTTGGTCTTGCGATTATTTCGATTGGTATCTTCTTTATTCCAAACTTTACATCGCCTATATGGCTTTTCCCGCTTGGAATCCACTCTCCTGAGTTTTTACTGCACACTCCGGATTACTTCCCGCTGTTTCCGTGGACAGGTGTTCTTCTCTTAGGAGTTGGTCTTGGAAATGTATTCCATCCAAATGGAATCCGCGGTTTTACTCTTAACTATAAACCGGGAAAGGTCCTGCAGGCGATGGCAAAACTTGGAAACGGTACTGTAACTCTCTTTATCTACATCATCCACATGCCGGTTATCTTTGCGATTCTCTGGATTTTCAGTGCGATAACAGGCATCGGCTATCTTTAATCTATGATAATTGATATTCTAAACTCGGACATCGATCCGGCTGGAAGAAACATCCGCCGTGCTATCGATAAGCTCATCGAAGAAAATGGGAAAGAGGCTTTTCCGCTGTTCGACGGAAACGAAGTTACATTCCACACAACAAATGAGCGTATTGTAAATGCTGATCGTTCTGTCTTAAATCCTGATGCTGATTTGATTATCGTTGTGTCAAGACATTCGAGTGTAAATCCCGTTCCGGTTTTAACAGTTCATCCTCCTGGAAATTTTGGAGAGGGGCTTCTTGGCGGAAATGATTTCGAGCTTGGAATGACGTCTCCTGCATGGATGAAGGCAGTTCTTTGCAATCACGCTAAGTTTGTTCCTGAGGGCTACCGCGTCTCATATGAAATCACTCATCACGGTCCGACTGATTTTCCAGCCCCTACCTTCTTTGTTGAGGTTGGAAGCACCGAGAAAGAGTGGAATGATGAGAAGGCATACACGGCTGCTGCAAAAAGTGTTCTGTATGCAAAACCGGCAGACGATGTAATCCCTGTTATCGGATTCGGCGGAACTCACTATGCAGTCCGCCAGAGTGTAATCGGTCAGGAGACAAAAGGCGCGCTTGGACATATGATGCATACGCGCGATGTGGGCTCAGTCAAATCTGAGATGGTGGCTCAGATGAGGGACAAATCAGGGGGTGCTGTCGCCGCGCATGTGGATAGAAAGGCATTGTCGAAGATGGAAATTGCAAATATCACTGGTATTTTAGATGAGCTTGGAATCCCGGAAATTACCGAAGGGGATTTGATAAAACTCAATAATATGTCATACGAGACATGGAGGAAATACTCGTCTGTTGCAGATAAAATCGAAAAAGGACTGAAATTATTCCCGCACGGAAAAATATCGGATGGGTGTCCTTCAGCGATTTCTTTGCCTGTGGATTTCTTCTCGGCGGCGTTTGGAAAAGACAGCACACCGTTAATGGAGTATCTGGATTCCAAAGGCGGCATCATCCACCTGACCGGTGAGGGTGGAAAACTCATGCCGGTCTTTTTAACTGATGCCGAAAATCATCGAAGTGTATCAGTTGAATTAATAGCTTTATCCGTCCAACAAATTACACGTACACAGGATTGTGTGGTAGATGAGGATATCATAACCATCTCACGCCGGCAGTTTGATGCCAAACTCGCGCGCACGTTGGGCATCCCGTCAGGCCCTCTCTTCGGCAAACTAAGCAAAGGAGAGACGGTCACTCTTCCAGACGGCAGAACCATAACTCCGGATGAGGTGACAAAAGTCACACAAACATCTATCAGAATCCCGGGATTGGAGAATTAACTCATGAGATCAATTGTTGAAGAAGCACTTTCACGCAAGCGGTTTGAAGATGTCGTCCGCGACAACTCTTCTATTTCAGCAATCTACGATGCAGAATCTGAAATGGAGCTTGGATTAGACAAGAAAGAGACCGTTCCGGCATACGAGCCGGAAGAGAAGCCAACTCCGCGCCCATGGCCGGAAGTACAGGTTAGAAAGCCGGTTGTTGAAGAACAGAAGTCTATCTTTTCCATTCCGGAAGAGAAGCCGGAAGTCGACTTATCCAGCCAGTACAAGTATGCAAGCCCGCAGTCTGTCACTCCAACAGATGATGATGATGAGTTTGATGAAATTTTAAACGCATTAAAGACCAAGATTACCGTCATTGGATGCGGCGGCGGAGGATCCAACACTGTTGCCCGTATTTACCAGGAAGGTGTTGAGGGTGCAGACATCTACGCATTAAACACTGATGCACAGCACTTATCCACCCTGCGCGGCAGAGTTGGAAAGCGTATCTTAATCGGACGCCAGACTACCAAAGGTCTTGGAGCCGGAGCTATCCCGCAGCGCGGAGAAGAGGCAGCAATCGAGTCCGAAGACCAGATTAGACAGGTTTTATCCGGAAGCAACATGGTTTTCGTCACCGCAGGTCTTGGCGGAGGAACCGGTACCGGATCTGCTCCGGTTGTTGCAAAGGTCGCAAAGGAAGTTGGAGCGTTAACTATCGCTATCGTTACTCTTCCGTTCACCAGCGAAAGCGCAACCCGTATGGAAAACGCAGAAATCGGTCTCGAGCGTCTGCGCGAGGTAGCCGACACTGTTATTGTTATTCCAAACGACAGAATCTTAGAAGTTGTCCCGCGTCTCCCGCTTGCACAGGCATTCAAGGTTTCTGATGAAGTCTTAATGCGTGCTGTAAAGGGAATCACTGAGCTTATCACTCTTCCAGGACTTGTCAACCTCGACTTCGCAGATGTCAGAACTGTCATGGAGCAGGGCGGCATTGCGATGATTGGTGTCGGCGAATCCGATTCCGAGGACAAAGCAAGCGATTCCATCAAGAAGGCACTTCGCTCTCCGTTACTCGATGTCGACATCACCGGGGCAACTGCAGCATTAATCAATGTTATCGGCGGCCCGGACATGACTATGTTCGAAGCAGAGGGTGTTGTTCAGGAAGTTTACCAGAGAATCGACCCTGGAGCACGTATCATTTGGGGTGTCCAGATTGATCCGGAGATGGAAGGCAGAATGCGTACCATGATTATTGTGACAGGAGTTCAGTCCCCACAGATTTATGGCAAGCAAGAACAAACATATACGGCATCACAGTCAACTCAGGTTCACCGCTCCAAGTTTGAGATTGATTTCCTGAGATGAGGTAAATACATGGCAGTAAAATCAAATAACACGAAGGCAAAGAATGAAGCTGAAGAGAAGAAGGCAGCTTCGAAAGTTAAGATGCCGGAAATCAAGAAGGAAGATGTTGTTGAATTCTTCAGAAAATACATCCGTGTGTTAAAGCTCGCACGCACTCCGACCAAGAGTGAGTTCTGGAAAATCTCGGCAGTTTCAGCCCTTGGAATTGCCTTAATCGGTGTTCTCGGCTTTATCATCTACCTGCTGTTCGAATACCTCCTCCCGTAACTGAAAAATGACAGCCTCAGAGTTTGGAAACTATTATTATATCATCAAGACGACCAACAAACACGAGAGAACTGTTGCAGACAACATCTGTGAGGCAATCGAAAACGAGATGACGGATGTTGTTGTAACCTCCGTAATCGTTCCGGAAGATATCAAAGGATATGTGTTTGTTGAAAGTCCGGAAGAACACGCAAGAATTGAGGAACTTGTTGAGTCAATCGCACATGCAAGGGTTGTACTGAAGAGCGAGACCTCAATGGAAGAGATTAAGCACTTCCTTGTTCCAAAGCCGGTCGTTTCCGGTATTGACGAGGGTACAATCGTTGAGCTTATCGCAGGGCCGTTCAAGGGTGAGAAGGCTGTTGTCAAGCGCGTTGACCACACCAAGGAAGAAATCACTGTTGAACTCTATGAGTCAATCGTCCCAATCTCGATTACTGTCCGCGGAGATAATGTCCGCGTAATCGACAGAAACCAGGAATAAATCCTTTATTTTTTTTATGCTTGCTTATCTTCTCTGGATACTTTGTGCATGTGTATTTTTTGTAATTGGATTCTATGCATTTGTATCTAAGAAGGCTGTAAGTATATATGCAAATATCAAAGAGCCTCCAAAAGTATCAGATGTTCGCGCATACAACCGCGCGATTGGGATTGTCTGGACTGTTTCTGGCATAGTTATGGTTCTGTTAGGTCTGCCGCTTCTTGCCGGACAAAACTCGCCCCTTGCCTTAATCAGTATTTTTGGCGTTGCTTTCGAATGTATTGCTCTTATCGCTGTTTTGGTCTTTATTGAGCAAAAATATCGCAGGCACAATTAGTCTTATTATTCCTCTCGCGCGAAGGTGCATCTGTTGTCCTGCTGGGTGGAATTTCATGGGTGTTGACCCTTCGAACAGACATTACCTTTATGTTCTCAGACGTCGACCTATATTGACCAATGTGAGCAGACGCTAAGTCTGCGACAGCATACGGTGATACACAATGGCAGAAACTGTCGAGGTCTTAGTACCTGGAGGCAGAGCAACTGCCGGACCGCCACTCGGTCCAGCACTGGGTCCACTTGGTATTAACGTTAAAGCAGTCGTTGATGACATCAACAAGAAGACTGCAGAGTTCAACGGTATGTCCGTCCCTGTTCAGGTGCACGTTGACGACAAGAAGAACGTAACGTTAACTGTTGGTATTCCACCGACAACTGCACTCGTTATGAAGGAAGCAGGTGTCGAGAAGGGTTCCGGCAATCCAAACACTCAGGCAGTTGGTAACCTGCCGCTTGAAGCTGTCATTCGCATTGCAAAGATGAAGATGGATAGCATGCTTTCCTACGAGCTCAAAGAAGCTGTTAAGGAAGTCATGGGAACCTGTGTTTCCGTTGGTGTTACCATCGAAGGCAAGACTGCCAAACAGGCAATTGCCGCTGTCAATGCAGGCGAGTGGGACGCACAGCTTGCATAAAGCTGTCCTCAGCCTTCAACGGGTACGTGGGAAACCACGTAAAAATGTACAGTAGTAGAGAACAAAAGCCATAGGAGATTGGGGCAAGAACCTCAGTCGAAATACTATGGGAGGCTTCATCAATGGTTGAAAGAACCCAAATCACAGAAGCTGTTACGGCAGCACTTGAGGCAGCTCCAAAGCGTAACTTCCAGGAGAGCGTGGACATCACGATTAACCTGAAGCACGTTGATATGAGCCAGCCGAAAAACCGTATTGATGAGACGATTCTTCTGCCACAGGCAATTGGCGTCAAAAAGATCGCAGTCCTTGGTAAAGGAGATATCGTATCCCAGGCTCGCAACGCAGGTGTCGATTTAATTATGGGCCCTGAAGAGATCGAGCGTCTGGGCGGCGCACCGCGTGAAGCACGCAAGATGGCCGACTCCTACGATTTCTTCCTTGCAGAGACCGCGGTTATGCCGCTTGTTGGTCGCTGGCTCGGTCAGAGACTCGGTCCACGTGGAAAAATGCCACAGCCGATTCCACCGCAGCAGGACATCACTCCGATTGTCGAGCGTTTAAGAAACTCCGTCCGTGTCCGTTCCAAGGACAGACTCAACATGTCTGTCAAGATCGGAACCACTGCAATGTCCGCAGAGGATGTTTCTGAGAACTTAGACGCCGTCTTAAAGAGAGTTCTCGGAAGACTCGAGAACGGAGAGATGAATATCCGTTCCGTCTACGTCAAAACCACCATGGGTCCAGCAGTGAAGGTGATGTAAAGATGGCAATCTATACCCACAACCTTCCGGCATGGAAACGTGAAGAAGTTGAGCAGATTAAAGAACTCGCACAGTCTCATGAGCTTGTTGGACTTGTTAACATTTACGGAATTCCGGCAAAACAGTTCCAGCAGATCAGAAGAAACCTTCGCGGAAAAGCACTTGTCAAGGTTGCAAGAAACACTCTTGTTTCTCACGCATTCAACGAGATGGGTGGACAGTTTGTTGACTTAAACGAAAAGGTCAACGAGCACAGCTCCCTTATCTTCGCAGACGGCAACCCGTTCAAGCTCTACAAGTCTCTTGCAGAGAACCAGACCAAGCGCGCTGCAAAGGCAGGCGAGATTACCCCTGAAGATATCGTTGTCTCCGCAGGTCCAACCAGCTTCAAGCCAGGACCGATCGTTGGAGAGCTCCAGCAGGCAGGCATCCCAGCAGCAATCGACGGTGGAAAGGTCAAGATTAAAGAGACCAAGACCGTTGTTAAGGCAGGAGAAGCTGTAAACGCAAAGCAGGCAGACGTCCTCGCAAAGCTTGACATCAAGCCAATGCCGGTCGGTCTTGCACTCGTTGCAGTCTGCTACGAAGGCGACATCTATCTGCCCGACGTTCTCGCAATTGACGACGAGGCATACAAGGCACAGATCACTCTTGCAGCAACTCAGGCATTCAACCTTGCAGTCAACGCAGCAGTTCCGACTACTTCCACCGCAGTCACTGAAGCTCAGATCGCAAAGGCAGTCCGTGAGGCAAGAAACCTCGGTGTTGAAGCTCCGATCTACGAGAAGGGCGTCATCGAGATGATCATCAGCAAGGCATACAGACAAGCAAATGCCCTTAAGGCATAATTATTACAACAACAAAATAAGGTGAAATAAAATGGAGTACATTTACGCAGCTCTGTTAGTTCACTCCGCAGGAAACACTGTGGATGAAGAATCGGTTAAGGCAGTTCTCTCTGCCGCAGGTATCGCAGTCGACGACTCCCGTGTCAAAGCATTAATTGCAGCACTCGAGGGAGTTGACATCGAGGAAGCAATCTCCAAGGCAGCAGCAGCACCAGTCGCAGTTGCAGCAGCAGCACCGGCAGCAGCAGAAGCAGCAGCAGAATCAGCACCGGCAGAAGAGGAGAACAAGGAAGAGGAAGAAGAGAACGCCATGGCAGGCCTTGGCGCACTCTTCGGATAAATCCTTATCCACCCTTTTCATTTCATAAATTCAGTCTCTTTTGTAAAATTTTAAAATTGTAAAAAAAAGTTTCAGGTTAATGGTTTTGAAGAAACCGATGCGCCTGCAAGACGTTTCATGATATTAATTTCGTCCTTTTCTTCTCTGTGGTTGTAGAGGTAAAACTCGGCAGGATTCCAGAGAGCCACCCATCCGATAACAGTCAGACTTTGTCCGAATGCATAGACTAGTGCATTATCAACAAAGTTTGTAAGAATCACCGACAAGGCAACACAAACAATCAGGAATGCAAGTCCACGAATGAGATTTTTTCTCGCTTTCTTGTGAGACATTCTGTGTTTATGCTCTAAGATGTCCACGCGGCGTGAGAAGTATGCCGGGATTGATTTTTCCATGCGGGATTTCAGTTCGGTATTTTGGAACAGAGAGTTTTCCAGATACAAATCGATGTGGACTTCCTCTTTCTGGTTTTTCATCTCTTCTGTTGTATCAATCAGATACTCGACAGTGTCAGGATTTAAGTCCTTCTCCAAATCAGGACTTGGATCAAGTGTCTGGTAAAACTGACCAATTGTTCCAATCCTTACTTCAATTATCTGGTGTCCGCAATCCTCCCCAAGACAGCAGACATGCGGTGTATTCTCAGACATAACTGATTATACATTTCAAAAAAAGAGAAGATAAAGGTTCTTTATCTATTAGTTCGTTTCCTCGCGTTTTTGTATCTATCAGATCTTACCCTCCTTTGCGAGAACTCCTGCGGTAATCACCTGACCTGCAGAGATGCACCCATCTCCGAATGGATACTTTGGATTCATCAGACATGGAATGTCCGCAGCAGAAAGTTCCGATACAATCGTCTCCCTGATTGCGCGATTGATGGCGACACCGCCGGAAAGAGCCGCTTTTTTGATTCCTGAATCCTGCGCGGAAAGGACGGCAATCTGTGCCAGACCTTTGGCGAGTGTTTCCTGAACAGATGCAGCAATATCGCACACGTCAAGCCCTTCCTTCATCATCTCGTATGCTTCTGAAAGAAGCGAAGAGGTCGAAAGCACATACGACCCCTCTGTGTCGCGGCTGATTGAAATCTCCATCGGCTGAGCAACTCCGCGTGCTGCATAGGCCTCGAGCATCATAGAGGGCTCACCGTCATATGTCTTCTCACGGCAGATTCCAAGAAGAGCTGATGCCGCATCGAGAACACGTCCTGTTGAAGTGGTAACCGGAGTATTGAAGCGGCGGGCAACTGCCTGCTGTAAGATTTTAAGCGACATATCATCCCACCCTCTCTCCTGCAGAAGAGAAATGGTCTCCTCGTTTGGAAGAATACCGTAAATCATTCGCTCAGGGAATTTACCTGCCAAATCTCCTCCGGGCATCAAGACAGGTTCAAGATGGCCTGCACGTGCATAGCCTGCAGAAGGAGATCCTGCAAACACCTCTCCGCCCCAGATATTTCCATCCTCACCATAACCCACTCCATCAATCGAAATTCCGATAACATCCTCTGTCGTAACAGATGCTATATGGGCTTTGTGATGCTGAACCGGACAAAGCACTGCGCCGGTTTCCTCTGCCATCTCATGAGCAACCCTTGTGCTTAGGAACTGCGGATGCAGGTCGTGTGCGATAATCTCAGGCTTTGCTCCAGTAAGTGAAGTGAGTTTTTCGATGGTCTCTTTGAGATATGCAACGGTCGGCGGATTTCTTATGTTTCCGATATGCGGAGATGTGATTAAGAAATCTCCTTTGTAGATGCTCGCATTCGCATTAAGCTCAGGGCCGACACCTAAAATCTGCCTGTTTCCCAAATCCATCCGTGTGCGGAGAGGGGCAAGACCTCTAGAGAGACGAATGATATACCCGTCGCGTACCACTGAATCATCACACCGGTTTACGATATCTCTGTTGTGTGTCAGGATGTATGAAACAACACCGGTCTTTCCCATCTTTTCGATGATTGTCTCAGTATCCGTAATCATCGGGGTTCCTGGAGCGTTGGCGGACGTCATCACAAGAAGCGGAGACTTCAGTTTCTGGAAGAGAAGGTGATGCAGGGCAGTATATGGAAGCATCACGCCTAAGTTATGGAGCTGTGAGAGTTCAGGATGTGATGTCGGGTCGAGTTTATCCAGGATAACGATTGGGTGAACAGGACCTGTTAACAGCTTGCGGTCTGCATCACTTGGAGCAACCACATACTCCTTCATAGTCTCTTCAAGCATCATCACCGCAAGAGACTGGTTTGGACGTCCTAAAACCTGCTTCAGCTTCACTGCCGCAGACTCAACACATGCAATGTGGAATCCGCCGATACCGCGAATGGCAAGAATCTCTCCTTCGTCTAACAGCTTTGCAGTCTCTTCAATCGGATCTCCTGAAACTTCGTTTCCTTCTCCGTCGAGCAGGAAAAGTTTTGGTCCGCAGTCAGCACATGCTATCGTCTGGGCGTGGTGTCTTCTATTTTCAGGGTTGGTATAGTCGGCTTCACAGGCATCACACTTTGGAAAATCCTGCATCGCAGTTCTTTCGCGATCGTACGGGACTGTGTGAATAACACTGTATCGCGGTCCGCAGTCAGTACACGAAGTTGCCCAGTATCCAAAGTATCGGCTCTCCGGATTTAGAACATCTTCAAGACAGTGTTCACAGGTTGCAATATCTGCCGGAACAAAACCTGTCCTTGCTCCATCCTGACTTGGCAGAATAGAAAAGTCAGATGGGGCAGAGCCTTCAATCGGCAGGACCTCAACTGAATCGATGACAGACATCTTCGGTCCTTTAGAGACTGCCGAGCAGAACTCATCAAAGTTCTCACCCCATGCATCAATCTCCACCTCACTTCCGTGATTAATGACCGTTCCGACAATTCCGTGAGCTAAAGCCGCGGCATAAACGAATGGACGGAATCCCACACCCTGCACGATTCCGCGAAGAATAATTTTTCCCGACTGCATACCTGATTGTATAGATATAGGGCTGTGAGGGAATTTAAGTGTTCTATCTGTGATGTAAAAAAAGGGTGGTTACTGTTTCTGCTTTGCAGCATCTTTTCCGATGTCGGCGGATACGATGACAAAGAGGAACAGGAAGAGAACTTCAGTAATGATACGCATAAGGACAGCGATAACATTGACCGGATTTGGAATTCCTGCGAAGAGTGCAAGCCAGAGGAGTGCCAGAATAACAGCAACTGCAGAGATTACGGCAATGACAACGAGGACATTGAAGAATTTGTTAGAGATGTATCCGGTTGCAAAGAATCTCATGAGTCTGATACCAAGCCAGATTGTAACGACGAGAAGAATAATTCCCCATAATGCAATCACAGTGGATGAGAAATTAACGCCTGCGTTTTCAATAAGCATTGGCCAGATGTTGATATCTCCTCCTGCTCCTCCATTGATAATTGTCATAATTGTGGTGAAGAGAGTTCCGAACTCATAAATCTGAGAGAAGAAGAAGTAGGAAAGCCATGCTGCAAGAGTTACTTTTGCTGCTTTTTCAGAACATTTCAGAACGATACCAAGAACAACTAATGAAATAAGGAATGTTACAACTGCTGAACCGTCACCGATGTTAATGACAGGCATGTAATTTTCAGCACTCATGAATGATGTAGATATAACACAGCCGAGTGATGCCAGCATGATGAGAAGCAGACAGACAATATATGCCGGTTTGCCGGATGGGATTTTAGCCATTTTTACCTCCTTTTAGATTATTAACTATATGGCAGATTTGCATTTATAGTTCTCGGAAAAAAACACATTAGTTGGGGCACATTCAATATGTTATGCGGAAATACTGCTTTAGTCTGCTGAATTACTGCGGCGGCAGTGTATGAATTACACTTTGGTAAAAGTATCGTAAAAAAAAAGATTATGCAGAAGATACTCTTTCGAGAATATCTCCATAATTAACATCCTGCAGTGTTCCGTCTTCTAAGAGTACATATTCAGACATGTATTTAGATTTCAGAATACCTCCTGCCTCTGTTGGAGTGTATTCATAGAAGTAGACATCCAGGAACTCTTTTGTCTCTCTGTCATAGATGGTACAGACACAGATTCCGTCATCACGGAATTCATAAGTAATTAACTGTAAGCCTTCCAGCGGTGTCTCGACCCAGATTCCGTCAACTTCTTCGAAGATAACTTCATCATCCAGAGTGGTTTTCATTTTGCCGTCTTCAATGGTGTAGGAGTCCACATATCTGATGAAAATCTGGTTCTCTGCATACTCTTCCCACTGTAAATTATATGCATATGATTTTTCTCCGTCCTGATGGAGGGTTTCAACACCTGTTCCATCTTCGTTGAAGACATAGGTGTAGTAGAACATTGGCTCTTCCCCTTCTGGGAGAACTTCTGTCCAGACTCCTCCGATTTTCTCTTCTCCTTCTGCAAGGCTGTAGGTGTACTGATAATCATCAGTCATGGTTTTACCGTCTTCAGAGAAGATAAAGAGAGACAGTTCCTCACACAGATAGGCGTCTTCGGATGTTTTTTCCCAGATGATTGGATAGTAGTAGTCAATCTCTGCATAGGAATAGGAATATATAATCTCTCCTGTACCGTCTTTTTCAAAGGTCAGCATGTAAGACAGACTATATCCATAATCTTCATACTGAATCGGTTCTGTGGTCTGCCAGCTTCCGACAATCGGGTCTGCTGTAGTCACACAGCCTGCTGTCAGGATTACAGCGGCTGTGAGAAGCAGAAGTCCTGCGATTTTTTTCATGAAATTATATCGAGGGTTGTTGTGATAAATCTATCTTATCTCAATGCATCAAAAGAGATTCATAGAGAAACAAACAAAAATATTGTAAAATGTCAATCCTCAAAGGATGTGTCCCGAATATCCTGACTTCTTTTAGAATTGTTGGAGCATTTCTGCTTCTTTTCCTTACACCAATGAGTCTGGAATTCCTGGGTGTTTATCTTCTCTGCGGGGTTTCAGATATGATTGACGGGCGGGCCGCCCGAAAACTTCATGCAGAAAGCAGGTTTGGTGCGTCCTTTGACGGTTTTGCAGATTTTGTGTTTATTTTAGTCAGCCTTGTTATATTCATTCCATACTTCTCGCTTCCAATCTGGCTGTGGATTTTTGCCGCAGTGATTTTCGGCATGAAACTTTTGTCTCTTTGTTTGAGATACAAAAAAGAAGGGTTTGTCGGTTTTTCAGCATCGAAGATGAATAAGTTAGCAGGAGCAGTTCTATTTATCTCACCTCTTGCTGCCTGCTTTGTTGGGATTATTCCGCCTCTTGTTGTTGCCGGGCTGGTTTGTCTGGTCTCAGCGTTTTTTGAGCTGAAAAGTTTTAGATAAGCGGTTCCGGCTGTTTTCCCATGTCACAGACAGGAAGTTTCATGTTTTTGATTAAGAGCGGTTCGTTTGTGTCCATGAGACGCTCTAAGACTATGCGTTTTCCAAATGCAGATACAGCAAAGACTGGTACACCAACTCCTCCCTGAACAACCGCGTACTCTTTTGCGGCATCACGGATGTGCTGAGATGCGCAGGCAAATACTAAATCACACGTGGCACAGAGACGCTTTGCGTCATCAAGGCTTGCAACACCTGTTGTGTGAACGCCTATGATTACTGCATCAGGGAATTGAGAGCGGATTTCTTCTGCCAGCTCATGCTGGAATCCTGCAACCGTGACCGCGACGTTTTTGAATCCGCGTCTCTTTGCTTCGGCAACACCGGCTAAGGCGTTAAGGGATGCTGTTTCTTTGTCCACTACAATGCCGCCCGCTTCTTCGATTGCAGAGATTACTTCTGCGTACGGCACAGTCTCCACAAGCCCGGACATTCTACCGCCAATTCCCTGGATGAGTTTGGGGTCGGTAACGATAACCGTTCCTGCTCCGTCACAGCATATGACTGCGGCATCAACGGTTTTGTTTTTGAGAGCGGTTGTTAATAGTTCGGATGCGCCAAACAGAACCTGCGATTCTTCATCCAGGACCTGGCGGTCACGTGTGCACATTCCAAATTTGGATATTCTGTGCTCGATATTTTTTTTGACTGCTTCAGGTGTTACAGGATTTATTGGAGATGCGAACCGTTTGGCAAACGGGCAGAAGGATATCTTCGGTTCTCCCACTTCAGTTACTTTGCCGTTTTCGATTACAAGCCGCGTCATACCTGCGGCTTCGATTACATGCCGTTCTTCCATGATTGTTTTTTGGTTGGCGGAGGATATATGGGTTTCCAGAGTGTGATTTTTGTAAACTGAGTTGTTAGAGAATCATATATCGTTTCACTTTTCCTTCAACCCTGCACTGAATTATCCCATCAGTCTCTAACCGTTTTACATGCCAGCGAATGGTCTGTTCGGATAGTCCTGAGATTTTTGCAAGCTCTCTTTGAGTAATGTCGGGATTTTCTGATATCAGACGATAGATTTCAGCAGGACGTTTTCTGGAAAGTGCCGCCGCAAGTTTTGCCTGACTAAGGCTTGCGGAACTTTTTGGATAGTATCTTGGTGTTCCATGATACTGCGTGCTTATGATATGGTTTGTCTGTTCTAATTTGTGAAGATGATGCGTCACTGAACCGCGTGAGAATCCAAGAGCTGAGACAATCTGGCTCTCCTGACATCCTGAGTTTTCTACGATGAAATCATAGATGGTATCTCTTCGAGATGAAGTTACTGTAAATCCTCTCTGAATTATGCAGACTGTTATGAGGACTGCCGCGGCTGAGAGGAATAGGAGGGGTGTGGGAAATGAGATTGATGCTTGCGGGACTTGCGGGACAAACTGTGACTGGTAAAGAAAGATTGGTATTGAACTGATGTATGTCCCTGTAATTATCTGTGAGGTTAAAGTTACATTGAATGTAGATGGGATTGCTGAAATAATTGGTTTCATTCCACTAACCGGATATATGAATAGCGGCAGTAAAAGCGGAATGAAACGGAGGTTCATACCTCTATTTCTGTCCGCGAAATAATATAAAGTGATTGAGCATTTAATCGCGGGTTAGATTGCTCCATAGAAAAATTGAACCGGAATATCTTTCATCCCTCTTTTGCTCGCTACTTCATTAATCCTTTCATAGAGTTCATCAAACTGTGCTTTTTCTTCTTCCGTTAACTCATATCTTCCACGAATCTGAACTGTAGGTGGATTTCCATCAATGAATTTTCCGCGGATTCCAATTTCAAGATAGTTGTTAGTTACTCTTGGTTCGCGAATGGCTGTGTCTGTTTCATCAGCCCACTGATAGATGATGTCTTTTATTTCCGGGTGCATATTGTACCAGAAATTGAGATTCTCAGGCAGATTATCATAGTTACCATACAGAGTTCCCAACCCGATGGCAAGATATACGGCTCCAGGTTCGGCATCAGGAGGGCTGACTGTCTCGTATGCTTCATAATCAGGATATGGTCCATACTGAATACATCCTGCTGAAAATATAACAGTCAGAAGTAACAGTATTAGAATTACTTTCTTCATAGATAATAATTCACGGAAAAAGAGATAAAGGAATTGAGCATTTAATCGCTGTATCAAAATCTTTTGAAATTCTGTGGTTCTTCCCCCGAACTCACCTCTCCAAAAATTTCTTCACCACAGGAAGAGCCATCCGATAAATTCTGCCCTCCATCATTGTCTTTACCTCATCCAGATAATCCCGAATAAGAATGCCCTGCGGACACTTCCTCTCGCAAAGCCCGCAGTTCACACAGGAGGAAGCCGCCGCTGGTTTTTCTTTTAGAGACGTGCATGTGACATAGGCAAGCATTCCCGAAAACCACCCCTGAGTACATCGTATATTGTATGCCGAAAAGCAGGATGGGATATCCACACCGTGCGGACATGGCATACAGTAACCGCAGGATGTGCAGGGGACACGAATCCCCTCATTCAGAACTGAACAAACCTTATCGAATACTGCAAGCTCTGCATCTGAAAGCGAACCTGCTTTTGCTGAATCTGCTGACGCACAGTTCTCCTCAACCTGTGACACTGAATTCATACCTGAGAGAACAACAGTAACCTCCTCAAAATTCCAGAGCCATCTAAAAGCCTGCTCAACAGGCGTCTTCGCTGAATCAGCATCAGAAAACATTTCTGCAGCTCTCTTTGGAAGATTAACAAGAGCGCCGCCTCGAAGTGGCTCCATCACAAAAACAGGCAGACCTTTTTCTGCCGCGTATTTCATGCCTGCTATTCCTGCCTGCGTGTGTGCATCGAAATAGTTTATCTGAATCTGACAGAAATCCCAGTCGTACGCATCAATCAGCTCCTTAAACTCAGCAGTTCCCCCGTGATATGAAAAACCAAACTGCCGAATCTCGCCTGATGCCTTTTTGGATTCAGCCCACTCAACAATTCCAAGAGACACAAGCCGTTTCCATGAAGCAATGTCTCCTAACATGTGAACCATGTAGTAGTCAATATAATCCGTTTGCAGGCGTTCCTTCTGTTCCGAAAATAGTTTCTCGAAATCCTCAGGTTTCTTACACTGGCGGAAAGGCAGTTTCGTTGCAACAAAAACATCCATTCTATGACCTTTTGAAAGGAACTTTCCAAGAGCCGCCTCGCTTCCCGGATAAAGATAGGCCGTATCAAAGTAATTAACCCCTAAGGAGAGAGCAAGAGACAACTCTTCTTCTGTCTTTTTCTGATTAACAGCAACCCCGGCCGTTCTCGAAAAACGCATACACCCGTATCCGAGAACAGATAAGCGGTCACCGTTTTTTGGGTTTACTCGATACTGCATTGTATCATAATTGTCGTAAGAGAAGTTATACTAACCGGCTTGGGTGTGTTTGGTTTATCTGATTCCGGCGCGTCCGAGGATTCTATCTCTCTTCGCTCCAAAGAATTTCGTCAGCAGTTTAACCTCATATCCGACAAGAACCGCAGCAATAATTGTGCCAACTCCGACACTTCCAAGTGAATGAACTATGATGACACATGTCAGAAGAGAAATCAGAACCATAGTGACATCTGAAATCACCTTAACTGTAGAGAACTTCTTCCGCAAAGCCTGGCTTACAGCAATCACAAACCCTTCCGGCGGGAGCGGAACAAATCCCGGAGACACATAGAGGAAAACACCTGCAGCGACAAAGACAGTACTTAAAAGTATTAGGAAAATCTTTAGAACAAAGCTGTCAGGAGTTGGAATGCCTGCGGTAATTAATCCGCAGAATGTAAGAAACGCTCCAAATACAAGCCCTATTGGAAGCTGAAGCAGATTTACAATTTTGTAGTTCTTTCTAAGTATTAATATCTGAAGAAGAACCATCAGGACAGAAAAAATCATCGTGGCAACACCAAAATCCATCCCTGATACAACAGTTATTGTATATGGAATAGAACTAATCGGTGTAACTCCCAAATCAGATATTACTGAAACCACAACACCAAATGACATCAGTGTCATTCCCGCGAAATAGAACAGCAGTTTTATTCCGAATTTATCTATGCCGAACATCATTCCCAAAATATCTTCATTATATTTTGAGGTTGTGCATCTAATACCTGTTTCTTTGACTTCGAACTGCTAACCGATTACCTTTTGGCATGTCAGAATAAATCGTATATACATGACTGAAGAAGATATCAATACAATACCTGAAGTCACTGAGGCTACGAAAAAGAAGCGTACCTATCGTAAAAAGAAGGTCGAAGCACCGGCAGAGGAAGTGCCTGTCGAAACTGTGCCGGAAGTGACCGAAGGAAAAACCGAAGAGGTAAAAGAACCGGAAGAGCAGACTCCTCACAAGAAAGTCCCTGAACAGTTCTTAAAGGACTTAAACGAGTTTGCTGCAATCCTCGAGGCAAACCCTCCAATCATTGACCCGATTCGCGAGGTCTTCGAGTACCACTTAATCGACCCGATTGACAGAAAGACCTTCCCGAAGATGGTAAATGCAATGTCGATGCTCTTAGGACCCGCTGCAACTATGGTTGTGATGACCGGATGTCACGTAAACTCTGCGGCATTCTTCGAGGACTTAGTCTTCGCCTGCAAAGGAAACGACAAAGCAAAGGCGGCCATCTGGATTATTCAGCACTTAACATCTCTCTACGGAAACCGTGTTCAGAAGGCATACACCTTATCCTCTGGAACGATGGATGAGGATTGGCACACAATCGATGTCAACACATACCGCCGCGAGGGAGAAAATCCTGTCTGGACGATTGACATGATTGTAAATCTTTACAACGGCAAGGATTCGCATATCAGAATGACACCTGACTCTGCATTCCAGTTAGTCGAGATTTTAATGGCGGAACTCGCAAACAATGTACCAATCGAGCAGGTCGATGCAGGCCTTATTGAGAAGTGCAAGGAAAACTGCAAAAACTTCTATGACAAATTCTTCGGCGGAGCAGACGAAGAGGCAGAAGAAGTCGAGGAAGACCCGGCAGGATACGCATAAACCCCTCTTTTTTTCTCACAAGCCCCAATACTGATACCTGCATAACGAGATAATCTGCCGCATGTATCCACGCGACGCCTAAGGGGCATGCGCCGAAGGCTTATAGCCCAAAAGTGGTGTGGGGTTGTTTTTGTTGTTTAGAACGCGAAGTAGATGAACTCCGGTGTCTCAGGCGGGGCAAGCAGTAAGATGAGTGCAACAAACACCACGATGTAGATTACCCAATACTGTACCTTCTGCGAGGAGAAGTATCCCATATAATCAAAGAAGATAATCTTCTTGACAAGCTCGACAATTTTCTTATTGAACGAAAGAACAAAGCAGACGAGAACCATCAGGATTCCGCCAACCACAGCGACTTTCATCGCTCCAGAGAACTGGAAGTCGAAGAAGATAATCTTCTGAACACAGGTCATCAGGTCGCTTAAGCTGTTTGCCCGGAAAATCATCCATCCGAAGAACACCAGTGCCTGCGTGATTAAGACTTTAACGAAGACTGCCGGATTGGAATCAAGGAATTTGAGACTGGCACCCCATTTTCTCTCACCCACAAAGTAGCGGTGAAGCAGAAGCATGATTCCATGATATGCTCCCCAGATGACAAACGTCCATGCCGCACCATGCCAGAATCCGCAGATAACCATTGATGCAAACAAATTCACATAGGTTCTGAGATGTCCTTTACGGTTTCCTCCAAGCGGGATGTACACATAGTCATGGATGAAGCGGGATAGTGTCATATGCCACTTCCGCCAGAAAATCTGGATGTTTCTGGTGAAGTACGGCATGTCGAAGTTCTCCGGAATCTTGAAACCGAAGATTCTTCCGACACCTATCGCGATATTTGCATATCCGGAGAAGTCACAGTAAATCTGGATGCCGAAGAGAATGGTTGCAGCGATAACGTAAAGTGATGGATAACCAGACGGGTTTGCATAAACAATGTCAACATACTTTCCAATGTTGTCCGCAATGACCATCTTCTTGAACAAACCCCAGATGATAAGGGTCACTCCTGCCTGCAGGTTTGCTCCGGTGATGCAGATTTTACTCTTTAACTGCGGCAGGAACTCGCTTGCACGAACAATCGGGCCTGCGACTAAAGCAGGGAAGAAGGCGATGAATAATGCATAACGGTAGAACTTTCCTTCGTGTTCGATTTTTCCGAGATAAATGTCGAAGACATAACTTAATGCCTGGAAGGTGAAGAAGGATACTCCGACCGGAAGCAGAACTTCAAGAAGCGGAATGGATGCTCCGGGACTGAAGAAGCCGAGGACATTGTTAATCTGCGTGATTCCGAAGTCGATGTACTTGAAGTAGGCAAGAACGGCTAAGGGAATTATGGTTCCAACAGCAAGCCATATCCGCTTTCGTTTCAGAGTTTCGGATTTCCAGATTTTCCATCCACACAAATACGATGCCAGGGTGACGAAAATCAGGAGCAGGATGTGAATCGAGCTGGAACACCAGTAGAAGTAGTAACTCGCAATGAGGAGAATTATCTGCTGCCAGAGTCGTTTGCGGATGAGTTCTATCAGGAGGATAACGATGACCAAGAAGATGAAGAACTCAGGAGTGGTGAACATCATTTTAGCTCATCTCCTGGATGATGATATCTGCAATTATTGGTGAAAACTCTAATGTACCGATATACGAGAGGTGATAAGAATCAGAGAAATATTTGTACTCTGCAAATTGATGTTCATAATCATAATATAAATCACCATAAACATCCATTATTTTTTGGAAATTATTTCTTGACTCATCAGAAATAGATTCAGAAAGGTATGGATGGATAGGCATATTTACAATAATTACCGGAATTCCTTCATTATTTAATGTGTTTATGATATAATCAAATGCCTTTCGATTATCTGATTCAACATCAACTATTGATTCCCAATAGCCCATGTGATGAGTAATCTGCAATTCAATTGTATCATTGTCTAACACAGGTTTGTTATTAGCAATTCGAGAATCCAATCCTCCATATATATCATATGAATAATTTGTTGGGGTTACAATATCTTCATAAATTTGAGATGAAAAATATGTTTCCGAACCGTTGTGGAGTTTAATACGATTATGGACTAATTTGAACCGCTCGTCACTATACGATGCATCATATGCAGAGAAGTTAAAAAAATCACGATATGATATGCAATAAACTACCAGGGATGGGTTATTGTCAATTATATACTGCAATTCTGCCAAACGTTGATTGGGGGTGTCACTTGAAGCATACAAATTATACACGTGTACATCAAGATTGCTGTCATTTAGTATCTGATTAATTTTTGGTGCATAAATTCCATTTCCTGTCTGACTGCTCCCAATCACATACACACTAGTGCCATTTCCATTGTTATTCAAATCATAGAAATCATATAATTTAACAATCTGTTTATTGTCCTGAAGGTAGTCATCAATTCCTGAAACAAACATTAATCCTGTGAACAATAAAACAGAAAATCCAATCCCTACAGCAATCCCCACAATCACCTTCCACTTCTTCGATTCGCCACTCTCAGTTGTTTTCTCAATAAGTTTGTCTACCTTCATAGACACACATCAAAAGAAAACCCTGAAATCTCGCTTAAACTGACAAAACAAGACTGCCCATGGGGGGGGGGGGGGCATATACCTTTCGGTTACTTTATGTAAACCCATATAACATCACCAAACGATGTATCCATATTGTCTCTGAAATATCATAAAACCATATAGCTGACAATACACATCCAGTAAAAACTAAGCCATCTACAGAAGTACTATATAGTTAGCTTGCTAACATATTTTTTATGACTTCGGCAGAGATAGGAAAAACCATAAAAATTCTCTCCAACTACCTAAACCGCCGCCTCCTGCAAATCCCGGCATTCAAAAATCAGGATGAGATAACTCCTGTTCAGGGCATGATTCTCGGATTCATCATCGACGAGGAAGGTGATGTATTCCAGAAAGACATCGAACAGATGTTTACCCTCCGGCGTTCCACCGTCTCCGGAGTTCTAAGCAGCATGGAAGAGTCAGGGCTTATTATCCGCGAGAGGGTAAAGTCCGACGCCCGCCTTAGAAAAATCACTGCGACCGAGAAGGGAAAAAAACAGCACTCCCTGATTAAATCCGAACTGTCAGGCATCGAATATCAGATAACAGCAGGACTGACAGACGAAGAAATAACAGCATTCCTTCACACCGCAGAAAAAATAAAGAGGAATCTTCTGAAATGACAGTCCGACACATCATCTCCTCACTTGCCGCCGAAGTAAAACAGTACAAACTGCCTGCCATCCTCACTCCGGTATTTGTCATCCTCGAAGTCTTAATGGAAGTCTTAATTCCGTTTGTCATCGCCCACTTAATCGACAACGGAGTAGAAGTTGGAAATTATCAGGTAATCACCGAAGCCGGAACAATTCTTATCATCTTGGCACTGCTTGCTCTTCTCTTTGGAATCCTTGCCGGAAGAACGTCTGCTGTTGCCTCCGCCGGATTTGCGAGAAACCTGAGGAGGGCAGTATTTTCCAACGTGCAGAAGTTCTCGTTTGCAAACATAGACAAATACTCAGCCCCGTCATTAATCACGAGGCTTACAACAGATGTTACAAACATCCAGAACTCATTCATGATGATAATCAGAGTTGCCATCCGCTCTCCTGTGATGTTTCTTGCATCCTTCATCATGGTTTTGATTATCAAACCAGAGATGGCATTGATTTTCGCATGCGTTGTGCCTATTCTTGGAGTGGGCATCACAATCCTGACGGTCAAAACATTCCCAATCTTCGAGCGGGTATTCCAGAAGTATGACAGCCTAAACAGCGTTGTCCGCGAAAATATCCGCGGCATCCGCGTTGTAAAGTCATTTGTCCGCGAAGGATTTGAGAAAAAGAAGTTCAAAAAAGCCTCGGCTGATATCTACGAGGACTTTACAGCCGCAGAAAAACTCATGGCTATGTTAAGTCCTTTGATGCAGTTCTGCACATATCTTTGTATCTTAGCTGTCGCATGGGTTGGAGGACAGATGATTGTCTTTGGTGACTTCACGAGCGGAGAACTCATCAGCATCATCACCTACACCATGCAGATTTTAATGAGCTTCATGATGGTGGCTATGGTTATTGTAATGATAACCATGGCCCGCGCTTCAGCAATCCGCATCACAGAGGTACTTGATGAAAAGCCGACTGTAACCAATCCTGAAAATCCGCTGACCGTTGTCACTGACGGCTCTGTTTCGTTTGAGAATGTAAGTTTCTCATACTCCGGAAACGGAAGAAAGGCTCTGACTTCAGTTGACCTCGAAATAAAATCAGGAGAGATGGTGGGTGTTCTTGGCGGAACAGGCAGTGCCAAGTCCACTTTGGTACAGCTTATCCCAAGGCTCTATGATGCAACAGAAGGAACTGTCAAAGTTGGCGGCGCAGATGTCAGAGATTATGACCTGGATGTACTTCGAACCGCAGTATCTGTTGTTCTCCAAAAGAATGTGCTATTCTCCGGAACGATTGCTGAAAACCTTCGCTGGGGAAATCCTGAAGCAACAGACGACGAAGTCCGTCATGCCAGCCGTTTAGCTCAGGCGGACAGCTTCATCGAAAGTTTCCCGGACAAATATGACACACGCTTGGATCAGGGCGGAACAAACGTCTCTGGCGGACAGCGTCAGAGACTTTGTATCGCACGTGCTCTTCTTAGAAAACCTAAGATTCTAATCCTTGACGACTCAACAAGCGCGGTTGATACAAAGACTGATGCTCTCATTCGTCAGGCATTCCGTGATGAACTTCCAAACACAACAAAGATTATCATCGCCCAGAGAATCTCATCCATCGAGGGTGCAGACAAAATTGTTGTTCTCGACGGAGGACATATCCATGATGTTGGAACTCACGCAGAACTTCTCTCCCGCTGTGAGATTTACAAAGACATCTATCTCTCTCAGACAAAAACGGAGGATGCATAAATGCCGCCTAAAATCGGACACCACAGCGGAGCAAAGCCTAAGAATGCAGGACGTACAATCCTTCGCATTCTCTCATACCTGAAAGAGTATAAGTTCCGCTTTGCAGTTGTTCTTGTATGTCTTGTAATAGGCTCAGTTACAGGAGTAATCGGTGCTTTATTCATCGAGCCGTTAATTAACGATTATATCGTGCCTTTGGCCGGACAGGCAAATCCTGACTTCTCAGGAATGATAACAGCTATTCTTGTAATGGCTGTCATCTATCTCGCAGGAGTTGTATCAACCTTCCTCTACACAAGACTGATGGCTGTCATCTCGCAGGGTATCTTAAAGAAAGTCCGCGATCAGATGTTTTCGAAGATGCAGGCACTTCCTGTAAAGTTCTTCGACACAAGATCGTTTGGTGATGTGATGAGCAGATACACAAACGACACAGACACTCTCCGCCAGATGATATCCCAGAGTGTGCCGCAGATGTTCTCATCGATTATCACAATCACTGCGGTATTCTTCGCGATGATTTCCATCAGCATCCCGCTTACCTTGATGGTTCTCCTAATCGTCTGCCTGATGTTCTATCTGACAAAGAAAATCGGAGGTGCGTCTGCAAAGTCATTTGTCCGTCAGCAGAAATCCCTTGGAACGATTAACGGATTTATCGAGGAGATTATCAGCGGGCAGAAAGTCGTTCAGGTGTTCACCCGCGAGCGTGCAGTGTCTGATGAGTTCGATCGCTTAAACGATGAGCTTTGTTTACATGCAACCCGTGCAAACACATTTGGAAACATCTTCATGCCGATTATGGGAAACATAGGAAACATACAGTTTGTCTTAATCGCTGTGGTTGGGGGGTTCCTTGCGATTTACGGAAACTGGATTACACTTGGAGGAATAGGAGCATTCCTGCTTCTTTCGAGAAACTTCACCATGCCAATCTCTCAGGTCTCACAACAGATAAGCTCCGTTGTCATGGCTTTGGCCGGAGCTGAACGTATATTTGATGTAATCGATGAGGAGCCTGAGACTGACGACGGAAAAGTCCGCCTCGTCAATGCAAAAGAGGTTGCAGGAGAACTCGTCGAAACCGAAGATGAGACGAATATGTGGGCCTGGAGACGCGAGGATAATGGAATCGTTACCTATTCGAAGATGGAAGGAGATGTAGTGCTCAACCATGTAACCTTCTCCTATGTTGAAGGAAAAACTGTTCTCCATGATGTATCTCTTTGGGCAAAGCCGGGACAAAAGGTTGCTCTTGTCGGCTCGACCTGTGCAGGCAAGACCACAATTACAAACCTTATCACCCGCTTCTATGACATCGAAGAGGGAACGATTCTCTATGACGGAATCAACATTCATGAGATTAGAAAGAGTGACCTTAGATACTCTCTTGGAATCGTTCTTCAGGATGTAAATCTCTTCACCGGAACAATTATGGAAAACATTCGTTACGGAAAGCTCGAAGCAACAGATGAAGAGGTCTATGCGGCAGCAGTTCTCGCGAATGCTGATGACTTCATCAGAAGACTTCCGGAAGGCTACAACACTGTAATCGCAGGAGACGGAAGCAGTCTCTCTCAGGGACAGCGTCAGCTTTTATCAATTGCACGTGCGGCTATTGCAAATCCGCCGGTCATGATTTTGGACGAGGCAACATCATCCATTGACACAAGAACCGAAGCCATTGTTCAGGCTGGAATGGACTCTCTGATGAAAGGAAGAACTGTCTTTGTCATCGCACACCGATTGTCCACAGTCCGAAACGCGGATGTGATTTTAGTTCTTGAAGGCGGAAAAATCATTGAGCGTGGAAACCATGCGGAACTGATTTCGCAGAAGGGAAGATACTATCAGCTCTATACGGGTGCGTTCGAGCTGGAATAAATTTCTTAAAAAAAAAGATTTAGAGGTTTGCCCTGTAGTTCGGGGCTTCGTCAGTGATGACGATATCGTGCGGGTGGGACTCCTTGAGACCTGCTGCGGTAATCTTTACGAATCTTGCGTTGGTTCTCATGGTCGGAATGTCACCGCATCCTGCGTATCCCATGGCTGACTTAAGACCGCCGATAGTCTGATAGATGACGTCAGTCACAGAACCGATGTACGGGGTTGCACCCTCGACACCTTCAGGGACATACTTGTTTGCTCCAATGCCCTTCTTCTGGAAGTAGCGGTCGGAGGAGTTTCCGGAGGTCATGACACCAAGGGAACCCATGCCTCTGTACTGTTTGTAACGTCTGCCTTTGACGATGATGGTCTTGCCCGGTGCCTCGTCGGTTCCGGCGAACATGCTTCCCATCATAACAGAAGATGCTCCGGCAACGAATGCCTTTGCAACATCTCCGGAGTACTTGATACCGCCGTCTGCGATAACCGGGACTCCGCATGGAGTTGCAACATCTGCGACGTTTGCGATAGCGGAAATCTGAGGAACACCGACACCTGCAACAATACGGGTAGTACAGATAGAGCCCGGACCGATTCCGACCTTGATACCGTCTGCGAAGTCTGCAAGAACCTCTCCTGCCTTTGCGGTTGCGATGTTTCCAACGACAACATCACAGGATAAGGTCTCCTTCATGGTCTTTGCACCGTTTACGACATTCATGTTGTGTCCGTGTGCACAGTCGACAACAATTGCGTCAACGCCTGAATCTACGAGCATCTCTGCACGGCGGAGATCGAATGGACCTACGGATGCTGCTACACGAAGCTTTCCGTTCTTGTCACGGTTTGCCTGCGGGTACTGCTGCTTCTCAAGTAAGTCCTGCATGGTGATGATACCGACAAGTTTCTTTTTGTCATCAACGACCGGAAGTCTCTCAACCTTCTTGGTGTACATGACGTTGATTGCTTCATCTGCAGTGATGTCCTCGCGGACAGCAATCGGGCGCTTGGTCATGATTGCTTCAACCGGCTCTGCTCCCATCTTGTTGATGACACCGCGGACATCACGGCGGGAGACGATACCAACCAGCTTACCCTTGGAACCGACAACAGGAACTCCTCCAATAGAGTATCTCTCCATTAAGTTTGCAACAAAGGAGATGGTGGTATCTGGAGATACATAGCGTACACCCGGTTCGATAACATTGTCTGCGGCTTTAACCTGACGGACGAACTCGACTTCCTGCTCTGGGGAACAGTTTCTGTGGAGAACTCCGATACCTCCGGCACGTGCCATGGAGATGGCCATTTCTGCCTCGGTTACGGTATCCATTGCTGCGCTGACAAGCGGAGTGATTAACGGGATGTTCTTGGTGAAGACGGATTTTACGTCTACAGTGTTTGGCTCGACCCAGGACTCTGCCGGTTCGATGAGGACATCGTCAAAGGTGTAGGAGGTTTCAACTTTGAATTTGTCTGCGAACATTTTAATGTACCAGTTCGATTGCTTTTCTGACAAGCTCTTCTTTGACCATTGTGGTTCTGTCGCCTCCGCAGACCATGCCGCGGACGCCGATGATTTCCGGATTAATCTGCTTTAAGACCGGAACATCCTCGAATTTAAGAGAGCCTGCAAGAGCAGTGCCAAGTCCAAGAGAGCGGTTTAATTCAGTGAACTTGGTTAAGGTTTCTGCATCCATGAACTCGAAGGTGCTCTTTCCGTCCTTCATACCGGTATCAATCATGGAGAAGTCTGCACCGGTTGCTGCTGCAATCGGAGAAATGTCAAACGGACTGATAGAACCTAAGCGTTCGTAGTCGGAGTAGCCTGCGATAACAACAGTCTTTTCCGGGAACGGCTCTTTAACAGCGCGGACAACTGCTTCGATAACTTCCTTTGCTGCCTCTTTGTCAGAGAACATAAGTCCGATCTTGACAAAGTCTGCACCAGCGCATGCTGCACCGTATGCTGCAAGGGCTGCATTTCCAGGAGTCGGTCCGTAGTCTCCGATTGCTGCGGAAACCGGCTTTTCTCCTGCCATCTTCTTAATCTCGCGAATTACCCACGGAAAATTAGCTCCAAGCGACCCTTCGGCTGGGCGCTTGACGTCGATAATGTCAGCATCGAGGCAGAATTTTGCCTCATCTATAGAGCTTGGGCTGACTAATAATTTCATGTATATTATGTGGTGTTTGTTCTTAATATGCATTACCCATTCCCGACTGAAATTATCTCTAAGTGATAGTGAATTAAAATCAGCTTAATCTGTTGAAATACGCTCTGTGGTGTTGTGAATTTTAAAACTGACCAGTTATGCAGTAAATTTCATACAGAATGTTTATCTTCTTGCGCGGGCAATAAAAATCTATGAAAATCGCAGTGCCTACATACAATGGAGAAATCTTCCAGCACTTCGGCTCATGTCCCGAGTTTACCATCTTCAAAGTCAGCGAAGATGGATTTTTAGACGTAGATATCATCAGCAACACCGGAAGCGGACACGGGGCACTTCTGCAGGTTCTCTATGATAACGAAGTAAATGTTCTTCTCTGCGGCGGAATCGGCGGCGGTGCAAGAAACGGTTTAGCACAACTTGGAATCAGACTTTTCCCGGGAATTACCGGAAACGCTCTGGAAGCGGTAACCGCTCTTCTCAATGGCACACTGACCTATGATCCGGACTTCTCCTGCGGACACCATCACCATGACCATGAAGATGGAGAAGGATGTCACTGTGGACATCATGAACATCACCACGAACACGGTGACGACTGTCACTGTCACCACTAAATGAAGGTCTGTATTGTTGGCGGGGTTGCCGGAGGGGCGACCGCCGCCGCAAGACTTCGCAGGCTCAGCGAGGATTGTGAGATTATCATTTTTGAGCGGACAGCTCATGTTTCTTATGCGAACTGCGGGCTTCCGTACTACATCGGCGGCGAAATCGAAGATAAGGATGAACTGACACTTCATACGCCTGATAGTTTTAAGGACTGGTTCTCAATAGATGTCAGAACAAACAGCGAGGTTACAGCAGTCTATCCCGAGACCAAAATTATCGAGGTCAAAAACCTGAAAGACGGCAGTGTCTATACCGAGTCATACGACAAGTTAATCCTATCACCCGGGGCAAAAGCGGCTCTTCCAAATGCATTCGAACTGGACTGTCAAAATATATTCACCGTCAGAACAGTTGAGGATGCTCTCTCTATCCGCAGTTTCATTGAAGAGAAGATGATAGAGTCTGCTGTTATCATCGGCGGGGGCTTTATCGGGCTCGAGACTGCGGAAAATCTTGTTCGTGCAGGGGTGAAGACAACAATCATTCTTCGCGGAAAACAGGTCATGCCTTCTCTTGATTTTGATATGGCATCAGGTCTTCACAAGTATCTGAGAGACATGGGTGTGTCGATTCTTTTCAACGAATCCCTGGAAGGTTTTGCAGAAGAGGGCGGACATCTTCTGGTTCACTTAAAAGACCGCGAACCGCTCACATCCGATATGGTGATTCTTGCTGTAGGGGTTGTCCCGGATACAAAGCTCGCAGAAATTGCCGGTCTTGACCTTGGTTTGAAGGGTTCGATTCTTGTAAACGATTTCCTTCAGACATCAAACCCGGATATCTATGCTGTAGGGGACGCTGTTGCTGTCAGAAACCGTGTAAGCGGTAAAAGCGCCCTAATCTCTCTGGCAGGTCCTGCAAATCGTCAGGGCAGATGGGCGGCTGATAACATTATGGGACGTATGCGTCCCTACCGCGGCTCGGCTGCTGTGTCTGTCATGAAGCTGTTCGAGATGACTGCGGCCTCTGCCGGTCTGAATGAGAAAGCCTGCAAAGAAGCTGGAATCCGCTTCGACAAAGTAATTGTTCACGCCCAATCCCATGCTTCATATTATCCGGGTGCAAAGAGCATGACGCTTAAAGTTCTCTTTGCTCCTGCCGACGGCAGAATTCTTGGAGCGCAGGCTGTCGGTTTCGACGGTGTAGACAAGAGAATCGATGTGCTCGCGACAGCAATCCAGGCAGGACTTAGTGCGGCTGATCTGGAAGAACTTGATTTGGCATACGCACCGCCGTACTCATCGGCAAAAGATCCGGTAAACCTCGCAGGTTACGTTATAGAAAATGTCCGTCAGGGGCTTGTTGTTCAGTTCCACCATGACATGATTCCAAAAATCGCAGAGATGGAAGACGTTGTGTTCCTGGATGTCAGAACTCCTGCTGAGTATGCCGCAGGACACATCAAAGGGGCTTTGAACCTTCCGTTCTTCGAACTGCGCAGCCGGATTGGTGAACTTGACTCATCGAAGCGGTACTTCATCAACTGTCAGAGTGGATTTAGAAGCTACATGGCCTGCCGCATCTTAAAAGAGCACGGGTTAATCTGCAGTCATTTATCGGGAGGATATCAGTTCTACTCGTATGTGTACTGCGGAAACTGTTACTCGCCTGACGCATGTATGTGCGTTAAGGGTGAGTAAATCTTTTTTATTTTTGAGTAAGCCTACAAAACAGATGCAGGAACAATCCTCAGCACATAAAGCATCTCGGCATCCTCGACCTCTTCTTCTGCACAGACCTCTGCAGAGCATCCGCACGCCTCGCAAAGCGATATGGTCTCTGACAATCCGGTAAGAGATGAGATAAGCAAAAGAATACGTCCACCATCTGCAAGATGCAAAACGGCCTCTGGTAAAAACCGCTCGATAACATCTCTGCCTGATACGCCGCCGTCTAGTGCATACTCAAGCCAGTCATCGATTCTTTCCTCCGGTAGAGTTGGAAGATAGGGGGCATTGAACAAAATCAAATCGAACCTGCCCGAAACCGCAGAAAACAAATCGCTTCGGATAGCATCAACCCCGTTTACCTCCCGGGCGTGTAAAACGGCATGTGGATTAATATCAACACCAAGAGTCTTTGGAGCAACTTTCTGTACAGCACCTGCAACAGCCCCTGAGCCTGTTCCAATCTCGATAACAGAATCCTTAGGCTTTACCTCGGCAAGAGCAGCACGGATTAACAAAAATGTATCCTCTGCCGGCTGATACACCTGTGATGCATCAAACATCATAACAGCGCGGCAAAAGAATTGGAGAGCTCAATAAACTCAGCAACTGACAGCACTTCAGGACGCTTCTTCAAAAGCTCCGGCTCGCAGGAAGCGATAAATGCGGCTGTCTTTTCCTTACCGTAAATGGAGGAAAGTCCCTTTAAGCAGTTAGAAAGTGTCTTTCTCCGATGCGAGAAAACCTCGCGGACAACATCGGAGAACATCTTCTGATTATCGATTGGAACGGGCGGTGCACGCGGTGTTAAGACAACAACCGCAGACCAGACCTCCGGCGGCGGATTAAAGGATTCCGGTGGAATCTCCAAAAGGAATTCAACGTCAGCCATTGCCTGAGTCATTACTGAAAGTCTGCCATAATCACCGTTTCCGGGTGCGGCTGCCAGGCGTTTTGCAAACTCAAGCTGATACATCAAAACAGCCTTCTCGAAACCAACCTCTAAGAGACGGAAAGTAATCTTGGAAGAAATCGAGTACGGCAGATTTGCAACAACTAAATCAAACTTTGGAAGCTCGACTTTGGAAGCATCTCCGACAGTGATAGTCAAATCTCCCGATGCAAGCTCATCTGAAAATCTTCTTTCCAGATTCGGTAGAAGACCGGTATCAAGTTCAACGGCTCTGACATGTGCACCTCTTTCAAGAAGTGCTGCTGTTAAAACACCGCCGCCAGGTCCAATCTCTAAAACATCACGGTCGAAAACAGGAACTGCATCAGCAATCCTCTCTACAGCATCATCATCGACTAAAAAATGCTGATCGTTTGGAGCTCTCATAAAAAAGTTATTTGGAGGTGAAGAGGTGATACTTCTCTTCAGGGTTTTCCAGCTCAAGCATAATACGCTCGAGAATGAACTTCTCAGGTTTCTGGAGCGTTTTCACCCTTGCTTTAATGTCGGCGAAACTCTCAAACGGCTTCTTCTCACGCTCAGTGAGAGTGTCTGTTAAAGTCTTCTTACCGAATCCCGGCAGGAGATTGAGCATATGCATCTTTAAACTCACCGGGACTGCGGTGTTGTAGAACTCAACAAAGCGTGCCTCGGATGCAGAGATAATTTCTGCAACAGCCGGCTCAAGTTCGCCTTTTGCAGTCGGAGTAAGTTCTGCAAAGGATACGCGGCGTTTTACGCGGTCAACAACCTTTCTCTCTCCGTCGCCGATGTAGACAACATCGTGGAGGTTGATTGCCTTATCCTTCTTTGCAGTAAGCTCCAGGAGCTTGAACTGATCGGTACCCACCGCGAGAATAATCGGCTCACGCTGGTTTAACGGACGCTTATCGCCTGCATATCCCCACTGGAGATAGTCGAGAACGATAGCCTCCACTTCCTTTTTATCAGTTCTTTCCGTCTTTGGGGGCATAATTCCTCCCCTCACTCGTACTTGCGGATGATGTCTAAGATCTGATCAACATCCTCGGTTACAAGGACGAATCTCTCTTTTGCATAGATTGCACGAACCTCTTCGCGGCTTGCCGGCATGATGTTTACAATGCGTGCAGCTATGGTTGGAGTAATCTTTTCTAATGCCACAAGCTCTTCGTAGAGTGCTTTAGCGGTATCAACACTGCATTTACCAAGGGTGTCTGCATGGTCAATACTTTTACGCAGTTCGTAAGACAGTGTACGGACAGATCCTTCCGTCTCTTCAACACCGCCTGCTCTCTGATCGCGAATAGAAATTAACTCTTCGCGGAGTTCAGGCAGGGTCATCATTTCTTCGTTGATAATTTTCTTAACCTTCATGCTGACCTCCAAAAGTAAGGTAAAATAAGTATTGGGGGTTTAATTATATTTCTGTGCAGTAAGGTGCTGCGGTCTGGCAATGACAGTCTTGGTTGCCTTTCCGTCCTTAATCTGAAGGAGCCATGCTCTTCCTCTCTGACCAACGATGGTTCCGGTCTTTCCGTGGAATCTCGGGTGTGGCTGTCCCTTCTGAACGCTGGAGTCGAGGACGATGTGGACCTTCTGACCCTCTTCGAAGTGCTGGATGCACTTGGTTACGTTCGGCATTCCGCGGGTGCGGAGGGTTTTCTGCAGCTTATATCTTGTTCTTTTCTTAATACCGTTGTGTTTTGCCATTTTTAATCACTCTCACGTATTATAATCCGTCGACCTGCACTACGTCCAACTCAGTGACTTTCGCGGGTGCGGCGAGGATTTCAGACAGACTCGGGGATGTTCTTCCCTCATCGCCTGAGATAAGTTCTTTGATGTAGAGACCACTGTCACCGATTACTTCTAACCGGTAGAGTCCGTTTTCCACACCAAGGACCTGGATTCCGATCACCTGACGCTTGCGTACCAGATCTGCACGTCTGTGCGAGACGCGATTTGGCGTGCGCTGGGCAATCCAAGCCCCATTTAGCTGTGAAACGGCGTTCTGGACATTTTCCAGAGAGATACGGTCATCTACTGAAACCAGAATCCTGTATGTTTTATGCCCTTTGTGTGATTTAATCATTTCCACAGTTTTCTTGTTTGACCATGATTCGAGACGGACTTCCACCTCAGGTAACGCGGATTTGTTGATGGCTTCTTCTAACTCACGAAGGTCTGCAGTTCTGACTTTCGGGTTTGACATTTCCATTACAAACGGTCTTCCGGTACCATAGCAAAGTGCGTCAATATCCTCTCTGCCTGCTCCGTGCAGGATTCCGGCGTCAGCCTTGAAGATTTCGACAGGCACTTTTGCAATCTCTTCTTCGACTGAGGTTGGGTACTGTTTTCCGGTGAAGTTACACTGTTCGCAGCCCTTTCCTTTGCATGCGCGGCAGTCCCAGTGGGTCTGCGGGATTCCTCTGACGTGTTTCATGTAGCGTCCGAGGAAGTAGAGGGATGCAATCTGAAGCTCGGTGCAGTCGTCTGCGATGTTTAAAACGATGGTAAGCTCAGGGTTTTTCGGTTCTCCCTTCTTTCCGGTTAAGGCGGCTACAGCTTTTCCAACCTCGCGGTTCATCTCGGACTTTAACGGCTCAGGGTTTTCCAAGGATAAGTCTGACCAGAGCATCTCTTCAGACTCGGTCATCATCGGCGGAACACGGGTTCCGATGACGAAGGTTTCGTATTCGATGCCTTCTGCGGCGTCGGCTGCCTTTTCTGCCCAGTATGGAATCTGGTCGAAGAGGTCGTTACATACCCAGCAGTTTCCGGCTTCGTAGTCTTTGAACGGGATGTTATATGCGAGTGCGTGAGCTACGCGAAGGGCGTGTCCGCGCTCTACGTTTGTTAGTCCAAAGGAACGTTTTGCGAAGAGTCTTCCAAGACAGTGGTCGCAGATTTCTCCGTACTCTAAAATCTGGTGGACTTTTTCTAGGATGCCGGTGATTTCCTCAGACATTGCCTGCCCTCCTATCGAACTCGTTTAAGAGGACAGTAATGGTGTGGTCTGCGTGTAAGACACGTGGGCCTACAGAGTACTTTGGAAGGTCTTTGATTAACTCCATCTCTTCTTCGGTGAAGTTCATGTGGTCGGATAAGAGGAAGTTTTCCGGAAGAGTTTCTGCTTCTCTTATGTCTTCTCCGTTTTCGTCAAGGATTGCGAATGGAATTTCTGCTAAAAGCTCGGCAAGACCGCCTGCTCTGATGTGAATCCCGTCTGCGGCTTTTTTGAACTCCTCGCCTGCTTCGGTGTTGAGTCCTTTTTTGATGAGTGCTCCGGCACTTCTTTCGTCAGGGTTTAAGGAACGGATTGTCTCTCCTGCGAAGCGGAGGGTCTTTGTTGGTTCTCCGCCCTTTAAGATTAAGAAGCACTCTACGTCACGGCGTAAGTCGTGGCTTAGGAAGAATGAGCTGTTAATGCAGCGGCAGAGAATATCGAGACGTCCTGCCACTCCCGGCATATCGTTTAAGGAAAAGGTTGGCTCTGTCGTTGCTTTGTGACCGACAACTGCGAATCTGAGCATAATTGAGTATACATATTGGTTGGGATTCGTCTTTAAGGTGTGCTACATCTGTGGCACAAAATAGTGGATTTATTTCTTATACTCAAACTCTCCAATCAGGTCCCGTATAACAACAGACGCACACGCGATTCCAAACATCGCAGGAGTATATGATAAAGTGCCTATGTTCGACCTCTTATTCTGCTCCTCGCACAACACAACAGCCTCCTTTCTTACAGGCTCTGCCGAGAACACTGCCGCAAACCCTTTCTCGATTCCAAGCTTATGAAGGCGTCCTCGAATCATTCTGGCAAGCGGGCAGTGGTGGGTTTTTGATATGTCCTCGATTTCTATCTGTGTCGGGTCGGTCTTTCCGCCAGCACCCATCGAGCTGACCAGAGGTATTCTTCTGTCAAGAGTTCCTTTGATGAGCGCAATCTTCGGGGCGAGAGTATCTATCGCGTCGACCACATAATCGAACTTCGAACTGTCCAAGAGCATGTCAACCTCATCATCTTTTATGAAACGGTTAACACAGGTCAGCTCAAGATCAGGATTGATGTCCCTTAACCTCTCGCCTAAGACATCACACTTCTCACGTCCGATTGTCGAATGGAGGGCCACAAGCTGTCTGTTAATATTACTCTCAGATACAGTGTCTGCGTCAGCGATGGTCATGCGCATAACACCTGCGCGGCAAATCATCTCGGCAGCGTACGCTCCAACCCCTCCAACGCCTACGACCAGGACATTTGCGTCCTGCAGTTTCTCTAACTTATCCTTTCCAATCAGGAGCTCTGTACGTTCAAGCCAGGGAGTCATGTCTCATCAGTTTCCTGTAGTTATCTGCGGTCTGTTTTCGAAGCTCTTCAACGGTTGTCCCGCGAAGTGAAGCCACTTCCTTGTATATCTCTTCTATATCTATATCCGGATTGTCATCTGTTTCGCAGAATATAAGATGCGCGGGGGCGAAAGTGATGACCTCGCGGCTCTTTGCCGAACGAAGAGTTCTCTCTCCAAACGAAAGATAATATCCTGCGTCAAAAGCTCTTTTAGCCTGCTGGACGGAGCCTGTAAACCCGTGAAAGACAACGCCGTATGTCCTGTACTCTGATAAGATTTTCATGACAGGCTCAAAGGACCGTACAACATGCAGAACAACAGGCTTTCGCATCATCTCTGCCGCCTCAAGGTGAGCGCGGAACACTCTCTCCTGAGCATCGCGGTCAACATCTGCGGCATAATCAAGACCGGTTTCTCCGATTATCCCGCAGTCTGCAAAATCAGGAAGCATCGGGCTCTTCTCAGCATCCCATGGATGTACTCCTGCCATCCCGGGTGATGTAACACCAGGTTTTTCGTGGTGGGTGTGTATGTCGATAAAGCCCTTATCCATATCTCACAATGCGATTACAAAATTAATAAAGTATTCCACTGTGTCTCAAAAACACCCGTACATATCATAATCCCTCACGCCAAATAGTATACCACTTTGTATAAAACTACCAGAAACCTCACTGTTGTAACGGCGTTCTTCATAGCAGCTCTGGTAATCTCCAACATCCTTGCATCAAAAGTAGTACAGATTGGATGGATTGAGATTCCTGCTGCCGTCGTAGCATACCCGATAACCTTCCTGTGTACTGATATTGTCAGTGAAATCTGGGGTAAGAAAGACGCACAGTTCCTTGTCCGTCTTGGATTCTTTGTCCAGCTCTTTACACTGCTCTTAATCTACATTGCTATATTCCTGCCTCCTGCACCATATATGACAGAGTTCCAGGAATCCTACGCCGCAACCCTTGGAAGCTCCGCACGCTTTGTCTTAGCATCTATGGTGGCATACCTTGTTGCCCAGAGCTTTGATATTGTATTATTCCACAAGATTAAAGCCCGCTTTTCCCCGAAATGGATGCGGAACAACTCAAAAGCAGTCAGCCAGCTTATTGATACTGCCATATTCATCACCATAGCCTTCATCGGCGTTGTACCAAACCTCCTGGTCATGATTTTCAGCCAGTATCTGATAAAAGTCCTGATTGCTTTAGTGGACACACCAATCTTCTACTTCATCACAAGACACGGCTCTGCCGAGCCTCCGACAGAGTAGATACCACTACCCTTATCTCTTTTTAGTTCTAACGTGTAAGACATATGGACGCATACGAACTCGTCACCCGA
The DNA here is from genome assembly GCA_017387505.1 of Methanocorpusculum sp. Classification (GTDB taxonomy): domain Archaea; phylum Halobacteriota; class Methanomicrobia; order Methanomicrobiales; family Methanocorpusculaceae; genus Methanocorpusculum. The sequence continues at coordinate 113,454 of JAFOFB010000003.1, forward strand.
AATACGGCTGAGATCGTCACAGAAGACGAATTAAGAGCACTGCTCGCAAAACCGACAAAACGGGTTTATACCGGCTATGAGCCAAGCGGCGAGATTCACTTAGGTCACCTTGTGACCATCAACAAACTGATGGATATGAAAAATGCAGGGTTTGACGTAGTGGTCTTAATCGCAAACCTGCACGCATATCTGAACAGAAAAGGAACTTTCGAGCAGATTAAAGAGCTTGCCGACTACAACAAGGCATGTATCGAAGCAGTCGGTTTAAAGGGCGCAGAGTTTGTCCTTGGAACTGATGTTCAGCTCACTCCGAAGTACCAGACCGAAGTCTTAACTCTCTGTCAGGAGATTACCTTAAACCGTGCAACCCGCAGTATGGATGAGGTTGGACGCGCTATGGACAACCCGATGGTTTCCCAGATGGTCTACCCGGTTATGCAGGTTGTCGATATCCCGACCTTAGGCGTTGACGCAGCAGTCGGCGGAATTGACCAGAGAAAGATTCACATGTTAGCCCGTGAACACCTTCCGTCCCTTGGATACAAGGCACCGGTCTGCATTCACACCCCAATCGTCAACGGTCTCGACGGTGAAAAGATGTCCTCCTCTAAAGGAAATGTTGTCTCTGTTGCAGACTCTCCGGAGGATATTAAGAAGAAGATGAAAAAGGCATTCTGCCCGCCGGAGATTGAGGGCAACCCGATTATGCAGATCTTCCAGTACAACATCTTCCCGAGAATGGATACCGTTGCAATCCGCAGACCGGAGAAGTTCGGTGGAGATTTAGAGTTCCACAGCTACGCAGAACTTGCAGAGTCCTATGGTGCTGGAAAGGTTCACCCGATGGACTTAAAGAATGCCTGCGGAGATGCTTTAATCGAGCTCTTAGCAGATGCATACGCATACGTTCAGAGCTATAAAGGAAGAGCCTGAATTCTAATTCAGGAAAAAAAACTTTTTTTTTTATTTTATTTACTTACGCTTTGCTCCTTCCAGATTTGCTCCGCCAAGTTCTGCATGCTGCAGATTAGCGCCCCTCAAATCTGCCTGCCACAAATCAGCTCCTTCCAGATGCGCATACGACAAATCCGCGTTTCGCAGATTCACCTGCCGAAGGTCTGCCCCTTCCAGATTCAGATACGACAAATCAGCCCCGTCTAAATGAGCGCCAAAAACACTGGTCCCTCTCAGATGAATAGTATCCTTCAAATGTGCTGCATACCAATCGTTCCACTCGGAAATATTCTCTGACTTAACCGAAGAGACTAAGAGGTCATACTGCTTCTTATCGAGGCGGGACTTCATTATAGAATAGTTATCATCCAAGTTTATAAAACTGGCGGGCTATTGGAGAAGATATCTCTTCTCCAAACCCCCTGCAGAGACCAGAAGCGTTGCCCTGTCACGGGAAAGAGTGAGCGTTACAGCCCCTCCGTCTGCTATCTCTTCAGTATCGCGGATGATAACAGAGGTCTCAAGCCGGTCAAGCGTCCAGAGTTTCGCACATGAGAGAACAAACTCTGAGACCTCATCTTTCTCCAGAACAGCAGACTGCTTATGCGGGATTCCAATTTTCAGAAGCAGGCCAAGAAGAACCGCAGTAATCGATCCTGCGGTAAGCGGGGATGCGAAGAACAGCTCCGCCCAGGATGGAAGTCCTGAGTACAGGTATGGACATACTGCTGATGAGACTCCGATTAGAACTGGCAGAATTACAACAAACGTTCTTCGTGTGTCAAGTATGCGGGATGAGATACTCTGGATTCCTCCAATCATCACAAAAGTGATTGCATAAAGAAGAACTGCTCCGAGAATCGGTCCCGGCAGTATGTTAAATCCCCACGCAACAGCCGGCATGAATCCGAAGAGAATCAAAAGAAGTCCGACTCCAAAACCGATTTTGCGGGACGCTATTCCTGTGCTTACAACAAGCCCTGCATCAGATGATGACGTTCCAACACCAATCCCTCCAAGTGCTCCAGTGATGGATAACCCTGCACCTTCGAGGAGCAGACCGCGTGAGAGGGTTTTCCTGTCTCCTTTTTTCGTGTATGAGGAAAGAAGCGTCAGATTTCCTGCAGTCTTCATTATAATGCAGATAACTCCAATCACAAACGGAGCAATCAGGGCCGGATTAAAGTCATATCCTGAAAGAAACGCAGGTGTCGGGATTGCAAAGAACGCAAGGCTGGAGGCTTCAGAGAATGTATCTATGGAAAATACGCCGAGAAGAATTGCAGAGAGCATTCCAACTCCCATTCCTAAGATGGTTGAGTAGAACTTAAAGAACCGTTTGTTGATGATGCTGAAAAGTATTATCGAAAGAAGTGTGATACATCCAACAGCCGTTGCCGCAGGGTCTAATGGTGATTCGTTAGTGCTTCCAAAAAACAGCGGGAAGGCAAACGGGATGATAGCTATTCCAAGGAGGAAGAGCACAACACCTGTAATCTCCTCGGGGAAAATCCTGCGGAAAAATCCGGTAAACCGGCTGATAATCATCTCCAGAATTCCAGAAATTATAAGCATCCCGGAAAGAAGAAGGATTCCGCCAGCTCCCGCGGCAAGAACCGATGCAGGAAGATATGATGAGTTTGGAATTATCGGCATTGGAAATCCTGTGCCGAACTTTTTGGATGAGAGAAGAAGCGTTGTAAGACCGCATCCGATAAGCGTCAGGCTGATTAGGTTTGCAGTCATGCTTGCAGTCCCCGCAACAGCTGCGCTGATGATAACAGGATATGTCATATACACAGCGATTGCGAAGAAGTGCTGAATTATTGAGAGAAGAAGTGTGGTCTTTGGAATATTGTCATCCGTGTTGTAAACCGGCAGTTCATCACTCATGCTGAATTTACATCTGCCGTTTTCCGGTAAATACCTACCGCACCTCCATCGATGGATATATCTTTTCTCACGCTGATTATTCTTTTAGCATGTACTCGAAAGATGAGTTCATCTCATGTATTAGAGATCAGATTGCATCCGAAGAGAAGTATTCGGCAATCCTGGATGAAGCGCCTGTAAAGCTTATGCGCTCAAGAAAGTTTCTTCTGATTCCGCTTTTCTTCTATCTGCTTGCTGTTTTCCTCTCGGTTCTCCGTGACCATACACTGGAAAATGTTCTGGTTTTGTGGATTAGCTCTGTCTTTCTTCTCTATATGGCCAACTTCTTCCTTTTGATGATTCCGTCATTTGGTTCAGATGCTGACATCAAAATCATTGATAAGCCCGTCATGGATTTAATCCGCGATTTCCTGCGGCTTGCAAATCTGTTGAAGACGGTGAATAAAAATAAGGTAACTATTGTGGAGTTCTTCTGGAATGCGTTTATCATCAATATGAAAGCGCAGGCCAGGGCTTTTTCTTTGCTTTTTATTTCGAATGTATTCTGTGCGGCAGTTATTCTGCTGATGGGAAATATGCACTGGACAACCTTCCTGATTCTCGCAGGTCAGACTGTATTAATCATTCTTATGTATATGAAGGTGTTAAAGGCAGTGCCTGGCACACCGGGGTTCTTTACGAAGTACGGCATTCCCGGTATTCAGCGCCCTGTCAGGAGACCTAAGAAGATTCTCTGCCGGTACTTGGATGAAAGCGGCGAGATTGTTGAGACTGAACTTAAAGGAATTGCCGCCCGCGCTTTCTGCCACGAGATGGACCATCACGAAGGAAAGATGTTCATCGACCACTTAAAGCCGGCTCAGCGGAAACTTATACAGAAGGAGCTGGATAAGATTGCGGCGGAAAATATCTGATACAGCAGATTGATAAAGATAAAAAACGGAAAACATAGTATGACAACTCCGCCAACCCGTGAAGAAATAAAAGCCAAAGCAGAGGAAATCTATCCTGGTGTCCTCCGTGTTGCAGATGTTAAAGGCTGGGGACTCAACGAAAATAAGGATATTGCAGATTCTGTCGTTGAAGGACTTGCAAGAAATGTCCTCGTCCGCGGCAAAAAGTACTGTCCGTGTGTTCTCCCGTCAGGGGATGAGGAAGAGGACAAAAAATACATCTGTCCATGCCGTAACTCGGACAAGGATATAGAAGAAACCGGGCACTGTCACTGTTATCTATACTTCAAAAAATAACCCCGACCTTCTTTTTTTGAGTGCAGTGTTACCAGTTCACAGACAAACGGCAAGATATATATTACATGTGTGTTAATGTTTAACAGATGCACAAGAAAGCACTTATGGGGATTGGTGTATCCCTTTTAGTTATCTTCGCCGTCTTAATGGCAGGCTGTGTTACGACTGAAGACGATGGTGTTTACATCGTTGGTATCGATGCAGAATACCCGCCGTATGCATATATCGCTGAGGATGGCACTCCGGCTGGATTCGATGTTGAATCCATCCAGTGGATCGCAGAGCAGAAAGGCTTTGAAGTCGAAATTCAGCCACAGGCATGGGATGGTATTGTCCCGTCACTCCAGGCAGGAAAGATTGACATGATTTATGCAGGTCTGAGTATCACTCCGGCACGTGCAGAGAAGATTGCTTTCTCCATCCCGTACTGGAATGTTGACCTCGCAGTTGCTGCACAGGCAGGCGATGACGTTACTATGGACCAGTTCAATGCAGGAGAGGTTACCATTGGTGTCCAGAGAGGATGTTCCTCCAACGACTGGCTTGAACTCCACTTTGGAACTGAAGAATACAACCAGATGATTAAAGAAGGAAAGATCAGCCTCTTTGATTCCTTCCCACAGTCCATGGTTGCCCTTGGAAACGGACAGGTTGAAACCGTCATTTTCGACGATGCAGGTATCGATGAGTACATCATTGGAAACGACAAGCTTGTAAAGCTCGGAATCACCGACACTGGTGAGCAGTTCGCAATCGGTGTCAGAAAGGATGACACTGAACTTCTTGCAATCCTCAACGAAGGTCTTGCAGAACTCATGGCATCCGACAAGTGGACCGAACTTAAAGAGAAGTACGGTCTCGTCGAAGAGTAAATTAACTAACTGCCCTTCGGCAGTTTCTTTTTTTCATACATCCAATAGTCTTACATGGAATGCAGTAAATGCCGCAGTGAGGCTGTTGTCACTCAATCATATTCCGGGGTGTCTTTTTGTATGCGGCATCTGATTTCAAATATCGAGTCGAAGGCAAAAAAAGAGATTCGCAAAAAAGGCGGCCTGGCATCTGCAGAGCGCATTTATCTAAAAGGCGGAGATGACTACAGGCTCTATGCTCTTCGGATATTTGTGAGTATGCTGTTTTTGAAAAGAACAGACATCGTCTTTGTAACATCAGAGAGTGAAGCAACAACAGTCTTCTCATCCGAAACATTAGATGATGCCGCCTGCGGACTGCTTGATGCAGTATTAGAAGGCCGGACCGCCGATTATCTCGAACCGAAAGAAAAGCGGGTTATAGCTCCGCTTTCAGTAATCCCTGCAGAAGAGGTATTCCTCTACGCTCAGGCTCACGGATGGAAAGGATGCGGCGTCTCTATCTCTTCGACAAAAGAGTTCCTCGATGACTTCTCTAAAGGACGTCCCGGAACAAAATATGCTCTGAAAAATACTGCTGACTTCTTGGAGGATATCTCATGACAATGTGTGAATGCATCGGATGCGAGATTGTAAAAATAAAAGACCACATGAGAGGGGCTGTCTGGAATGCACATGCCGCAGGATTTGTGGTCGGCATCTCGGGCGGAATTGACTCGGCTGTTGCCTGTGCTTTAGCCGCAAAGGCAGTAGGGCCTGAGCGTGTCTTAGGCGTCAGCATGCCTGTTTCGACAAACAGCCAAAAGGATGCAGAAGACGCAGAAGAGCTCTGCAAAGCACTCGGTGTCGAGCTGATAACAGTTCCATTAGGCGACGTCTTAGATGCTTTCCTCAAAAAAGAGGAAATCACAAACACCCCTGTTCTTGCGGGAAATATCGCATCGCGCCTTAGAATGACAACTCTCTACAACATCGCCGCCGCCCGCGGATATCTGGTATGTGGAACTTCAAACAAAACTGAGTACATGATTGGGTATTCCACAAAGTGGGGAGACGGTGCATCTGATGTTCAGCCGCTTTTACATCTCTACAAAAAGGATGTCTATGCCTTAGCTGAAGAGCTCGGCATTCCAAAGGCAATCATCGACAAAGCACCGAGTGCAGGATTCTTCGAAGGCCAGACCGATGAGGCAGACATAGGACTTACCTATGCAGAACTTGACTCTGCTCTCTGGAATCTTGAGTTGAACGATTTCGAGCCGCAAAACGAGGTCGAAGAGAAGGTATTAGGTCTTGTGATAAAAAGCGAGCACAAAAGAAAACCGCCTGTATTCATACCATAATCAAGCACATTGACAACATGTGTCATGACAACACATGTCAAAGAATAAATACTATTCCGGCTATATAATAGTGTAGACGCCGGCACACGCATTATCCTGCTCTAAACCGTGTGTTCAGGCGTCCTTCCTTTTTCTCTGCAGTTTACTCTAAACCCGAACACAAGCACTAACCTTTTATCAAATCAGAGAACCAATATAGAATAATCATGGGTGAACCAAACCACGAACAGGCAGCTGCAGAAATCACCGCAGTTCTGCAGACTGCCGGATATGATTGTGAACCGGAAGAAGGCCCGTTCAACCTTTCCGGTGTCAGAGGAAACAAGTGTATCCTTGTAATGTGCTCTGACGATTTAAACGGTCTCCAGCGTTTCGATATGACTCCGTATACCATCATGCTTGGAGGCTCCAAGGTACGCTGTGACAAGATTATTTTTACAGGAAACTCCTACTTCCAGCCAAAAGAGTCAACTCTCTGGACCAGAGAAACACTTCTCCAGAACATTGCACTCTCGGCAGAAGCCAGAATTTACGGACTTCCGTTTGATATTGAAGCAACTCCGTCCTTTGCATACTCTGCGGTCGCAACCCCGGACATTTCATCTGTAGGATACGACCTTATGCTTCCGGTCAGAATCTCCGCAAAGGATGCCGTACGTGTCGCACACCAGGAAGGGCCAACTGTCCTTCGTATGATTCCATACTGGAGATACCACTATACAAGCGGCGGAGAAGCAACCTACAAAGGAAAGAGTGTATGCTTCGATGCTGAAGGTGACGGCTGGATTAATGCTGTAAACGGCCTTGAGTGGGAATTCGATGACGATGCAATCCCTGTGCCGGGAGAACTTCCGCCGGAAGCAGACGTTGTCGCTCCGATGACTCAGAAGAACGAAGCCAAAGAGACTGTCATGGCAGAGCTTATCAAAAAGCTCACCCGCCGTGTCAGAATCAAGACCACAGCAGGGGATGCCATCTTCGCAGAGGAGAAGGAGTTCAGACTGACCGAGGACAACATTGTAATCAAGGTCGACAAGGTCTATGTCCCTGTCTGGCAGGTTAGAGGCAAGAAGGATATCGTCGAGGTCAACGCATTCAACGGTCAGGAGCTTTGTCTCCCGTCCGATGAGGGATGCGAGGTCTTCTAACGTGATTATTGTTGTGGGCGGCGGCCCGGCTGGAAGAATGGCCGCACTTCGTCTGGCAGGCGAAGGACGCGAAGTAACCATCATAGAGAAGCGTGCCTTAGGCGGTCAGTGCGTTCATGACGGGTGTATGCTTGTCTGCGCATTAAATGACGTTGCAAGGAGCATTGAAAGCGCACGCCATCTGGAAAAGATGGGAATCCTCAAAGGTGCTGTTAGTGTAGACTACCCGGCTCTTCTGGAAAAACTTGAGGCAACACAGGATAAGCTCCGCTATATTCTGAATATGGAAACCACCGCCTCCGGCGTCACCGTTGAGTACGGAAAGGAAGCCGAAGTCAGAGACGGTGTTGTATATGTGGATGGAATCGCCCGCGAGGCAGAAGCAGTAATTATTGCAGGCGGCGGAATCTCTGCCGCTGAGTTCGCATACATCTACGCGGCATTCGGCTGTGAGGTCACTCCCGTTGCAAGAAGCGGACTTTTGTCAATGCTCCCTGCCCCGCTTTTAGAGGATGCACGCCGCGACTTATCAGGGGTCACGATTCTGGAAAACTGTCCAATCGAAAAAGTCCTTGGAACAGATAAGGTAGAAGGAGTCATTGCCGGCGGGAAAGAGATTGCCTGCGATACTATTCTCTTCGCAACAGGAGTGAAGCCTGAGTCTCCATATGTAACAGGTGTTGCCAAAGGAGAAGACGGGGCAATTCTTGTTGACGAACACATGGAGACCTCGATTAAAGGCGTCTATGCCGCAGGAGATATCATAGGCGGCAAATGTTTCACCCCTGCTGCCCGCCTTCAGGGATTTGCCGCAGCCGATGCAATCTTAGGACACCCGAGAAAGATTGATCTCTCGCAGATTCCATTCTCAGTAGTACTCGGTCTTGACTACACTGTATGTCCTGCAAAGGAAAACGGGGATGTAAAGACTCTTCCAAATATTGCAGGTCCCGGGTCATACTGGCATGTATTAGGCGGAACTGTCGGACACATGCAGCTTGAGACATCTTCCAACGGAGAAATCTTAGGTTTTGCATCATCAGGCCCTTCGACATCTCTTGTTGGAACATACCTCGGTTATTTAGTAAGAAAAGGCGTTACAGTCCACGAGTTCTCTCCAATGATGTAGGTTCACCCGAACTCCGACGGTCTTTACTCCATGATACGGTTTTCAGGAGAGTAAGACCGCACGCTTCGGCGCGTATGGGGGTTTGACCCTCATCACTTTTTTTTTCCTTCTCATCCCTTCCGCCGATTGGGATATACAAACAACAACCTTATATAGAACTACTAAACAACATATTTGTTACATTACCCGTCATGGGTATTAGGTGATTATTACTATGTCAGCACAGCTTGGCGGACAGCCAATTTTAATCCTCAAAGAGGGTGGATCCCGCACCCGCGGACGCGACGCACAGAGTATGAACATCGCTGCAGCAAAAGCAGTTGCAGGTGCAGTCAGAACCACCCTCGGTCCGAAGGGAATGGACAAGATGCTTGTCGACACCATCGGAGATGTTGTCATCACCAACGACGGTGTAACCATCTTAAAAGAGATGGACATTGAGCACCCGGCAGCAAAGATGATGGTCGAAGTCTCCAAGACCCAGGACGACGAAGTCGGAGACGGAACCACCTCCGCAGTTGTTATCGCAGGCGAACTCTTAAAGAAGTCCGAAGAACTCCTCGAGCAGGACGTTCACCCGACCGTTATCACCCTCGGATACAGACAGGCAGCAGAGAAGGCACAGGAACTCCTCCAGACCATTGCACAGGACGTCGAAGCAAACGACACTGACATCCTCGCAAAGATCGCAGGAACCGCAATGACCGGAAAGAACGCAGAAGCATCCAAAGAGAAGCTCTGTGACTTAATCGTTCGTGCAATCACTCTCGTCGCAGACGAAGACGGAACTGTTGACACCGAAAACGTCAAGGTCGAGAAGCGTGTCGGCGGTGCAATCGAGGACTCCGAGATTGTTGAGGGTATGCTCATCGACAAAGAGCGTGTCCACCCAGGTATGCCAAAGACCGTCTCTGACGCAAAGATCCTCCTCCTCAACGCAGCAGTTGAGTACAAGAAGACCGAAGTCGACGCAGAGATTTCCATCACCTCCCCGGACCAGCTCCAGCTCTTCCTCGATGAAGAAGAACGCATGATCAAGGGCATCGTTGACAAGATTGTCAACTCCGGTGCAAACGTCCTCTTCTGTCAGAAGGGTATCGACGACATCGCACAGCACTACTTATCCAAGGCAGGTATCTTCGCAATCCGCCGTGTTAAGAAGTCCGACATGGAAAAACTCGCCCGTGCAACCGGCGGATCCATCATCTCCTCCATCGACGCAATCTCCGGCGATGAGCTTGGAGTTGCAGGACTCGTTGAAGAGCGCAAGGTCGGAACCGGCGAAGCAATGGTCTTCGTTGAGAAGTGCAAGAACCCGAAGGCAGTCTCCATCATCATCAAGGGCGGAACTGAGCACGTCGTTGACGAGCTTGGCCGTGCACTCGAAGACGCACTCCGCGTTGTCGGCTGTGTCGTTGAGGACAAGAAGGTTGTCGCAGGCGGAGGAGCACCGGAAGTTGAGCTTTCCTTAAGACTCCGTGAGTACGCAGCAACCCAGGGCGGAAGAATCCAGCTCGCAATCGAGGCATTCGCAGCAGCACTCGAAGTCATCCCAAGAACCCTTGCAGAGAACGCAGGTCTTGACCCAATCGACAAACTCGTTGACCTCCGTGCAGCACACGAGAAGGGACAGAAGACCTTCGGTCTTGACGTCTTCGAGGGCAAGCCGGTTGACATGTGGGAAGCAGGCGTTGTCGAGCCGCTGAGAGTAAAGACCCAGGCAATTGCATCCGCTGCAGAAGCAGCTGTCATGATTCTCAGAATCGATGACGTCATTGCATCCGCAAAGTCCGCAGGACCGTCTCCGGAAGAGATGGCAGCTATGGGCGGCGGAATGGGCGGAATGCCGGGCATGATGTAAAGTCACCAGCGTATCATTTCTCGCTAATATCGGCAGGGAATCCCTGCCCCAATATTTTTTCTCACCTCTTTTCGTGTTTTTCTTCGTGGTGTTTTTCTCTTTTGAAAACCAACATTATAGTCAAGGAGTTAGAGCGTGCGGCGCGAAGTTTTGTATCAGTATGACCTTCCGATAGAGATTTTAAATGACCTTCCATACGACGAGGAAGTTTTGAACGTCTTATTCGCACGCTCGAAGGAAAAACTGCTTATCCCGATTCTCTTCTCACGCGAAAGAATCTTCTGGGGAGACCCGGAGACGGATACTGTTTACAAAGTCTTCGAACTGCATTATGTAAATCTTCTATCTGTCGGCGCAAAGTTCCAGGCAACAGGCTCGGCAACACTTACTTTCCAGACAGACCTTGGAAAGGACATTGTCTTCCAGCATATCCAGGACTCCGCTGATTCAGTCCGCTCCGCCATGCTTTCTGCCGCTGACTGTATCCGGAATAAAACCTCCCGCATATTTTCAATCGTTAATCAGAAGAACCTCTTAACCGACGAGTATGTTCTTCGCGAGAATCCTGACGCGGTTGCTTTCGCATCTGATGAAGACATCTTTGAGGATGGAATTGTTGTCCCAAGAGCAGAGCCCGCCGTACCGGAAGAGGAAGACATCTTCTCACGCTTTGCAGAAGAGGGTGAGGACGGCAAAGAAGACGATGAGTTCTTCGAGGCCGCAGAAGAACCTCTGGAAGAAGAGCATTCATCCGCGGTTGTTGACCGTATTGCCCGCATGGTTCAGGCAACAGAACCTGAGATTGATGAAGCAGAGCCTGCTGTTCCTGAAAACGATGTAATAATTTATCAGTCTGCATCCGCACCAAGAAACGAGCAGTGGCATGGAGAAGGAGGTGGCGACGCCGAAATTCTTCCACGCGGAAGTCCATGGAAGAATATGTGCCGCATTCAGGCAAATACTGTTCAGGAACCAATCTCGGAGTTCCTTCCAGAGGATGACGACTCCGAGGTTTACTGCGGCGGAGAGCGCCCGAAACTTGTGGTGCCTCAGCCAAAAGCAGCACGCCCTGTAAATCAGGATGAAGAAGTCGAAATTATCGAGAAGGTAACCGTCCTTCCAAACCCTGCTGTAAAACCGAGAGCAAAGAAAGCTGAGCCCTCAGTCCCGGCCGAACCGGCAGAAAATATCGAGCCTGTCATGATTCACAGAAGAGGATCTGTACCTGCCGAGGCAGTAACACTTCAGCCGCGGGATGGAATTGACGAGGCAACAGTTGATAAATCACTTGAAGCTCTGAAGTTCTTACGCGACAATAAAATCATCTCGGAAGCCGAGTACAAAAAAAGAAGTCTTAGTTTGTTTGAAAAAGAAGAGGATAATTAATCCTGACGAATTTCAATAGCGCACTGACTTCTTTTAGTACGCGGCAGAATTGCGAGTTTGTTCTCGTACTCTTCGCATTCAAAACCCTTCTTCGGCATCGGAGACGGCAGTTCTTTTCCTTTTTTGCAGGTTAAGAAGTATTCAAATTCCCAGTTCTCTTCATTTCTAAGATATTTGTGGTCACCTAAATGACAGCATGATAAACACGGGACTACCATATAACTATCCTTATCCTTCGGGTAACATTAACCTATCTATATTATCTCAGCCGCGAAATGTTATTCTGACATGGCATATCCTGACATCTCCGAAGTCCCGCATGCACCGGGATGTTACCTCTACAAAGACATAAGCGGAGCAATCATCTATGTCGGAAAAGCCAAGGACTTAAAACGCCGCGTCTCGTCATACTTCCAGAAGAAAGACCATTACCCAAAGACAAGAAAACTCGTTGAGACGATAGACTCATTCGAATACATCGTTACAGCAACCGATGAGGAAGCATATCTTCTGGAAAATACATTAATCAAACGCCATCAGCCAAAGTACAACATTGACCTTCGGGATGCAAAGTCCTATGCATATATCGAGCTTACGAAGGAGAAGTTCTCGCGAATCGGAATTGCCCGAAGCAAGAAAGGGAAAGGAACTTTTTTTGGTCCTTTTGTCTCAGGTCGCGAGAGAGACTACTGTCTGTCAGTAGTCAAGAAGACATTCCGTCTTCGCTCCTGCAAAAACATGCCGAAGAACAGGAGAGCATGTCTTCGGTATCATATCGGATACTGCACTGGCCCTTGTATCGGTGCTGTAACTGAAGAGGCTTATCAGAAGCAGTGTTCATATGCAGCTGATGCTCTAAAAGGAAATACAAAGCAGCTTATCGCGGACCTGACTGAAGAGATGAATACATACTCTTCAAAGATGGAGTTTGAGGATGCTATGAGATGCCGGGATATGATAACAGCTGTTACCAACCTCTCATCCAGGCAGTATGTCGCACGAAAAACAGACCATGATGAAGATGTTATCGCGTACCGTGTTGCCGAAGGCACTGTCTATCTGATGGTTTTCCATGTTTACAAGGGAACTCTTGGCGGGCGTGATGAGTTCATCTTCGACTACACAGACGGATGTTTCGAAGAGTTTGTATCAAGATACTACGCGGAAAACACAATCCCGAAAGAGATTATCACAGAAGAAGAGCTTGATGAAACTCTAATCCCGTATCTTGAAGGTCTTGCAAAGCACAAGGTAATCCTGACCTGTCCGCGTCAGGGTGCGAAGAAGAAGTTAGTTGAACTTGCAGGCAAAAACATCGAGACTGTTCACTTCGGAGACGACATCAAAGTACATGAACTGCAAAACGCTCTGCATCTGAAACACCCGCCGAATGTTATCGAATGCTTTGATATCTCGCACCTTTCAGGAACAGACACCGTCGCATCTATGGTTCAGTTCAGACACGGCAAGCCTGATAAGAGAAATTACCGCCGCTTTAAGATTAAAACGGTTGACGGAATCGATGACTTTGCTTCGATGTCTGAGGTTGTACGCCGCCGTTATACGAGGCTTCTGGACGAGGACAGAGAGCTTCCGGACCTGATTTTAATCGACGGAGGAAAGGGACAGCTTAGCTCTGCAAAACGTGTCTTAGACGAGCTTGAGATTGAAACTCCTGTTATCTCTCTTGCCGAACGCGAGGAGGAGGTGTTTGTTTCAGGTGTGCCCTTCCCGCTTCCATTCGATAAAAAGACGCGGGCAAATATGTATCTTCAGGAAATCAGAGACGAGGCTCACCGGTTTGCGATTGAGTACAACAGGCTTCTAAGAGCTAAGCGGGCTTTGAAGTAGCCGGTTTGACGAGGGATAGGAGAAGTAACCCTTATCCCCTCTCACCGCATAGAGAAAATACATGATTCACATTATCCCAAAGCCGACAGACACTCCGGATGATAACTCCACCGGCATGGTAATGGACGCACTTCGCAAGATGGGTGTTCCATTCAAAGTCTTAGACCTTGCATCCGTTGACCCGTTCAACCTCCCGGTTTCAGGAGAAATTATCTGGGCATGCGGAATTAAGCAGGATGGTGTTCAGTTCGAGCTGTTAAAGGCTCTCGAAATGGAAAACCGCGTTGTAAACTCCACCGATGCAATTGCAACCTGCGCAAGCAAAGTAACAACCACCGCTAAAATGTTCCACATCGGAGCTCCAAGTCCTGCAACCTGCTTTACCAACGACAAAGCAGTTGTTCAGCGTTTCGTTGACGAGCACGGCGGCCGCGCGGTGTACAAGCCGGTTTACGGATTTGACGGAAACGGCATCTACATGTTCCACTCCGCAGACGAAATCAAGGAAGAGCCTCCGTACTATGTGCAGGAGTATGTGAAAAACGACCGCGACTTCAGAATCTTCGTTATCGGAAACAAAGCAGTTGGAGCAATTCAGAGAGTATCCGACCACTTAACCCACAACATCCACCAGGGAGGTACCGGCTGTGCAGTGGAAATTCCAAAAGAGATGGCAGAAGCCGCAGAGGCCGCCGCCCGTGCAGTCAATATCGACTACTGCGGTGTTGACCTGCTTCCTCTCGAAGATGGCGGATACACCTGTCTTGAGGTCAACGGAACTCCAAACTGGCACTGCATGACAGCTCCAATTCCAAGACTCTTAGCCGAGTACTTAGTTGAGCAGGACAAACAGTACCGCAAATGAACCTGAAAAGCACTCTGCTTGTCGTAAAAAACATGGATGCTTCAAAGGCATTCTATGCAGAGGTTCTCGGATTGTCTGTTGAGCAGGACTTTGGGGCAAATGTGACACTTACAGGAGGTCTTTGTCTTCAGACAGAGGATTCCTGGAAGGAGTTTATCTCCGCTGATTCGGTCACGTTTGGCGGATGCGATTCAGAGATATATTTCGAGGAAGAGAAGTACGACGAATTTCTGGAAAGGATTTCCTCTCTTCCGCAAATTTCTTTTGTTCACCCGCCGCTTGAACATCGCTGGGGACAGCGTGTCTGCCGGATTTATGATTTGGATTGCCACATCCTTGAGATTGCAGAACCGCTGTCTGCTGTAATCAGGCGTTTTGCAGGGGACGGTATGAGCTGTGAGGAAATTTCAAAGCGGATGGATATTCCGCTTGAAACGGTTACAAAAGAGCTTCAGTAATCTCATATCCGGCATTCAGAAGAGCCGACTTAGCTCTATCCCAATTATCTTTTTTCACTAAAATGTAGTCGGTATCATACGTTGATACCGCAAATATGGAAATGCCTGCATCAGCAAGACAGCGCGAGATGTCTGCTAAAATTCCAACAAGCGAAAACTCAAGGCTTCCTGCAACACGAAACGCAGTCCACCCGTCCTCGCGGTTTATTGTATTTTCCGGGGCTATCTCTGTTTCGCATACGACCGAAAGCTCTTTGTCGGTTTTTGCAAGGAAAAGAAAATCATTAACATCTGTGAGGTCTTTTACCTGACATACCGAGAGGTCGTACCTGAGTTTTTCCAGACGCATAGTTGTCTGTTTGTTTTTTGCGGATATGGTTGTTTCTGTCGTTTTAGACCACAAAGTTGTTTAATGTCCGATATCTTATAAATTACCAAGTATGCAGAGAACGAAACTATCCGACAGGATACTGCCCGACTACACAAAAGGTGAAGAGATTTTCAATATGGTATCACACATTGCAGGTGCCGCTCTTGGTGTTGCGGCTCTCGTTCTCTGTGTGGTGTTTTCAGGAATCTCAGGCTCTCCTTGGGCAGTTGTAAGCAGCTGTATCTACGGCTCATCGCTTATCCTGCTCTATACAATTTCAAGCATATACCACGGGCTTCCTGTATCCACCGGAAAGAAAGTATTCCAGATTTTAGACCACTGCACGATTTATTTCCTGATTGCAGGCTCATACATGCCGGTTGTTCTCTGCGCAATCCGTGAAGTATCTCCTGTTCGTGCATGGATTCTCTTCGGCATCATCTGGGGACTGGTCGCTCTTGCAACAACCCTTACGGCAATTGATTTGAAGAAGTACTCAAAGTTCTCGATGGGATGTTACATTGGAATCGGATGGAGCATCATTCTCGCAGTTGACATCTTCATAACTGCTGTCCCTGTCCCAGGAATTATTCTGCTTCTCTTAGGCGGCATTGCATACACAGTCGGGGCTGTGATTTACGGAATCGGAAAAAAGACCGGAAAGCGTTATGTTCACAGCGTCTTCCACCTTTTCGTAATTCTTGGAAGCGTTCTGCAGTTCTTCTCGATTCTGCTCTACATCATCTGAATCCACTAAGAAGTAACCTACATATTGGAATAAAACTAAACAATACTGCATGAAAGCCTGCATTATGTGCGGCGGTGAGGGTACCCGCCTTCGCCCGCTCACATTTGAACGTCCGAAACCATGCATTACGGTGGCAAACAAGCCGTCAATTGTACATCTTGTAGAACATCTCGCAAACCTCGGTTTTACTGATATCGTTATCACAATCGGATACTTAGGTGACGATATCCAGAACGCCTTAGGAGACGGTTCTCTCTACGGCGCAAATATCACATACGTTTCTGAAGAGGTTAAACTCGGTACTGCCGGAAGCGTCAAAAACGCTCAGAAGTACTTAGAGGATGCACCGTTCTTAGTTGTCGGCGGAGACCACATGACGGACTTAAACGTCCTTGAGTTCTACCGCGAACACATGAACAGCCCGGCTGTTACATCAATTGGTCTCATCAGCATCGAAGACCCGCGTGAGTTTGGAATCGCCGAGATTGACGCAAACCTGCGCATCAGAAGATTCCGTGAAAAGCCGTCGCCGGGAGAGATCTTCTCCAACCTTGCAAGTACCGGAATCTATGTATGCGATCCGATGATCTTCGAGCACATCCCGGAGAACACCAAGTTCGACTTCGCAAAAGACCTCTTCCCGCTCTTAATGGAACGCGGATTCCAGATTAACGGCTGGCTCGCACGCGGAAACTGGACTGATGTCGGAAATCCGGTAATGCTTCGTGCCGCTGAGAAATGGATTCTTCAGGAGAACACTCAGACCAGTGTTTCAGGCTCCTTAAACGTCAAAGATGCCCACATCGCAGGCCCGGTCACCTTTGGCGACGGAATCACTCTTGGTTCAGGCTCCCGCATTGTCGGTCCGGTTCTTGTCGGAAACGGGGTTACGATTGGCGAAAATGTCATCATCGGCCCGTACACCAGCATTGGAGACAACTGTGTAATCAAGAGCGGAGCTAAAATCTTCTCCTCTTCCATCTACTCAGGTGTTGTTGTCGGAAAGGAGACCGCAGTTTCCGGCAGTATCATTGATATCAACACGACAATCGGAGACAACTGTTCAATCGAGCACAACACTGTAATCGGTCCACGCTGTGTTATGCGTTCAGGAATCACTATCCACTCCGGAGTTCGCATCTGGCCTGATGTAATTGTTGAAGAGGGCGCAGTCGTTAAAGAGAATCTCTTAAATGACCGTTACGATACCAAGGCTGACGGCTCATAAATATGGCTGAGCGACATTTATTCAGTAACAGGATGGGATTCATCCTGGCAACAGCAGGAGCCGCCGTTGGTCTTGGAAACATCTGGCGCTTCCCGTATCTTGCGGCAGAGTACGGAGGAGGTATCTTCCTCTTAATCTATCTGCTCTTAGTGGTAACTCTCGGATTTACGATTATGATTACCGAGATTGCCATTGGAAGAAGTACAGGCTGCGGAGTTCTTGGTGCATTTGCAAAAATCAGCCGGAAATGGCGCTTCATCGGATACCTTTCGTTAATGGTTCCGTGTATCATCCTGCCGTATTATTCAGTAATCGGCGGATGGGTTATGAAGTACGGCTTTGAGTTCATCACCGGCGGAGGGGCAGGTATTGCTTCAAACGCAGAAGGATTCTTTGCCGCATTTACAGGAAGCATTGCTTCACCTATCTTCTGGTCCGTTCTCTTCATCCTGATTACTGCAGTTATCATGCTCTTTGGTGTGAAGAAGGGAATCGAGCGTACAAGCCGTGTCTTAATGCCGGTTTTATTCGTCATGCTGATTGGTCTTGCAATCTACTGTATCTGCATGTCAGGAGGTCTTGACGGTCTTGCATACTACCTCTATCCGGACTTCTCGAAGTTCTCGTTTGAGGCAGTTGTCGCAGCTATGGGTCAGCTGTTCTACTCCTTAACCCTTGGATTTGGTGTGATGATTACCTACGGTTCATACCTTGCAAAGAAGGAGAATCTGGAAAAGTCTGTTCACATCATCGAAATCTTTGACACAGGTGTTGCAGTGTTAGCCGGTCTTTTAATCGTCCCGGCGGCATTCGTCTTCTCTGGAGGTTCTCCGGAATCCCTTGGAGCAGGACCGGGTCTGATGTTTGAGGCACTTCCGCAGGTCTTTGAGACCTTCCCGGGAGGAGATATTGTTGGAGCACTCTTCTTCATCTGTGTGTTCTTTGCAGCACTGACCTCTGCTATCTGCATGTATGAGGTGCCTGTCGCCGCCCTTATGGAGAAGTTCAGCATCAGACGTCCGGCGGCTGTTGGAATTGTTACCGTATTTAGTATCGCTGTAGCCGTCTTTGTATGTCTTGGATACAATGTTCTCGACTTCGTCGCCATCGCCGGATACAACATCTTCGGCATGCTTGACTTCTTCGCAAACAGTCTCCTGCTTCCTGTCGTTGCAATCCTGACCTGTCTCTTAATCGGCTGGATTGTTAAACCGAAGGTTGTAATCGATGAAATCGAAGACGGCGGACATGTCTTTAAGATGAAGAAGATTTACCTCTTCGTCTTAAAGTACTTCGCACCGGTTGCAATCACTTTAATTCTCTTAAGCAACTTCATCTAAATGGCGTCCCGCAGCAGCTTCACAAATCGCATGGGCTTTGTTCTGGCAACAGCCGGAGCTGCTGTGGGACTTGGAAATATCTGGAGATTCCCCTACCTTGCCTCAGAGTACGGGGGCGGAATCTTCCTTCTGACTTATCTAATTCTGGTATTTACCGCAGGTTTTGTTCTGGTACTTACAGAAAGCGCTCTCGGCCGTATGACCGGATCAGGAGTTCTTTGTGCGTACGAAAAGATTAGCAAGAAACTTTCATTTGCAGGATATCTGACATTCTTCACTCCTCTTCTGATTTTCTCATTCTACTCGGTTGTCGGAGGATGGGTGATGTACTATGCCCTGCAGTTCATCATCGGAAACGGATCTCTGCTTGCTGATTCCGCATACTTTTCGGCATTTACAGCAGAGCCTGTAACTCCTGCTGTCTTTACTCTTGTATTTATTGCGATTACAGCATGGATTGTGCTTCGCGGGGTTCGAAAGGGTATTGAGAAGACTACACGTCTTTTGATGCCGGTTCTTCTTGTGATGCTTGTTGTCCTCTCTGTCTACTGTATCTGTATGCCAGGTGGTCTTGACTGTCTTTGGTACTTCATCTATCCTGACTTCTCTAAGTTCTCGGCAGAGCTTGTCTTAGCGGCCCTTGGTCAGATGTTTTTCACTCTCATGATAGGCTCTGGTGTTATCATGACCTATGGATCTTACCTTTCGAAGAAGGAAAATCTTGTAAAGTCTGCGCACGCTATTGATTTCTTCGATACAGCGGTTGCTATTCTGGCAGGTCTTCTGGTGATTCCGGCAGTTTTTGCTTTCTCAGGCGGTTCTCCTGAGGCACTTGGTTCAGGCCCTGCTCTGATGTTTATTGCATTGCCGCATGTGTTTGAGACCTTCCCGCTTGGTGGTCTGATTGGTGCGGCATTTTTCCTTATGGTGTTTTTTGCCGCAATTACGTCATCTGTTTCTATGTACGAGGTTGCTGTAGCTTCACTTACTGAGAAGTTTTCAATTTCGAGAAAGAAGGCAGTCCTTGGAATTACTGCGGGCGTGTCTTTTGCCGCTGTAATTGTGTCTCTTGGATTTGGAGTTTTGGACTTTGTTCAGTTAAACGGGATGAACATTCTGGATATGCTTGACTTCCTTGGAAACAGTATTCTGCTTCCGGTCTGTTCCCTTTTCGCATGCTTTGCGGCAGGATGGATTTTAAAGCCGAAGGCTGTTATTGATGAGATTTGTTCCTGCGGGGCGAAATTCCGCGGTCAGCAGGTGTTCTCGTTTGCTCTTCGGTATTTAGTGCCCGCGGCTATTCTTATTATCCTGATTACTGGTATATTTTAACAGTTTCTGCAATCAGGTAGTGTTTGCGGTTCTCGGTAATTTTTACCCTGAGTTTTGTTCCAAGCGGGTACTCTTTCTGGATTACGATGTTCTGGTAGCTTCTGTCACGTGCTGTAACACTTCCAGGCCTGTCGGTTTCGGTTACTACGCAGTCGAACTCGCGTCCAAGTCTTTCGTTTCCGTTTATTTCATAGACAGCGTTTGCGGCGTCTGTTAATGCCTTTGAGCGGTTTTTCTTGATTGGTTCAGGCAGTCTCTTCCATTTTGCGGCAGGAGTTCCGGGACGTACTGAAAATCTTGTGATGTTTATTTTTCCCGGGCGTGTACGCTTTACCTGTTCGACAGATGCTTCTCCATCTTCATCAGTTTCGCCAGAGAATCCTGCGATGTAGTCTGTGCAGATTCTAATGTCCGGGAATGCCTGACGGGCGCGGGTTATGATTTCCTCGTACTGTGCTGTTGTATAGCGGCGTCCCATGCGCTTTAAGACTTCGTCAGAACCGGACTGTACCGGGATGTGGAGGAAGAGGAATATCTTTTCGCATTTGAGTGCGTCAAGGAAGTCATCGAGAATTGGAAGAAGGGTGTCCGGGTTTGCCATTCCAACTCTTATCATGAAGTTTCCATCAAGTTCTCCTAAAGCACGGAGAAGGTCTGGAAGTCTCTGCCCAGAATCAGTATCCATTCCCCATGATGCGGTGTCCTGTGCTGTTACCTGAAGTTCGGTTGCTCCGGCGGAGATGAATGCTTTTGCCTGAGAGACGATGTCTTCTAACGGGAAGCTGTGGAGTTTTCCTCTGGCAAGTCTTGTAATGCAGTAGGTACAGTGTCCGCTGCATCCTCTGGCAATCTGGAGAACTGCCTGTGTGCCCGGCGATGCAGTTCCAACTTTTGAGTAGCAGTCGTGGATGTCGTCAGGATTTATGATGTATGCTTTCGGGAACTGCGTACGAAGTCTTGCTTCTGCGACCGGCGGAAGACATCCTGTGATGAAGAGTTTTTTGTTCTCGTACATCGTGAGGCGTTCATACATATGTGCCTCGGTTTTTTCGATGACGATGCATGTATTGATTAAGACACCTTCAGCTTCGAAAGGTGAATCTACAATCCGGCATCCGTTTGCTTTTGCAATCTCAACAACCTTTTCAGTATCACCGGTGTTGTATGTACAGCCGTATGTTTCGGTATAGAGTGTGAGATTTTTTAAAGCCGCAAATGCTTTTTCGGTGCCGGAGAGTTCCATGTCTGTATTATGGGTCGGCTGAAGGGAAAAAAGTATGAGTGGGAGTTTAGAATGATGCAAGAAGTGCTGTGACTATCCCCGTTAAGAAGATTCCGTCAAAGGTTCCGGCACCACCGATTGATATCATCTTCGCGCCATGTGATGCGATGTCTCTAAGATGCATGATATCTGCTCCTATAACTGTTCCAAGAGTTCCGGCAACAAATGCGATTCCTGCTGCCGGAAGTCCGAATCCTCCTCCAAGAACAAGGCCGAGACAGAGAGCAACAAGCGGGGCTGTGAAGAACGGCGCGGCGATTCCAATGCCTTTGACAGGGCGCGCTATGAAGTATGATACTGCCGAGACGACAGCAACCGCTGCGACCATTTTTGCGAAGTACCACGGATCGTTTGTAATCTGACCGGTCAGTGCGGAGATTACGAGATATACGGCAATCAGCAGAGGGATTAACGCCCCTCCGATATTGATGCAGATCTGCATACCGCCTGTTTCCTTCTGCTCTTCTACTTCGAAGCGCTCGGTACGATACATCTTATCGTACATGGACGGGGCATACTGTCCGCGCGGTTTTCCTCTCTCGCGCACGGGTTCGGGCGTCTTTTTGGGATACAGTGTTGTTACCGGAAGGTTGATGAAACTTCCAACAATAATTGCGATAATCAAAAAGACAATGCCCCAGAATCCAAATCCGAGATTTGCCAGGGCCGCTCCGATAAGTCCGAAGAAGAGAAGCGGCAGCCCTATTATCACCAGAAGGATTAATAGAATCAGTACCAGCGGGGATACCGGGCTGTACAGTATTCGTGACACAGATATCTATCTATTTTAGGAGATTATAGTCTCTCTGGTAAGGTAAAGCGAAACATTAATAATGATATAAGTCGCATCTAATTAGATAACATAGCCCGTTAGTGTAGTGGTCAATCATGGGGGACTCTGGATCCCTCGACAGCAGTTCGAATCTGCTACGGGCTACTTCTTTTTCTGAATTATCATACAACAGCTCAAGCTCTCACAACATATAATTCATCTGAGACCCAATACTCTTTTACTATGAAACTGATTCGCGCACCAACCCTATCCCGTGCCCACGAGTTGGTTGTCCGTTACATCTTAGAGAAAGGATACTATCTGAAGACCGAAAACGGTGAGGAGACTATGGAGACTGATGAGATCTGTATCTCTGTTGATCACCCTCTCGAAGCTCCAATGGTGTCTTCTGCTTCCCGCTTCAAGGAGGCATTCCTCAAAGAGTACGCAAACAACCTCATAAACGGCTCTGACGCTGTCTTTGAATATGATTATCACGGCCGTCTCTTTGACTGGGGATGCGGCCTTGAGTTTGGTGGCGAGGTTCACCAGGACCAGATTCAGTACATCATCGACAAGTTAAAGGAAAACCCTGAGTCGCGCCGCGCTGTGGCTGTCACCTGGTGTCCTCCTGTTGATGCAAAGCTTGCGGACTGTCCGTGTCTTCAGCTTGTTCAGTGCGCAGTTCGTGGCGGCAAACTCGATATGAAGATTGTATTCAGAAGCAATGATATGCTTTCTGCCGCAGGTTCGAATATGTATGCTCTTGTCTATCTGCAGAAGTTTATCGCTGACGCAGTAGGTATTGAGGTTGGAAAATACACTCATATCTCTCTTATCCCGCACGTTTATTTCAAGCGTGATGCGGCAGATATTCCGCCGTTCTGTGCTAAAGGTGCAGAGTTTACTCCTGTTCCCGAGGTCTGCAGAGTCTGCGGAATGTGCGCTAAATCCAAGCGCTAACTTTTTTTATGATTTCTGTAAATCGAATTCTGATTTTTATTGTTGGTCTTTACTGTATGGGGCTTGGTGTTGCGCTTTCAGTTATAGCAGCACTTGGGACTTCTCCAATCTCCTGTTTGCCGTATGTTGTAAGCGAAATCTTGCCGGTTAGTGTTGGTACTGTGACGTTTATCATGAATCTTTTGTTCATGACGGCGCAGATTGCAATTCTTGGGAAAGATTTCAGGCTCTGGCAGTTTTTACAGCTCCCGGGACTTCTTGTGTTTTCGGTCTGTATTGATTTGAATATCCTGCTGTTCTCGTGGCTTCCGGTGGATTTCTATGTACTGCAGGTTCTCTGGATGCTTCTTGGATGTCTGATTTTAGGAGTGGGTGTTGGTCTTTTGCTTTTAGCAGATTATGTAATGATGCCTGCAGATTATCTGATTAGAATTCTTGCCTCTGTGGTTTTGAAAAAAGATTTCGGGAAGGTGAAGGTTGCTTTTGATGTGGCGCTTGTATGTATTGCGGCGGTGACTTCGCTTGTTTTCCTTCACGAGATTGTCGGAATCCGTGAGGGTTCTTTGATTGCTGCGCTTACGGTTGGAATTATTGCCCGATATGTTGCTTCGAAGTTTTCTTTTCTTCAGATTGAGCGGTAATCGTCAACAGGTCCTACTATGATGTGGTCGAGGATTGGGATTCCAAGAATCTCTCCGCATTTTGTAAGTTCTTCGGTCATTGATATGTCCTGTCTGCTTGGCTCTAAGTTTCCAGAGGGGTGATTGTGTATAAGGATGATTGATGATGCTCTGTCTTCTATGGCTCCGGCAAATACTTCGCGCGGGTGTACCTGACAGTTGTCCAGGATTCCTTTTGTGATGAGGCGGACGTTTACTACTTCGTGTGCTCCGGTTAGTGTTATCGTCAGGAAATTTTCCTGATTGTCGTATCTGTACTGGTTTACAAACGGGAGTACGTCTTTTGGTGTTCGAATGACGGCCTTTCGCATTTTTGGCGGGGGAAAACGTCTTGCAAGTTCTAATGATGCGAGTATCTGGCAGGCTTTTGCGTTTCCCATTCCAGGGATTTCTGTGAGGTCCTGGATGGTTGTTTCATATGTGTAGGTCATGAGTACTTTTCCAATCATTTTTCCGATTTTGACCGCGTCATGCCCGACAGTTCCGCGCCCTAAGATTGCGGCGATGAGTTCTTCAAGTTCCAGAGATGATGCGCCTCGTGCCATGAGTTTTTCTCTTGGTTTGTCTATCTCTGGGGTGTCTTTGAGGCTCATAATTGTTCGTTATTGTGTGTTTGGTATTTATTGGTATCCGGCGTCATTTTCTTGATGTTTTGGGTGTATTGTGTTGTGCTTCGGCTGATGTCTGTATTTATTTTGTTTTTTCGGATTTTTGTGTGTGCGGTGTGTTGATATTATGGTTATCTGGGTGTTCTTTTCCTGATTTTCTGGATTCTGCCAGGTTCTTTTCTATGTTTGTTTTGTGCTGTCTTTTCTGCGCGTTTATGTCCTCTTTACAAAGATTTATTCATGTTATGCTACCAATAATAGAATATGAACACTCAAGACTGTATTGCAAATGCATTTGCCGGCGAGTCTCAGGCAAACCGCAAGTACAAGGCTTTCTCTGAGGCAGCAGCTGATGAGGGATACGACCAGGTAGCAAAGCTCTTCCGTGCAACCTCTGCAGCAGAGGAAATCCACGCAAAGAGACTTCTTCGTGTCGGCGGATATATTGGAATCACTGTCGCTAACCTTGAGGCAGGACGCGAGGGTGAGCTCTACGAGACTAATGAGATGTACCCTGAGTTCATCACTGTTGCAGAAGCAGAGGGCAGACAGGATGCATTAATTACTTTCGAGCACGCAAAGCAGGCAGAAGCAGTCCACGCTGACCTTTACCAGAAGGCACTCGATGCAGTAAAAGCAGGTAAGGACTTCGATGTTAAGACTATCTATCTCTGCCCGGTCTGCGGAAATGTTGAGATTAACCACACTTCCGACCGCTGTCCAATCTGCGGTATTCCGGGAGCATCTTTCAAGGTTGTCGAGTAAGACAATCTTTTAATCTTTTTTACTGTTTTAGTTTTGGTTTTAGTTTGGTTTTTTTTTTTATCTTTATTCGACCGCCCGCACGCCCTTTGGTCGTGCTCAATGGCTCGAGTACACTCTCACCCCCCGCCTGAGCACTCGCTGTCGCGGTGCTCCGAGACGGCGGGGAGAGTTAAGAAAGGTTTGGGATTTGGCATGTGGATTCGTTCAGGCTACAAAAAACCGCAGTCCACCTCCGCTCACTGTCGCTCGCTTCGGTGTTCTG
>JAFOFB010000016.1 GCA_017387505.1 Methanocorpusculum sp.
ATTTTCAATAAGGTGTCAGCATGGAAATATCACGGGATAAATATTTACAGGAACTTATTGACCGAAAACATAACGGACTGGTCAAAGTAGTTACCGGAATCCGCAGAGTAGGCAAATCCTACCTGCTTTTCAATCTATACTACCGGTATCTCATAAATCAGGGAGTTGACGCTGACCATATCATACGGATTGCTTTCGATGACCGCCGTTTTGCTGAGTTAAAATATCCTGATGCTCTCATTCATCATATCGATTCACTCATGACTGACAGCAAAATGTACTATCTTCTGTTCGATGAAGTACAGGAACTTGATTCATTTGAAAGTGTTTTAAACTCGCTTCTGTACCTTGAAAATGCTGACATCTATGTCACAGGAAGCAACTCACGTTTCCTTTCAAAGGATATCTTAACTGAATTCAGAGGAAGAGGGGATGAGGTTCATCTCTATCCTCTAACATTTGCTGAATTTATGTCAGTCTATGACGGGGACAAATACGAAGGATGGAATGAATACTACACCTTCGGAGGTCTTCCTATGGTTCTTAAAAGAAAGACCTGGCAGCAGAAAAGCGAGTATCTCTCACAGCTCTTTACCGAGACTTATCTAAAAGATATCATTGCAAGAAACAACATCAAACACGCAGGAGAACTTGATACCCTGATAACTGTTCTGGCATCTGCTGTAGGCTCTCTTACTAATCCAAAGAGAATTTCTGATACATTCAAGACCGAAACTTCATCATCAATATCGCCTGCAACAGTGAAATCATATCTTGATTATCTGGAAGATGCTTTTCTCATCAAAGGAGTGCAGAGATATGATGTCAAAGGAAGAAGATACATTACAACTCCTCTCAAGTATTATTTCGAGGATGTAGGACTTAGGAATGCGAGGCTTAACTTCCGTCAGCAGGAAGAAAACCACATCATGGAGAACATCATCTACAACGAACTTAGAAAACGCGGATACAATGTTGATGTGGGAGTTGTTGATAAACAGGAAAAACAGGCTGACGGTAAATACGTTAGAAAACAGTATGAGGTTGATTTTATTGTCAATCAGAGAAGTCTGCGTTATTATATTCAGTCAGCATTTTCACTACCGGATGACGAAAAGGTACGGCAGGAGAAGATGTCTCTTCTAAATATCGATGATAGCTTCAAAAAAATTATTGTTGTAAAGGGTCCTGCAATGCTCAAACGTGATTACGACGGTGTAGTTACTATGAGTATCTTTGATTTCCTGCTTAATGAGAACAGTCTTGATTTCTGAACTCATTACTTAAATAACCGAATCAGCGTCTTTATTCCAAGTCTTCCGCCAAGGCTTATGATTTCAGGGCGCATCACAAGTTTTCGAAGAAGGGCTGATGGTCTGTCGATATCTCCTGATTCGGTGATGATTTTTAGAATCTCAGGATTATTCATAGCAGAGATTCCTGCATCGATGTCCTCTTCAGTGAAGGTTCTCCTAATCTTCAGGAAGTTTAAGCCAAGCTCAATCTCTCGTCCGAAATCATTCTTCCAGAGGGTTTCGTATCCTGAGAGAGCCTTTTTAGACGTGTCACCGTTCTCAAGAGCTGATACAGCAGTCGATACAGCGTGGCGGGCAGAACGGATGCCTGTATAGACTCCGCCTCCTGATGTCGGCTTTGGAAAACCTGCGGCATCTCCTGCAAGCATCCAGGAATCCCCGTATGTACGTTTCCTGACACCGATTGGAATCGTACCGGTCACCGAGTGGACATTCATTACGGTGAAGCGTTTTTTGAATGCATCAAAAAGTTCCGGGACATTTTTCGTACCGCATAGACCGATTCTGGCACGAGTTGAAGACATAGGAATTGCCCATGCGAAGAACTCAGGCGCGGCATTTGGGTAAAGCTCGACCTGCGGAGTATCTGTGTTGTACAGAACCTCAGCCTGGATTCCCGAGTAGATGAACTGTGATGTCGGAACACCAAAAGACCTCGCACAGACACTCCTTGGTCCATCTGCCGCGATTAATATGCGGTATCTGATGTCCTCTCCGTCTGCTGTGTGTATGATGTGTTTATCTTCGTTGACTGATGTAACGCAGGTTTTCATTAGGAAATCCGCGCCTGCTTCAGCGGCTCTTTCTGCCATTTCGCAGTCCAGAGTTCCGCGGTCAACAACATAGGCTTTTGTCTCTCCTGCATCGAAGGAGAGCGGTTCACCAGAGCTTCCAAAAATCTTCGCACCAGATACAGTACGGAAAACAGAACGGTTCGAGACCTCACACTCTGCAAATGCCGAGTTGGACAAAAGTCCTGCACACTGTACAGGATAGCCTATCACTGAGTGTTCTTCAATAAGAAGTGTTGAAAGACCTGCCTTCGCACAAAGCCTTGCCGCGGATGAACCGGTCGTCCCTCCGCCGACTACAACTGCATCATACACAATTAGATAATAGTTGGTTGTGATTGGATAAATAGATTTGAAAAAAATGAGTTATTTGAAGTAGACTCCAACGTCCTTTAACTTGTTACGCATAGCGATTGTGATAACAAGCGGAGTGATTCCTTCGATAACTTTAGACATAGCAAGCGGTCCTGCATCGAGCGGCTGTAACTTGGAGACGCTTGCAACAAGCTCCATAACCTCTTTTTTGGCGTCTTCGTCGTCTCCGCAGACAGCAACGGTGTAGTCGAGTTCTTCATCTAAGAGCATCCATTTGTTTGCGGCAACGTTGTTGAATGCGCAGACAAGCTTTGCAGACTCAGGAAGCATCTTGCGGATTGCAAGAGCTGCCGAGCCTTCTTCGGGTGCATCAGGCAGGAAATACTTCTCCTGCGGGTTTCTAATCATCGGGTTGATTAAGGAGACAACGATTTTGTTCTCGAAGCAGTCTTTTCCGATGGTTTCGATTGTTGACTCGATTCTCTCGAATGGAAGTGAGAGAATTAAGATATCAGCTTCGCATACGTCTGCGTTTGTACCTCCGGTACATGTTGTGCAGGTACAGTTGTGTTCTATAAGACAGGTGCAGACTCCGGCCGCTGCTTCTGCTGCCTTTTCCGCTCCGCGTGAGCCGATTTCGACGTCGAACTTCTCTCCAAGACAGATGCGACGGGCAAGACCTTCTCCGATGTTTCCCGTTCCGCCGAGAATGGCAACTTTCTTCATAATGATGAAGTAATAGTTGTTAATACTATTTAATACCTGGTTGAATATTACCGAAGCCTCTTCACAACAGCCTGACGGTCCAGCCTGTTTGCCCGGATAAAAGACGCCAGCTCCTGAGCTCTCGAAAACTCATTTGCCAAAGCATTGTACTGCAGAATCGTCTTCTGAAGCCTTGACAGCTTCTTTCCTGCAGCATCCTTTAGTTCAGATAGCTCATCATCAGTCAAATCATAATCATTCTCAATTGTGTCCTTTAAACCACGAAGAATCTCTGTCTGGTTCTCGATTGAGGACTTCAGACGAAGCAGTTCTGACACCATCGTCCCTTCAGGATTCAGCTTTTCCTCAAGCTCGCGAATAACAGACAAAATCCTTGCTGTATCGCGTATCGCACTGTAGGTTTTCGTACCGTTTCCAATCGGAATAACCTTAGGTCTTGTTACAAGACATCCTTTAGTCTCTGTACACGGGTCTGAACCTATGTATGAAACAGCAGTCGTTTCAACCACTGCATAGCCTGTCTTTTTGAAATCAAATCCGTCAGGGGCGGGGATTCCAACAGCCAAGTGGTTTTCTTTTCCGAAATGGAGAAGAGCACATGCATAACCCTCGCAGGACAAAAGACCTGCCAATAGCAGACTTTTATCACTGCAGATGCCGGTTCCGTCAACCACAGTCTCGACAGGGAAGCGGGGAGCTATCTCGATTGACGCAAGTTTTTCCTTATCGTAGGCAAGCCCCTGTACGTAGGCTGTTAAAAGCTCCAGATATCTGTCGCTGTCTAAGTTCAGCTCGCGGCATATTTTTCTGAAAAGAGCTAAGACTTTCGGATAGAATGATGTGAGATTTTTATCGAAGATAAACGCCTTGTAATATCCGGCAAGCCATGCATCACCGATTCCGGCCGGAACTGACGCGGATTTTGAAGACTCCTTTGCCCCGAGGTAGAGAGAGTCCTCGACCTCTATTGTATGAGAATAGTTTAGATGAGCATATGGAATCTTCACTGTAACACTGCGCTTCGAAGAAGCAGGAGACAATGTAATCTCCGGGTATGTTACTAGGTGAAGCGGTGGGCGTGCCATGTAATAGAACATTTGAGCAAAGCAGAATATATCTTTGCCGCTTCCGCTTTCTTTAAATCATACTGTGACATAGTTATTTCAATGTCAAAAAAACTCCTCGCAATATCATCATCCCCAAGAACCAGAGGGAACTCTGATTCTGCTCTCGATATGTTTCTTGATGCAGTAAAGGATAAGTTCGAGATAGAAAAAGTCCAGCTCAAGTCAACTCCGTTTTCCCCGTGCCGGGGATGCGGGTTCTGCGAGAAGGCGGGGAGTGTATTCAAAAGGATGCGTTTATTCCTTTGATGGATAAGATGCTCGAATGCGATGTTCTGGTTTTTGCATCTCCTGTGTATGCCCTCTCGGTCTGTGCTCAGGCGAAGATGTTTATCGACAGATGTCAGGCTCTTTGGGCAAGAAAATTCCTGCTGAAGACACTTTCAGCAGATGATAATAAACGCGGGATTTTCATTGCAACAGCCGGCCAGACTTTTCCTGATGTTTTTGAGCACACAGTCCCTGTTGCAAGGTTTTTGTTTAACGTGGCAGGGGTGAAAAATAAAAATATGCAGTATATCCTGCTTGACGGGCTTGATAAGAAGACAGATTTTTCAAAGTCAGAGAGGGCAAAGGAGGAAGTGCTGAAGGCGGCACGGGATTTGATTGGAGAATGACTACATGTATCCAAAAACTTCGCATACATTTAGTTTAAAGGTTTCAAGTGATTTCCAACGCGAATAGTTTTCGCGGGGAAATATGCTCACTTGGAGAATATCAAAAAAAGAAGATTAAAAAAACTGCCTAATAAATCTGGTTTCCTTCTGCATCCAGGAATTTATACTCAGCAGGCATCAGTTCAGAGTAGTACACAAACGGCACTGAATCAACAGGGACAACTTCAACCACCGGATTTACTTCAGGATAGGTCAGTTCAAGAGATACACACTTTTCGTTATCTATCATGAAGGAGTATCCGCCGTTCCACTGAAGAGCACGAATCTGCATGCCGCGGTCAATCGGATTGTATGTTTTGACAAAACGGTATTTGTCATCGCCTAAAGCTGTAAATTCGATTGGTGTATATCTGTGATACTGATATTCATTTCCTGACTTGAACCAGTAATGTTCAGCATCCCCGTCCACTGATTTACCGGCAATTACGAGTTCGATTGTATCAGCATCAGCTATTGGAATCTCATCGCGGGCTTTATTGATTAATCATTCCTCACCAAAGCAGATACTGCCCGAATACTCAAAAGCTAAAACAGCCGCAAAAAGTACAGCCATACAGACAATGAGGATGACAACACCCTTTTTCATAAAGAATAATGCGGGTTCAAAAAATAAAAAAGTTTACTGGAGAATAACCTCTCCTTCTCTCCAGACAAGCCGCCAGGATTCCCCGTTTCGAAGCAGAACACAGCCGTCCATAAAGTCCACCCAGTCCGCCTCAAAGCCGTAACCGGTGAGAGCTCCGATAAAAGACGCGGTAAAAAGGTCATGCGAAACACAAAGAGTAACGCCTTCTATGCAGAGTGACTTTAAGTGAGAAAGCAGGCGGTCTGCTCCTTCCTTAATCGGATAGTGTCCCGGAAGCTCTGCTCCTTTAATGTATGAGCGGACAGCCTTTGCTGTAGAGTTGTTCTGATAGAACTCCTGGCTTTTTGCGTTGTCGAAGATAAAAGCACTCGGCTCCCCAAGCATAGAATCTGCTTCCGGCATGAAACCTGCAATAAGCTCTGCGGTTCTCATACAGCGGGGCATCGGGCTTGCAAAAGCCTTCGAAATCTTTGGAAGAAGCAATCCTAAAGCCGCGGCTGTTTTTTCACCGCGGACGGTTACAAGCTTTCCAACGCCGGGCTCTCCGCGGAAAAACGGTTCTCTTTCTGCGTGCCGGACGAGAATTAAGGCGGCGTCATAACTCTGACCTTTGAGGAGGTCTGGAATCATATTCTTCCTTGGAGCGATTCGAACCGTACCCTCAGGGATAGAATCAGTTGGAGCTTCTGCCGCCTCTAAACGCTCGCCTCCGAGGTTAATGTAGAACCAGCCGTCGTCATCGCGAATAAGAGCACGGCCATCTTCAAACTCACGGACATCATAGTACCAGTCATTATAGAGCATCTCTCCTGCGGTTGTGATATGTGTTGCCCCGCAGAACGAATGGTAAACTACCGCTACTTTGTTTGAGAAATCAGAAACACGGGTGTATGTCTCGGAATTAATCCGGCTTCCGTTCTCATCTATGTAGAAATAACCGTCAGCCGTCTTTACCCATGCTGTACTGTCAGAAAAGTCTCCAACCTCCTCGTACCGCTCGGAATAAATCGGACGGCCGAAGAAGTCGATGTGATACGAGCCTGACTCATCAGTAACAGCGGCAAGGCCCGGAAGTCGGAACTCTGAAACGTTCGTGAAGCGGGCATCATAAATCGGCGAACCCTCGAATACATGGTGCGTTTTGTCCGCACTCGGAACAGGAAAGTCCATAAAAAAGTTAGCGGATGGCGGTTAAGCCAACTGCCTTGTTAGTGATTGCGATGGATTCGGCTGCAGTCTTTACTTCGCCAATCATTGCTCTGATACAGTCAACAGTCTCGACAACAACATCTGCTTCCTGGTGGATTGCCTGGAAGAGGTAGAGGTCGGTTCCGTCCTGAACGGAAACAGAGTCCTGGAAGATTCCATTCTCCCAGAGGTCTCCTCTTGGTCTGAGCATGTCGGTTGTAAGCTCTTTGAGCTGTGCGGTACTGGTGATACCGGTTGCTTTGGTGATAAGTCCTAAGCGGGAGTGGGACTTGATGAGCTCGATGACCTCTTCCTTGGTTGCTTCCTTTTCAAGCTCCATGTTTAAGAAGTGCATGTGCATCAAAGTAGTCGGCACAATCATTGCAGAGGTTACAATCTTGATGTGCGGTAAGACACTCTGTACATCAGGTCCATGGTGGGACGGGATTGTGACAGGGTTTAATGCGATTGCATCGATTGGTCCGCGCTTGATATCTCCCGGGTCACCTCCGCGGCGAACCATGGTTGCGCGAACTTTCTTGACTCCGAATGCGGTGTCGATTAAGTTGATGATACGGCAAAGACCGGTGGTGTTGCAGGAAACAACGCGTGCGGTGTCGCGTCCGAGTGCTTCTGCGTAGTTACAGGAGGAGTTGAAGGAAAATCCTGCGACCTCGTGGTCTTCTCCGCCCTGCCAGATTGCTTTTTTCTGGTACTTTGCGTAGAGTTCTTTGTTGGAGACACCAACGCCTCCCGGAGTTGCGTCAACTACGATGTCTGCCTTCTGGATCATCTCTTCAACGCTTCCGGCAACAGGGATTCCTGCCTTTTCGAAAGCTTCCTTCTTGGAGATGTCTGCAATATAGAGCGGGTATCCGCGTTCTAAGGCAACGAATGCCTCTGCTCCCGGCTTTGTTTTGGAGACGCCGATAATCTCCATATCAGGCTGTGCTGCAACTGCATCTGCGACACGTTTTCCAATGGTTCCGTATCCGTTGACTGCGACCTTTATCATACAGTATGCTTGGATTTATAGATAAAAAAAGGTATTGAATGAATTGGAAGCAGGCTAAGGCTTTAGCCGCATGCCTGCAAGGCGTCACGGGCATACGGGTGGTTGAAAAAGGTATTGAATGAATGGTTAGTTGTTGAATGAAAGGGTGGTGTGGATTTATTCTTTAGTCCATCCAGATTTTGATGAACTTTGCAATTAAGGCATCCATCTGGATATCCGCGTTTGCCCCTTCACTTAAGCGGAAATCAGTCTCTCCGATTGCATCGATTAAATCAGTCTTAACACGACGGTCGATATCATCAGCAGTGGATACCGCACGGTAAAGCTGGTTTAACAGTTCGTTTGGAGCAATTCCTTTATCGTACATCAGCATGTGAAGCATGCGTTCTGATGTCTCGAAGTCTCCTTCCTTGCAGAGCTCGGCAAGCATTGCAATCTCCTCAGGCTTTGCGGTTGAGGTTACAGCATAGACGTTTGCGGCTGTAACTGAATCTGCAACGATTGCCGCGCCCTGTAAAGCGTTGATTGCTTTTCTCATATCGCCCTGAGCAACGTAGGTGATTGCGGAATATGCATCCTCTTCGATTACAATACCCTCAGCCTTTGCAATTCTGTCCATCTCTTCGCGGACAGCCTCCTCTGTTAAAGGACGGAAGCGGTAGATTGCACAGCGGCTCTGAATCGGATCGATGATTTTTGAGGAGTAGTTACAGGATAAGATAAAGCGGCAGGTCTCTGCATAATTCTCCATAGTTCTTCGAAGAGCTGCCTGGGCATCGTTTGTTAATGCATCTGCTTCGTCAAGGAAGAGAATCTTAAACTCAGCATCGCCGAGCGGAGAGGTTCTTGCAAACTGCTTAATCTGGGTTCTGACAACATCGATTCCGCGTTCATCAGATGCATTGAGCTCGCGGAAGTTCATACTCCAGGTATCGCCAAACATTTCGCGGGCTAAAGCAACAGCACAGGTGGTCTTACCAATACCTGCAGTTCCGGTAAATAACAGATGAGGTAAGCTTTTTGCGGCGGCATAGGTCTTTAACCGCTCAACAATTTCCTTTTGTCCTGAGACTTCATCTAATGTCTTTGGACGATATTTTTCTATCCAGATATCAGGCGATGCATGCATATCTTACATATTGAATCCAAAGGCGGATAAAGACTGTGATGGAGTGTAAAAAAGTTAAGGAGAGTTTGGAAGAACCGCGAAGAATACCACATCCTCAGAGCCTTCATTAATTATTGTGTGGGACTGACCCTTCGCACAGTAATGAACTACGCCTGGTGCAAACTTCATCTGTTCTCCGTTGTAGATAACAGTTGCCTCACCTTCAAGGAAGTACATAACCTCATAGTTGACCTCATGGGTATGAAGGCCAATAGAAGCCCCTGGAATCAGTCTTCCTTTTACGATTTTACCGTAATCATCGATAAACATACGGGAACGATACTCTTTTTCACCGCCGAAAAAGTTCGGAGATGAAGTTTCTTCAATTTTGTCGAAATTAATAATCATTTGTCACCCCATTTTGCAAGAGCTGCCGCAAGCTCCGGATGTGAAAGAGAATACTCGCGGGCAGGAATTCCAAGAACAGCTGCCTCAACTGCCTGAAGCATAGCGCGTGTTCCAGCAGTCGTTCCATCAGGATGTCCGTGGATTCCACCTCCGGCCTGAAGGATAATGTCTGTTCCAAGTTTCGAAATCTCAGCCGCAACCTTTCCAGGATGCAGACCGCCGGAAGACACAGGGAAGATCGGCTTTAAGTATGAAAGAGGCTTTGTAATCTCAATGTTGTCTGCGAGAACTTCGCCTGCTTTGCTTCCCATCTTGCCGGAGACAGAACCTGTATGGAGCTGGTCTCCTCCGGCAGAACGTACAAGCTTTGCAATAGGCCGCATAGCTATTCCATGATGCGGATTGCGGGTCAATGCACCATGCATTGTACGGTGTACATGGATTGGCACATTAATTGCCGGGTCTTCTGCAAGAGCCTGAATCGCAGAAAATCCTGCGGTTAAGACATCGACAATAAGCATATTAGCTCCGGCTGAAACTGCTTTGTGTGCAAGTTCCACAATCCTGTCTCCTCCTGTTGTAACGTTTACCGCATACAAAACCTGCTTACCTGTCTCATCTTTTGCACGGTCGAGAGCATCCATTACAGCTTCAAGTCTCTCGAAAAGCGGACAGAATGTCTGGTTTGTCAGAGTTTCATCATCCTTGATTAAATCAAGACCTCCAAGAGCTGCTTCGTATGCCACCTGAGCTGTGTCTTTTGGATTTAAGCCGACCTTTAGTTTGATAATCGTTCCAATGTGCGGTCTGCATGAGACTTCAGTTCCAACAATTTTTCGAACTCCTTCGATTCCAAACTTCGGACCGCATCCGCAGAGTTTTTCCGGAAGGTCGATATCTAAGAGACGAACTGCTTCGAGTTTCCCAAGTCCAAAAAGGTTTCCGGCAATAACAGACAAGTACTGCGGAATATTTCCCTTCTCGAAAATTTCGTGCGGGAAACAGATTCTGGTTAAGTATCCGCCGTCCGGGAGTTCCACAAGATCCTCAACAGACCCGTCTAAATCATGGACATAGGCGGTTTTATCATTTACAGTTGAAAGACTGGTCCATGTTCCTGTTGTCTGTTCCTCGCGGATTGCGTTTGCAGCGTAAGATGCGTCAACTCCATCTTTAGTTCGGAAATAGTATGTTGCAATTAAATCTTTCATAATTTCTCCTGCATCGGGTCAAATCCTAAATGGTCACGCATAATTGTATATGCAGCCTCAGGCGGTACAGCCCCTGCTTCGGTCACAATTACATCAATGTACCTGGCAGGTGTAACATCAAACACCGGATTTCTTACAGTAACGAATGGAAGTTTTTCAGAAACATCATCCGGTAAAACTTCTGATGCCGGACGTTCCTCGATTTCGATGTGGTGACCGAGAATTGTTTTTGGAGCGAACTTGTATGTCTCAGCCGCAACAAGCACATTCTTTCTTGCTTCATAAGCCGCTAAAGCAATCTGTGATGTTCCGATTTTATTCACAACAGCTCCTTTGACAGTTACCGCATCAGCCCCGACGATTACTAAATCCGCTTCCTTCATGAAGGTTCGAACTGCCGAATCTACAATGTAGGTCGTTGGGATTTGGTGATCGTTTAAGGTCTGAATGGTAAGTCTTCCCT
This sequence comes from Methanocorpusculum sp., assembly GCA_017387505.1. Taxonomy (GTDB): domain Archaea; phylum Halobacteriota; class Methanomicrobia; order Methanomicrobiales; family Methanocorpusculaceae; genus Methanocorpusculum. Next base: position 10,929 of record JAFOFB010000016.1, read on the forward strand.
GATTCCAGGGACGTACCTCAGTTGCAATGACTGAGATGTTTTTGCCCTGCTCTTTTGCAAGAATAATTCCGGCTAAAGCCGCTTTGGAGTTGCAGTGAGTCATCACAGTCATGCCGTCTTTGATTCTTGCGGCACAGATTTCTGCAATACGCTTCACTGCCTCATTTGATGATTCGATAAACTTCTCAGCCTGATTTTTGACAAGAGTGCGTGCCTCGTCCTCGGTTTCTGCCAAACTCATACCAAAAAGCACTATTCGTACAGCATTTGGAAGAGAAACAGCTGTCGGGCGTGTTGCAAGAAGAATATCTGCTGCTTTGTTCATCTCGGAAACAAAGGAAGACAGGCCGTCTTTTGGAAGACTTTCAGCATGCTCTAAAAGTGCACGGGCCGCTTCCCGTGCAATCTTTCCGGCTCCGCGGATCTCCATATTTTTAATTTGTTCAGCGGTTTTTACAAGAGACATTAGTATGTAAAATTCGGATTCTTATGATTAAATAGTTATGGAAGAGGGAAAGGTCAGTTAATTCCCCGTTCTTCCTCGAAGCGTTTCTTAAATGCAGCAAGAGCCTCTGCGTACTCAGGAGACTCTGCAAACTTCTCCATAAAGTCCTCTTCGACAAGTCTGTCAACAGCAACCTGTTCTGCAAAAACCTGACACATAGAGTTCTGACAGTTTCTTAGAACCTGCATCATCTCTGCTTCCTCCTTCTGCTTTTTTGCTTCCTTCTTTGCTGCCTTCAGTCCGCATTTGGATGTTCGCTTATCTTTGCAGTCCTTATCGTACTTTTCAGTACATTTGTGACATAACTTCTTCTCTTTTGCCATGTTTAACCCTCCAGATAGGAGATAAGCTCCTCACACTTCAAATTATAATCTTCAACACCTTTGTCATAGAGTTTCTGCATGAGTTTTATATCTCTGGTACTCGTGGAAACTCCTGTATTTTCAGGAGGTGCGAAGATAAAGATGCGCCCATCTATCTCCATCTCATAAACCCACTTGAGGATTTCATTATATCTGAGATGGCGTTCATCAATCATCTCAACAATCTTTGGATACTTTCGAAGCATAGCGCAGTATGCCTGCCTCATTCTCTGAGGAGACCTGACAAACGTTCTCGCATTTTCAAGCAGAACAACAACCTTTTCACATCCGTCATCGAATGCTTTTTTCAGCGGAATCGGATCTGAAACCCCTCCGTCATAATACATTCTGCCGTCTATCTCTATCGGACGGCAGAGTGCAGGTATAGATGAACCGGCCATTAAAATCCGGTAATCATTTACCGCCATCTCTGTTTTGGAAAAGTAGCGGACATTACCTGTTTTCGCATCGGTTGCTGTAAGTAAAAGTTCAGCAGGATTTGCAAGAGCGTCAGAGTAAAAGAACGGGTCTTTTCCTGTTGAGTTTGACAGTTCACCATAGATGTATCGGTGATTAAAGTACGAACCCTTTGTGATAAAATTCCAAAAGCCCATAAAACGCGGGTCTTTTGTATGCTCTGTATAGAACCTGAGATTTCTTCCGCGCTGTCCTGCAGTATATGATGCAAGATTCCATGCTCCGGCAGAAACACCGATACACTCATCAAATGTGATGCCGTCATCTAAGAACCTGTCGAGGATTCCAGCGCTGTAGGCACATTTCATGCCTCCGCCTTCAACGACAAGCCCGGTTTTCGTAAAAAAGTTTAGAGTTTGGAAACCAGATCGCGGAGAACCGCTTCAGGGTCTTTTGCTTTTACAACGCTTGATGCAAGAAGAACCCCGTCTGCTCCAAGGTCAACTGCTGTCTTTACACAATCGCCGGACTGAATACCAGCCCCGCAGAGCACTTTGACATCAGCATTAATATTTTTCACACACTCAACAGATGCTGAAATAATTCCAGGATCTGCCTTTGCAACAGAGACACCGGAACCGATTAACTCAGGAGGCTCGATTGCCACATAAGTTGGACCGAATGCTGCAGCCGCTGCTGATACACCTGCAGTGTTTGTACAGACAACAGACTCTAAGTGGTTGAACTTTGCAGCCTCAACACATGCTTCGATATCGGCAATGGTTAAACGACGCTCGGAGTGGTTGATGAGAGTACCTGTACATCCAGCGGCACGAACAGTAAAAGCCGGAACTCTTCCGGTAAATGCGCCTTCGACTGCATCGATATGCTGAGCATATACAGGAATCTCGTAGTGTTTGCAGAACGGGTGAAGTTCTACATACTGCGGGGCAACACCGATTGTAACACCGGTCTCCGACATTACAAGTTCAGCGGCCTCGCCGATTCTTCCTGCATTGTTTCCTGCACCTTCGCGGTAGGACTTGAAGTTAATTAAAATAAGAGGGGAAGTCATTATTTCCTCTTAATCTGAATCACATCACCAAGAGTGGTAGCGGCCACTCCGCCTGCCTGTGACTTTGAACTGTCGTCTCCGACATCGAGCAGAACGATTCCAAGTTCTTTTTCAATCTTCTTGCGTTCTGCCTCAGTTGGTGCGCGTTCTCCGCGTTCAAGCTTTTTGATATCTCCTTCCTGCATCTTTAAGATGAATGCAAGGTCTTTCTGGGAGAATCCTTTTGCCTGACGGGCTACAGCGATACGCTTGGAGAAGTCTTCTACAACATCTCCTTCGATGAAATCGAACATATCACGTTTACGCGGGGCAGATGGGGAGTGGACTGGACGCGATGCAGAAGACTGAGGGGCAAAACGCCCGGACTGAGCCTTAGAACGCGGGGTCTGAACTTCGGTACCCAGCTTCGCACACTTATCGCAAACCTTCATGGGCTTTGCACCTTCAATCTGAACGAGGCGTGCCCGCTTAGTGATTTGTACGCCGCATAATTCACAATATTCTGTCTGCATGGCTAATTCTGTTGTATATATCCGCTTCATATTACATTAAAGATTTTCATCTGGTACATATGGGATTTTAAAAATGATTTACACACTCAATGAGCAATAACATAGAGCTAAGCCTTGGCGCATGCCTCCTGCGAGAGCCACATAGTAACTCAAGCCTGTTCAAATTAATACTCTTATTCGCGGCGTTTTTACAACATCTCATTGATAAAGTATATAATACATCACACAGCAAACTTAACACATTTATAGAGGTCTCATATGGGAGATGAAGCGTTCATAATTTCCGCACTTGTAGTTGTGCTTGCCTGTGCTTTGGTGGTACAGTTAATCGGTCGGAAATTCAGAATACCAATTATCATCGGATACTTCCTAACAGGTATCATAGTCGGTCCATTCGGCCTTGGACTGATTACCGAAGAGGAAGTGTCGATGCTTGCAGAACTCGGCGTTATTCTGCTGATGTTTACCATCGGTCTGGAAATTTCGCTGAAAAACCTTCTTGCGATGAAGAAGATTGTCTTAATCGGCGGTATGCTTCAGCTGGTTTTGACGACATTGGCCGTACTCGGAATCATGATGGCGGTCGGCTTCTCGTTCAGCGTTTCGCTTTTCATCGGTTTCCTGGTTGCACACTCGTCCACTGCAATTATCATGGACTTGTACCAGAAGAGCGGTGAAGTTGACATCAGACATGGAAAGATAGCTCTTGGTCTGTTGATTTTCCAGGACTTAAACGTAGTTCCAATGATGCTTGCAGTCCCGTTCCTTGCCGGAACCGACGGAGGAGATTTAGCAGGCTCTGTTGTAAGCTTCGTATTCGGTCTTGCTATCATGATAGTAATTTTAGTAGCCGCCATCTACCTTGTTCCAAAACTCCTGCGTCACGTTGCCCTTACCAGAAGCGGAGAGCTATTCGTTATCGCAATTGTTGTCATCTGTTTCGGTATCGCCTGGCTCATGTCCTTAAACGGCGTAAGCCTTGCACTTGGAGCATTCCTTGCGGGCATTGCCATATCCGGCTCTGACTACAGCCACGAAGTTGTCGGACAGATTATGCCTCTTCGCAACATCTTAACCGGAGTCTTCTTCGTTTCGATTGGTATGATGCTTAATCTTCATTTCCTCTGGGAACACCTTCTCGCAATCGCAGGAATTGCCGTAATTCTCCTCATTGGAAAGTTCATCTTAAACTTCGTATCTGTCAAAGCTTTAGGAGTGGCCACCGGAGCTGCTATTCTCTCCGCAGTAGGTCTTGCCCAGATTGGAGAATTCTCATTCATCCTTGGTTCAACCGGTCTTGCCGCAGGCATTCTGAACAATGAAATCTACCAGATTTTCCTTGCAATCTCCATCGTAACAATGGCGTCAACTCCGTTCCTGGTTCAGCTTGCTCCAAAGATTGTAAACAAATACTTCGCACCAAAAGTAGAGGATGAAGATAACGAGAATCAGATTCTAAAGACCGATCATGAAATCATCGTAGGTTACGGCCTTGGCGGACAGTATGTTGCAAAGGCATTAAAGCGGATGAATATCCAATACATCATCTTAGAACTCAACGCAGACACCGTTGCCCGCGAGAAAGCACGCGGAGAAAACATCATCTACGGTGATGCAAGCCGTGAAGCTGTCCTTGAGTATGCAGAGATTCGAACCGCTAAAACAATCGCTATCACAATCCCGCATATGGATTCTGTTAAGGGAATCATCACAGCCGCCCGCCGCTTAAACCCGCAGGTATCTATCATTACCCGCTCGAAGTTCATCTCAGAAACATCAGAGCTCTACCACCTTGGAGCTGACGAGGTAATTGTCGATGAAAGAGAATCTGCCATCCAGATTTTCCGCCGTATCTTAATGAGCAATAACATGCCGATTCAGGACATCGAGCAGTTCAGTAAGGAAATCAGAACCGAGCTGTATAACAAGTACATCGAAATCCCGCATAAAACAAGCATCCCGGACGGAGACAGAACAACCATCATCGACTCATTAAAGGTTCGTGCAAAGCAGGCGGACGACCGTTTATCTTCAGAGATGGCAAAGGTCGAGCATGTAAGAGTTGAAGAAGGCTGTGTTGCATGCGGAAAGAAACTCTGTGAGATTCATCTGAGAAAACAGTACGGAATCTCAGTACTTGCTGTAATACGCCACGGAGAAGCAGACGCTGTTGTATCTCCAGACGTAGAGACAATTCTGATGAAAGGAGATACTGTTGTGGTGATTGGAGACGAAGGATCTCTTGGAAGGATGCTTCCGATATTCTTATGTGACAGCGGACTGGTCTGTGAACTTCCAAAGCGGATAGATGATTCTTCGGCATAAAAAAGGGATTGTCCCTTTCTTTTTTTAAATACCATACGTACCTGCTGCCTCAAAAAGCGGAACCTGTGGTGTGAGGAAGGTAAAAATTACAAAACATAACGCAATCACACAAAACAGAATAAGAGCAGTACGCTCTGATATTTTTACATCACGCGGTTTTTTGAGCATATAGGTTTCATACAGGAACACAACTGCAATAATCACATAGAAGAGAACAACATCAACTAAGAGTGAAGAAATTCCAAAAGCTCCTGATATGAGATAGTACAATACAATGTTTAAGACAATACCAAGAACAACTCCCCGAAGTTTTATACTCCAAAAGTGTTTATTCTGTTTTCCCCAGAAGAAATACTCAATCAGCGCAAAGAAAACAACCGGGAAGAAGAAGAGTTTCATGTGTTCCCACACAGATTCATTAACTGCTGAGAATAGAGCGACTGCGAAGTTTTGAGCACTCAAATCATATGTGAAATGAAGAAGTGTCCCGATAATTGAAACAAATAAAAAACCGGCAATCTGCCAGAGGTAAAGTGAGCGGTTCATACTTTACCTATGATATTTTTTGGATAAATACAACTAGAAAGCGGCAAAAAATAAGAGATTAGAACCACGCATCAAGTGTGGCCTGACCCTTCTTCGAACCGAGACGCTCTAAGCCTGCATTCACCCTTTCATAAGTAAATCCATGCTCTTCGCAGAGAATTTCCATAACCTTATCGCGGTCTGCAGAACGGCTTTTAATTTCATAATCTGTTGTAACCTCAGGATTCAGGAAATACCCGATTAACTCCTTTGGAGGTGCAGAATTTTCCGACTCCTCGATTTTCTCATAGAAGTTTCCGGCACGAATTATTTTAAGAGCTTTCTTTGGACCTATACCGGAAACCCCTGAGTTGTAATCTGTTCCAATCAAGAGAGCTGCCTGGATTAACTCCTCGCGGGTGAGTTCAAGTTTTGAAAGAGTGTCAGACAGCGTCAGACGCTCCGGATATACAGAGATTACTTTTCCGCGAATACGACGCTTGCCGGAAATTGTAACGTTTCGAACAAGTGTTTCGCATCCGAAAAGAAGCGAGTCATAATCCTGAGAGACTGCATATGTCACGTCGCCCTTCTGAGTCATGAAGGCAGACTGGGCTTCTCCTTCGGACGGGGCCTGAATCCATGCGATTCCAAGAGCTGTCAAAAGTTCCTTTGCGGAGTCTTTTACATATGCATCAACCTTCGAAGAGGCCATCGCATACTTTCTTGCAGCCTCAGAATCACCTTCTTTTACAGCACGTTCATACTCGGCTGCGGCATTTTCTCTGACCTGCCGGCGCTTTTCAAGAGTTGCCGTCTTGAACTCAGGAGGCTTTCCGTCGAAGACATATACAGGAGTTATATTTTTCTCGACAAGATTTGCAGTACGGAATAACAGACCGCTCAGGTGAGAAGTGATTCTTCCTTCCTCGTCCATTAAAGGAGCTCCGTCAGCCTGACGGATTCCTGATAAAAACTGATAGAGGGCATTGTAGGCATCAATTGCCGCAATTCCTCCTATACCATCCCAGCCAGGGCTCTCAATGCATCCATCAAGAAGCGCCCGGAGAGCTACTCCCATTAGCGGTACATCCTGGATTTCAGACTGCCTACAGCCTCAACAACCGTCTGGGAAGTCTTATCCTGCTTTGCAACAAGCTGGCGTCCTAAATCTTCCATTGCTGCGCGCATCATCTTTTCACGGTGGATAGACTCTTCTTCAAGTCTTCTGACACGGATGATGAGCTGGAGAAGAAGTCCGCCGAAACATAAAATCAGTACGAGAATTCCCACAGCGATTAAGGCATCCTGCCATAAGCGGCTGACAACTACAATTCCCGAGATTGCCATTAAGACGATTAATAATATCTCAGGGATGATGTCTCGAATATTCATGAGTTTATCTGGGTGACAATAATTATTAAGTTTAACGCCTTGAAGCGTGTTTTCAATCTACATATGTTTAATTTACGAGACAGCATATAATTAGTCAACTCTATGAAGGGGAGAAAGTTTTCGGAAATCCTTGCCTATGCTGGCATGGTTCTTTTGATGATTGCGGCAAATATTTTTGCTGTTCTTTTAATCAACCCTATGCAGAGTGCCGGTCTTTTTGCGTTTGAGAATCCGGACTCGGTTGGAAATGTAATTTTCTTCATCTTCTTAATGCTGGTGTTTACAGCGATTCTTCTCCTTCTTATTCGCAAAAAAGCACGCAGTGTCATAAGCGCGATTATTGCGCTCTCGCTGGCCGCAGTTATCTACTATGTGGTGTTTACCCTCATATGCCCATTTGTTCCGGAATTTGCGGCATATGTTATCTCGATTGTGATTGGAATCGGCGGAATTCTTCTGCTTGTGTTCTATCCTGAGTGGTTCATAATCGATGCAGTAGGTATTATCACTTCAGCAGGATGTGCGGCAATTTTTGGAATTTCACTCTCGCCAATCCCGGTTATCGTTCTGCTTATTCTGCTGATTGTCTATGACTATGTTGCAGTACACAAGACAAAACATATGCTGACTTTAGCAGACGGTGTTATGCAGCAGAAGATGCCGATTATGTTTCTTGTGCCAAAGACTCTGAAGTACTCCTACCGAAGAGACGGTCTCTCAACCAAAGGAGACAAGAGCGAAAGAAGTGCATACATGATTGGTATGGGTGATAATGATTATGCCTGGAATTCTTGTCGTCTCCGCACAGGTTTATGCAGAGGGGTTGTCTGTTCTTGGAATCACTCTTCCGGTTCTTGGAGCTCTTCTCGGTTCTGCTGTCGGTTTAATCCTTCTCTCAATTCCGATGAAGTCCGGAAAACCACAGCCTGGACTTCCTATGATTAACGGATGTGCGATTATCGGATTTATCATCTGCTGTGCGGTATCCGATTCATGGGACTGGCTTACTGCAGGGCTTTGGTAAATTAAAAAATAATTTCTAACAACATCTATTTTTTTAAAAGAGATTCTCTGTCTTTATTTGAATGTAAGATATTTCCACCGCGAGCCTGGCAGTTCACTAATTTTTACATCTGTGTTGAATCAGTGCCCATCTGTGTTTTTTACTAATTAGCGAAGTACTGTAATCGCAACGTTGAAAAATAAGATTATTAAAAATCCCTGAGGATTATTCCCCAAGAATCTTTTTCAGGAACTGTCCGGTATAGCTCCTCTTTACTTTTGCAACCTCTTCGGGAGTGCCTTTTGCAATAATTCTGCCTCCTGCATTTCCTCCCTCAGGGCCTAAGTCGATGATGTAGTCGGCAGATTTGATGACATCTAAGTTGTGCTCGATTACAACTACCGTGTTTCCTTTTTCAACAAGGCTGTTTAAGACACCGATTAACTTCTTGACATCATGGAAATGGAGACCTGTTGTCGGCTCGTCTAAGATATAGACAGTCTTGCCTCCCGAGCGTTTTGCAAGTTCACGGGTGAGTTTGATTCTCTGTGCCTCACCGCCGGATAAGGTGGTAGAGCTCTGGCCAAGTTTGATGTAGCCGAGACCAACATCTGCCAAGGTCTGGAGTTTTGCTTTGATACCCTGTCTGTTTTCGAAAAGCTCCAAAGCCTCATCAACACTCATCTGCAAAACATCAGAGATGGATTTGCCTTTGTACTTTACTTCAAGGGTCTCGGAGTTGTAGCGTGCTCCTTTACACTCTTCGCACTCTACGTACACGTCAGGCAGGAAGTTCATCTCAATCTTCATAACCCCGTCACCGCAGCATGCCTCGCAGCGTCCGCCTTTTACGTTAAAGGAGAAACGTCCAGGACCGTAACCTCTGATTTTTGCCTCTGTTGTTTCAGAGAAGACCTTTCTGATTTCATCAAAGACTTTTGTGTATGTTGCAGGGTTTGACCTTGGTGTTCTTCCGATTGGAGACTGGTCGATTACAATAACATTCTCAATTTCATTGTCGAGGGAAAGTTCCTCGTATTTTCCGGGATTTACCTTTACTCTGTTCAGCTCTTTTCTTAGAGCCTGATAGAGTGTGTCGTAGATAAGTGTGGATTTTCCAGAGCCTGACACTCCGGTGACAACAGTAAGTGTTCCAAACGGAATCTCGGCAGTGACATTTTTGAGATTGTTCTCGCTGCATCCGGAGATTCTAAGGAACTTGTCTGATGTGCGGCGGGTTTTTGGAACAGGGATTGTAAGTTCTCCAGACAGATACTTTCCTGTAAGTGAGTCCTTTGCTTTGGCGATTTCCTCAGGAGTTCCGGCGGCTGTGACCTCTCCTCCGTAAATTCCGGCCCCCGGGCCAATGTCGATTACGTAATCGGCCGCAAGAATTGTGTCCTCGTCATGTTCGACAACGACCACCGTGTTTCCAATATCTCTTAGATGTTTTAATGTTGCAATCAGTTTCTGGTTGTCTCTCTGGTGAAGACCGATTGACGGTTCATCCAGGATATATAAAACACCCATAAGGTTTGAGCCTATTTGAGTTGCAAGCCTGATTCTCTGTGCCTCGCCTCCTGAAAGAGAACCGGCGCTTCTCGAGAGCGTGAGATATCCAAGACCTACTTCTTTTAGGAACTTTAAGCGTGAGTCGATTTCGCGAAGGATGAGTCTTGCAATCTCCTCATCCTTTGAGGAAAGCTCGATAGTTCTGAAGAACTCAAGAGCTTCATCAATCGACATATCTGTAACATCAGCAATCGACTTGTCAGCGATTTTTACAGCGAGGACAGTGTCTTTGAGACGTTTTCCATGACAGGTCGGACACGGCAGGATGCGCATGTACTTTTCAAGCTCCTCCTTTCTGTAATCGGACTTTGTTTCGCGGTAGAGACGCTCGGTTTGCGGAAGAAGTCCCTCCCATGTTCCATTGTAGGCGAACTCTGCATTCTTTGAGACCTGCTTGAATCTCATCTGCTCAGATACACCATACATCAGCCCGTTGTACTGCTCTTCTGTTAAGTCCTTAATCGGAGTCATTAAGGTAAAGCCGAGGTGTTTTGCGACTGCGTCTAAGAACTGCACGCGGTATCCGTCGAGGAAGTTTTTGTAGACGTTTACAGCCCCGTCAGCGATTGAGAGGTTTTTGTCCGAGATGATTAAGTCAGGGTCGAAAATCATCTGGAAGCCAAGTCCGTTACATGTCGGACATGCTCCAAACGGGCTGTTGAAAGAGAACATTCTCGGCTGAAGCTCTTCGAAGGAAAGTCCGCAGATTGGACATGCAAGGCGTGCGGAATATACAGAGTCCTTCTCGTCTGCTCCCGAGTTTGCGTAAACAAGCCCATCCTCGGCATGGACGAGAGCGGTTTCGACTGCATCGTTAATCCGGCTTTTATCTTCGGTGTCACAGCGGTCGATGACGATATCGATGTTGTGCATGATGTAGCGGCCGAGTTTTATTTCGTCGTCGGTTCTGAATATCTGCCCGTCAACTCTGACGCGGGTAAAGCCCTGGGCATTTAAGTCTTTGAAGAGCTGTTCGTAGGTTCCCTTCTTTTTGCGGATAACAGGAGCCAGGATGGTAACCATTCCCGAATAGTCGCTGATTATGGCGTCAGCTATCTGCTCAGGGGTTCTCGATTCGATTCTGACTTTGTGTTTCGGGCAGTGCGGAACTCCGATTCTTGCAAAAAGGAGACGGAGGTAGTCGTAGATTTCCGTTACAGTGCCGACTGTAGAGCGCGGATTTTTTGATGTTGTCTTCTGCTCGATAGCAATAGATGGAGATAAGCCTTCGATTGAGTCCACATCAGGCTTGGTCATCTGTCCCAAAAACTGCCGTGCATAGGCTGAGAGTGACTCAACATAACGTCTCTGGCCTTCGGCGTAGATGGTATCAAAGGCGAGTGTGGATTTGCCGGATCCGGAAACTCCTGTGATGACCGTTAATTTGTCGCGGGGGAGAGAGACAGAGATATCTTTTAGGTTGTGCTGTCTTGCTCCTTTTACAACCAGATTTTTCATCAGTTAATGTTCGCAGGAACGATATATCAGGCTTTGGTATGAGGCAAATGAAATGGTAAAAAAAGTGAGATAAAATCTCTGATATTATTTCTGTTCTGCAAGAACGTCCTTGATGCTTGCCTCTAAGACATCAAGACCCTTCTTTACATCGGTTAAGTTCTTACCGCCGGTTAAGATAATCTTTCCGGAGGAGAAGAGGAGAACAACAATCTTCGGGTCTTTAATTCTGTAGACAAGGCCCGGGAACTGTTCCGGCTCGTACTCGATTGCTTCTAAGGAAAGCTTTGCAACAACGCGGTTTAAGTTGATGAAACGTCCGATATCGTAAGAACAGACAATGTTGGTAACAGCTACCTTCGGGACTGGAAGGATGTTGACGCCTGCTTCCTTTAAGGAGGAAAGAACCTTGTTTAAACCTTCTCCAAGGGACTCTTCATTTCTGATACCGGTTAAGACAACTTTTCCGGAGGAGAAGATAAGGGATGCCATACGCGGTTCATCGATACGGTAGACTGCTCCCGGGAAACGTTTGGTATTGAGTTCACATCCCTCAATCTTGCTGGAAATCTCTGCAAGATCAATCTCATCTGCAATAACTCCAGATGCAACGATATTCTCAATCTTCAGAGAAGAATATGCATTATCACTCATGTTTATATTAATGAAGTCCCAGACGTCATAATACTTACGTGTCACATCACTTATATAGCCTTTAAATCAGGCGGTATTTTCATGCTCACTCAGACTCGCGCCGTGCAATAAGATTTGGAACGGCGGCAGACAGAATGAGCGTGATAATTCCAAAGACAAGACCTAAGGCTGCTGTTGCGTGGAAACCTGTTAAGAACAGTTCAGAGCTAAGGGAAGTTACAGGAACTCCGATGGACTGCGGGACTGCAAAGGAGAACATCACAACATATGCGGCAACACCGATAACTCCTCCAAGGAAGTCCGTTGTAATCATAACAGAGGTTCCAGCCCCTTCCTCTCCCTTTGGTGCGAACTGCACAATACGGGTTGTTGCAGGCCCTCCTGAAATTCCAAAGGCAAGACCCATGCAGACAAGAGCCGGAAGAAGAGCGATAACTCCCCACTGAGGTATGATAAAGAGCAGAATCAGACAGAACGAGATTCTAAAAACTGCCGCTAAGATACACGGAGTTCTACATCCGATTCTATCGCTCCAGGCTCCAACAGGAATTCCTACAAGAGCTGTGATTACTGCCGAAATCATCAGAAGGAAACCGGATACTGCGGCATCAAGGGATAATGAGGTCTGCATATAGTACGGGACCATATACATTACACCGGCAAACACTCCGCAGGTCAGTAAATATGAGGTCGCAACAGCACTGAACTTCCAGCTCTTAAAGATTCTGACATTCAGCAGGGGATTGTCTGATTTCAGTGAGTGGATGGTGAACCAGATAATAGATACAGTAAAGACTGTACCTGTAACAATGCTTTCGACGCTTGTCCATCCAAGGACCGGCCCTCTTTCGAGGAAGAGGATGATTGAAGCAATCGCAGCAAACATAAGCCATGTTCCCTTCCAGTCAAACGGCTTCTTTTCAGGTTTGGTTTCAGGCTTCGGGATTACAGTGCGGGCCAGAAGAATTGCCGCGATTCCGATTGGAACGTTGATTAGGAAAATCCAGTGCCATGAAAGAAATGCTGTAAGAAGTCCTCCAAGCGGCGGTCCGAATGTAAAAGCAATACCTCCGGTTGTTGCAATAACTCCCATCCCAAGTCCGCGTTTTCCTTCAGGAAGGAATCTGGTGATTAAAAGAGGTGCTGCCGCTGCAATCATGGAAGCTCCAAGGCCCTGGATACCGCGGGCTATAATCATCACAGAAAGAATTGGTGAAATTGCTGAAAGAAGCGAACCTGCCGCGAAGATGAAGAATCCTATCGAAAAGACTTCGCGTATTTTTCCGTTGTCTGCAACCCGTCCGAATGCTAAAATAAATCCTGCCATTATGAGCAGGTATGCCATAACAATCCATGAACCGGCAGAAATATCGATGCCGTACTCTGCAGCGATTACAGGCATTGCGACATTTACAATGGAACTGTCCAGACTGTCCATGAAGATAGCAAAGGCTGAGATTAGCATCAGCATCTTCTGATGTGTCGGGTTTTCAACAACGCGGTACATAATTCTTACAAGTTAGTTACATAAAAATATGAATCATACGGTACGAAAGAAATAAAAGAGTCGTTTGCATACTAGTAAACATGGAGATTACCTTCGCAGGTCACGCCTGCTTTATCCTTTCAGGCTCGAAGAAAATCGCAATCGACCCGATGCCGCTTGGAGAAAATATTGATGCAGATATTGTGCTGATTACCCATGCGCACGCAGACCATTTAGGAGATTTCGCAGAGAAGTTCCCAAGAACTTATGCATCACACGAACTTGCCGGATGGCTTAGAAACAAAGGTGTTGATGCTGTAGGCATGAACATCGGCGGAACTGTTGAGGAAGACGGTGTAAAAATCACCATGGTTCATGCCGAACACTCGAACTCTCTTGAAGAGAACGGTGTTCCTGTCTATATGGGAGAACCCTGCGGATTTGTTATTCAGATGGATGGAGCCTGCGTTTATCATGCAGGGGACACAGGACTTTTCTCTGACATGAAACTGATTGGCTCTCTCTATCATCCGGATGTTTCTCTTCTTCCGGCAGGAGGACACTACACAATGGGGCCTGCTGAGGCAATGATGGCCGCAGAGTTTGTCGGAGCTCCTCTTGTGATTCCGATGCATTACAATACATTCCCTGCAATCGAGCAGGATTTAACAGAGTTCAAGAGGTCTATTGAGCTTACAACAGGAATGGATGTGGAGCTTCTGCATCCTAGAAATATGGTAATAATCTAAGTTACCAATTCTATTTTTCAAAAAAAAGTAATAGGGATATTTAGTTCTTGAAGCTGTGAATCGGTGCCGGGATTCTTCCGCCTCTTGAGACAAACTCTGCACAGCCGAACTTGTTTACCGGCTGGATTGGTGCGTATCCTAAGAGACCTCCAAACTCAACTGTATCTCCGACATCTTTTCCAATAACCGGGATTAAGCGGACTGCGGTTGTCTTCTGGTTAATCATACCAATGGCTGCTTCGTCTGCAATAATTCCTGCGATTGTTGTTGCCGGGGTGTTTCCTGGAACTGCAATCATATCCAGACCAACAGAACAGACAGAGGTCATTGCCTCAAGCTTTTCGAGAGTGAGTGCTCCGCGGTTTACTGCGTCAATCATTCCCTGGTCTTCACTGACCGGGATGAATGCACCGGAAAGTCCGCCAACGAAAGAGCTGGCCATAACTCCACCCTTCTTTACCTGATCGTTTAAGAGAGCAAGAGCTGCGGTAGTTCCAGGAGCTCCAACAGACTCTAATCCCATCTCCTCTAAAATTTCAGCAACACTGTCGCCGATTGCCGGAGTCGGGGCGAGGGATAAGTCAACAATTCCAAATGGAACGCCAAGACGTTCGGATGCTTCGAGTGCGACGAGCTGACCGACACGAGTTACCTTGAATGCGGTTTTCTTGATGGTCTCACAGAGGGTCTCGAAGTTTTCTCCATGAACTTTGGTTAAGGCGTGCTTGACTACACCCGGGCCGCTGACACCAACGTTTACAACTGCATCGCCTTCGGTAACTCCGTGGAATGCTCCTGCCATGAACGGGTTGTCGTCTGGTGCGTTGCAGAAAACAACGAGTTTTGCACATCCAAGAGAGTCACGGTCTGCGGTTTTCTCTGCAGTTTCTTTTACAATCTCACCCATTAAGCGGACTGCATCCATATTAATTCCAGTCTTGGTTGAACCGATATTTACAGAACTGCAAATTCTCTCGGTCTCAGCAAGTGCCTGCGGGATAGAGCGGATGAGGAACTCATCAGCCTGAGTCATTCCTTTGGAGACGAGTGCAGAGTATCCGCCAAGGAAGTTTACTCCGGTTTCTTCTGCGGCACGGTCTAAGGTCTTTGCGATGGTCACAAAGTCCTCAGGAGACTTGCAGGCCTGAGCTCCAACTAATGCAATAGGAGTTACAGAGATTCTTTTGTTGACGATTGGGATGCCGAACTCGAGCTCAATCTGTTCTCCGGTCTTGACGAGATCTTTTGCAACGGTTGTAATCTTTTCGTAGATTTTACGGTTTAACTCGTCTAAGTTTGTGTCACAGCAGTCGAGAAGGCTGATGCCGAGCGTAATTGTTCTGACATCAAGCTTCTCTTCCTGAATCATGGTGTTGGTCTCATTGACCTCGAAGATATTAATCATGATTCACCTCAGATACGGTGCATGCGGGTGAAAATTTCTTCGCGCTGACAGCGGATGATGACACCAATCTCCTCTCCGATTTTTTCGAGTTCCTGCACCATGTCGCCAAAGGCGATGTCAGATGCGCTGGTGTCGACAATCATCATCATATTGAAGTACCCCTGAACAATGGTCTGGGAAATGTCTTCGACATTTACTTTGATGTTTGAGAGGTAGGTACAAACTTTGGCGATGATACCAACGGTATCATGACCGACGACTGTGATAATTACTTTCTCCATAGGTTCAGCTCAAGAATTTGTGCTATATGGTTTGTCCTGTCAGGAAATATATCTTCTGAGTAGGTTAATGAAAAAAGAGGAATTTATCCAAGAATCGAATGCTTCGACTCATCCATAATCCGGACATTATCCAGGCTCCAAAGACGCATATTGCGTGCAGTCTTTTCAATACCCAGCTCAACATCCGAATCAATATCCAAAATATACGCATCAAGCATAGGAACCTTCATACGATTAGCAGCCACAGCTCTGTGGTGACCGTCAACCACCAAAAGCCTTCCCCTGCGGCGGACAACAATTAACGGCTCAGCCAACCCTTTTTGAATCTCGTAACCTCTACCGTCCAACTCATCCATATACACCTTATCCTGAGTTGGAATAAGCTGTCTTACAGGAACAGTCCCGCGGGACAAATGAGGAGCCAAACCATAAAGCGTCTTTAACGTATGCATATAATCAAAAACCTTCTCCGGCGTCACACGCTCAATCTGAGACCTGATAACATCCGCATTCGTAATAAGCCCCACAAACTTCCCGTCAGAACCAACAACAGGAAGCTTTTGAACACAGAACCGAAACATCTTACGGGCAACATCAGTCATCGACTCATCAGGCATAGTCTTCAAAATAACAGGCTGCATCAGAGGAGCAATCTTATCCGAAGCCTTAGCCCCAACTATATCACGGGCGGCAATTAACCCAACAGCTTTACCATTCGACAAAACCGGGAAACCATCGTGGCCTGTTATTCGAATTTTAGAAATAACATCCTTTACAGTCTGCGAAGCCTCAAGACTGATAACATCGACCGTCATATACTCGTGAACAAGCTTCTTCTCAGTCGAAATAAGACCCGGATGAGTTGGCGCAACCAGAGAACGCTCAGGAGAAGTATCCACCTTCACATCAGCCAGAGTATAGATACCCATCGAACGTGCAGTCTTTTCAAGACCAAGTTCCATATCACGCTCAAGAGAAACCACATAAGCATCGAGCATCTCAACACCTAACTTCTGAGCAGCCACAGCCCTGTGGTGACCATCAACCAAAATCAGGCGGTCACCGGCTGAAACAACAATAACAGGCTCGGCTAAACGCTTCTGAAGCTCATACATCCTACCGTCAAGCTCATCCTGATGAACAGCAGACTGAGTCGGATGAACCGCAGAAACCGGAACCATCTCACGCTTCAGAGTTGAGCCCACATTGTAGAGTGTTTGAAGAGCACGCTGGAAATTAAAAACCTTCTCCGGAGTTACACGCTCAATCTGAGACCTGATAACATCCAGATTAGAAATAATTCCCTTAAGCATCATATCAGAATCAACAACCGGAAGCTTCTGAATACCAGTCCTGAAAATTCTGCGTGCAACCTCAGTAACAGTCGTCGTCGGATTTGCCGTAATAGTATGACGGGTCATCCTCTGATCTGCCCGAATCTCAGGATGCTCACCGATAATGTCTCTAGCACAGATATAACCAACAACACGTCCATCGCGAACAACCGGGAAACCATCATGTTTCGTAGTCTTAATCAGACGGATAACATCGCCTACATTCTGTGACACATCCACACTAACCACATCGTGGGTCATGTAGTTCGAGACCTGTTTCTTCTCCATTCCTACTCCAACTATTTGCCCCGCAGCATAATGAATCTTCTCTTCTGTGGAAACCCTATTCTATACCAAACACACACATATATAGACAACTATGCTCGATATCAAATTTGTAAGAGCCCACCCGGAAATTATCCGTGCTGACTTAGAAAAACGTCAGGACACAGAAAAACTCGCATGGGTCGATACTGTCCTCGAACTCGATATTCTCAAGCGTGAACTCGAAGGCAAAAACAACGAGCTCAGAGCCCGGAGAAACCAGATAGCAAAAGACATCAACGCTGCCAAAAAAGCAGGCGAAGACCCGAAACCGCTCTTTGTCGAAGCAAAAGAACTCCCGGCAAAGATTAAGGAAAACGACGACAAAATGGCAGAAGCCGTCGACCAGATGAAATACTATCTGATGCGTCTTCCAAACATCCTCCACGAATCCGTACCATTCGGAAAAGACGACACCGAAAACGTTGTTGTCAAAACTGTTGGAAAACCGCGCGACTTTGGATTCGAACTGAAAAACCACGGAGAACTCGCAGCAGAAAACGGCTGGGCAGACTTCGAGCGTGCAACCAAAATCAGCGGATCCGGTTTCTACTTCCTCAAAGGAAACCTCGCAATGCTTGACTTAGCACTTCAGCGCTTTGCACTCGATACAATCATCGCAAAAGGATACACCCCGGTAATTCCGCCGTACATGATTAACCGCAAATCCTACGAAGAAGTAACCGACCTTGCAGACTTCGAAAAAGTCATGTACAAGATTGAAGATGACGACGCATACTTAATCGCAACCGCAGAACACCCGATGGCTGCAATGTATCAGGACGAAATCTTCGAAGAAAAGGACTTACCGCTCAAGATGGTCGGTGTCTCCCCGTGCTTTAGAAGAGAAATTGGAGCACACGGTCTTGACTCCCGCGGTCTCTTCCGTGTCCACCAGTTCACCAAGATTGAACAGTTCATCTACTGTATGCCGGAAGACTCCTGGAAATACCACGAAGAACTCCTCGCAAACGCAGAAGAAATCTTCACCAAACTCGAACTCCCATACCATGTTGTAAACATCTGTACCGGAGACATCGGAACCGTTGCCGCAAAGAAATACGATATCGAAGCATGGATGCCAAGAGACAACGAATACCGCGAAGTTGTTTCCTGCTCCAACTGTACTGCATACCAGGCATGCCGCTTAAACATCCGTGTCCGCGATGCACACGACTTCGAATCCAAACAGTGGCTCCACACCTTAAACTCCACAGCAGTTGCAACATCCAGAGCACTTCGCTGCATCCTTGAAAACTACCAGCTAGAAGACGGAAGAGTTGAAGTTCCAAAAGTACTCCAGCCGTACATGAACGGTTTAGAGTATCTCTAAATCTTTTTTTTTAATAATTTAAAACGAAAAATAGTATTAATCCCTGATTTTACTCAGAGATGTAATTATCAAAGTAACCCTGAATCAGAACGATTGGAGTTCCTTTGTCGCCGCTTCCGGAAGTTAAGTCACATAAAGAACCGATTAAATCAGTAAGTCTTCTTGGAGTTGTACCCTGAGAAGCCATTGAACCGGTTAAATTGTCTTTCTTCGAGCGGATGGAGTCTTTAATTGCTGCTTTTAGTTCCTCGCCTTCGAGGTTTGCAAAGTCATTGTCAGCTAAGTATTTCAGTTTAAGCTCATTCGGCTGACCGGAAAGTCCTGCGGTGTATCCCGGAGAAACTACAGGATCTGCAAGTTCCCAGATCTTTCCCATCGGATCCTTGAATGCTCCGTCACCGTAAACCATAACCTCAACAACCTTTCCGGTTTTGTCAAGAATTACCTGCTGAACAGCTTCAACAAACGGCTGACAGTTTCTTGGGAACAGCTTCAGTTTATCCTCGGTTGCCTTGTTTGAACCAAGCAGACCATACTGGTCGTTGTATCCGCTTCCGTCAATAGATGCGGTCATGATGTCATCAAGACCTAAGACAATCTCTGCTCCTGCGGCCTTTAAGAGACGCTTTGTTCTCTCGCGGGTGTGGATATCACAGGTTAAGACACGCTTTGCATACGGAAGAACCGCGCGGCAGTCATTTGCGAAGATAACCTCTACTTCTGCCCCGCATCCGCGGATTAAATCAGAGTAGTAATCGATATAATCGACACCGGTGAACGGGTGCAGACAGCATCCGAATAACTCGCGGTACTTCTCAAGTGTTAAAACATCAGAAAACGGGTTAATTCCCTTCTCATCAAGCTGGTCCCAGGAGATAAGGTGGTTTCCAACCTCATCGGACGGGTAGGACAGCATGAGAACAACCTTTTTAGCACCCATTGCAATACCGCGCAGGCAGATTGCAAAACGGTTGCGGGAAAGAATTGGGAAAATAACACCGATAGTCTCCCCGCCCAGTTTTGCGCGGACGTCGGATGCAATATCTTCAACGGTTGCATAGTTGTTCTGAGCGCGGGCAACAACAGCCTCGGTGACAGCAACAACATCATGATCCTGCAGGGAAAAGCCCTCGGATTCTGCAGCAAGGAAAACTGAGTCCGTTACAATCTTCGTCAGGTCATCCCCGCTTCTGATAATTGGAGCGCGGATACCACGAACAACGGTTCCTACCATTCTTTCCATTTTGTAAAAATCTCCTACTAACGTATGTAAATAATCACGTTTAAAGATTACCGACTGTAACATCATGCAGGACTTTGGAGACTATAAAACACATCTCCTTATTATGAGTGAGAACCAATATATTCCCTCATGATTAACGTAGGTGTTCTTGGTGCTACAGGAGCCGTCGGACAGCGTTTTGTCCAGCTCCTCGCAAACCACCCATGGTTCAATTTAACCACGCTTACAGCATCGGAGCGTTCTGCCGGAAAGACATACGGCTCTGTTGTCAACTGGCGTCTTGATTCCCCGTTCCCGGAATCCGTCGGCGAGTTAGTCGTTTCCCCGACGACTGTTGATGCAGTAAAGGACTGTGACATTGTCTTTTCTGCAATGCCGGCAGATATCGCAACCAAGCTTGAATCAGATATCGCAGATGCAGGTGTTGGAGTATGCAGTAACGCAAGCTCTCACAGAATGACCGAAGATGTCCCGTTAATGATTGCAGAGGTCAACCCTGAGCATGCAGCATTAATCGATGTTCAGAGAGAGAAGCGTGACGGATTTATTGTAACCAACCCGAACTGCTCCACCATTATGCTCGCAACTGCATTAGCTCCGCTTAGAAAGTTCGAGTTTACCAATATCAATGTAGCAACTATGCAGGCAATCTCCGGAGCAGGTTTTGACGGCGTTCCGGCATTTGGAATCTACGACAATGTTATCCCCTACATTGGCGGAGAAGAAGAGAAGATGGCACGCGAGGCAAACAAGATTCTCGGAACTTTTGAGAATGGAAAAATCACCGGAGCTCCGTTTACAGTATCCGCATCCTGCAACCGTGTCCCTGTCATCGACGGACATACCTTAAACGTCTGGATTGATGTCAAGGCTTCTGTTGATGAGGTCATTGATGCATTCAAGACCTGGGAAGCACCGTTTAAGGGACTTCCAACCCAGCCGGAGAAGAGTGTCTTATACTTAGACGATGACAACCGCCCGCAGCCGCGCCTTGACAGAAACAGAGGAAACGGAATGACCGTATCTGTCGGACGTGTTAGAGAAGGCATCCGTTTCGTTGCAATGGGTCACAACACCATCCGCGGAGCGGCAGGCGCATCCGTTCTCAACGCTGAACTCCTGCACACCTTAAAATACATCTGAGTCTCATGCAGGATAACATCATCTTTGTCGGAACCAAGCCGGTTATGAACTACTGTCTGGCTGTTGTAACACAGTTCAACAGCGGGGCTGATGAGGTTATCATTAAGGCACGCGGCAAGTCAATTGTTCGTGCAGTAGATACCGCAGAGATTGTAACCAGGCAGTTCTTATCTGATGTGGTAAAGAAGAATGTGTCCATCTCGACAGATTCAGTTGAGACTGACGAGGGAACAACAAACGTTTCATCCATCGAGATCATTCTCGGACACTAACTTTTTTTATGAATCTGACCGCGGTTGGAATCTTAGCAGTTGTTTTTTTACTGATTATGGTCCGCCGTGTTGGAAAGTTCCGCCTTCCAATCTGGGGAATTATGACTGCGGGGGCGGTTTTTGCTTTAGTTCTGCAGACGATATCTATACCATCGGCAGTTTCTGCGGTTCAATTGGATGTTATTGCTTTTCTTTTCGGGATGTTTGTGTTCGGGGCGGCTCTGGATAAGTCAGGGCTTCTTCACAGTATTGTTCTAAAGGGTTTTACGAAAGCGAATAACAAGCGGCAGGTTATGCTGATTTTTATGCTGACAACAGCGGTTGCTTCAGCCCTTTTCATGAATGATACGGTGGCTGTAATTGGTGCTCCGATTGCCCTGTTTTGTGCGGTAAGGTTTGGGATTCCTGCAGTTCGTATGCTTCTTGCTCTCTGTTTTGCGGTAACGTTTGGAAGTGCGGCAACTCCGATTGGAAATCCGCAGAATCTTTTGATTGCGCTTTCAGGAGTTCCTGATGCTTTTGTGACGTTTGCAGTATATCTTGTTGTGCCGTCAGTGCTTTGTCTGATTTTATCCTACTTCATTCTCGCCCGCGGAATCTCGGCAGACGCAGTTGTTATGGATAAGCTAGAGGGTGTTTTTGATGAGAGGCTTTCTAAAATCTGCATGGTTAGTTTTGCTTTGATTCTTTTCGCTGTTGCGGCAAGGATTGCCTGTTCATTTTTCGGATACGAGGTTTCGTTTATCTGGATTGCGGCAGCAGGGGCAGTTCCTCTTCTTCTGTTCTCTTCGAAGCGTTTTGAGCTTTTGAAGGCTGTTGATTACCGAACTCTGATCTTCTTTGTGTCGATGTTTATCTTGATGGAAGCGGTCTTTGAAAGCGGTGTTTTACAGGTTCTGCTTCCGGAAAGTCTGACTGTTTCGATTCCTGTTATGGTGACAGCAGGTTGTCATTTATTCGGTTTGGATATGGGCTGTCGGCATTTTATAGCCGGATTTTTGGATTGTTTTCTGTGTTTTCTGCTTGATGTATATTCTCAGAATATTTTATCATCTCCTATGACATATTGATTATTTGGAGGCTGGATTCAAACGCATCAAAATATTTCCAGTTCTCCGCAATATACGGGAGCAGTGGTTTTTGGATTGTTTTCCACTGCTCCCCGGTATTAATTCTGTTTTTGTAAATTAGTACCAGTGCTTCATCGGCAAACCACCGCATACCTTACAAACTCATCTCCCTCCACGACATACAAAGCGGCTTCAGCATCCGGCAGAAGAGAGCGGATGTCTGTTACCGTCACCACCTCATGCTTCGAAACCTCAGCTCC
>JAFOFB010000017.1 GCA_017387505.1 Methanocorpusculum sp.
AATTTGTATTAAACATATCAAGAATATTAATGAAAACAAGACAGAAAACGAGCGCGATAGAAACCGTGTGAGAAAAACATCCAACACAGCGCATACTTTTCTGCCGTACATGTGGTACCTGGTACCTGATACCTGGTACCACAAACACTCAAGGAAAAACCATGAACAGACTCATATGTTACGTAACAATAACCAACGATGAAATGAAAATCGTCGACAGAATCGCAGAAAAAATCGGATACGCAAGCAGGACCGAACTGGTAACCGCCCTCTTAATAGAAGAGGGATAACTACTCCCCTCTCTCCCTCTTTTCGAGCTCTGACAAAGCATTCTTAATAATGCCCGCCAGAATCGGATTCTTAACCCTGGAAGCCTCGACAAGTGCCGCCTTCGCCTTCTCGCCTCCAATCTTACCAAGAGAGTTAGCAGCTGCAGCACGGATACCGGGCTTTGGATCACTCAAAGCCTCAACAAGAGCCGAGATAACAACATCTCCATCAGCATTAGAAAGAGCAGCCGCTGCCGCACGGCGGACTCCCGGCATCTCATCTTTGAGCATCGGAATCAAAACCTCATCCATCCACATACCGCGCTTACCTGCCGCATCAGCCGCTGCAGTACGAACAGAAGAATCAGTATCCAGAAGAAGCTCGCGAAGAATTGACGCGGAATCGGTCACTTCCGCTGCCGCACGGCGTACACGGGCGTCGGAATCACAGGACACCGAGTCAGGAACTGCCGCATCTAAAACATACACAGCAGAAGCCCGAACAAGCGCATCCGCATTTGACAAAAGCGGCATAACAGACAAAAGCGCATCAGAAGAAAGCACCCGGCCGCGAAGACCTGACAAAGCGGCGATACAAACCGCGGAATCATCGCTCAGACAGGAAAGAAGAGCGTCAGTTACATCATCTCCCTCGAATCTGGAAAGAGAATAAGCAGCAAGCTCACGGACCTCAGGAGCAGAAGCAGATAGGGAAGATACAAGCGGTTTTTTAGCACACTCGCTTCTCATCTGCCCAAGAGTTTCGACTGCTGCGTACTGAAGCTCAATATTATCAGAGGAAAGAGAGGACACAAGAGCTTTGCATGCTAAATCCCCTCCTTCCATGAAAAGAACCTGAGCAGCTTCCCGGACATCATCATCACCTGATGCCACATACGGCATAAACTGAGCATAATCAGACAGCTCGTAGTTTCGAAGTGCCCAGAGCATGACACGCTGTACTATCGGAGTGCCGCATTCAAGCGCCTCTAAAATAAGAGGATAGGCATTTGCATCGCGCAGAGCACATAGCGTATTTGCCGCATCCTCGACCTTTGCAAAGTCATCAGAAGATAAATCGGCAGTCAGACGGGCAAAGGTCTTTGCGTTCATCTTAGTTCTTCACATCAACAACTTTGATAACGTGGTAACCGAACTGAGTTTTGACAGGACCTACAACGTCTCCTGCTTTTGCGTTAAAGCATGCAGTCTCGAACGGCTTTACCATCTGACCTTTTCCGAAGTATCCAAGGTCGCCGCCTGCGTTTCCGCTCGGGCACTGGGAGTACATTTTTGCAAGCTTTGCGAAGTCATCGCCTGCTGCAAGTTTCTGCATAATCTGTTTTGCCTCGGATTCGGTTTTTACTAAAATGTGGGATGCTCTAACGCGTACCATAATGCATTATAATTTCTCGCAGGACCGTATAAAGGATAGAGATTGTAAGCTGAAAGGCATTCCCAAGCATTGAATATCTCACACATCAAATGAATATACACTATTCCATTTGGAGTAATTCGAATATGACTGAAGAAGCACAGAAAGGCGGAAAAGGCACTGTTGTTCTTGCCTTCTCCGGAGGACTTGACACCTCAATTTGCGTTCCAATCTTAAAGAACATGTACGGCTACGACAAAGTCATCACTGTTGCAGCCGACGTCGGACAGCCGGAATCCGAAGTAAAGATGGCAACCGACAAAGGAAACCTCATCGCAGACAAACACTACACCTTAGACTTAAAGGAAGCATTCGTAAGAGAACACGTCTTCCCGGCAATCAAGGCAAACGCACTCTACGAAGGCTACCCGATGGGAACCGCACTCGCAAGACCGCTTATCGCATCCGAAATCGCAAAGATTGCAAAGCAGGAAGGAGCAAAAGCAGTCGGACACGGATGTACCGGAAAAGGAAACGACCAGCTCAGATTCGACTACATCTTCCGCTTAAACGGTCTTGACATCATCGCACCAATGCGTGAGCACAACATGCGCCGTGACTGGGAAATCGAATACGCAGAACAGAACAACATCCCAATCCCGGTCAAGAAAGACACCCCGTGGAGTGTTGACGAAAACATCTGGTCCCGCAGTATCGAAGGCGGACGCTTAGAAGAACCGGCATACCACCCGCCGGAGGAAATCTACCACTGGACCGCAGCATTAAAGGATGCACCGGACGAGCCTGAAATCATCTCCATCGGATTCGAAAATGGTATCCCAGTCTCCTTAAACGGAGAAAAGATGGCAGGAGTTGACTTAATCGTTGCATTAAACAAGATTGCAGGAAAGCACTCTGTCGGAAGAAACGACATGGTAGAAGACCGTGTCTTAGGACTTAAAGCACGTGAGAACTACGAACACCCGGCAGCAACTGTCTTAATCGCAGCACACGCCGACTTAGAAAAACTCGTCCTCTCCCGCTTCGAGCTTAAATTCAAGCACATCGTCGACGACCAGTGGGCAGAACTCGCATACATGGGCTTAATCCACGAACCGCTCTACCACGACCTTGGTGCATTCATCAACAAAACCCAGGAACGCGTTACCGGAACCGTTGACGTACAGCTCTTCAAGGGCGGCCTCCACATCATGGGACGTTCCTCTCCGTTCGCACTCTACTCCGAAGACCTTGTCTCCTTCGACACCAACACCGGAATCGACCAGCGTGACTCCATTGGTTACTCCAAGTACTACGGTCTCCAGGGCAGACTCTTACACCAGTTAAACAACGAGTAATATGACCGAAATCAACCGGGATTTAGTCTGCGTATTAATTCCAACGCTGAACGAGAAGGCAACAATCGGCCCCGTAATTGAGGAGCTGAAGGCTTTCGGCTACAACAATATCTTAGTAGCTGACGGCCGCTCGACAGATGGAACACCTGAGATTGCAGAAAAACTCGGTGCAAAGGTCTTAACCCAGAAGGGAAAAGGAAAAGGTAAGGCAATGATTGAGGCATTCTCAATCATTACCGAGCCTTATATCTTAATGCTTGACGGTGACGGGACAAATCCGCCTGAGTTTGCAGACAGAATGGTCGAACCGCTCTTTGCCGGACGTGCAGACCATGTTATCGGAAACCGTCTTGAGTCATACGAGAAGGGAGCGCTTACAAAGCTGAACCGTTTCGGAAATGATGTGATGAACAGGTTGTTTAAGTGGGCACACGGAGTCTATATGACAGATATCCTCTCCGGATACCGTGCGTTCACAAAAGAATCCTTAGAGCAGATGCATCTGACAGAAGCAGGTTTCGAGATTGAGACCGAAATTTCATCCGAAGTCATCCATCACAATCTCCGCTTCGAGGTTGTCCCGACATACTACAAGAAACGCCC
The DNA here is from genome assembly GCA_017387505.1 of Methanocorpusculum sp. Classification (GTDB taxonomy): domain Archaea; phylum Halobacteriota; class Methanomicrobia; order Methanomicrobiales; family Methanocorpusculaceae; genus Methanocorpusculum. The sequence continues at coordinate 3,606 of JAFOFB010000017.1, forward strand.
CGGATCTCCAACAAAGCTGAACCCGTTAAAAGACGGGGCAAAAATCATTCTTGCGATTAACAAGTACGGTAAGATGAATAATCCAATGTTCCACTTCGGAACAATAGGCATTCTTCTGTCTCTTGCTGGTTTCCTCTGCGGACTTTATGTTGTGTATGAATGGTTCCAGGGAATAGAGCATCATCTGCCGCTTACGATTCTTACCATGCTCTTAATTGTGACCGGCATTCTTGTGTTCATGATAGGGCTTTTAAGCGATATGATTGTAGCATACCACCGCGAAGAGATTCGCGAGATTTCCCAGCTTAAAGCTGAGATTGAAGAGTTAAAGCGTAAATAATCTCTTCTCAAGTTTTTTCTTTTTTTTCGAATATTTCATCCATATCACCAGACAACACAGTAGAACATATCATTTCGTAATAGAAATAAACCACATAATGATTTACAAAACAAACACTAAATTCTCTGCCGCATCCAAGATTTTGATAAACCTTCAAGGCAAGAAATACCAGATACACAGGAAAAAAGAACCATGAAGAAACCAATCATCATCTGCATACTCCTGCTTATTGCCGTGTTTGGAGCAGGATGCGTAAACATAGAAGAAACAGAACCAAACAGCACAATCCCGCCAATTCCGCCAGTCACTTATCCGCCAAATACAATCGAACCTGTTGTCGGAGAATGGGAAGGATATGACGCACAGAACAAAATAACATACGAACTCCTCTGCCTCTATGACGGATACGCAAAACTTGAAGTCGACAATAAATCCGGACCGCAGGAGATTGAATTTGTACACCGCGGAGCCTGGACAGGAGAAAACCCGACCTATCAGCTCAGACTTGACTACGGACAGTACATATTAAAGCTTTCAGAAAATGGAAAAACCGCAGAGCTCACAACACCAGACGAAGCAAATGTCTTAATGACTTACGAATCATTCTAAGTCAGACATACGACAGATTGGCTTTGAGAGATGCCTTCTTGCATCAGGAGGCACCTCATACCATCCTTCTGAAATATCGCGAGGTTCAGACTCAACCTCGCGTACTCTTCCCGAACACTCACGGCATTTGTAACCTTTGCCTTTCCCGGCAGAAGTCATACGACCGCCGCAGACTGGACATTTCGGAGAGATTCGAACCTCTTTTTTTGCCGCAGCATTTAAGCAGAACTTTTCGACATGAATTACACCATTCTGGAAACTGCCGAAAACAGTAAGCTCATCACCTTCAATTAACTTCCGGACAGTGTTGCGGAGCGATTTTGTCGGCTCAAAGGCATAGCAGAGCATATCATTTACTGAAAAAGATACATGACCTCCGCGCTGAGTTTTCGGAGCTGATGTTACAACCCCGTCGAACACATAAGACCTGCCTTCTTCAAATCCTGAATCGCCGGACAGAATATGTGCATCCGTACATTGATTGGTTTCCCAGATGACAAACCGCTCAACCTCTTCTGACGAAAGATATGAAACAGCTTTTTCAACCCACTCAGGCGACCTGCCCCTGATTCCATAGAGCACAGGATCTTTTCCGTGCGGAACACACACCGGCTTTTCTGCCGCAAAATCCCACGTATCCCAGCAGTGCGGATAAGTTTCTTCCGCCGAGCGTCTGAAAGATTCGACGTCATACACCCTCTGCGTTCCAAAAGCCTCAGGCTTTCTATATGCCAGATACTCATAGGTCTTGTCCGAAAGCTCTGCAGACACAGCAGCCAAAGCCCCGATTAAACCCCGGCAGTTCTTATATCCTTTATAGACAGCCCCGATAGAATCAAGAACAGCTTTTGCCTCATCTACCGTACAGAAAGTTCGAAGTGCCGAGTAGTAAAAATCAGGAGATGGCTTTGTCTCACAGACCACAAAACCAGGGTTTGTATTCTGACAGTCAAACATCGCATACTTTTCTATAAACTCGTCCGCGGTTTGTGAAGCAATTTCAGCACCTCCGTCAAACTCAATGCAGACAGAAGCATTCCCGCGGGTTTTCCAGGGCACATTCGGATTTAGACGAATTAGACGCATATTTTTGATGACACAGCCCTGCTTTTCGAGTGCTTCAGCTATCAAAGCACCAAGATAAGTAGTGCACATACCGTCAGGAGAATCAGTGTCATCGAGCCCGAGGAACATAGAAGTATACATTATTTGATGCGGAAGAAAAATAGGGTTTTCTCTCCTCTTCCAAGATGTATTTAACCAATCCAATAGAAAATATAGACAAAAGGCTATGTACGGAGTAATCGATATAGGCTCAAATACCATCCGGTTTGTCTTATATGATGTACAGGACGGCAGAATAAGACCAATGCTCAATAAAAAATATACCGCAGGTCTTGCAGGCTATGTCAAAAAAGGGCGCATGTCAGAGAAAGGAGTAGAGAAACTCATCGAAGTCTTAACAGAGTTTTCAGATATTCTTCCATACATCCAGATAAAAGAAATATTCTGCCTTGCAACCGCATCCCTTCGAAATGTTGAAAATGCAGACGATGTCTGCAGTGCAGTAAAAGAACAATGCGGATTTAATATAATCATCCTTTCAGGAGAGGAGGAGGCACTTTATGATTACTGCGGTGCTATGCAGTCCGTAAATGAACCCGCAGGAGTTGTAATTGATATCGGCGGCGGAAGTACTGAGTTTGTATTCTACAATGAAAACAAAATAAGCAAAATCCTCTCGATTCCAATAGGTTCGCTTAACTCATACTCAACTTATGTAAAAGACATTCTGCCGACTGCAAAGGAGAGAAAAGATATTGCGTCAGCGATGGATTCTGCAATCTCAGAGATTTTTGAAAAGTCACCTGATGTTATCTGCGGAGTCGGAGGCTCGATTCGAGCATCTGTTAAAGTGTACAATGAGCTGTTTCCAACAGTTCAGAAAGGAAGAGTTGAGATTTCAGCACTCGAATCCCTGCTTAAAGTAAGAAGAGACATTCTCGCAAAGGCGATACTGAAAACCGCGCCAGAAAGAATTCACACATTCGTCCCGGGACTTGTTCTTCTATGTACCGTTGCAAAGAAATGGGACATTAAAGAGCTTACAGTCAGCACATCAGGAGGTAAGGAAGGATTCCTTACAGCAAGGCTTAAGGAAAGAGGTGTGCTTTAATGCCTGCATACATGCAGAACCGCGAGCTTTCCTGGCTTCGGTTCAATGAAAGAGTGCTCGCAGAAGCAGCAGATGATTCTGTACCGCTCTTAGAGAGACTAAAGTTCCTGTCAATTTTTACAAGCAACCTGGATGAATTTTTCATGATCCGGGTCGGAAGTCTCTTCGATTTGCAATCCGTCAACGCAGAAGCACTCGATTCCAGGACAGGCATGACGCCTGCCGAACAGCTCGATAAACTGTATGCGAGTGTACGCAGATTATACAAAAAACGTGATGAGGTGTACTTCACACTTGAGAGAAGGCTTCGCGGAGCAGGTGTCTTTAATCTCTCGATTGCAGAGCTGTCAATTGATGAGTATAGATTTGTCAGGAAATACTATGAGCAGGAGATTGCACCAATCTTATCTCCGCAGATTGTTGATGCACACCACCCGTTCCCGCATCTTCAAAGCAAAGTCCTGCATATAGGCGCGATGCTGAAAGAAGGAGATAAAAGTCTCTTTGGTGTAATTCCAATCCCGCAGTCTCTGCCTGAGATTCTAAGAATCCCGGGCAAAGGGCTTCGATACATTAGAATTGAGGACATCATTCTGGACAATGTCGAGACAGTCTTTTCGATGTATCGGATATCTGAAAAGACGATTCTCTGCATCACAAGAAATGCAGACATCAATTCGGATGATGAGGCGTTTGATGTAAATCAGGATTTCCGAGAGAAGATGCAGAAGCTCTTGTATGAAAGACGCCGCCTGGCAGCCGTAAGGCTTGAGCTGAACTCTCCTGTGACTGCTGAGTTTTGCAGGTATCTTTGCGAGACACTTGAGCTGAAACAGGAACAGGTATTCGTTTCAAGAGCCCCTTTGATGCTTTCGTACGCATTCTCACTTGCAGGTGAAGAACAGAAGCATCTGCTATACAAACCGTTTACCCCGTGTAAATCCGCAGGAGTTTACGGGGATGCGATGTTTAAACAGCTCTCGAAGCACGACATCCTGCTTTCGTATCCTTTCGAGAGCATGAGCCCTTTTCTCAGGCTGATAAAAGAGGCGGCAAATGATAAGAATGTGGTATCAATCAGGATTACAATCTACCGCCTGGCTAGAAAAACAAAGCTTGTTGATTATCTATGCCGTGCCGCAGAGAATGGTAAGGATGTTACAGTCTTTATTGAGCTTCGCGCAAGATTTGATGAGCAGAACAATATTGACTGGTCTGAGAGGCTTGAGGATGCAGGATGTAAAATTATCTACGGATTTGAGGAGTACAAGATTCACTCCAAAGTCTGCCTGATTACCAGAAAGGAGAAGAACACAGTCCGTTACTACACCCAGATTGGAACAGGAAACTATAACGAAAGAACCGCAGAGCAGTACACTGATGTGTCTTTGATGACCGCAAACCAGGTTATAGGAAGAGAGGCAAATGAGTTTTTCCGAAACATGGCTCTTGGGAATCTAAGAGGCGAGTATGAGCATCTTTTAGTGTCTCCTGTTAGTCTCAAAAAGACTGTTCTGCGCCTGATTGATGAGGAAACAGCAAAAGGTGCAAAGGGACGTATTCTTGTAAAGATTAATTCGATGACTGATGTGGATATCATCGAGCGTTTGAAGAATGCATCCTGTGCCGGTGTGCAGATTGATTTGATAATCCGCGGAATCTGCTGTCTTCTGCCGGGCATACCAGGAGTTACAGAGAATATCAGAGTTCGAAGCATTGTCGGACGGTTTCTTGAGCATTCGAGAATCTATGTGTTCGGCAGCGGTGAATCCGAGCGGATGTATATTGCGTCAGCCGATTTCATGACAAGAAATACTGAGCGGCGTGTTGAGGTTGCATGTCCGATTTACAGTCCTGCAGTGAAGGAGAAATTAAGACACATCCTGGATATCGAGCTTTCTGATACAGTAAAAGCCAGGATGATGATGTCGGATGGAAGTTATGTAAGATTTGCAGGAGACGGTGTTGACAGTCAGCGGGTTTTGATGGAGGAGGCAAAAGAGTCTGAGACGCCTGAACGTGTTGAAGGGTTTGTGAGGGAGATTATCAGAGGATTTTTAAAAGGTTGAGTTTGGCAGGAGATAGAGGACTGACCACAGGGCTTGCGAAAGCAAGTCCGCCATACCTGAGCCTGCGAAGGCGTCAGCCGAAGCGGGCGATGGTCTTCGGTACTTGCGGTTTTTTGTAGGCGAGTCGGTCAAAACACCCGAACCCAAACACCTAAGTCTCTCCCCGCCGTCTCGGACTGCCGCGTCAGCGAGCAGTCAGGCGGGGCAGTAAAATAAGCAAAAACCAAAAACACATTCAACACCCGCAACAATACCCGCACTTAGAATTATCCAAAGAACACGACAGATTAATCACCGAAAAAGGGAAACACTACTAACTAACATGCGTTACTATCTCCGAAAAGACACCCTCATTATCAGAGGTAACTTCCGTGCGGCAAGCAACGGCGCTGAAGGAGGATTAAAGGACACAAAAACCCTTCTAAACGTAACAGTGCCACGCGGATTTTCGGAGAATGCATCAGAGTATCTGGAAAGAGTTTCAGCAAGGAACGGATTCCTTGCTCCATACTTTGGACTGCTCACAGCAGTCCCGATAACAAACCTCTGTATTGCTCAGTACGATTACATAACAGCCTTTGTAACTGCCGCAGTTTCTGACAGAAACCGCACGATTAACATCATCGTAACATCAGAAAAGCCTCTCACAGATGCGGCACTATTGGGCGCCATGATGACTGTAACCGAAGCCAAGATGAAGGTCATCTTAGAGCGAAAACTCCCGTCAACCGCGCTTTCGACTGATGCAGTAATCGTTGCCGCAGAAAAGAGAGGAAGTGCCGCTGAAGAGTTTGCAGGACCATTGACCGAAGTTGGAATGAGAATCACAAAAGCAGTGTCCCATGCATTAACCGAAGCATTTGTCAGATTCGATAACTACCTCTTAACCAACTGGGGAGTGTCACGCGGATGGGGAGGAGGTACAAACGCAGCACTTCTTAAAAGAAAGCGGCCGTCATTTTTCATATTCAGCAGATACGGCGGTGAGCACTGGAATGAATGGGTTCCTGAAGGCTGTCCATACCATCCGTGCCACAAATTCGATGAGCAGAGATGTGATTTCTGCTACTGCCCGCTTTACCCGTGTCACGACCCTGAGTTCTCAGAAGAGATAGAAGCCCCTCAGGGAAAAATCCAGAGCTGTATGGACTGCCGCTTCATACACGAGCCTGCTGTTGTTGAGCACTTAAAAGCAAACCCCGAAGCAGGCATAAAAGAACTGAAAGCAGTATTGAAAAACAGATAAAACAAAAAAGGGAAAATTCTTACTTCTTTTTCGGCTTGGATTTACAGCCGGAACATCCTCCGCCGCATCCGCATACGCAGTCACCTTTCATGGACTTTCTTACCATCTTTACGAAAAAGAAAAGGATTGCTGCAGCGACCGCAATAAATGCGATTCCCCAGACAATATCAGAAACCAAGGAGAAGACCCCCCTGGTAAACGATAAAGGATACAATCCATGCAACGACAAGCATCAGTACAGCAGCAAAGATGGTGAACTTCCATGAGCCGGACTCCTTCTTAATCGTAAAGAGGGCTGCAAGACATGGAACGTAGAGCAGGACAAATACCATGAAGGAGACTGAAGACAGCGGAGTGAACAGATTAATCAGCACATCTCCAAGTGCCTCTTCGCCTACACCGAACAGAGTTCCAAAGGTACCGACAACAACTTCCTTTGCGAGAAGTCCCATGATGATAGCAACTGCCGCCTCTGCAAATCCGAATCCGAGGGGTTCAAAGATTGGTGCGATTGAAGAGCCTATCATACCAAGCACAGAGTCAAGGGAGCCGTACTCTACACCGAATGGAAGGGAAGCAAGAAGCCAGACAACCAGACATGCTGCAAAGATTATAGTTCCGGCACGGACTAAGAACTCCTTTGCGTTGTTCCAGGTGTGGAGTAAGACGCCTTTGATGGTTGGAAGTCTGTATGGAGGAAGTTCTAAGACGAACTCGGTCTTTCCTGCCTTAAATACAGTGTGTCTTAAAGCGATACCAACGAGTAAGGCCACAACGATTCCAAGGAAGTAGAGTGCAAACATTGCAATACCCTGCCATTCCGGAGCGAAGAAGATACCAACGAACAGAATGTACACAGGCATTCTTGCACCGCAGGACATGTACGGGGTCAAAAGCATCGTAAGCTTTCTGTCACGCTCGGACTCTAAAGTTCTGGTTGCCATGATTGCCGGAACACTGCATCCGAATCCGAGAATCATCGGAATGAAGGATTTTCCGTGAAGACCTAAGGCATGCATGATTCTATCCATTAAGACAGCAACACGTGCGAGATATCCTGATGCTTCCATGATTGAGAGCAGGAAGAACATTATGATAATGTTTGGCAGGAAGACGATGATACCTCCAACTCCGCCAATGATACCATCAACAACTAAAGAGGTTGCCCAGTCAGGTGCAGAGATTGCAGAAAGTGCGTTTCCGGATACTTCACCAAGCCATCCAAAGAAGGTCTCAATCCACTCCATCGGCGGAGCACCTAATGTGAAGACAAGCTGGAAGATGACATACATGATAAGGGCAAAGATAGGGAATCCAAGCCAGCGGTTGGTTAAAATTCTGTCAATTCTTCCGGTCTGGCTCTTTCCGCCTGCATGCATGTGGTGAACCGATTCGTGGAGAACACCTTCAATGTATGCGTAGCGTGCATCAGCGATAACTTCTGCAATATCTGCCCCGCACATATTCTCGATGTGTTTTCTGGTTGATGCAATCTCAGAAGGCTCGCCTTCGGTCTTGTTTAAGAGAGAGAATAATGCATCGAAGCGCTCGGATGGAGTCTTTGCGATTTCTGCAATGTGCTCTTCAAGTTCTTCAGAATATCTTGGAAGAATCTTTGACGGAGCAGGTTTTCCAATGATTGCTTTTAATAAATCCTCGCGTCCTGTTTTGTCGATTGCTTCGATTTTGACAACCGGGACACCAAGGAGTTTGGAGAGTTTATTTGTATCGATGACAAAGCCTTCTGCTTCAGCGTACTTGTTCATGTTCAGAGCCAGAACAAGCGGACATCCAAGTTCGATGAGCTGCATCGTTAAGTAGAGGTTGCGCTCTAAGTGTGCAGCATCAACGATGTTTACAACAACATCCGGCTTTTCGTTTCTAAGGTATTCAGCAGCGATTTCTTCGTCAAGTGCACGGGAGGATAAACTGTATGTTCCAGGCAGGTCAACGATTTCGAAGGTATATCCGTTGTACTCTGCTTTGCCTTCCATGCGTTCGACAGATACAGTCTTTCCAGGCCAGTTTCCGACATGGTTGCGCATTCCCGTTAATGCGTTGAAGAGAGTGGTCTTTCCGGCATTCGGGTTTCCTGCAAGGGCAACGGTTAATTTTTTGTCGCTCATGTTGTTTTCACCTCAATTCCTTCTGCTTCCTTCTTGCGAAGTGCAATGCGGCATCCTTTCACTTCGAGGACGATTGGATCTCCAAGCGGTGCTTCCCCGCATACAGTAACGCGTGAACCGCAGGTCATTCCAAGTTCAAGGAGTCTTCTGCGAAGGTCTTCGCTTACCCCGTTGAACTTTGCGATTTGTACGGTCAGTCCGGGCTTCACGTCCCGAAGAGACATGTTTGTCTTCTGCATGGGATGTATGTTTTTTGTTCGGTTGATATAATCTGAATCCGAATAAATTTCGGAAATGTTCAATTATCCGAAACTTTTTCGGATTTAAAAACGCGTTCCGAAAATACGCGCAGGAAAGACTTTATTTGAGTAAATCTCTGTTTCAGATAGAGTATTCGGATTTTTAGGATTTTCCGAAACTGTTCTGGCTCGTGTTTATCACAACCGAACAACAGAAGATATTATGGAGGCGATAACGAAAAAACAACTGAAAATTACCGCTGGATTTCACACAGGAATGGAATAACCTCATTGCCCTAAATATAATAACAGACTTCTCCCAAAATATAGATACACACTTCTTGCATGTAAGGGATTGAAATCCTTTTCTTTTCTAAAAAATAAAATAGCATGCGCGGACACTCTTTTCCCGTTCACCCAAAGATTCTAAAATCTGCAAATCATTTACATTAAGGATTAATTTATCAAAGCCCGTATACATACTCGTTTCTCAATCCAATGAACTATCTTCAAGATTGGTTTTAATCCGCAGAGCAAATCAATTTGACTTGTTTTAACACCCATTATTTTACTAAAAATAGGTAGGTTTAAGTCTTTTTTTTTTAGATAGATTTACCAGCAACTGCAGAACGTACTCCATCTGCCGTTGTTTTACGGCAGGTGTGCTGGGCATTCCTGTTTTGTACCATATTTGGTCGAGGTAATTTGCATGAAAATTATGAATCTTAAAGAAAGAAATGAAGATGCAGTCTCGCCGGTTATTGGTGTTATGCTGATGCTGGTTGTAACTATCGTTATCGCCGCGGTTGTTGCGGCATTTGCGGGCGGTCTGGCAACGGAGACGGAATCCGCCCCGGTCGCTGTGTTAGATGCAGATGTGTATGAAACCGAATCCAAACTCGTTCTCCGCTCTCTGTCCGGTGATGCATTAAAACTTGAGGAGACTGCCATATCCGTTTATGCGATTACCGGTGATTTAGTAGCAAAGAACAAAGATGCACTTGGCACTGGTTACTTCACTCCAGGTATGACAAAGACAGTTCCTCTCGCATTAGAAACTGGAAAATCCATCAACGCAGGACAGTATGTAGAAGTCTCTGTGGTTGTTGACGGAAAACACATTGTGTTAAGCAAAGAAGTTCTCGTGAAGGCATAAATTCAACGGAGCGTATCAGGAAATGATTACGAAAAAATCTGATGATGCCGTATCCCCTGTGATTGGCGTCATGCTGATGCTTGTAGTAACGGTCGTGATTGCCGCGGCTGTTACTATCTTCGCAACGGGAGTTGTCGGAGAAACGGAACCTGCACCGGTTTCTGTTCTGGATGTGGAAATATTTAGTAATGTTTTCGCTCTGGATCATGGATTAAGTGGTCCTAATTTCTGGATTACTCATCTCTCCGGTGACGCAGTAGATACGAAAGATATTGAAATTCGTCTGTCCTAGACACATTACGGTTGTTCTCACTACAGCACCTATTCAGCAGAAAAGTTTAGCTCACAGTACCCAAATGGATTAGAATCCAACAGCGCAACTGGTGTTGGAATGGCACGTGATCAGCCAATGTATGTGAAAATGGTAGGAGGCGATGGTCCATTTGGTCTTGACCACTACTTTGGAGATGTTATTTTAACACCTGGATTAAAGCTCACAGCAAGCGCAGATTGTATCGATTACGGATCACCCAGCCCAATACGCTACACCAAGAGCCCGTTCATGGACATTGTTTTCGACAATGGTAATATACACACAGATAGTGGAGACGGCATTATGGAACACTTAAAAGCCGGAACTGCTGTTGATGTAATGATTGTCCATCTGCCAAGCAACAAAGCAATTTACGATAATACGGTGGTAGTACAATGAAGAAGTACGAAAAAAAAGAAGATGCCGCATCACCCGTGATTGGTGTCATGCTGATGCTTGTAGTAACGGTCGTGATTGCTGCAGTAATTACTGCATTTGCAACTGGAATGGCTGGAGATTCCACCACAACCACCCCTATGGCTCTGATTGAAGCTGATACTCCGCAAGTAAGTGGAGTGTTACAGTCATTTGATCTGGTACACAAAGGAGTGGATGAAATGAAACTGGAAAACTTACAGGTCATTATTGAACCAATTGGTGAATCAGGCAATACCGGAATCACACTTAAACGAACTGGAACTTCCGAAGGAGGCGAACTTAATCCAGACTATGAAGATGAACGTCAGGGACTGGTGGGTTTGTATGAGGACCTTAAGGGGATGGGGGAGAACGTCCGGTTAATAGAATCGGGCGGAAAGAGCCTATCTGTTCCTGGAAAAACCGGCGAAGATATTGTTGTATCCACGGGAGACAGAATTAGAGTGCCTGTAAAAGCCTCTGCAGAGGGCCTGACTCTCGAAGGTAATAATGGAGAGAGATGGGTTCTAATCAATAGTGCAAATAAATATTATTCCTCCACGGATGAAGGAGATAATAATAACATAGGTCCTGGAATCCTCGTAAAATGGACACTCTCTGACGTCAGAACCACCGGCGTCATCGCCAAGGGCGAGTTTGTCGTTCCTAAGCCGTAACTGAGAACAGAACCTTTCCGAGGTTCACTCCTCACCAATTTCAGCCGTCGGGAGAATCCCTGCGTCTGAGACTTTGTACTAACAAAAATCTCCAAAGCCCCGGAGACTCACCTGAACCATGAGCCGCCTGCTTTTGAAAAGCCCCAAAGCCCTGCGGGACGACAAGGGACAAAAGCAGGCAGGGCACGCTTTTGCCTGCGGATAGAGATTCGCAGATACCGTTTTCATGTAAGGACAAGAGCCAGCAGGATACTTCCACCGCGGGCGGCCGTCGCAAGCCAAAGGCTTGCTCATGGCTCGAGCAAGCTCTCGCCCCGCGTCGGAGTCGCCGCCCCGCACCCCTATTTCCAAAAAGGGATTCGAGAATCCGCGAAATCTAAGAGAAGGGATTCTGTCCGGGCAGCTCCAAAGCGGCTGCGAAGGGCGAGAGTTTACTCGAGCCTTGAGCAAGTCCTGAGAGGCGCCGAAGGCGACTCAAAGGTTGAGCAAGCCATTGGCTTGCGAGTCCGAAGGGCTTGCGAAGCAGGTCGGCGTTAGCCGACAGCGACGGACGAGAGCGACAAGCTCGAGTCGGGAGCACATACCTGCTCAGGTTGTGCGACGAGCTGCGCGAGCGTGAGCGAGCATCTGCGTTATCTGCGGTTTTTTCCAAATAAAGCCGAGGATAATTGCAAAAACATCACCCGCAGGATTCGCTGATTTTGTGTTACCATCAAATAGATTCACGTTCAATATAGATACTGGTCAGTCCACAAACTGACTGCTACTGAAAAATGTTCGAAAATATTGTACTCCTGATTACAGCACTATCTGCTGTATCTCGTGAAATACGAGAGTGGGTAAAGATGTTAAACACACGAGAAAAGGATGATGAATCTCATCCTCCTTTTCTCATAATCTCTATTCTTCCCTCTGGGACAACATTTTATACTTGACACAACAATATAATAATCAGAGTTAAACTGCCAGCCAGTCACTCTATGTGTCTTTAACATAAGTTTCTGACATTTTTCAGTAGCAGACATGCATCCGCGGAGTTGTGACCGCAAAAAAAGATGCATGTCTAAATTATCTAAACTGTTTTCTCAAAACTCAACATATAGTGAAAAAGAGATTTGTTCCTGCTAAGGCTCGAAGAGCCGCATGCAGGTAAGGGTCGCAAGCCAAAGGCTTGCTCATGGCTCGAGCAAGCTCT
>JAFOFB010000018.1 GCA_017387505.1 Methanocorpusculum sp.
GGTTCCACCCGGACCCATTCCGAACCCGGCAGTTAAGCTCTCTTGCGTCGACTACTGTACTCAGATACGCGAGTTCTCGGGAACTAGTCAACGCTGCAACCCCCTTCCTTTTGTTGAAACTTATTCTTACTGTAATCTTAAACACTAAAGCGCAAGCTCTTTGTTTTCTAAAATCTCAAAACAGTATTACAGAATCTATTTTGCCGCTTTCTGAAACTATTTTTATACTCGGTTCTAATAGTATATTGTATCATAACGGTATTCCAGATTTGCAGCTTTCTCGTGCGAAGAGAACGATCACAACGGAAAACCATCATTCCCCGCTCATCCGAATGACAAGGATGAAGAAATTTCTGCAATAAGGATGGTAAAATCAGAAATCATGGAGATGTGCTAATCCTGTGTATCTGTTCTCTTCCAAAGCATCAGCCTGTTTTCATAAAATTCACACTGAATAGACACTAATAAATAACAGAGTGACTATAATATAATCTATGAAGAAAACGATTCTCTTAATTGCAGCAGTCATTCTGGCTGTCTTTGCTGTTGTCGGTGCAGGATGTATCGGCGCAGATCCGATTGTTGGAGAATGGAAAGCAGGAAACATGCCGGTAACCTTCAATGAAGATGGAACCGGTTCCTTTACTGTCACCCTTCCGATTCTTGGAACCTTCAACTATGACCTTACCTGGGCACCAGTTGAGGGATACAAGAACACCTACACCATCTCCACTACCGAAAATGGTGTTCCAATGGGTGAGTACATCATCTCTGAAGATGGAATGACCCTTAAAGGTCCAATCACCTTAACCAAAGTGGTTGAGGAATAAAACCACTTTTTTATTTCCAGGCGTCAACTAACGCAACACGCTCGATTACTAACTCTTCAACTCTATTTTCGCCCGCAGCTTCCATCTCAGCATTAGTTATCCCAAACTCTGCTTTCAGCCTATCCTCATTTGGTGAAAAGGGCTCACACTCTTTTACAATCTCCTTTACAAGGTCTGCCGCTTTCTCCTCCTCTCCATCCAGGACCAGTACATAAACAGAGTTCTCGCCATCATGAAGCCCGAACTTTGACGCAAGCGAACACTGACGCTGTCCGGATACATAGACCAAAATCTCCATAGACAGAGAACGGGCAATCGCCTTCCCCTCCTCAAACGAACGCTTCGCGTGCATCACTGCTGACTCAATATGAGAAAAGCCCGCAATCTTCTCCGCATCAAAGAGAACAACCGTCGAACCAGTCTTATCAGCCGCATCATTTACAAGACCAATGGTCTTTTTTACATCATCAACCTCTACCGTTCCGCAGAAAATAATCATATCAACACCTCAGAAATCAAACAGCGTCGGCTGTTTCTTAGTATCCGTTTTTGTTTGCTCTAAAACCTCTTCATTCTTTTCCATAACTTCATCAAACTCTTCATCACGCTCAGTCTTCACTCCTCCCTTTCTCATTGCTTCCTTTATCACATTCTCAGTAGTCACCGCACCAAGAACTGATACAAGATCTGCCTTACTGGATGCTAAGAGTTCTGCAGGATTTGTAATTCCGCGTGCGAAGAGTCTTCTCGCACGAACTCTTCCAATACCCTTCAAAGAAATAAGCGGAATAAGCTCCTCTTTTACTCCGTTTGCAACACGCATCTCAAGGACTGACATCTCTTTTTCAAGTGACGGAGCAAACTCATGAGCAATTCTCTTTGCCGCATGTAAAAGCCATTTCAGATTCTCAACGGCTGCATGAATATCTCCGCCCCCAACACCGAACCGTTCAGAAATCATCTCCTCGGAAACCTCAGAAGCCCACTCCTCAACAACCGCCGCTGTCTTTACTGCTGCGAAGAACTCTTCAGTACACTCCTCATACCAGATTTCATCACAGCGATTTCCAATAATTTTATCCACAAGCTTCTCGTCTGCCGCCTTCAGATAGAAACGGAACATATCAGGCGTCATACAAAGCATATGCAAAATTCCAAACGGAGAAAACTCCGCACCAGAGTGTTCTGTTAAAACATCTTTAATCATCAGAGCTGATTCCGGAGCTAAATAAAGCCTTGATGAAAGAGAACCAAATCCGGTATACGAAAACACTCCACCGAGCTCATCAATCATCTCTGCGTTGGTCAGAAACTCCAAAGCCTTGTTTACATTTCTGTCAAGCCTTCTGTGCACTGCTTTCTGGCTCGCATAGAAAGATCGCTCCATGAATGCCGAAACCTCATCACGAGTGGAAGCAAAACCTGAGGTAATCAAAGCAAGCAGGTGTCCTCTAAGTTCGCTTTCTCTCTGACACTGGGATTTGATATCTTCTGCCGGAGCGTTAATGAACTCATCAAACAGCTCATCAACTTTCTTCTCTTCTTTCGCGATTAAAACTGCTTCTCCGTACGGGTCAAGGCGCGGACGTCCTGCACGTCCTGCCATCTGGCGATACTCCATTACCGGAATCTTATTCATTCCGGTTCTTACATCATACCGCTGATAATCCCGAACAATCACACGGCGTGCAGGGAGATTCAGACCTGCGGCAAGGGTTGGAGTTGATGAGATACTTACAATCTCACCTTTTCTAAATCCCTCCTCGACTGCCGCACGAGCAGCTCTTGGAAGCCCTGCGTGATGGAAAGCAGCACCTTTCTTTACAGCCTCGGATAGAATTTTCCCGGAAGCTGTTACATCAGCCTTTGCGATAATCTCTGAATATCTGTCAAGCTCAGTGGACGATTTTTTCAAAGCAGCGGCTGCTTTCTTTGCGAAAGCTTCAGCAGAACGTCTGGATGAAACAAACACCAAACACTGTCCTCCCTCTTCAGCAGTATCAAGGAGGAGATTTAGGTCATCATCCTTTTTCGGCGACGGGACCTCGCGCTCTGAATTTCCGAAACGGATTTTTCCCTGATAATACACGCCTTCACGTAAATCAACAGGTCTCCACTCACTTGTAATAAGAGCCGCATCAAGCCATTTTGCAAGCTCTTCAGGGTTTCCCATTGTTGCAGATAGACCTATCACCTGCATATCCGGATTTTGATAACGCATCTTGGCGATTACCATCTCCAAAGTTGCTCCGCGCGTCTCATCTCCGATTAAATGAATCTCATCAACAACGAGTAATGATACGCGTTTCAGCCATTCTGCCTTGTTTCTAAGCAGGGAATCAGTCTTCTCGGACGTCGCAACAATTATATCATAGCGTCCTAAGTACTCATCCTTCTGGTCAGGATCACCCGTGGCTATACCAACAGAGACACCTTTTCCTGAAAAATCATCATATTTTTCAGATGCAAGGGCCTTTAATGGCACAATATAGAGACATTTTCCACCGTCAGCAATTTCTTTCTGCATTGCCATCTCGGCAATCAGAGTTTTTCCGGAAGCAGTAGGAATCGCTGCTAAAATGTTTTTACGGTCAAAAAGCCCTGCTTCTATGCATTCTGCCTGTGGTGGATACAGCTCTGAAATCCCCAAAGCGCAATATGAGTCGCGCAAGGCTTTTGGAATCGGCAATGTGTCTATTTTCATGAAATACGCTTCCGGCGTCAAGACCTCTTTGTTGCGAGTGGAACTTTGGAAAACTCGTTTTTGTATTTAATGATTGTGAATGACAGGAAAGGGTTAGTAATAGTAGGACATCATGTCCATCTTTGCTTCCTTTCTCTTGCGGTCGAGGTAACTGAACACACTTGTGTGTTCCGAACCGCTGATGAGCATTGAAACTGCAGTGTGGGCATCATTCATCTGCTCTGGAAGACCAATAATTGCAACAGTTTTACCGTAAACTGAGATTGATGTTCCAGTCATGTTTTCAATCTGCTCACGTGCCTTTCCGTCACGGCCGATGATTCTTCCTCTGATGCGCGCGAGTTTGTCTGGGGTGTCTGCAACATCTGTTACATCGATGATGTCTAACACCATGTCGTCATCTTCGAGGAGCTTCTTTGCTCTCTCCGGAGAGAATCCTCTGCCGATTGCTTTGATTACCTCCATTGAACGGATTTCAGCTAATGCATCGTCTTCGTTTGTAATCTCAACAATACCGGTCTGGTTGTCAACATCAAGAGTGACTTTTAAAATTCTCTCTAAGTGTTTGCGGGTCTCTCCGCCTTTTCCGATAATTGCGCCGATTCTGTCGTTTGGGATTTTAACTTCCTGTGTCATGATTATATCTCGAAAAATTCTTCGCCTACGATTTCACGGAAAATCTCATGCGGGTCGCGGATAGAACATTTCTTTTCAAAGAAACGGTTAATATTGACAATGTCGCGGAAAAGGAAATTGTAGGCTTTCGGGTGTTCTGGGGTTACTGCCTGAGCCATGTCGATTAAGATGAGACCTTCAGGTCCTGTTAAGATGTTATACTCCGATAAGTCACCGTGGACGAGGCGAGCTTTCTGGTATAAATCGCGGATAAGCCCCAAGGCTTCTTCATAGGTCTCTTCAGCTTCGCCTGGCAGACGCTGTCTCATCTGCGGATACGGAATGCCGTTTTCGCCTAAAAACTCCATAATCAGGATGTTTCTGTCGAAAGCAAACGGTTTTGGACATGGAAGACCTACGTCAGATGCGCGGGCTAAGTTGCTGTACTCCTTCTTTGTCCAGGCAAAGATGATGTCTTTGTGTGTTCTTCGAATCGAAGCAAAACGCGGATCGCCAATGATGTACTCAGACATTGTGGTGAAGTTTCCTGTTCTGATACGGTAGATTTTAACTGCCGCACCTGTTTCAACTTCATCCTCTGTGCGTCCTGCGATGAAGACGTTTGCCTCTTTTCCGGAAGAGATAGAGCCTCCAAGCGATGAAATGACCTTTTTGTTTACAAGTTTGTAGAGGGATAAAAGAGTTACTTCATCAAAAACTTCGCCGGTTACTTTCCGGTTGTCCTCGTCTTTAATTCTGATACCTAAGTCTGCAAGCTTTCTGTCGAGTTGTTCGATGCGGCCTGCATGCTCGGCATTGTGATAAGCGGAAGAGTTTCTTCCCTTCTGACGGGTGTGTTTTGGAGGTGACATGGTGGTGATAACAAAGATTTCAACTGTCGGGAAATCTATAGATATGTTTTATCTGAGAGGTATTAAGTGTTGAGTACAAGCTCCATCACATAATCATCCATCACAAAACCTTTGCCGATATCTGTTACCACTGAATCTATTGTTTCAAAGCCCCAGTTTCGATAAATCTCAATCGAGTTGGTATTTCCTTTGTTTACTGTAAGCTGGATTTTGGAGAGCCCAATCTCTTTTGCAGCATCTTTTACAAGAGCAAGGGCTTTCGATGCAAAACCTTTGCCTCTCTCCTCTTTTCTGATGTATAGTTTGCTTAGGAAAAGGTATTCCTCTTTTGGACAGATTCCAACATACCCGACAATACCATCATCATCTTTTAGAAGGTAGTATGTGTATCCTTCTTCAATCTGCTTTGAAATGGCAGATGGAGACTGGAAGTTTTCTACCATATACGAGACCTGCGCTTCTCCGATAAGCGGGGTGTAGTATTCCTGCCAGACCTCTTCAGCTGTTTTTGCTGTTTGAATAATCTCTTCTTCAGTGGTAACGATACTGTGCTTCATTGTTTCATCATTGAAATAAACTGTTCCTGCGAGGAGATTCCGTTCTTTCCTGATACGAAATACCTTCCTGCTGAGTCAAGGCTGTAACCTTTTACTTTGTCAGAGAGCCATATTGAAAGCAGTCGCTCTATTTCAGAGCGGCAGTCTGCATCATACACAGGGCATAGAATCTCAACACGCTTATGCAGGTTTCGAGGCATCATATCAGGGCTTCCGATGTAGAGCCTTCCTGTTTTTTCGAAGTAGAATACTCTTGCATGTTCCAAGAATCTTCCAACAACAGAGACAACGCTGATGTTTTCTGAAAGCCCTTCAACGCCTGGGCGAAGCATGCAGATTCCTCTGACACAGAGCTCTATCTTCACGCCTTTCTGGGATGCTGCATACAGCGCGTTGATAATTGTCTTATCTGTTAGGGAGTTCATCTTCAAAATAATATGCCCTTTTGAATCTGCTTCGCGCTCTATAAGTTCGAGAATCTGCTTTTCCATATCCTTCGGGCTTACAATCAGGCTTTCAAATCCTCCTGATATTTTGTCTTCTTTAATCTGTGAAAAGAGACGCCTCAGGTCACTGCAGATTCTATCATCAGCTGTAAACAGTGAAAGGTCAGAGTATATGCGGGCAGTTCCTGCATTGTAGTTTCCAGTAGATACTGTTGCATAGTATTTTGTCCCGACCTCTTCGTTCCTGCTTACAATACAGCATTTTGCATGGGTCTTTAGTCCTGAAACACCGAATATTACATCAACTCCTGCTTTTTTGAGTTTCTCAGACCAGAGGAAGTTTCTCTCTTCGTCAAAGCTTGCCTTGAGTTCGATTACTGCTGTTACTTTCTTTCCTGCTTCTGCCGCGTTGATTAATGCTTCAACTACGGGTGACTTCGAGCCGAGCCGGTAGAGCGTCATGGAAATCTCTGTGACATTTTCATCCTCTCCTGCTGCTTTCAGGAAGTTTACAAGTGCATCGAAGCTCTGGTATGGAGTAAAGAGGATTCTGTCCTTCTTTGAGATTGCGTCAAAGAGCCCTTTTGTCTTTTCAAGACCTTTTGGCATGCCCGGTGTAAACTTCGGGAAGTGAAGTTCAGGTACAAGGTCGAGAGCTGAGACAAGATGTGCTGTGTACCCGAATGGAAGTTCTTCCGGTGTTTCAAGTCTGCTTGGCAGTCTGTCTGAGAGTTTCTGTTCCTGGAAGATGATATCATCTGCATCATCACCTTTCAGTACTTTTTCTGCTTCGCGTGTGAGCCTGACAGGCATTACTGCATAGACATCTTCATCAAACAGATGTTCGGCATACTTTCGAAGCATGTCTTCTATGAGGACAAATGTGTTTGTCCTGCCTTTGACAGGAAGATAGCGTCCAATTTTGTCTATGATATTCTGGATTGGTACTGCTGCTCTTCCGTTTCTGGTCTCTGCAAGGAGGGCAAATCCTTCCAGATGTTCATCGAGACGCAGGTCTGTGAAACGTTCTCCGCGGAGGATTGTGTATTCTTCATCTTTTATCTGATCTAAGAGGTTCTCTTTTTCATCTCTGGTGCAGTCAGCCCATGTGATGATATGAATTCCTTTTGCGTCAAGTTCCGGCGCGAGTTCTTTTCTCCAGAGTGTGGATGCTTTTCGCATGAGTGCGATTACTCTGGAGTAAATCATCTCAAGTGTTGTCACGCTTCCTGCAACTTCTAGAAACTCTTCACTGTTGATACGGGAGTTTTTCTGATACTCAGGCACTCTCACCTGGAAAAATTCGTCAAAGTTTCCAGATACGATGCTGAAAAAATTGACACGTTCAAGAAGAGGGGTGTTTGGATTTGCAGCTTCTGCAAGAATCCGTTCGTTGAATTTTATCCATGACAGTTCCCGATTAAAGTAAAGACCTTCGTCTTCTGCGAGTTTCGAGAGGTCTTTTAACGGGATGCGGTTTTTCTTTTTCTTTCCCATATTTAGAGCAGGTAGCAGTCGCCTGCGATGACGCGCTCTACATCTCCGTCGTCTCTGTGGACGAGGAGGGCTCCGCGTTCATCGATGTCGATTGCTTCGCCGTCAAATCCTTCGTGGAGTGTGCGGATTCTAACACGGTGGTGTAAGGTGTGCGAGAGGCTTCTCCATTCACGGAGCAGCGGTTCGGTCTCGCCTTTTAAGATCATTGCATATCTTCTCTCAAACTCTTTGAGGAAGACAGCGAAGAATTTTGCACGTTCTACTTCGTGTCCGAGTTCATCAGAGAGTGATGTTACGATGTTGCTTAAGCTCGGCATGGATTTTTCGACGGAGAGGTTTACATCTACTCCGATTCCGATTAAGCAGTAACGGATTCTTCCTTTGTCTGCGGAGAGTTCGAGGGTTGTTCCGGCTACTTTTTTGTCTCCGATGAAGACGTCGTTTGGCCACTGGATGAGGGCTGAGAGACCGAATTCATGGCGGATTGCTTTTGCGAGTGCTAAGGAGGCGGCAGCCATGATGACGAATGTGTTTTCTACGTCAATGTCAGGTTTGACAACGATTGTTGCCCAGATTCCGCCTTCGGGGCTCATCCAGACTCTGTTGAGTCTTCCAATTCCGCCGGTCTGCTGTTCTGCGATTAAGACTGTGCCCGGCTGTACTTCGCATCCTACTTCACGCATCATCTGACGTGCTAAGGCGTTGGTAGATGATACTTCTTCGAAGTGGTGCATTTCCTGTCCGATGCTTTTTGTCTTTAAGTGGCGTTTGACTTCGTATGGGAGGAGAAGCCATGTGCGCTTTCTTAGAGCGTATCCTGTTTTTGGTGATGCTTCAATTACATAGCCTACTTCACGCAGGAGGTTTACGTATTTCCAGAGAGTGGTTCTGGAGATGTTGAGTTTTTCGGCAAGGACTTCTGCCGGGACAGGGTTGTTCATTCCGGCTTCGTCGAGCAGGCGCAGAAGATCAAAGATGGGATGTGTCATGGATTTTCCGTCTCCGAATTATATATACGATTGTTTACGCCATTCAAAGGGAATAATATTTCGGATGGTTTGGTGTGCTTTGCTGGTATGTTTGGTTTAGTGGTGTATTGGGTTTTGGTTTGCGGCAGAGAAAATCCTCTCTTTAATTTGTCTGGAAGTCATACAGTATTGTAACTAATGAACACCTTCAAAAAAGTTCTCTCCGCTTTACCTCTTCCGGCAAGCGGGGTTATGCTCGCTATTGCTTCCCTTGGAATTTTGCTGATGCAGTTTTTCGGCCCTATTCTGAATATGCCGTATGCAGGTTTTGTTCTGCAGTTCATATTCGGGACTGTCTCTGCTGTTCTCTGGGTTATGCTTATCTTAAAGGCTGTTCTTTTTCCGGTTCAGATTAGGTCGGCTTTGCATGATCCGGTTCTGGCGTCAGTTGCCGGAACTTTTCCGATGGCGAGTATGGCTTTGTCAGTTTATCTTGCAGAGATTATCGGAGAGACGGCAGTTTATTTATGGTGCGCTGGTGTTGTTTTACATGCGGTTTTGATTGTGTTCTTCTCAATCCGTTTCTTAAAAGAGCCAAAGCTTTCGCAGGTGTTTCCAAGCTGGCTTGTTGTTTATGTTGGAATTGTTCTGGCATCAATTACTGCTCCATACTTTAACCAGATTTTTGTCGGGCAAATCTGTTTCTGGTTCGGGTTTGCGGCTTTGGTTCCGCTTCTCCCGGCCCTTTTGATTCGCTGTACTCAGATTCCGATTCCAGAGCCAGCAAAGCCTCTTATCTGCATTTTTGCAGCTCCAATATCTATTATTCTCGCGGGATATGTGCAGAGTTTTTCTTTGAATGGAGGAATAGTATCTGCACTTCTTCTTGCGGAAACATTTGTTTTGATTCTGGTTCTGCTTCAGCTTCCAAAGCTTTTGATGCTGCCTTTCTATCCAAGCTATGCGGCATTTACTTTCCCGTTTGTTGTGACAGCGACCGCGTATTTCTTTGGAGTTCAGTCTCTGGTTGAGGCTGGTTTTATTTCGGCAGGATGGTATGTTGTACCTGCTGTTGTTATTCTGTTTGCCGCAGTTCTTGTTGTGTATGTTTTCGTGCGGTATGTGGGAGAAGTGTGTAAGGCAGTCTCTATCTCCTAACAATCTGCGTAGAATCTGTTATGAGAAAGTAGCAGGTGAATCTATTTTTTAGTATACTTGTAATTAAAGATAAAAGAGATACAGCGCCTGAAAATGTCCGCGGAAAACCGCGGACATACGGGCGACAAAAATGTACCCGAGAGGGTGGGGTACATGCACAAATCCAATGGACTCCGTTTAAATGTACGGGGAGCGCAGTGGTTTGAGGAGAGTGCCCTCGTGCTTTCTGTGCTCGAGGTATGCTCTGTTGTTGTCGATCTTTGTCTTTGCGAGCTTCTCGACGAGTTCAAGTCCTGGCTTGACTCCGTCCATGGACTCTGCAACGATCCAGCCTGCATCGACTGCCTTCTGGAATGCTGCTTCTCCTGCCTTGGAGCGGACCATAACAGTGGACCATCCGTCTGGAGTTCCGACGGATCCGGTGGAGATATCTGCCATGTTTGCAACGTAGTCGAGACAGACGTGACATGCTGGCTGCTCGTACTTGTGGGTGACCTTGAGTGGGATCTCTGCGTGTGCACCGCGCTCGGTGTAAACAGTGAACTTACCCTTTCCAATGTCCATCTTAGTGACATTGTCGATCTTGGTTGCACAGTGGTCTTCGACCATCTGGTAGAGACCCTGGTACGGGAAGTTCTCCATACAGAAGATACCGATTGCAAGAGCAATCTTGTCTGGTACGTCACGGAGACCGATTGGGTACAGCTGTGCCTTTCTGACTGCCTGGATCTGACACGGGGTGCCGACGATACCAATCTTGTCAAGACCGTAGCTGCGGGTTGCCTCTTTAATGAGAGACATGTTCGGGGAAATCGAGTACTTGGTTCCGCGTGCTGCGAGAAGTTCCTCGATGGTGGTTGCGATCATCGGTTCCGGCTTGTACGGCTCTGCTCCAGGTCCTGCGACGATTGCTCCGTCAATGATGCCTGCTTCGAGTGCGTATGCAAACATCGAGGTGACGATTCCTCCGTCCTGGGCCTTACCGAGAATGTCTCCACAGGCGGACTTTGCCTTGTAGACTGCCTTGTATTCTCCAAGATATTCAGACATTTCTTTTACCTCCGAACCTTATGGTTTCATAACCTCGCCGATGAGTTCGGTAATTGATTCGTACTGTCCGCAGACGTCGAAGCTGAAGAAGCTTCTTGGACACTGGGCGTAGCATGCTCCGCACTTGATACAGAGGTCACGCTCGACCTGTGGCTTGCCGTACTGCATGGTGATTGCACGGACGGTACATGCTGCTGCACAGCTTCCACAGCCCATACAGAGGCCCTGGTTGATGACTTCGGTCATCAGGTCGCAGCCACATGCTTCGGTTCCTGCTGCTGCAAGGTTCATTAACGGGGTAAGGTATGCGGTTGCAAGTGCCTTCTGCTCGTCGTTTCCTTTGAGTAACAGGTATGCCATTAAACAGACGTTTCTAATCTGCTGCGGGGTTGGTGCACATGCCGGGATGTAAACATCGACCTTGATAAGGTCTCCGATTGGGACGAAGCCCTCGTGCTGCGGCTGGTTCTGCTGACCACCGCGGCAGAAACGGGTAGTGTTTCCGTAGCAGGCGCATCCGCCAAGAGCAACAACAATCTTTGCTCTCTCGCGGGTTTCTAAAATCTCTTCCATAGAGCACTCGTCGTTAATACAGACAGAACCCTCAACTAATGCGACATCCATCTCTGGGATGTGACGTACATCAGCAAGAGTCAGACAGTAGACGAGATCTGCGTATTTATCGAGGATTGTGAGTAATCCTTCGTAGTTATCTGCAAGGGACACGAGACATCCGGTACATCCGCTCATGTGAACGTGTCCTACAGTAATCTTGTCAGCCACTGGCTTCTCCTCCTTAGGTTTTTGAATAATATGCTTTTGTTCGACCTGTTCGACTTTGTCTTCTGCCGGCTTTGCAGCAACTGGCTGCTCTACTGGCTTTTCGACAATAGCTTCGTCAGCTGGTTTTGCACCAGGCTTTGCGTCCTGTTTTCCCTCTCTGACAGCCTCTTTACCGAACAGTAAGCTCTTGAGTTTATCTAATAATCCCATTTTAAGCTCCTATCTCCTGTAAAATGACAGATACAGTTTTGGGAACGGCTCCTTCGACCTCTGGGCTCAGTTCGAGAACAAAGTCTTCGGAATCCTGAGCTGGAATACACGCGGGCTGGCACCCAATGATAACAATGTCCATTTTTCCTTTCAGTCTGCCGATTGGATCAAGCAGATTTCCTGAATGGGCGTCCATGTAACGCTCTTCCCTGCCCTCAGGCAAAAGGTCGGCTGGAATCTTCGTCACGTCTCCGGGTTTTCCACCGAAGTCCATGCAATCCACAATAATCAACTTCTTAGTTACCTCTGGCTCCAGCATGGAAAAGATGAGGTGGGGGCCTCCAAGGCCGACATCCATTGCTTTTACATTGTCTGGGAGTTCGTGGTCAGCTAAAGCTCTGATAACTGCGGGACCAAATCCGTCGTCGCCAAAGAGTTCGTTACCGACTCCGGCTATTATTATTTCTGGGAATAGGCCATCCATTGTATATTACTTACTCAAGGAGCTTCTGTGCAACAAGCTTGTTGTCTTCATCCAGTACAATCATGTGGGTTGCACAGGAGACACACGGGTCGTATGCACGGACAATAACTTCTGCGAGCTCCCATGGTGCGCCAGTGAGTGCACGGCTGCAGGTTGGGAAGTTCCAGGTGGTCGGGACGAGCATAGAGAACCACTCGACTTTACCGTTGCGGACCTTTGCAAGGTGAACGTCAGATCCACGTGGTGCTTCGTTGGATGCCCATCCGATAGAACCGTCACCCTGCGGAATGACGTCTGCGACGGTGGATCCGCTGGTGTTGAGTGCGTCGACTGCCTCGATCATCTTGTAGACAGAGTCCATGTACTCCATCTCGCGAGCGATGTTTAAGCCGATTGCGCCCTTACGGTCGTAGTTCTTGAAGATTGCCTGACGTGCACGTGGACCGACTTCGATCGGCTGGCCGTCGTAGAGTGGGACACCAGTGCATGCCTGCATCTGCGGCCATGCCTTGGTTCCTGCCTTGGTGGTTCCGCCAATTGGGTATGCTTCGTCTTCAAGAGTGATTTCTTCTTCACCCATGTACCAGTCCCATGGTCTGACTTCGAGCCAGCGGGATGGGTCCCAGGTCGGGTGTTCGTCGAGGGAAGAGCTTCCGTACATTGGGTCGGTTGCCATGTATCCCTGCTGGTGGAATCCAAGGTCCTTCGGGATTGCAACTTCGCGACCGCACATCTCTGCCCAGTCACGCTTGCCGTAGTTCTCGAAGACGTTGATCATGAATTCCATCTGCTCACGTGCGAGCGGGAGTGCCTGCTTTGCGAGATCGTAGATCTTTGCTTTTGCACGTGGGGTGATGTTCTTGTACATACCACCAACACGAGTGTTGGATGGGTGAACTGCTTCGCCACCAACGATCTCACCGATGGTCTGACCGATCATACGGAGAGTCTGGATGCGCTTTGCAACGGATCTAACCGGCTCCTCTGGGGAGAACGGGTTGATCTTGGAGTCAGTACCTGGGAGGTACATATCCGGCAGTGCAAGGATGTCATGCAGTGCGTGGGAGTGCAGTCTGTTTGCTGCCTGCAGAATGATACGCATAAGGTATGCGTCGTCTGGAATCTCAACACCCATGGATGCTTCCATAGCCTCAGTTGCGGCAAGGGTGTGTGCAATCGGACAGATACCACACACGCGGGAAGCGATCTTTGGAACCTGCTCATAGGTCTTTCCAATGGCAAGCTTCTCTACTCCACGAACCGGGGTGATAGAAAGCCAGTCTCCGCGCTCGATGATGCCTTCATCGTTGACCTTTAAAACGAGTTTGGAGTGACCTTCATGTCTGGTGGTCGGGGAAATTTCTACTACTTTCGACAATGTTTTCGCCTCATCCTAAGTTATTTAGGGTATTCAAACAGCTATACGGAAATATTACCATTGTCCTTTTGGATTAATGACACGTACCGAAGTACGTTATATATTATCTCTTAATTGTGTAATATTAAAGATTCTCTTTCCTTTTTGAGAAACAACTCTAATTTGGGGAGTTCGCTCCGTTATGATATTACGACTGTGAAAATAAATCTTACAAACAGCACAAATGATGTGTATCTATGTGTGTGTTTTTGGCAGATTCGCTCTAATTGGGCTCTAAATCAAAATGCGCTAGGGTAAAATGTTTAAAAATAAAAAATAAGGATTTTGAAGAGATTTTTATTTATGCGTTCAGCTCATTTCTGAGCTCAGCAAGGGTTGCATCGCGCTCTGCGTATGCATCGTGCTGGTGAATACTCTCTTCATTGGTCTGACGAAGAGTTACGCGGGTCTCTCCCGGGAGGTCTGCAAAGTTTGCAACGACCTGGCGAGCCATCTCACGAACACAGTCTTCGACGAAGCGTGCGTTCTTGTGTGCTGCCATAACGACGTAGCTCTCGTCTCCACGCTTTAAGAGTTCGTAGATTCTTGCACTCATGGAGTCCTTTAAGACGTTGATGACTTTGTCGAGCGGGACAATAGTTTCGCCGTCAGTCTCGATGGATAAGAATCCGCGTCCGCGCTGGTTGTGGGAAGCCATCGGGATCTCCTGGAAGAATGCGTCAATCTTGTCTTTTGGAATCTCGAGCTGTTCCATAACGCGCATTGCGTGGTCTTTCATAATGTTCTGTGCGCACGGACATGCAGTGATTCCGGTGACTTCAGCTCCAATGCTCTTTCTGACAATCGGGTCGTTGTTGTTGCGCTGTGCGATTGCATGTGCGTAGACATTGACGACTTCCTGACAGGTGGTCTTGGAAACCGGAGTTTCGCGGTTCATCATGTAGCAGCTGTGCATGAAGACTTCGGTCTGCTCTGCGTACTCGTGGTGGTCTAAGAGCTTCTTTGCGACAACGCCGCAGATGTCTTCAATTCCTTTGACCTCGCCGTTAGTTGCCTGCTGAAGGACTTCGTCAATTACTTCGAAGTTTCTGGAAAGGTTTGCACCTTTCAGGCTGCTTGGCAGATCAACGAACACGTCAAATTCAGAAATGAAAATTGCTGGACGTGTTTTTCCTGGTCTCGCCACTTCGACGAGTTTCTTGACATTTTTCACACCAACACGCGTAAGGCTGATTCTTACATCAGGCGCGGTGGACTGAACATCTGGTAATGACATTATCTATCGTGTCCTTTCCCGTCAACTTCTGCGTACTATTTGCAGGGAAGTTTAACGTGTATCTATTTTTATAGGCATCAGTCTATATAACTTTTTGTTTAATATTCTGTATCGTAAGATAAAGGAGGCATAATTGGCCTTGGATTTTTTCATAAATGAGTGCATGCGCCGTAGAAATATATAGTTTGAACTAAAACCTAAGATGCAGGTATGAACACGTATTCTGTCTCAACTGAAGATGAGATGCATTTCCGAAGTAAGCGTGTTGCAATTCTTGGATATGGCTCTCAGGGAAGGGCTCAGGCGCTGAATCTTAGAGACAGCGGAGCGGATGTGATTGTTGGAAACCGCGCGGGAAATAGTTTTGAGAAGGCGAAGGCCGACGGGTTTTCTGTTATGTCCGTTTCCGATGCTGTAAAGTCTGCGGATGTTTTAGCACTTTTATTACCGGATGAGTCTACAGCAGATATCTATGCAGAAGATATAGCTCCGTATCTGAGAGAGGGACACACTCTTCTCTTCGCGCATGGTTTCAATATTCTCTATAATTTCATTACGCCTCCGGAGTTTGTGGATGTTGTTCTTGTCGCTCCAAAGGGTGTCGGCCCAATGGTTCGAAGGCTCTATGAGGAAGGAAACGGTGTTGCCTCGCTTGTTTCTATCCATCAGGATGCATCTGGTTCTGCGCTGAAGACTGCACTCGGTTTTGCCTCGGCAATCGGTTCTTCCCGCTCGGCAATTATTGAATCGACCTTCAAAGACGAGACAGAGACAGACCTCTTTGGTGAGCAGGCAATTATCTGCGGAGGTATTCCTGCATTAATCGAGGCAGCGGTTGATATTCTGATTGAAGCAGGTTATCCGCCTGAACTTGCGTATTCAGAGTGTGCGCATGAGGTGAAGCTCGTTATTGATTTAATCTATGCAAAGGGCTTTGGCGAGATGTACAATTCTGTCTCTAAGACGGCGAGCTACGGAGGCATCACGCGCGGAAACCGTCTTATCTCGGATGCGCTGAAATCGGAGATGAAGGAGATTCTCCGCGAGGTTCAGTCCGGCGAGTTTGCGGCAGAGTGGATTGCTGAGAAGAGGGCTGGAAGCGGTCACTTCCATGCGTTAGTTCAGAACGCGCGGGAAAGTGAGATGGAAAAAGCAGGTATTGCTTTTAGAAAAATTCTGGAAACAAAGTGTGAGTAAATACGCGAAAAACATCTCCTCTCTGGTTATTTACCAGAGATAGATGATTTTATCTGAGGAAAAGCGCTTACAGCCGCTTTTCAATATTTTTCCTTTTGCTGCGGCAAGTAGGAAAGGAACTACACAGTTTCTTTTATCCGTGGATGCTTCCAGTTCACTCTTTGCAGTGGTATTTCCAAAGAAGATGCCGACCGGTTCTAATCCCAGGTGTAACATTTCAACGATTTTCTTATCCATATCTGCTCCTCCTTTCTGATTTTTTACTGTTCTATTTTGAACTTAGCTGAAAGTAATTGTCACTTTGATGGTGCTGATTGATTCAGA
>JAFOFB010000019.1 GCA_017387505.1 Methanocorpusculum sp.
AATTTGTATTAAACATATCAAGAATATTAATGAAAACAAGACAGAAAACGAGCGCGATAGAAACCGTGTGAGAAAAACATCCAACACAGCGCATACTTTTCTGCCGTACATGTGGTACCTGGTACCTGATACCTGGTACCATGCGTCTTGGATAATGTTGATATTTTTGCAAATCCAAAAGAGTAGTGTCTGTTTGTTACCTTGCTTGGCGGCTGTAATGGGCAGACTTGTCTTTTGGTTTTTGTTCTTCTCTGGTGTGTGATTTGCCGTTTGATTTATATATGGGATTTGTTTTCGCGAAAGGCGAGAGCCGAAGGCTCAAGCCATGAGCAAACCGAAGGTTTGCGAAAGTGCATTTTGGCTTTTTTGCGGGGTTTGTTTTTCGTTTATTCTTTTGTATGGGCTTGGATTTTTATGATTTTTTGAGGTGTGGGGCACTTTCGCACTGCGCGGTCAGGGGTTTATATACTTGAAGATTGAATCATAAGATGCCAGCCTAACTAGCTGAGTAATCAAACAAGGAGGTGATAGTATCCTTCAGTTTGTCATGGCAGCACTTGCAATTGCTGTTAGCATATCTCGTGAAATACGGGAATGGTATCAGCTGTTGAAGAAGAAATAATGGGAGGTCAAACTCTCATTATTTTATCCCCCTGTCATCAGGGAAATCACTATATACTTACACTGCGTAAGTATTACTTGCAAGACAAACTGAAGGGTGCTGGTCGAGAGGAGTAGTTAACCTCTCACAATGACCAGTTCACTTCCTTGTTTCTTTAAGTGTTTTCTGTATTCTTTTCTCAGTCTTATCCATATTTTCTAATCTGTGTGTTTTACGCGCTTCATCTATCCATCCTTTTCTCTCCGGCTCTATTCAGTTATGATGCCCCTATCCCCTCCTCAGAATCATGAGGATGTTTGGGGGGCATAATTCTTTTACACCAAACGTCAGCGGTCAATCCTTGGGTTTCCTGCGTCCTTCAAGCCTGTTTTTCTTCTGACTTCAGACGGCATTCCCGTTTCGCTCGCATCCGTCCTCTTCCCCACTTTCCATTCCGGCAAAAATCAAAAAACCTATGAAGCACCCTGTCCGAAACAAAATCAATCTCTCAAAAAATCACACAAACATTATCAATAATATCTCAAAAAATACACAAAAACACAAAATTATCTCAACCGAAAAAGTGCCTCGAATCCCACATATTTATATTCAGAACTCATATGAATTACTTGCAGGACTAACAAACCTGTAAAGAAAAAAGAATCATCCAGGGAACAAAAAAATGTGTACCGCCGCAGACTACAAAACCGCCGATCACTACTTCGGACGCAACCTCGACCTTGAGTACTCGTACAACGAAACAATCACGGTCACTCCGAGAAACTACCCGTTTCACTTCAGATGCGGCACCGATATAACCTCCCACCATGCAATTATCGGTGTCGCCTTCGTAGTAGATAACTACCTGCTCTACTACGACGCAGTAAACGAAAAAGGACTTGGAATTGCAGGCCTCAACTTCCCGGGAAACGCCGACTACAAACCCGAAGAAAAAGGCCTGGATAACATCGCACCATTCGAACTTATCCCGTGGATACTCTCACAGTGCTCAAGTGTATCCGAAGCAGAAACACTCCTTTCCCGCATAAATATTACAAATACCAACTTTAGTGATACATTACCGCTCTCCCCCCTTCACTGGATGATAGCCGACAAAAACCGTGCAATTACCGTAGAAGCGGTAAAAGATGGCGTAAAAGTCTTCGAAAATCCCGTCCATGTACTAACCAACAACCCCGGATTCGACATACAGATGTTCTCATTAAACAACTGCATGTCATGTTCAGCAAAACCTCCGCTGAATTCTTTCTCTACACACCTCAACCTCGAAACCTACAGCCGCGGAATGGGCGGACTCGGTCTCCCGGGAGACCTCTCCTCCCAATCCAGATTCATCAAAGCTGCTTTCACCCGTGCAAACTCCGTCTCAGGCACAACTGAATCGGAAAGCATCAGTCAATTCTTCCACATCTTAGGCTCCGCAGCCCAGCAGCGCGGATGCGTAGACCTTGGAAACAACAAATACGAATACACAATCTATACCTCATGCTGTAACACGGATAAAGGAATATTCTACTACACCACGTATGAAAACAGTCAGGTCTCAGCTGTTGACATGCGAAAAGAAAACCTTGACTCCGACAAACTGGTCTCATACCCAATGATAAAAGGCCAGCAGATAAAAATGCAGAACTAAAAGGGGATTTGCCGACCCCTTTTATTCTTCATACCAGTCCTCCTCTTTTTCAATTAATCCGTAAAAAAGATAAGATAACAGAAATCACTCTCTAACGATTACATCATCCTTTTCTGCAAAAGGACTCTTCCTAAGCGACAGCGAGAAAAGATATGGATAATTCCCGCTTAAATACTCCATGTGTGACATCCACACATCACAAAGCGTACAGTAAACACGGCTGATATCGCCTGTCAGATGCCCGACATCAGACCTTGGAAGACTCTCAAACTCACATCTTCCGTCAAGCTCATCGCTTAAATGGAACAAAGCCTGCATAAGCTCTGTAATCTTACCATGCTCCAGAAACACAGGATTTTCAACCAGACGAAGCAGAAACTCATGATTATCCCGCAAAAGCTCCCTAATCTCCAAAAAGTCCCCTGCCTCAGGCTTTAGACGGCTGCAGTGCTTATCAAGTATCTCATGAGCATTTGAATAATCCTTCTTCGTCCAGCTCTTCTGAACATTCATAACTGACCTGATACTTCCCGATGCCGTATCACAGCGGACAAAAATCCGAAGAAGCCTTGAACCGAACTCCGAAAAGAAAAGACCAACAATCATCTTCATCTTCTCCTGCTGCTCCTTCTTCGCCCGCATAGAAAGCAGACCGTTTAAGATAAGAGTCACAAGGAGGACATTTATCGGAAGAAAACCCAAAGCATTGAAGATATAAGTTGCAGTATTACTTGTACCGTCATCTCCGATTACCAGAAACTTTATAGTATAGATGAGAATCGTCGCCGCAATTAAACAAAGCGACAGCTTCAGCTCCCAGGAAAACTTCCTCAAAGAAGCCCCTCCAAAACCTTTGCTGAAGCAAGAGACGCCTCAAGTGTTCCACACTCAATTACAGGACACTCAACACCGAACCGCTTAATCGCTTCAGCCACCTTTTTAATATCAATATTTCCCTCTCCAAGTGCCGCATGTGCATCTGACTTTCCGTCATTATCATGCACATGAATGTGCATAAACGGCACATCAAGGAACGCCTCAAGTGTTGCGCACTCATTTGCATGCCCGATATCCAGACAGAACGGAGTATCTCCGATAAGCGGCACATCTGCCGTATCCTTTAAGAAGAAATACCCCCAGTTGCCCATATTCTCAACACAGCAGGCAACCCCTGCATCCTCTGCATACTCTGAAATTGCCGCAAGAGACTTTTTCAGCGACGAAACCGCCTTGTCATACTCCTCCGTAAACGCATAATACCCCGGGTGGAACACAACAGTCTTAGCATCAGCTGATACAGCAAGCTCAATGCTGTCGCATATAATCTCAGTCGATGCCCTGCGGATTGGTTCCAGGACTGATGCGATGTTCACACTTCTTGCCGGAGCATGAATACTGTATGTAAACGAGTGCGAAAGAAGAGTTTCTGCATCTTCAATATAGTGCATTCCGTCATTCATGACCTCGACATTTGAAGTGTGCGGGGCAAGTGAGATAAGCGCTTCATCTAATGTCAGTGATGAAAGACAGTGAGTGGAGAAGGAGACAGGTATAATAATATAGATTATGTACGGGCCAGATAAATAGGTGTCCATTGAAGAATACATCATCACTGTATCAATCAGAATGAGAATGCCTGTCTTTTTCTAAAACCCAGATATATTTATACTGAGAAATTCAACATTATCCCAATATGTTAGAAGAACTAAAGGAGGCTCATCAGAAAGCATGGGGCATACTTATGCGTCTTCTCATGCTTATTGGCCCGTTTGCCGTATATGGGCTTCTTCTTATGTTCTTCTGGTTTGTTTACCCTCCGCATGAAGGGTTTGCACTCTTCTCATTTAGTCCGCAGTACCTCGTACTTTTAGGTCTCCTGCTTGTATATCTGATACCTCCGTTTGGAAAAGAGACCGTCATTCCTGTGGCACTCCTTGGCGGAGAAGCTTTGATTAACCTTATTGCGACAGTAACAGGTATTGTTCTTGACCCGGCATCAGTTACCGGATTTCCATTATGGGTAATTGTTATTGGAATCGTGGGACTTGATATTGCCGTATCTGCGTTTGTGACCTTAAACTTCAATCTGCTCTTAAAAATCCCGGGTGTCGGCAGATTCATTAGATGGATTATGCGTGGAGCAGACAATATTATCCAGTCAAAGCCATGGGTTAAGAGTCTCTCAAGTACAGGACTTCTTCTGTTCATGTATATCCCGTTCCAGGGTTCCGGTGCATTAACAAGTTCAGTTATCGCAAGACTTCTAAACTATCCGCCAATCTTTGCAATAGGTCTTGTAACCTTCGGCAGTCTGCTTTCAACTCTTAGCATAGGTCTTGGTCTCTCCTCGATTCTTGCTCTCTGGGAGGTCAACCCTGTATTAGGTATTCTGATGGCTGCAGCTCTCCTTGGTTTAATTATTCTGTTTGCACTTTCATGGGGAAAGATTGTAAACAAACTCCAGAACAGATCTCATGAGTGAGGTACAGCATCTGTATCATCCGGGGCTTAAAACCCGTCCTTATTTTTTCGCTTGGTATTTTAGCTGTTCTTGCTCTCTGGATTTTTGTAATGTATCTCTTATTCGGAGATGAGAAGTTTGGAATCTTTATGGGAATCTTTGCGGTCTATTTCGCTCCGGGATTTGGAAAGGAGAGCCTGATTCCGATTATGACCGCGGCAGGCTGTCCGGTTGCTGCAATTATTTCCGGTATTGTTATTCTGGATATGACTCTGGCAATTCTCATATCCTTTAACTTCGACCTGCTCTTGAAAATCCCTGGAATAGGTCATGCTCTGCGGTATGCAACGGATAAGACCTCAACGCTTCTCCATGACCACCCGTGGATTAAAGGTCTTGCAGGAACAGGTCTCTTTCTTGTAATGTTTATCCCGTTCATGGGTTCGAGTGTGATTACAACCTCGATTATCGGAAGACTTCTCTCGGTACATCCAAGAGTTCTTCTTCCGCTTATCTTAACTGGAAGTATTGGCGCAACTCTCATAGTTACTCTTGGCGTTAAAGCGGTTGTAAGCCTCTGGATTATACATCCGCTCTATGCAGTAATCGCGGTTATTCTAATCGCTGCGGTCTCATTTATCCTCTGGCAGCTTTGGAGGAGATTTATTAATCCGCGTTTCGAAAAAGATAGAAAATAAAATAAGGAATATATTATATGAAACACTTACATTATGTAAGCAGGTAATGGAACATGTTTGAACAGGAACATATAGCTCAGCTTCTGGATATTCTGGGAAACCGTAACCGCAGGCGTATTATTGAGCTTCTGCGATACAAACCGTGTTTTGTTACTGAGATTTCAGACCGTCTTTTACTGAATCCAAAAGCGGTCATTGAACATTTAGCTCTCATGCAGAAGGAGGATGTGGTCTCCTTCTATCAGGATGAGAAGCGAAGAAAATACTATTATTTAATTCAGGACTTCCGTCTCTCGGTTGAGATGCAGCCAAAAGAAGAGCCTTCAAAGGCTGCTTCTGTCGCCTCCGAGGATGACAAAGAGGTAGAGCAGGCTCTTCCGCTGACTGATAAGATTGTGCAGATAAGGTCTCTTCTTGATGCCCGCGAGAAGCTTATCGAGCACCTGGAAGCGGTCGAGCACGATATCGACAGTAAGATGGAGGAGATTATGGCAGGCGGACGCGGTGTTTTGAACAATAATTTAGAGGCAGAGATTCTTCTCTCCTTAATTTATGCTCCGCTGACACCATTTGAGATTGCAGACAGTATCGGACGGGGCATTCCTGATGTGACAGCAGCTCTACGCTCTCTTGTGTCCCAGGGATATCTGGAGTCAAACTCCGGCAGATACTCGCTTGTTGTCCCAAAGAAACAGGCGGTAAAGGTTCAGTGATGGAAGCAGTCGAGGTTATTCACTGCCGCGGACATGAGAATGTCTTAGGTCTTCACAAGAGCACTTTTGAGATTACAAAAGAGACTGAGCTTTCTCCTCAGGGTGACTGCATCATAGGTGTTTCTGCAGATAAAGGTGCAGCAGATCTTTCTCATGAGTTTCGGGAACTCATGGCAAAAGATGGTGCACGCTTAACTGCTGTTTTTTCAGCAGGCGGAGTTGAGGTAACTGTAACTTCTGATGGGGGTTCTGGTATCTCACTGACCCATCCAACGGATCTGGTCTGGCGGCGCAGTTCTTTTGTGTGCCCGAGAACTATTGGAATCTACTCCGATGCAACAGCAGCCCTTCTTCCGCGTGAGTTAATCGAGGTATTGAAAACAGGTGCTGATATGACTGTGACGCTGAAGGTTGAAGCTGAGTAATTCGAAAAAAGTTATTTCAGAATTTCTGTAACTGATTTGTAGAGTTCTGGCACATCTGTTACTGCAATCTGCCAGACTGTTCTGATATCTATACCGCGGTATCCGTGTATAAGTTTATCTCTTGTTTTTGCAAGAAGGCTGATTGGTATTTCCGGATGAGTTTCTTTGAACTCTTCTGATAACTGTTTTGCCGCTTCACCTATGATAATTATTGAAAGAATAATTCCATTCTGGTATATCCTGCGGTTGGAAAATTCTTCATAGGTAATATTTGTTGTTTCTTCAATGATGTCAGCACACTGGTCTCTGATATCTTTGAGGTAGAGGATATCATCTTTCATACCTCGGCTTTTCCTCCGCCAAATAAAATCATGTCCTTTTCTACATATGGACGAAGGTTTGGATTCATAAACTCAAGGGAGACAAAATCAATCTCTCGTCCAAGCAGTTTTTCAAGATACTCAGCCGCGCCTGCATAATCATTCAGGTTGCCTCTGTTTTCCTGAAAAATATAGAGGATATCAATATCTGAATCTTCAGTATCCTCACCGCGTGAGACAGAACCGAATATACCAACACTTTCAATACCGAAACGTCTTTGAAGTTCCGGCAGGTGCTCCTCAAGTTTTTTTACGGCATCATCTTTGATGCTGGTATATTGGTTCATATTCGTATGCTTATATGTGTCAGTTTTGGTAATAGTTTTTTCCCTAAGAATCTAAGCCCGCTTTACACCGGATGCGATAAGTGCTGAGGTTACAATAGGAAGAGCGATTGTGATGTCGCAGAAGCACTGAAGTTTTTGAGACTCTGGTTTTTCCTTACCCCAGCTGATTCCCTCCTCAAAGGTACAGCCGGAAAGTCCTCCCCAGTGCGGGGCATCGGTTGTGTACTGAAGCGCAAACTCGTGTCCTCCAAGATATTTGTCATGATATTTCGGGAAGATTACTTCGGTCTGCTGGATAAAGTTCTTCGGAGTACCTCCTCCAAGATAGATGACACCGCTCATCTCTCCAAGCTCTACAAACTCTGACATCTCATCAGCGTCTGCTACCTGGTCAATAACAATCTTTGCCCCCTTTCTTCTTGCCGCGACAAGGCCTATTCCGATTGAAGAATCAGAAAGTGCCGGGACATGGATTGGAACACCCATCTTTGCGCATGTTCCAAGAATACTTCTTCCCTCAGGGCGTTCTTCGTTTATCTTCTCTCCGAGAAGTTTTAAGAAAGCACGGGAAGACATTGTCTGCTCACCAAGGGAGATGCCGAAAGCCTCCACATAATTTTCCATCGTGCAGATAAGTTTGTCTGAAGCAAACACATCATAGATTCTGTTGACCCCGCTGTTGAAAAGAGTTGCATCGTCAACCAGATGAGTTCCCTTGTAATGCTTAATTCCCATGTGCTCGCAAAGATCATGGAATATGTTTGCACCGGTAGAAACAACCGCATCAACATAGCGGTTTTCGATGAGCTGAATAATACACTCCTGCATTCCGGCCGGAACAATCGCACCGGATAAACCAATAATTATTCTGATTCCGGGGGTTTCAATCATCTCTTTCCATATCTGAAAACT
Source organism: Methanocorpusculum sp. (assembly GCA_017387505.1). Classification (GTDB taxonomy): domain Archaea; phylum Halobacteriota; class Methanomicrobia; order Methanomicrobiales; family Methanocorpusculaceae; genus Methanocorpusculum. Next base: position 8,135 of record JAFOFB010000019.1, read on the forward strand.
CTCACCAAGCTTTCTTCCCTGGAATCCCGAACCGCTCATATTTTCCAGAAGCTTATCCACAGAAACTTCAGGCTTCATAGGATTTGTCGGTGTGTCAAACATGATAGTAAGATGCGCTTGACAATACTAAATAGCTGTTCTTTTAGATTGAAAAAAAGTATTGAATTATGAGATTTGCACGTAGCTTGCAAATGTCATCTCAATCTTGTCAGTGCCGTACTGAACTGTTAAACCATCTTCTGTTTTTTCAGTAATAATTGCTTGACGGAATGCCTGTGCTCTTTCCCCCAGTTCATCTTCATAATATTCGTTATAACCTACTGTGCCTCCGACGACAGCTTTTTCAAAGTCAATTCCTCCTTTCTCTGCAGCTTCTTTTGTGAAGTAGTATGTTTTACTTCCAGATCCATCGACAGTTTTGGATTCTCCAATATTCATGCCAATAACACCGTTTGAGATTGCATTTAATTCAGATGCATAGATAAGGTATGGATTCTCTAATCCTTCAATCGGGAGGTGTTCATCATTATCGGCTTTATATCCTGCAACGAATACGCCGCCTGCTTCAAGAACTGCCTTGTCACCAATGTACATCTTGTACTGAACGAGAACAGGGTTTCCTTCTTCTGCAGGTCCTGCACTTCCACTTCCTCCGAAGAAGTTCTGGAAGTTTGCGAATGAGAGAACGCACATAACAACCATTAAGACACAGAAGGCGATGACACCAACCTGCATCCAGTTGATTTTTTTCTCCTCCGGTTTTTCACCGGCGTTTGACTTTTTCTGTACAGCCATGTGTGTATATGTTATCTCTTTATTATCATAAACACCTTCCCTTCTGTATTTTGCCGTCATGAGAAAACATATAAACAAATGACACTTACTATATGTATGTCTTAAGTGACGAAATACCATAACGGAGAATATGAAAATGTTTGTAACTCAATATCCTTTCAGCTTTGAAACCCTTGGAAGCACTCTCGATTCGCTTCTCGCAAACGTTGAATCCCGCGCAGGTGCAGTGATTCCAAAGCCTGAATATGTAAAAACCACAGTAAGAAATGCAGTTCCAAGAATTCAGGGAAACTTCAACGTTGACTTAAGTGAAACCGATGAAGCCTTAATCATCACCTGCGACCTTCCGGGATTTTCAAGAGAGGATGTATCTGTTAAACTGATTGACGGAAAGACTGTTGTAATCAGAACCGAAGTATGTACCGAAGCAGTTTCTGCAGGAGTATATCACTTACGCGAAAGACGCTCTGCTTCTGGAAAGCGTACTATCATTCTCCCGGAAGAAGTAACAGCTGACGGGGCAAAAGCAGTTTTCCGCTCCGGAGTATTGGAACTTGTTCTTCTCAAGGCAAAACCTGAAGAAGGCGAGACAATTCCTGTTGAATAAACAGCCAACCCTCCTCTTTTTTTCAATAATTCAAGAAGGCATATATGCCGACAGATACCATAATTTAGATACTATGGATAAGGGACAGAAAAAACTGCTGATGATATCTCTTGGTATCAGTCTTGCCGTTCTTTTTGCTGTCCTTATTTTTACAATCGACAAAGATACAGTAACTGCTCTTAAAAGCTGTATGCCTGCTTTTCTGATTTTAGCGCTTTTCATGCATATTATCTCACTTATCTTCTGGGCGCTTAGAATCAAACTGATGTGCAGGTCTCTTGGATACAAAGTACGCTTTTTCCACTGCATAAATCTGGTATGTTCCAACACATTTATCGCGTCAATTACTCCGTCCCAGATTGGAGGAGAGCCGGTTCGCGTGTATGAACTGACAAAAGCTGGAATGCGCGGAGGTGATGCAACGGCTGTTGTTATCATGGAGCGTGTTTTTGACGGAATTGTGCTGGCTGTCGGGACTGCTCTTTGTGTGTTTGCTCTTGGAGTGTTCTTTGGAGATATAGAACTTCCTGATGCATGCATCATTACAGCATACGCGGTTGCCGGTGTTTTTACAGTACTTGTTCTTCTGTTCTTTGTCTTTGCAAAGAACCCGAAATGGGGTTATGCACTGATTGGAAAAGTATCTTCTCTGATTTCCAGAAGGGACAGCAAGGAAAAGATGCAGGCAAGATTCAGACGCTTTGAAGAGTATGTTTCCCAGTTCTATACAACTGTCTCCCAGTTTGGAGGAAAGGCGCGTATTGGAATTTTGTTCGGTGTTCTCTTTACAGCCCTGTACTGGGTAAACGAGTTTGTTATTGCATACTTCATCTGCATCGGTTTAGGTATCGAGCCTACTTCTGCATTATTTCTGCTCTCGCTCATCTTCCAGCTCTTAATCACAGTTATCCTGATGATTCCAATAACTCCGGGAGGAGTTGGAATTGCCGAGCTTTCCTTAAGCGGATTTTATGCTTTAATCATCCCGACATCCATGGTAGGTATTTTTGTTCTTATCTACCGCTTTATCTTCTACTACTTCAACCTCATCGCTGGCTTTATCGCAAGCATGCTGATTGTACGCCGCGAAGCACACACGGAGTATTAAATGGACGCAAAATACAAGAAACTCCTCTGGATATCAATCGGACTCTCGCTTGGAATTATGCTTTTGGTTATCCTCTTCACTTTTGACGAGGAGACTGTTGTTGCTTTAAAGAACTTTGACTACCGGTTCCTGCTTCTTGCATTCGGTCTTCATCTTTTGGCGATTGTGTTCTGGGGTATGAGAATTGTTGTGCTCTGTAAATCTCTTGGATACCGCGTCCCTCTTCGCCACTGCATTAATATGGCAGTGGCAGGTCAGCTTTTAGCGGCTATTACTCCGTCAAATATCGGAGGTGAACCGGTTCGTGTTCATGAGCTCTATAAGGCAAAGGTGCCGCTTGCGGATTCTACGGCTGTTGTTCTGGTCGAGCGTCTGTTAGAGGCTGTTGTTCTGGTCCTTGGAGTTATCGGAGGAATGGGTGCGTTTTCGATTGTGTATCGGAACGGTGAGATTCCGTCCGAGATGATTACAGCTGCCTGGATTGGAACTGCGTTTTTCGTTGCGGTTCTCCTTGTTCTGATTCTTATTATGAGAAAGCCTGAGCTTGTAAAGAAGTGGGGTGTTGGAATTCTCGGGTTTATTGGCCGTAAGATGAAGTCAGAACGCGTTGCAAAGCTTGAGACTGACCTTTCAGCAGGTATTGATCAGTTCTACGGAACGTTCCGCCACTTTGCAGGAAAGGACGGAAGAATCTGTCTGTTCCTTGCTCTTCTGCTCTCGCTTGCTTTCTGGACCTGCGAGTATGCTATTGCTTCAGTTATCATGATGGGCTTAGGCTATGAGCCGCATATCCTGCTCTCGATTATCTTCCAGATGATTATCGCAGTAATTCTGATGGTTCCATTAACTCCGGGAAGTACGGGTGTTGCAGAGCTTTGTTATGCGGGATTCTATTCTCTGATTCTTCCAACTGCAGTTATCGGTCTCTTTGTGGTTCTGCTCCGTGCGATTCTTTACTATTCGAATCTGTTAATCGGATTTATTGCGACTTTCATTATCGTAAAGCGCGAGGCGAAGAATGAGACGGTGGTTTTAGGCGATGAGGACTAAGCCTACTTTTTTTGATTCTCTTCGCTACCGTTTTACTGTTGCCGGAAGAACCGAGGATTTTTACCGGCTTCAGTATGAGCGGATGTTTAGGCGGCACTATTCGAGAAAGTATGACTGCCTGAAGGTTGGCCCTCTTTTTCTTCCGCTTATGTCTCATTCTGAGTTTCCAACACGGGAGGAGGCATATTATGCGATGGAGATTGGAGATATTCTCTATCCTGCTCTTCTTGGTTCTTTTCGTTATGTGGATGAGGGGCCTTATGAGTTGGGTGATGTTGGAATCGAAGAAGGAGATGTTGTGTTTGACTGCGGGGCGAACTTAGGTGTGTTTTCGCTTCTTGCAGCCTATCGCGGGGCTGAGGTTTATGCATTCGAGCCTATTTCTGCCGCCCGCGCTGAGCTTAGGCGAACTCTTGATTTGAATCCTGAGTTAAAGAATAGGGTGCATGTTGTGCCTGCCGCTCTTTCTGATACGGAAGGTACTGCAGAGTTTACTGTGCTTGACGGAACTCTGGTTGGTTCTTCGATGGTTCTGTCCCAGCAGGGAAGAAAGGAGACTGCACGTCTTACAACAGTTGATGCGTTCTGCGAGGCTGAGGGTGTCAGTCCTGATTTTATCAAAGCAGATATCGAAGGGGCAGAGCGGCAGATGATGAAAGGGGCAGTAGAGACTCTTGCCCGTGATGCGCCAAAGATTTCGATTTGTACTTATCACTTCAAGGATGATGCAGAGGTCTTGCGGGGAATTATTAAGGGGGCAAATCCTGTGTATCGGATTTCGGAAAAGTGGAAAAAGATGTATGCGAAGGTGTAAAAAAAGTTATGCGGATCGGATCTCCTGAATGACCGATCTGAAATAGAGAATCTTTTCTTCGCAGGTATCACAGGCCTGAAGTGCATTAACAAATCCGATTTCCTGCAGGACGCCTTTTACTTCATTGGTGATTGGTCCAAGCGGGATTTCCTTGCATTCGTCGAAGAGGATGCTGATACGGTACTCTGAGTACTCCGGAGTACTGATGGTGGATTCCTGCATCCAGAAGCAGTACACGGCAGCTGCCGCATTTCCGGCGTAGTCACAGCCGAGTGCCCAGATAGTGAAAAAGTCATCTCCACGCAGAAGGGCTGTATAGGTGTTTTCGTCCGCCTTTGCGAAGGGAGCATTGGTTGTCCATTTGATGATTACATCACTGTTGAAGTTTACCGGCTCTGCTGTAACTTTTACAAAGACGCTGTCATCGAGTGCTTCATAGCTCAGTTTGACTGCCGGAATCTCATCTGCTGCCGCCGGGACTGCGACACAGCAGAGAAGGAGAAGAATGGCTGCAGCAGTTATTGTGAGTTTGTGCAGGTTGCTCATGTCTGCTATATTGTAATCCAGAGTGCTTAATTCTTCTGCACGGTTTCATTACCGCCGTTTTTGCTTTGCGGATACCGCTTTTTCTGTGCCTCTCTTCTTTGGAGGAGCTCCGCAAATAGGGCAGTCCGCTTCGCCTGCCGGAATTTCAGCTCCGCATCCGGAGCACAAGAGTTTCCAGACCTTCTTTTTTGCTGTTTTGGATAGCAGACTCTTTACCTGAATCTTCATGTGCCGGCAGACATTCTGAACTGCAAAGTCTCCGGAGACAACTGTTGCTCCCGTTGCCAGAGCGAATGCGATAACCGAGATGTCTGTTTTTGAAAGAACTCTTAGGTCTCCTGACTTTTCAGCCGCAGCTTCGACGGCTGCAAACTCGGCAGGAGATGCTCCGCCGATTTTAAGACCTTCGGCTGTTAATACCTCAAAGCGCATCTTTGAGACATGGTCGCGGATTTCGTCTGCTACTTCAGGCGTTGTCCAGAGGTCGCCCTCTAAATGATTCTCCGCAAAAAAAAAGGAAGCATCCAGGATATACTGCATGCTTATTTTCTGATTGCGTCTGCAATGATTCCGGATGCTGAGAACTTGGAGGATGCACGCTCGATGGTATCTGAGTTTGCAACATCTGCAAGTCCGCCCTGCATGAGTTTGATGTATCCGCCGGATGCAAAGACACCGTGGACACCTGCTGCGCGAACAGACTTTGCTCCCTGCTCCATTAACATGCTGGCAGCAAGAGCCATAGAGCCGCCGGTTGCGATGATGTCATCAACGATAACACAGTCTCTGCCTGCTGCATCAAGGTGCTTTGGAGCCATCTTGACTTCAGAACCTGAGAGTCTTGTCTTGTCTAAGTGGTCACAGTCCCATCCGAATGGTGCTGCAACGCTCTTTGCGAACCCCCATGCTCCAATATCCGGGGATAAGATGAGCGGGTTTTCGACCGGCTGAGTCTGGATGTATGCTCCAATTTCCGGTGCAACGTTTAAGTTTACTGCCGGACAGCGGAAGTGGTTTAAGACAGACGGATCGTGGATGTTTACAGTAAAGACGCGGGATGCACCTTCGGATAATGCGCGTGCAAGTGCGCGTGCAGAGATCGGTTCTCCTTCGTTGAAGCGTTTGTCCTGTCTTGCGTATCCCATGTACGGGAGAACAAGAGTTACATCTTTTCCTTCGCAGGCGTCCATTAAAAGCATTACCTGAAGGGCGGTTGTGGTATCAACAGTACTTGCAACAACGACCATTTCGTCATCAAGATCTTCTACGCGCACATAAAGCTCCCCGTCCGGGAAGGTGGTGTACTTTACGTTAGAGAGTTTGCATCCGAGTTTCTGGGCTGTACGTGCCGCAAGCAGCTGACTTTTTTCTGTATAGATGACCTTCATATTTCTGCAGATACTATCTTAATACTGAAAGTACTTAAATTATAATCAAGTACAAATAATACATACTTCATCTGAAGGCAGGTATATACAATATGGAAGAACCAAATACAACGCCGGTCAGGGAGACCGAGGCTGTTTTAGAGCCGGTTTTGACTGAAAATCCGTTGGCAGCGGAGCAGTCGGAATCTGCGCGGGAGGAGGTGCCGGTAAAGGAGCATTATGCATCCGATGAGTATGCAGATCTTTTCGGCGGTGTCCGTTTTGATACAACAGCAGATATCCCGATTCCGACGTCTTTAATCGATCAGGTTATCGGACAGGAGCATGCAGTAGATGTGATTAAGAAGGCGGCAACCCAGCGCCGCCATGTTATGATGATTGGAAGTCCTGGTACCGGTAAGTCTATGCTTGCCAAGGCAATGTCCGAGCTTCTTCCAAAGGAGGATATGCAGGACATTATGGTCTATCCAAACCAGGAGGACAATAACAACCCGATTATCCGTGTGGTTCCGGCAGGTCGCGGCAAAGAGATTGTTGCTCACCATAAGGAGGATGCAAAGCGTCAGGCTTCATCAAGAAATACACTCCTGATTGTTTTGGTAATCGGTGTTCTTGGAATTTCGTTCATCTCAGGACAGCTTTTAATGGGAATTATCGCTGTTGCTTTCCTGTTTATGGCTTTCCGTTCTTTAATTCCAAAGGAGAGCGCAATGGTTCCAAAGCTTATTGTGTCAAACAAGCCGGACAGTTTTGCTCCGTTTGTTGATGCAACAGGATCACACGCCGGAGCTCTTCTTGGTGATGTCCGCCACGACCCGTTCCAGTCCGGAGGTCTTGAAACTCCGGCACATGACAGAGTGGAAGCCGGTGCAATCCACCGTGCTCATAAGGGTGTTCTCTTCATCGATGAGATTAACTCTCTCGAGTACCAGTCCCAGCAGTCTCTGCTTACTGCTCTTCAGGATGGTGTTTTCCCGATTACCGGTCAGTCCGAGCGTTCTTCTGGAGCAATGGTTAGAACCGAGCCTGTTCCGTGCCGTTTCTTAATGATTGCCGCAGGAAATCTTGATGCAATGCAGTATATGCACCCGGCACTTAGAAGCCGTATCAGAGGTTATGGTTACGAGGTTTACATGACCGAGACTATGGATGATACTGCAGAGAACCGCGGAAAGCTCGTCCGTTTCATTGCTCAGGAAGTTAAAAACGATGGTAAGATTCCGCCGTTTGACCCGTCTGCAGTTTCCGAGATTCTCCGCGAGGCAAGACGCCGTTCAGGACGTAAGGGACACTTAACTGTTAAGCTTAGAGATTTAGGCGGTCTTGTCCGTGTTGCAGGAGATTTAGCTATTAAGGAAGGCTCATCCACTACAACTCTGCGTCATGTTCTTGATGCCAAAAAGATTGCCCGCTCTGTAGAAGATCAGATGGCAGATGAGTACATCAGAAGAACCCGCGATTATGATTTAACTATCGTTGAGGGTACTCTTGTAGGTCATGTAAATGGTCTTGCTGTTGTTGGAAATGACGGCGGTTCTGTGCTTCCGATTGCTGCAGAGGTTACTCCGGCTCAGGGTGCAGGTTCTGTTGTTGCAACAGGAGGTCTGAAAGATATTGCACAGGAGTCCATCAAGAACGTAAGTGCGTTAATCAAGAAGTTCTCGGGTGCTGACGTCCGCAAGATGGATATCCACGTGCAGTTTGTCGGAACTTACAATGTTGACGGTGACTCTGCATCGGTAACTATGGCCACCGCTGTTATCAGTGCATTAGAGGACATTCCGGTAAGGCAGGACGTTGCTATGACCGGTTCACTTTCTGTCAGAGGAGATGTGCTTCCAATCGGCGGTGTAACATACAAGATTGAGGCAGCAGCAAAGGCAGGTATTAAGACTGTAATTATTCCGCAGTCCAACTTAAACGATGTGTTAATCGAAGACCAGTATGCAGATATGGTTTCAATCATTCCTGTTACCAGAATTGAAGAGGTCTTACGCTACGCATTAGTTCCGGAAAACAAGGCTGAGTTCGAGGAGAAGCTTGCCAGAATGGGCAGGCATATGGAAATCCCGAAAGACGAGCCGAAAGAGAAGAGCGAGTAAAGGGCTCTTCATCTTTTTTTCTATATTTCAACATCTTTGTTTGCTCCAAAATTAGTTTCATGAGGATAACCTCGGTCTCATTTTGGAAAACCGCTGATAACGCGGTTTATCTCATGGGTTTAGAACTATAAAATACACAGTAATTCAATTTAGGAGCAAAGCCGAGAATACAGAAAAAAAGTGGAAGGATGAGGGGGCAGGGCTCTTTAGAGAGCAGGATAGGTGATGTTATCCGTCTCAAAGTCAGTTCCAAATCTCTCGTTAAATTCAGAAAGAACTCCTTCTGCTGTAAGCCCGAGAGAGACATCAGGATGCTCCATTGTAAAGACAGCAACTGCCGCAACGCAGGCTCTTGGACCGTATGTCAGGTCATTTCTGATAAGCCATACTTTTCCTTCCTCAACAGCTGAGATACGGTCAAAGCCGCTGCGGTTCTTTACCTCGTTTAATGCATCCTCTGGCGAATCCATTGTGTTTACGAGCTTGATAATAACCTTTGGGCTCTGTGTTACAACCCACTCATCTGAAAGTTTCTTAGAACCTGAATCAGTCATGATGTTCTCTCCTCCGGTGATGGAAATCATCTGACCCATTCCTGTATCAGTTCCCTGACCGTACCATGCAGAATAGCTTTCTGCATACACTGTCGGTTTTACTTCAACAGTCTTTGCCGCATCTTCAACCTTCTGCATCACAGATGAGTAATACTCGGCAATCTCTTCTGCAAGTTCTTCCTTGCCTACAATTTTACCAACCTCAATGATGTCTGATACCATAGTCTCTGGTTTTGTACAGTCAACATACACAACAGGAATGCCTGTTGCCGCGAGAACCTCGGCGTTCTTCGGCTTGGAGGTTGCATATCCGATTACCAGGTCAACATCCTTGGAAATCAGATACTCAACATCCGGCTCGTTCCATGCGCCGATAACTTCAGCATTCGGATATAGTTTCACCTGTTCGGCATTGTTTGCAATCGACTGAGAGATGCCGACCACTTTGTCTGCATCACCAAGCAGGTAGATAATCTCACCTGCATTCGAGTTCAGAAGAGCAATTCTGTCTGCTTTTCCTAAAAGTTCTGTTACTGTTCCGTCAGAGTTTGTAATCGACAAACTGCCGCTGTCTGTTGAGATGCATCCGGCTGATGCGAGAATCAGTGTGATGGCAATCAACACAAAGAAGAGTTTCTTCATACAAATTTATTGTGTTGTGATACTAAATAAATATAATCACACGTTATTCTATATTCGTATGATTTATTGCAAGTTGCGGTTTGTTTTTGTGTGAATGAATTGTGTGTTACTCGAAGGATGCGAATCACGTGTCTGTTAATGGCTCATTTCACCGATTATCAGGTGGTTCGCTAATTTTTACATATGTAGTTATTCAGATAACACAGATTGGCACAGATTCAACACAGATGTAGCCCACTCGCAATCCTTCGGATTGCTTTCCCTCGCTCTCGCCAGTCTCTTCGAGACTGTCTCGCTACTTTCGCAGCCGCTCGGAGGGCTACAACTGTGCTTCGCCGTTAGGCGAAATCAGTGCCCATCTGTGTTTTTCCTAACTTCACAGACAAATAAAATTATCGAACTACTTAGGCTTCCGTGAAAAAAGAGAGTTTGTTAAGATATCAGGATTCTATTCTTTAGACTAACACCTCAACATTAAACCTGTCATCACGCATCGACAAATCCAGTGCCTCTTCGATTGTTAAATGAGATGCGTGTACGTTTTTCATATACTTGCATGCAGCATCCTTTGCATCTTCTATCTGTTTGTTTGTAGGTCTTTTCCATGGCTGACCAGGGACTGGTATGTATCCTGAGATGCGGAACGGAATTGAATCATCCAATCCGGAAAGGAAACTGCAAAGACCTTCTATTTCACCAAGACCTACAAATCCCGGGACATATACAATGTTTGCTTCCATCTCCATCCCGCTTTCCCATGCATTTTCAAAGTTGGTGTAGATTAAGTCCTTCGGCTTTCCTGTGATTTTGTAGTGCAGGTCACGACTCCAGGCTTTAAATCCGACATTAGCATAATCCAGATTTTCTGTAGGGATTCGTGTTCCGTTGGTGTGTCCTAGTTTGGTTTTTGCGCCAAGTTCTTCTTTTGCGAAAGCAAGAAGTTCATCAAGGTTCGGTGCAAGGGACGTTTCTCCTCCCATTAAAGAAACAGTTTTCGGCCGCTGTCCGGAAAGGACGCAGGCTTTGGTGTCATGAATCCTGGTTTGGAATCTGCGCCGCCTCTTAATTTGTATGAACAGAAAGGACAGCGGAATGTACATCCCCAGTTGTGGAGGGTTGCGAAATCGTACTTCTTGTTGTAGGTAATCTGATAGAATGCCATGATGTACTCCTTGGGTTCAGTAATAATAAGTTGAGTTTGTTGTGTGTTTAATGTTACGTATTTCATATTAGTAATACTAAATTTGCACTTTTATTATATTGTTGTTATTTGTGTGAGTAAAAAGAGCTCAGGACCAGATATTATCACACCAGACTATCCTGTGTGTTACATTGGTTGTGAGAGAATAATCCATACAGTAATACTTCGTGCGCTGTTTTTAGTGCGGTAAAAAATCATATATTTCTACTCTCCCGGAGGGTAGAATGCAGATAGTATTTTGATGCCTGGAAATTATGAAAAAAAAGAGAGGTTCGTGTTTTTTTGTTCTCGGTCTTATACCTCAACCAGCCTATACTCGCGCCGTCCGACGTTCATTTCCTCGGCCGCTTCGAGCTGGAGTTCCGGGTTGGTTCCAGGCCATATACATGTGAACTTCTCCTCTCCTGCTTCGTGGTGGTCCGGGAGAAGCGAGCCCTGCACGCCTTCTGCCGCGTTCACTAAATCATAGCATGCCTTGTCGAGAGCCACCGGGTCGCGGGATGCGAGAATGCCAATATCTTTGACGAACGGAATGTCATTCCATGCCGTGCAGTCGCAGTGCGGGGTGATGTTTGTAAGGAAATTGATGTAGAATGCCTTGCCGGTTTTGTTTGCGACAGCGCCTGCTGCGTAGTCTGCCATCTTTTCTACAAAGAGAACTCCGTCATCCTGCCAGTCTAAATCGATTGCATGCTCAGGACATACATTCATACACATAAGACAACCCGCGCAGTGGTCGTAATCGATTACAATCGACTTACCCTCAAGACCGATGCAGAACTCACCGCATGCATTCATACATGCCCCGCAGGTGATACATTTGTCCTCTAAAACAAATGGTCTTGTCTTGTGCTGATCGCGTTTTCCTTCATTTGAAGCACAGCCCATTCCAAGATTCTTGATTGCTCCGCCGAACCCTGCAACCTCATGTCCCTTGAAGTGGGACACAACAACCAGACTGTCTGCAGAAACAATGTCAGATGCAATCTTTACAGAATTGAAGTGTTTTCCATACACCTCGACTTCCTTATAGTTCTGACCCTTTAAGCCGTCTGCGATAATTACAGGGCAGGAAACCACCGGATAGCAGAAACCATGCTGTGCGGCAGTCTCCAAATGGTCTGCACTGTTTCTTCTGCCTCCGAGGTATAAGGTATTTGTATCGGTTAAGAATGGTTTTGCCCCGATCTTTTTTATTTCCTCAACCACTGCCGAAACACTCATGGCAGGCACAAACGCATCATTGCCGCGTTCTCCGAAGTGGACTTTCACCGCCGTTAAGTCTCCTTTCGATACCATCATGTCAAGCCCTGCAGCTTCACATAATGCCTGAATCTTCTTTTCGGTACTGCGGTCTGCGGAGTGGGCGCCTGCCCGAGCAATGAAAACCTCTTCCATGTATGTACATGGGGCGTTGGAACAGATAAATGCGGCGTGGGCTTTATGTTAGAGTATACGAATATTGTTCTTTTTGTAATTCTGCTGTGTATTTCAGCATTCTCCTCGGCATCCGAGGTCGCTTTAGTCGGCTTAAACCGTGCAAAGGTAAAGGCACTCGCCGAAACCGGAAAACGCGGAAAGAGACTTGAGAAATTAAAGGAAAAACCGGACCACTTCTTAATCACTATCCTGATTATGAACAATGTGGTAAACACCGGAACTGCATCTCTTGCAACAGCAATCGCTCTTGATTTATTCGGAAACGCAGGTATCGCGATAGCAACAGGAGTGGTTACTTTGCTGATTCTCATCTTTGGAGAGATTGGACCAAAGACCTATGCAAATACCCATCAGGAGCAGATTGCACTCTTTGCAGCAACTCCGATTTACCTGCTTACCACAATTCTTACCCCGTTCTTCTGGGTGTACGACAAAGTACGCGGTGTGGTAAAGAAGGATGATGACGGTCCGGCAGTAACCGAAGAGGAAATTCGTGACTGGATTGATGTAGGAGAGATGGAAGGAGCAATCGAAGAGGACGAGAAGGAGATGATTTACTCTGTTCTCCGCTTCAACGATACTACTGCAAAAGAGGTCATGACTCCAAGACCGGATGTTTCCATGATTGAGGACTCCGCAACCTTAGAAGAGGCAGTTGCCTATATCAGGGAAACCGGATACTCACGTCTTCCGGTCTATCATGAAACCGTGGACAACATTGTCGGTTCGATTAACTTCAAGGATGTATTCAATGCATACACATCCGGAGACCACACAAAACTGACTGTCAAGAACCTCATGGTTGAGGTTTACTGTGTTCCTGAGTCTAAGAAGATTGATGACCTTCTCCGTGATTTACAGGTTCGCCGTGTTCACTTAGCCATTGTGCTTGATGAGTTTGGAGGTTTCTCCGGAGTTGTTACCTTCGAGGATATCTTAGAGGAGCTTGTCGGAGACATCATGGATGAGACTGATGTTGATGAAGTCGAAGACATCATTGAGCTTTCGCAGGGTATGTACATGCTCGATGCTCAGGTTCGTGTAAGCCAGTTAAATGAGCACTTCGAGATTGACCTGCCGGAAGACCCTGGAAGCTACGAGACCATTGGAGGCCTCATCTTCTCAACTCTCGGACACATACCGCGTCTTGGCGAGTCGATTAAGGTAATTGATGATATCACTCTGGTGGTTACAAAGATGCGCGGACGCCAGATTTTAAAGGTAAAAATGATCTTCCCGATTCCATATGATGAGGATGTGGAAGAGGACGGAGAGTAATCTCCTTTTTTTATTTTCTATACCACTTTGTCTCTTTTGTAAGAATTGCTGTTTTTTCTGCGAGTGTTAGCTCGCCGAAGTTTAAGTCCTCGAACTCGTAGGTTACGCGTCCCTTATATCCTGTTTTTTCAAGAACTGCCTTTAGTGCCTCTCCCTCCTCTGTTCCTGCAAGCGGCGAGTGCATTTTGCCTGCTCTGCCCAAACTTGCATGGATGTTTACCATTCGGTCACTGCAGAGCTCGATAAAGGAGAATGGATTTCCTGCGGCTTGTACATGGGCATAGTCGAAGGTAAAGTAAAGCCATGAGTATTCGTCTAAGACCTCACGCATCTCAGGAGCTGTAGTTATGTGGGCATTTACTGCAGGCGGCATATTTTCGAGTGCAATCTGCACATTTTTACCTGCCGCTTCAGAGAGACGCCCTAAGTAGTGGTGGAAACGTTCTTTGTCCAAGTGGGTTACAGGACGCTTTGATGTACGCTTTCCGGGATGTATTGTTACAACTCCGCCGCCTAATGCCTCAAGCATTTCGATGCATTCGAGTGTACAGTCTGCCGAAAGCTCTGCAACCTTGGGATTAAATGAACAGGGATTTAAGTCGAAGATTGGAGCATGCATAGCTATCGGGAAAAGATGCGGAAAACGTTTTTTCTCTTCCAGCAGCTCATCGATGTTTGCTCCTGCCATCCAGAACTCCGGTGTCTCCATCCAGAACTCCACAGAGTCAAGGCCTGCAGTATTCATGGCGGCGAAAATCTCCGGGGTTTTGTATGAGTGGAAGAACATACTGGATGCTTCGAGCTTGTACATGAAGGATAGTTGTACGCGGGAATCTAAATAGGTGTTGGCTTTGAACCCGAATCTTTCTTCTTCTAGCACATCAAATATAATCATCATGGCAAAAAAAGCGCCCGTTCAGGCTACCCTTTCCTTTGACGAAAGCGAGAGCGGAAGCGCATTTTCCTTCATCAGCCCGGTAAAGGACCCGAATCCTCTGCCGCCGAAAGAGCCATCGGTACTTACTGTCTCCGAGCTTGGAGAACGTATTCGCGATGTCTTGGACTGCGAGCTTTTAACCGGCATCACCGTCACCGGAGAGGTTACAGGATACCGCCCGAACTCAAGCGGGCACTTATACTTCTCTCTGACCGAAAAAGGCGAGACTGATGCCGCTGTTTCATGTGTTATGTGGAAGTATGCGGCAAAGCATCTCGCATTCCCGCTAAAGGACGGACTTGCTGTAAACATCACAGGACATGTTGATTACTATCCGCCTTCCGGCAGGATGCAGTTTATCGTAAGAAAGATTGAGCCTGCCGCAGGGGGAAAGACCGGTCTTTACCTGCAAAAAGAGATGTGGAAAAAACAGCTCGAAGCTGAAGGCACAATTCCGCGTCCGGAATCTGAGAAAAGAGATCCCCCTCTTTTCCCGAAGTGTGTTGGTGTTGTAACATCAAGGACCGGTTCTGTACTGCAGGATATAAGAAACGTCTTGTCCAGACGCTATCCGCTTCCAATCCTTTTAGCTCCGGCACAGGTTCAGGGGGCAGGTGCGGAAGTGTCGATTGTTTCCGCAATCGAATCTTTGCAGGGCAAAGTCGATGTAATTATCGTTGCACGCGGCGGAGGAAGTTTTGAGGATTTATTCGTATTCAACCATCCTGATGTTGTCCGCGCAATCCGACGCTCGAAAGTTCCAATCATAAGTGCTGTAGGACATGAAACAGATACAACGCTTTCTGATTTTGCAAGTGACAGGAGAGTTCCAACTCCGTCTGCCGCTGCAGAGACTGTTGTTCCTGACAGAACTGTACTCTTAAATAACCTCGAAGAGTACAGACGCCGTATGCATGACAGAGCTCGCGGTATCATCAGCACGAACCGCTCTGCTGTCGCAGAACTTAAGATGCGTGTTGACCCGTCCCGTCTGTCACGCAGGCTTGATATGATGCATCAGCAGACAGCAGATCTTGAAGAGCGGATTAAGTCTGCATTTTCAAGAAGGCTTAAGGTCGAGGCCGACGGTCTCGAACAGCTAAGAAACAGCATATTCAAAGGAGCGAAAACCAGAATCAGCACTGCTGTTCTGGAGCTTTCCGCACAGAAGGAAAAGATTCTTTCATGTGATCCGAAAAAGCCGCTTGAAAGAGGATATGCTCTTGTGCAGATGAACGGGGCTGTAATTCGTTCCAAGGAACAGCTTAAAAAAGATGACCGCTTAACTCTCTGCTTATCCGACGGAGAGGTTACAGCAATTGTGGAGAAGATATCATGACTGAAATTGAAGCAAACGAACCAAACTATGAAGAGATGATTACTGAACTTAGAGAGATTGCAAGAAAGCTTGACAATCCAAATACTTCTGTTGAGGATGCAGTAAAACTGCACACAAGAGGTATGGAGCTTATTTCAAAGTGCGAGGCATTCCTTGCAAAGGCTGAGCTTACTATTACCGAAGTCCACGGTGAACAGACTGAATAATTATGGCAAAAACCTCCCCTCTTACCGGTGCTGTTGCAGGTCACTTTTTAATTGACCTCTACACTCCAGTTCTTCCGATTATTCTCCCGCTGTTAATCGAGGGCATGGGTCTTTCCTATTTCCTTGCGGGCCTTGTTGTTACTGTATTTAATGTGGTCTCATCCATTACTCAGCCGCTTGTCGGAATATGGGGTGATAAGACTGGAAAGCATGCGGATGTTGCTTTCTGCGTTCTGCTTGGAGCTGTGGGCATTTCTCTTTCGGCTCTGACGAATAATTATCTGATTCTTTTAATGCTGGTTACGGGCGCTGCTGTAGGTCATGCCCTTTTCCATCCGGCGGCTATGGATCTGGTTTACCGCATCAGTCCTCCGGCATCTCTTGGCAGGTATAATTCAATCTTTACAACAGCAGGCAGTATCAGTTATGCTTTCGGTCCTATCATTGCAGGAGCTCTTATTGCATTTGGCGGTCTTCCGGCGGTCTGCTGGATGCTGCTTCCGGGAATTATCGGGGCTGCCTGGATTTTCAAGCTTACAAGGTCTGCAGAGCCGCTTGAGCCTGCGGCAAAGAAGGCACGTATTTCAACTGTTGAGGGTTCGAGGTCTGGTGCTGCTTTGGTTGTTGTTGTGTGTGCTCTTCGGGCTATCGGATATATGGCTGTGATTACTTATCTTCCAACGCTTCTGACGGTTGTTGAAGGTATGGGGTCTTTTGCGGCTTCGGTGATTGTTACAGTTATGCTTCTCTTTGGTGTTGCAGGGCAGCTTGCAGGCGGTAAGCTTTCTGATTTGTACGGCAGGAAGCGGATGCTTGTTTTAGGGCTTGTGCTTGCAATTCCGTGCTTTGTTCTGATTTTTGCAGGCGGATGGGTGATGCTTTTGGGTGTTATGAGCTATGCGTTCTTTGCAAGCTTCTGTTATGTAACATCTGTTACTATGACTCAGGAGCTTCTCCCTGGAAAAACAGGTCTTGCCTCCGGCCTGACACTTGGATTCACTCTTGGTGTCGGAGGTCTTGGTGCTGCGGTTGTGGGGCTGGTTGCTGATATGACTGGAAATCTTTCGTTTGGTATGTCTTTGATGATTGTTCCAATCATTATAGCTCCAGTTATTGCGCTCTTTGTGAAGTATAGGAAAGCAGAGGGTATTACCCCTCTTGCATAAGCATTTTTATAATATACTCTTCGATTATCAGGCATACGCAGAGCAGGAAGTATAGTGCTCTGCGTACCGGTTCTTCGCAAAGAAAATCAAGTATTCTTTCGCGAATCTTATGCAGTTCCTCCGAGAGCCGGAATTGTATCCGCCCATGCTTCGACTGCGGCGAGAGTTTCATCCTCTTCGAACCCGTTTACAAGCATGTACTCTCTGGTGATGGTAACAGTGAAGGTGTCTTCTCCAAGAGAGCAGGAATACTTGGCGCTCCAGGTATCTTCGGCTGCGTCTTTGGATGCGGAGCCTCCAACACCTGCTGCGGTCTCTGCGGCTTCAGTTCCGGTGAGAAGGGATGCCATGTCGGTGTATGCGGTCTTGTCTGCCGCGTAGAAGTTGAGATAGCCCTTGTCCTCTCCTGCCGCATTGAAGTAGTCGATTCTGGTCTTGTAGGTCTGAACTCCTGCTTCCTTTCTGGTAAGTCCCATAGTGGTGTCGTTTGCGAAGGATGCAACAACAGATGCGAAAGTCTCTGCATCTTCGATTTTGTCGTATTTTCTTTTGGCGTTTCTGGAGACCGAAGTCTCTTCAAAGTTGTGATTGCTTGGCATTTTGGTTTTCTCCCGAAAAGAGATGAGCAGACAAAAAAAGCGGTTAGAGAGAAAGCAGAGGCTTTTATTGTCTGCTTTCTCTTCTCTGATTATAGTGTTTGTTTTGTGAGGTGATAAAGGAGGAAGTAACTGGTTCAAATTAGTTGTGTTGGTGTCCAGAGCCTAAGAAAAAACTTCCACCAAATAAAAAAAGAAGAGAGAATTACTTCCCTCTAAGATATTTCGGCACAACAAAGTACGGACTTTTAATCCCATGCACCAAAGCCGCACGGCGAACAGACATTCTGTCGCACGCAAGCCGCTTTGCCATTCTATCAAATGAACCTTCTTCTTCCAGAATCCTGCGGAATGTATCTGCATCTGCGAGTTCCGGATAATCAGTCCATGTTTTCACTTTACAACCACCTCGAAGAAGTCATGACTTTTCTTAACTTCCAGATACGGCACTTCACACTCAGCACCTAAGGCTTCTTCCAAGTCCCGAACAGTAATCACCGCCTTCTCTAACACAGCAGCTTCCCCTGCGGTCTCAACACATTGGCGGAAGAGTGTCGAAGCTCCTAAGATGCTCTGTGCTGTTCTTCCATCCAGATGGATTAAGTCAGAGTAGATATCAGGGTAGTCTTCGCGTACTCTCTCTAACCGTACGCGGCGTGTTTCGCGGAAGTGTTCCACAATTGCGTAGCGCTCAGATGTCAACCCGTTTTTCTGAATCAGATAAACAGCATCGCGGAATGCATCAGCATACACCTTTGCGAGGCTCGCTAAAGAATCTGCCATCTGCGAGTAGTAAAGTGCCGGAAGATAGGCGTCTGTGTCATCCGGCTCAGGGAATGCAGAGCTAAGCGCCTGCCAGACATCTGTTTGTGTCGGCATCTAAAGCCTCCCGCAGACCAGCTTCTTTGTCGGGGCTTTGTGTGTTTTGCCTGCAAGTATCCGGCGGATTGTCGAATATGATATTTTGAACTCTTCTGCGAGCACTTTCCAGGACACACCCTCTCTGCTTCTCTTTCGAATCTCTTCTGCTTCTTCGAACGTGAGATTTCGAACCGTGTTTTCTTCTGCCGGTACGAGCCGCAGGTTTTCGAGGCGGTTGTTTTCGCGGTCTCCGTCTAAGTGGTCAACCTCTGCGTTGAGCGAGAGCGGGATTCCGCGGCAGAGTACCCATATGGCACGGTGAAGAGACACTCTTCCCTGATAGTAGCGTTCTCCGTCTTTGAGGTTTACGACCAGGGACTGATATCCTGCTTTTACCGAGGGTTTTAAGAAATCTCCAATGGAGTTGGAGTAGATTCTCCCTGTGTCAGGGTGTACTACCCAGTCGCCTCTCATTCCTTTTAAGAATACGGCAAAGTCTGTTGCTCTAATCAGGTTGTCAGTTTTTGCCATCTTCTTCCTCCATTTGGCATATCCGGTAGAGTGTTTCAGGTTCTGCAAATCGGAGATGGATTTCCATGCAGGCGTTTTCGAACACTTCTGTGCTCAGCCCAACACGGTCTGCTGCGAGAAGCAGTATGCTCCTTGCGGCTTTTGCTGTTGTTTCCATGAGCATGCCCATCTGGCTCTGGATTCCAGTGTGCGAGATGAAGTTTATGATACTTGCATCTGCACTTATGCGGCAGTCAACCATGAGCCGCTCCCTGTCACTTTGTTCCTCTGTGCGGGTTACTTTTTTGGTCTCTGCGTGCGAATCTGTAATAGAAGAGCGGGACATCTGCATTGATTTGGTCGTCATGTGCGCCCCCTCTTCTTTTGTTTTCTGTGTCATAGTTCTTCTGTGAGTTTTGCATATGCCGGATAGCGTTTTTTGAATTGGTCTTTAATCTGTTCGAACTCTTTCGGGTGTGCCCGTCTGAGTTCTGCAAGACGGTTTTTCAGTGCAGGCTTTGCGGCATCTTTTGTTTCGAATACTTTTCTGATGTCAGCTTCTGTTTGGAAGTCTGCAAATTTTCTGTCGAAGATTTTCTGTGAATTGATTCCTTGCTCCTCTGTCTTTTTGGATTCTTTCAGACGTTTTTTCAGAGCATCCTTGAAGAAGGCACTAAGGTTCTCGATTTCGGCTTTCCCTTCTCTTAAAAGGCCTTCTTCGTCATCCCCAAAGTAGATGTTAAAGCGTGTTGCCATCTCCTTGAGGATTCTCATGAAGGTCACGCCGAATGAGACGCATGACTGATTCTGATGTGTTCCGGTTTCCAGGTCGGTTCTTCCAGGCAAGCCATGCTCCCCGGTTTTTATCAGAAATACTGAGTGTGATATTCGTTCTCGTTCTATCACCGGAAAAAAGATTGAGTAAAATGGTATTTAAACCTCTGTCTGCGCTTAATTTATATAGTGTCACACAATCTGAGCGTATTTTGTAATCTATATCTGGTTGTGTTATGGATATGTATACGCTTGTTTTGTCTCTGAATTTCTGTTTTTATCATGGTGTTGGTTGTTTTTCGAAATCCGTGACATATTCTGCAGTATACGGTTAATTGCAATTCCGGCTTTTTGTGTGGGTGGTTTTGTAATTTGGGCTTTGCGCATGCGATATTTTCCACACACAATTTTGCACACATGTGCGGAGATAAAATGTGTTATGAAAATATTTTGTGTGTATATGCATACAAATGCATGTGCAGCCTTTTCTTTTTCAAAGAAATCTTTGTAAAACAGTATTTTTCTTGTTGTTGTTTTTTATTTTTAATAGTATATATGAATTGGGTAACTGGTGTGTGCGGCATCTATACACACACTGTTTTTCCCTCTGTTTTTTATTTCTGCACATGTGTGCAGTGTGTATTTATCTTGTCACTGTCTTCGCTGAAAGCATGACTGAAGCTGTATCAGTACATATTCAATTTCTTTTCCAACAGTGTTTATCCAAATTTCTGCACGTTCTGCATTTAGTCTTGTTTTTTCATATTCTGCCGCATCAATTGGTGATGCATTGTGTACCTCACGAAGGTGTTCAAAGTAGGCAGAATAACTGGTAAAATTATGACACTTCATTTCAAGCAGGACTTCGTTTTTAGCTTCTGTTGTGAGACGGATGCTGATTGCCTCACGCTTGACTTCCTTTCTTTGAACTCTTGCCATAGATTGAATATCTATTGGATATATTTATATTGTGTGTTGTCTGTTTCTGGTATATGTATATAAAATAAGAATATTAATTAATATATATGAAATCAAAAAACCCGATATATGAATCTGGGGGTGTCATAACAGAAGCTGACGGCTCAGCAGTTACTCTCCGTCTCAGACTGCCGGCAGGAATCACAACTGCATCCGCCCTTCGTAACTTATGCGACATAACCGAACAGTTTGGATTATCTGACATTCACCTGACAACCCGCCAGACAGTTGAAATCCCGCATATCACTCCGCAGATTCTTCCTGAACTTGGCGATGCCTTAGCAGATGCCGGCTGGCTTGTCGGGGCTGAGAGAAATGAAATAGTCAATATCACAGCATGTCCCGGAACCGAGCGGTGCAAACTTGCAGTAATTGACACCATCAGTCTGGCGAATGAAATTGACAAAAAATACTTCGGAAAGGAGATGCCGGGCAAAGTAAGAATTGCAGTCTCTGCATGTCCGAACTCATGCGTTAGTGAAACCTTAAACGAAATCGGAATCACAGGAATCTGTGCACCTGACCGCGACGAAGGATACTGCACCGGATGCGGAACCTGTGTTCAGTACTGCAGAGAAGAAGCTCTAAGTGTCCGCGAAGGACGTGTTGTAATGGACAAAAATCTCTGTCTTTCATGCGGAACCTGTGTCAGAGCCTGTGTCTTTGGAACACTTGGAACAGCAGCAACCGGATACCGCATAACTCTTGGCGGAAAACGGGGACGCCACCCGAAGGTCGGACAGCATCTGATTACAGTAAAAACACCGGAAGCAGCACTTGCTGTTGTGGATGTAATTGTTGACTGGATTTACCGCTATGCCTCATTCGAAAAAATGATTGTCGAACAGATAGGTCACGAACTTGAGCTTCCGCTCCTGAAAGCCGGTCTTGAAAAGAACATCTCCGAAGACGACATCATTGTCTTTGGAACTCTCTTTTAATTTTTCAAAAAAAAATACAAGTGCGGGTGCTTGGATTCCCGCACTCATTCCTGCCGTGACTGTTTCACGGCGCATGACATGTTGAACAGTAGTACAGGATAAATCCTGTCAGTATGTTAGTGCATGAGTTTCCCTTGGGTTTGCAGAGAGAAAAAAACGGGAAAGGCTGGTTAGGCAATGGCATTTTAATCTTACCGCATTTCCGCATGAATTTCTTAAACTGCAGAGTGAGGAGAAAAAATAACGAATATCGTATTATCTCCGGCTATACTCTTTGTCATTATTTTTATTTAAATGATTCTGATAATGTTTATATTGTTTATTTTGTTTATTGGGATGTTAATTTAATGGTATATATTATGTTGGAAAATTATTTATATTATTTATTTTTGAAGCGAGTGTGTTTTCATGATGTTGATTTGAACAAATGATATATAATAACAACCGGAATGTTTATATTGTTTAATTATTTTTGTTGTGCAAATTTGTTTTAATATTAAAATTCTTTTGAGATACTATTTATGTACGTAACTCAGAATTATATTAGTCGAATTAGTCCACTGGCCAGTTATGGCTCTAGAGGACTACTTTGAACAGACTGGTGCAACAGAAATGTCCTTTGCAATGCATATCAACATGGAGCGCTGTACTGGTTGTAACAACTGTGTAGTCGCATGTCCAGTCAACGCACTGGAACTTTGCACAGTAGACCCGGCAACAACCGACAAAATCTACAAAGTATTTGACGGAAAGGCAACCTGCCTCGATGTCAACCACGCACTTTGTGCCGGTTGCGGAGTCTGCGTCGAAGTATGTCCGTACGAAGTTGTCAGCCTTGTAGCGCCAAAAGTAGCCTCTGCAGGAGCAGGAGCAGCCCCTGAGGAGCACTAAAGAGAGAGGAAATAGTTATGGCAATGAGCACAATGTTTCCAAAATTCTCCACGAAGGTTGAGGGCGAAACTATCATCATGGAGCAGCGTCTCCTGAAGAAAGTCTCCCACCTCGTGTTAAACTCTTCCAAGTGTACCGGTTGCGGTATCTG
>JAFOFB010000020.1 GCA_017387505.1 Methanocorpusculum sp.
ATTGAAACTCCGGCGGCAAGGCTCAGTAAACTTCGCCTGACCGCCTCCGTAACCCTCGAAAAACGAAGGGGCGGAGGTTTTGCCATAGTTCGAAGTCGCCCATTTCGCCCTCGCGGAAAATCCGCTCAGGCTCAATCGGCTGTCTGAAAACCTCGCCTGCGGTCAGCTCGCCTGCTTCGCAAGGCTCGCTCACCTCCGGCTCGTAGCAGAGATAAAAGCGTGTAAAAGAAGATGCGTGAGTCGGAGTAATAAGCCTCCTTCTGTTTTTGCGGCATTCGGCTTAGCGTTGTACCCGGACTATTGGATCAGGTAAAATCCTTAGCAGCCCTGTTTCAACTTTCACCCACAGAGATTCGCCGTTCCATCACATTCCTCAGCGTCAGCGCTCGACATTTTCTGTCTCATAGCTCGACTGAGAGTGTATCGTTTCTGTTCCAGAGCTGTGACTCTCGCCACCCGTACTTGCATACGGCTGTGTTACCTGAATGGTGGGAGGACTTTCCTCAGCGCATAATGCACCGTCGGCCGCGTGCTCCCTCTCACGCTGATAAATATTCGCATGTAAAGAATATAATAATTACATGGCCTTGGACAGTTCAATGTATGTTTTTGTACATTGATGACAACTTATTTAATATATTAAAGCCATGTAATAATGAGAACAATGGCAGAGGACACTATCCCCTACAAAATCTACGTCACCGAAGACGAGATGCCGAAACAGTGGTACAATATCAAGGCAGATATGCCAAATAAACCAGCTCCGCTGTTAAACCCGAAAACAGGAAAACCAATCACCTTCGAAGAACTAAGAACCATCTTCTGCGATGAACTTGCCCGTCAGGAACTTGACGAAACAAACCGCTTCATCGACATCCCGCAGGAGATTTTAGACTTCTACAAAATGTACAGACCTTCCCCGCTGGTCCGTGCATACTGCTTAGAGAAAAAACTCGGAACTCCTGCACACATTTACTATAAATTCGAAGGAAACAACACAAGCGGAAGCCACAAATTAAACTCAGCAATCGTCCAGGCATACTATGCCAAAAAGCAGGGATTAAAGGGAGTCACAACCGAAACAGGGGCAGGTCAGTGGGGAACTGCTCTTTCCATGGCCTGCGGATACTTAGAGATTGACTGCCAGGTCTACATGGTCAAATCCTCCTACGAACAAAAACCATTCAGACGCGAGGTCATGAGAACCTACGGGGCAAATGTCACACCATCTCCATCCGAGACCACCGAAGTTGGAAGAAAAATCAACGAAGAGTATCCGGGAACCCCTGGAAGCTTAGGATGTGCAATCTCGGAAGCAGTCGAAGCCGCAACCACTCAGGACGGATACCGCTACGTCCTTGGAAGCGTACTCTCACAGGTTCTTCTCCACCAGACCGTAATCGGTCTCGAATGTAAACTTGCTCTCGACAAATACGGAGTAAAGCCGGACATCATCATCGGATGTGCAGGCGGAGGCTCAAACCTCGGAGGACTTATCGCCCCGTTCATGGGAGAAAAGCTCAGAGGAGAGGCAGACTACAGATTTATCGCAGTCGAACCTTCATCCTGCCCGACATTAACCCGCGGTGTTTACGCATATGACTACTGTGATACAGGCAAAGTCTGCCCGCTTCAGAAGATGTACACCCTTGGAAGCGGATTCATGCCGGCAGCATCCCACGCAGGAGGTCTTCGCTACCACGGAATGAGCTCCATCCTCTCCGAGTTCTATGACGAAGGATTAATGGAGGCTGTATCAGTCGAACAGACCGAAGTCTTTGCAGCCGCAAAAGAGTTCGCACGTGTCGAAGGAATCCTCCCGGCACCGGAAAGCAGTCACG
Organism: Methanocorpusculum sp.; assembly: GCA_017387505.1. GTDB lineage: Archaea > Halobacteriota > Methanomicrobia > Methanomicrobiales > Methanocorpusculaceae > Methanocorpusculum. The sequence continues at coordinate 1,842 of JAFOFB010000020.1, forward strand.
CAATCAAGGTAGCAATCGACGAAGCTCTCAAATGCAAAGAAACCGGAGAACATAAGGTCATCCTCTTCGGATTAACCGGTACAGGATACTTCGATATGTACGCATACGAAAAGTTCAACAACGGAGTTATGACTGATTACATACCAACCGATGAAGAAATCGCAGAATCTGTGGCAAAACTGCCGCAGGTTTAATTTTTTTTGTTCTCTGTAACTCTCAAATATAATCAAATCCAATATAGATACTGGTCAGTCCGCAAAACTGGCCAGGAATTATAAAAATGATTGAGACAATATGTCTAATCATAACAACCTTCTCGGTTGTATCTCGTGAAATACGAGAATGGATTAAACTAAGAACACGGGAAAAGGATGATGACTCTCATCCTCCTTTTCTCTCTCTTTTGGAACAACATTTTATACTTGGTAGTACAATATACATATCAGAGTATTACTGCTCCGCAGCACTCTACATTCTTAGTGCTATCCAGCATTATAATTCCTTGACATGCATCTGCGGAGTTTGCAACCGCTTTACAAGGGTGCATGTCTAAAACCATTTGACTGTTTTCATAAAATAGTACTGTAACTGCAGTATCTGTCTTTCTCAGTACTTTGGTTTAACCCTGTACTCCTTTACAGGATTCTTAAGCAAAACCTCGTTCTCTCCAAAATCCTCATTCTCGAAAGAACACACAGGGAAAAATCCATTTCTCAGATAAAACCGCATAGCTTTCTCATTTCTCGAAAACACATGAACCGACAGATTACCTTTTAGAGAAAGAGCATGCGAAAGCAGCTCGCGACCAATACCTGCCCCTCGTGAGTCGCATCTTACAAAAAGCCCTGCAACATAAGACCCGTCAAGGCCAATAAAACCCTTAACCTCTCCGTCATCGAAAACATAAACCTCAGCCTTTGAAATCGCTGAAGAAACCTCATCAAATCTATCCTCAAAAAAAGAAGACGGGACAAAAGAGTGTGCCTTGCGGTTTCCCGAAAGCCAGATACTCATAACCTCATCGAGGTCACCCGCTCTAAACTCCCTAATCATCAAAGAATCCAGGACTGCATATCAGATGCCGCGTACTTGTAATCCCACGGAATCTTATGACTCATATGAACACACCAGAACTCCTTGGCATTCAGCTCCTTTGCAAGGCGTTCAGCATCTGCCGTGTTCATATGTTTTGCAATATTTACCCCCGGCGGAAAAATTCCGTCGAGTAAAAGCAGATCAGCATCACGCATAAGAGAAAGAGACTCCTTTGAAATCTCAGCTCTTGTATCGCACGAGTAAACAAACGTCTTACCGTCTGCTCTGATACGCATACCGTACGTCGGCGTATCATGAACCACCGGGAAAAGAGTAACCTCCATTCCGCAAATCTCAACAGGCTCGAATGGAAGAACCGGAATCTCCTCGTGTCTGATAAAACTAAAGATACTTCCGCAGTAGTCCAAAACCTCCGGTGCTCCGTACACTTTGATAATCTCGCGCTGAACACGGTAGAAGTCTGCAAAACCCATGAAATGGTCGAAGTGACCATGCGTCCAGATAACTCCGTCGATGTGCGGGGCGTTTGAGGCAAGAAGCTGACGGCGAAGGTCCGGGGTTGTATCGATTAAAAGATTCTGTCCGTTGTGTTCGATTAAAATCGAAGTCCGAAGACGCTCGCGTCCTTCCTCTTTTGCCTGGCGGCAGACCTCACAGTCACAGTTTACCTTAGGCGTTCCAACAGTGTCTCCGGTTCCAAGGACAGTAATCTTCATCTTACTCGCATCCGCTTCTAACTGCGTTTCTTCTCTGAACAAGCTCCATGCCGGCTGCAACATCGTCCGCGTTTAACTCCTTTCTGCCTGCAAGAAGGGCTGTAACGATTGCTTCGGTCAGCATCATACGAAGGTCAGCTCCTGAAAATCCTTCGGTCATCTCTGCGATGTCTTTGAAGTCCATCGAGCACGGGATATCGGATGCTACATGGTGAAGGATTGATTCTCTCATCTCGGTGTTTGGAAGAGTGAAGCTGATAATCTCATCAAAGCGTCTCCATGCGGCCTCGTCAAGCATACCTGCGTGGTTGGTTGCTCCGATTAAGAGAACCTTGTCTTTGATTAAGTTGATGTGGTCGATACACTTGAGAAGTGTGTTTACCGCACGCTTCATAGTTCCGTTGTCATCAGAGATACGGGTCTTTGCGACGTAGTCGAACTCATCGATGAAGAGAATACACGGGGCAATACGCTTTGCAAGGTCAAAGATTCTGTCGATGTTCTTTGAGGTTTCTCCAAGGTACTGGGATGTAATCATGGAGAGGCGAACCTCGATTACAGGCATGTGGACAGCACGGGAAAGTGCTAATGCAAAGGAGGTCTTTCCGGTTCCGGGTGGTCCTACAAGCAGGATTCTTCCAAGTTCATAGATTCTGTGTGCTCTCAGGAACTCCTGGTTTTCAAGAGAGGTCTGAACTTTTTTGACGATTGCAAGCTGTTCATCACTGCATACGAGGTATTCTAAAGAGAACTCAATCTCATTTGGTGCGTACGGGATTACTAAGTCAACCGCTTCCTTCATTGACTCTGACTTTTCGGTGACTGCAGCAATCTTTCCTTTGAGTGCTTCTTCGGTGTCTTCGAAGAGCGGAACCATGCGGCGTGCTTCGTTGTAAGAGACGGATGTCTCTCCTGCGGTCTCTATTGAAAGCGTGAGTGCCGGGTTTTTCATGATGTCAGCGCCTGTGTGGCGGAAGTACCATTTGAGGGCTGGAAGATAAGAGGTGACACCGAACTGGCTTAAGTCGTTTACAATTAAGTAGGAGTTCTTGCTGTTCTCTAAGAGCTGGCGTGCTGCGAGGTTTGGGAAATGGGATTTTAGGATTCCTTCTTTGATTGTGACCGGACGTGCGATAACTCCTGCCGCTTCTGGGCAGAACATGGCACGAAGGTGAGGCGGAAGATCGTTTACCTCGAGGGCGGGGTTGGTGTTGACTGCTTCAGCTGTTAAGATTATTTCAGTTAACTGAAGAAGTCCCGGATCTATTGTTGACGCTTCCATACTTGTCTATATATGTTAGCGTGTAACTTGCATAAGGTTTTTGCAGGAACAGAAAAAAAATTATGAAAAGTCCATGAGCTTTGCAAGCTCTGCCGCGCCTGGTACAGCCTTTTCGAACTCTTCTGCATTTCTAAACGGCATTTTTGAAAGAAGCTTTGTCGCAGACTTTGCAGAAACTCCTGGAAGCCACTTTAGAGCCGCAGGCGGCAGGCGGTTTACAGGAATCGGATACGGAAGAGCTGTAAGAGATCTCGCTCCATATGAAACAGCCGTACAGGACACAACAGTTCCAACCGGCAGTTTCTGCGGGATTCCGATTAAGACCGGATACGTTCCCATCTGGCGTCCGAATGAAACAGGTCCTGACACCTCGATTAAGACATCATTGAACACAGTTCCAATCGGGAAAACTCTTTCAAGCATCGGGACATCAAAGTTTGCTCTGACATCCTCCTTGAATGCATGGAACTGCTTATCGAACTTTCCAAGAGTATTGTTCTCATACGCCTTTGTTCCTTCAAACGGCATGAGCTGTCTGATGTTTACTCTTCGGACAAGAAGCCCTGCATCAAAGATTCTTTTAAGGAATGCTTTGTTCTCAGCAAAAGTCTGCTCAGTCTCTCCGGCAAGTCCCGAGATGAAATTTAATCCCGGCAGAAGTTCCGGGATTCCATTATTTCTAACTGCTCCGACCTCGTTTACAATCTCAACAGCTCTAAAGATAGCATCCGCGAAACCTTTCAGACTGTTTGCCTCAACAACTGCAGGGTCTGCTGATTCGATTCCAAATGCCGCGATATCTCCTGCTGTATGTCCTGCAACAATCTCTGCTAAAGCATCGCGGGCGGCATCCTCGTGTCTTGCAATAGTTCCCGGATTTACGTTGTCGATATGAAGCGTTTTCAGTTCAGGTGCGGCTTCTCTTATTCCTGAAAAGAGATTGCGGATTTTATCTGCATCCGGCTTTGGGAACTCTCCTCCTGATACACCGTATGCGAGGATGTCAGGCTGTCTTCCTAAACGGAAATGCCTTGCCCCTGCCTCGTAGAGGGCTGCAGTTTCTGCAAAAATACCTGATGCTTCGCGCTGTCTTGGCATTCCATAGAACGGCTCGGTACAAAAAGAACATCCCCCGGTAACACAGCGGGAGCATCCGCGTGCAGTTTCGAGCTCAAGCATCACGAAAGGATACATCGGATGCTGACGGATTATGTAAGCTCCAAGAGCAGACCAGCGGTCGAAGTCTTTGTAGTTCAAAACACCTTCCGGCTCTCCGCCCGAAAGATAAGAATCAAGAGCTGATGCCGGGTCGCCTGAAAGCATTCCTGTCCACCCGGAGACTGCCTGCTTCTTTGCGGCTTCTCCTCCTTCTGGCGAGTATCCAAACGCAATCGGACCTCCAAGGAAGGACACCGTTTTCTTAGAAAAAGTAAATCCGAGCTGCTGAAGCTCTAAGAGCGTTGCAGGAGTTCCAGCCAGATATTTGCCTGGAACTGTCACACCTGCAATCATCACGACAAGCTTGGCATCCCGAAGAGATGCTGTCTTCATCGGGTCTTTTCTAAGCTGGTCGATTGTAACGTACTCGGGGGAAAGCCCGTGCTCTTTTAAAACTCCTGCAACGGTTCTGATGTATGGAGAAATATATGGGGGAACACCTAAACAGGCCGGTTCATCCACATACCCGTCGATTATGACAGTCTCAGATGTCATGGCCTAAGAGGTGGAGGAGTTTTCTTGCAATCATCAGTTTTCCATGCTTTACAGGGTCGACTGATTTGTCGTCTAAGTCAAAACCAATCAGGGAAACTGATTTTGCTCCAAGCTCATATGCGGCAAAAACTCCGCGGTCTCCATCTGAAAATCCTCCGAAGTTGTAGACATTTTCAAGAGGAGTGCTTTGTGTTGTTCCGACAACAGGTCCTTTCATCTTCGGAACCCATGACTTTACAAGAGGCATGTTGTCTCCGTGTGCGTGGACCGCAAGAATTGTCCCTGCCTCGTTCATCTCCAAAACATCATCATCGAGACCATCGAGGTCTGTAAAAACAATGTTTGGGATAACTCCGCCTTTTTTCATAACGCGTGCGGCGGCATCAGCGGCGATTACAATCTTTCCTTCGAAATCGGTCTTTTTGATGTCATCTGGAAGGGAAGGGGCGTTTCCTGCTACAATAATGTCTGAACCTGAAATGGTGTCTGTTAAAAGAGATATGTCATTTCCCGGAAGAATTGAGGATAAGAGGCGCGCTGCCTCCTCGTCATCCTCGCGGGAAAAGCCGAAGTAGTCCAGAATTTTTACGTAATACTGGTCCCAGACTTCAGGCTTCATCGTCATCGTCCTCGGCAATACCCACCATTTTCATGAAGTTGGCAAGAATCGAGTCAATAATCATTGAGAGCAGTTCTTCTTTGTCGCGGACAAGACTGAATGCCTGAAGCGGGATGGACATGGCGGCCATGGTTGCGTGTCCTCCGGCAGATGCTCCCGGAATTCCTGCAAATGCCTCCTTTAATACATCTCCGACATGAAGTCTGATGTCTTTGTTTCTGGCGGACAGAATTATTGCAGTGTCTGTAATTCCGTAGACAAGAGCAGTATATACTCCTTCAAGATTTAAGAGAAGGTCTGCGGCCTGCGGAATTGCATCACGGTTTCTGACATATCCGACATTCGAGAAGAGGTATCCCTGGCGGATATCGCGGTTCTGAATTGCTGCTCCCAAGACTTCGATTGTCTCCTGGGAGATGGATGGAGCCATTACAAGCTCTAAGAGCTGTCTGTCTGCGTACGGCAGAAGGAATGCTGCGTTGTGTAAGTCCTGCGGGCTTACGTTTCTCTGGAACTCGTGGGTGTCTGCTCTGATACCATAGAAGAGAGCGGTTGCGAGTTTTGTATCAATCGGGAGGTATAATTCCTGAATGTACTGGGTAAAGATGGAGGCAGTGGCTCCTGCGTCCGGTCTTATATCCATGAAGTCCGGGACATTCTGTCTTTCAATGCCTTCTGTGCTGTGGTGGTCGATGATGATGTTAATCTTGGTGTCAGCTGTCAGGTCATTGTTCATTCCGGGAGCCACACAGTCGACAAGGGCTGTGTAGTCACATTCGGCAAGAACCTCTGCTGTGAGGTGTTCCATTTTAATCTCTAAGAGATTTACGAATGCGCGGTTTTCCTGGTGTCCGATGTTTCCTTCGTAGAGGATGCGGCATTTGAGTTTGCCCTTGGATGCTTCTTCTGCAATCGCACTTAAGGCAATCGCACTCGAAATTGCATCCGGGTCCGGGTTTTTGTGGGTGATGATTCCAAGTGTTCCTGACCAGGATTCAAGAAGTGAATATAATCTCTGCGCGTTTCTTGACGCGATGAGATTTACCATGTGGTTTACGGCAGATTTTGCAACAACAGTCTGTGGATAGAGTACAACGTCTGCTCCTGCATCCGCCATCTGGTTTGATGAGAAGTGATCTAAGGCACGCGCGATGATATTGGATGACGGGAATCTTGCTCTGATGTGGAGAACTGCTGCGAGGTTTGCATCCTTGTTGGAAGAGAGGATAAATGCTACCTCCGGTTCCGAGATTGTCTCGTAGAACGTTTCATCCGTCATGTCTCCACGCATTACCTGGTGACGGTGGTCGCGTAAATCGTCGAGACGTTTCTCGTCGTAATCGATAATTAAGACGTTTTCATCCGATTCGTGAAGTTCTTCCAATACTTTGTATCCGATACTTCCGCAACCGAGGATGATATATTTTATTTTCTTGTTCTTCTGAATAAGGGATAGGGGGGAAACCCCATCTGTTTCAGCCATACCATATCTGTTTGTATCTTGAGATAATAAATCTGCACGTGATGATTGGTTTTGTTGAGCTAAAAAAGAAACTTATAAATATTCATGAGTTCAATCTATTTAAGTCAAGCTACAAAGAAGCTTGAGTGTACCGGGCCCGTGGCTTAGTCAGGAATAGCGTCGGACTCTTAATCCGAATGTCAGGGGTTCAAATCCCTTCGGGCCCGCTTGTTTTTCTGTGTTTTCGTAATCTAACTGTTCTGTATCTTTCTGTATCTCTCAGAGTAAATACGCATCATATAAATACTACAACATCCTATCTATTTAGGTCAAGCAGATGTTGCTTGAGTGTATCGGGCCCGTGGCTTAGTCAGGAATAGCGTCGGACTCTTAATCCGAATGTCAGGGGTTCAAATCCCTTCGGGCCCGCTCTTTTTGTTGTTTTTAAAAAAAGTTATTTGGAGAGTCTCTGTCCCATTTCGTAGGCTTTCTGACACTCTGTCGGGAATACGTCACGTTTTCTTGCTGCTTTGAGTTCAGGGTCGAACATTGAACTTGCGTATTTTGAATAATCGGTGAACTGATAGGTGTCTGTGATGTTTAAAATCTCGGTGTCCCCGATGAAGAGTTCAAATGCGTTTTTGTCATTCTCTGCACAGTTGTTGTTGAATGACGGATCTGGTGCTCCCATTGTGTAGATTAAACCGACTTTGATTCTTCTGTCGTATCCGGTCTTTCCTTCTGCCGAGTAGAGGTTTGGCGGGAAGAGGAGGCGTTCATAGAGATTTCTAACTGCTCCGGGTACATCGCTGTAGTAAATCGGGGCTGAGATTATCACTGCATCTGATGAGAGAATTTCTTCTAAGACATTCGTTAGGTCGTCCTGCACTGCACAGCGGGCAAAACTTTTGCCGCCTAATAGTTTGCAGGAGAAACAGCTGATACACCCTGAATACGAGAGGTCAAAAAGGTCGAAGCGTTTTGTTTCTGCCCCGGCATCACCAGCTCCTTTGAGCGCGAAGTCAAGAGCAGTTCCTGAGTTCCAGTCTTTTCTCGGGCTTCCGTTGATTCCTACTACTTTCATACTGAAAACATTGTATGCTTTACATAATATACTGACGGTCAAACACCATATCTTATATTCTCCAAGTGTCTATTATTGATGTAATCAGATTAGGTATGAAACGTGTCATTAACTATACCTTAAACCAGAACAAAGGCATTGTTATCCGGATAGATGATACTGCCGTTGAGAAGGTTATGGTGTGGGCTCTTGGAGACGGTGATGAGAAGGATGTTCGGGAAACCATTGCATACTGGTGCGATACAATCACTGCCGCCGGTGGAAAGAATGCCGCATATCACAAAAACGGGGAGGAGTTCTTTGATATCTATACTCATCTCCAAAGAGGCGGGGAGCTTCTTTTCCATGACGCTGTTTCAGATAGGACCTATACGTTAACCTGTGACTCTCTTATGGAGGGAATTAAGCTTGCTCTCTATGAATATTACTATCGCATATATCAGGAAAACATCGGCACTTTAATTTCAATGGAGCTTTTGAAATATACTGACGGTGTTTATGAGCTTGATTTCCCAAGAGAGAACTGGAATATGTTTGGAGATTATGCAGTTCAGTTCGCGCTTTTCCATGATGTTTATTACACTCACCATTGTGTGAGAAATCTTGGGAATATCAGAATACATATCCCGAGATTCAAACCCTGAGTAAAACCGCTGTCTTTATCTTATTTGAAAACCCATTTCCCTATTAACGAAGGGTTTCTTTTAATGATTTTATTGTTGGGAATTCCTTCTTTCATTTGAGGTGTATTTTACATGAAGAAATCAGTATTTGCAGTGCTTGCAGTATTCCTCCTTGCCGTTCTCTTTGTCGGCGGAGTTTCTGCAGAGAAAGTTATTGCAGGCGTTGATGATCTCGAGGGAGCAAAGATTGGTGTCCAGCAGGGAACTACTGGAGATATCTATGCAACCGACTACGAGGGTGACGAGGCAGGAACAACTATTTCTCGTTACTTAAAGGGAGCAGATGCAGTTCAGGCATTAAAGACCAACAAGATTGATTGTGTCATTATCGATAACCTTCCGGCACTGAGTTATGTTATTAAGAATCCTGATTTAATGATTCTTGATGACGCTCTTGACGATGTACTTGAGGGTGAGTACTATGGTATCTGTCTGAAAAAGGACAGTGAGTTAACCGCAGAAATTAATGATGCCTTATCAAAACTGAAAGCAGATGGTACACTTGATCAGATTGTCAATTACAACACGGAGAAGTTCTTCAGCGAAGATGGTGTAATTACAACAGAACCATATGTCAAGAAAAATGTTGAGCGCCCGAACGGAGTTCTTGTCATGGCAACCAATGCCGAGTTCGCACCATATGAGTATTATGATGGTGGAGTTGTTGTTGGTATCGATGCAGATCTTGCTCAGGCAATCTGTGATGAACTTGGCTACGAGTTAAAGATTAATGATATGGGCTTCGATGCAATTATCCCGGCAGTTGAATCAGGTAAAGCAGATATTGGAGTTTCTGGTATTACTATCACTGAGGACAGATTAAAGAACGTTGACTTCACTGACTCCTATGCAACTGCAAAGCAGGTTATCATCGTCAAGAACCCTGAGGCAGCCGCATCTCCGGCACCGATCGCAGGACTTCTTGCTGGTCTTGGAGCGGCAGCACTTGCCCTCAGAAGACTCTAATTTTTTTTATTTTCTGAAACTTACAAGTAACAATTATTATTGTCTAATAGAACCAACAGTTACAGAATGGTTCTTGAATTTTCAAAGAAGTCTGCACTTAAGGCATTCATTGCTGTCCTTGCTGTACTTCTTTTGGTCACTGTCGTTGTATCTCCTGCTGCAGCAGAGGGACAGACCTTCACCGAGAAGTTCTATCAGAACTTTATCGAAGATGACCGGTATCAATATCTCTTAACCGGTCTGCAGAATACTCTGATTATCACATTCTTCTCACTGATTCTCGGTTTAGTGCTTGGTTCGTTAATCGCTGTTGTGAGAACTGTTCACGACATGAAGGGAAAGCTGAAGCTTTTAAATCTTGTATGCTGCGGCTACTTAACCGTCATTCGCGGAACTCCGGTCTTAATTCAGCTGCTTATCATCTACTTCGTCATATTTGCATCTGTTGATATCGCTTTAGTCCCTGTTGCAATCGTTGCATTCGGTCTGAACTCTGCCGCATATATTGCAGAGATTATCCGTGCAGGAATTAATGCAGTTCCAAAGGGACAGTTCGAGGCAGGTTCAAGTTTAGGACTTCCTTTTGCAATTACGATGATTACAATCATCCTGCCGCAGGCAGTCAAGAACATCCTGCCGGCTCTTTGTAACGAAGGAATTGTTCTCTTAAAGGAAACCTCTGTTTCCGGTTACATTGGTTTAATTGATTTAACCAAGGGAGGAGATATCATCCGCAGTCAGACCTATGAAGCATTCATGCCGTACATTGCTGTTGCTTTAATCTACCTGACTGTTGTCGTAATCTTAACACACTTTGTCAAGAAACTTGAGGTGAAGTTAAATGCCAGCTAAGGGAAATGTCTTAATCGAAGTAAAAGGTCTTCGCAAATCATTCGGAGACAATGAGGTCTTAAAGGGAATTGACACAACTGTCTGCGAAGGCGAAGTTATCGCAATTGTTGGACCTTCCGGATGCGGAAAATCTACCTTCCTTCGTTCATTAAATCTCCTTGAAGTACCAACAGGGGGTCAGATTCTTTTCGAAGGTGTTGATATCACAGACAAGTCTGTAAACATCAACAAAATGCGTGAAAAAATCGGAATGGTTTTCCAGCAGTTCAACCTCTTCCCGAACATGACTGTCAAGGAAAACATCATGCTCGCTCCGGTCCGCTTAAAAATAATGAGCAAAGAAGAGGCATCAAAGAAGGCTGACGAGCTCTTAAAGAGAATCGGTCTTTCCGACAAAGCAGATGCACGCCCAAGTCAGCTTTCCGGAGGTCAGCAGCAGAGAATCGCTATCATCCGTTCTCTTGCGATGAACCCGGATGTCATGCTTTTTGATGAACCGACCTCTGCACTTGATCCTGAAATGGTCGGCGAAGTGTTAAGTCTTATGAAGGACCTGGCAGAGTCTGGAATGACTATGATGATTGTAACTCATGAAATGGGATTCGCACGCGAAGTCGCAGACCGTGTTTTCTTCATCAACGACGGTGTAATTCAGGAAGAAAACACCCCGCAGGAGTTCTTCTCAAATCCGAAGAACCCAAGATTAAAAGAGTTCCTTTCAAAGGTTCTCTAACTTTTTTTTGTTCGCAGTTTTCCACTGTCGAAAATCGCCTGTTCATACTCATAAAAAACAGCTCTCTCACTGATAGTTAGCAAGTGTTATTTATTTCAAAAATCCATTAATAGATACAGACTTATGGACCGTGACTATCAACCAATCAACCTCAAAGATGTCTTAATCGAAATGAAAGACATCTCCGAACTTGCGGTTGATCTGGCTTACTCGGCCGTGCTTTTTGAAAGCAGTGCCATCGCTGACGAAGTAATCGAGCTCGAAGAACAGATGAACGACCTGGTGTATCAGGCAAGAATCACCAGCATGATGAGTGTCAGAAGAATCGAAGAGACCGAACCAATGAGTGGTCTCTTACAGCTTGCAGAAGCTTCCCAGCGCATCTCAAACCATGCAGCAGACATCGGCAAAAACATCATGCGCCATGTCTCCTTCCCTGCAAACTTAAGACGCGCTCTTCCTGACGCAGAAGAAGCAACACACAGAACTGTTGTCATGCCGGACAGTCCTCTTGACGGGGCACGCATTGGAGATATAAAACTCCAGTCTGCAACAGGAATCCGCATCATCATGATTCGCCGCCTGCAGCAGAGAATCTATGACCCTGACAAACATGCCGTTCTTCGTGCAGGCGATGTATTAATCGGCAGAGGTCCCGACTATGGATTCCCTGAACTTTGCAGACTTGCAGGTCAGCCGGAACCAAACGATGATGAACTAACAAAAGAGTCAATCAGTGATCTTGACCGTGCAGCACAGCTCATGATTGAGATGAAAAACATCAGTGAACTCGCTGTAGGTCTTGCATACTCATCCCTCCTTCACGAAAACTTAGACCTCGCAAACGAAGTCGTAGCTTTAGAAGAAGAGCTTGATGATATGCGTCTTCAGCTTGACCTGTGGACACTTCAGGCAGCCAAAAAGACTGACGATGTTGCAAGTCTTCGCGGAATGTTTTACATGTCATCTTTTGCTGAATCCATTTCAGACGCTGCATGTTCTATCGCTGATGTGGTCATTCGCGAAATTGATGTTCCGCCAATCATCAAACGTATTGTCAGAGAATCCGATGAAGTCATATCCTGGGTCACGGTTGGAAAAGGCTCTGCATTAGACGGCAAAGCCTTAGCAGAAAGCAAAGTCGGTTCTGTTACAGGAATGGTTATCATCGCCATCAAACACGAGAACCGCTGGATTTACCGTCCAAGCAGAAACGTCGTACTCCATGCAGGAGATCTTCTTGTATCCCGCGGAAGACGCGACGGTGAAGAAAAACTGTACGGCCTTTGCGGTGCAGATATCGAAGAACTGGAAGAGTTCGAAGAGGAATAAACATAAACATGACAGAAATGGTATACCGGCTTGGCCCGGGATGTGAAGTAGATGACGTTGTCGAAGGCAACATCTACATTGGAAAAGTCCAGGGATTCGCAACCTTTGGTACATTTGTTCAGTTAAACGACAAGACCAAAGGTCTTCTCCACAAAAGCAACGTAAAGACCGAAAAGAAGGAACGCGATACAATTCTCGTCCTCGTCAACCAGATTCGCCCGAATGGAAACATTGACCTTCGCGAAGTTATCATGGAAGAGGGAAGCTACGAGACTAAACTTGTCTCAAAGAAGGTTGTAATCTCCAAGCTTTCTGACCTTAGAAACAAACTTGGAAGAAACATCACTGTCGAAGCTGATGTTGTCCAGATTAAGCAGACTTCAGGTCCTACTATCTTTACCGTTTGTGATGAGATCGGAACCGAGGACGCTGCCGCATTTACCGAGGCAGGAGTTCGTTCCTATCCGGAAGTTCAGTTAGGAGATGTTGTCCGCATCTTTGGAGAGGCAAACAAGAGAAACAATCAGGTCCAGATTGAAGTCTCTGACATGATTATCTTAAGAGGTGAGGAAGCAGACCACGTCAGAGCACGCATTAACCGTGCATTAGAAGAGCGTGCAGAGCCGCCGACAGAAGTCGAACCTCTCGTTGACTCCGAGGTTCTCCGTGCTCTCTGGCCTGAGATGAGAAAACTTGCCAAGATTGTCCGCCGTGCAGTTTTAACTCAGCAGCCGATTATCCTTCGCCACCACGCAGATGCTGACGGTATCTGTGCGGCAGTATCAGTCGAGACCGCAGTTCTCCAGTACATCAGAGAGAACGGCGGAGATCCTGACATGGATAACTTACTCTTCCGCCGTTCTCCGTCGAAGGCTCCGTTCTATGAGATTGAGGATGTCACTCGTGACCTTGACATGATGCTCAAAGACAATGTCCGCTTTGGTCAGAAGTTCCCGCTTATCCTGTTAATGGACAACGGTTCGACCGAGGAAGACATGCCGTCTTACAAGATGACCGAGGTTTACAACCTTGATGTTATCGTAGCAGACCACCACCACCCGGACGACACAATCGATAAGTATCTCTTAGCACACGTTAACCCGTACCATGTCGGAGGAGACTTTGGTGTAACGGCTGGTATGCTTGGAACTGAAATTGCACGCCTTATCTTCCCTGGAATTGAGAAGAAGATTCTCCACTTCCCGGCTGTTGCAGGAGTTGCAGACCGTTCCGAGGCTCCGGAACTCCAGCAGTACCTTGCTTTAATCGAAGGCAAGTACACAATCGACCAGTGCCGTGACATGGCTCTTGCATTGGATTACGAGCAGTACTGGCTTAGATTCAACGACGGACGCGAAATTGTTAAGGATATCTTAAACATCAACAATGCAGAAGACCGTCATAACCGTTTAGTTGCTCTGTTAGTCGAAGAGGCAAACACTGCAATTAATGAGCAGGTAGAGACTATGATGCCGCACGTAAAAGAACAGGTGTTAGAGTCTGGTGCCCGTCTCTTCCAGGCGGATGTGGAGATGTTTGCACACCGTTTCACCTTCCCGCCGCCGGGTAAGTCCTCAGGCGAGGTTCACGATGTTCTCTGCAAGAAGTATGCAGGTGAGCCAATCGTTACATTAGGTTTTGGTCCTGACTTCGCAGTTATTCGTTCCCGCGGTGTTTTAATGAACATCCCGCAGATGGTTCGCTCTATGCGCTATGAGATGCCTGGAGCAGGTATCTCCGGCGGAGGCCACCTCATTGTCGGCAGTATCAAGTTTGTGGAAGGTATGCGGTCTGAGGTTATTGCCAAGATGATCGAGAAAATCTCTGAGCTCGGCGTAGAACAACTCTAACCGAATCTTTTTTTTTTAATCTTCAGTGTGGATTTACGTACTGTAACAGAATCTATTTATATTTATATGTCGAATATTTACTAGAGGTAAGTCACAATGACTGAACCAAGAACATTAATCGAAAGATACAACGATACCCAGTCTAAAATTCTTGGATACTTAAAGGCAGGTGTTGCCAAAGGCAGCAAGTTCTTCAAGGCAAAATATATCGCAAAGGACCTTGGCCTTTCCTCGAAGGAGGTAGGAACTAATCTTGCCATTCTCTCTCAGATCTGTGATGATCTTGAGATTTCCCGCTGGAGTTATTCCAACAGTACTACCTGGATGGTAACTTCAATGGATGAAGCAGAAACTACTGCATAAGTCTCCCAAAATATTACCCCGCATGCGTCTCATGCCACACACCTCCTTTTTTTTTATTTTTAAGAGAATGCTGATATTCTGGTCTGTTTTGTTCTTCCAAGGGACAGATACGGCAGGGCACGCTTCATGACAACACCTAAGTCACGCAGAACTTTTGTGTTTCTGACATTTTCGCTGTCTCTTGCCTGAAGTATGCGTCTGGCAGATACAGGGCCTATTCCCGGAACTCTTATCAACTCTGAGTAGTCAGCTTCTGCCGGGTTTACCTGCGGCATATTTTTTGCGAGAAGGACTTTTGGGTTGGTGTTTAGAAGCATACCGTCTTCATCAAAAACAGGGGATGTTTCCTGCCTCGTATAGCCGTAGAGTCGAAGCAGGGCATCTACCTGGTACCAGCGGTTGGCCCGCCAGACAGGAGTATTTTCATGAGTCTCAAGGGGTGTGTTTGAAATTGCATGAAATGCGGAGTAATAAACCCTTGCCGGGTTGTACTTTTCGTAGCTTGTCATTACTGTTTTGAATATTTCATAGTCCGTTTCGTCTGCTGCTCCGACTACAAACTGTGTTGAGTGTTTGTGCGGCATGATTTCAGACAGCCATTTGTGTCGGAGAAGCAGGTCTGTTTTGTACTCTTTGACAGTGGCAAGCTCAGCTAGGTGAGAGGCATCTGGTGCTTCGAGGTTGATGCTAAGCCTTGTTGCATACTTTGCCATCTCTGCAATATCAGAACGGGACGCTCCAGGCAGAACTTTTAGGTGAAGGTATCCGTCAAACCCTCCTTTTCGAATGAGGCGGGCTGTTTCGGTAATCCTTTCCATTCCAAGATCAGTGTCTCCTCTCGGAATTCCGGTACTAAGCAGTAATCCTCCAACACGTCCTTGTCTATGAAGTTCAAGAAATCCATGTGCCATTTCTTCAGGGGTGAAATTGATGCCCTTCTTTTTTGTGCAGATTTCGCAGTATGCACAGTCAAAGGAGCATGTTCCTTCAAGCAGGATTTTCAAGGGTTCACACTTATGTGTTTTTCCTTCGGACCTTCCGGTCTGATCAAAAAACGGTGAGCGGGTTGCCTGTTCGATTTTCCGGGTCAGTTCCGACATTACACTTCATACTTCGATGTGGTGGTATATAAACCCCTGACCGCGCGGTGCGAAAGTGCCCTTTGTTTTTGAAATGGTTAAAATTTAGATGGTTTGGTGGGCTTTAATTTTGAAACTGCGTCGTTTAATGACTTAAACGCACTTTCGCGAAAATGGATTTTGATATATATTTGTATCTATTTTTTGAATCTAAAAAAGGTGATAATAGTTATTCGAGATGTTTGGTGTTCTCATTTGGTATGAGAGATATTTTTTCTTCCCGCCATGCTTTATCGTATGCCATTAAGAACTCTTTAGATGAATTTCCACTCTCTACAGCCAAAATAGCAACCTCTGCGGCAAGACGCCCTGTAAACATCGCATTGTAAATTCCACGTCTGGTAACCGAATCTGAAAGACGTGCGGCATCACCAACTACCAAAAGTCCATCTGCTGCAGTTTCCTTAAGCGGTCCGCATACAGGAACTCCGCCTGCCGAAAGTTCTGTTATTTTTCCGTTCGGGAACTTCTTTTCGATGAAACTGTCGAGATAACTACGGGCTTTGTATCCATCTGTTCCCGGGATTCCAACACCTATGTTTGCACAGCGTTTTCCTTTCGGGAAAATCCATATATATCCACCAGGGGCATCTTCAGGTGAGATATAGAACTGCTTTGTCCTCTCGTCGATATCGATATCATTTACCACATACTGTACGCATGACATAATGCCGTCTTGCGGGATTGTGGTATCTATCCCTGCCCATTTAGCAAATTTGGACTCTACACCGTCTGCGGCAATCACAATCTTTGCTCTAACATCATATGTCTTTCCGTGCTGTTCGATAACGGCCCCGCAGACTTTTTCTCCTTCCATAATTGGAGAAGACGCTCTTGCATGAACCTGAATTTCTGCTCCTGCTTCTGCCGCACGCCAGATAAGTTCTCTGTCGAAGACTTTGCGGTCGAGAATGTATTCGATTCCTTTAGTGCTGACACTCACCGAACCGTCTGGCTCTATTAATGATACAGAATTAATCTCAGCTGATATGAATCTCTGGTCCGCGTCGATGAACTCGAGCAGTTCATCCTTTCCAATACTTTCACCAGAGCGTACAGGAACTCCAACCGCTGAACGCTTTTCGACAAGAAGAACAGAAAGACCTGCCTCTGCTGCTTTTCGTGCCGCAACAGCTCCCCCAGGTCCTCCTCCAACAACTAAGATGTCGTAACTATCCTTCATTCCTCACTCCGGAGGATTGCGCCAAGCGGACATACGGTACTGCAGAGTTTACATTTCGGCTTGCAAAGCCTGGAATCAACTGACAGATATGCATCAATGAGTTCCAGAGCTCCACTCGGACAAACAGAAACACAGGCCCCGCAGTAACCGCAGACCTCACGGCGAATGGTAATCATTAGGATATGGTTTGATTTGCGGAGTAAAAAAAGTGATTATGGTCTAAGACCGCTTCCACCCTGAACGGTGAAGGTCTCACCACTGATGTAGGATGCATCTTCGGACTGGAGGAAGACACAAATTCTTCCAATATCGTTTTCTGCATCTCCGAATCTTCCAAGCGGAATTCCCTTGATGGTTGCCTCGTAAAGGTCAGGGTACTCCTTTCTCCATGCGTCGAGCTGTTCAGTGTAGACAAGCGGACAGACAACATTGATGTTGATTCCATCCGGACCCCACTCGGTTGCTGCGACACGGGAAAGTCCGCGAATACCTTCCTTGGATGCTGCATAGGAGGACTGTCCTGGCTTTCCAAAGAGACCTGCACCGGATGCGAAGTTGATAACGCTTCCTTTGGATTCCTTGAGGTATGGATAGCACTCTCTCATGTAGAAGAATGCTGCATACAGACCGGAGTTGACTGCTAAGTCAAAGTCCTCTTTGGTGTGGTCCTTTAACAGAACACCAGACTTGGAGACCTGTGCATTGTTGACTAAGACATCGATTTTGCCGAACTTTTCAATAGTCTGTCTGACAGCCTCTTTGACCTGAGCCTCATCTCCACCGTCTGCGGCAACCGGAAGGACAGTAACTCCGTATGCTTCAAGTTTTTCCTTGGCACTCTGTAAGCGCTCAATGGTTCTTCCGGTGATGACTAAGTTTGCTCCCTCTTTTGCGAAGGCAGTTGCAATACCAAATCCAATTCCTTTGCCGCCGCCGGTAACAATGGCGACTTTGTTATCCATTTTTCCCATACTGAAGAATGGACTTTTTTTCTATAAAAAGGGTCTGGATTGATTGTCCCAAATCCAAAGGAATTTACTGACTTTTGAATTCCTGGTCTAAAACTGATGTTTTTTCATGCGCGTTCGATGTAGAAATATGCGCAAAGAATAATCTTTTAGAAAATTTACAGAATTTAACAAAAAGTGAAGTGCCTTCAGCCGGAATTGAACCGGCGACATACAGATCTTCAGTCTGTCGCTCTCCCTACTGAGCTATAAAGGCGCTTGTGCGATAATAATGTTGTATCTGGTACTATTTATAATCTTTGAAATTATGTCCCAAACATATTATCTCCAAGTAGAACCCATGTTTATACAATGGGCATCTTAAGGAAGAAAAAAACATCTGCAAAAAAACAGACTCTGCAGGAGAAAATCGTAAATAGGACATCAAACGTCGTCCATTTAACACACAATGACCTGGATGCCGCTGGTTCTGATGCCATCTGCCGTATGGTATTTGGAGACGAACTTGTAACCCTTTTCTCATCTGTAAACCGCTTCGAATGGTTCCTCGCGCAGGTTGCAGGATGCAACGGAAAAGGTGACACACTTGTAATAAGTGACCTTGGATACCAGAAGGGAATCGAAGATAAAGTAAGAAAAGCGCATGCCGCAGGATGGAACATCCGCTGGTTTGATCACCACAAATGGACTGACGAGGAAAAAGCCCGTGTAACTCCGTATGTGGAAAGCCTTACTGTTGATACCACCCGCTGTGCTACAGGTGTTCTCTGCCATTCTTTAGAGCCGAAACAGCCTTATGCAGAAGAGGTTGCCTGCGTTGTCTGCGACTATGATTTATGGAAACATGAAGACAAACGCTCGGCAGTTCTTGGAATCGTTACATCCGGCAGTTCGAACTTAAAGCTCATCCGCGACAAACTTGCACAGGGAATCATTATTGATGACGAAGTTTCGTCCATCTTCGACAGAATCGAGAGGGAAAAGAACAAGTGTATTAAAAAGTCTCTTCGTGCTGCAAAGATTCATGACGGCAAGTACAAAATTGCTGTTATGCCGTCCTATGGATATCCAAGTGAGACTGCAGCCGAAGTTCGAAAAATTCTTGGAACTGATATCGAACTTCTTGTCTTTGACAACGGTAAGTTCTCGATTCGCAGTGTACCTGATATCAGCCACTTAATCGCACGTGAATTTAACGGCGGAGGACATCCGAATGCATCCGGAGGAAACCTGGGATATGGGTGGAAGGAGAAAGCACTCTTCAAGATTTTCCGCCATGTTTCAAAGCGAAAAGAGTTCCTTTCTGTTGCAGAGAAGTTCTGAACAAAATTGGTAATGAATAATAGTTATACAAACCAACATAACTAGAACAAAATAAGCGGGAGTTCCTGTACTTATCCATGAATACCAAATTCAGACTAGAAAAACGTGCCACAAAAGGCGGTGACAAATATTATCTGGTGTATCCTGTAATTACACCGAAACGCAAAACAAAAATTTCCCGCCTTATTAAAACCGGCGATGCACCAACTGATGCTGAATTTGAGACTGCTGTCCTTCAGTACACGGAGGAGTTTACAAAGCGTGCGGCAGAAAAGTATGCTGAGTTCAGAGTAGAAGAGCTCTATTTCCAATATATTCCGCCGTTCCTTGGAAAGGGACTTGAGAAAACCCGCTATCTCTTCAATACCTACGTATCCTCTCTGTCTGATGATGAGCGTGAGGATTTCGAGGAACTCTATGATGCAAAATATATCGCAGGAACTGCCGCCATCGAGGAAATATCTGCCGCATCAAGCAAATTAACCCGCAACTTCCGTCTTGTAAAAACCTGCAGGGAATCTGCTGTAGATAAGGTAACTCCTGAGTTCATCCGTGAAATTCACAGCCTTATCTTAATGGAACTTCCGGAAGAGACCGGAGTTTTCCGTGAGGATGGAAATGTTGAAGCAAGACTTCAGATGACGCTTGATGAGTATTACAGCAGAGTTGAAGCTGGATACTGCGCATTCGAGCAGGCAGTTCTTTTCCTCTACCGTTTCTTGGTTATTCATCCGTTCAACACTGCAAACGGTCTTGTCGCACGCGAAATATTCAACTTCCTTCTGGAGTGTGACGGATATCCGCGCTTAGTGTTCCCGACAGACTTTGCAAAACACTACAGCATGGCTCTTGATTTCGGAGACAAAAAAGATTATCAGCGCATGGTAACACTCTTTGCATCAATTTCCATGCGCCAGACTGTCTGAGAATTGATGTTGTAATTTTCTAACAACTTCTTTTCTGAAAAAGTAACAATTATTTTTGAGATATATTTTTGCAATACATATTGGTATACTTACACTGCAGGTAACCTCCACCTTTTATCACATACGCCATCCAATATATTTCCTCATATGCACGGCGGCGAAGAGATTTTCAAATACAAACAGTGTATCATTCTTCGGACTGATTTAAAGATGAGCTGCGGCAAGATGTGTGCCCAGGCGGCTCACGCATCAATTGGAGCTTTTGAAAAGACCTCTCTTGCAGACAAAAAGGAATGGATGAGAGAAGGTCAGAAAAAGGTTGCATTAAAAGCTCCGGACGAGAGAACACTCTATATGTTAAAGGCACAGGCGGAACTTTTAGGCGTTCCGTGTTCTCTGATTATTGATGCAGGCATGACTGAAATTCCGGCAGGTTCTGTCACTGCTCTTGGAATCGGCCCTGCCAAACGTGACATCATGGACAAAATCACTGCTGACTTAAAACTCCTCTAACCATGAGAAAATCACCATACGAAAGAGAAACCGAGCTTGGAATCAGCTACTATGCGGCTGACTGCGAAGGAATCGAAGGAAAGCTTAGAACTGTTCCGGAAGATTTCATCGTAGAAGAGCTTCCAATTAACTTCACAAACACCGGTCCTTATACCATCTGCCGCCTGACCAAGAAGTCCTGGGAACACCAGCACGCTGTCCGCGAAATCACAAACCGTCTCCACATCAGCCCGAAGCGTTTCGGATGGGCCGGAACCAAGGACAGAAATGCAGTAACCACTCAGTACATCTCACTTTACGATGTCCCAAAGGAACAGATTGAGGCTCTTGCAATAAAAGATATCACAATAACTCCCGTTGCATCACACCAGTTCTCTCTTGGCCTTGGAAACCTCGAAGGAAACCGCTTCCGCTTAACCCTTCGCGGATGTAACGAGGAAAATCTTGCAGAAAAAACAGCAGAGATTACTGCTGCTGTAAAAACCGGAATCCCGAACTACTTCGGTCTCCAGCGTTTTGGTGCTATGAAGCCGATTACTCATAAGATGGGATATCACATCTTACGCGGTGAGTTCGAGGAAGCAGTAACTCTCTATGTAGGAGATGCTTTTCCCTATGAGTCTGATGAAATCAAGGCCGCTCGTTCCAGTTTCCGTGAGACAAAAGATGCAAAGGAAGCTCTACACGACCTTCCGGTTCATCTCTCGTATGAGAGAATCATGCTCGATTCTCTGATGAAGAAAAAGGATGACTACGGGGCAGCTCTTCAGGCACTTCCGCCAAAACTGCTTTCCATGTTCGTCTCGGCCTATCAGTCCTGGCTCTTTAACATGGCTGTTTCCGCAAGATGTGCGGAAGGCACAGCACTTTCCGAGCCGCGGATTGGCGAGCACCTTGTTTTTGCAAACGGCAGAGTGGATACTGTAACTGAAAAGAATATGCCGACTGCAAGACAGCACATGAAACGCGGAAGATGCTTTGTTGTCGGATGGATGCCCGGAAAGACTCTTCCTGTTGCCGCAGGCCCTCTCGAGAACGAGATGTTTGCTTTGATGGAAAAGGATGGTATCTCGATGCCTGACTTTGACAAGGCAGCAGCTTTTGTCAAGACAAACTATGACGGCTTCCACAGAAGAATTTCGTTAGAGGCAGATGTCTCTTACGAGATTTCCGGGGCTGATGTTGTTCTTTCCTTCACACTTCCACCGGGACACTACGCAACAACTGTTGCCAGAGAATACATGCAGGCCGAGCCTGAATGTATGGTCTAACTTTTTTTTAAAGCAGTATCATCATCACTGCAAGAAGACACGTTGCCCCAATCAAATCAATCGAACTGGTTACAACCGGTACACCGAAGTTATCAGGATCGAATCCCTTTCTATACGTAATAACTGCTGTATAGTATCCAAGGAGATTCATTGCGGTGACCACAAGAATTCCGGCAAGAAGTGAAATTACAACCATCAGCAAAAGACCAGGGGTTGTAATTCCAAGAAGAACTGCTGCGAAGTGTGCGATAACACCCATCAGCGGAAGGAAAATAATCGAGTAGATATAGTTCTCTCCAAAGTGCTTCAAGACAGTCTTCTGCGGGAAAAGAACAGGGTCAATCATACCCATGTGCATCTCAGTTCCTATTCTGGATGTTAAAATACCACCAATCGAACCGCATCCGTTCATGAAAGGAGAAATCAGAATGATAACGGCTGCTGCTGCAATCAGAGACTCAAGCCTGCTTGTGTAGAGAACTCCTGCTGTGATTCCAAGAAGAGAAAGCGGAATTAAAAGCGGCAGACCCTCGCGTAAGACATCAAGCATGGTTCTTGTTCCGCGCTTAAATGAGATAAACGCTGCAACAATCATCACGAAAACAATTGCTCCAAGAACAGCCTTTCCTGTAAACGGTAAGTCCATCACAATTAATGCTGTCACAACAATGAACGGAAGCGTTACAATATCGCCAATAGTTGTAACCGCAGGAGCGCCCACCATATCCAAATCCCAGAATTTGCGGTAACAGACAATACTTACGAGAACTCCGACAACTGTCACAAGCATTCCGGCCAGTGTTCCGGAGATGACTGAGATTATAATCATCTCTAAAACACCAATAACCTCTGTGTCTGTAAATAGACAGATGATTTTTCCAAAAATGGCAAGCACTGCTGAGATTATAACCGTTAAAATAAGTGATGCACAAAGGTTGTCTCCAAGTTCAGAGTTACGCTTAAAGTCAACCTCGAATGCTCCAAGGTGCATAGATGAAGAAAGTCTGGATGTTAAAATTCCGGCGATTGCTCCACGCATATTAATCGACGGAGTTACCAGAACCATAAGTCCTGGGATTAAAAGCAGAACTTCATTTACCGAACCTAAATAAATTCCTGCGATAAAAGATAAGCTGACGCTAATTAAGAGAGTCCAGAATCCGGTTAAGAACTCCCGGTGCTTTTCTCTGAGGTCGTTTATCGCTATGACCAGGGTCATCCAGACTCACCTCATTATCTAAGCACATAGTGTTTACATATTTGTTTTTCAAAGGTATAAATGGAGGGGGGTTGTACACTCTCAGCGAAAGGTGATTATCCTCTACCATCCAATATATATCCACTTATGCACATCCCAGAACTTTTAGCCCCGGCAGGCTCTGCTGATGCACTCAAAGCCGCAGTCTATGCAGGCTGTGATGCAGTGTATCTTGGCGGAAGAATGTATGGGGCACGCGCCTATGCTTCAAATTTCGATAATGCAGAGATTGAAAAAGCCGTTGCCTTTGCTCACAGTCACGGAGTCAAAGTCTATGTTACTGTCAATACCTTAATCCGCGACGATGATATGGAAGAGGCAGCAGCATACCTGCGTTTCTTATCAGACGCTGATGTGGATGCTGTCCTCGTGCAGGATGTAGGCCTTCTCTCTCTCGCACGCGAAATCGTGCCTGACCTTCCAATTCATGCAAGTACTCAGATGACTGTTACAAACCGTGCAGGTGTTGAGTTTGCGGCAGAACATGGAATATCCAGAGTGGTACTGGCACGTGAAGTAACTCTTCCAGATGCGGCAGAACTTGTACGCGTTGGAGCTGAGCTTGGTGTTGGAATCGAGATTTTTGCACACGGAGCTCTTTGCTACTCTTACTCAGGACAGTGCCTTTTCTCCTCTGCAGTAGGCGGCAGAAGCGGAAATCAGGGAATGTGCGCCCAGCCGTGCAGAAAACCATACACCTTACTCGCTGACGGCGAAAGAGTTGCAACAAACGGAGACTACATCTTAAGTCCAAAAGACATCTGTACCTATCCAAACCTCAAAGAGATTTGCGAAAGCGGAGTAGAATGCCTCAAAATTGAAGGCCGCATGAAGGCTCCGGAGTATGTGGCTGTAGTTACATCCATCTACAGAAAAGCACTCGATGCAGTAGCAGAAGGAAACTTCGAGCCGAAAACAGAGGACATGGAAAACCTTGCATTCGCATTCAACCGCGGATTTACCAAAGGATACCTCTTCGGCGACAAGGCTTCTATCATGAACTGGGAAAAGCCGAACAACCGCGGTGTCTATGCAGGATATGTAAACGGAGTTGACAAAAAACGCGGTAAGGTTATCATCAAAATCGAAGGTCCAATCCCGGACACAGGTGATGGTCTTGTATTCAAACTCGCAGGTCGTGAGGTGGGCTTTGCATTAAACAAAGAGCCTTACATCTTCCCTGAAGGAGATGCATACAAAATCCCGGCACCTGAATCTGTTCTTGAAGGAAGCGAGCTTTGGATTACCAGACGTCTTAGAACTGAAAAGCTCGCAAACGCAATCCTCTCCAAACCTCCGGCAGGAAAGATTCCGCTTGATATCGTCGTTGCCAAGAACCATGAAGGACACCTGGTAATTATTGGAAACGGAAAGACCGCAGTCTCTGAAATCCCAGTGATGGAGGCCAAGAGCAAGCCGGTAACTGCAGAGGCAGTCGAAGCCCAGATTAGAAAAACCGGCGGCACTCCTTTTGTCATA
This sequence comes from Methanocorpusculum sp., assembly GCA_017387505.1. GTDB lineage: Archaea > Halobacteriota > Methanomicrobia > Methanomicrobiales > Methanocorpusculaceae > Methanocorpusculum. The sequence goes on from JAFOFB010000020.1 coordinate 26,613, forward strand.
CGCAGTATTCAGATGGAGTACGACGGAACAGGATTTTTGCCGATTGGTGTAATAACCGACCTTCGCCGCAGATTCTTAGATGAATGTGCGGCCTCGCTTTCTGAAAAACGTAAGAGAATGAGTCGCCCATATCAGGCAAAGGAAGCAGGTACTGTTGAGAAGACAACTCCTGTTATTCAGGTCTACACCGATTCAATTCCGTGCGCAAAGGCCGCTCACTCTGCAGGAGCAGGTCAGGTTGTCTTTGAAGGATTTGAGGAGATTTACAATCTTCCAACAATCTACAAACTTCCGCGTATCATCTCCGAGCACGACTTAATGAGAAAGCTCGAAAAGTTTCCGTCATCTGCCGCAGGCGTTATGACAGACAGCATTGGTGTTGCCGAAATGTTAACCGGAGTTCAGAGATATGCGGCGTCCGGATTAAACATCACAAATGCGAGAACTGCAAATCTGTTCGGCAAATCATGCCGTCAGGTCTGCCTCTCGCCGGAACTTTCCGGAAAGCAGATTAAAACTCTGATGGAAAACCTGGCAGGCTACTCTCACCCGCCAAGAGTCGAAGTCATGGTTCAGGGAAACCTTGAGGTCATGATTACCGAAAACTGCATACCGGCAACAGCACAGGGATGCCGTTCCTGCAACCAGTCCTGGGCATTAAAGGACAAGACCAACAGAATTTTCCGTGTCAGAACTGATTCGGACTGCAGAAGCCGTATCTTAAACGCGGCAGAGATTTGTCTTGTAGAGTACGTACGCGAACTCTCAGCGGCTGGTGTTTCTGTTATCTCAATTGATGCAAGAGGAAGGTCTCCTGAGTATATCAGACGCATGGTGTCCATATATACAAGAGTGCTTGAAGGCGAAAACGTCAAAGAGTTAAAAGAGGAAATCCGCGAGATTGCATCCGGCGGTGTAACTGCTGCACACTACACCCGCGGAGTATCCGAGGACATCGAACTCCCGCCGAAGAAAGGCGGGAAGAAATAACCTGATAACTAAAGAGGGATAACTAATGAGTATGGAGAAATCAGATAAACCCGGACTGATGTACTATGTTCTGATGCTTGTTGCAGCAGGCTGTGTAATCTACGGTGTCTATGGATGGGTTACCGGTAAATGGTAACCCTCGAGGGTTTGTATGAAAACCGAATATCTTTTTTGCCCGGCAGAGTTTCCAAAACCGCCTGTTTCAGTACAGCACATCTCACTTACCGTTGACATTGAAGAGACCGAAGTCACCGTATTTTCCGAGACTTCATTCAAAGCGGTCGTTCCTGTATCTGAAGTAAAGCTCAATGCAAAAAATCTCGAAATAAAAAGTCTGACTCAGAACGGACGCCGTGTCGAGTACACGTATGCGGATGATATAATAACCCTTCAGTTAAACAAACCGCTGTCAGCAGGTGCTGAGTTTAGAATCTCAGCAAAGACTGTTTGCCGTCCGACAGATAATATCTTAGAAGGCCTCTACTATGATATAACACCGGAAGGTCTTCCAAGAACCATCATCTCTCAGTGTCAGCAGTGGGGATTCCAGAGAATCGCCCCGTGCATTGACGATATGCGTGCGAAGTGTACCTGGACGACTACAATTATTGCAGACAGCAGGTTCAGCAACCTGATATCAAACGGTAATGTATCAAGAACACGTACACGCTACGACAATTCCCGCGATACTATCACATATCAGAATGATGAACCAATGCCGCCGTATCTTTTCTTCCTCGGTGTTGGAACATGGGATACATTCACCCGCGACTTCTGCTATCCGGATGGAAAGCATGTAAGACTTGAGCTTTTAACGCTTCCAGGCTCGAACGAGAACGATGCAGGAATCGCTCTTGACATAATGGCAGATGCAATTCTCTGGACTCACATCTTCACCGGCCCTGAGAGATTCGAGGATGAAGAAAAACGCCTAAAGCTATATGAGCTTTGTACAAGACGTTTCCGTGGAGAGGATGGTCTGACTGAAGAGATTGAATCTCTTGCTGAAAGCATGGTATGCGGATATCAGTATCCGTATGAGGTCTATCGCGAGATTGCTATGCAGAATTCCGACTTCGGCGGAATGGAAAACACAGGAAACACCACGATTATCGCAAGCCGTATTATGCCGGATGCTGAGATTACTGATGCCTCCTATGAGTATATGCTTGGTGTCAAACAGCACGAGTTCTATCACAACTTAAACGGTTCAAGCGTTACGGGAGATACTCCGTTTTCAATCTGGCTGAATGAGGCGGTAACTGTTATGATGGAGGATGAGTATCTGGCATTCCACTTCGGACGCGACTACATCCGCTTAAACAACATCTTACAGCTCTATATGCCGGGAACCGGCACATTCTCGCTTGATACCGGGGCTGTCTCGATGCCTATTGAGCCTGAAGGCTTCAACGATCCAAATGATTTAATCACAGCGGTCACCTATGTGAAAGCTCCTGAGTTCACCCGCATGATTGAGACTATGCTTGGAAAACCTGCGTTTTCATGGGCTCTTGATCTGTATCACAAGCGTTTTGCCGGAAGCAATGCATCACCTCGTGACTGGCTTCACGCAATGGAGGATGTTGGAAAGTCAGACTTCTCCTTTATGGCCGACCGCTGGCTGAAGCAGACAGGATATCCGACTGTTTCTGCTTCGGCTGTGTATAACGCAGAGGCTGATACTGCAGAGATTACTGTAACCCAGAAAGGCTTTGGAACACAGAACCCGTGGATTTTCCCGTTCAAAGGAAAGCTCATGAATGGGGATTGTGAAGAGGTTGCAAACTTTACAAAGAAGATTGATGCAGAAAAGCTCACCTTCTCTGTTCCGTGCTCAGGTCCATTCGACTTTGCAGTCTGGAATGAGAACCACTCTGCATACATCAGGATGGAAAGAACCGAACCTGATGAGGTTTTGTATCTCCAGCTTCTTTTAGACAAAGACCCGGTAACCAGATTCCTTGCATTCTCTGCTGTGTTCGAGCGTGAGATGACACGTCTTCTGGAAAATGAGGATGCTGTTCCAACCGCTGAGTTTGCAGACATGGTTATTCGAACTCTCAAAGATGAAGAGCTGATGAAATCCTGCGGTTCGATGCCTCTTCTGATGTTTGAGTCGGTAAGCGACACACGCTTTGCTCATGAGTACGGCAAACTCTATTCCGCAAAGCAGAAGATTCTCCGCAGTATTGCAGAAAAGTATGAGGACACACTTCGTTCACTTTACGTGAAGTATGATGTGTCTTATCAGGCAGACGGTTTTGAACCTGCTGTTCTTTCTGCTCAGTTCAAAGCAAACTCGGTAAAGAATCTGGTATTGACGATTCTTGCATCTCTTGATACGCCTGATATCCACAGCCTGATTCGGGCACAGTACCGTAATGCAAAGTCAGCAACAAACCGCTTAACAGCACTGTCCCTCTACCTCTCATCCTCGGCATCTGACAGGATGGAAGTCCTGTCTGAAGAGCTTGCAAGAAGCGCTCACCATCCGCTTGCTTTCGAGAACTTTATCGCGGCAGCGGCAAACACAGCACGCGATACTGTGTCGTATCTGAAGGTGATTGAGACATCTCCTAAGTTCCACATCGAACAGGCAGGAGAGGCACGTTCTTTGTATCTGCGCTTTGCTCAGAACAGAAAGGTATCTCTTGAAACTGAGGAAGGAAGAGAGTTCCTTAAGGCATCCATTATCAGGCTTTCAAAGGTTAATGCCTATATTACAACCGGAATGCTTTCTGTGTTCTCTCACATGAAAGAGTATCCTGAAGAGCTGAAAGAAAAGCTGATGGCGGTTCTTCTCGAGATTGAGAGGTCTGTATCTGCTGAGGAGAGCCCTGCTGTTTATCAGACTGCAAAGCAGATTTTATCTGCTGTTCGTTAACTTGAAAAAACTAAAAAGCAAATAAAAAAAGACATGAACCAAAACTCCCCGTCCCTTGAGAACACGCTTCGAATCTCTGTTGACAAACTCTATGTCGGAGGAGAAGAACTCCTCTTTGAGATTGAAGCAGGACTAAACACAAAACGGATTGAAAATCCGCGTGTTGGATTTCAGGGGACTGAAGGTTCATTTGGCGAACAGGCAGCGCGTGAGTACTTTAAAGACAGCTTCTCAGAGCTTAGAAAATATCACGGGTTTGATGACCTCCTGGAAGCTGTTGCAAACTCAGAGATAGATTATGGTGTACTTCCAATCGAAAACTCAACGGCAGGAGATGTCCTGGAAGTCTCGGATTTAATTGTTCGATACAACCTATACATTGTTGGAGAACACACCATTCGAATCAGACACAATCTCTTATGTCTCCCTGAGGCTGAACTCTCTGACATCACACAAGTCTATTCTCATCCGCAGGCATTAAACCAATGCCGGGAATTCTTAAAGGCTCATCCAAAGATAACCGCAAACCCCTATGCAAACACTGCACTTGCCGGAGAGTATGTATCGCAGAAAGGAGACATTCACTCCGCATCAATCGGCAGCCTTCGCTGTGCAGAACTCTACGGCCTCAAAGTTCTTGCAGAAGGAATCCAGACGATGCAGAATAACTTCACCAGATTCATTGTAATCTCAAAACACATGGAGTTAAATGACGCCTGCGAAAAAATCAGCATCGTATTCTCTGCAGCACACAGCAGCGGATCACTTCACTCAGTTCTCTCACACTTTGCATACAACGGATTAAACCTGGTAAAGATTCAGTCAAGACCCAAACTTGATGAACCATGGGAGTACCTCTTCTTAGTCGACATCGAAGGAAATCTTTCTGATGCCAACGTCTTAATCGCGCTTGGCCGTATCAGACAGCAGAGCAGTTTCTTTAAGCTTCTTGGAAACTATCAGGCTTCCAAATAATTAAAAAAAGTTTTTTTTTTTAATTTATGCTTTGAGAATTTCCAGAGCTTCTTCAACACTCTTATTCTCAACAGTGATTGCATAAATTGCGTTGCAGAGCTTAACAGCTTCTGCAAGCGGCTTCTGGTGGATGTTTCTGCCGGTTGCGTTACCTGAGGCACCGCCGACGTGAATCTGGTCATAGAGTTCGGATAAGAACTTCTCCTCAGAGGTGGAAGAACCGCCTGCACAGACAACCTTGGTTCTGCCTGCAGCCTGAACTGCCTCCTGTAAGAGCTCTGCACCGGACTTTCCGTCCTTCTTTGGTGCATTGACCTTTACGAAGTCACTGCCAAGACATGCTGCAACACCTGCTGCTCCTGCGATTAAGTGCGGGTCCTTCTCGTCTTTTACTGCCTTTCCTCTCGGATAAATCCAGAGAACAGTTACAAGACCGTGGAAGTGTGCATCATTGATTAAGGATGCGGCCTCTGTAAGCATCTCTGCTTCATTCTCGCTTCCGAGATAGATAGTATATCCGATACCTGCAATCTTGATGTCGTTTTCGGCACAGATATCAACTAACTGACCGACAGACCAGAGCTGGTGGGAAACAGGGTCTTTCTGGGAGACACCAACGAGGTGGGTCTTAGAGTTCATCTTGACAAGGTATGGAATCTCCGGGTAGTCCATTGCATAGCGGGTGATTAAACCAAGCTGGGCTGCAAAGACACCAACCTTACCCTGGGATGCAATGCGGAAGAGGTGTTCCGGATCTCCGTCATCTGCCGGGATACCTTCTCCATAGAAGTCATCGTTTAAGTGTTCCATCTTCTGGTCGCCGGCAAAGAGCATCAGGCGTTCGGAACCCTGCGTAATTAAGTTATAGTTTGCAAGGTAAACATCCCGCATTCCAGCCGGGACATCTAAAGGTACTTTCACATCAGACATAGATTAGTTATATGTTGGCTCTCTATTATGTAAAATGTATCTACTGAGAAGGAAAAAAGTAGGGAATCGGGTTTATATAAAACCGAGATTTTTCAGCACAGTACGTGCCGCAGATATTCCGCCGTCAGAGTATACAGCCCCAATCAGAGCTTCGAAACATTCCGCAGAAGCACGTCCGACAGTCCATATCTGCATGTTGATTTCACCCTTTCCCCAGCTTACAAAATCCGGGAGACTGATGTCTTCAGCAAGTTTTCGAAGGACAGACATATTGACCTTTTTTGTCTTCTGACGGGTGATTTCTCCTTTGTCGGTTACTCCGTTGTCAATGATGCTCTGGATTGTAACAATCTCGATTACAGCATCACCAAGGACTGCAAGATAATCCATTGTCTCATCTAATGAGATGTTCTGCTCTCTTGCAAAAGCAGTTCTCTGTAACGCATGTGAGAGATACTTTGGATTGGAGAATGTATATCCAATCCTCTCACACAGGTCTGAATAATCCATGTTACGCCCCGTACATGTTAATCAGCTGGATTAAAGCAGAGAACCCGTTCATCTCCATCGTCAGGACTCCTGCTTCATCCATTCCCATACTAGTCTCTCCGTCTGCTGTAAGCATCTCAGGTCCCCGAACCACCTGACGTCCGAGAACAGATTCAGCTTCTGCATCATGTACAAAGGCACGTCCCGGAATGATTACGATATCCGAGAGGTTTGAGGCATCAAGGTCTTTTAGGTCATCGATTGTCATAAGGCATGCAATCTCTTTTTTGACCGGAACAACCATGGACGGGTCTCCGCCGCACTTTTCAAGAATCTCTGCGATATATGGTGCGGCAACAGAGCCTGTGATAACAGATGCCTTCTTTGTAACCCGCGGAAGGTGGGATAAAAGCTCCTCATCTTTTCTAACCGCAAACGGTGAATCAAAGAGCGGGTCATAGAGCGGAGTGCCGGACATCCTGAGATTTGGATGGCGTGCCGCAGCCTCTGCAACAAGCGCTCTGAACTCTTCGGGCTCATGCATTCTCTGTCCTTCGATGATTGGGGTGTTTGCAAGAATTAATCCCTGCTCTCCGCTGTTTCCAAAACGCATGAGAATTACTCCTTTAACACCAATCTTCTCAAGCCATGAAAGGGTTTCCTCGAGAACTTCTCCGTCATTTACTCCTGGTATGATGACACAGGCGGCGTAGACATCAATCTTTGATGCAAGACGTTCCAGAACTGCTAAAGATGCCTCAGGGGTTGGGTCATGCATGTATTTTCTGCGAAGCTCAGGGTCTGATGCAAAGACTGTAAACGAAATCTCAGACAGGTTATTCTGAATCAGGAAGTCTGCGATTTCAACATCATCAAATCCTTTTCCGCTGGTATATCCAATGTGGAGAGGAACTCCAAGGCTTCCTAAAATCTCCATGAGATTTTTGAACTCGGGATAGCAGCTTGGGTCTCCTCCGCCGGAGATGGTAATTCTTGTGATATCTCCTGTAACACTTTGAAGGTCTGCTAAGAAATTATCTGCGACTTCTTTTAGTGAGTAAAAGTCTGCGTACTCTTCCTTGACTCCTCTTGTACAGTAGTCACATCCTTTTTTGAACGGCAGACAGTAACGGCATCCAAACGGAGGTACATCTTTTGCATGTTTGAAATAACAATACGTACAAAATCCCCGGCAGTTCACACCGGGTTTTCCGCCAATGTCCACAGTCAGATGTACCATAAGTACGTACATATTATGTCTGATTACATATCAAGATACTGAGCGCCTATATGCCCACGACAGCTCCAAATGCCGTACACAGTGAATGAGAAAACTACGATTGATTTATTTAGTATGCTAACATATAACATAGTTCATGACAGAAACGTCATTACACAACATGATGGACTATGAGGAGACATGCTCCACATTTTCCATCCCAGTTCCGGAGTATTACAACTTCGGCTTTGATGTTGTGGATGCCTGGGCAAAACAGGACCGCAACAAACTGGCAATGATATGGACGAATCAGGAGGGTGAAGAGAAGTACTACACTTTCCGCCACATGATGAATCTGTCCAACCAGATTGCGAACATGATGTTCAAACAGAACATCGGAAAGGGCGACCGTGTAATGATTCTTCTACCCCGCGTGCCGGAGTGGTGGACATTCGCCCTCGCAGCAATTAAGATTGGAGCAGTCATCTGTCCGTCTCCAGTCATTCTCACCCCCCACGACTTAGAATACAGAATCAATAAAGGCAAGTTCAAGATGATTGTAACCGACCAGGGCAACCTCTGGAAGGTTCAGGAAGTCTTAGACAACTGTCCGACATTAAAGGTAAAATTCCTCGTTGACGGTGAGGCTGAAGGCTGGATTGATTATCAGAAGGAACTGATTTACCCGGCAAAAGCATCCATTCACCTAAGCCCGCTCATTCGCAAAAATAGAACAAAGGCAACCGACCCAATGCTGATTTTCTTCACCTCGGGAACTTCAGCAAACCCGAAGATGGTTATGCACAACCATGCATATCCGCTTGGTCATATTGTAACCGGTAAGTTCTGGTATGACTTAACCGAAAACGATCTCCAGTTTACTGTGGCCGATACTGGATGGGGTAAATCCTCATGGGGTAAGTTCTACGGACCATGGATGCAGGGAGCCTGTGTCTTTGTATATGACTACCGCGGAAAGTTCAACGCAACTGAACTCCTGCCGTTAATCGAGAAATACGAGATTACCACATTCTGTGCTCCGTCCACCATTTACAGAATGTTAATCTTAGCAGACCTCAGCACGTTTGACTTCTCTGAGCTCCGCCACTGCTTATGTGCAGGCGAGACATTAAATCCGGAAGTCAACCGTGTCTGGGAAGAAGGAACCGGCTTAAAGATTTACGAAGCATACGGTCAGACCGAGACTGTAATGGTGATTGGAACCTATCCATGCATTGAGCACCGTCCGGGTTCAATCGGAAAGCCTGCCCCGGGATGGAAGGTTGAACTCCACGATGATGACGGAAACCCTGTTGCTGTCGGCGAAGAGGGAAGAATCGCTATCCGTACCCGTGACCCGTCCCCGGTTGGTCTGTTTATGGAATACCTAGATGACCCTGAGGCAACTGCAAAGGTCTTTGTAGGCGACTGGTACTACACCGGTGACAAGGCAATCATGGATGAAGATGGATACTTCTGGTTCCAGGGAAGAGATGATGATATCATCAAGTCCTCCGGATACCGTATCTCTCCGGCTGAGGTCGAGTCTGCATTAATGACTCACCCGTGTGTAAAGGAATCCGCAGTTGTCGGAAGCCCGGACCCAATCCGTGGTGTCATCGTCAAGGCATTCATCTGCTTAAAAGACGGATGGACCGGCTCTGATGAACTTATCCGCGAGCTTCAAAACCACGTCAAGACCACAACTGCACCATACAAATATCCGCGTGCAATCGAGTTCGTTGACGAACTTCCAAAGACAATCTCCGGAAAAGTTAGAAGAGTAGAGCTTCGTGACCGCGAAAAGAAGCGGTATGAAGAACTCAATGAACACCTGGCTTGAATAAGCCTTGGGTTCTTTTTTTATTTTTAAATTGAAAAAATAGATTCTGAGATTGTCTCAGGATTATATTCTCTTAAATGTCTCGCCGAACTCGTTGACTAACGTCTTTCCGTCTTCTGAGATGTAGAGATAATCACCGTTTTCGGTTGTGGGGTATCCGACAATGTATCCATTCTTATCCACATATCCCCAGAACACATCAATGGTACTGATGGCTTTTCCGTTAACATCTGCTACAACAGTTCCGGTGTTGTCTTCTTTGAAGTGGTAAATCATATGGAACTTAACATTATCTGCTGCATCATATGTTCCAACACTCTTCCAGTCGCCAACAATTGCTGTTGGATAATCAATCGGTTCTGCCGGGTCATCAGTAATGCATCCGGCTGTTAAAACTGCCGCGATGCAGAGGAGAAGAACGGCGAAAACTGCGGTTTTCTTCATACAGTAATATTCCCTGTTATTCTATTTATACATCAATCATCAGAAGACTTATCCCTGTTCTATGAGAATTACTAAGCATGGGATTTGAGATTGAGATTAAGGTAAGAGTTGAAGCCCTCGAACCGATTGAGGCAAAGCTCATCGAAAATAACGCAGAGTTAATCGCAGATCAGGATGAGCATGATGTTTACTATAACGCCCCGCACAAAGACTTTGCAGAAACCGACGAAGCACTTCGCCTTCGCTATGTAAACAATCAGAAGTGCGGAAAGATTATGCCGCCGTGCATCACCTACAAAGGCCCGAAGGTTGGACGCGAGGGATTCAAGGCACGTGAAGAAATTATCGTTGACTTATCATCCGGCGAAGAGTTCGCAGTTCTCTTGGAAAAAATCGGATACAGAAGAACTGCCGCAGTTGACAAGCACAGAAAAATCTACCGTGTTCCAAACGCTATTGTAACCTTAGATGAGATTCCAGGCGTTGGAGTGTTCTCTGAAATTGAAGCCGACGCAGAACTATCCGAAGATGAAGCAGTAGCTGTAATCGACAAAATTGCAGAGATGGCAGGAATCGTTGGCGAGCGTCTTACCAAATCCTATCTGGAAATTGTGCTCGAAGCACAATAAAAATTTTTGAGAGTTTCTCACACCCTCTTTTTTGTAATTTATTTTTAGAAAAAAAGAGATTAGTTAATCTCACTCATATCAGTAGACTCAGCAACATCGATTGCCTCGCCTAAAGTATCCTGCTGGAGACCTGCTGCCATCTTCTCGGTTAAGTCACGGTCTTCCATAACGTCCTTAATTCTCTCAAGGTACGGGTCAAGAGTTGTATCATCACGCTGTTCGATGACGTGGCGGTACTCGCGAAGAGTGGTTGGGGAAACACCAAGCTTCTCGGAAATCTCTTTCATAGTAAGTTCGCTTGACATCAGAATCTTTAACTCGTCCTGGTCAAACGGCATGTTGAAGTCAAGGTCACGGAAAAGCTTCAGTCTGACACGTGCACGTGCAACGGTCTTGGAGAGTTTCTCATAACCTAACTCACGGGCAATCTCAGTATCATTCTTGCCTGCGTGGAAGGAAGTGATTAAGCGTGCGAGCTGGATTGGTTCAAGCTTAGTCTTGAAGAATCCTCTTTCCTGAATTTCACGCATGATAAGAGCGATTTCACGCTCAACTGCATCCTGGTCACGTAAAGTTCCGTGAAGGGTTTTCATTGGCTCAACAATCTTTGTCTTCTGGGTTAAATTAGAGAAGAGCTGAAGTAAATCCTTCTGTTTCTTTTTCGGGGCCATCTATTCTATCCTCACAATATTGACTTACCGTTCAAAATGTATCTCTAAGAATATAAGGATTATGGATTGAGACCTTGGTTTGAAAAATTATGCGCGCGGATGAAAAATATTATATCTGTCGGACGCAGTATGATAAGTCCTTTTTTTCGGACATTAAAAAAAAAGGTTAGTGTCTGAAGTGTCTGGTTCCGGTAAACACTACAGCGATTCCAAGTTCATCTGCCTTTGCAAGGACTTCATTGTCGCGGATAGAACCTCCAGGCTGAATTAAAGCAGTTGCTCCTGCGGCTGCTGCGACCTCTAAGGTGTCCGGGAACGGCAGGAATGCATCAGATGCTACAACAGTACCTTTCATGGTTCTTCCAAACTCTGCAGCCTTCTCGATTGCAATCTGTGCAGAGTTGACACGGTTCATCTGTCCAACACCAATACCTACAGTTTCAGTCTTGTTGCTGTAGATGATTGCATTACTCTTTGCGTACTTGACAACAGTCCAGGCAAGCTTGAATGCTTCCATCTCATCCTCGGTCGGCTGGCGTTTGGAGACAACCTTCCAGTCCTCAGTGTATGCCGGAGTTCTCTGGACGAGAATACCTCCGTCGATGGTTCTAATCTCATTTGATTCTTCTGCCGGCGGCAGGATTAATGCACGCATGTTCGGCTTGGACTTCATAATTTCGAGAGCTTCTTCGGTGAAGGATGGAGCAACGAGAACTTCAACGAAGGTGGAGCAGATCTCCTTTGCAACATCTGCATCGACTTCGGTACTCATTGCAACGATAGAACCGTATGCAGATACCGGGTCAACTTCACGTGCCTTGATGTAGGACTCAAGCTGGTTCTCTCCAAGAGCAACACCGCATGGGTTGTTGTGCTTTACGATAACGGTTGCAAAGCCTTCGAGTTCACGGCAGAGGGAAACTGCTGCGTGGACATCGAGATAGTTGTTGTATGACATCTCTTTGCCCTGCATGGACTCCTGTCCTGCAATACCGGTAGTTCCATAGACTGCTGCCTTCTGGTGCGGGTTTTCTCCGTAACGCAGGGTTCTTCCGTTCTGGAACTGAACGGTGTAGGTGTCCGGGAACTCCTTGTCGATTCCCTGCAGGTAGTTGGAGATTGCTCCATCGTATGCTGCAGTTCTGGTGAATGCTTTGGTAGCGAGCTTTAATCTCTGCTCAGGGGTGGTTCCGCCGTTGTTTACAGCTTCAATTACCTCTGCATAGTCAGACGGGTCAACGATAACAGTAACATCCTTGTAGTTCTTGGATGCTGCACGAATCATTGCAGGTCCTCCAATATCGATGTATTCAATGAGTTCCTCAAGCGGGAGGTTCTTCTTGGACATCTCTTCGAAAGGATAGAGGTTTACACAGAGGATATCGATTGCTTCGATTCCGTGCTCTGCCATAACATCATTGTCAGTTCCGCGGCGGCCTAAGAGACCTCCGTGTACTTTCGGGTGGAGTGTTTTGACGCGGCCGTCCATCATTTCCGGGAATCCGGTGTATTCAGAGACGTCCTTTGCCGGGATTCCTGCTTCGCGGAGGAGTTTTGCAGTTCCGCCTGAACTTAATATTCCAATGTTCTGTGCAGCAAGGGCTTTTGCCAGATCAACGATTCCGGTCTTGTCCCATACAGATAACAATGCAAGAGTCATTGTGTAATAGTATGACTGTTGTGGTATTTTAAAGTAGGGGCTCTACCCCCGAAAAAAATAGGTTTGGGAATTGTTCTCAGACGCGTTCGCCGCACTCAGGGCAGAACTTTGCCCCGGCTGACAACTCCGCCCCGCACTTTGGACAGGCAGAGGCTCCCATCTTCTTTCCGCATTCGGGACAGAACTTGGCACCAGATGGGACGGCCGCTCCGCACTCAGGGCAGAATGAGCCGGATGCCTGCTTTTCTCCACATCCTGGACAGAATTTTGCACCGTCCGGAACTGCTGCTCCGCACTTTGGACATACCTTTCCTGCAGGAGCTGCGGTCTGTGCCTGACCGAATGGGGCAGCCCCTCCGTTCATACCCTGCATCATCATGTTGCCCATTCCCATTCCAGCTCCCATTCCAGCCCCCATCATTGCAAATCCGGCTCCCTCTCCGCCCTGTGCAGCCCCGACACCAATATTTTCGATGGCCTTTCCTGACTGGTACTGCATGTAGTTCACGCCAAGGGCGGACATTGCACCACGCTTGTTGATTGCCTCCTGAACCTCATCAGGCATGCTGATGGTAAGGCCTGCAAACTTCATAATCTTGAGACCATAACTCTCAGTCTCTGCAGTGAGTTTTGCAAGACACATCTGTTCAATCTCCTGCAGGTATGCAGGCATATCTAAGACACCCATCTGCTTCTTTGCTTTGAGTTCGCCTAAGATATCATTTAAGACCATCACAATCTGACCTTTGAGCCAGTCAACAACCTCTTCAGACTTTGTAAGGCCTTTTGTTCCAACGAACTGGGTAATCAGAAGCATTGGGTCTGCAACTTTGTATGCGAACTGACCAAACATGCGAAGCTGTACAACTCCGAAGTCAGAATCACGGAAAGCAAGCGGCTGAGATGTTCCAAACTTATCTCTGAACTCGCGTTTCTGTGCCCAGTAGAACTCTCCAATCTGGACGTTACCCATTGTCGCGCCAATAATGTCCTTTAAGACTGGGATGTTCTGTGTGGTTAATGCATATCTGTCCGGACGGTCAAAGACCTTGAGTGCTTTTCCGTCACGGAAGAAGATACCATACTCATCTTCTCTGACAAGTACGTTATCGTTTAAGATGATGTTTCTTGGAAGTCTCCAGATGAGGTTGTCTCCTTTGTAGTCCTTAACCCAGTAGAATCCAGCACGTGCATCGGCTCCTTCAATATCAGAGCCAGAACCTATTTTCTGATTTACCTTTGAAAATAATCCCATTTATGCCACCTCAATTCCTGCAACTGTCTCCATTCTGCGGTCGAAGGTTGCCGAAAACTCCATAATATCTCCTTTAAGAGATGAAAGTACAGGCTTTACCTCCGCAAAACGCCCGGCATCTGCCAGACCTCTTGCCTCTTTTGCTTTGAGAGCAAGTGCATTTACTGCCTCGAAGAGAGCTAAATCATATTCATAGAGCTTGTTTAACTCATCCTCTAAAATTCTCACAGCCGCAGAGATTCCTGAGTATCCCTGCTCGGCATGACGAATGGAGGCCTCAAGAGTTTTTGCCTTTGAAAGAACTCCTGCGATGTCGTTCATTAAATCAAGCTCGAGAGAATTTGCCGCAGACTCTCTTACCATCTCGATTGGAATCAGAACAGACGTCTTGAAGTTGTCTGCAACCTGGTTTCTAAGCATCGAGTCTGCGATTCTTAAATCTTCTTTCTTTCTGTAGCCTGAGTATCCCGGAAGGAAAATCTGAATCTTCTTTAAGATACCTCGGTCTTCTTCTACTCTTTCACGTAAGTCAGTCATGTTATTTTTTAAGGACAATTGACACAATCGCGCCAACAGCGATAATCACAAGGGCAATACCAATCCAGAACCATGTTCCAAAGTCAGGAAGAAGTGTTCCAAGCCAGGTCTTTACAACAAGGAAGAGACCTGCAATCGTCATAAACAGAGAAAATCCTATTGGACCTTTCTCTCCTACAAAGAGCTGGATTAAGGTTGCAAGAACTCCTGTTCCAATAAGGAAAATACCTGCCCCTTCCCAGAAACCGAATGCCGGGATAACTGTTGTGATAATCACAGAAATTCCGGCCACAAGGAGAGCCGTTGCCCAGATGAGCGGTACTTTCTTTTCGTTATTTTCCATTTAAGACTCCAAGCATATAGCTAGTTGGTTTTTTGTACGCGGGAAGATAAAGTACTTTTGCCGATTTGACAATGAAATCGTAGTCAAGCTCCTGTAAAGTGCCTGGGATTTCTGCTTCATAGCGCAGGAAAATAAATTCAGCATTGTTTCCTGCTGTATCTTTTTCCATTGTCATTACCATGCGGCTTCCATTCTTGAACTCAGGAATTGTTGTAAACTCCGGCTGGTTTATGGTAAGCTCCATGTTCCAGACTCTGGCATACTCTTCCGGCACTGCATCAGCCGCACAGATGTAGAAGTCCCGCGTTCCGCGCATCTGTTTTTGACCGGTAACAGCTCTTGATATCCCTCCTCCGGATATTTTCTCGCGATGAACTATCACATCAGCATTGACTACCCAGAACGGAACATACCAGAGCGGGTCTTTTTCTTCGACCGTCGGTTTTACAATCGCGAACTCAACAGGAGACGTCTTTCCGTCTGCGAAAAGCGACAAACTTCCACAGTGTTCGCAGATAAGCATCAGGTCTCTTTCTTTGGATTTTAAAGGAGCTCCGCACGCCAAGCATTTGAGAGGCTGTAATACTATTGACATTTTTCCACCTCAGTTAAACATATCATAGGTATTTTCGTAGTTTGTCTCAATGCACTGCTGTTTCCTGCCGCGCTTAAGGCCTTTACCCTTCATGGCTCCTTCTAAGATTTCATCACCGTATCTGAAGCGGTTGTAGGCAAAGCCAATGATTCCGGCAGCGGCAATCAGACCGAATGCGAAGAAGAGTGCGATTGCTTCAATTGCGCCAAGAGCCAAGCCGAAGAAGATAAAGGCAGCAAGAACCGCTCCTGAAAGAGTACCTCCAAGAGCTGCTGCTGTACTCTGGCTTCCTGCATTTCCAGGGGCGCGTCCTGATATTACCTGCGATGTAATGCCGTCTAAGACTGCAAAGTATGCTCTGTCTTCATAGGTGTATCTGACAATCCAGAACGGATAGTACACAAGACTGAATGCTTTTTCGAAGAAGAATGCTTTCGAGAAGTACACCTCATCCATAGAGCGCTTTCCGTCTTTGATTGCCTGGAGTTTTATCTGAGCAGACCCTTCGCTGTATGCATCATCACGCGATTCGGGAACTCCGAATGTTACAATCGATTCATCATCGAACTCAACTGCTTTTGCGTGGTCAGGGATTCTGATTGCTGCAATTCCTAAGTCTCCAGGGTCGCAGGCAATGTCAGAGTAGATGTATTCTCGGTTGACGAGTGATTCATGCGGAATTCTTCTATCCGGCTCGTCCTTGTCGCCTTTTTTTATCTCAACACCGCAGACACATGCTTTTCCGCGTCCGACAAGGCGCCAGAACGGCAGATAAATTGGATAGGCTTCGCTTATCTGTGCATTCTTTTCGAGGTCTTTTGCCTTCGGACCTTCTTTCAGCCACTCTAAAAAGCGAGCCTCCGCTTTTTCGCGTGTGACATCTAAGCGGTACATGATTTTTCCAATTCCCTCATCAGTTGTCAGAGAGAATACGGAGTCACAGAATTTACAAAGGACGAGTGACTCTCCTTCTTCAGACTGTACCTGACCTCCGCAGTTCGGGCATGTCAGTGAGACGATGATTTTTGGAGTCTTGCTCATGATGAACCTCCGTCAGGTTTTTTGACAACTTTGTGTGCCAGGATTTTTCCTGCAAAGATTCCGGCAATAACGAGCACGAAGAAGATTGGAGTTATTATGAAACCGAGCAGAGTTCCAATAAATCCCAGAACGAATGCCAAAGCCATGACTGCAACGTAGGATACTGAACTTCTCTTCGGAGAGTTGGTTACAGAGATTCTGCCGGATGAGCCGTCTATGACCATTGCGTACTCTGTTCCGCCATATCTGTACTTCAGTTCATAGATTGGGAAATAGACAAGTGACTGGTCGATTGGTGTACCTTCCAAATCTCCAACATATGAGTCGATTGCAATGTCCGGGTGAAGTACTTCAGCTCCTCCTGCTTTTGTGCTGGAGTCGAAGATTACCATGTCTCCCGGCGGAATTTCGATGCTGTGCATTCCGGGAAGCAGTGTTCCGCGTGCCGGTCTTGCGGCAATTTTTTCCTTGCCGTCTACAGTTCTTCTAAAACGGAAGACAGGGAAGTATTCCTTTTTGATAGCAGTTATCTCTGCTGTCGCTTCCATGTCCTTTGGGCAGGCAGGGCCTGCTGTCCAGCGTTTGAAGATGGCGCGTGATGCATCTTCGGTTATGGAAAACGGCAGTATGTAGAAAAATATTGCCTCTCGCCTATCGATGTACGAGGGCGTACCGCAGTAGGAACAGACAGAAAGCTGTGTTCCAGGTTTAACTGGTAATGGTGCCCCGCACTTCGGGCAGGTAAAATTAACCATGTGAATTATATTTGCGGATATGGTATAAATATTAAACGCCATTGAAGTCTGAAACCTGCTCAGACCTTAAACACGTGTGAAAAAATAAAAAGAGAATTAAGAGCGTTCGCCGTAGATACGCTTAATTTCGTATGCCTTTGCGGTCTTGCCCTTTCTCATCAGCATGTTGCCTTTACGGAGTTTAATCCGCACAACTCTAAACTGCTTTCCGGCAATCGTTGCAATCGAATCAACCATGTATTTGGTCTCTCCGTCAACCTGTTCGTAGAGCGGAACAGTCCTTGCACCCTTGTTTACAGATGCGCTGATGATAACGAGGTCAACAAGTCTGGTCCAGAGAGTATTGATTTTCTCTGCCGGCATCTTGTCGCGTCTTGCGTTGTTCTCCTCGATGGATAAGACCTCAACATTATAAGTCTCCTCGCCTGCTTCAGCAACAAGGAAGTCACCGACTCTGACCATCTCGCCTTCGATAAGTTCAATCTTTGCCGGAATGGACTCGCTTCCGTGGCTGATGATTGCCTTTACCATACAGGACTTCGGCTCCTTTAAGGTGATACGCATCGTGTGTCCGCACTCAACACACTGAACAACTGCCTCAGGCGGGTTTTTCAGGATTGCGAAGTCAGTCTCTTCTCCGCAGACAGGGCAGTCTAAAATGATGTAATCCTCATTTTCGAACTCCTCGTCGAACTCTTCAATATAGTTATCGTTATTCATTTCTCATATGTTGGTTTTTGAAGTAGAAATAACCAAGGATGACATGACTGGAAAATGTAAGAAAAAGGCCCAATAAAAATTGATAAAAACGCGCACATTAATTTCACAGTAAAAAACCAGAACATATCATTTAGACACCATTGTATGTAATCTTATCACAGAATAGCGCAGATTTTTACAAGATATGTACTATCTTTGATATACACAGTGTATATTTTATCCGATACATTTATCATACTATCCACCAAGATATCTGATATGAGCAAGAAAATCGTTATTATTGGCATTATATTAACCATCTTCATTGTTTTCTCTGCTGGCTGTATTTCTATTGGCGAGGACAATGATGAACTGGAAAAATCTCTTATCTCCTCGATTACCGGACAGGAAATCACTGATGAGCAGATGGATAAAATCAAGGAACTTGCCGCAGTTGTCGGTGACGGCGATGAAGAGCTTGGTGTAGGTGACATCATTGCTCTGTCCCAGAAAGAATTTACTGATGAAGAACTTGCTGTCCTTGAACAGTATGGTATGGTTAATGAAGATGGAAGTATTGACTATGCAGCTGCATTAGGTGCATTAAGTAACCCTGACTTCGACCCGTCAGTTCTTGCAAACATGCAGTAAAGTTCTGTCCTTCTAAGGACATCTCTTTTTTTCCAATAGGTATTCTGCTGAGTTCCGACCTCTAACGTCTTTAAGGTTCGAACACATATACTAATGTACTTATGACGCTTGGCTCTGATATTGCAAAAACCCTTGCCCGCGTAGTTGACCGCGATATTCGCGTAATGCACGTCTGCGGAACTCACGAGGCCGCTATCGCAAAATATGGTATTCGTTCTGTTCTTCCGCCGCAGATGAAAATCGTAATGGGTCCCGGATGTCCGGTCTGTATCACTCCGCAGGGAGAAATCGATGCAGCAGTTGAGCTTGCTGAGCGCGGATGTATTGTCTGTACTTACGGCGACTTACTTAGAGTCCCTGGAACCCGCAGTTCCCTTGAGAAAGTCAACGGAGATGTCAGAATTGTTCAGGGAATCACCAAGGCAGTCGAAATCGCCCGCGAGAATCCGGACAAAGAAGTTGCATTCATCTCTGTCGGATTCGAGACAACCGTTCCAACAATCTCTGCAACTCTCATGACCAACCCGCCTGAAAACTTCAGTGTCTTAGTCTCCCACCGTTTAGTCCCGCCTGCAATGGAGTGGCTTATGGCTCAGGGTGAAGCATCTCTTGACGGATTCATTCTCCCGGGACACGTCTGTGCAGTTATGGGATACCATGAATACGAGCAGTTCAAAGTCCCGCAGGTCGTTGCAGGATTCGAACCGGAAGATGTGCTCCTTGGTCTCTTAATGCTTGCCGAGCAGATTGAAAACGGCGAAGCAAAAGTCGAAAACGCATATCCGAGAGTTGTAACCCGCGAAGGAAACGTCAAAGCACAGCGTCTGATGCATGAAGTATTCACCCCGACTGATGTTGAGTGGAGAGGATTCCCGGTTATCCCGAAGTCCGGTCTGAAATTAAAGCCTGAGTTCGAGCAGTACGATGCACAGAAAAAGTTCGATTTAGTCTTCGAAAAGGTCACCAAGAAAGCAGGCTGTATCTGCGATCAGGTCCTCCGCGGAATTGCAGAGCCGACTGACTGTAAACTCTTTGGAAAAGTCTGCACTCCGCGTGTACCGGTTGGACCATGCATGGTATCTCACGAAGGTGCCTGCAGAATCTGGCACCAGTACAACCAGAGAAGATAAACACCCTCTTTTTTACAATAAATTCTGCCGGAAAGCATCCTTTATTATATGCGTACCCGCATCCTTTATTATCCTACAAAATAAATATTTTCCGCATCAGGGGTATTTTGCCCTGAGGTGTGTATTATTATGGATAAAACAAAACTGGCTAACATCATTGCCATCATTCTGACACTGGCAGCCTTTTTAATCCCGGTTATCTGCGGATACTTTGGCGCCATGCCGGAAGGCGGAGATTCTGAAGCCTTTGCAGCACTCTACGGTGTCTGGACTCTTATTCCGCCACTGTTAGCACTTCTGCTTGCCTTCTTAACCCGCAACGTTATTCTTTCCCTGTTCCTTGGAGTTCTCTCCGGAACCTGGATGGTTGCACTCGTCTCTGGTGACCTTCTTGGATCTATCACCGGTGCATTCTTCAACTCCACTGACTACTTCATTGGAACCTTAGCAGACCGCTGGGATGCAGGTATCATCATGCAGGTCTTAGTCATTGGTGCATTAATCGCATTAATCACCAGAATGGGCGGAATGCGTGCAATTGCTGACCTCGTTGTCAAGATTGCAAAGGGACCGCGCAGTGCACAGATCACCATGTGGATTTCCTCCTGGGTTATCTTCTTCGATGACTATGCAAACGCATTAATCATTGGTCCAATCATGAGACCGCTCTGTGACAAGTACCGCATCTCCCGCGAGAAACTCGCATACATCGTTGACTCTACCGCAGCACCTGTTGCCGGTATCATGCTCATCTCCACCTGGATTGGAACTGAGCTTGTCAACATCAACGAAGGTCTTGCAATCGCAGGCGTTACCGGTGTTACCGCATACGGTATCTTCATTGACACCATCCCGTACAGATTCTACAACATCATGGCACTCTTCTTCGTCTTTGCAACTGCATTCCTTCTCCGTGACTTCGGTCCGATGCTCAAGGCAGAAATTCGTGCAAGAACCACTGGTGAGACCATCAACCCGGGATCCGAGGTTATGGAAACCGAGAAGGTTATTGATGAAGAAAAGGAAGAAATCAAGGAGAACTATGGTATCTTAAAGACCTCCAAGAAAGTTACTCCGCCAAACATCTGGAATGCACTCATTCCGGTTGGTGTCTTAATCATCTCTGCAGTTGTTCTGTTCTACACCAATGGTGCAGCAGCAGTCGGTGCAGAAGCACTTGAAGGACTCTCCTTCTTCGAAGCTGTCCGTGAAGCATACAGTAACTCTGATGCATCCATTGTTCTGTTCCAGGCAGGTCTCTTAGCCTGTATCGTTGCAATCATCATGGGATTCTTCGAGAAGATTTTCACCCTCAAAGACGGTATCGAGACCTGGGCACACGGTATGAAATCCATGCTCTTCGTTTGTATCGTCTTAATCCTTGCATGGTCCATTGGATCTGTTATCGGTGACCTTGGAACCGCACACTTCTTAGTTTCCAACCTCTCTGATGTCCTTCCGCAGTTCATCGTACCTGCATTAATCTTCATCATTGCAGCAGTTGTCTCCTTCGCAACCGGAACCGCATACGGAACTATGGCAATCCTTCTTCCGCTTTGTATCCCGCTTGCAGCAGCAATCGTTGGAATCACCGGCATGGAGATTACCTCCTCCGGATCTGCATACGCATACATCCTGATGTGTTCCTCTGCAGTCTTAACCGGAGCAATCTTTGGTGACCACAGTTCTCCAATCTCCGACACTTCTATTCTCTCCTCTATGGGAGCAGGATGCAGTCTTCTCGACCACGTCATCACCCAGATTGTATACGCAGTCACTGTTGGTGTTGTCGTTATCGCAGGATACATTTTAGTCGGTCTTGGACTCAACGTCTGGATCACTCTGCTCGTCATGGCAGCAATCCTTGTCTTAATCCTCCTCTTCGTTGGAAAGAAAGTTCCAACCT
The DNA here is from genome assembly GCA_017387505.1 of Methanocorpusculum sp. Taxonomy (GTDB): domain Archaea; phylum Halobacteriota; class Methanomicrobia; order Methanomicrobiales; family Methanocorpusculaceae; genus Methanocorpusculum. The sequence goes on from JAFOFB010000020.1 coordinate 48,262, forward strand.
GGAACGGCAAAGAAGCTGTTGAGTAAGACTGAAGAAAATAAGGGGCCTTCCCCTTAACTATTTATTATTCTGTTTTGTTTGTTTGAATTTAGAAAAGCGAATGCTAAAAAAAAGTGGTTACTGATACCAGACTGCTTCGTCCTGCATCATTGAGATGAACTCATCTTTTGGAAGAGTTCGAACGCGGGATACTGCTTCTTCGAGGTTTCGAAGTGCCGCATCGTTTTCAGGATTTTCTCTCTGGATTGCATAGTACAGCTCGGCATTCTCATTTGCAACCTCAACAGATACAGCAGTCTGTTTTCTAAATGTTGTCGAAGCAGAAGAACGAAGTTCTTCAGAGGTAAATCCGCTTCGAACAAGGGCATCAGAGAATGCAATATTTACTGCATGTGAAAGCCCCAAGACATAGGCTGCCGCTTTGTCATGCTCTTCAACCTCCATGCGGAGAATATCTGCAACATTGAAAAGAACTTCTGCCTTGTCTGCGGCATCCTTCGAACCGCACTCACAGATAACTACATTTCTTCCAGCAGCAGACGCGGCTGACGGGCCAAACATCGGATGAACCGAACAGACTTTTCGTCCGGCTTTTCCTGCCTCACGAAGTCTTGGGATAACCGGCTGTTTTACTGATAAGATATCAAAGATTACTGCATCATCAGAGGATGCAGAAAGGACATCTGACAGAACCTTGTCTGCAACTGTGACAGGAGTTGAGATTACAATAATCTCAGCCTTTGAACCTTCTTCGAGGCTTACAACCGGAAACTCTGCACCTTCTGTGTTTGTATCACAGATAGATACCTGGTGTCCGCGGCTTGAGAAGAATTTAGATAGCCACCTGCCCATTCCACCGTTTCCTCCAATGATGCAAATCGTCTGCGGCTCCTGGAAACGCGGAAGCCGTCCCTGGACATCAACCGACTCATCAACAACAGCCCGTGCGATTCGAAATGCTGTGCCGGCAGAAACTCCGCATTCAGCCCCTGCATCGATGTATCTCTGTTCTACAATCCTCTCGACTGACGGAACTACAACAGCCGCTTTGGTTTTTGCCTTCTCTTCACCAATTACCTTCGCAATCTCATTCCTTCGGCCTACAAGAGCCATGATTTTTTTGTCAATCTCTGCAAGCTCAGCTCTTAGGACATATAATTCCGGCATACAAATCCACCCCTGATAAGCAGGTCTGCAATCACAAAAATGGTCATTGCTTCAATGACCACAGCTCCGCGCGGAGCAATACACGGATCGTGTCGTCCGCGGACAAAAAGCTCTGCATCTTTTCCATCAAAGAGGTCAACAGAGTTCTGGCTCTTTGAAATAGACGGTGTCGGCTTGAAGGCAACTGAGAAATCAAGTGCCGCTCCGTTTGACATTCCGCCAAGAACCCCTCCAGCATTGTTTGTCTTAGTTGAAACAACCCCGTCCTTTATTCTGTATGAATCATTGTTCTCTGAACCGCGAAGTAATGCAGCATCAAAGCCTGCACCAAACTCAACTCCTTTAACACCCGGAACTGCAAAGACAGCTTTTGCAATCTCTCCGTCTAAGGTGTCGAAGAACGGCTCTCCAAGTCCTGCCGGAAGACCTTTTGCAACACAGCGGATAACACCACCTACGCTGTCTCCATCTGCCTTTGCCGCGAGAATCTCTTCCCTCATGGCATCCTCCATCTCCGATGTCATTGCCCGAAGCGGATTTGAAGGTGATACCTGCATAATCTCATCTGCAGAGTATGATGCATCATCCTTTACAGAGCCAATGCTTTTTGTGTATGAACCAACAGAAATTCCATACTTTGACAGGAAATCGCGAAGAATTGCACCAGCGGCAACAAGCACTGTAGTCATCCGTCCGGAAAACATCCCGCCGCCTCTGATGTCGTGGTTTACTCCGTACTTTGCGTATGCGGGAAAGTCTGCATGTCCCGGACGCGGGATGCGTCGAAGCTCATCGTAATCCGAATCATTAATGTTGGCATTCTCAATCCGGATAACAAGCGGAGCTCCTGTTGTCTTTCCATCAAGCAGGCCGACAATTTCCGGGACATCTGCTTCAATACGCGGCGTTCCAATTCCCGGAGCCGGTTTTCGAAGGGAAAGGTCACGGGTGATTGTCTCACGGTTTACTGTAAGCCCTGCAGGCAGTCCGTCAATCACACATCCGATACATGTATCATGGCTTGCCCCGAAAATGGTGAGCCGAATTGAGTTTCCTATAGTATTCATTCTGTATTTCCTCCAAGTTTTTTCAGATCCAAAACAAATGCAGGGTATGAGACATCAGCACATGAGATGTCATCGATTACTGTTTTACCATCAGCAATAAGTCCTGCAACAGCCCCTGCCATAGCGATTCTGTGGTCTCCAAGAGTTTCAATTTCTGCTCCGTGAAGTGTAAGTCCTCCGCGGATTATACATCCGTCATTTGTTGCCTCAATGTCAGCTCCCATTTTTCTAAGGAAAGCGGCTGTAGTTTCTAAGCGGTTGCTTTCCTTGAATGCCAGGTGAGCCGCACCAAAGAGACGTGTTGTGCCAAAAGCCGCACATCCAACCACAGCAACAATCGGGAATAGGTCTGGTGCATCGCTTAAATCCACATCAATTCCATTTAGAGTATCACACTCAACTGTTACAGCATCACCGTTTCTTGAGACACGAGCCCCGAAACGTGATAAGATATCGAGAACTGCTTTGTCTCCCTGCGGGTCGTTTTCATCAAGACCTGTAACCGTAACTTTTCCTGTAAGAGCTCCGGCAGCCAGGATAAATGCCGCAGATGAGTAGTCCCCTGATACAAATCCGTCTGCTGCCTTGTACTGCTGATTTCCCGGAACAAAGAAACCATCATCTGTTTCCTCAACTAAAACACCGTGTGCATTCATCGCAGATATTGTGATGTTCACATACGGACGGGACGCAAGCGGTGTTGTTAAGTGAATCTTAACTCCTGAAGGTGACATGGGTGCTCCAAGCAGAAGTGCTGAGATGAACTGCGATGAGATATCTCCGCGAATCGAAACCTCAGTTCCTAGTGCCTTGCCTGTTACTGAGAATGGGGCACACCCGTTCTCAGACTCAACTTCAGCTCCAAGCTCTTTTAATGCATCGAGAAGCGGAAGCATTGGACGTTTGCAAAGCGAAGCATCCCCGGTAAATGATGTTTTTCCAGGAAGGCCTGCGGCAATTCCTGCAAGCATCCGAATGGATGAGCCTGAGTTTTTGCAGTCTATGACACTATCTGCGGCATGCAGATTCCCTCCTGAGATGGTTACTTCGTCTCCATTTACAGTAACCTCTGCTCCAAGCATTTTCACAGCATCAAGAGTTGCATTCGTATCCTCTCCAAACAGAGGGGACTTGATATGCGAGATGCCGGATGAAAGCGCTGCTAACATGTAGGCTCTGTGTGTGTGGCTTTTGGATGGAGGTGCCTGTACAGTTCCGTTCAGGCTTCCTTTGTGTACACTCAGTTTCATGGATTTCTGACAGTTGTTATAATACAGTTTTTCTCTTCGAATATATCAAGGAATGAGGCAAGGTTTTCCTTCTTTACAAGGATTCCTGTTGCAGGGCCTGTGCCTGAAATTCCTGCGGCCGAGGCTTTAGCGGCCAATGCTTTATCCGCTGTTATTGTGCCGATTCCAATACTTTCTCCGACACAGCGGCCGTTTTCATAGATTGCAGAGAACACATCTCCTGACACGGCTTTTTCGAATGCGGCCTCAACCTCTTTTGAACGTGCCTTGAATTTGTCCTTCGGGAAGGCAAGAGTTGGAATTTCTCCATCAGGGATATGGATTACAACCGCGAACTCCTCAGGCATTTTTCTGTGTTCGATAAGACGCATGTTTCTGTTGTCTGTAAAGACAAGTCCGCCAAGCATACAGGCCGACGCATCGTCAAACGCACCTGTAACAGATACTCCGCAGGCAATCGAGGCCTTTGCTCCTATTCGAACCAGGTCGAGAGAGTCTGCTTCGATTCCTGATGCATCAGCTGCGGCAAGCAGGATTGCATTTGCCGCAGCACTGCTGCTTTTAAGACCCTTTGACTGCGGGATGTCGGATTGTGTTTTTACATCTGCTCCTTTAAATTCAGATTCAGGGAATGCTTCTTTGAATCCTTCAAGAAGTCCTTTTGCAAATCCTGCATCAGCCTCATGCCCGTTTACGGAAAGAGTTACTCCCGGTTCATCTACAAGTACGACCTCAGCAGAGGTCGTAAGGCCGATTCCAAAAGCTGAGCCGAATCCTGTTGCAATCGCATTGATGACAGTCAAAGCCCCGCCGGATACTCCCTTGCCTTTCATTCAGCCTCCCGGAATGCTTTTTCCATTGCGAAAATGTCAGGAGATACACCATGCCATTTTTCAAATGCGGCAGCACCCTGATGAATAAGCATTGTTTCCCCGGAGAATGTTACAGCCCCAAGTTTTTCTGCTTCTTCGAGCAGAGAAGATGTTGGATATACCATATCCATAACAACGCATCCCTCCTTTACGAAAGACGCAGGCTCTGCAGGACATACAGGAGATGCATTGAGAACAATGTCATACTCAGGCATCAGTTCAGGGATTGTGACTGCCTTTCCTTCGAAACGTTTCGCCAGGACTTTCGCCTTCTCTTCGGTTCTGTTCGCAATCGAAAGCTTTGCTCCTCTCTCATGGAAATAGAAGGCCGCAGCAAATGCCGCCCCGCCTGCTCCAAGCAGAAGGACATTTTTACCTTCCGGCTCGAAACGGTCAAGAGTTTTGGCAATTCCTATCCAGTCTGTGTTGTCTCCTTCGAGATCTTTGGTGATGGTATTTACTGCCTGGATTTTTTCTGCGGCAGGTGATACCGACTTCATGAACGAAAGCACAGCCTGCTTGTGCGGGATTGTAACATTGATTCCTGTGATGTCATAGACCTCCATCATCTGAGGGATGAGAGATACCTCATCTTCGGGTGTTGGAATCTTTACATATGTTCCGCGAATGCCTGCCGCCTCGAATGCCGCGTTGTGAATCGCAGGGGAGAAGGTTTTGCTAAGCGGAAAACCAACAACACCGCATACTGCGGAATCCCGCCCCAACTCTGCGGCTTCTTTTACTGTAAGCTGTCCGGGGGCAGAACCTGTTTCTTTTGAAACAGCACAGTAAGTAACCATAGAGCCTAGAGCATCCGCTCTAACGCGTGTGATTTTTCCAGCATCACCCATGCCGATTAGAATAAACGGTATGTTCCAGCCTTTGATTTCGGCCGCGGCATCTGCAATTTCTATCAAATCACGAGGACCTTGGACCATAAATGCGGCCTTTGGAACTCCGGTCTTTGCCAAATCCTGAAATATAGATACTATCTCTTCTGCATTTGGAGTTTTTTCGAAGTCATGGTATGAGCAGACCGTCTTTCCAGGAAATTCTCCTCTAAGGACTGAGTCTGATTCGATATCAACAAAGTCCGCTCCGGCATCAATCGCTTTCTGGAAAAGCTCTCTTCGGCTCTCATCTTCTTTTGACCTGATTGTAACTATAGTCAACTCAGGCTGCAAAACAAATGACAAATCCTGCTCTGGATTTTCAAACATATCGAGCCTGAACTCGAATGCCTCGCATCCAAGAGTTCTGGCTTTTTCTATGTCTTCGGTTTTTGTGATTACTGCACAGATTTTTGTCATTTTTCAAGAATGGTCTCAGCCATTGCATGACCGAAATGTCTTCCGCCTGATTCAAGGCGGACAAGAACTTTGTCGCCTACAGCAAGGTATGCAACAGAAACAGCGCCTTTTGGTGTTCCAAGGCGGATTGTTTCTGCATTCTGAACAACAACCGAATGCTTCTTTCCTTCAGCCTCTGCTTCGATTAAAATCATAGGCCTGCGCTCGATTTTAACGCGACCTGTATCAACAGAGCGAAGAGTGCCGTCTGGAAGACGGGAAAGGAGTGGTGTTCCGGCTTTTACTTCAGAGAGGTAGTGTGTTGTTCCATCCGGGCATAATATGTATGAGTGGACAGCTCCTGCATTTACACGGAAAGGTCTGGAGTTGACATATTCGCTGTCAAAACTTTCCGAACAGATGAGGAAAAGACATGCGGAAGATGAACCAATAAGCATGCCTTCGCCCTGTTCTAAGAGAGAACTTGTATCAATACAAACTCTGTCTCCCAAGGAAAGAGGAGTGATTGAAGTAACCACTGCCTCTGTAAGGTTTGTTTGCGGCATATCATCACTGCATGCTTTTCCAAACTCTGAGAGTTCTAAAGGAGTTGATACCACAACAGCAATTCCGTCACAGCCGACTTCCATTGTTTCTCGTGCGAGTTTTGCTTCGGACTTGTTTGCAACACAGGCGTAGAGTTTGATTCCTGTGTTCTGGAAACGTGAGATAAGATTTTCCAGGGGAATAACACGCCAGTCTGCAGGATTTACAACTGCGTACGGTGTTGTTATTCTGTATGCTTTCTCCATTCCCTCCGAGTCTGTGATATCTGCAATGGTGCCTATTTTTTCTCCGTCAAGGAAAAGGAACTCTCCGTCTGCTATTACTGCATTATATCTTGCAAGACGGGTTAATGCTTCGTCTCCTTTTCTGATGACAATATCTGTGTATCCTGCTTCGAGGGCGGCTTCGGCAATCATTTTGCGGTCCTCGTAGGTTTCGCCTAAGTCAGCACGGATGAGGATTGGGGAAAGTTCTTTGGTCATGCTTTGAGGTGTTTGAGTGCGTCTTCTACGCTTGCGTCATTTAAGACGATATCTGAAACTGCTTTTGTGATTCCTGTAATGTCTTTGTGCTGGAAGATGTTACGTCCGATAGATGCTCCCTTTCCTCCTGCATCAAGAGAGTCTCTTACCATGGTCAGCATATCGAGATCGGATTCCATCTTCGGTCCGCCTGCGATAACGACAGGAATCTGTGCCCCGCGGGTTACTTCGCGGAATGAGTCAATGTCTCCTGTGTAGGAAACTTTTGCAATGTCAGCCCCAAGTTCCGCTGCGACACGTGCACAGGTCTTGATTGCATCGACATCGAAGGAGTCTTTGATGTTTCTGCCTCTCGGGTATACCATGGCTAAAAGCGGCATTCCCCACTGTTCGCATTTTCTTGCAATCTCTCCTGCGTTTTCAATCATCTGCGGTTCGCTGTCTGCTCCAATATTGATGTGAATGGAAACCGCATCTGCACCCATTGCCAGGGCTTCTTCAACGGTTGTTACAATTACTTTGGAGTTCGGATCAGCTCCAAGTCCTGTTCCCGCAGATAAATGGACAATCAGACCAATGTCTTTTCCTGCATTTCTGTGACCGTATTTGACCATTCCTTTGTGCATCAGAACTGCAGTTGCCCCTCCGTCAGCGATTTTTCCGATGGTATCTCTCATATCATATAAGCCCGGGATTGGTCCCATGGAAATGCCGTGGTCGAGCGGGACGACAACAATGCGTCCTGAGTTTCTATCAATGATTCTTTCCAGACGAATTTGTTTTCCGAACATAATCTATGCTAGATGTTAGCACGATTGGCATTTGAATCTTTTCCTCAAAACAGGTTTCAATCAGGTGTGAGTATATATAATCGGTTGTAAAATCGTGCTACATGTTAGCAACGCGCATTGTATGTTTTATTTTATGAGAGCTAAAGCAGCAAAGCTGCTGCATGCTCTCCAGGCGTCGCGGACATACGGGCGGTCAGCAACGCGCATTGTGTGTTTTGGCTTTGCTCCAAAATTTAATTACTGTGTGTTTGAAAAAAATTAAATGACCTGAAGGTCAGGGATTCTCATCTGCGGGACAAGTGCTCCGCTGAATGCCTTTGCAGACTGGGAAATAGTAATCTCGCCTTTTAAGATGTCAAATACATTTCCGGCAAGCATAGCCTTCTTTACAGGGCGGTTAAGCTTTCCTCCCTCTGCAAGGAAAGCGTTTGCAACTTCTACAGAGAACTCTCCGGTAAGCGGGTTTGCTGTGTGTGCACCAATAACCTCTTTTACAAAGAGGCATGGACGCTCAAGAACATTTTCCGTCGGGGCGGAAATTGTTAAACAGTGCGGGGCGATGGTTGTCGTTCCGTTTCCGGCTCTTAGAGCATTTCCGGTAGTTGCAGTACCTGCCTGTGATGCTGTCTTTTTATCGTAAAGGAAGGATGTTAAAACTCCGTCCTTTACAATATCGAGCTTCTTTGTCGGAGTTCCTTCTGTATCGAAACGTCTCCATGAATCTCCTGCCTCCTCCATTGGTGAGTCAGAGAACGAAATCTTACTGTTTGCAACTTCAGTGTTTAGAGAGTTTGCGTAGATGGACTTTCCGGTCAAGACATTTCTGCCGTTTACCGCATCGGAGAAAAGCTCGTAGATGAGCGAGTCAACCACGTTTTCAGAGAAAACAACATCATACTTCTTTGACTCGATTGTCTCTCCGCCTCTGGATGCTGATGCATAGAAAGCAGTCTGCTCACCAATCTTTTCAGGATTAAGTCTGGAAGCAAATGGAGCAGAGTCTCCGTCATATCCGGTTGAACCCTCACAGATTGCATCGATTCCAAGCGAAATATCAGTAAATTTACGCTCAAGCCAGACACCGTTTGAGTTTGCAAGAATCGATGAGCCCTTCATCAGAGTAACGCCTGCTGTAACAACTCTGGCTTCTGCATACTTCTCAGCCCCTGCATTCATGCGGGAGAGATACTCTGCTGCCGTATCTGCCGAGATTTCAAGAGTCTCGTCATACGGGTCTTTACCTGCTGCAATCTCTGCTTTTTCGGCAAGTCCGGTCCATCCCTCAATCTTTTCAGAAAGATTTGCAGAAGAGACTGCTGTCTTCATAGCATCGCCGATTCTTGTAGGATCTGAAGTTGCAGATACTCCAATTCTTCCATCCTTGACTACACGGATGTAGATGTTCTGACCTGCATGTTCGAAGACTGACGACACTGCCATCTGGCGCTGTTCAAGAGACAAATCCTCATAGCGTGAAACATACACCTCGACCTCATCTGCAAAGTTCTGTCCCTGACGGAGAATTGCATCAACATCAATTTCACTCATTTCCTGCACCTCCAACAGTTGCCTCAGTCAGATACACGTGCGGAGCTCCGTCTGAAACCGGCACTGCCTGACTCTTTCCGCACATTCCAGAAGACATCTTCCTCTCCTTTCCGCATAACGCGATGTTGTGAAGAACAGATAAAATATCTCCGGAAAGTGAAACATCGCGAAGCATACTTGTGGTTTCACCATTCTCAATTAAGTATCCGTACTTTGCGTTGAACTGGAAAACACCGCGTCCCGGGTCAACCTGTCCGCCGCGTGAGCCGATTAAGAGAACACCGTTTTTACAGGTCTCAAGAATCTCATCGTAAGAAGCATCTCCTTCTTTGATGTAAGTATTGCTCATTCGAACAAGCGGATTCATTCCAGGCTCAGCTCTTGCGTGTCCTGCCTCACCGGTATCTAAACCAACAGCCGCAAGTGTTTCGCGGGAATGCATGAACTGGTTTACAACACCGTTTTTGATTAACTCAACAGGACCTGCGGCAACACCTTCCGCATCGAACGGTTCATACCCGTATCCGTGCATGGACGGGTCATCGATGATTGTAACAAGTTTTGAACCTACCTGCTGACCTAATTTATCTCCCAGGACAGACACTCCATCTCTAATCTGATCTCCCTCGCTTGCGTGACCTACTGCTTCGTGGGCAAACACTCCGCCGATGGCAGGATCAAGAACAGCAGGCATCTTGCCTCCGGGAACTGCGGACGCGGACAGGAGATTAACTGCTGTTTTGGAACAGAGCTCTCCTTTGTTTATGTAGTCAGTAATTCTAAGAGGGCCTACAACTGCTTCCTGCTCGTAGTTCATCTGCATATCTGCCCCGCGGACAGCCACAGAACTTACAGTAAAAAGGGTTCTGCAGACCGAAGACTGTGCTTCGTATCCGTTGCAGTCTTCGAAAAAGACAGTCTGGTACTGTTCTGCATAGCGTGCTGAGGTTGCCGCAATTTCATCGATACGTGCGGCTTTTTCCAGGAGCAGAAGATCTGCTGCCTTCTCTTCTAACGGACGCTCTGCCTGCTCTTTTGCAGCGGCATTCCATGAACGTGGAACTCCGTATGGTACATCAGCAATATCAGCCTTTACGGTTGCGAGTTTTGCAGCCCGTGCGGCTCTTTCAATTGCTTCTTTTTTTGCCTTCTCATCGTCCATATCAAATGGAGACACACAGCAGTATCCCCATCCGTTCTCTCCAAGGACGCGGACTAAGGCTTTTCCATAGTACGATGAACCGGCATTTTCAATAACACCGTTTTCTATCTGGATTGATGTGGTATCCCCGTTTACACAGCGGATATCATAATATCGTATTTTGTCCATCTTTCTCTGATGATGTATTTGTCTCCTATGTATGAAAGGGTTTTCTTATGCCCTTGAACAATGGAGTAAAAAAAGTGTTTGGGTTTATTCCTGTACTGCTTCGTCTCTGATATTTTTCAGAATGATTTCCGGCTCATTCTCATCATCGAGAATAATCACTGCATAATTTCCTTCCTTTGCAGGTCCGGGGTTTACACAGATTCTGCCGTTTAATTCTGATACTGCACGCTGTTCGTGAATGTGTCCGCAGCAGACGAGATCAAACTCACGAATAACTGCTGCAGCAGAGTGACATCCGACATGTACATCCGGGGCAACCTCGTCGAGTGCTCCGTACGGCGGGGCATGAGTTAAGAGAATATTCCAGCGGTTCTTTTTCATCGAAGAAAGCATTGAGGAAAGCATCTCTGCAATCTCATCTTCCTGGTTTCAAACGGAGTTCCAAACGGAGACGGGTTTGAACCTCCAAGGCCTGCGATTGTGATGTTTCCCATATCGAATGTCTTCTTGTGAACGGAAACTGCCGCAGATGCCTCGAAAATCTGGAGAATCTCACGCTTGTCACAGTTTCCAGGAATTACAAAAGTAGGTGCTGGAATCTCATCGAGGAATGGAATAACTCCTTCAAGACTCTGTCCAAGGTCAGTTACATCTCCTCCGATTAAGACCATGTCAGGCTCTTCACGCTCAAAAATCGAGAGGGCTGCATCAGTATTCCCGTGAATATCAGTGAGAAAAACAATCTCAGTCATTAATAGTATTTGTGATGTTATCAGATATCAAGTTCATGTCTTGATAGTGCTGATAATATAGTATCCGCCGTTTTTTGGAGCACCCCTAAACTCAATCAGACCTCCTTTTTTCAGCTCTGCAATATTTCTGCTGACTGTTGGAATACTCTTCCCGACAAGGTCTGCAATCTTTGGAGTGTTGATTCCCGGATATTTTTGTATGATAGAGTAAATCGGATTTACTCTATCATTATATGAAATAACAGACTCATTTACTGAATTTACTCTATCATCACTCATGAGCCTGAGAAGTTCTTTCTGTGTTTCAATAACCCTTCTTACGATAAACTCATGAAACGGCTGAGTATTGGTGTGAGCAATTTCTAACGTCTGAATATATTCACCACGCATGATTGGCGGAATTACAGCAATAGTATATCCCTGACGAAGAAGAGCAAGGTTCATCAAAATCCGTGCTACACGACCATTTCCGTCGATAAACGGGTGAATAAAAACAAACTTCAGATGAACCAAAGCGGCAAACTCAACCGGGTGGAGTTTATGTTCGAACTCGTTGAACCAGACAATAAACTCATCCATCAGGTGCGGAACTTCTGCCGGAGCCGGGAGAGAGTAACTGCTTCCGCTGATGAATACTCTATTCTTTCTAAACTTTCCAGCCTGTGTTTCATCAATCATGCTGTAGAATAATTTATGCAGCATGCGGATGTGTGAGAGCTTCAGCGGAGAACGAGCTGAAATTGTATAGAGATAATCATATGCCTTCGCGTGACCAACTGTTTCATAAATATCACGAAGCGGCTTTCCGTTAATTGTCAGACCGTTTTCAATTACAATCCTGATCTCTGACTCAGTAAGACTGTTTCCTTCCAGAGCATTGCTTGAGTAGGTCAGACTGATTTTATAATAATTCTTCAGTGATGCCAGTGTTTCCTTCGGGAACGGACGATATGAATCAATCCTCTCCTTTAATTCATCACAGCGGGCATACTGAATCATAGTAAAAAAAAAGGTGTTTGATACCTTAAAGGTAACTCACTGTCTCTGTACGGTAATCATGACATCATCAGCCATGATAACATCGACTTCCTGACCGGAAACGGTGTAGGTGTAGGTAACCTTCCATGCGTCTTCCGGTACAGAAATCTCTTCTCCGTCTGCAACAATAACTGCCGGCGGGTTAACCTTGTCCTCGTCAGATAATGCCTGGACTGCCTTCATGAAAGCTCCTGCCTTTGCACGGAGAGTCTTTCCGACAACACTCTTGTTGAAGACAACATCTCCAACCTTCTTCTCGAGGGCCGGTTCTTCTGCCTTCCAGACAACCTCAGCGTTCATGGTTCTTCCAAGGTCACCGGAGTCATCGATGTCATGGTTTGGAGTGTAGATAGTAACAACACCAAGAGGTGCGTTTAACGCCAGGCCTGCATCATGCTTGTACTTACGAAGCACACCTGCCATCTTGACAACTAAGTCACCATCGCGGAGTGCTGCTTCATCATCGAAGGAGAAGGTGGTCCACGGGTGATCGATGATTCTCTTTCCGCCGGATAAGTGGTGGTAGCATTCCTGTGCGAAGAACGGAATGTACGGGGAAAGCATGGTACAGATTGCATCAAGAGTGGTCTCAAGAGTGTAGACTGCACCTGCTCTTTCCGGCTCTTCGCTGTAGAGTCTGCCCTTGACGAACTCAAGGTACTCGTCTGCCATGATGTTCCATGCGAAGTCACGGACAATCTTTAATCCCTTGTCGAAGAGGTAGGATTCCATTGCATCGGTGACGTCAGCTACGGTCTTGGAGAGGTTTGCAAGCATCCAGCGGTCGATGAGAGTGGATGGTGCGTCAGTCTTTGCGACCGGGGATTCCTTCTGAATCTGGGAGAGGGAGAATCTGACGATGTTCCACATCTTGGTCTGGAAACGGGATGCTGCAACAACATCGTTCCAGTTGAAGAGAATGTCCTGACCGGTGGAGGAGCCTGCTGCTGCCCACTGTCTGAGTGCGTCAACACCGTATGGTCCCATAACATCTTCCGGACCAATAACGTTATCGCGGGACTTGGACATCTTGAATCCGTCCTCACCTAAGACCATACCGTTGATTAAGATACCGTCCCATGGCTTCTCACCGAGGAGTGCCATGCTTCTGAGGATGGTGTAGAATGCCCAGGTTCTGATGATATCGTGACCCTGCGGGCGAATCTGTGCCGGGAAGTACAGCGGCATTCCGCTTCCGTCCCATCCGGTAACGTGGAGGTCAGTGATAGAGGAGTCCATCCAGGTATCGAGAACATCAGTCTCGCCGGTAAAGGAAGTGCTTCCACACTTAGGACATGCATGCTTTGGCTTGTCGATTGTCGGGTCGATTGGAAGGTCTGCTTCGTCTGGGAGAATCATCTCGCCGCACTGGTCACAGAACCAGACCGGAATCGGGGTTGCGAAGAGACGCTGACGGGAGATACACCAGTCCCACTCCATCTGTTCTGCCCAGTTCTCAAGACGCTGAAGCATGTGTTCTGGGTACCATTTGATATCACGTGCTGCTTTGACGATTTCGTCTCCCTTGACTTTGACGAACCACTGGCGTTCGGAGAGGATTTCAATCGGAGTCTTGCATCTCCAGCATCCTCCAACTCTCTGCTGAATCTTCTTCTGGTCCTTTAAGATTCCAAGAGCACGCATATCTTCGAGAATTGCCGCACGTCCTTCCTTTGCGGTCATTCCTTCGTATTTGCCGCAGAGTGCGGTTAAGGTTCCCTTCGGGGTTAATGCTTTTCTAAGCGGTAAGTGGTGTTTCTTCCACCAGAACACATCAGTCTTGTCACCGAAAGTACAAATCATTACAGCACCGGAACCGAATTCCATGTCGACTGCATCATCTGCGATGATTGTGACTTCGTGGCCGAAGATTGGGACCTTTAAGGTGTTTCCGACGATGGACTTGTAGCGGTCATCATCCGGGTGGACTGCAACAGCAACACAGGCTGCGAGGAGTTCAGGTCTGGTTGTTGCGATTTCGAGTCCGTCGAAGTCGAAGAAGTTGAGGAAGGTTTCTCCATCGTAGTAGGATACTTCTGCGAATGCGATTGCTGTTTCACAGCGGGTACAGAAGTTTACCGGGTGTTCATCCTGGTAGATGTATCCTGCTTTGAGCATACGCAGGAAGGAGAGCTGAGTCTTTCCGTAGTAGTACGGCTCCATGGTGATGTATTCGTTACTCCAGTCAACGGAGAATCCCATGGTACGAAGAGACTGTCTCATCTTTTCGATGTTTTCAACAGTCAGCTCACGGCACATTCTTCTAAACTCTTCACGGCTTACATCGTTTTTGGTGATGTTGTGAATCTCTTCGACTTTAACTTCAGTCGGGAGACCGTGACAGTCCCAGCCCTGCGGAAACATGACGTTGTATCCGGTCATGCGTTTGTAGCGGGCGATGATATCCATATAGACCCAGTTTAACGCGTGTCCGATGTGAAGTTTTCCGGTCGGATACGGTGGAGGGGTGTCGATTACATATTGCGGTTTTTTCGAGTCTTTCTCGAAATAGAAGTCGCTGTCGTCCCACTGGTCAAGCCAGCGCTTCTCGACAGCTGCAAAGTCATAATTCTTTGGAAGCTCCTCAAGAGACATGTGGGGTTATATTTGTCTCTAATCCCTTATTATTATCACGTGATGTGTGTCTTGGAATGGACTTTCCACACCAAGAATTTATACAGTTTCCACGCACATTTTTAATGGGCAAATGATGATAGTTACCCCCGCTGAGATTCGTCAGTGATGACGCAGGGTTCTGATGCCTAATTCTTTTTGTAATGTTTGCTTATCTTCTGTGAACTGTTTCGTGTACTATATACACTTCAAAAACCAATATAATACACATGTCTTCATTAGAAGAACTCATGGAAAAAGCACGGATGCTCCATGCTGAAGGACATCCGACCGGTCAGATTGCTGACGAGCTCAGCTTATCCACTGATACCATTACCTGGATGTTGACTCAGGGTAAGAGTAATGCATCCGCACCAAAAGATGTACACATCGACTGGACCGTTGTCAGTTCCGATGCAAACCTTTTAAACGGCATTGCATCTATGCTCATGGTCAACTTCGAAAACAACTGTGCAGAAGACGAAGAAGTCGATGCAATTGTTGGAGTTGACGCCGCAGGAATTCCGCTTGGAACCTTAATGGCCGCCGAGCACGGATTAAACCTCGCAATCTACCACCCGTCCAAACACAACGCCGACACCAACTGCGGAAGCATCTCCGGAAACTTCAGCAAGGTCACCGGAAAGCGCTGTCTTATCGTAGATGACTGCATCACAACCGGCAACACCTTAGCAGAAATCGTCACTTACCTCCGCCGCCACAAGGCATACCCGGTAGGTATCTGCGTCCTCTTTGATAAGCGCGGTGTAAGAGAAATCGAGGGAGTTCCAGTCTACCCGCTCTTTAGCGTTAAACGTATCGACTAATTGGACACACCAATACAACAGATTTATATAGACGTCCAATCCACCATTTAATCACGAGTATAGGAGAATAACTAGTTATGGCATACAATCCGAACCAGCCGGTCGTTATCTTCAAAGATAACGTCGAGCGCACCCCGGGACAGGAAGCACTCCGTTCCAATATCATGGCAGCAAAAGTCCTTGGAGCAACCGTCAGAACCACCCTTGGTCCGCGCGGTATGGACAAGATGCTTGTCGCAAAGGGAAGTGACGACATCGTCATCACCAACGACGGAGCAACCATCCTCCATGAACTTGCAGTCGAACACCCGGGAGCAAAACTCGTTGTTGAAGTCGCAGAGACTCAGGATGACGAGTGCGGAGACGGAACCACTACCGCTGTCGTTATGATCGGTTCCTTAATGGAACAGGCAGAGAAACTCATTGATACCGGAGTTCACCCATCCATCATCGCAAAGGGATACAACCTTGGAATGAACAAGGCACTCGAAATCCTCGACTCCCTTGCAATCGATGTCACTCCGCAGGACAAGCCGATGCTTCTCCAGATCGCAAAGACCGCAATGACCGGAAAGTCCATCGAAAACATCATGGACCAGGCATGCGAAGTCATCGTTGACGCAGTTTCCACCGTTGCAGTCGAGAAGGACGGCAAGATGGAGATCAACGAGGATGATATCTTAGTCAAGACCAAGCGTGCAGACAGCATGACTGCAGAGCTTGTCAAGGGTGTCTTAATCGACAAAGTAAGACCGGACTCTCTCATGCCGAAGAAGATCGACGGCGTCCGTGCAGCATTCCTCTCCGGACCGTTAGAGATCACCAAGACTCAGGCAAAGTCCAAGATTAAGATTCAGTCTGCAGATATGCTCTCCGCATTCTCCGAGGCAGAGCGTGCAAGACTTAAGGGAATGGCAGACGCATTCGCAGAAGCAGGTGTCAACCTCGTCCTCTGTACCAAGGGAATTGCAGACCCTGTACAGTACTACCTCGCAGCACAGGGCATCTATGCACTCGAGTTCGTTGCAGAGAAGGACTGCAAGTACGCAGCAAAGGCAACCGGCGGACAGATGATCAACAAGCCGGAGGACTTATCCGAGGATGTTATCGGAACCGCAGGCAAACTCGAGATGGACGAAGAACTCGAGATGACCTTCATTTCCGAATGCAAGGACCCGAAGGCAGTCACTATTCTCCTCCGCGGCTCTGCACAGCACTTAGTCGATGAACTCGAGCGTGCAGTTGAAGATGCAAAGCGTGTCGTTCAGGATGTCATCGAAGACGGTTCCTACACCATCGGCGGAGCATCTGTCGAGACTGAACTTGCACTCAGACTCCGTGAGTACGCACAGACCGTCGGCGGCCGTGTCCAGCTTGCAATCGAGGGCTACGCAAAGGCATTCGAGATTATCCCGAAGACTTTAGCAGAGAACTCCGGATTCGACACTGTCGACAAAGTTATTGATCTCCGTCAGGCACACGCAACCGGCAACAAATATGCAGGTCTTGATGTCTTCACCGGTAAGGTTGTTGACATGAAGGAAGCCGGTGTTGTTGAGCCGAAGAGAGTTAAGCGTCAGGCAATTCAGAGCTCTTCTGAGACCTCTATCATCTTAATCCGCATCGATGATATGATGGTTTCCAAGGGCGCAGGCCAGATGTAAATACTCAACCCATATCTTTTTTATAAAAGACGTTCAATAAGATAGAGAAGTTTGCCGAGATAGTCTAGTCCGGAAGGGCGGTGGCCTCGAAAGCCTCTGGTGGTAACACCTTGGGAGTTCAAATCTCCCTCTCGGCGTTTTTGTGCGCTATTTTGTTTGTTTGCTGTGTTTTTTGGAAATCCGTTTCTGCATCGCATTTATGTTCGATTTAAACCGAATTCCTTTAATACTTATACATCATTGTAATTAGTGCAACTCGTTGCATCGATAGTGTAGTGGTTATCACTAGGCGTTGCCAACGCCTAAACTCGGGTTCGAGTCCCGGTCGATGCACTTCTTTTTCTTGTGTTTCTTAGATTGTTTGAAAGGCGATTCGCTATATTTTTTAGTCATGCTATGCTAATACATATCATGCATCCTTACGTAAAACAGATTTCAGAGATTGGGGCAAGGGCTAATCCTACTTTTATGACTCTTGGTATTGAGCCTGTTTCATGGGGTAATGAGTCTGCTGTTTTGAAGATGAATATTACAGAGCGTCTCCATAATGGTTCGGGATTTCTGCAGGGCGGGTTTTATGTTATTTTAGCAGACGAGGCAATTGCTTTGGCTGTTCTTTCTGAGCTTTCTGAAAATGAGGGGACAACTACGATAACTGAGACAACAGAGTTTATTCGCGGGGTAAAAGAGGGTGAGATTTATGCATCCGCGAAGATTATCCGTAAAGGCCGGAGAGTTATTTTTGCGGATGCTGAGGTTCGTGAGGGAAGTGTTGAGGGTAAGCTTCTTTCGAAGACTACTGCATCATATCTGATTACAGCGGCATGATGCCGCTTTTTTAGATTTTGATTATTTCGTTTTCTGTGATTATCATATCGAGTCTGATGTCGTTTGTGTCTGTTGGTACTAAGTCTACTTCCTGGCATGCATAGGCGAGTCCGATTTTTTCCAGGTGCGGGTTGTTTTTTAGGAATCTGTCGTAGTATCCGGCTCCGTATCCGATGCGGTTTCCTTTTCTGTCGAATCCAAGAAGCGGGATTATGACTGTCTGTATCTCTGACGGGCTTATCGGGTTTTCTTTTGAGAGCGGTTCTGGTACGTTGAATGTGCTTGGTTCAAGGTCTGCGACTGATGAGAGTTTTGAGAGCCGAAGTGTTTTTGTTTCTTTTTCGATGATTGGGACTGATATTGTTTTTCCTGCTTTTATGAGGCGGTTTATCAGGACAAGGGTTTCTACTTCGGGATCTTTTGCTGCGTAGGCTAAGATGCTTTGTTTGTCTTTTAGAATTGTTTCATCTAAGGCTGTTATTTTGCATCCTTTTTCTCTTCTGTCGCTGAGGGATAGGTAGAATCGTCTTTCTTTTAGTTCGAGACGCAGAGATGCTTTGTCTTTCATAATGGGATATTTAGAGGTGTTGTGATATAGAGGTTGCGATAATGCCTATCTTCTCATTGCCAGAAGTGTTTTTTCAGACACTTCATACCGCAGGCAGTGTCCGTCCCGTTTTCTTTTTAGGATGCCTGCTTTTTCTAATGATGCCAGGTGTCTGTAAAGGGTTCCTTTCTTGATTCCAAGTATCTCTGATA
>JAFOFB010000021.1 GCA_017387505.1 Methanocorpusculum sp.
GAACACCGCAGATTCAGAATGACTTTCGTCTCTGCATCTGAAGGAGCAAAGTGGGCAGTTGTCGTTCAGGATGTTATCGACACTGTCAAGGCAATCGGTCCATCCCCGATCGCAGAAGAAAGAAAGAGAAGAGGATTATAAATCTGACACGCGGGCCCTCCCTCCCCGCTTGTTATTTTTTTAAACTGGAAGAATTGGGCAGTTGTGCTGTCCCTGTTGGCACAATTGTCAATAATTCTTCCGCTAATTCTCTCATTAAAGAATAATCGCAACCGACATCCTGAATATGATGTCCTTTTTTCCAGTTAGACAATAACTCATTAATCTGCTGAACAGAATTTACAAAATCAGATAAATTCTATCAGTCAAAACAAAATATAAAATAGATTCGGGGGGAGGGTGTATTCAGCCCCCGATAGGGATGAGGTTTATCCCCGTTTGTAACAACCTATATTTCCTGTATATTTACTGTTCGCCAAAGACATTCTCGAAGATCATGTCAGAGCCGGTTGCATTAAGTCTTGCACGCTCGTCCATCTCTTCTGCGAATGCGAGGACTGCTCGATGTGCGGAGACTTATGTGCGATAAAAATCGTTGAGCAGGCACTGGAAAAGAAAATCTGAAAGGGTTTTCCCCTCTTTTTATCCGAACACATTCACTGCGGTTGCCTTGCAGGTCACCGTTACCCGTTCGCCTTCGATAAACGCCAGCCGCTCAACCGACTGCCGCGTTACCGCCGCAACCAGCGGGATTCCAATATCCACCTGTACAAACTTAGTACCGGCCTCCGGCGCATCTGCAATTTTTACAATCCGTCCGGTAAACGAATTCACCGCCGTTGATTCAAGGCGAGAGCGGGATAAAATCAGCTCCTCCGGCCGGATGGAGACCGTAACCACACCGGAAAGCGTTGTTACCACACGGAAATCCACACCTCCCACCCGGACACAGACAATGCCGTTTTCTTTTACCCACACCGAACCGCGGAACATATTCGGATTTTCGGATGTCACAAACCCGTACGCCGGATTATGCACAATCTCCTCCGGCGTTCCGCGGGCAGTGATTCTGCCGCGTTCAATTACCGCAGTGGTATCTGCAACAGACAGCGTATCCAGAACCGAGTGCGTCACGAGAATGCAGGGAATCTCCTCCTGCCGGATAACACCGGCAAGCGTACCCCGCAGTCTCTCCTGCGTTTTGGAGTCCAGCGCGGAAAGCGGCTCATCCAGCAGCAGAAGCGCCGGACGCGGCGCAAGCGCACGGGCAAGAGCCGTTCTCTGCCGCTGACCGCCGGAAAGCTTTGTCACCGGCTCATCCGCAACCTCAGAAAGTCCGAGCGTTTCCAGCAGTTCATTTATCCGGGGCGCATGTTCCTGCTTCGGCACCTTCTGCATCAAAAGCCCATAGGAGATGTTTTCCCGGGCGGTCATGTGGGGAAAGAGCGCATAGTTCTGGAACATATAGCCGACTCTCCGCTCCTCTGCTGGACGGAAAATCCGCTTCGCCGTATCAGAAAGGACTGCCCCGCCCAGTTCAATTCTTCCCTCGTCCGGCTTCATCAGCCCTGCAAGAAGCCTGAGTATAGTGGACTTTCCAGCCCCGTTACTGCCGAGCAGGGCAAGTGTTTCGCCGTCTTCTACGGTGAGCTCCGCATCAAGCGTGAAATCCCTTAGTTCCTTTTTCAGATACGCATTAAGCATACTTTGCCGCCTCCCGGTTTCCAAGATACTTGACAATCAGAATAATCGCAAAGGAAAACAGCACCAGCACAATCGAGAGGGCAATAGATACTGCCATATCGCTTTGCATCTCGCCGTAAATTGCAAGCGGCATGGTCTGGGTTTTGCCCGGCAGATTTCCGGCAAACATCATCGTCGCGCCAAACTCGCCGAGCGCCCGGGCGAAGGTCATGATGATACCGGAGAGAAGCGAGCCTGCGGCAAGCGGCAGAGTTACGCGGAAGAAGGTAGTAACAACCCCTGCGCCAAGCGTGCGGGAGGCATACTCATACTCTGCATCCACAGCCTCAAAGCTTGCTCTGGCCTGCCGGATATAGAAAGGAGACGCAACAAAAATCTGCGCAATAACAACCGCTACGGTGGTAAAGGCGATTTTGATGCCGAAAAGAGAAAAGTACTGCCCGAGCATGCCATTTGCGCCAAACGCCGTCATCAGTGCCAGACCGGCTACGGTCGGCGGTAGGACAATAGGCAAATCAGTCAGCGTATCGACGATGTTTCGTCCCGGATAGCGGACGCGGGCATTAATGTAGGCAAGCGGCGTTCCAAAGAGGATGACGATTACCGTCGAAACAAGAGCCGTTCCCGCGCTGAGTGCAAGCGCCTGCAGTGCGGAAGGAGACGTCAGTGCCGTCAGCATATCCGCTGGCGATATGCGGGTAAACAGCGAAATCAGCGGGACAGTGATAAATATCAGAAAGAGAAAAATAAGGGCCGCGGTCAGGACGGTTGTCCCGACGCGTGCTGCGGTACGGTTTTTTACCTGGTACTGCATGATGCTTATGCGGTTACCGGAGAGAATCCGTAGTCGAGGAGAAGTGCATTGCCCTCAGGGCCGGTTAAGAATGCTTCGAAGGTCTTGACCGCCTTTTTGTTTTCAGTGTTCTTGAGGATTCCGTATGGGTAGTTTGCAATGACATTGTATTTGTCGGCAATCTCGAGGATGTCGATGGATTCCTTGTCTGCTTTGGAGATGTCGGAGACATAGACAATGGATGCATCTGCTTCGCCTAAGGTTAAGTAGGACTTGACTTTGTCAACTGCATCAACCTGGGTTACGACGTTGCCCATGAATGCGTCAACGTATCCTGCGTGACCGTCGTCCTGATATTTGCTGATGATATCTCTGGTGTACTGACCGAACGGAACGGATTCGTCACCGATAGCAAGTTCAACACCGCTTCCGGCAAGGCTGCCGAGGTCCTTGATTCCCAGCGGGTTGCCCTTGACCACAGCGATTCCGAGTTTGTTCTGCAGGAGAATCTTCTTGTCTTCGATGAGGCCTGCTTCGACAACCGGGTCAAACTGTTTGTTGTTTGCGGAGATGTAGAGGTCGCAGTCAGCTCCTTCTAAAATCTGGGTCTTTAAGGTCTGGCTTCCGGCGAAGTTGTAGACGACATGGATTCCCGGATTGGCTTTTTCGAACTCTTCGCCGAGTTCGGTTAAGGCACCGGTTAAGGATGCGGCGGCAAAGACTGTGATTTCAACTTCTTCTGCCGGCTTTGAGATACAGCCTGCGGCGGTGACCGCAATCAGAAGACATAATGCTACGGCAAGGACTGCCGGAAGTTTGTTCTGCTTCATATTATTTTGGTTTGCGGCATTTTGATAAATAATTATGGATAACTTAATGTAATTTATTAAATTAACATAATTTACTTTTTGAAGAGAATCGGTGTTTTTCAGGATGTTTGTGCGTGCGGATGATAAATATACACCACACAACCCCAAAGAACATTTCTTGCTCACGCAGTGCCAGACCAGCCGGTACTGAACCGGAAATTTCCGGTAACACTTTTTTTGGATTCTTTTCTTTTGTGTTTTGATTTTTGAATAAAATAGTAAATCATGTTAAATGAATTTAATAAAAATAAATGAAATATAAATCAAACACAATATACATATGCGCATATGAAAATCAGTGCAAGAAACCAGATTAAAGGTAAAGTTGTAAAACTCACAGTAGGTGCAGTAAACACCGAAGTCGTTATCGAGATTGAAGGCGGACAGCAGATTTCCTCTATCATCACCAAGACTTCAGCAGAGAACCTTGGAATCAAGATTGGAAAGGAAGTCTATGCCATCATTAAGGCAAGCGAAGTCATGGTCGGAATCGACGAGTAAGGTATAGAAAGAAATTCATGAAGACGCAGTCTGTTTAGACTGCATAGTTTTTTTTTTCTGTTCAGAGTTGTTAAATTCACAAATACGTGCAAAAAAAGAGTATTGAAAATATTTAGAGAAATTATTCCTTCAGCTCGGAACGCGGAATGAGCTTTTCCAAAAATATCATCGTATATACCACAGATTCATAACTCATCCAATTTTCCTCACGGTCACTCTCGTGATACTCATATCGCGTGAAATCCGGTAATGGTATCAAATGCTGACCAAAAAAATAGTGTGAGGTCAAACTCACACTATTTTCTCCGGTGAGTACATCAGACAAAGTATTGTAATGTCTGACACCCCATTAATCCAATGTAAAGGTGTTGGGTAATTTCACCGGCTAAGCAGAGTCGTTAACTGCTAACTAAAATCGGAACACCTCTCTATTACTTAAGTCTATTTTGTATATCATTCAAAAGATATGAAAAAAAAGGTTAACAGGCAGTTTACACAAACCGCCCATCCGAACGCTTCTCTGAAATCCCGTCAAGTTTTCCCTCAAACCATCCGGCACGCTCATCCGGATAAGAATCAAAAGCCGGAACATACGGTTTGACATCGAGAACAGGCGTGCCGTCTAAAATATCCACATCAGAGATGCGAAGCACATTACCCTCACGCGACAAAAGCCGTAGAACCGAAAAACCAAGCGAATTTGGTCTGCGTGGAATGCGGGAAGCAAAAACACCGTGTGGTACAGTATCTAAGAAAGGCTTTGCAGTAAGAAGAGGCCCTGCACTCTTGTGCAGATGGTAGAAAACCATGAGCCTCGAAAAGCCTTCGATATCCAAAAGACCTTCTGCAAACTCCGGGAAAATCTCAATCTCGCCGGTGATGCCTTCAGCCGACGGGGGCTGAACAGGCATGCCTGAAAGCTCTTTGTGCGGAGAGTGCACAATGCCTACCGGATAAAAGGTAACAGGGTTCATCACTCACCTTTCAGCTTTTCAACAACATGAATGCCCTCAATCCGTGTAACCGGATACTGACCGTTCTCGTCCTTTTCTGCGGACTTGACCATGTCCCAGATGGTGAGAAGAGCAACCGAGACGCCTGTTAAGGCTTCCATCTCAATACCAGTCTTGCCGAATGTCTTAACCCGGCACGAAATCTCGATGTATTCTTTCGTCTGCTCAAATGAGACAGTTACAGCACCTACCGGAATCGGATGGCACATGGGAATTATTGCCCATGTCTGTTTGACCGCCATAGTTCCGGCTACTTGTGCTGTTGCAAGCACATTTCCTTTCACAACCGTACCCTCGGCAATCGCTTTCAGCGTTGTGTCACGCAGATAAATCCTGCCGCGGGCTTCTGCCTCGCGGGAGACATCAGGCTTTGCTGTAACATCCACCATGTGGACCTCATTTTTCTCGTTTAAGTGTGTAAAAGTCGGCATCAGTGCATCTCCACCCATTTTCCTTTTTCTCCGTTTACAATCTCCTGCTTCCAGATTGGAACAAGCTCCTTTAACCGCTCGATTGCATAGCGTGAAGCCTCGTATCCTTCCTGTCTGTGAGCCGAACAGATGATAATTACAACAATCGTCTCGCCTAGTTTGAGATGACCATACCTGTGGATGATGTGAACCGCATTCACAGAATAGTTCGAACGGCACTCATTTGCAATACGCATCAAATCCTCTTCGGCTACCGGTACGAAGGCTTCAATCTCCAAAGCTTCCATGCCGTCATCTCTGACACAGCCGACAAAGACAAGCTGAGCACCGTCATCTGGTGTGCGGGTATCTGCAATCAGTTTTCCAATATCGATGTCTTCGGTCTGCATCCGTAAAATTTCGGTCATGATTCCTCCGTAAAGTATGGCGAGCGGTTCTTTACCGCACGTCCTACCGCGTCCACAAGTTCATCTCCATGAAGTCCTAAGATGTCTATTTCGTTTCCTGTTCGAAGAAGACAGGGCTTAAGCTTTCCGTCAGATGTTATGCGAAGCCGGTTGCAGTTTGCGCAGAACTCTGCGTTGTGCATGGGACGTACAATTTCAACAACCGCACCGTCTAAATTGTATTTTCTTCTATGATGCATGCGGCGGGTTTCGACAATCTCGGCTTCGGATTTGAAGTGCTCCTCCAAATCCGATACAAAGTCAGCGTTGCTTTTACCGTCAGACATCTTATCAGTCCATCCGTTGATATCCATCAGTTCGATGAACTGTAAGATGAGGTCTTCGTGACCTCGTACGAGTGAGAGGAAATCTTCTACTTCATCATCATTGATTCCAGGCATCAGGACAGTATTTATTTTGATTGGAGTAAGTCCTGCGCTGCGTGCTGCGGCAAGTCCTTCGAGAACGTCTGGAAGGAGGTCGCGGCCTGTGATTTTTTCGTAGCGGTCGCGCTTGAGTGAGTCGATGCTGATATTTACTCTGGAAAGACCTGCTTTTTTCAGTTCTCCGGCAAGGTATTTTAGGCGTGTGCCGTTGGTTGTCATAGAAATCTCCATTCCCTCAGGTACAGAACGTATGATGTCTGTTAAGTCCTCGCGAAGAGTTGGTTCGCCCCCTGTTAATTTAACCGTCCGCACTCCAAGTGTCACAAGCAAAGAGAGGATTTCAGATATTTCCTCTGCGGACATGGCTTTGGATTTTTCAGATCTGACACATCCATTTACTGCTTCACCCTCGTGATGGCAGTATATACAGCGCAGATTGCATGCACTGTTCAGCGCCACACGGACATCTGTGATGCGGCGGGAATATTTGTCTGTCATAAGAGACTCAGCATCAGTCATGTATTTTTACTGGTCTCTTTGAACATATGAACATTGTGCTTTTTGTAAACTATTTTCGATAAATTGAATCCATTAAATCAAATTAACTTAGTTTACTTTTTGCCGAAGGTTTTTTAATACGGCACTGCAAATTAGTACTCATTATGATGAAAATCCCCTACTCTGACGCGCTGAATATGGTAACATCTGTAGAGCCGGTTTATGCGGTACGAAAATATCCGGTTGAAAGGGCTGTTGGAAAGATTCTTGCAGAGCCGGTATATGCAAAATATTCTGTTCCAATCTCACCGGTCTCAGCAATGGACGGCTTTGCGGTATCTTCAAAAAAGACAGTCGAAGCTTCAGAGAATAATCCTGTAACACTTAGAGACTTTGACCGTGTAAATACAGGAAATGTGGTTCGCGGATGTTACGATGCCGTGATTATGATAGAGGATGTGGAGTTTGACGGCTCTGAAGATCCGGCGGAAATTACTATCCGCGCTCCGATTTCTTCCGGACGAAATGTACGGGCGACGGGAGAGGATATCGAAGCAGGAAGACTTGTTCTTCCGGCAGGTTCACGGATTCGGGCTTTTGACATCGGAGCTCTTGCAGGATATGGTATTACTGAGGTCTCTGTTTACAGTGTTTCTGTTGGAATCATTCCAACCGGCTCGGAGCTGATTGCTCCAGGAGATATTCCGCTTCCAGGCGAGGTTGTTGAGAGTAATTCTGTTATGACTGAGGCATACCTCAAAGAGTTTGGAGTAGATGTTATCTGCTATCCTCCTGTTTCAGATAATCAGGCTTTAATTCGCGGAGCAATCTCACAGGCGGTCAAGGAGAATGAGATTGTTCTTATCTCTGCCGGTTCTTCGATGGGCTCACGGGACTTTACATCAAAGGCGATTGCTGACCTTGGAGAGGTTCTCTTCCACGGTGTTTTGATGAAGCCTGCAAAGCCTTCGATGCTTGGAATCGTTGAGGGAAAGCCGATTATTGGAATGCCGGGTTTTCCGCTTGCGGCACAGACTGCCGAGCGACTCTTTGTGCATGCTCTTTTAGAGGAGTGGGGATTATATGGACCAGAGCAGGAGACTCTTTTAGCAGAGGCGGGAGAGGATGTGAAGTCTGATGCAGATATTGATGAGTTCCGTTTCGCATCTGCTGCAAAGGTTGACGGACGCGTTGTTGTTCTGCCGCAGATTCGCTCAGCAAGTATGCAGATGAACGGTATCAGGGCAAACGGTTACATGCATATTCCAAGAGGCTTGGGAAAAGTTAAGGCAGGAGAGGCGGTTACAACTGTTCTTAATGTGCCGGTTGAAGAATTATCCAACACAGTGCTTTTCGCCGGAGTGTATTCGGCAGGTGTTGAGCGGGTTGCAGCCCGGGCAGCAGCAGCGGGTCTTTCCGTGAGGTTTGGTGATGTGAGTTCTGAAAATCCTGCTCTTCTTAGAAATAAGGCATGCCATGCACTATGTGTTACGGAGAGTTTTGATGTTGACGCACTCGAAGATATACCTCTTGAGGCGTATCCCCTTGGAGATAATACAGTTCTTCTGATGAGATGCGATATGCAGGATGATATCTGTAACAGATTACGTGTTTTTGCCGGAGGTATTAGATGAGCCACGTTCATCATAAAGATGTTGTAGTTAAAGCCGCGGTGATTACAGTTTCGACAAGCAGAACAGAAAAGACTGATTTGTCTGGAAAGATTATCCAGGAATATTTCGAGAGTGCTTCGATTCCTGTGGTTTCACGTGTGGTTGTTGCAGATGCTGCTTTAGATATCTGCCGTGCTGTGGAAGAGGCAGTTTCTGCTGCCAATTGTGTCGTTCTAACAGGAGGTACGGGACTTACTGCTGATGATGTAACAATCGATGTGGTCTCTCCTCTTTTTAGAAAAACGATGGATGGTTTTGGAGAACTTTTTCGCCGTCTAAGTTATGATGAGGTTGGGACAAGGGTTCTGCTTTCAAGAGCAACAGCAGGACTTATTGGGGAATCTGCGGTATTTTGTATTCCGGGTTCTCCAAATGCTGCAAGGCTTGCTTCTGAGATGATAATTGTGCCCGAAATAAAGCATATATTAACACATGCAGGGCAATAAATCCGGTTTTATTTTCTACAAAAAAAAATGGTGTGTATTATCTCAGAGCAAAAGCATGGGTCGGCTTGTAGCCCTCGATTCCCATCGGCTCTAAACTCTTCATCACACGGTCACGGAACTCTGCAAACTCTTCGTCGGTCAGCTGCTCTGGAAGCATCTTATCGGATGCACTGTGGAACTGTCATGGCTTTTCCAAATGGAGACTGGTTTTCGTTAAGGAGCCTTCCTCCAGCCAGGGCTTTCATTACTGTAATTCCGATTCCTTCTGCATCACAGTATGCGTAAAGGTCGCGTCTTGCTGTCTCGAGGCGATGTGTGCCTTCTTTTTTGAACTCTGCAAACTCTATCTGCTGATAGATGTCTGTGTCTTTATCTTCGAAGTCGTATGCCGTATTGATGGAAAACATAAGTACATCGATTATTCCTGTCTTTACTGCACGAAGGGCTATTTCAGGGTTGTGTGAACTAAGTCCTATGTGTTTGATGATTCCCTGTTTTTGAGGTCTTGTGCATAGGTGATGATTTCGGTCTCAAAGACTGCTTTGTAGTCTTCGAGTGAATCGACATAGTGTATCATTCCAACATCTATATAGTCTGTGTCGAGACGTTTTAGGAGGTCTTCGAATGCTGTTTTTGTCTGATTTATGTCGCGGGTTCTCTTGTACTGCCCGTCTTCGTATACGGTGCAGATGTGGCCCTGGATGATTATTTTATCCCTTACTCCGCAGATGGCCTTTCAGATGTTTGTTCTGACAGCAGGTTCGGGCATGAAGATATCTATATAGTTAATTCCGATGTCAAGTGCGGTGCCGATTATGGCTTTTACTTCCTCTTCGGTTTTTCCTTCGAGCCATTCTCCGCCAAGGCTGACTTCGGAGATGCTGAGGCCTGTTTTTCCTAAGGTGCGGTATTCCATTAGGATTATTTTGGGTCTGAGGGGTTATGAGGATTACTGCCTTCTTGTTTTGTGCTCATGGCTTGAGTTGTCTGACGACAACTCGCGCCTTTTACCAATAGTAAATCACGTACAAAAAACAAGCCCAAAATAAGCCCTGATTGCCTGCCAACACCAGAAGGAATATATAGAACTGAAATGCATAATTTATGTGCAACAAGAGAAAACAGGAAAACCCATGGATAAAGAAACTATAGTAAATGACACCCCTGCTGAAAATGCAGAAACCATGGATGCCGTCCCTGAAACAAACGTTGTTGAAGAACTCACCAAAAAATACGATGAACTCAACGACAAATATCTCCGTCTTGCTGCCGAGTACGAAAACTACCGTAAAAGAAGCAAGCGTGACCAGGAAAACTCCGTCCGCTACGCAACCGAAAAGTTCGCACTCGACATCGTCGAAGTTGTCGACAACTTCGAACGTGCATTAAAGAGTAATGACGAAAACCTTCGCGAAGGATTAGAACAGATCTACAAATTCTTCCTCGCAAGCCTTTCGAAAAACGGCATCGAACAAATGAATGCGGCCGGAATACAGTTCGACCCTGAACTCCACGAAGCTATCGCAGCTCTTCCATCTGACAAGCCCGATGGAGAAATCTTAGACGTCGCTGTCGCCGGATATACCCTGCGTGACAAAGTCCTTCGCCACGCAAAAGTTGCAGTATCACAGAACAACCCCTGAAAATATATAGGAAAAAACTATGGCATCAAACAAAGTAATCGGAATTGACCTTGGAACCACCAACTCCTGTCTCGCAGTAATGGAAGGCGGAAGCCCGATTGTTATCGCAAACGTAGAAGGATTCAGAACCACCCCGTCCGTTGTCGGATTCTCCAAGGACGGAGAAAGACTTGTCGGAAACGTTGCAAAACGCCAGGCAATCACCAACCCGCTTAAAACAATCAGCTCCATCAAACGTCACATGGGCTCTGACTACTCTGTAGACATTGACGGAAAGAAATACTCCCCGCAGGAAATCTCCGCAATGGTCTTACAGAAACTCAAGCTCGACGCAGAAGCATACTTAGGCGAAAAGATTGACAAAGCAGTCATCACTGTACCTGCATACTTCAACGATGCACAGCGTCAGGCAACCAAAGACGCAGGAAGAATCGCAGGACTTGAAGTTCTCCGTATCATCAACGAACCAACCGCAGCAGCACTCGCATACGGACTTGAAAAGGAAAACGAAGTAACCGTCCTCGTCTACGACCTTGGAGGCGGAACATTCGATGTATCCATCTTAACCTTAGATGATGGTCTCTTCGAAGTCAAAGCAACTGCCGGAAACAACCACTTAGGCGGAGACGACTTCGATGCAAGAATCATCGACTACCTTGCAGACGAGTTCAAGAAGAAGGAAGGAATCGACTTAAAGAACGACCCTGTTGCAATGCAGCGTTTAAAGGATGCAGCAGAGAAGGCAAAGATTGAACTCTCCTCCCTCCAGAAAGCAAACATCAACCTCCCATACATCACCGCAGGTGCAGAAGGACCAAAACACTTAGACATCGACTTAACCCGTGCAAAGTTCGAGCAGTTAATCGATGACCTCGTACAAAAGACCGTCGAACCAGTCCGCCAGGTCTTAAAGGACGCAAACATGTCCGCATCCGACATCGACCACGTCTTACTCGTCGGCGGTTCCACCCGTGTCCCGATGGTTGTCGAGGAAGTCAAGAAGATCTTAGGAAAAGAGCCGGACAAGAACATCAACCCGGACGAGTGTGTCGCACTTGGTGCAGCAATCCAGGGAGCAGTCTTAACCGGAGAAGCAAAGGATGTCGTCTTACTCGATGTCACCCCGCTTACCTTAGGTATCGAAACCCTCGGCGGAATTGCAACCAAACTCATCGAGAGAAACACCACCATCCCGACCAGAAAGAGCCAGATCTTCTCCACTGCAGCAGACAACCAGACCTCTGTCGAAATCCACGTTGTCCAGGGAGAGAGACAGTTCGCACGCGACAACTTCAGCCTTGGAAGATTCCAGCTTACCGGAATCCCGCCGGCACCAAGAGGAATGCCGCAGATTGAAGTCACCTTCGACATCGATGCAAACGGTATCGTCCACGTCTCCGCAAAGGACCTTGGAACCGGCCACGAGCAGTCCATGACCATCACCGGAAGAAAGGACTTAAACGATGACGAAATCGAAAAGATGGTCAACGATGCAAAGCAGTTCGAGGAAGAGGACAAGAAGAAGCGCGAAGAGATTGAGCTCAGAAACAACGCTGACAATGCAGTCTACGCAGCAGAGAAGCTTGTAAACGACAAGGAAACTGCAGACAAGGTTGAAGCAGAGGACAAGGAAAAGATTACCGCTGCAGCATCTGAACTCAAGGAACTCCTCGCAAAGGAAGATGCATCCACCGATGACATCAAAGCAAAGATGGATGCACTCCAGGAAGTCGTCTTTGCTGTCACCTCCAAGATGTACCAGAAGATTCAGGAAGAACAGCAGGCAGCACAGGGTGCAGGATGCTCCGGCGACTGCGGTTCCTGCGGAAACGACGACAACGTTGTTGATGCTGACTACGAAGTAAAGAAGGACTAAACCTTCTTTTTAAGGTGAATTAAATGGGTTCTGAATCGTATTACGATGTGTTAGGCGTTTCCTGCAATGCTACGGAAACGGAAATCAAGAAGGCCTACCGGAACCTCGCAAAGAAGTACCATCCGGATGTCTGCAAGGAAGCAGATGCAGAAGAGAAGTTCAAGTCCATCAACGAGGCATACAGTGTCTTATCCGATGAGTCGAAGAGACGCCAGTATGACCAGTTAGGTCACGAGAACTTTACAAACGCTTCCAAAGGAAACTATTCGGGAGCAGGAGGGGCAGGATTTAATGCCGACTTCTCCGGCTTTGGTGATATCTTTGATTTCTTCGGCGGAGGAAGCCGCCGTCAGAGCGGGCCAAGACCTGGTGATGATACGCTTATGCGTATCCAGATTACTTTAGCCGATGCGGTCTTTGGCGTTCAGAAGGAAATCGAGGTCATGCACACCGAGAGCTGTCCGGACTGTGACGGAACGGGCAGTTCGACCAAGAAGACTACAACCTGCCGCAAATGTAACGGAACAGGTCAGGTCAAGCAGATTAGAAACTCTATCTTTGGTCAGATGGTTACCCAGTCTGTCTGTCCGGACTGTAACGGCCGCGGAAAGATTCCGGAGTCTCCGTGCCGTAAGTGTAACGGTACAGGAAAGACGAAGGTTCGCCGCAAGGTTACTGTCAACATTCCGGCAGGTATTGATTCTGGTATGCGCCTTAGAATGGAAGGCTACGGCGAAGCCGGAGACCCTGGAGCACCAAACGGTGACTTATACATTGAGGTCTATGTT
This sequence comes from Methanocorpusculum sp., assembly GCA_017387505.1. Taxonomy (GTDB): domain Archaea; phylum Halobacteriota; class Methanomicrobia; order Methanomicrobiales; family Methanocorpusculaceae; genus Methanocorpusculum. The sequence continues at coordinate 13,068 of JAFOFB010000021.1, forward strand.
ATCTCCAACCCGATGTTCGACCGCGAAGGAGACAATCTTGTAACCCAGTACGAGATTTCCCCGGCGCAGGCTGTTCTCGGATGCGAGGTTGAGATTGAGACCATCGACAAGAAGAGAGTTGCGTTAAAGATTCCGGCCGGAATCAACTACGGCACCCGCTTACGCATTCAGGGCGAGGGTGTCCGCCGGAGAGGAAACTACGGCAGTCTGCTTGTTAGAATCATTATCGCAACCCCGAAGAAGATTTCTGCAAAGGAGCGGGAACTCTATGAGAAGATTCTCGCAATCGAAGATGGTGCTTCTGTTGAGGAAGAGCCGAAAGAGAAGGACAAAAAGAAGCGCGGCTTCTTTAAATAAAATATCCCAACCTCTTTTTTTGTATCTCAATCTGGAACTATTTTACCTCAGGTGTCCTCATATCATCTATGAGTAAACCAGTAGCTGTTATAGTTATTCTCCTTGTCACAATCGGATTTATTGTTGCCGTGTTTGGTGTGTCTGACGGAATTCTTCTGACCTCTTAGAATGACAAGTGCTTTGTTTCTTATCTTCGAAATCCTTGGAACAGTTGCTTTTGCGGTTTCCGGGGCTCTGGTCGGGATTTCAAAGAAGATGGATATCTTTGGAATTATTGTGCTTGCCGTGTCAGTGGCTGTTGGAGGGGGTATTATCCGGGATTTGATTCTCGGTTCTACTCCTCCTTCGGCTTTTGTTGACCCGTCCGATGCACTTTTGGCAGCAGTGTGTGCTGTTGTGTTCTGCTTTCCGTTTGTTCAGAGATTGCTTGCAAAACACAAGGCATTTGGCGACCGCGTTTTTCTTGTGATGGATACTTTGGGTCTTGCCTCTTTTGCGGTTGTTGGGGTGCAGACTGCATACAGTCTCTATCCCGAGGCATCGTTTTTCCTTCCGGCTTTTGCAGGTGTTGTAACCGGAGTTGGAGGCGGTGTTATCCGGGATGTTTTCGCAGGGGTGGTCCCAGGTATTTTTGTTCGACAGTTTTATGCATCCGCTGTGATTGCGGGTTCTGTGCTTTGTGTTCTGCTCTGGAATCTGCTTGGTGCGGCAGCGGCTTCTGCTGTTTGTATGCTGAGTGTGGTTCTTCTTAGATTTTTTGCAGAGAAGTATCACTGGCATCTTGTTCATCCGAAATAAGACACAGTGTCATAAAACATTTTATCCTAATGTATCTAATATATCTGTAGATACCGTGACAGTGAATAGTAAGAAGATGGATGTCCGATACGTCAGGGCTGAGGATGCTATCACAAAGGCGTTTCTCAAACTTGTATCTGATATCGGATTCTATGCGATTACGGTAAAGGATATTACAGACCTTGCTGATGTGAGCCGCGGCACTTTCTATCAGCATTATGATGACAAGTATGCTCTTCTGAATTCATTTGAGGAGAAGATTAAGGCTGATTTGCTTGCTGCTCTGATTCCTGGTCGAATTCCTTTTAAGGAGGATGCGGTAAAGGAGAGGGTTATTCGTCTTTTTACTTATTGTGAGCAGAATCTGTATATGATGCGTGCTTTGTTTGGACGAAAAGGTGATGCGGAGTTTCAGCAGAGAATGAAGGATATGCTCTGGGAAGAGGTCTTTGCACAGCACATTAATTATGCCGGTCTTACAAAGAAGCTCGATATTCCTGCTGATTATTTAAGGGAGTATGTGAATTCGTCTCACTATCGTGTTTTCCAGACATGGCTTGAGAAGGATAAGCGTGAGTCTCCTGAGGAGATTGCTGAGATTTATTTAAAGCTTAGTGTGATTTCTCCTGTGAAGAAGTTCTGAGATTGTCAGGGCTTACAAATAACAACCTTTTTAAACTTAAATCGCGTATAGATTAGAGCAACATTGCATCGATAGTGTAGTGGTTATCACTAGGCGTTGCCAACGCCTAAACTCGGGTTCGAGTCCCGGTCGATGCACTCCTTTTTCTGAATTTTACTGCTCTGAAATACTCTGCAATTCCAACCAAACCGTATATCTAAATTCTTGAAAAGCCAATACTGTTACCATGATTTGGCAGCCGGTAGTAGCTGATGAGTGGAAAGCACAACGCCGCGGTTCCTTAAGCGATGTAAAAGACATCGTATCAGGCATCATCGAAGATGTCAGAACAAACGGAGATGCCGCACTTTTCGCCCTCACCGAAAAATTCGATAAGCAGAAACTCGAAACCCTCAAAATAACACAGGAACAGATTGATGCTGCATATGACATGGTCGACCCCGAACTTGTCCAGGCATTAATCGAAGCCGAAGCAAGAATCACCGCCTTCCATGAACTCCAGAAACCAAAAACCCTCTGGCTTGAAGAGATGGAGCCTGGAATCACTCTTGGTGTCAAAACAACCCCGCTTGACAGAATAGGTGCATATATCCCGGGAGGCCGTGCCGCATATCCCTCCACCGTTCTGATGACAACCGTTGCAGCCCGCGTTGCAGGAGTCAAAGAAATCGTACTCTGCACCCCGCCTCCGGCAAACCCGCTGACATTAGTCGCACTCGATATCGCAGGAGTTACAGAAGCATACCAGATTGGAGGGGCACAGGCTGTTGCCGCCATGGCTCTTGGAACTGAGACCATCCGCCCGGTTCAGAAGATTGTAGGTCCTGGAAATGTCTTTGTCACTCAGGCAAAGATGATGCTTCGCGAGTATGCAGAGATTGACTTCCCGGCAGGACCTAGCGAGGTTGGAATTGTCGCAGACGCCGGAGCAAACCCGGCATTCGTTGCCGCAGAGGTTCTTGCACAGGCAGAACACGATCCAAACTCTGCATGTGTGCTCGTTACTGACAGCGCAGAACTCGCTGAAGCTGTCGGACGCGAGATTGATGCACAGAGTGCTGAAGCTCCGCGTGCAGAGATTATGGAAAAGTCTCTCTCCCACTCCGGATACATCGTAACCGAAACCTTAGAGGAAGCACTCGCTGTAATCGACGACATCGCACCGGAACACCTCTGCATTATGACTGCAGACCCGCTGACCTCTCTTTCCCACATCCACAACGCAGGTTCAATCTTTGTAGGTCCCTACACTCCTGTTGCATGCGGTGATTATGCATCCGGAACAAACCATGTCTTACCGACCGCAGGATATGCAAAGAGCTATTCGGCACTTGATGTCGGGCACTTCATGAAGAGATCTCAGGTCCAGATGGTCTCTAAAGCAGGGCTTGAAGTAATCGGGGATACAATTGAGACTCTCGCGCAGGCTGAAGGTCTTTTCGCGCACGCAAATTCCGTAAAACTGCGCAGAAAATAACCATTTATTTATTTTTTGCAAAAGATACCAATTGGTACTGCTATTTTGTCTGTGAATTATTCTGTTATTTTTTGTTGAATTCTCATGAAAAATCATTATAATTTCGTCACTCAGAAGGATTGATAAACGTGGTCCCTTTATACCGCATACTTTAAATACATTCTGAACGTAGTATTTCGTAACGCATCTTGGATTGGGGAAGAATCCCTGGTTCGGGTTGTGAGGTGTTATTTATGGTCACATTTAGTCCAGCGCAGGTTTGCGTTAAAATCGGAAATGCCGGAAAAGGCAAGTGCGGTCTTGCACCGTTTAACATGCTTGTCCGTGCATTCCTCGCAGGTGCATACATTGCAATGGGTGCAGCCCTTGCAACTGTTGGTTCCACCGGTGTTGCAGCAGTATTCGGTGCAGGTATCGGACAGTTTGTAACCGGTGCCCTTTTCCCGATCGGTTTAGTTCTCGTTGTCTTAACCGGTGCAGAGCTTTTTACCGGCGATGCAATGTTTGCCCCTATGTCAATGCTTCAGGGACAGATTGGTGTTGGTAAGCTTATTTATCTCTGGATTGTTGTATACATTGGAAACCTTATTGGTTCTCTCTTTATGGCATTCCTTGTGTCCTTTGGTCCGTATGTCTCCTTCGATGCAGCAGGAGCAGCAGTCATTACTGCATTCGGAACCCGTGCAATCCAGATTGCAACCGCAAAAGTCTCCTATGTCGGAGCAATGGGAATTCTTTCCTGCTTCTTCAAGGGTATCCTTTGTAACTGGCTTGTCTGTCTTGCAATCTTCCTCGCACTCGCTGCAGATGAAGTAATCTCCAAGATTGTTGCAATCTGGTTCCCGATTATGGCCTTCGTTGCAACCGGATTTGAACACTGTGTTGCAAACATGTACTTCATCCCGGCAGGTATTATCACTAACATGATTACCGGCGGAGATGCAATTGCAGGCCTTGACTGGGTTGGCATGTGGACTAACAACATTATCTGGGCAACCCTCGGAAACATTGTTGGTGCAGTCATCTTCATGGCAATCGTCTACTACTTCTGCTACAAGTCCGAGATTTGTGCACTCTGCGAAGTAAAATAAGGTGATACAGTAATGGGGGAATCCCCCCACCTCATATTCATCTTGTTTCTGTTTTCAGGTTCTTTTTCTGTAATCTTCTTTTACTGTTTTTTGCTATTTCCGCAGATGAACCTACTTGTATTTATTGTATCAAATCCAATATTTATGCCACATGTCTGAAAGCTACTCATGTGGTACATCCGATAAACCATTACTCGGCTGTACCGTAGGACAACTCTTAAACAGCATCGCGGCTAAATTCCCGGACAACGATGCACTAGTAGCCTTTCAGCAGAACCCGTACGGAAAAGCTGTTCTGAATGCTTCCATCTATACCAGTGCACATGAGGCACTGGTGTCTGATGAGCCGAACAGCTACCGTGAGCCGTATACGATTGCTCCTGCATCGCTTTCGACTCCAGTCCTTCGTTATACCTGGAAGGAGTTCTTAAACGAGGTCAACAACCTTGCAAAAGGTCTGATGATGCTTGGTGTCGAACGCGGTATGCGTGTTGCTATCTGGGCTTTGAACTATGCTGAATGGATACTTGTACAGTTTGCAACGGCCAAAATCGGTGCCGTAATGGTAAACATTAACCCGGCCTACCGTACGTTCGAGCTCGAGTATGCACTAAAGCAGTCCGAAGTTGATACTTTAATTCTTCAGGGCAAGTTCAAGACTTCCGATTATGTCGGTATGTTCTATGAGGCATGCCCTGAGGCATTCGAGTGCCGCCCCGGAGGTATTCGTTCCGAGAAGTTCCCGTACTTGAGAAACGTTGTTTTCATGGGCGAAATCATCTACAACGGTATGTACCGCTGGAGCGAGATGATTGAGATGGGTCGTATGATTTCCGATTCGGAGCTTCAGGACCGTGAGGATTCTGTGGAGTTTGATGATGCATTAAACATCCAGTACACTTCCGGTACTACTGGTTATCCGAAGGGAGTTACTCTGTCTCACCACTCTGTGTTAAACAATGGTTTGATCATTGGTGACGGTATGGCCTTTACGGAGAATGATAAGCTCTGTATTCCGGTTCCGTTCTACCACTGCTTCGGTATGGTTTTATCGAATATGGCTTGTGTGACTCACGGTACTACTATGGTTATTCCATGTCCGGCATTCGATGCAGAGGCTGTTCTCTATGCAATCGAGGCTGAGAAGTGTACTGCAGTACACGGGGTTCCGACGATGTTCATTGCTGAGCTTGAGCATCCAAACTTCGATAAATATGATCTTTCATCTCTGAGAACCGGAATTATGGCTGGTTCTCCGTGTCCGATTGAGAAGATGCGTGAGGTTTCCGAGCGTATGTATATGAGAGATATCGTTATCGTTTATGGTCAGACTGAGACTGCACCGGGTGTTACGATGTCTACGACTTCCGATTCCTTAGAGCTTCGTGTGTCAACTGTCGGCCGTGCTTTCCCGCACACTGAGATTAAGATTATCGATCCGAAGACCGGAAGAATTGTTCCATACGGTGAGACCGGTGAGATTTGTGCACGCGGTTATATGACTATGAAGGGTTACTATAACAATCCGCAGGCAACCCGCATGGTCATTGATGAGAATCACTGGCTGCACTCCGGTGACCTTGGTACTATGGATAAGGATGGATACGTCAGAATGGTCGGCCGCTTAAAGGAGATGGTCATTCGCGGCGGAGAGAATCTGTATCCGAGAGAGATTGAGGAGTTCTTACATCAGCACCCGAAGATTTCGGATGTGTACGTAATTGGTGTGCCGGATGTTAAGTACGGTGAGGAGCTTTGTGCCTGGGTGAAGGTTGAGGAGGGTTCGACTCTTACTGAGGAGGAGATTCGTTCTTTCTGTGACGGTAAGATTGCCCGTATGAAGATTCCGCGGTACTACCGTTTCTGTGATACTTTCCCGATGACTGTGACGGGTAAGATTCAGAAAGGCGAGATGCAGAAGGTTTCTATTGCCGAGCTCGGTTTAGAGAAGGCAGCAGAGATTAAGACTGCATAATCTTTTTTTATTTTGGGTTGTGTCGAAGGTTTTGTGATTTATCGACATGTCATCTTTGCTGTGTTCGATGTACGTACATATGTTGGGTGATGTGTCTAATATTTTTGAAATTTTCGACATATGGTTGGTGACATGTTTAATCCCGTATACATATGATAGGTGTCGTGTCGAATATTTTTGAAATTTTCGACATGTTGTGGGTGGCATGTTCAAGCCGTATATCTCTGAGGATTACTATTCCTACCCTGCCGGTCGCTGTTTCTTTGTCTGATTTTTTCGTCTCGCTTTATTCCTTTAGAATCTGGTAGAGGGTGGTATTTATGTAGATTACTTCACGGGATATTTTCTGTGCAGTGAGGATGCCAATCTTTTCGAGTTCTTTTAAGTACTTCATTGCGGTCTGTCTGTTTCCCATTCCGGCATCGACGAGATATTTTCCTTTACAGTAGGGCTGCAGGAATATCAGGTCAATCAGTTCATGTGAGTAGATGTGGTTCGGGAGTTTTTCCCGGCAGAAGTTTCGGGTGTCTTCCATAAGCTGGTAGATTGCATGGACTTTTGTGTAGGTCCAGTCGGCGGTTTGCTCTACTGCATCGAGGATGAAACAAATCCATTCTTCGAAGTTGTTTTCTGCTGTTGCTTCTCTGAGGAGTTTGTAGTATTCGGTTTTGTTTTGGATGATGTACCGGCTTAAGTAGAGTACGGGGATATCCAGAAGGTTGTTTGCGATGAGGTAGAGGATATTGAGGATTCTGCCGGTTCTGCCGTTTCCGTCAGTGAATGGGTGGATTGCTTCGAACTGGTAGTGAATGAGGGCAAGACGGATGAGCGGGTCCGGTTCTGTTCCGTTATTGATATACTCTTCGAGCTGTGCCATGAGTGCCTGGAGTACATACGGGTCGTTTGGCGGGGTGTAGATGCGGGTCATTCTGTTTCCGATGTATACTGTAACGTCTCTCCGGCTCATGTCTGTTTCGAGGATGGTGCTGCAGATTGTTTCCAGCAGTTCTTCGTTGATGCTATGCTGTTCTTTTAATGCGGCATATCCGGTATAGAGTGCCTTTCGGTAGTTGAGAACTTCTTTTTCAGCTGGATTTGCTGTTTCTGTGTTTGTGGCGAGTACCCGGTAGAGGGAGTCCTGGGTGGTGAAGATGTTTTCTATTTCAGAGCTGGATGCTGCTTCCAGGAGGGGGATGGAGCTGATGAGGATGTCGGGGTTTGGGATGAGTCTGCATGCTTCGCGGAGGCGTGCGAGGGATTTGTTTGCGGCGTTGCAGGCTTTCCATATCTTCGGGGTTTCCAGGTTGATGTCAGGGGGAAGGAAGGGCAGGGAGTTATAGGGGACGTCGGGGGCAAATGTCATTATTCTACTAATACTCTTTTCTCCTTTATCTATCTGTCGAAGATTTCAGAAATTTTCGACATATGACCGGCGTTCTGTTCCTGCAACCTCCCGCTCTCAGACGTGCCGGCGGCAGTTTTCTGTGGGTGCGGAGGTTGGTTTCTCTGTCCGCAAACCGCGGTATTTTCCGGGTATTTTTTTCTGAAAATCTGCGCCCCCGAAATCACCATGTGAAAAAAAACGGTTTTACGGGCTTTTCCTGCGATTTTGTCTCCATTTATGAGTATTAGCTGTGACGCTGGGGCGGGTGATGCGATATCTTTATTTGTGCGGGGGACCAACCTTTGGTTAATAGCATCCAGTAGGTGACAGGCTGTTTGATGACGGCTTGCTGCTTTTCTGAATCTTTCGAATCATCTTGATGTGTGTGATGGCAGCGAAAGACGGTGTTCTGATTAGAAGGCGGCTGAGGATTTTTGCGGCAGCGGTAGCTCTGGTGCTTCTCTGTGCGGTGTGTGTCGGCGCGGTGAGCGGAGAAGCCTGGGATAATCATAAGGATACATCATGGGGTTCGGATTATGGCACCTCCTCAGTATTTTATATTTATGATGCTGGAGATTTAGCTCAGTTTTCAGGCATGGTGAACAGCGGGAAGGATTTCGCTGAGAGGACGATTTATCTTAATGCTGATATTGATTTAGCGGACTATAGGTGGACATCAATTGGACGTGCGGGTTCTTATCTCAATTACCCGTTTAGAGGGACTTTTAATGGACAGGGATACACTATATCTAACATAAAGCAACTTATTGGTTAGTATGCTGCTCCTGGGGGATTATTTGGTTATGTTGAGAGCGGAACGGTAACCAATGTGAAGTTGCAGAATGTTGAAATTACCGTACGGTGTGGTGGGATATATGTTGGTTCTCTTGTTGCTGTCCTGAAAGATGGAAGTGTAACTAACTGTGATATTTCCGGAGTTAATATAATGGAACCAGTTGATACTTCGAGTGAGTTTTCATATTCTACTTATGAGGTTACTGTTGATGATGTAATTGGTGAAATCCGAGGTACAAATGAGTTTATTTACGGAATTACTGCTACAAAAATAGATATTTCTAAGGATGAATTTAATCATTTTAATGTCCCCGTAAACTATAATAATAGTGCAAATCATCAGCCGCGGGGACTTAGATATGAGGTTACTATCCCTGCCCAACTGCCAATCGGGGAGGATGGAGTTGGTTCTGCATCACTCTCCGTTTCCAGTTTACGGATTCCTTCCTCTACTGTGGTGAAGGTCTATGTGCATGGGGATTTCCGTCTTGAACATCAGGCAGATTCTGCGATAACGCTGCGCTATATTCTGAAGAATGGTGAAGGTACTGTACTTGAAAACGACGATTGCGTCGGAGAGTTTACTATGGATGATTATTATAATTATAATCAGATTTGGCTGACGGCGAGAGTTGTTGATCAGGCTCCCTACTCCGGAAGTTATTCGGATACCCTGACCTTTACCTACGGACTGGAGGCGATAGCATGAAAACAGAACCATCTTTTCAGAAAATGGAGAGTTGAAAAATGGCATATGATGAATTACAGTTTGAATCAACATACGAGAAAAAGAAATCCGGTAAAAAGAAGTGGATTGTCCTGTTTCTCCTTCTGCTGCTGATAGCTGCAGCAGGAGTGTTTGTTATCTCCGGGGGCCTGACGCTCATATTCCCAGGTCTTGCCCACGGTTCTGGTTCTTCACCACTGGGCGGTGGGCTGGTGATTGACCCAAACGCAGGAGACTATGTAGCTCCTGAAGCTCCCAAACAAGAGCAGGGAGTTGCTATCCCCGGCTGGGGTTCAATGACTATTCCTGCAAACACGCAGGTACTTGACATGGTGGATTTCCACAATCCAATTGCAAATGACGGATTGTATTATCTGACATTCAAGTTCTGTCTGCTGAATGCAAACGGTGAGATTTCTGAGGTTCTCTGGGAATCGCAGGCAGTTCCTCCTGGAAAACACATCCAGAAGATTACGATGTCCCGCGGACTTCCTGCCGGAACGTATGACGCAGTCGTTCATGTACAGCCGTATCGCATGTCGGACCAGAGTCCGACAAACAGTGCGAATATGAGAACAACACTCATTGTAAAATGAGGTTAATTAAAAAATGAGGTAAAATTATATGAAGAAATTCCTTGTATTAATCGCATGTTTATTATTGGCAGTATTTGCAACAGGATCTGTTGGTGCTGATGATGATACTACCGATAATGCACTTTCAGACTCTACATAAGTCATCTATAACATTAACAGTGTTTACACGTTAATTATTCCAAGTAAATTTACTTTTGGTGGTACTGATGAGTTCTTACCAATTGAACTTATGACAAAGTCTTCGAAACTTGGAGAATATCAACAGATTAATATTACAGTTAACAGCTCTCAGTTTGATGAAAATCAACCAGATGGTACATGTGGTAAGGGGCTCTGGACATTAATTCATAAGAATGGTCTTCAAGTTGAGAGTAAATTGTATTATCATATTCATACTTATGATGATGTACCTATAAAGAATGGTTCGTCAGTTTTTACAGCTACTGGGAGGGAGGTTGCTGAGCAACTCAAAATGACAGATATTGGCACTGCTAATTTGAGTATTGAACAGAATTTACATTTTAAATTAAATGATACTGAACCCGGAACGGCAGGATCATTTAAAGATCTTCTCATCTTTACAATTAAACTTGAGGATGTCCCATCTGACCAAGCTAATTAAAATAGAATAGAGGATTAACGGGCTTTCCCTAAATTCACTATTCTTATTTATCCTTGTGGCATGATTGAATGCTGGATAATTAACTGATAATCCAATCTAAATTCTGGGGAATCTATCCAAAACATACAGAGATACTATGCGTAGTTTCTTATCAGCAGCAAGAGGTATTATTCTCATACTCATTACATTTTCACTTCTTGCTCTTCCAGCAGCGGCTGTATCTGCGGTGGATAATCAGGATGACACAATAATTTCAATAAACATAAACGAAGTTGAAATTATTGTTGATGAGACAATCAAAGGTCTTGGTTATCTCGTTAATGGTAAGGAGTACTCCGGTCCTGTGTGTGTATTTTCGGGTGATAATGTTGTAGTCAGTCTCAAAACGTATCCATACCATGGTACATTGTCTTCAGTAGTTGAAGGAAGTGCTGACCAGATATTGGGTGATTATTCGGTTCTGCTCTACAACATCAGAAGCACTCACGTTACGCTTAGACTAACTCTGAGCGGTGTGCCGTCCAATCCGGTTATTCCGCCAACACCAGATAATCCGCCATCAGGTGATGGGCCGGATTATCCGAATGTCCCTGATTATCCAGACACACCGGATACTCCGTCTAAACCAGAAAACCCGCCAACAGACGAGCCTGGAACAGATGAGCCAACAAAGCCGGACAACCCGCCTGTTAATCCAGACACCCCAGGCTCTGACGAACCGGGTTCAGACGACCCGTACCGTCCAATCCTCCCGCCCGCAGGATCTGTCTACAACATCGCAGGATTCATCCCTATTGGTGCAGGAGCACTTCTGCTGTTCCTTGTATTCTTCTGGAGACGCAAGGTTTACAGAATCCTGAAATCTCATGCAAAGAAGCACGGAGAAAAGCCTGAGAAGGAACATCTCAAAGAGATTGCAGACGCAATTATCAAGCTCGTCAGAGATGAAGGCAGGTATCCTGAGTGGAAGAAAAACAATGATGTCATGAGACGTCTTGGAGTTGGCATTTGTGAACTCTTAGACGAAATGAATTATCCAAAGATTGTCCCGCGTGAAGCTCTTGCAACTGAGATTCTCAAAGCTGCACGCGGAAGAATTAACAGACACCGGCTCTAAGCCTGGTGTTCTTTTTTTCTCTGCTGCTATTTTCCCTCTCAGTGCAATCACTGAATACAAATCCTTTACCGCAAAAACGTTGCTTTAATTTACGTTCAGGATTAATATATTACTCATTATATCACAGCAGTGGTAAGGGATGCTCTGCAGTTCTATCAGGCAGCCTCCCGTATCAGAGAGGTTTTCATGCACATCAGTACAGATACAAAATGCAGCATGCACCAGATGATTTTGTTGACAGCCTTTGCTCTCGTGCTGCTGAGTGCGGTGTGTGTCGGATCTGCTGGTGCATGGTCTGCAGATACATCCTGGGGTTTGGATTATGCTTCCTCCTCAGTATTTTATATTAATGATGCCGGAGATCTGGCACAGTTTGCATCCATGGTGAACAGCGGTAATAATTTCACCGGAAATACGGTTTATCTAAATGCTGATATTGATTTACAGAATCAGGTTTGGACACCGATTGGCAACTCTGAATCAAAACCGTTTTCAGGAACATTTAACGGTCAGGGACATACGATTGATAATGTCTATATTTTCTACTCACAAGGTGCTGTAGCAGGTCTTTTTGGATATGTTACCAACGGTCACATCCGTGATTTGGATATTGTAAACATTGTCTTTGATAATGATGTGAATGCAAAGAATTCCTATCTTGGTTCATTTGCTGGGCATCTTCATGCCGGTACTCTTACGAACTGCTCTGTTCTTCAAAAAGCTGAGTTCAATACTCAGGGCAATGGTAGAGACCACTATACTATTGGTGGTTTGATTGGGAAGATTACTGATAGTGTTGCTGTCACGGCAGATAATCTCGGGAATTATTTAATAGGTGACTGTTTTGTTCGTGTTGCTAATGTGAATTATAATAAACCATGGGGTCTTCTGGTTGGCAGTCCGATAATTGGTGTTCTTAGCAGCAAACCCGGCGGCACTGATGATACTGGGGGAACCACTGATCCGTCATCTGCAACCTATGTCGTTACTGTCTATAAAATGAGGTCTGATGGTATTAATTATGATAAAGTTACGTCAGATAAATATGTTGTTTTAACCGGTACTGAGGTTGTAGCAGAGTACACAATTCCGGAAGGATATTTCCTTAATGATGAAAAAAGTTGTATCGCTGGTACGGTAACCATTGGTAATATCTTGAACCTCTAAATCTGGTATGATCTTATTTCGTATAATGTCACCATCCCGTTATCTCTGAACATATTGGAAGATATAAATACGAAAACGATGTCTATTTCTGTTTCCGATCTGCGAATTCCTGCATCATCTGCAGTTAAGGTGTATGTGGAAGGTGATTTCCTGCTTGAACATCAGACATCATCTGGAATAACATTGGCCTATGTTCTGAAAAATGAGGCGGGTGAGACTCTGTTATCTGGTCATCAGGTCGGCCAGTTTACTATGGCAGATTACCATACCCTCTCGCTGACTGCAACAGTTGTTGATCGGGCTTCCTATTCCGGAAGATATTCTGACACTTTGACCTTTACGTACAGACTGGAGACGATTGCATGAAAATACTGCCATCTTTCCAGACAAAGGAAAGTTGAATAATATCTGATTGAGAATTTCCAACAACATCTTTTTTTTTCTGATAAATTACTATTTCCCCATCCATCCATCCAATATACATCTATGACTACTTTCCAGAGTTTGGATTGAATCAGGCATATCTTAACTGTTGTTCCAAAATTGGCGATTGTTTATCTGAAGTTGGAAAACTCATTGATTGGTCTTATTTCCGCCCAATTCTGGAAACCATGTGCTCTAACCAATCCTCCAAAGGTGGTCATCCAAATGTTGATGTTATTCTTATGTTCAAAATTCAACTTCTTGAAGTCTGGTATAACCTCTCTGATATTGCAGTAGAACGCGAGATTTATGACTGCCTTTCTTTCTGGCATTTCCTTGGATGTCCGGATTCCATTCATGATAACTCCACAATTTGGTTATTCCGTGAACGTATGTCTAAAACCAGAGTTGACAAACTTGTTCGGGCAGAGTTCCAGAGACAGCTTGATTTACACAATCTCAAGATTGAGAAAGGAATGATTTAGGATGCTACTTCATCTATGCTAATCAGGGTCATTGTACAAGGGATACACCAAGAGGTAGAGAGGCGAAAACAAAAAGAAATAAAGACGGGAAAATCATGTCCAAAAATGGGAAATCACATTACGGATATAAGCTGCACACAATAATGGATACTGATTATGACTTAATTCGAAGGATTGATACAACAACTGCAAATGTACATGACAGCCATGTAGATTTATCAGAAGAAGGAGAGGTTGTTTACCGGGACAGAGGATACCAGCGTTTGGAAACAGTATTCAGATATTCACCAAGACAAAGAGAAATCATCTTCTTTACATGAAGAAAATCAGATTTTGAAAGTTTGGATAAATAATGGATTGATGAAGTACTCAGAACAATATCATACATCACCAAATACCTCATCAAAAGAACAGTATTTCTCAGTCTTTCGAATCGTATTCAAATCAGCATCAAGCTTCTCAACATCCAATCCTGCCTCCTCAGGAATGCTGTCATCCAACGGGATAAGATTGTTTATTAGAGAAACTGACAGCGGCTCCCGGCTGATATTGTATAAATCTTAGACAAAATGAATTACCAAAAAGCCGTACTGCGTGGAACAGTCGTTGCAAAGATTATCAAAGCAGCACGTGGAAGAATAAACAGACACCGGCTCTAAGCCTGGTGACTTTTTTTTCTTTTCAGGTGCTGTTTTTTATCTTGGATATATTTAGAAAAAATGTCTTCAATATCAATCCCTGAAAACATAATTCAGGAACAAATGTTTTGTAAACATGATTTCAAAACATTTGAGTTTCAAAAGTTTTGAAAGTATGTTTACAAAACATGGAAGACCCACGAATGCCTTTTTAGCCTTAATATGGTTATTATCCCTATTAAAAAAGAAAATCAGTACAGAAGCTGAAGGAACTTAAATGCAGCCATCTCCTCTGCATACTCTTTTCTAAAAGCCGGATTCTTATCCGGGTGGTATCTGTCGCGAAGTTCTCTGTATGCAAGTGATACTTCACTAAATGTTGCTGACTCATCAACGCCTAAAATCTCATAGGCACGTTCTTTCGTCATTGGTTCAACCATACAAATACATACAGCACCAAATCAGAAATACCTTCCTTTTCAGACACACATAAAAACATCCTCATCTCATTTTCAAGTCACAGCACATATATAGGTAGTAAAACAAAGATTTACCTTATACCAATACGCAGTCTGCCAGTGGTGTGGCGGCCTGCGTAAGGAGAGTATTACTGTGGAAACAGGAACATTAGTTGGAATTATAGCCGCATTTGTCATATACTTTGCAGTGATGATATATGCGGGTATCTACTACATGAAAAAGAACCAGACCTCCAGTGATTACATCTTAGGAGGCAGAAAACTTGGCAAATTCGTCTCGGCAATGTCTGCTGAGGCATCCGACATGAGCGGATGGCTTCTCTTAGGACTTCCGGGAGTTGCATACTTAACCGGTCTTTCCTCTGCAGGATGGACAGCAATCGGTCTTGCAATCGGTACTTACCTCAACTGGAAGTTCATTGCAAAACGTCTTCGCGTCTACACCCACAAAGCAAAAGACTCTATCACAATCCCTGAGTTCTTCAAGAACCGTTTTGGAGACAAGAAAGCATACACATCGACCATCGCATCGATTTTCATTGTAATCTTCTTCTTCGTCTACACCTCCTCCCAGTTCGCAGCAGGAGGAAAGTTATTCCACAACATCTTTGGAATTGACTACAGCGTTGCAATGTTTGTTGGAGCAATCATCGTTGTTGCATACACATTCTTAGGCGGATTCCGTGCAGTATGTCTGACTGACACAATCCAGGCAGTCCTGATGTTCTTCGCACTTCTGCTTATCCCGATTGTTGGACTCTTCATGATTGGTGACGGCGGTGCAAGCCTTGCCTCCCTCGACCCGAACATGTTCTCACTCTTCCACGACCCGACAACCGGTGAATTCATCTCTGTCTTCGTCATTGTCTCCGGTCTTGCATGGGGATTCGGTTACTTCGGTCAGCCGCACATTCTCCCGAGATTCATGGGTATCGAAAACCCTGAGGAAATTCCGCAGGCACGCCGCATTGCTATGGTTTGGGTCGTCATCTCCCTTGCAGCAGCAATCTTCATCGGACTTGTCGGACAGGTCTTCTTCAGCACCCCGCTTGCAGACTCTGAAACTGTCTTCATCGACATGACCGGAGGAGTACTTGGAGCACTTCCATTCCTTGCAGGAATTGTCTACTGTGGTATCCTTGGAGCAATCATGAGCACTGCATCTTCCCAGATGCTTGCAGCATCTTCTTCTATTGCACAGGATCTTTTCAAGACCTTAATCAAAAAGGATGCAGACGACAAACTTCTCTTCACCGTCTCCAGAATCAGCGTTTTACTCGTAGCAGCAGCAGCATTCACTATCGCTCTTGACCCGAACAGCTCTGTCTTTGGAATCGTCTCCTTTGCATGGGCAGGATTCGGATGTGCATTCGGTTCCGTCATCTTAGTCGGTCTCTTCTGGAAGCGCATGAACTGGCAGGGTGCTCTCGCAGGTATTATCGTTGGAGGAATCACCACATTTGTCTGGTACTACCTTGTAACCCCAATCTTCCCTCTCTACGAAATGGTTCCGGGTGTAATCTTATCACTTATTGCAATCTTCGTAGTCACCAAGCTCACATCTGAGCCGGACAAGGCAGTCCAGGACACCTTTGACGCATACAAAGCCGAAATCGGCACTAAGAGAACATAAAGTTCTCTTTTCAATTTTTACTCGTTTATTCTCTGGCGTAATTGTGCGCTGCTCTTTTCTCATTCTTTGAAAACAAAAAATCCGCCCCTTTTCTTTCGTAAAATAATATAGAACTCCCTCTCCTCTCTCCACGAAAACCCTACATTAAAATATTCATAACACAGAATAATATACGCCGTGAGAGGAGGGTTGGATGAAAACTGAGGTTCTGAAAAGCATTAAAGAAACCGAAGCAAAAAGTAAATCCACAATTCAGGCAGCAGAAAGCGCTGCAGAACAGGCAATTGCCGCTGCAAAACTTGAAGCTGACAATCTGATTGCCAAAGCAACAGCTGTTGCTGAGGATTACAAAAAGCAACGACTTTTAGATGCACGGAATGTAGCATTAACGAAGCACGAAGCCATTGTAAACCAGGGAAAGGCAGACGCCGCACACCTGATTACCGCAGGAACCAGCAAGCTCCCGCAGGCTGCATCGTTATTCGTAGAGCGGTTTAAGGAGAAACTTCATGTTTCAGCCTAAGCCGATGACCCACCTGTTAGTTGCAGCAAGCAAAGAACAGATGGCGTCAGTTGTGACTGAATTATATCGTCACCGGGTATTCCACATCACAGATTTTGTCGATCAGGGCAAAGAAGGATATGAAGGAGTAAAACTTGGTGTTCCATTCGAGAACGCAGGTCAGATCTCCGCAGATCTTATCAAGATCCGTTCCATCGAGAACGTATTCCAGACTTCCCCAGGTACGCAATTCGACGTCCCAGTACGTCCTGCAGAAACGATTCGGGCTGCAATAAATAATGAACTTCCGAAGATCGAGTCGGAAGTTAGCACGCTCACGGCAAAGCGTTCGAATGCAGAGACGAAAATACGCGAATGCGAACAGCGTATCAATGAACTCAAGCCATTTGCGCTTGTACCGGTAGAACTTGATCTCTACCGCGGCTATGAAACTCTGGCCGTATATGCCGGCTATGTCGAAAAAGACGTAGAATTCGCCTTCCCGAGCGAAAAATACTTCGCAGCAGGAAAGGATGGAAACTTCTTTGTCGCATTCGTTGAATCCGCAAACGCCCAGGAAGCAGAAAAAGTACTGTCCGACGCAGGATTTGTCTCCGTCTCCCTCCCAACCGAGACCGGAACTGTCCAGGCAGCAATCGACAAGTACAACACTGAGCTCACTCAGGCAAAAGCTGACTTAGCCGATGCATCCGCAAAAATCCTTGAAGCAAAGGCAAAATACGCAGACCTTCTTGCAGCATGCGATGAAGTTCTGTCTTGCGATGTAGAGCGTGCAGAGGCACCTCTTCGGTTCGCAACAACCGAAGAAGCATTCGTCCTTGACGGATGGGTCCCGTACGACGATGTTGCAAAGATCGAAGCCGGCCTTATTCAGGCAACCGGCGGAAAAGTCTACGTCACCGTTGACGAAGACGAAATCAACTATGACGAAGTACCGGTAGAGTACAACAACCCATCGTTTGCAAAACCGGCTGAAGTCTTAATGGACTTATACGCACGTCCAAAATTCAAAGAATTAGACCCGACAATCATCTTAGCGATTATGTTCCCGATTCTCTTCGGTGTAATCGTCGGAGATGCAGGATACGGTCTCATCTACTTAGCGTTAGCTCTTCTCGGCCGCAAGATTCTCATGCGCCTTGGAGACATGGGCGCAAAAGCATTCAAGATCATTCTCGGATGCGGTATCTCAACCGTAATCTTTGGTCTTCTCTACAGTGAAATCTTCGGATTATCGCTGCCGTGGCACTCTATTCTGTTCTCACGTCACCTCCCGATCGGAGGAGATCACTTACCGCAGGTTATGGACCTTCTCGTAATCTCCGTAGCCATTGGTGTCATCTACTTAACTGTTGGATGGATCTTCGGTATGATCAACCACGCAAGAATGGACCACAAAGGTGCACACAGAACAAAAGCAATTCTTGGCAAATTCGGATGGCTTGCAATGTTCTGGGGTATGCTCATTATTCTGTTCTCCCTTATTGACATTGGAACCTTCATCGCAGGAATCACCATTCCGCTGCCGAACTTAACCGTAATCGGACTTCCGGCAACTATCATCGGTGTCGTGCTCTTTGTTCTCGGAGCTGTTTTCGTCGCTCGCGAAAACCCGCTTGACTTAATGGAAATCCCAACAAACCTTCTGTCCCACATGTTATCCTTCTGCCGTATTGCAGCAGTCGGTCTCTCATCTGTGGCAATCGCAATGGTCGTCAACTTCCTGGCAATGGAATTCTTCATTGGCCCGGCAATTGCAGACTTCAGCGTTGTTGGTGTATTATTACTCATCGTTGGTGTCATCGTATTAATCGTTGGACACGCACTCAACGTCGTACTTGGTGTAATTGGCGGTGCACTGCACCCGGTTCGTCTTCACTACGTCGAATTCTTTACCAAATTCTACAAGGGCGGCGGTGTAATCTACAAACCTTTCGGACTTAAAAGAAAATTCTCGGAGGAATAAAAAATGGCAATTGAAACTTTATTCTCAGACGTTGGAGCACAGGCACTTGGATCCGGACTCGCAGCAATTGGTGCAGGTCTCGCAGTTGGTCTCGCAGGTATCGGTACCGGTGTTGGTGAACAGGGTATCGGAGCAGCAGCAGTCGGAGCAACCGCAGAAGACCGCGGAATGTTCGGTCTTGCACTTCTCTTCACTGTACTTCCAGAAACCGTCGTCATCTTCGGTCTCGTTATCGCACTGCTTATCATGTTCATCTAAGCGGAGGCCGCTTAAATGGGACTTGAGGTAGTAGTTGACGAAATCAAAGCGAAAGGCGATGCAAAAGCAGCCGCAATCAAAGCGGAAGCTGATGCTCAGGTCCAGGCAATCGTCAGTGAAGCCAACCTCCGTGCAGAGGAGATTAAGCTCGCAGCAGAGAAAGACGCTGAAATTCAGGCTGAGCGTGTTGTTATCCGTGAAGTCGCAAGCGCAAACCTCGTTGTGAAGCGTGACCTCTTAAACGCACAAAAAGAGCTTCTTGACAAAGTCTATACCGCAGCAGCAGACGAGATTGCAAATCTTCCGGCTGATGTCCACGCAAAGGCAGTACGCGAACTCTTAAAGGAAGCTGCAAAGCAGATTCCGGAAGGAGTTGTCTACACCGGCGAGCGTGACGAAGCAGCAGCACAGGCAGCAATCTCTGAGCTTAAGACCCTTTCCGGATTTACGTTTGGCGGAATCACCGCAATTAACGGCGGTGTAGTTGTTAAAAGCACCGATGGTCAACTCACTCTTGACTTCTCTTACGACACCTTCATGGGCGAAGTATGGGAAGCAAGCCTGAAAGACGCATCGGAAATCTTGTTTGGATGAGGTAAAAAATGACAGAGGTATCGAGCGGTTCAGCCCCATATATCTATGTTTCAACCCGTATGAGAGTACGGAAGTCGAAGCTTATTCCAAGAGAAGAATATCTTCGCATGTTAAACATGGGTCTTCCAGAGTTAACCAGACTCGTGGAAGAAATGGAGTATAAACGCGAAATCGATGAACTTGCAGCTTCCTTTAGTGGAGTTGACCTCATTGAAAACGCCGTATCCTGGAATCTGGCAAAGGAATACCAGAGAATTATCGCTCTGGCTCCGGGAGAGATGAAAGGATTTACCCGAGATTACCTTCACAAGTGGGATATTCAAAACATTCTGACTATCCTTCGAGGTAAGCAGCTTGGTCTTTCTGAAGGAAAGATTAAGGCTGTCCTTGTACCGGCTGGTGCACTTGACGCAGCAGCCTTAGATCGTATGATTGCCGAGTCTTCCGTTGAAAGAGTTGTTGAGACTCTTCCGATTAAAGCAATCGCTGACATCTTAAGCGAAGGACTTCCGGCAGCTCTCGAATCCCGTTCTTTCGGTGATATCGAGAACGAGTTGTACAAGTATTACTATGCGACGCTTATCAAAGCGGCACGTGGCGGAATGAAAGGCGGTTTACCGTTCTTAAAGTACGTCATGTTCGAAATCGACATCAAGAACATCAAGAACCTCTTCAGAGTTCGTGCACAGGTTTCCAAGGAAGCTGACACCATGGCACTCTGGATTGAAGGTGGAGCATTCAAGCCGGAAGAGCTCGAGCGCTTAACCACTGTTGAGAGCCTTGATGAAGTTGTTGATTCACTGAAGAAAAAGGTCAAAGTCGCTGTTCTTGCAGATGCACTTGAAGAGCTTCGTGAGAAGAAGCCGGTCTACGCAATTGAGAGCACCTTAACCTCTGCCCAGCTTGGTCAGATGGATAAGATGTCCAAACGCAATCCGTTCTCCATCTCCCCGCTTCTTGTGTACCTTGAACGGAAGAGATATGAGGTTGCCAACCTCCGTGCCCTTGCCCGCGGTAAGGAGTCCGGACTCAGCGCAGAAATCCTCGAAAAGTATCTGGTGATGTAAAATGGAGATTGCAGTAATTGGAAAGAAGGAGTTCGTCGTTGGATTCCAGCTTGCTGGTGTTCAGAAGACTTACTCTGCTGAAACTCCGGAAAAACTCGCCGAGACTATCACGAAAGTGATCGAGGACGAAAACGTCGGCATCCTTGTCCTTCAGAACGCAGACCTTGAAACGCTTCCGCGTCGTCTGCAGGTAATCATTGAAAACTCCGTCCGCCCGACAATTGTCACCCTTGGCGGTCAGGAGGCTGGTCTCTCCCTGAGAGAGCGTATTAAACGTTCGGTGGGTGTTGATCTGTGGAAGTAAGTAACAAACCAGGTATTCTCAAACGCATTGCAGGACCTGTGGTCACTGCAGTTGACTTTGACGCACACATGTACGATGTCGTCAGAGTCGGTAATGAGCAGCTGATGGGTGAGGTTATCAAAATCGATGGTGAGGATATCATCATTCAGGTTTACGAGTCAACCTCCGGCATTCGTCCGGGAGAGCCTGTCACAAATACCGGACTTTCGCTCGCAGTTGAGCTTGGTCCGGGACTGTTAACCAGTATCTACGACGGTATCCAGCGTCCTCTGGAAGTTCTTATCCAGAAGATGGGTAACTTCATTTCCCGTGGTGTTTCCGCACCAGGTCTCGATCACGAGAAGAAGTGGGAGTTCGTCCCAGTCGTAAAAGTCGGTGATGAAGTAAAGCCGGGACAGGTTTTCGGAACTGTTCAGGAAACCCGCTCCATTCTGCACAAGATTATGGTTCCGCCAACCGCAAAGGGTGGAAAGGTTACCAAGATCGAAGCAGGTTCCTTCACTGTCGATGAAATCGTCATTGAGCTTGACTCTGATGAGAAGTTCCCGATGATCCAGCGCTGGCCGGTTCGTGTCCCGCGTCCGTACGTCGAGAAGCACTCCCCGAGCATTCCGCTGCTCACCGGTCAGAGAATCTTAGATGGTCTCTTCCCGATTGCAAAGGGCGGAGCAGCAGCAATTCCGGGACCATTCGGATCCGGTAAGACTGTTACTCAGCAGCAGCTTGCAAAGTGGTCTGATGCTGATATCGTTGTCTACATCGGATGCGGTGAACGCGGAAACGAGATGACTGAAGTTCTGACTGAATTCCCGGAGCTTATCGACCCGAAGACCGGAAACTCTCTCATGGAGAGAACTACCCTTATCGCAAACACTTCCAACATGCCTGTCGCAGCACGTGAAGCATCTGTTTACACTGGTATTACCATTGCAGAGTACTTCCGTGACATGGGATACGATGTCGCATTAATGGCAGACTCTACTTCCCGCTGGGCAGAAGCAATGCGTGAAATCTGTTCCCGTCTCGAAGAGATGCCGGGAGAAGAAGGTTATCCGGCATACCTGTCCTCCAGACTTTCCGAGTTCTATGAGCGTGCAGGTTTAGTCGAGCCTCTCTCTGGTGGAACTGGTTCCGTCTCCGTTATTGGTGCAGTTTCTCCTGCCGGTGGTGACTTCTCTGAGCCGGTTACTCAGAACACCCTGCGTATCGTCAAGGTTTTCTGGGCACTTGATGCAAGCTTATCCCGTAAGCGTCACTTCCCGGCAATCAACTGGCTGCAGTCCTACTCTTTATACATGGCTCAGCTTGCTGATTACTATGATGAGAAGGTCTCTCCGGAATGGAACCCGCTTCGTGCATGGTTCATGGAAGTTCTCCAGAAGGAAGCAGAACTTCAGGAAATCGTTCAGCTCGTCGGTTCCGATGCACTTCCAGAGAATGAACAGATTACCATCGAAGTTGCACGTATGATCCGTGAACTGTTCTTACAGCAGAATGGTTTCGACCCGGTTGACACTTACTGTGACTTAGACAAGCAGCTTGACATGTTCAAGATGATTAAGACCTACGCAGACCTTGCATACGCTGCACAGGCTGCAGGTGTCTCTCCGGCACAGATCTTAGCCATCCAGGCAAAGAACGAGATGCCGCAGATTAAGTTCACTAAGGACTACAAGCCGGTCTTAGACAAGATCTATGCTGACATGGACAAAGAATTCAAAGCACTGAGGGCCTAAATATGAAAGAATATAAGACTGTCTGTAAAATTGCAGGTCCGCTTGTCTTTGTTGAGAAGACTGAGCCGGTCAGCTACGAAGAACAGGTCTCTCTTGTTCTTCCAGATGGCACCATGAAGCGCGGTAAGGTTCTTGATACTTCCGAGGACCTTGTTGTTGTTCAGTGTTTCGAGTCCACCACCGGACTTGGACGTGACACTGGTGTCAGATTCCTTGGTGAGACTTTCAAGATGCCGGTTTCCAAGTCTATGCTTGGACGTATCTTATCCGGCGGAGGAAAGCCAATCGACGGCGGACCGGAAATCGTTCCGGAGAAGCGTCTCGAGATTAACGGTGCTGCAATCAACCCGTATGCACGTGGTTCCCCGTCTGATTTCATCCAGACCGGTATCTCCACCATCGACGGTACTAACACTCTCGTCCGTGGTCAGAAGCTTCCGATCTTCTCCTCTGCAGGTCTGCCGCACAACGATATTGCACTGCAGATCGCAAGACAGGCAAAGGTTCCGGGATCCACTGAAGAGTTCGCAGTAGTCTTCGCAGCAATGGGTATCACCCGTGAAGAAGCAAACTCCTACATGGCTGACTTCGAGAGAACCGGTGCACTTGAGCGTGCAGTCGTCTTCTTAAACTTAGCAGACGATCCGGCTGTCGAGCGTACCGTTACTCCGCGTCTCGCACTCACCACTGCAGAGTACCTTGCATATGAGCTTGGTTACCACGTTCTCGTTATCTTAACCGATATGACCAACTACTGTGAAGCACTGAGACAGATTGGTGCAGCACGTGAAGAGGTTCCGGGACGTCGTGGTTACCCAGGTTACATGTACACTGACCTTGCAGAAATCTACGAGCGTGCAGGTGTTATCAAGGGTCTGAAAGGATCTGTTACTCAGATTCCGATCTTAACCATGCCGGGAGACGATATTACTCACCCGATTCCGGACTTAACCGGTTACATTACTGAGGGTCAGATCGTTATTTCCCCAGAACTTCACCGTAAGGGTATCTACCCGCCAATCAACGTTCTTCCGTCCTTATCCCGTCTGATGAACCTTGGTATCGGTAAGGGCTTAACCCGTGACGATCACAAGAAAGTCTCTGATATGCTCTACTCCGGTTACGCAGAAGGTGTTGACCTCCGTGGTCTCGTTGCTATCGTCGGTAAGGATGCACTCTCTGAGCGTGATCAGAAGTTCTTAGAGTTCGCAGACACTTTCGAGAACCGCTTCGTCCGTCAGGGCGCAGACGAGGACAGATCCATTGCCCAGACTCTCGACCTAGGTTGGGATATGTTCCAGGCACTTCCGGAGTCTGAACTTGAGAAGCGTATCGACCGTGATCTGATTAAGACCTATCACCCGAAGTACCGGAAGTGATCTTCTATGGCGCTTAATGTGAAGCCGACCCGTTCTGAGCTTATCGCGCTGAAAAAGCGTATTAAGCTGTCCGAGCGAGGATATAAGCTTCTGAAAATGAAGCGCGACGGACTGATCCTTGAGTTCTTCAAGGTATTAGCGGAAGCTAAGGATCTCAAGAATGAGCTTGCTGAAAAGTATGCCCGTGCACAGGAAATGATTGCAATCGCAGAAACTGTTGAGGGTACTATCGGTGTCAAGGCGGCAGCTATGGCTGCTTCCGAGAACCCGGAGATTGACTTAAAGAGCAAGAACATTATGGGAGTGGTTGTTCCGAAGATCGAGTCGAAGAGTGTGAAGAAGTCTTTAAACGACCGCGGTTATGGTGTCATCGGCACCTCTGCCGCAATCGATGAGGCTGCAGAAGCATTCGAGGATTTAGTGGAGTGTATTATTCTCTCTGCTGAACTTGAAACGACTATGAAGCGTCTCTTAGATGAGATTGAAGGAACCAAGCGCCGTGTGAATGCCCTGGAGTTCAAAGTTATTCCGGAGCAGGTTGAGGCACGCAACTTTATTAAGATGCGTTTAGATGAGATGGAGAGAGAAGAACTCACCCGTCTGAAGAGAACGAAGGGCAAGTCTGCTGCAAAGGAAGCAGCAGAGACTGCATAAATACACTAAGGTGTATTTCGCAGAGTTGGCTTGGAACCTCAGGGGGCTCTATTATGTAGGGTCCCAACCCGTGCCTCTCTTTTAGTATCTTTCTCTTTTGTGATTTTTTGTTTAGTGCTTACGCTGTTGCGTTGGTTATTTTGTACTGTAATTTTCTAAAAAAAGTATTAGTTTTTCAGCATTCGCTTTTAGTAAGCGTCGCCGATTTTGGTCTCTTCCTGGAAGTCTGCAAGGAGTTTCTTGTAGACTGGTCCTGGTACACCTGCACCGATGGTTCTGCCGTCGATTTTGACGATTGCGCAGAGTTCTGCTGCAGTTCCAGAGACGATGACTTCGTCTGCGGTGTAGAGGTCGAAGAGTCCAAGTTCGCAGATTTCGACTTTGATGCCGAGCTTTTCTGCGATGCCTAAGAGTACAAGGCGGGTGATTCCCTTGAGGTTGTTGATTGTCGGCGGGGTGAAGAGGACTCCGTCTTTGATTAAGTAGATGTTGTCACCAGAGCCTTCTGCAAGTTTTCCGGTTCTGTCGAGGAAGAGTGCTTCGTCTCCGCCCTTGTAGTTTGCCTCAATCTTTCCTAAGATGTTGTTTAAGTAGTTTAAGGACTTGATGTTTGGAGGGAGGGAGTCCGGGGTGTTTCTTCTGACACAGACAGTAACTCCGGTCATTCCGGTTTCGTAGAGGTCGCCGTACATTACGCCCCATTCGGATGCTGCGCAGATGATGCTTGGCTTCTCGCACTTTCTTGGGTCAAGTCCCATGGTTCCCTTTCCGCGGGAGATGATTGGGCGGATGTATGCATTCTGGAGGTTGTTCTTTCTTAAGGTTTCCTTGATGATCTCTGCCATCTCGT
The DNA here is from genome assembly GCA_017387505.1 of Methanocorpusculum sp. Taxonomy (GTDB): domain Archaea; phylum Halobacteriota; class Methanomicrobia; order Methanomicrobiales; family Methanocorpusculaceae; genus Methanocorpusculum. The sequence goes on from JAFOFB010000021.1 coordinate 38,806, forward strand.
CACGGGTGATTCCCGGCTCTAAGTCGATTGCTTTTGCAGAGTCAAAGAGGCGGTCAACGTGTTCCTTGAGTCTGAATACTTTTCCGTTGTATGCGCGAATTCCCTCGAAAACACCGTCACCATAGAGGAAGCCGTGGTCAAAGACGGACACGGTTGCCTCTTCTTCAGGTACAAAATTTCCATTGACGTAGACTAACATGCTTTCTATATTTGCTGTTGTGGAATATAGGGTTATCTCATTGTTTTATTCGTTGGGCTGAAGCGGATTCATCCGCTGAATGCCCATCCTGGCGTTGCGGGGATCTGGGCGTGCAATATTGGTTTTATCTTATTTTACTGAACACTTATCTCCTATCGGGGTAAATAATGAGGTATGAGGAATATTCTTGTCGCAGTTCTTCTGCTTTTTGCTGTTATCTTATCTGCAGGATGTGTGGCAGAAAAGACGGTCGAAGTTGGGGATGAGGTTTCAGTTTACTATACTCTGAGTTTGGATGACGGAACTGTTCAGGAGTCGAATGTTGGTTTGTCTCCTATCTCATTTGTTGTAGGAGATGGTCGGATGGTTTCTGGTTTTGATGCGGCAGTTGTTGGTATGAAGGTTGGTGAAACGAAGAAGGTTCGTCTTTCTCCGTCAGAAGCATACGGTGAGATTACTGACGATATGATTCAGAAGATGACAATCATTGAACTTTTGGAGAAACTTGGTGATGTTCCTTCAGATGGTGATGTATTACTGGTTACAGTCCAGAGTAATGCAGGATATCAGCGTATGTATATGAAGATTTTAGATGTTGATGAAAAAGAGGGTGTTGTGTCTTTTGTTCTTACCGGGGCAAGATTTGCCGGTGAGTATCTGACATTTGAGATTACACTTGATTCAATTATTAGATAATATTCCACTTTCTTTTTTGCGCTTTCTTTTTTTAAGTGTGGTTTTTCAGATATTTTCGTTTTTGATTTTTGCTGCTGTTCAATAGGTTTAGATATGTATATTGTGTATTAATTATCTGCCGGTATTCTATCCGGTACAGAACGTTACATTCTTCTGAATGGTTATAGATACAACATTTTTCTCGAAGGGTTTTTGCCTTTCGGGAAATATGTTCTGTGAAAATAGGGTGATGTTGTTATGTTTTCTCAGGGTTCTGATTTATTTTCTCATTGCCAGAAGTGTTTTTTCAGACACTTCATACCGCAGGCAGTGTCCGTCCCGTTTTCTTTTTAGGATGCCTGCTTTTTCTAATGATGCCAGGTGTCTGTAAAGGGTTCCTTTCTTGATTCCAAGTATCTCTGATA
>JAFOFB010000022.1 GCA_017387505.1 Methanocorpusculum sp.
TCCAACCGTTTGTATATGTAGTGAAGGCGTCAAGCAAAAAAGACGTACGCGCCGAGCCGAAGGCGAAGGAGCGGACGGAAGCAGAACACCGAAGCGAGCGACAGTGAGCGGAGGTGGACTGCGGTTTTTTGTAGCCTGAACGAATCTACATGCCAAATCCCAAACCTTTCTTAACTCTCCCCGCCGTCTCGGAGCACCGCGACAGCGAGTGCTCAGGCGGGGCAGTAGGTTAAGACCAAGATCAGAAAAATGCGCGAAATCACACCAAGAACTCTCACCATCACACCCGAAACCACCTTCCAACCCCTCAAAAACCGCACACAAAATCCTAATATTCACACCCCTAAATATTTAATAACATTTTAGAAGATAACCCTCAAGGAGTTTATGCACACATACACACAAACCCAAAAATAAAACAAAAACGATTAACAAAAATATTTTTGGAAAACAGTTTATCTATCCAGAGAATGATAAACTATTCTAAAACAACGTTTTCTTGTTGTTATTTTATAGATTTACAACAATATAATACTTACTGAGAATTTGTGTGCTGCACACATGCACACAAATGCTTCCAGGGACACTTTTTTTATTCTTATTAACTTGATTCACAGACGAAATCACCAAAAACAGCACTCGCGAAAAACATCCAAAACAAAAAACCTCAAAACAAAGCCTAAATCACATGCGCATTCCAAAAAACCACGCAATCAAAAAATAAAGACAGCAGACGAGACTTTAATTCTGCTTACCCCTCTCAAAATGCTCCCTTAGAACAGGCCACAGGAAGTAAATGGAAAGACCTGTAAGAATCACACAGATTCCAAAAAACTGCTGAACAGACACCACATCCCCGAAGATAAAGTACGCGAGAATACATGTACCGACAGGCTCTCCTAAAATACTCATAGTCACAGCCGTCGCTGACACACGCTTTAAGAGAATATTGAACAAAAACTGACCTCCAACCGTCGCAACAAGAGCAAGACCAATCAGAGCCATCCATGTCGAAGAAGAAAAACCGAAGAGAACATCCTGCCTGATTAACGCATACACAAATAGGAAAACAACACCAATTCCATAACTGAAAACAGTATAGGTCACAGCACCTGTGGTTCTTCGAACAGCCTGACCTGTGATAAAATACAAAGCGACAACTCCTGCGGCAAGAAACGCCAAGATATCGCCGAAGAGAGCCAGACCTCCAATCTGGAAATCAGTCATCCCGATAACAACACAGCCTGAAATAGAAACAAGACATCCAACCACAGCACTTCTTCTCGGCACTTCACGGAAAAGAACCAGAGCGAACACAAGCGAAAACAGCGGCTGAAGACAGACCAGAACAATCGAACTGGCAATAGAAGTATAGCGAAGCGACTCGAACCACATCACATAATGCACGCCTAATAAAATACCTGACGCAGCAATTAAGGTAAACTGCTTCTTAGATAATGATGCTGCCTCCTTTAGACGCTTTCTGCTGAAGACAAGAAACGGGAGAAGAACAGCGGCAGTAATTCCTAAACGGTACAAAGCAATAGCCGAAGACGGAGCATCGGCAAACTTAACAAAAATTGCCGAGGTCGAAATAGCTAAGACACCGAGGAAAAGAGCCGCGTAAACTGCAGGGGTGTTCTTCATGAATATTACATATAGATTATCCGTGCGGGGATAAATATCGTACGAGACTACTCTATGTAATTTGGAAAAGAACAAAGATAATCATCTTTTTTCATCATATGCCAAAAGCATTCGAACGAGAAATACACTCAGACAAAAAAAAGTTACTTCCAGAGAACCTTTGCAATCTCTTTCAGTAAATCAGAAGCCATCAGACCATCGCCTGCATCAAATGAAGCAGCCTCTCCTGCACGGCCTTCTGCATACACAGCCGCACACGCAGCCTCAAATGCCGGCAAACGGCATAAAAGACCGCCTGTAACGCCCGCTAAAACATCACCTGTACCTCCGACCGTCATCGAAGAACACCCGCTTCTGTTAAACCTGACACGGCATCCGTTAGAGATAACATCAACCTCACCCTTCAGAATAATAACAGCCCCGGCATCTTCGGCTGCTTTGCGGACCGCTCTGCCGCGCTCTGCCAAATCCTTTGGAACATCACCGAACAGACGGGAAAACTCACCAGCGTGCGGAGTATAAACCGTATCCAAACGGGCCTTTGGAAGCGGCAGGCGAAGCAAATCAGCATCGACTACAGCGCGCTTCGCATGAGACACAACCTCGCGGACTGTTTCAAGAGAATCCTCATCAGATCCAAGCCCCGGGCCCGCGACAACAACATCCGCAGATTCGGCGAGCTCTATCAGACGGCCCTTATGCTCCGCTGTGATTTTATCGCCCAAGAGCCGCTCTAAAATCACATCAGGCATAAACCCGTCAACAGGGCTTGCCGCCCGCACGATATCAGCACCGGCTCTAAAAGCGGCTTCAGCTGCTAAGAACGGAGCACCCTGATAAGGCCCTCCTCCTATCACAAGAACAGAGCCGCCTGCTCCCTTATGGGATGCGGAATCCTTCGCCTGAACCATGAGAAGATCTCCTTCACCGCAGAAAACCTCTGCAGAAAGCGGGATTCCTATTCTATAGACCTCTGCTCCCTTTGACTTCGCTAAATGGAACGCACAGACAATATCAGAGCGTGCCTCAGGCGTTGGAATATCGCAGGCGATAACAGTCGCCTCTGCCGCATTCAAAAGCCTGACAGCTTCTGCATAAAGCGGTCGAAGGGGCGGCTTAGCACCAGTTCCCAAAAGGCAGTCAACGATAACATCAGCCTCAAACGGCGGGAAATCATCAGCAGTTCTCACCTCGAAGATAGAAACAGGAGACGCCTTTAGAGCATCGAATGCGGATGCCGCCTCAGGCGTCTTTGCCCCAAGAGAAACAACCGTAACTTCACTCCCCTCTGCCAGATGGCGTGCGGCAACGTATCCGTCGCCTCCGTTATTGCCTGACCCGCATAAAAAAAGAACAGAGTTCGGGCGGATAGAGCGGACTGCATTTGCAAGCTGTGTTCCTGCAGCCTCCATTCTCTCGCGTGGTGAAACCCACGCATCCGCATTCTTATCCACTGCCCGCATCGTCTCATATGAGACAACACCAGAAAGCCTAAACTCTGCTAAACTTTTCATCTTACTTTCCACAGCAGTCACAGTCACCGTCACAGCACGAGTCACACTCGGACTCTGCGTTCTCGGTAACACCTGACTGAAGTCTGTCAAGAATCCACTTCTGGTCGACCATGCCGCACTCGTGAATCGGAGAGTCCCAGATTGGCTCTCCGGTAATCAGACAGGACTGGTAGAGAGCGTACGGAAGCTCAAGAACACCTAAGTACTGCTCATCAGAGAATGCCGCAAAGAACATCTTCTCTTCGCCGTCAACAGTCTCCATCTTACTGAAGCGAAGTTCATCTGGAATCTGTGATGCATCGTCTGCCTTCATCTTGGATAAAGCAAGCATCTTAAAGAGCTCAACAACGCGGTCATCAAGGCCTGCGTCGAAGATGAAAATCTTCTCTTTCAGCTCGTTGATGGTGGTTACAAGACGCATGGTCATGTTCTGGAGAAGAACCTGGTCTGCAATATCTCCATCAACTCCGACCTCGCGGTCCTCGCATCCCGGCTCCATGTAAATCAGGAATCCTCCGTAGGTCTCTTTGTCCTCGTAGATGAACGGGAAACCTGCAAATCCTGAGAATCCGCAGTTCTCGCAGGTGAAGAGGAAGATTTCGCCTGAGAGAACCTTCTCCTTCATTTCCGGGTCAAGGGTTACGTTGACGGTGGGTGTTACATGGAGTTCCTGCTCGTGATTACATTTCGGGCAGATGATTGCGTCTTCAATTTTGTCTTCGAAATTCATACGGTTTTAACCCACTCGGCATCGACAACAGCGTATCCGACAACCTCGCGTTCCCAGATTCCAGACATCATCTTTCCGATGTTTTCGTAGGTGGTGAACGGAATCTTAATCGGGTCAAGGTACTCCTCGCCCTTCTTCGGTACAAAGACAAGGCTTCTTCCTTCGCATGCGAAACGGTCCTCTGCGTAGTAGAGTGCATCAGGCAGGACCTTTTCCTTCTTTGCCTCCATCTCACGGAGGATGGAGTCTTTGACGACTTCAATCAGGCGGTCGTCGAGTTTGTCGCGGAAGATGAAAATCTTCTCACGGAGGTCATCCTGGGTGTGGACAAGGCGCATTCTGATATCTTTGACTAAGTGTGCAGGTAAGACATTCGGGAGTTTTACGTCGCGCTCGTTTGAATCCGGCTTGAAGAAAAGGGAGAACTTTTCGTCAAGGTCGTGGTAGAGCATCGGGTACTCGACAACGCCGTAGAATCCGCATTCGTCGCAGACTAAGGTGGTCAGATGTCCTTCAATGAATTTTTCGCGCAGTTCATGGTTTCCGGCGTTGATGCTCGGGTACATGGTGAACTGCTGTTTAGAGCCGCATTTCGGGCAGGTGATGATTTTTACTTCTGGTTTCATGATTACTCTCTTCTTCCGCTTGGTCCTCTGTGGTGCTGTCCGAGTTCTCCTGTTAAGAGAATCTCGCCTGAGAAGACAGGCCCGTCTTTACATACACGGTATCCATTCGGGTCCATACAGCATGAGCCGCAGACACCGATTGCGCACTTCATGTATCTGTGCATGGAGAACTGTCCGCGTCCTGCAAGGTCTTTTTCCTCTAAGCGCTTTAAGATGCCGTACATCATCATCTCTGGTCCGCAGACGCAGATTGAGTCGTACTCGCTGATGTCAAGCTGGTCCATGATGCCGGTGACAAATCCGTGGTATCCAAAGGTTCCGTCGTCGGTTGCGATTTTAAGGTCGGTGACCTTTTCGAGTTCGTCTGCGAAGATGAGCTCTGTCTTTGTTCTGGCACCAAGGATGAAGGTGTCGACTTCGCCTGTTGCGGCGAGGGTAAAGAGCGGGGTTACACCGATTCCGCCGGCGATGGCTAAGGTTTTTCCCTCCGGGTGGAAGCCGTTTCCAAATGGTCCGCGGATTCCAATTTTGTCTCCCTCTTTTAATTCGAAAAGGGATGCGGTTGCGTCTCCGACCTTCATGACGGTGATGGAGTTCGCTGCAGAGAACGCCATCGGAATTTCGTCAACGCCTGGAATCCAGACCATGCAGAACTGTCCCGGTCTGATGTCGAAGACTTTGTCGAAGATGAAGGTTTTGATGGATGGTGATTCGTCAATGACTTTGGTTAAGGTGACGATTTGCGGTAATGCTGATTCAGTCATGTGCGCACCCCACGATTTCCTCTGCCGGTATTCCGTCTTCGGCATAGAGTTCGGCTTCAATGTCAGAGAAGACGTTGAAGTTGTCATATACGGCGCTTCCAATCTCGACTGCGGAAGCTCCCGCCATCATCATTTCAAGGACGTTGTCTGCGCAGTCGATTCCGCCGCATCCGATAATCGGGATGTCGACAGCTTCGTAGAGGTCATAGACTGTTCTCACAGCAATCGGGAAGACTGCTTTTCCGGATAATCCGCCGAATTTGTTTCCAAGAATCGGGCGGCGGAGTTCGGTTGAGATTCTCATGGCTTTGACGGTATTTATGGCGACAATTGCGTCAGCACCGCCTTCTTCTGCGGCGCATCCGATGACTTTGATGTCAGTTACATTCGGGGTGAGTTTTACCCAGACCGGCTTTCCGTAGGATTTGACAATCTCGGTACATTCCTTCACAACTCTCGGGTTGACACCGATTGAGGCGCCGTATCCTTCTGCGTGCGGGCAGGAGAGGTTGAGTTCGAATGCCTGTGCATCCGGGAACCAGGATGCGACTTTGCCGAAGTCTTCAGGAGTTCCTCCAAAGATGCTGACGACAACAGGTTTTCCGGTAAGGGATGCGATTTCTTCCGGGAACTTCTCAGACGGGTTTGGGAGACCCATGGCGTTCATGAGTCCGCCGTCGACCGGGAGAAGGGCTGGGCCATGGTGTCCCGGGATTGGGACAGGTCCAATGGATTTGGTAACAACTCCTCCTGCACCGTTTTCGAGCATCCGGTTTAAGGAGGATGCGGTGGTTCCAAGAACACCAGCGGCTAAGAGCATGTGGTTGTTTAAGGAGACACCCGCAATTTCTTTTTGTGGAAGCTGCAGCTTAATCATTGATGGGTAATTATTTGGTTTGTGAGAATATCTATCTCACTGTTTGGGTGGTGTCTTAGCGGGTGATAACCGTCTATCAAGCTGCAAAATCCCCCCCTGTACAACCTGAAAAAATCAAACAAAAAAAAAGAAAATTATTCAGCCTTATCTGTCTCTTCCTTCTTCAAAGCCTCTGCCGCCTTCTTTGCCTTGCTTTCCTCAAGTTTTCTCTTCCGCTCAAGATACCGCTTCTTCTCGCGGTAATAGTTTAACGGATGAGACACCTTCTCACATGTTGCATCCTTCGACACACAGATTCCGTGCGTCAGCATCGTAACACATGAAGGCGGCGTGTATTCATTTGTTAAGATATGGTCTACCTGATACATTGTCATATCAGGATTATAATCAGGGCTTCGTGCAAAAATGCTCTCAATCTGTGTCGCATCCATTACGATTAAATGCAGGAAAGACACAAGAGCAAAACGTCCCGAGTGTGTCAGATTAATGCCTGCGGCCGCTCCCTGAATCAATGCCTGAATACATGGCGGGTATGCTGATTCGTCAATTGCTCCGAATTCTGCCAATGTTCTTTCCTGCGTCTTTATGAGGAGTTTTTCCGTCCACGGGGCAAACTCGCGCTCAATAGCTCCCGGGACATTCATCGGAAGAGAAGAGCCAAGGTAAGATCTAATCTTCTCACTTAACAGAACTTCTAGCTCGTCAGATGAGATTTTGACTTTTCCTGCCGTAACCTCGCGGTTGATAAGTCTCCACTTCTCCTCGCGGATGTTTGCAGCCATCTCAACATACTGAAGAACAGTAAGTGTCTCTGCCTCAAGAGATATTCCAAACTCGGAACACACGCGGGACTTAATCGTCTGGTTCAGCTCCTGCTTCAGGTACGCAAAAACACGCTTTGCCTCGGCTCGAACGAAGCGCTCGACGGTTCTTTTGTCCTTCGTGCATGAAACAAGAACGCGGGCAAGCACATAAGTTACGATGTCAGAAATATTATCGCCAGACGTATCAGACGGGTATGTCTCTTTTCCGTCGATTGCGAAAACTACACGTTCGGCTGCCTTGTCTAAATAATTCTTATCCGAACCTGTCTTTGACAGGCCGGCAACAGAAATCCCGCGGGATGCTAAAATCTTCTGGGCTTCAGGTAAAAAAGGGTAATGAAGCAGATCCCGCAGCTCAACAGCCGCCATATTCTATTTAATCTGCCTCGATTCTCGGAGCTAAGAGGTAGCCAATCTTTCCTTTGCCTTCTGCGTACTCAAAGGAGAACTGAACCGGGTGGTCGTTTCCGAGGCGGATCTGGACCTTCTCTGCACGGGAGATGGATTTACCCATGTCCTTTAAGTAGTCAAGGGAGAAGAGGGAACGTGCGTCTGCACAGGTGATGTAGTGGACATCGTCTCCTGCAAGTTCTCTCTTGATTCTGTCAGAGTCGCCTTCTGCGTTCATGGTAAAGATGCGGGTCTCGCCGGATACGGCAATAGAGATCTTATCTGAGACCATGCCTGATGCCTTGATTGCATCGTTGAACATTGCTCCTGCGATCTCAAAGGTTGCAGGGAGGTTTAAGTTCGGTGCGTTCGGGTCCTTTCTGATGGTCTTTGTGTCGAGAAGGGTGATGGAGTATTCGTATCCGCCAAAGGAAAGCTTGAGCTTCTTTCCGGTGTCGTCGAGGTCAAGAGAGATGACGTCGGCTTTGCCAATCATTCCCATCATGGAACGAATCTTCTCGATGTCGAGACCGATTTCTGCGGACTCAACGGTTAAGGAGTAGTTCTCGAATGCGGATGCAGCAAGCTCTAAAGATACCATTGCGACGTTGGAGGTGTCAACAGTGATGGTTCTGATTCCGTCGGCTGTGAGATGAAGACGGCATTCGTTTACGAGTGCGGAGATAGCATCGATAGTCTCGCGGAAAATATCTGCCTGAATTGTTGCCTGTAACATATCTGAATACCCTTGATTAGTTCTCACTCCGGTACGTCAGAGTGAGATTTTATAACTATAATTATATGTTCTTTAATCATAGATAATTACTACTATTTCAGAGGGAGATTCATGGGGTCACTTTGGACAAGAGATGCAACATACAGAAAATCCTTGAAAGAAGGATTTAGAGCACGGTCGGCATACAAGTTAATCGATATCAACGACCGGTTCAATGTAATCAGAAAAACGGATAATGTCGTCGATTTAGGCTGTGCTCCGGGCAGCTGGCTTCAGGTTTTAAAGACTTTAACCGAGGGTCAGCTCTGCGGTGTGGACTTAAATCCAATCGCCCCGCTTGAGGGTGTAATCAGTTTCATTGGGGATTTTACATCCCCTGAGATTCAGGAAAAAGTACGCGCGGCTATGCCTGTTGTAAATGTGGTGGTCTGTGATGCAGCACCGCACTTATCCGGTGCCAAGTCCTACGATCAGGCACGTATTATGGCCTTAAATGAGGATGCATTAATGTTTGCGGCATCGCTTCTCAAGCAGGGCGGAAACCTTGTTATGAAGTCTTTCCAGGGTGCTGACTTTAATGAGCTTCTTGAACTGGTCAAGGAACGCTTCTATTCTGTCCGCGTTATCCGCTCGAAGGCTACCCGCCGCGGCAGTACCGAGTGTTACATTGTGGCCAAAAATTTCATCGGAGATGCACGCGACGACAGAATTCCGGTGAAAAAAGAGAAGGCATAAAGATTCTCTTATCTCCCATTTGACAGAGTTTCTATCAATGAATTAATAGGGTTTCCAAACCCATCTATTTTTAATGAAACCGATTCGCCTGCGGGATTTTGTTATGACGGAAGACGGCTGTTTATATGCTGTTTCCGGTTATGAGAATGATGAACGTGCAGAGTGTGTTCTGCGCTATGTTCCAACCGAAGACGGAGACCGTATGTCTCCGTGGGGTGTGAGATATAAGAAGTATGATTTTGCAGATGCTTTTGCATGGGTCAAAGAGCATAAGCCGGAGTATCTCGATCTTGTTCACCGCGTTCCTCTCTCGGATATTGTTAAGGTGTTAAAGCCGGAGGAGCAGGCGCCGTTTATCGCAGAACGCGACCCGCGTGTTGCCCGTCTTTTCTCTCACTTCGATCTTCCGGCAGGAACTTACGGATGTACGGGTTCTCTTGTCGCAGGTCTTGAGTGCGGAACGTCCGATATTGATATGGTTGTTTATGGTTCTGCATGGTTTAAGGCACGCGAGCAGCTTATGAAGGCGGTGGCTGATGGCAAGATTCCGTCTATGAGCGAGGAGATGTGGCAGAAGGTCTACAAGAAGCGTCAGCCTGATATCAGTTTTGATGATTTCGTTCTGCACGAGTCAAGAAAGTTTAACCGCGGTGAGTTCGAGGGGACATACTTTGACCTGCTCTATTCGAGAGGGTATGATAACCTTCATTCCGTTCCACCAATTACTTTAGGCGAGAAGACTGGCATTATGACTATCGAGGCGAAGGTAACCGACGCTTCCTTAGCATTCGATTCTCCGGGTATCTACAAGGTTGACCATGAGGAGATTGATATGGTTTTATCATTCACTCACACCTACTGTGGTCAGTGTTTCACAGGCGAGACCTTAGAGGCAAAGGGTGTGGTCGAGGAGCACGGAGACCAGAAGTGGCTGATTGTTGGAACTACCCGCGAAGCACACGGCGAATATATTGTATCCAGAACTCTTCTGGATGCCTGATTTTCTTTTTTTATTAAACTTAGTTCACACACAACTTTAATAAAGTTAAAGTACATATTTAATTTTATTAAAGTATGCCCTTAGAGGTTGTTCCCGAATGGATGGTTAATCTGGAAGATGAGGATGTGTCATTTATCAAACGCTTCCTCTTGTCATCCGGCTCTTTGAAGGAGATGGCATCCCAGTACGGGGTGACGTATCCGACAGTTCGGCTTCGGCTTGACCGTCTGATTCAGAAGATACAAATCAATGACAACTCTGAATGCGACCCGTATGTTTCTTTGATTAAGCGGCTCGCTGTTTCGGATAAACTTGATTTCGACACTGCAAAGATTCTGATTCACGAGTATAAGAAAACAAAGGAGGTAAAGAAATGATTCGTGGTTTTTATTTTTCAAATAGATAGGATGCCTAAAACCCTAAAATCAAAAAATAAAAAAATTAAAGTCCCTTCTCAAGGACCTTGTAGTCAACCTTATTCATCTTAGTCATCGGGAACTTTTCGATGACGCGGACTTCCTTCGGCTGGTGCCAGCGGTTCATCTGCTCGGATGCGTATGCCTTAATCTCAGCGATTGCCGCCTCCTCATTTGCGTTCTTATCTGCTAAAGTGACGTAGAGCTTCACACGGGTGTCTCCGTTCTTCCACGGCATTCCAACAGCACAGACCTCAGCGATTGCCGGACACTTCTCCATCGTGTTCTCGATGATTGTCGGATAAACGTTATATCCGTTTACTTTGAGCATTCTCTTGTATCTGGACTTGAAGATAACATCCTGCTCTTCATCGAGGGTTACGACATCTCCGGTGTGAAGCCACACAAGCCCGTCATCGTGGAGACGCATAACATCAGCAGTTGCCTCAGGATTGTTGAAGTATCCATCCATAAGCATCGGGCCTCTGATACAAAGCTCTCCCTCGTTTTCGGCAGGAGTTGTTGTTCCAGGTTCAACTAAGCAGATGGTGTTCTTTCTAAGCGGACGTCCGACACAGCCTTCCGGGAACTCCTTGTATCCAAGTTTGGTTAAAAGACATGCACCGCATGCTTCTGTTAAACCGTATCCCGGAAGGAACTGGGTGTTCATAATCTCATTGTAACGGGCAACAAGTTCAGGAGACACTTTGTCTCCTCCGGAAACCATGTGCTTAATGAAAGAGAGGTCATTGTCCTTTAAGAGCGGATACATGCGCTCGAACATGGCTGGAACACCTGCGATAATCTCGATTTTCTCCTTGAGGATGGTGTTGGCGCACTTCTTTGTGTCGAAGTTCGGCATCAGAACAGCACGCATACCGCCGGAAAGCGGGGCGTGGATTACAATCGAGAGACCGAATGCGTGGAAGACTGGAAGGACTGAGAGGAAAGCGATTCCGATGTGCGGGGCGTTGTCGAGCTTCTCTAAAATCATCTCGGAGGTTGAAGCGTTGATTGCCGCATTCGAGAGGATAACTCCCTTGGAGTCTCCGGTGGTTCCGCCGGTGTACATAATTGCCGCAGTGTCTTCGGCTTTCATGGTGTCTTTTGGAAGCTTTCCGCCTTCTTTCAAAAATGCCTTTCCTGCGTCGAAGATGTCAGTCCAGCGAATGGATTCTTTGGACTTCTCGATATTGCGGTTTAAGAATTTGTAACCGTATTTGAGAACGAATCCCTTTGGAGATTTCGGGAAGTAGGTTGTTGTATCACAGTTGATAATCTTTGCTCCAAGTCCTTCGCAGAGCTTTTCGTTCTGGTCGAATGCGAGAATGAAGCGGCTGTCTGTGAGTTTTACACAGTATTCAAGCTCCTGACGGGTGGAGAGCGGGTGTACCAAGTTACAGACTGCACTAAGTCTGTTTACTGCATATACGGAAATTACGCACTGCGGGATGTTTGGGAGGAAGATTGTTACATAATCTCCTTTCTTTACGCCCTCTTTTGCAAGTCCTGCGGCGAATGCATGGATTGAATCCATGAGTTCCTGATAGGAGATTCTGGTGTCAAAGTACCAGAGTGCTTCTGCTTTTGGACTTCCGTGATTGTATCCATAGCAGAACATGCTGTAAAGTGAACGCAGTGTCTCTTCTGAGTATTCGAATTTAGTGATAGAATCATCCCGGTAAACCATACGAAATCTCCAATTGTGTATAATAATTTCTCTTATGTACAAATAGAGGTTGTGCTGATGGTGTGAAAAAAAAGATTATTTGGAAAGTCTTCTTGCGACTTCCATGTTTTCTTTATCGGAACGCACTTCATTTACAGGCGTTTCCATGATGAATGCGCAGTGAGATAGTGCAGGAAGGGTTAGGACATCGCGGATTGCGGCCTCTCCAAGTGTTCCAAGCCCTAAGTGTTCGTGGCGGTCAAGGTGAGAGCCGATTCCTCCTTTCATGTCGTTTAGATGGATTACTTTGAGGCGGTCAAGGCTTCCTGCTTCGTCTGCGAACCATCCAAAGACAGTTTCAGCTCCAAATCCCGGGATGTCATAGCCTGCGGCTGCCGCGTGGCATGTATCGAAACAGAACCCGACGCGTGCTTCGCGGGACAGCCCGTCAGCGATAACTCCGACGTCTGCAAAAGTTCCGCCTACGGTGTTTTTCTCGTTTGCGGTGTTTTCCAGAAGAATCATGGCATTGCCTTCGGAGTTGTCCAGGGCTTTTCCGATGGCTTCGATTACCTTCTCCTGTCCTTTTTTGTGCCCGTCTTCTTTTCCGTGATGGCCTAAGTGGGTTACAAGGTACGGGATTCCAAGCTGATGACAGCGGTTGAGCTCCTCGGTTAATGTTGCAACCGATTTTTCGTAGATGTCGGGCTTTTCTGCTGCGGGGTTTGGAAGGTAGGGCATGTGGTCTACCACAGGTCCGATGCCTGATGCTTCAAGTGTTCTTTTGAATGAAATTGCCGCCCCGTCCGAGATTGGTTTTGCCGCCCAGACACGCGGGCTTCTTGTAAACATCTGAAACGTATCGCAGGACAGAGCCTTTGCTCTCTCGACTGCAAGGTCAAAAGAGCCGGCAATGGATACATGAAATCCTAATTTAACCATATCATTCTCCGTATTTTCTCTTACGCCACTCAAAAAGCATTGCATCTAAGTTCTCGCAGATTTCACGAGGCGGCGCTGCCCAGTGTACGACAACTCCGAAACATCCGTTATGAACCTGGATTCCTGCTTCATCCATTCTGCAGCACCGTGCGATAAACGGCTCTTTATCTATGCGGGTTACAGGACATGTCTCGCGGAATGTAAGTTCTGCATCTGATGTCTCTTCGCAAATCTGTCTTCCCGTCTTACAGCAGGCAACAATGTCGCCTTCTCTGACATTTGCACGGTCAAGTGTTCTTTGAAAACCGCCTGCCCTGCATGGATAGACGTCTGCTTCGTACTCTGAGATGTCTTCGATGTGGTGTTCGAATATAATGCTGTCCGGCTCAAAGTATCCGATTGATTCAAGAGACTTAAGTGTCTCTGAAAGGGATGCCTTAGGCGGTGTGTTGTCGAATACATGAACTGTTTCGAACTCGTCAAAAGATGGGTCGATTACAAATGTCATGTGGTCTGTCGTGCTTCCAAAAATTGTTGCACGCTTTCCAGTCGTCATGGCTTTTCGAATCAGGTATGCTCTGTCATGAGGGTTTACCTGTTCTTCCCAGACAGCAATATCTTTTGGTCCTGCCAGAAGTTTTACTGACTTTACCGGGCGAAGCAGTCCGTCTCCGTCACCAGGTGTTACCTCCAGGATTTCCAGACCATTTTCTGTGCTTTTGATTAAGTACTGGGTTAGGAAGTATACCTTTTCGCCATGGGGCATTGTGGAAGCATTTCCAACGAACTTACAGCTTACGGGAAATATCATTCCGGAATCTCAATCTTACCTAAGACTTCGATGAATTTGTATTTGAGCATGACAGTGCCTCCGCCGATGTGGCGAAGAGTGATGTCGGATGTTTCTGTAATTGGAATCTGCAGTTTGTTTCCTTCGTAAACGAATACAACTGCGTTGTCTTTTACATATGCGGAAGCGTCAGCGCCGGTGAGTGCGGCTGAGCCCACTTCGATAATCTGTTCCTTTAAGGATTCCCACATATGGTATTTGTTTGACTTTCAAAAGTATAGGTCTGACGGTTGATGTAAAAAAAAAGAGTTATGGCTGTTCGCCGAAGAGACCTGCTGCTTCGACACCGTCATTTGCCCAGAGGAGAGCTCCAAGAGAGCCTATTCTGCCCTTCGAGTTTGCAGAGTCGATGTATGTGACACCGATTCTTTCTGCTTCTTCGTTTGCATACTCAACGGTTAAGAGTTCGGTTTTTATCTGTTTCTTGTATGGGGAATCAGGCATCACAAGTCCTTCGATGTAGCAGATTCCGGTTTCAGGGCTTACGGAATGGCTTTCGACAAAGGTCTTTACAAACTCGATGAGTTCTGCTTTCTTTTCAGGCAGAACTGCGAAGCTGATGGCAGATCCTGTGCAGTTTGTTGTTTTGTTTGGTGCTTTCGGGTTGAGCTGTACAAGACGCATTCCAAGGAAAATTGCTCCGTCGATTTTGCAGGCTTCTCCGCACTGAAGAGCGAGAACCCAGGTTGCTCCCTCTTCTTTTACATCGGTGTCGTCAATGCCGAATGTGATTTTTTCATATTTTTGGAGGATGACGGTGCTTCTGCAGATGCGTGCTCCTCCAACGTTTAGGTCATCTTCGGATTTGTATTCGGTTCTGATAACACCCGGTGCCTGTGCAAGGCATGCAGAAACTCCAACTCCGGCGCCTGCGGCTCCTGCCCATGAGGTGTGGACTTCGTCTCCTTTTACAATGACTGCTTCGAGAGCCTGACCTCCAAGTTCGGTTGCCGCAGGTCCGAAACGAATCGGGTAACATCCAAGTTTTGCGGTCATTGTCATTTTGCACCCTTCAGTTTTTGCTAAAAGAAGAGCGCCTCCTGCACGGCGTCTGTTCATGTGGTCCCACTCAATCGGACCCCTTGCGTGGCACTCTTCGTGAATCTCTGCAATCCCGTTTTTCTCGTCCGTCATTACTAATAGGCGGCGGCAGAACATCGGGCCGAATCTGGCTTTAACTTCTTCAGGTGTGAGTGTGACAGTCATTGATTTTTCTCAACCGAAAATTTCGTTGACAAATTATTCGTTCTCAAAACTATAAGAGGTATTCGGTAGTGTCTCAAAAGTTATATTCAAATAGTTCTCAGTATAATTACTAAGCATGGCAAAATGGTATTGTATTTACTGTGGATGGGTTTATGATGAAGAAAAAGGAGATCCAAAGCACGGAATCGAACCGGGAACTAAATATGAAGATATTCCGGACAAGTGGCTCTGTCCGCTCTGTTTAATCCCGAAGAGCAAACCGGGACTTTTCAAGAAGATTGAAGGTGAATCTCGCGACGAGACTAAGGAATTCTCCCTCTAAATCTATTTTTTATGTCCTAAAAAGGAACTTATATTAATATAAACAGCGTTATTATTAACTATGGTAAAAGTTCCATGTCAGGATATCGTTATGAACATTATCCCGGCAATTCAGGCATCTCTTGCATCAGAGCTGGTTAATCTCGGCGTAAGTCAGGTTCAGGCCGCGAAATATCTATCGGTTGCTCCATCTGCAATTTCTCAGTATTTGTCTGGAAAACGCGGTTACAGGATTTTTTTCGATGATGATATTAACGAAATCATCCGCGATATCGCAAAAGAGATTCAGGCAGGAAAGCTTGATGAAGATGCTCTTGAGCATAAGTTCTGTGAGCTTTGCGGAGTTCTCAGAGGCGGGAATAGCTGCTGTCTTTCCTGCAAAGAATAACTATCTTTTTTCTATTCTTATTTACAAGACAAAAGACTGATAAGTCTTCACAGCGTAATAGAATTGTTTACGAGGTATAGTTTAATGATCGACAGTTTCATTGAAGGAAACAAAATCTTTCTGGAGAAGGATTTTGAGCGCAAAAAAGAGCGCTATATGCAGCTTACGACTTCACAGCACCCGACCGTTCTCTGGATTGGATGTTCTGATTCACGTGTGAATCCGGAGCGTATTACTCACTGTCGTGCAGGGGAGTTGTTCACTCACAGAAATATTGGAAATATTGTTCCAACTCATGACTGGAACTTCGCAACAGTTCTCGAGTATGCAGTTAATCACTTAAAGGTTCAAGACATTGTTGTCTGCGGTCACTCTGACTGCGGTGCACTCAATGCACTCGATGTTGATATGAGCAAGGATTCATACATTCCGCTCTGGATTAACAATGCCTGCGAAGCACAGATTCGCGTTGACGAGCGCTTAGGTGAAGCAAAAACTCCGGAAGATAAGGCATTACGCAAGCGTGAGATTGAGTTTGAGAATATTCGTCTCCAGCTTGAGCACTTAAGACTTTACCCGCTTGTTGCAAACGCAGAAAATGCAGGCCGGGTTAAGCTCCATGGACTGTTCTATAATTTAGAGACCGGCGAACTCTCTAAAATCGCTTAATGCAGGAATACCCGCAGCGCCTCACGGCGGGGTATTCAGGATTTTTTTTTTACTCAAGGAATCTTAGAACGTCTTCCTGAGTTTCAGCACACATTACTTTGTCTTTTGCATCGACTGAGCCGAACCAGATGTGAATTGCTGAAAGTCCTGCATTTCGTGCGGGTTCTACATCACGGTCGTGTCTGTCTCCAATCATGACTGCTTTGTCTGCTGTAACGCCTAATGCTTCGAGTGTCTTTTGAAACACAAGCGGGTTTGGTTTTTTCACGCCGAAGGTTTCGGGATTTACAACGATGTCAAAAACTCCTTCGAGTTCAAGTTCACGCAGACGGATTTTTGTTGACCCGGCATCCGCATTGGATATCAGCCCGACTAAAACTCCTGCTTCTTTCAGTTCGGATGTGAGTTTGCAAAGAATCTCATACGGCTTTATGCAGAATTTTTCAAGTACTTCATAGAGATAAAGCATCTCGTCTAATCCGTCAAGATTGTTTTCTGTGATATATTCTGTTAAGGAATCCGGGATTCTTGTTGGCGTGTCCGGGTTTAGAATAGAGAATACAAGGTTTCCAAACACTCCTTTGCAGGCAGATACAGCTTCTGCCGCGACAAATCTTGCGGCGTATAGGTTGTGAAGCGTGTTGTCCATGTCGAATAGAACAGCATCGTATCTGCATGTGAAGGGTTTCATCATCCAGAATTTAGCATGAATAGTATTTCTTTTTTGCTAAGAAAGAAAAGGAGGTGTGGTGTACGTGTCATTAATTATTTTATTGGCACTGTGCTGGTGATTTGGTGTGGTATGTGAGGTGTAGAGTGTCTGATTTTGGGGTGTATCTTTATTGATTTACGGTTTTCACCAGCACTATGCTGCCGTCTGCGCTCTTCTCGCAGGCTGCTATATACATATTTGATGTTATATTATTTATAGTTTTGTTTCATTGCATGGCATTGATGATTGGCTATAGTGCGTTGCATACGTGCAAAGCATTATCTCTGCAGACAACGTAATAATACTAAATGGTTGAGCTGACAGGCGATTTTTCTGAAATACTTACACTTTTGAAAGACAATCCGCGCGGAATGTCTGTGACCGAAATTGCTGACGCAGCGCACATCAACCGGAATACAATTGCACGATACATGGATAACCTCCTGATGGCAGGACGAGTGGAGATGCGGATGTTTGGAAAAGCCAAGGTCTTTTTCCTATCCAAACGAGTTCCTGTATCTGCCATGCTCAACCTCTCCTCTGAGATGGTTCTCTTAACTGACTCTGATTTAACCGTTATTCAGGCAAACGAAGCAGTTTTATCTTTTCTTTCATGTTCGGAAGAAGAGCTTGTCGGAAGTCCGATTTACGAAGGGCGCGAATGTACTCTCTGCGGCGAAATCTTAACCGAGCAGATTAGAACAGCTCTTCTTGGCGAAACTGTAAGAGGAGAACTTCGTCTTTTCAAAGACGGTGAGGAAAAAACTCTCGACCAGAGACTCTACCCGCTTGTTCTTCCTGATGGAAAGCCCGGTGTCACTATTATATTAGATGATATCACAGAACGCGTGCAGGCGGAAAACGCTCTTGAACAGAGCGAAGCAATGTTTCGCCGTATGGTTGAGACCATCTCTGATGTCATCTGGTCTGTGGATGAGAGCTCGAAGATTCAGTACATCAGCCCGCAGATTGAGTCTCTTCTCGGATACCGTCCGGAGGAAATGGTTGGAAAGCTCTTTTCGGACTTCATGCCGGAAGGGGCCGGATGCAGATTTGCATGGGGGTTTCTTTCCGAGGTCTCGAAGGAAAACGGATTCTCGCTTATTCAGTTCCCGCTTCTGACCAAAAGCGGACGAAAAATCTACTGTGACTTCACAGGAACTCCTGTTGTATTGGAAGAGGACTCGGAAATTTTCCTTGGATACAACGGGGCGCTTCGTGATGTTTCCGATCAGCGTCAGGCAGAACAGAGCGCAAAACGCTGGAAGTCCTTCCTTGATGCTGTAATCGACAACATCCCGGGACTGATTATTGTAAGTGACTTAAACACTCATCAGTTCTATTATGTAAACAAAGCAGCCGAAACCTTCCTGCAGATAGGAAGACAGGAGTTCATGCAGACAACTCTGCCAAAGCTCCTTTCAGAGTGCGGAGCAGATGAACTCTTGGATACAGTAAAGACAGCCGCCTCTTTCAGACAGACGATGAATGTGAAAGAGACTGTGATTACTGTAGGCGAAGAGCAGAAGCATCTTTCAATGCAGATGATTCCAATGACTCTTTCAGTCGACCGCGAGTATCTGATTTTAATCGCTGAAGATATCACAGAAGAGGTTCGCGACAGAACCCGTCAGGAACACTTAAGGGAGTTCCTCTCAACTCTTGACGGAATCACTGCTGTCTCTGACATATGGGAACCTGCCTTAACCCTCCTTCCAAAGATTTCAGGATTCGAGGCAGCGGCGGTTTATCAGAGAAGCATCTTCGATGACTATCTTCTCTTCAAACAGGCTGGCGGTCACTTTGTCCCGTCAGTTGATGTTGACTCGATTGCTGACAGAATCATCAGAAAAGGTGAGCCTGCAGTCTTTGACAAACACAGAATGGATCTGTTCCCGGAAGGTACAATCCCTCTTATGAGCGATGCCAAAGCTCTTGTTCTGATGCCTGTTGTCTTCCGCGGCAAGACTGTTGCCTGTGTTGTTCTTGGTTCTTCCTCTCCGCAGTGTCCAGATGCCTCGCTTCAGTCAATCCTGGAGGCTTCCGCATTCCAGATAAGCACAACTGCATCCCGCTGTTTCGTTCAGGAAGAGCTCATGAGAGAGCGTGACAGAACCAGAAAATACATCGAATTAGCAGGCGTCTTCCTTTCCGCTGTCTCCAGAGATGGAACTATCGAGATGATTAACAGACACGGGGCTGAGATTCTTGGATACAGTGTTGATGAATTAATCGGCAGAAACTGGTTCGAGACTGTTGTGCCTGAATCTGTTCGCGAATCCAGACTTTCTGCATTCCAGCAGATGGTGTCATCTGTTGGCGCAGAGGACTTTGCACAGTTCAACGGTGTTGTTCTTTGTGCTGACGGAACTGAGAAGGAAATCTTCTGGAGAAGCTCGATTTTAAGAGAAGAGTGCGGTGCAGTGTCCGGCATTGTAACATCCGGCGAACTCATCTAACAGAAACCATCTATATGTTAGAACTCTAACATCAGATGTATGAAATCATTACCCTTCGATAGAAAACCAAGCGGAAAGGTCACCGTCATGTGTCAGGGAAAAGAGGTCTCTGTTCACAGCACCTGCGTCTTCTGCGCACACTGTGCAGGAATCAGGGTAAACCGCAGAGTTAACCCGAACCCGTACGCACAGGCTCTTAGAAACTCCAAAGGCGGCCTTGCACTCGACCAGCAGTTAATGGAAGGTATGGTTATGTTCAACATCGCAGTTGAAGACCCGTCAGCAACTGATATTGAGTGCAGTGATGACAAAGATGTCGGATATGTTCCTCTCTCACGCAGACGCTAAGACTGCGAAGAGAAGACACACAATCATTTTTCCAATTTCGTTTCCGGCTCCTGTTACATCTCCGTTGACTCCGCCAAACAGCTTTTTTGCAAGCAGATAAAGCCCTGCAAATGTAAGGATTCCAAGAAGAATTGAAGCGGCCGCTCCTTTGATTGGGATGAAGAGCAGAAGGGGCAGGGTGAGTATTACAGTATAGACGGCAAATCTTCTCTTCGAAAGGTTGTAGATGTAACTTTGAATTCCCTCGTGGAATGGTTTTCCAAGAGCAGAAAAGAGTCCCATAATCATTTTTCCGCAGACTTCAGCAGTAATGACTGCCGCGGCAATCATTTCGACAGGAAGCGATGCGAGGGCTGCAAAGGTGATTAGGAGTGTTGTCATTCCAAGAGCGAGAGCACCGGCGCCGGTTGTTCTGTCCGTCATTGCCCGAATTCTTTTTTCACTGCTTCCGTGAGCCATTAATCCGTCGCCGAAGTCGAGCAGTCCGTCGAAGTGATTTCCGCCAGAGATGAAGATTGATACAGCGATAGTTAAGGCGGCAATTACAAGTGAGTTGTCAAAACCAAGAACTGCGGCAAGTATGGCAGGTATTGCTGAGATAAATCCTGTGACATATCCGGCTAAAGGATAAATCCAGCTGTGCTTTGCAAACGCATCAAAGTCAGCGGGTTTTCCAAGCGGAAGAATGGTTGTGAACTGAAGTAGGGCACGGACAGCTTTCATGCTGATTAGTGTTGGTTTTTCTCTCTCTTAAAATGGATTGCTCGGCAAATAGGCTTTAGGAATTGTCCATTTTGTTTGTTTTCGCCGTGTCGCTTCGCACAATTCATATTTCCTTATAACAAATATATTTCCAACATGTCCTTCCTATCCGAACGCGTCAACTTCGAACCTGAGTCTCCGCTTTTCGCGGTCATCCTTGCAAACTCTGTTGTTTCTACGATTCCGGGTGTTTCCGGTGCCGGAGAGAATCCGGAAAGCAGTCTGTTTGTCCCGCCGCTTGATGCAGAGCTCATCATAAACGGAGAGCTTGCAGGGGACATGACTCCAAATACTCCAACGGGTTGTCAAACCCCTGCTCTTCTGACGCTTTCGATGATGGATTTAATCGGAATGAAGCCGCTTTTAATCTCGGCAGGTCTGAAGCATCAGCCGGAGGTGCCGCACATTTCGCTTGGCGGTCAGATGGGAGGAGATCCGCGCGAAGGAAATGCTGTTCCTGATGCCTGGGATTTATTCGAGAGAGGAAGATGGGTTGGAGAGTTTCTTTCACAGTCTCATGATATGCTTGTCTTAGGTGAGTGTCTGCCTGGCGGGACTACAACTGCGCTTTGTGTTCTCCGCGCTCTTGGGTACAAAGCGATGGTGAGCAGCTGTTTGAAGGAGAATCCTGTTTCCTTGAAGGAGAGTTTTGCAGAGGCCGCTGTTTCGAAGATTAAAGAAGGCGGAATCACTGACCCGTTAGAAATTGTGTCGATGATAGGAGATCCTATGATTCCTACAGCGGCAGGAATTGCAGAGGGATTCCGCGGGAAACTGTTCCTCGCAGGAGGTACTCAGATGCTTGCGGCTGCTGCTTTGATTCAGGCTCTTGGAAATGTTGTGCCGGATGTTGTTACAACGACTTATGTCTTCCATGACAAGACGGCTTCATTCAAGGAGACCGCCGCGGCGATTGGCGCGGATGTATATTATGTGGATCCCGAGTTTGAGACAATCGGACACGCAGGCTTTGCCCGCTATGCTGAAGGAGAACTCAAAGAGGGAACTGGAGCAGGCGGTGCTATGTTTTTAGCAGGCGTTCTTGGATTTACTCCGGAAGAGATTCGATCTTCGATTCGTGAACACGCAGACAGATATCAATGAGCGGGAGAGAGGGACTCATCGAAAAAATCCAGGCGGCGGATTTTTCCTGTAAGCTCTGCGGGGCGTGCTGTTCGGGCGCGGACAATGAGGTTATGGTAACGCCGGATGAGGTGGACGCACTCTGCACTGCATCCGGTCTTTCTTTTTCTGAGATTGCAGAGCCGTATCCTGACTGGATGGAGTATCTCGATGGTACAAAAATCACATTCGGATGGGTTCTTCGCCGCGGGGCTGACGGGAACTGTATGTTTTTGAAGGAGAACAGATGCACTGTTTATGCATCGCGCCCTCATATATGCAGGACGTATCCTTTTATGCTTGATTGTGATGAGCTCATCATCTCGGAGTGTCCAGCTGTCGGGTGCAGTAAGTGTCTGGACGCGGAAGAAACAGCAGATGCTCTGCTTCGAAGGCGTGACGTCGAGGACGCAGAATTTACTCAAAGCGAGAAACAGTATCAAAAACATAGTATTGCCTCAGGTTCAACAGTAATTATCGACAGCAGAGGCGTACATCTCTGGAAATAAAATATGGCAGAAATACACATAGTCGGAACGGCTCACGTGTCTCAGAAGAGCGTTAATGAGGTTTTGGAAACTGTTGATTTGGTAAACCCGGATGTTATCGCGATTGAGCTCGATCAGGGGCGGTTTGCGACACTCAAAAAACAGATGAAGGAGGAAGAGGATGCCAAAGCAGGCATCGTCTCTGATGAAGCGGACGGTAAGGCTCCTGAGGTCAAGAGTATTTTATCCGGGAACTTCATGGTGATGATTGTGCAGTGGCTTCTCTCATATATCCAGCGCAAAATCGGATTAAATGTGGGTGTTGAGCCCGGGGCGGAGATGAAGGAGGCTATTCGTCTCGCAGAAGAACGCGGTATTCGTTTGATGCTTATCGACCGCGACATCAATATTACTCTTGCACGCTTCTGGGGCGGGATGAAGTTTTTCGAGAAGGTAAAGCTCATCTGGGTTCTTCTCCGCTCGGTTACAGGAAAGGATGATGGGACTGATGAGCTTGATGCGGTTACTGTTGATTCTCTGACCAATCAGGATATGATTGATGCAGCTCTTGCGGAGTTTCATGAGTTTTCTCCGTCCGGGGCACACGCGTTAATTGATGAGCGTGATGCATATCTGGCGCATGGGGTTATTAATCTTGAACGCAGTTCGTTTGAGCGTGCGGTTGTTGTCTGCGGTGCAGGACATGTGCCTGGAATTACCAGGTTCCGTGAGCATCCGGAGACTCTTCCGCCGATGAGGGAGCTTACAGCTCTTCCAAAGAAGTATCCGTGGGGTAAGATTCTCGGTGTTGTGTTCCTTGTTATGTTCGCGGTGATTGCTTTGGCAATCGGATTTTCCGGGGCGACTGAGCTTCTTGTCTGGGCAATCGTTTTCTGGGTTGTTCTTCATGGTATTTTAGCAGGTATTGCAACACTTCTGGTGAAAGGTCATCCGCTCTCTGCTGCGGTGTCTGCGGTTCTTGCTTGGATGACTTCTTTAAATCCGTTCCTTGCCTGCGGGTGGTTTGCGGCACTTGTGGAAGCAAAGATGCGTCCTCCAACAGCTAAGGACTTTAAGAGAATCGGAAATGCGGAGAGTATTTCAGAGATGCTTTCTGTTCCGCTGTTCCATATCCTGTTAGTCGCGGCTGCTTCCAACATAGGGGCATCGATTGCAACAGTTTCGTTCTTCCTGTTCTTCGGACCTGTGTTTGGGGTTGACCTTGAGATGATGACAAATCTTCTGGTTACAGGATTTACTAATCTCTGGCACTTTATTATTAGTCCGTTTGTCTGGCTGTTCTAAGTGTCTGGTTTTTTTTGACTGCTCTGACTGGCCGCTACGCTGACAGCGGCGGCTCTCATAAAGACAGCAATCCATTTTTTTGTAAATACTCAAATAAGAATCTATTAATATACACACCACGAATAAGTATTTATGACAAAACTGAGTGGTGATGCATAACATGTTTACCGGCATCGTAGAAGAGGTCGGGGAAATTGTATCCATCCGCCGCGGTTCACGTTCAGCAACTCTCAAAATCAAAGGGAATGTAATCTTCTCCGACATGAAACTTGGAGACAGCATCGCCGTAAACGGCATCTGCCTTACCGTTACCGAATTCGGAGGAAACGTATTCAGCACTGATGCAACTCCGGAAACACTGGATAGAACCTCACTCAGTCTACTGTCAACAGGATCTCATGTAAACCTTGAACGTGCAATGTCTGCCGCCGGAAGATTTGGAGGGCACATTGTAACAGGTCACATTGATGGGACTGCAATCGTATCGGACATCAGAAAAGATGACAACGCAGTAATCATTCGTTTCACCTGTACCAAAGAACAGATGGAAGGAATCATCGAAAAAGGCTCGGTAGCTATCGATGGAATCAGCTTAACTGTTGCATCAGTCGACAAAGACAGCTTTACTGTATCTGTAATCCCGCACACAGGAAAAGAAACAATTCTTCTCGAAAGAAAAAGAGGGGACATTGTAAATCTCGAAACAGATGTCATTGGAAAGTATGTTGCGAAGTTCATCGCAAAAACCGAGACAAAGACGCCTGCAGTCAGCAGAATAACCGAGGAATACTTACGAGAGAGAGGATTTTAGATGTTTCAATTCAACACCGTAGAAGAAGCCGCCGCAGCCCTTCGCCGCGGTGAACTCATTATTGTAACCGATGACGAATCCCGTGAAAACGAAGGAGACTTCATCTGTGCGGCAGAGTTCGCCACCACCGAGAACGTCAACATCATGGCAAGTATCGGAAAGGGATTAATCTGCATGCCGATGGCCGCAGAAATCGCAGACAGACTTGACCTTCCGCCAATGGTTGCAAAAAACACCGACAACCACGAGACAGCATTCACAGTATCTATCGACCACAAAGATACAAGAACCGGAATCTCTGCCATCGAGCGCGGAATAACAGCACGTGCTGTAGTCTCCGAAAACTCTGTGCCGGATGACTTCAGACGCCCGGGACACATGTTCCCGCTTCGTGCAAAAGCAGGAGGTGTCTTAGAGCGTGATGGACACACCGAAGCCACCGTTGACCTTCTAAAAATCGCGGGCTTAAAGCCTGCCGGACTCTGCTGTGAAATCATGGCAGACAGCGGAGACATGATGAGAACTCCAGAACTCATCGAACTTGCCAAAAAGATGGGCTTAGTCTTTACAACAATTGAAGCAATTCAGGAATACAGAAGAACACACGCATAAAGGAGGAAACAAAAATGAACATTTACGAAGGAAAATTAGTCCCGGAAGATATTAAGATTGGAATCGTTGCAAGCCGCTTTAACGAATTTATCGTATCAAAACTCATCGGAGGAGCAGACGATGCTCTGCGGCGCCATAATGTAAAGGATGAAAACGTAGATCTCGCATGGGTTCCGGGGGCTTTTGAAATTCCGCTTGTAGCCTCCAAGATGGCACAGTCCGGAAAGTATGATGCAGTAATCTGCCTTGGTGCTGTGATTCGCGGCTCTACCGACCACTACGAGTATGTAGCAAACGAAGTAACCAAAGGAATCGCCGCCGTTTCCTTAAAAACAGGAGTTCCTGTAATGTTTGGAGTTCTTACCTGTGACAACTTAGAGCAGGCTATCGAACGCGCGGGTTCAAAAGTCGGAAACAAAGGATTCGAGGCCGCAGTCAGTGCGATTGAGACAATTAACGTCATCAAATCCCTCGGACTCTAAAGAAACAACATACCTCTCTCTTTTTTCATCACAAAATCCCGGTTCAAATCTGGGATACCTTTATATGTTCTCGAGTCCAAGTAATAGACACTCGTGTTGAAGCTGGCAATGCGGAAGTATCCGTACCCCTTCAATGAGTCAAAGTGGAGAAACATTACTATGGCAGCAGAAAAGCCACACATGAACCTTGCCGTTATCGGTCACATTGACCACGGTAAGTCCACGACTGTCGGTCGTATCCTTTTCGAGACCGGTGTCGTCGCACAGCACGTTCTTGATTCCTACAAGAAAGAAGCAGAATCCAAGGGTAAGGGCTCTTTTGAGTTTGCATGGGTAATGGACTCCCTCAAGGAGGAACGTGAGCGCGGTATCACTATCGATATTGCACACAAGAAGTTCGAAACTCCGAAGTACAATTTTACCGTTGTAGACTGTCCAGGTCACCGTGACTTCGTTAAGAACATGATTACTGGTGCATCCCAGGCAGACGCAGCAATTATCGTCGTTTCCGGTACCGAAGGTCCGATGGAACAGACCAAAGAGCACGTCTTCCTTTCCAAGACTCTTGGTATCAACCAGATCATCGTTGCAATCAACAAGATGGACGCAGTTCAGTACTCCGAAGAGAAGTACAACGAAGCAAAGGAAAAGATGTCCAAGCTCATTATGTCCGTTGGTTTCAAGCCATCCGAGACTCCGTTCATCCCAATTTCCGCATTCGTCGGCGACAACATCAAGGAAGCATCTGCAAACACCCCATGGTACAAGGGAACCACTCTCCTTGCAGCACTCGACAACTTCAAGCAGCCGGACATGCCGACTGACAAGTCCCTCAGACTTCCGATCCAGGACGTTTACACCATCTCTGGTGTTGGAACTGTCCCAGTAGGACGTGTCGAGACTGGTATCCTCAAGAAGGGTCAGAAGGTCTCCTTCATGCCAGCAAACGTAACTGGTGAAGTTAAGTCCATCGAAATGCACCACGAAGAATTCCCAGAGGCAATTCCGGGAGACAACGTTGGTTTCAACGTCCGTGGTATCGCAAAGAACGACGTCCGCCGCGGAGATGTCTGTGGTCCAGTCGAGCACCCGCCAACAGTTGCAGAAGAGTTCACCGCACAGGTCGTTGTCCTTCAGCACCCATCCGTCCTTTCCGTCGGATACACCCCGGTCTTCCACTGCCACACTTCCCAGACTGCATGTATGTTCACTGAGCTCAACAAGAAGCTCGACCCACGCTCTGGACAGGTCAAGGAAGAGAACCCGGCATTCCTTAAGGCTGGCGATGCAGCAATCTGTACCATCACTCCGACCCGCCCGCTCGTTATCGAGACTGCAAAGGAATTCCCACAGCTCGGAAGATTCGCAGTCCGTGATATGGGTATGACTGTCGCAGCAGGTCTTGTTCTCGCAATCAAGGCAAAGCAGATGAGATAATCTCATCAACACACGAATTTTTTTGGGTGAATATATAATGCAGAAAGCCAGAATACGCCTTACGGGAACAGATTATGAGAAAGTGGAGACGGTTTGCAGCCGTATCCGTGAGATTGCAGAGCGTACCGGTGTAAATATGGCTGGACCTATCCCACTGCCGACCAAGAGACTCGTTGTCCCAATCAGAAAATCTCCGGATGGAGAAGGTACGGCAACCTGGGACCGCTGGCAGATGAGAGTTCACAAGAGACTCATCGACCTTGACGCAGATGGGCGTACACTCCGTCAGCTTATGCGCATTCAGGTTCCAAAAGATATCAGCATCGAGATTGTTCTCGAGAACTAAAATTGAAATTGAGCGGGATTTCCCGCAAATTTCTTTTCAAAAGTTCTTTCTAATTTTCAAGACTTAATTATTATTTAATCCTTCATAGAGGATTATTTCATTTCCAAGTGATGTTCTGGAGACTATTGTTATCTCGGATGTTTTGTGTTTTCCAAGAAAGAGGGCATCTCCTGTTTGCCATATCTCCCATGATTTTTTGTTGATGGTTGTTTTGTCTGTGATGTCTGAGTTTTTTGCATAGATTCTGATTTCATCTTTCAAAAGAGAATCTCCTCCTGCATGGTATAGATAGTTTGGTGATGATGACTCCTGAAACATAACATAAGGGCCTGACTCTGATTTTCTGGTGATTTCTTCTGCGGCAAATAAGGCAAATGTTCCTGCTGCGAGAACTATGATTCCAAAAAGAAGAATGGTTGCTAGAACTGTTGATACTGCGTCATCTTTCATATTTTATCTTATGTGCAGATTTTGTATCTTTTTTCATCTAGTTCAAGACAAATGTCTCCTTCTTTTGCTGAAAACTCTGCTGTTACCCTGTTTCTATTCCTGGATATCTCAATGTCTAAAGTATCATATGAAAATGCTGTCTCCTGGAAAAGAGTTACAAAAAGATTTGCTGCCCACTCTTCGTTTGCTGATACTGTTAGTTTGTTCGAAGATATTGTATGCATGGAGTTTTCTTCAAGACCAACGCCCAATGGGATTGGCTTCGAAGAACCATACGCGGCATCGCCTAAAAATACCGGAAGCGAGAATTTGAGTGTCTCTGAATCATGGGAAATCTTTGGATATAGAATCCATGCAGCATTGCCTGAATCCATCCTCCACACGCCTCCTGCCATGATTCCAAAAGATGTATCTCCGCCTGGTGAATAGATGAGTGTTGTAAGCGGTAATGAATCACCATTATTTGTATAAACCTCTCCGCAGTTTGCATGCCTTAAAGTTCCTGCCGGGAGTGCAAAATATACGGTGTAATCAGTCCCATCTGACATAAGCACGATGTCTGAGAGAACTGATACTGCCTCATTAAAATCCCTTTCATCTTCCATTCGAATCTCATTTGGAACTACAAGCAAAGCCCAGACTCCGGCACAGACTGCCAGAACTGCCAGAATCATTATGAGTGCGACCGCTGATGATGTCGCAGAATCCTTCTTCAAAGCAGTCTTATCGAAAACAGATGCCATGTATTTCCTCCTTCAACAGCTGTGCCCTGATAACTGTACTCAATCCTGATTTTGTCACCGCTTTCCATCTGTTCTGCAGTATCTTTTGGGTTTACAGCAATGAGAAAAGACGGCGGAAGAACACTCTTCCCGTTCCTTGTAAGCCCGTTTGAGTCAATTACTATCCTGACTTTTTCTGCGAGAATATTTTCTGCCTCATATGTTATTTTCAACTCGCGGTATATCTCTCCAACTTTTTTGCCGTATGATACTGATAATCTGGCCTTATCTGATGTGTCGATGATGACCTGTTTTTTCATCCCCGGGACTTCTGCCAAGCAGAATGTGTCCATGTCTTTTTTTATTCCCTCGAATGAAGATAGTGCTTTTTCGTTATCCTCAATCTCACTCTCTTTAATCAGATTCGGCAAAGCGGCTGCGGTTACAAGTGAGACCAGAATTATCACAAGACCTAAGACCAGAACAAACCCGAGAACCTCTGAAACTGCTTCATCTGATTTCATGCAGCAGCCACCGTCCTTACTTCATAGTTTAGAAGCGTGATATTTTCAATATTGACAAGTCTCTTTTTCCAGTAAGCCTGGTTTTCAGAACTGCTTACTGTGAGGTTTGTAACATTTGTAAAATGTTCTAAGCTGTTGTATGTGTAATAAATCGTAACAGGGCAGTTTGCAGAGAGCATCACCTCCTCTCCCGTAAAACAGATGAGTGCCGCACTCTTGTCTTTTTCGCTGTGCAGCAGGAAAACAGTTCCTTCCTCAAAGACAGCTCCGCCTTCTAAGATGTATTCACTTTGTTGAAGCGTGCGGTACGCAGAGGTAACAGATATGAATAGAAGTGATGCAGTTTTTTCTCCATCATCATAATCGAATGAAAGTTTTGTCCCCTCTTTTATCAGAATGGTTCCGCCTTCCATGAGTATTTCAGAACCCGGGAAAAATATTGCACCGCCCTGCATTCCGCAATCTCCAAGAATCCAGAGTTTGTCAATTCCTGTTTTGACGGACAGCACAGATTCGGTCAGCTGATTTTCATGAGATATCTCTTCTGATTTTTCCATCTCAGGAAGAACTGCTGCTGTAAATACTGTAATTCCTAAAGCTGTGATTCCGAGAATCAGGATAAAGGATAGTATTTCAGATACTGCCTGGTCAGATGACACAATACCAAATGATTGTCTTGATTTATTATGTAATTTTTGGAGTTAAAATGAACCGGATTTGACAATAAATGGTTGTGCTAAAAAAAGTGTGGATTATTTTATCCAAACAGAATGCTCTTTGCTTCCGTGTATTCGTAGATAAAGTCCATACCGTTTTCTCTTCCAAATCCTGAATCTCCAACGCCTCCAAAAGGCATCTCAGGCGGTAAGATAAGGTGCTTATTCACCCATACAACACCTGCTTTAAGTTCATCTGCATATTTGTGGGCGACAGCTAAGCGGTCAGTCCATACAGAAGATCCAAGGCCGTACTTGGTGCTGTTTGCAATCTGGATTGCTTCGTCGTCTGTCCTAAATGGAATAACATACATAACAGGTCCAAAGATTTCTTCAGACACAACTTCAGGTGTTACATCACGAAGAAGTGTCGGGCGGTAGAAGTATCCTTTTCCTTCGATGCGTTCTCCTCCTGTAACAAGAGTTCCCTCATCGCGTGATACAATATTGTCAACAGCGTTTGATACAAATACAAGCTGGTCTTTGTTGTTGAGTGGTCCCATTTTGCTTTCAAGAAGACCGTTTCCGACATGAATCTGCTCAATTAAGTCCTTGGCGTGAGCAACGAAGGTGTCCTCGCAGGATTCGTGGACTAAGATACGTTTTGCTGAAGTACAGACCTGTCCGCAGTTGTAGAATCTGTGGCGGACAGCGGCTGCTGCAGCACGTTTGACATCAGCGGATTTGGTTACGATAAATGCATCATTTCCGCCAAGCTCTAAGTGGACACGCTTCAGATTACGTCCGGCTGAAGCTCCAACTTCGCGCCCGGTTGCTGTAGATCCGGTGAATGAGACATGACGAACAAGCGGCTCGTCTACAAGGGCACGGCCTGTTTCTCCGCCGTTTCCGGTAATAATCTGCAGGACGTCTGTCGGGATTCCTGCTTCATGCAGAGTGTTTCCAAGCGCCTGGACTGTGAGCGGGGCTGTTGCTGACGGCTTTGCAAGAACTGGATTTCCGCAGGCGAGTGCTGCTCCAACCTTCCATGCAAAGATAATTGCCGGCATATTCCATGGGATGATTGCAGCACAGACACCAACCGGCTTTCTAATCACATTCAGATATCCGTAGTTTGGAAGGTTTTGAGCGTCTCCTCTTATACTGCCGCAGACTGATGCGTAGTACTCGAATACATGAGCCGCACCCATGATTTCGCTTTTAGCTTCGGTAAGCGGTTTTCCCTGTTCACGTGTCAGAAGGGCGGCGAGTGAGTCCTGGCGTGAACGGATAAGAGATGCTGCATTTACGAGTTTGACTGCACGAACTGAGGCGGCTGTATGTTCCCATGACTTTGCGGCTTCTGCAGCACGGTTTGCTGCGGCAGAGACATCAGAGGCGGAGAAGACCGGAATAGAAGAGATATGTTCTCCGGTCGCTGGGTTTTGGACATCGATCATCATGATTTGTTATAGGGCGGGTGAGTATTTCAACATGGGGTTAGAGGATGTTTTTTCGATTCAGTTTTACTTCTTCGACACTCTAAATATATCATTCAGTGTTTTTCCATCACGTTTCCATTCAACCCATCCATTTGTACTTCCTCCGAGAACAAAATCAGATGCACCGCTTGGAGACTTAAAGGAAATAACTTTTGTCAGATAGTATTTATCTCCTCTTTTCACGATTGCCCCGTCAGCAAATAAATTTGCCCGTAACTGATTGTAACTCTCCAAGTTTACCTTGTGTGTATAATCTATCTCTGATTCAGGAAGTACATCGAAGGAATCACCATTGTAAACTCCAAAAGCCACGATGTCCCGTCTTGATGTTCTGAATCCGTCAGTTACAGAAGAACCGCTTGTTCCTGCATTCATTTTATATCCAAGCGTTGCCATTATGAACTCGATTTCTTCATAAATGGAAACGATAAGCGGTTGGTCATACTCAGATATCTGATATTGTGGGTCAATTTTGTTAAAGAGCGTATAACGGTTAGATTCTAATGCTTTCTGAATTGCATATTTTTCAAGACCACTGATAATATTGAGTGTGAAATGTTCAGAATCTCCAAGGAATAATACTGCCTTATTCCAGAATCCTTTATGCGATTTGTGGTCATTCATACGTTCGATTCCTTTACGTGTCTGACCGATGTAAATCTCAGTAAGGATACCTCCTTCATCATTTATCAAAAAGTAGATTCCGGGATTATTGATTCCTGTTATATTTTTAGCATCACTGAGACATGACCGCGGGATGACATATGCCTTCATTGGTGATAACCGTCTCATGCATGTTCTAATTCCATCTGGTTTCCCATCATGGAAGATAATTTGCATAAGTTCCATCTTAGTCATACGTACTTTTAGATTGGTTTTAGAATAGTTAAAGATAGGGGTTACCTAATCTCAGATAAATTCTTGAAAAATATCAATACTTTTTTTTCAGAATTGGGGTGCGGAGCCGCGACTTCGGCGCGGAGCGGCTCGCGGTGGAAATATCTTATGTTCAAATAAGTGTTCAAGATATTTTTTTGAAAAATAGAGGTTATTAGAAATCCTCCTTAATTAGATGAAGATATTTCCACCGCGGACGGCTCCGCGCCGGAGTCGCCGTCCCGCACCCCGAATTCAAGAAACACGGTTTGGGATGCTTTTTATATGTGTCAGGAAATGCTCTACTTCTGGAGTTTTACAATCTTTTTCTCCATTGCAAGCAATGCCTTCTTAATCTCAATATCAGGAGAAAAGCCGCCAAGCCCGTCTGTTCCAACCACTCTATGACATGGAATGATAAGCGGAGTTGGATTTCTGGACATTGCATTTCCAACAACCCTTGCATGTGTGCCTGCGGCCTCTGCAATCTCTGCATAGGTTTTTGTTTTGCCGTACGGGATTTTTGAAACCTCACGGTAAATTCTTGCGTAAACCGAGTCTCCTAAAAGAGCTGATGATGTAAGCGGGTAAAAGTCAGTGCCTTTTCCTGCAAGAAACTTCGTAAACTGAACCGGAACTGAGCCCGCATCTGCTGTTTTCAGGAAACGGACGCGGTGGACTGTTGCTTCGTCCCAGTCAACAACGACCTTCCAGAGATTAAATGAACACGAACCCGACAGCATTATGAATCCCACGCGGCAAGAAGAGTCTTAACTTCTGAAACAGTACAGCGTTTCATCTCTTTCTGCATCCATGGTGAAACACCTGCAAATATTTCCGGGCTTAAGAATCTCTGGTCACCTAGGATTAAGACGCCGCGGTCGGTTTCTGTTCGAAGCACACGACCCAACGCCTGCATTGATTTATTTATAGCCGGAAGAGTGTATGCGATAAACTCTCCCTGCTCTCCGAACTTTCGTTTGAAGTAACTGTTTACCATACGGCGGACTGGCGTGAACGGAGCAAGAGGCAGTCCTATAACCATGGCGGCGGTCATCTGGTCGCCTCTGTAATCAAGCCCCTCGCTCCACTTTCCGCCGCAGACAGCAAACATGATGCCGGACTTCTTCTTTGATGGAAGGCTTACGAACTCTTTGAGTGCTTCGGTTGCCTCGGCTGATTCACGCGGCTCGATAAAGACCACTTTGTTTCTGATGCGTGATGCACAGGCATTTGCAAACTGAGTCTGGAGCTGATAGGACGGGAAGTACACCGCGACATTTCCTGGAAGCTTTGAGAAAGCCATGATGTAGTCTTCGATGGCTTTGGTATTCTCTGCGTTCTGCCGTTTGGAAAAAGCGGTTGTGATGTCTGCCGCTCCAAGGACCATACGGTTTTCCTTCGGGAATGAGTTTGCAAGAGATATTGTTTCAACCGGCATATCTCCAAAGTAGTATCTGCGGTATGCATCAACAGGAGATAAAGTTCCGCTGATGAGAACCGTTGCCGCGTGTTTGGAGGCTAACTCCTGCAGACGGTTTGCCGGGTCAATGTTTCGGACCTCAAGGGTTACAGCTTCTGCGTCTTTGGTGTAGACAGTAAGGAATGCGGAGTCGGTGGATGAGCGGTATAGGCGGATTAAGAACTCACAGAGTTTTTCGATTGCTGTCTCTCTGAAGTCTCCTTTTTCTATGCTCATGTTTCGGAGTGCCTCTTTGATTGCTATTACATCCTCCATCATGTCTTCGGGCTTGTTGTAGAGCGAACCGCGGATTATGATGCGGTTGAAGATTTCAGGATCGAACCAGTCTTCAACTTCAGTGGAACGGCGAAGACCGTCCATGAACTGTGCAATACGTGGCAGAATATGACGGATGGCTTCGCTTCCGCGAACTCTCTCGCGAAGTCCGGCAAGCTCAGAGGCGGCGGCTTCGATATCTGATTCACGAATTCTAATGCTTTCGATTGTCTGCACAACATCGCCTAAGTTGTGGGCTTCGTCTAAGAGCAGAATCACATTCTGCTCTTCGCATCCAAGGTTTACGTAGAGCTGTTCGCGAATCTCATCGCTGAAAAGGTGGTAATAGTTGCAGATGAGAACATCAGCTCCTTTGGCTGCGGAGAGCATCAGGTCATACGGACAGCACCGTCCTGCGAATGTGTGCAGGTCTGCAGGAGTTACGACTTTTTTCTGTGCGGTCTCTGATTTTTTCCTGATATCAGGAGACGGCACCATACGGCGTCCGCCTTCTTCGGACGGGACAAAAACCCTGCTGTTTACAAAGTAAGGGCAGATTAACGGGTGGTCTTTGTCCTGCCGTGCAATCTGGTCGCGGATTACTTTGTCCTGAGACGGGTCATATGAGCCGCGTTCTGCTCTCTGCTGCATCAGAGAGGTTGTAAATGCTTTTACTCCTTCGCATCTGCGGTATACATCTCCGTATCCTCCAAGCGGGCACATGTTTCCTTTGCCTATCAGATATGTGAACTTCAAATCCCGCTGTTTTTTGATGCGGATCATATCAAGTTCGCGGATGAAAATTTGAAGCTGGGAGATGGTTCTAACTGCGATTATAATTTTTTTGCCGGCTGCTTTTGCAAGAAGGGCTGAAACAACACTGGATTTTCCGCTTCCGGTTGGTGCGTCGATTAGAAGCACACTGTTGTTTGCGGCAGCGCGGGCTGCGGCTTCCAGCATCTCCTGCTGATTTTTGCGATATCCCTGATAAGGGAAGTAATCTGATATGTCCGGCATAGATACAATATATTTGTTTTTGAGTAGTTATTAATCGCCCGATGCTATTATTGTGGAGGTACGATAAAAAAAGTGTAATCTTGGAATCTCAGAAATTAGATTCCAGAAATTCTTTCCGGATGAGCATAAACTGTAAAGCGTCTGTCTCTTGTGAAGCAGATTAGAGTCACTCCGCTCTTTTCTGCTGCTTCAATTCCGGCAGAGGTTGATGCCGCACGGGATACAATGATTGGAATTCCGGCGTTTGCCGCTTTGGAGACCATGCCTACAGGCTGTCTTCCTGTACATCCGATAACACACTCAGCAGGGTTTAATCCGTTAAGCGTCATGTATCCGATTGCCTTGTCAACCGTGTTGTGGCGTCCGATATCAGAGAATACTGCTGCCTGTTTGTGGTTGTGATAGAGAACCGTGCAGTGCAGACCGCCTGTCTCGCCCCATGCATCTCCGTTTAATGCTTCGCGGATTTCAAAAATCTCATCTGGGGTAATACGTGATTTATTTGCAGAAACAAATTCAGCATGTCCGGGTTCAAATCCGCCGGAGGACTCTAACGCTCCGTCAATGCACTTGACATCGTCTGCTTCAACAAAAACATCCAGCCCTTCAACGGTGACGGTTAAAATACGTTTTGCGATTCCTGCCGCGACAAAGAATCCTGCACCAAGTTCGGTTAAGGAGTCATTTGTTGCGACCATTGTGATGTACTTTTTACCGTTTAAGTAGAGGGTGATTTTGTCTTCGACGACCACTGGTTCTGTGATCTCCCCAACCTCCCCTCCTTTGTAACGGATGGCCGGTATTTTTACAATTGCTAAATTATTCAAGGTTTCTTATCTCCGAAAATTCTGCGTCCGGGTGTTCTTTTAGGTATCTGGCACGCTTTGGTTCGTGAAGCAGACGGCAGTTGGAGCATGCCCAGATTTTTGTTCCAAGGGATGTGCTGTCAATCCATTCGCCAAGAGATTCATCTCCGCACGGATAGTACGGACAGTCCTCTTTTATCCACTCAAACCAGCCTTCTTCTCCGTATCGGCTGTAGATGAAGTAGGATGGTCTTTTGCGGATTACTGTTTCTTCATGGCGTTTTACTGCCTCCATTACTCCGTGGAGAACAGCTGCATAGATGCGCTTTCCAGGCTCGGTGTATGTTCCGGCATAAGTGTGGACAACTTCTCCTTCACATGCGGCAATCACTGCGTCAGATGTGGTTCCGGTGAAGTCGCGTCCTAGGAGACGGAGAGCGTGCGCTTTTGCTTCGGTTGCTGTAATGATGGTCTCTAAGAGGGCAGCATCCGACATGCCTTCGGCAGACACCACGATGATATTGATTGTGTGCGGCTTTGTCGGGTCCGGGTTCGGGTTGGTGACGCCTGCTGTTACAAAGACTGTGATATAGTCAAACTGTAAGACGCAGAGGTTCTGCATCCAGACAGCGGTTAAAAGTCCGAAGGCGTCATTATCATATCCGCGCTTTGCAAGAAGTCCCTGAATATATTGCAGAGGGTCTTCATGGTCGAAGTCTTCTGCGACTGTGTGGTTTAGAAGAGTTGAGACTTCGCGAATTCCGCCGTCAACCCCGGTGCTTACAGCTTTGAATTTTCCTCTGACATAGAGGGTTTTATTGGTATAATAATAGCGCATCTCTATTATGATAATTGGTGTCTGGATTAATGAATCCTATTGTTCAAGAGGCAGGAGTTTTTTAATCAGGGCCATGCTGTCTGCAGTACAGATGCCGCCTTCTGAAAGGATTTTGCGTCTTGCATCTTTTGCGGCCCCTCCGGTGTAGTCATCGAACTCTCCGACGATGTAGACCGGAACTCCGCATCCAAGAAGGGCTGTGAGATTTGCGATGTTTCCAATTCCAACAGGCATGGCTGTTACAACAACCGCGTCTGCGGCTTTGACCATCTCTTTGAGTCTGGCAACTGATTCTTCGCTTACAGCAGAGAACGGCGGTTCTAAGATGGTGTCGATTCCAAGAACTGATGCGGCGGCGGCGTCAGAGTCATTTGCTGAAAGAACTCCGGCGGTGACTGTGAATCCATGAAGGGATAAGGTGTAGAAAAGTTCTGCCCCAGAACCGCCTCCTGAGATGACATGGATTTTGCGGCTTCCGGGAATCTGCGGGATTCCGTACTGCGGGATTAAGTACGGCTTTCCTGTAACCGGGTGCTTTGAGATAATCATGCGGACTGAAAACACCTGATATATCCGTTCAGGAGTTAATACTTCGGCAGGAGTTCCGACAGATACAATTTCTCCTTTTTCCATCAGTACAATGCGGTCGCAGAAGTATGATGCGAGGTTTAGGTCGTGGAGGACACCGATTACGGTAATTTTTGGTGTCAGGCTTCTGATGAGCTGGAGAATTTCAATCTGGTGACAGACATCTAAATGATTGGTGGGCTCATCAAGCAGGAGAATTTTTGGCTGCTGAGCTAAGGTTTTGGCGATTAAGACACGCTGTCTTTCTCCTCCTGAGAGTTCGGTTACAAGTCTGTCTTTGAATGATAAGACGTTTGTAAACCGCATTGCCTCTTCAGCAATTGCGTAGTCTTCTGCTTTGAGCGGAGTAAGGCGTCCTATGTGCGGGTGTCTTCCCATTAAGACGATGTCTTTTACTGTGAACTCGAAGCCTGTTTCTGTTTCCTGACTGACACATCCGAGTGTCTTTGCGAATGTTTTCGCGTCATATGATGAGACTGTTTTTCCGTCGATGTAGACTACTCCGTCTTCAGGCTTGAGTACTTTGGAGAGTGAGCGAAGGAAGGTGGTCTTTCCGCATCCGTTTGGTCCAAGGATTCCGATAAATCCTCCCTGCTCAATGTCAAGTGAGACTGATTTTAAGACTGTGTGGTCTCCGTAGCCTACGGTGATGTCTTTTGCTTCTGCGGCGAATGTCATACGCGTGTCCTCCGGCGAAGCAGGTAGATGAAGAACGGAGCTCCGATAAAGGAGGTGACGATTCCAACCGGGATTTCAGTCGGCAGGGTGCGTGCGAATGTGTCGGCTGCCAGAAGGAGGATTGCTCCTGCAACCATTGAGGCAGGAAG
The DNA here is from genome assembly GCA_017387505.1 of Methanocorpusculum sp. Taxonomy (GTDB): domain Archaea; phylum Halobacteriota; class Methanomicrobia; order Methanomicrobiales; family Methanocorpusculaceae; genus Methanocorpusculum. The sequence continues at coordinate 37,733 of JAFOFB010000022.1, forward strand.
AAGGATTCTGTGGTCCGGGCCTGTTATGATGCGGACGATGTGCGGGACGATTAATCCGATAAATCCGATACATCCGGCGATAGATACTGCAATTGCTGTGATGAATGTGGAGATTAAAAGCAGTACTCTCTTTGTTTTTTCTGTTGAGACGCCGAGGTGTACTGCTTCTTCTTCGCCTAAGGTCATGACGTTCATGTCACGTGCGAATATGAAGAGAACAAGAGCTGCTAAGATGATTAATAGTCCAAGTCTTACGTCATCCCAGTATACGTTCCAGAGGTCGCCCATTGTGAAGAACATAATCTGCTGGAGGTTGTTTCCTGAGATGTAGGTGATAAAGGAAAGCATTGCAGAGAGCAGGAATGATACGGCAATTCCTGTCAAAAGCAGTGTTTCAACAGCGACACGCCCGTTTCTTTTCGATGCGAAGTAGACTACAATTATTGAGATGATTGCACCTGCAAATGCAAAGACCGGCATGAACAGTCCGCCTAAGAATACAATTGAGATTGCCGCTCCAAGTGCTCCGCCTGAGCTTGTTCCAAGAAGGTATGGGTCTGCCATGGGGTTTCTGAAAAGTCCCTGCATGGCGCATCCGGCAGCGGCAAGTCCTGCACCCACTAAGACTGCGGCAATGATTCTTGGAAGACGTACTTCGAATAAGAGACGCTGAATGAGTTCGCTTTCGAAGGTGAAGAGTGAAAATCCTGACACTCCAATACAGAGCGAGAGGAACATGGAGATGATTAGAATTACCAGCAGGGCTGGGATTAATAGGATGGGGCGGCGCAACATGCTAATACTAATTGATTTGTGTTATGACAAATTAAATGTGATGGGTGTGAGATTTGAAACTGATATTTAGTGAAATTAAAAAAATGAAAATTAGATTTGGTTTACCACATATACGGCATGATAATCTGCATAATAACAATCAGGATAAGCACATAGGTTACCATACCGCAAATCCTCAAAGCATGTCTCTCGTCCCATCCAACCCTGCGGCAGAGATGCCTGAGAGACTCGCGAAGCATCTGCCCTCCATCCAGTCCTCCAAGCGGCAGGGCATTAAAGATTCCAAGAAGCAGATTAAGCCATGCACACCAGAACAGCAGATGAACAATACTCCAGTATCCAAAGAACGGAGCTGCAAGAATTGCCGGATCCGGCGTATCAGCCGCGACAAAGCTCAGCACATCAGCCCCCATCATAGATGAGAACGGAAGAATCAGGAAAGCCATGAATGAACCAGCAGCTTCGGAGAGTGACTTTGGATGCGTCAGCACATCAACCGCGGAAGTCAGAGTCTCAGGTTCCATAAAGGAGATTCCAAGATATCCTGCCTCGCTGTCAGCACGTGTGATTGTGGACTGAAGGTCATCCGGAACGGCGGCGAGCGTGATATCGTAGGACTGTGCCTCTCCTTTGTACTCGCCGGAGAGAGTTACAACCTGTCCCGGTTTTGTATTAGACATGATTGCTGTGATATCTTCAAGAGAATAAACAGCCATCCCGTCGATATCTGTAACAATCAGTCCCGGTAAAACACCTGTCTCTTCTGCCGGATAGCCTGAATAGACACCGTATACATACGGATGGTCTCCCGGGACTGCCATTCCAAGAAGAACTGTAAGAAGCAGCAGACAGATTATTCCAATCACAATATTATTCGTAATGCCTGCGGCAAACATACGAAGCTTTGAGCCGAGACGTGCCTTCTCCACATCCTCACCGTACGACTCAACAAAAGCTCCAATCGGGATAATAAGCGTTAAAAGACCTGTGGACTTAACACGCATATTCTCAACGCGTGAGATAATGCCGTGTCCTGCTTCGTGGATTACCATCGCAAAAACAAGGGCAAACCACACAGCAAACGTTGACGGAACATAACTGTTAAGGCCTGGAATCAGCAGTAAATCCTGCGGCGGAATAGGCTCTGTTGGAACTGTCAGCGAAAGCAGACCGGAGATTACAAAAAGCAGAGTAACAGCAACACCGCAGATAATTGTAAGAAGCACACCTGCTGATGCATACGCATACAAAAGCTTCTTCGGGCGTGCCAGCTTATCAAAGAATCCGACCTTCTCCGTTTTTATCATAATGCACGGACCCATAAAATCAATCACGTGCGGCAGAACCTTTCTGGATTTGAGATAATAGTATATGCAGGCATACACCATTAGAGCAACAATTACCGGAATCAGCCAGTTCACATCCATTTTACTACTACTTGTTTGTCCTGCGTTCTTTAAGATGTTATTTGTATCACGCGCGACAAAAGTCACACATCACAGAGTAAATAACATGTGTGCTAATCTGTGCCATAGAACGCGGCACGCATGTGACAGATTTTTTTTATTCGGCTTTTCTGCTTTCTTTTTTGAATTGGTGCAATATTCTTAGCCTAAATTTGAATCAGTCGAATAGATTTAATAGGAATATATTCAAACATATATTGTCACAAGACGGAAAGGGACATGTCTCACCGTAATATGGCAGGAATATAACCATGTCTAAGGTAAATCCGTTTGAAATGGCCCAGCAGCAGCTTCTGGATTGCGCAAAAATCCTGAACCTCGAACAGGGCGTTGTCGAGATCCTCCTGCAGCCGCAGAGACAGATTCAGGTATCAATTCCAGTCAAGATGGACGACGGAACTACAAAAGTCTTCCAGGGATTCCGTGTCCAGTACAATAATGCACTTGGTCCATACAAGGGAGGTATCAGATACCACCCGGACGAAACCATCGATACTGTCCGTGCACTTGCAGCATGGATGACCTGGAAGGGCTCTGTCCTTGGACTTCCGCTTGGCGGAGGAAAGGGCGGTATCGTCTGCAACCCGAAGGAAATGTCCGAGGGTGAACTTGAGCGTTTAAGCCGCGGATACATCCGCGCAATGTGGCAGAACCTCGGTCCGGATGTAGATATCCCGGCACCGGATGTATATACCAACGGTCAGATCATGGCATGGATGATGGACGAGTACTCCACCATTCAGGGCAAGAACCAGTTCGGTGTTGTAACCGGAAAACCGATTATCGTCGGCGGTTCCCTCGGCCGCAGTGATGCAACCGCAAAGGGCGGTATGTACACCCTCCGTGAAGCATCAAAGAAGCTCAACTTCGATCTCAAGGGCGCAACTGTTGCAATCCTTGGATTCGGAAACGCAGGAAGCTTCGCAGCAACCCTTGTCCGCGACATGTTCGGATGCAATGTCGTTGCAGTCACTGACTCCAAAGGCGGTGTCTACGAAGAAGCAGGTCTTGACATTGAAGCACTCATGGCACACAAGAAAGAGACCCGCTCTGTTGTTGGATACAAGGGACTTCCAAAACTCACCAACAACGATGTCATGGCACTTCCAGTCGATATCATCGTTGCAGCAGCACCTGAGGAGGGAGCAATCAACGCAGAAGTCGCAGCAACTGTTAAGGCAAAGGTTATCTGTGAACTTGCAAACGGTCCGACCACTCCGGAAGGAGACGAAGTTCTCCACAAGAACGGTGTTCATGTAATTCCTGACTTCCTCTGCAATGCAGGAGGAGTTACTGTCTCCTACTACGAGATGGTTCAGAACATGTACATGCACTACTGGACCGTCGAGGATGTCTATGCAAAACTCGACGCAGCAATGTCTGCAGCATACGCAAATGTCTATGCAGCAGCAGAAAAATACAACATCAACATGCGCCAGGCAGCATACGTTGTCGCAGTCGAGCGCGTTGTTGAGGCAATGAAACTCCGTGGATGGGTCTAAACCCAACCACAATTCTATCGTATCTTTTCACTTTTTTTGCCGCAATCTTTCTATTTATTTAAATAGCCTGCGTAGATACTACTATGCAGACAGAAAAAATCAAACCGTTTGTACTGCCTGTGGTAATAGGCGTTCTTATATGTCTTGCCGCAGGACTTCTCGGCAGTATGGTAACCATGCCTGCTGTTGAATCAATGTGGTTCATTGACTTGAACAAACCAGTATTCCAGCCGCCGAACTGGCTCTTTGCCCCGGTGTGGACCATTCTCTACATCTTAATGGGTGTTGCCGCAGGAATTGTTTATGTTGAAGGCAAAAACAAAATGGAGGGAAAAACCGCACTTATTCTCTTCGCAGTCCAGCTTATCTTAAACATCCTCTGGTCATTCATGTTCTTTGGAGTACAGACACTTCTTGGAGCATCCGTAAACATTGTTCTTCTCTGGGGAACTCTGCTTGCAACGATTATTTACTTCTTCAAAGTAAACCGCGCTGCCGGCTGGATGATGATTCCATACATCCTCTGGGTAACGTTTGCAACGATTCTTACACTCACTCTCTTCGTGATGAACTAAACTGCATAAAAGCTTCCCCCGTTTCCGGGGGAATCTATTTTATCTCTCATGACAAATAATTATGTGCAGTAATACAGACTAACAGGAAACGGTTTTTAATTCTTTTTCCCGTGTCAATATCTGTCCGGCGTTAGCGGTTTGTGCCGGCTGATTCCCTGCTGTATCATCTGTGCCCGCATGGGGCAAAGCATGCATTGAATAATCCAGTAGGTTTCATGGATATATATTGCAGATATCTGCTTCCCCTGCTCTTATGAGCCAGGTTGTTTGGTTATCCTGTTCTGGGGGGAAGAGGTACTGCGAATACGGCTGTTTTGAAAAAAGTTAGAGAATGTGATAGAGCGTGTCTCTCTGTTTTAACACACGACCCATATCATCACACATAATCTGCATATCTTCAGGACTGAAGTAGTCAGTACCTTCTGCTGTTCCTGCCTCGCGGGATAAGGAGTCAACAAACATGGTTCCTCCAACATCGTTTCCGCCGGCCATTAAACAGACTTCAGTCATTTTCTGACCAATCTTAGACCACGGAACCTGGATGTTATCCACATTATCCATGAAGAGACGGGAAACTGCGGTGAGTAAAACATCCTGTCTTCCGGTCGCTCCATGGTTTACTACTCCTGCCTGTTCCAACGGTGTGTTCTTGTGCAGGAATGAAAGCGGGACAAGCTCCTCGAATGGGTGGCATTCGTCCTGAAGGTCACGGAGAATGCGCAGGTGTTCTGCACGCTCTTTGTCCGTCTCAACAGAACCGTACATGATAGTTGACGTTGCTTTGAAACCTAAATCTGCCGCCTCGCGGATGATTCGAACCCATTCTGCTGTTGGAAGCTTCTTCTCGCAGATAATCTTTCGAACACGGTCAACTAAAATCTCTGCGGCTGTTCCCTGAACTGAGTTAAGACCTGCCTCCTTTAAACGGATTAAGGCTTCTTTGGTTGTAACCCCGCTTCTTTCAGCCGCGTATAAAATCTCATCCGGACTGCATCCGTGAACATGAACTCCGGGGATTACCTCGTGAAAAGTTCTGATGATATTCTCATAACTTTCGACGGTAAACTCCGGGTGGATTCCTGCAAGATAGCAGACCTCTGTTACATTCTTCGAAAGAGCATCTTTGCAGTGCTCGCGGAACTCCTTCTCAGAGAAACAGAATGCATCAGCCTCGGTTGGCTTTCTTCCAAATCCGCAAAGACCGCAGCGGTTCTTGCAGATGTTGGTTAAGTGGATATTCATATTGCGGACATAGGTCACTGCATTTCCGACCTTTCGCTCGCGAAGTTCATCTGCGGCATCGGCTACTTTCCAGACCTCGCGTCCTTTAAGGCCGAATAAGAATGCTGCTTCCTCCTCACTCATTCTTGCCCCGGAAAGGACATCTGAAAGAATTGTATTAACGTTCATGATTATCTCTTCCTGCTCTTGCGTTTTGAAACAATGCGGCTTACAATCTCAATGCAGATAATAACTGCCGCGGCAATCAGGATACTTTCTATTATATGGAGAGGCACCCACCCGATAAGCGGAATTGCAAAGACAGCTTTGCCGACAATCCACTCCTCTTTTACCGGCTCCATTCTGGAAATACCGTAACTTGGGAAACTTCCAAACTGGTCAGGATACGGATTGGTGATTTCATTATCTCCTTTCGTGATAACTCCGCTGTGGGCGGCGTCTCCTGTAAATCCAAGAGCTTGTGCCTCTTCTTTTGTAACTGTTGTAATTGCACGGTGGATGATTGGTGTTACTCCTTTCATTCCGTTTGGCTGATACACAATCACATCGCCATACTCATTGAATACTTTATGAGTATCTGCCGCTTCTGCTTCATCCTGAGTCATCCAATCGCCGAAGCGGTTTTCATCCACAACGAAAACCAGACTGTAGGTTGGAAGGTTAGGCTCCATACTTCCAGATTCGACTGCGACTAATGCGGGCCAGGTTCCAGACACACCAAAGAGGACAATACCTATTCCTGCAACTACGAGCAGAATTAGAATAATGTCTCTGACAAAAGTTGCGCCCTCACTTTTTGGATGAAGAAGGTCTTTAAGCGACATACGCAAAAAGGGGTTTGATGTGAGAATATATAATGGTTCTCACTTACCGAATCTGCTCTGTCTTGACTGGAAGTCACGAAGAGCACGCAGGAAGTCAACGTAGCGGAATCTGTTCCAGTTTACATCGCAGAAGAACAGCTCGGAATAGACCGACTGCCAGATTAAAAAGTCGGTTAAGTGGTTTCCGCCTGTTTTGATTATGAAGTCCGGAGTTACTTTGTAGAGGAGATTTGCTTCGATTATCTCTTCAGTAATGTCTTCTGGTGAGATGCCGGACTCTGCGATTTTTGATACTGCATCACAAATCTCCTGTCTTCCGCATTTGCCGATCACAATTAAGACATCAAGAGCTCCGCTTCCGTATCTCTCGTCACCGTGAGATGAACTGACACGAATTGATGCATGCTTTTCCATCTCTGAAAGCGGGAGCGGGATGTATTCGGAGTCGGAGCTTATGTGGATAATACAGGATTTTATTTTTGGAAACTCTTTTACCAACTGCAGAATTTCGAGAAGTTTAGATGAATCTGTTTCCAATTCATCTCCAGAAATCATGAGACAAATTTCCCTTGGAAAAACTGTTAAACCGTCTCTGATTCGTTTTTCATACAGTTCGTAAAGCATAATCCTGATATCCTCTTGTATGTGAATTCAGATATTAACAGTTACCGTTTTGGCATCAAAGCAGATATTCCAAAACAGATTACACTAATTGACAGGAATAAAACAGCTATGTCTGGTTCAACCGCATTAAGAATAGAAAGAACCAGGGTGGCTACACCCATTGCTAAACCAACCGCGCCGAATATCATACGCGGGTGATCAATTTTATCAGTATCACTCATGCGCGCACCTATGATGCATAGAGACTGAATACAAGCGTAAGCGTAGTGCCTGAAAGTTCTGCGCTGTCTGATAATACATCCATATCCTCACTTTCTGCAATAATCGATGCTGCAAGACTGCAGATAGGACATCCTACCATAGTACAGCATTTTGGAGATATCTCCTGTATTGCTTGACAAAGAGATACAGGGGAGAACTTATTCAGAGTAACGACAATAGATTTGTCATTCTTAACCACAGAAACCTTTTCCGCAACAGCAAGGTAATCTGAGAATACCTCAGAAAGACACGTGGAGAGCATCTCGAAGTTGTTCTTTGGAACAGATAAATGATCATCCTTTTTCAGTTTCATAAGGAGCGGTGATGAGATTGCCGGGTATGAAATACCGTTCCATTCACCAATGGTGATAAATGTTGTATCTTCTGGAAGGTTTGGGATTTTTCCGCCGGTTACCGGGTTAATTTGGATTACATTGCCTGATTCTGGAAGATAGCGGTGAAGAGTACTGCTTGTAACACCCAAGTCTGCAAAAGCGCGTGCAAGGTTTACAGTTCCCTGAACCGGCATAAGCTCTGTTAAGAATGCAGGCATTGGAGTACGTTCTGAAGTAATCAGAATAAATACTCCGGTTACAAGGAGCATAAATCCGCAGAGAACAAGGACTGCACTTGTCATATCTCCACGGTTGGTCAGAGCAGTTATCAGGAAAACCACAATTGATGCGGCGAAGAGTATTCCTGAAGCAAGGTGGGTAGTGTTTTTAAATACGTTCATGAGGATTCACCCTGAGTTTTTTCCGTATTCTGTACTCAGTAATAAAGATGATATATACACCAAGAATTACGAAGACGATACTAATTATTACAGCAACAACTGCTGTGGACTGGAAAGCACAAATCCAAGCAGCAACAGCAGAAACCACAGCAAAGACAATGGTTTTTCTAGACAGAGCATTAGTTACGCTCAGCAGAGATAGCAGAAGGATAAGTGTTACTATTCCGGTAAATACCGGGTTTCCTGATGCTAATATAATCGGCAGACCTGATGCGGCAAGCATGATTAAACGTGTCTCGAAGCTCTTCAATGGAATAAAGAAGAATATCAGATACAATATGGCGAAGATAGCAGCCGGGATGTAAGTTGATGTCCATGCAAGAAGTACACCAAAGACAGCAAAGAGTATTGCAAATACTTTTGAAATCATGACAGAACCTCCACAGATGAGGCCCCTGCCGAAAAGAGTGCAGATATGACCTGCTTTTCACGCTCGGTATCACGGATTCCTCCAAGAATGAAGACTACGTCTCTTTGCTGTACTGTTGCGTCAGCGATAAGATAGGAGAGATTACTGATATCTCCAAGAGCACAGGAGACCACATAAATGCTGGTATCATCAAGAGAAGTACGCTCAGAGTTCTCTAAAAGCGTTGCTTCGGAGGTGATGTTTTTGATGTTCTGCTCAAATGTGGTTGGGTATCTCTTGTGAGAGAAAGATAATGCATTCTTGATTTTGGTTGAGAAGTCATTTTTCTCAGGGATGGAGGATGCCTCTTTCATGAGGGATGCTACATGTCTGTGACGGAAAAGTGCAGTTTCACGACGGATTTTTCCGGCAAGAGAAAGACGTGCGAAAATCTCCTCCTTATGCTTAGAGGTTCCAATCCAGAGACAGTCTGCACCACTGTAGACAATAACCGGGTATGAGTCTCTCCTATTCAGTCGCTCAATAGCACCGACAGCAGCATCAGCAAAAGCTGCAACTGTTTTTTCAGGTGTCCCTTCTTCCGGTAAATCAAAAACCAGGATTGGATTAGCTCCTGAAGAATCGGTTTTCATCTGAACATATAGTTCGTCATATTTTGCAGAAAGCTTCCAGTTGATATCTGAGACATTATCTCCTATGGCGTATGGTCGGTAATACCGTGCCTCAGTTCCGGAAATTAATGCAAAGTAATCACGCTCTTTGGCATCTTCAATTGGTGAAAATCCATCCTGATTAAATGTTGCGGCGATTCCTGCAGAATAGACCTTTAGCTCGGGTGATTTTGCGTAAGGTACAGGGATTGTTGTTTTGAAGAATGCGTCCTGAGCCGAAACGGATATTCCCCCAAAGGAAGAACGGCCGGAAACTGGAATTCTTAGAAGGTATTCTGTATTTCCGTTTTTTATGTCGAAACTTCCCTGAACGAGAACAGAACCTGTAGGTGGAACATCAGACATAGATACTGACAGGTCTGTTTTTTTGGCGGAAACTGATGTTGTTACCCGGACGTTCCCTCCTTGAGTTAAAATTGCAGAGTCTGCTTCACGGGAGATTGTAAGAGATTCAGTATATGAGCGCAGTTCCTGCAGGAAAGAGAGACCGCGAATCAGAAGAAAAGCAAGGATACCAAGCCCGACAGCAGCAGCATTCCCACTGTTCATAAGCCATGCATATACAAATGCCGGCACCGCAAAAAGAAGAAGGAGAAGGGAGAGCGGGGTTGGATACATACTGCTTATCTCACTGGAACTGATTCAAGAATTGCAGAGATAACAGATGGTACGGTAACACCTGTAAGCTGTGCCTCACGTTTCAGCATAATGCGGTGTGAGAAAACATAAGGTACAAGGTGTTTTACATCATCCGGGATGATATAATCTCTTCCCTGAATTGCGGCATATGCCTGAGCTCCGCGAAGGAGGGCAAGAGAGCCCCTGGTACTGACTCCAAGTTTTACATCACTGTGTTTCCTGGTTGCAGTCACTAAATCTGCAATGTATCCTAAGATATCCTCACTTGCATAGACTGTGCGGACAGCTTCCTGCATTTTTGCGATATTCTCTGGAGTTGTAATGGCAGTCTCTTTGGCAAGCAGACTCTTTAAATCTAAATCCCGATTCATATCGCGGGCAAGGATTTTCATCTCATCCTCAGCAGAGAGCGGGTTTACCTGTACGTTGTAGGTGAATCTGTCCTTCTGTGCTTCGATAAGCATGAAGGTACCTTCCATTTCATACGGGTTCTGAGTGGCGATAACCATAAATGGACTGCTAAGCTGGTAACGCTCGTTATCAATGGTTACCTGACGCTCTGCCATAGCCTCAAGGAGAGCACCCTGTGCCTTTGGAGTTAAGCGGTTCATCTCATCTACTAAGAAGATGTTTGAGAAGACCGGACCTTTGGTAAAGGTGAAACCGCTTTCTTTAGTATATGTCCGCATTCCAAGGATATCAATTGGCTGAATATCAACAGCACCCTGCAGACGGCCAAAAGTTCCACCAATCTTTTTAGCAAATAGTTTGCAGTCACTGGTTTTTGCAGTTCCAGGAACTCCTTCGATTATAATTGTACCATCACTTAAGAGAGCAATGGTTAATGTGTTAATAAGCTCATCATATCCTACGATAAACTTCTGCAGAGACTCCTGCATCTTTTCATAGAATTCACGTACTTCTTTCATATCTGGTTTTTCACTCATGATTAACTCCTTCTCCAAAGGTAAATAATCCCTCCTCCAAGGAAGATAATGCCAAAGAGACCAACTCCTGCTGCCGGGAACTGGTGAAGGAGGGAGAGTAATCCTGTAATTCCCCCTCCGTCTGTGGTTTTTGTTTCTGCCTGGTAAACATATGTGTCTTCTGCAAGGAGAGCAGAGAGTACAGCCATGTTTTCCGTGTGCTTTCTGTCAAGCATGTTGTTGACAAATAGTGACGGGTCGGCAATAACCACAATCTTTCCGTTGCTAATAGTTTCTGATGCCGCAAGAGAATAAACTTTCAGTGTTTCATCCTTGTCTGCAGTGTTGTCCCCGTCTTTGTCAACCCATGCAAGATGTGATGTCTGGATAATTGTCTCTCCTCCGGTAACATATCCGGGGTAGTTGAAGAAGATATGTGATACATTTGTTCCAAGGAGGTTTGCCAGAGCATCTGCACGGAACAGACCGGAATCCTTGTACTCCATATTAGATGAACGTACTTCTGCGTCATGCACCTGTATACTGCATCCGATATCTGTCAGGAAAGAGTTGGTGTTTCCTTCCTGATCAAATATGAGAAGTACGTTTCCAGATTGCAGATACTCTAAAAGTCCCTCTCCTGTGAAGTCAGCAGACGGGGCAATTATGAGAAGTATGGTGCCGGACTTGTCGCTTATGTCTTTGGCATACCACACACACTGCTCATCAGATATGTCACCGAAAAACTCAGATGTTCCGTTCCATCCGGAATTATATCGTGAATACTCATCTGATGTTCCGGCAAACTGCCCAAGGGTAACTGTAACGGTGAGGATGACTACAATTAGGGCAACAACGGTAAGTTTTCTCATGTAATTACTGTTTTAGGATTTTTCCTGCGAGTTCTGCAAGTTTTGCGATATCCTCTTCACCTGTCTTTGGTGCGTAGCGAATCTGTTCGTAGTGTTTAATGAATTCAGTTAATTCAGCAGTTGGTTCTCCAAATTCGAGAAGCTGTCTTGGGGTAAGGGATTCACTGTGGGGTATTCCGTGTTTGTCTGCGAGATGTAATAATACTGCTACGTAACACTCTTTTGGTGTGGCAAGCATCAGTTCAGGTTTTGATATTACAGTAGGTATTTCCACAGATTCTGCATTCTCTTCTGTTGAAACATCTATTCTCTCTTCTGTTTGAGTCATTTCCTGAACTCGAGTTGGTGTATCAACAGGTTCAGAGACAGAACGTTTACGAAGAACCAGAACAACAACTCCTGTGACAAGAATCACTGCAATAACTGTTCCTACAATAATTGGAATGATTGGGATGCCATTTTCAGGATTCTGGTTTGGTGTTACTGTCTCATTTTGATCTGGTTTTTCAGTGACATTGAGAGATGAAGTATTTGTTGTGTTCAGGATAGATGGATTTGTTAAATTCTGTATCGTGGTGTTTGTAGTATTCAGAGTTGTTGTATTGGTGATATTCAGTATTGAGGTATTTGTGGAGTCCAGAACTGTAGTATTGGATGTATTCTGAACAGATAGGTTGGAACTACCATCTACTGATATGTCTGATGTTTTGAAAGGGACGGTATTTTGTGCCTTTTGCTCTTCATACATCTGAAGCAGCGTGTTGTACAGTTCGTCTTCTCCTTCATCAAGATAGTACTCGAACCAGTTGACACCGTAATTCAGATAAATCCATGATTTATCAAAATTCTCTAAGTCTTCATACATCCAATCCTCACCGTATTCAAGTAAGAACCTCTCTTCCCATGGTTCTAATACAGAGTTGGAAGGAACTGCATTTTGTGCGGCCAAATTCTGGTACATCAAGGAAAGTTCGTTATAACGCTCTTCGTCGTTTCCTTCGTATAAGAAGTATTCGAACCACTGATTTCCATAGTCCTCATACATCCAGTACTCGCCGTACTCTTCTAAAAATTCTTCTTCCCATGGTTCAAGTGTGTCTGCAGATACTGCAGATACAAAGACTGCTGACAGCAGTAGAATCAGTAAAGTTACTGCATATAATTTATTCTTTGTTTTCATGATATGTCTCCTGAATTTTTTTGGCAATATATTTCATTTTTGTTAAGTCACTCTCTCTAATTTCAATATAGGCATAGTGTAAATACTCATACTCTGTTATGAATTCACCAATGTCATCAGTTACATCACCTATCTCGCGCAGTATCTCACGCGGTGTTTTCACTTCTGTATTGCTAATTCCTTCATAATGGGAGATAACAGAAATAGTCTCATGATAGAGAACACGCAGTTTATCTGAATCTCCAGTCTTTGCTGAACCACTGATTATCTTACGAATCTTTTTTACAATCTTTTGAGTAGCAGTCGGTTTTACTACATTCAGTTCTGTTACTTCAAATTCTGTATTATCAGGTAAAGCAGATGTTTTTCTCTTTCGGAAAATCCTAATACCAATAAATGCGGCAACACCAAGAACTGCTGCACCTAATATTGGCAGAAGGAATGACTGAGAGACTTTAACGGTAAATGGCTCGCTAACACTTCTTTCAAGAGGGAATGATACGTCAGAGAATTCAGCATACACTTGATAAACTCCGTCTTCAAGTTCTGTCTGAATAGTGAATACACCATTTTTATTTGTTACATTAGTTCCAAGAAGACCAATTCCATCTGCATAGACATCAACCTTTGCACCAGACACCCACACTTCATTTACTGTTTGCAGTCCTCCGGTAATGGTTACTGTGTTTCCGCTAACTTTAGCAGAACTTATGAAGACAGAGGTATTTGTTGTTAGTATGGTTATTGTGTCTTGTTTGGATACTTTTCCCTGGCTCTGAATAGATATTGTGTGCAGTCCTTTAGAGATATTTGTGATTTTGAAACTCTTGGTAAATGCGCCAGGTTTATTTAAATTCACAGTTCCCCACACACGTGTATCTAGATAAATCTCATGTTGTCCTGATAATTTCGAACTTCCCTCAATTAACAGTGTATCTCCATACACAAATGTATCATCAGATATTGTAAATAGAATTGGTAAATCTGATGGAGTTGATGGGAGTGATGACAAGGCATTTGCGGCTACTTTGTTAACCGTTGAGACAGCCTGATCCATGTGGGATGTGTCAAGATCCTGTTTCTTTGCTGTCTCAATTACTTTATCTGCTGTTTGTGAGTAGGTCTCAGCAGTCAGTGTAATCTCTTTGGATAATGCCTGCATCTCTGAGTAAAGGGCGGCAAGTGATGAGGCATCAACAGAACCATCACGGATTTCCTGCTTAATCTCTTCCATTCTTGCAACATCTGAGTTTAAAACTTCAAGTGCAATATTTAACTCTTCAGCAGAAATGCGGAAATCATTTAGTTCAGTATTGCCAAGATTGATTTTTGCATTGTTGGATTTCAGACGTTTGATGAGATTTGCATATTCTTGAAGCTCACGCTCAGAATACGCAAAGTCTTTTGCATCAATTTCAAGACTAATCTTTGAGCTTTGAAGCATAATCTCTGCCATCAACGGCAGAATCGTCTCAGCCTCTTCTGTTGTCATCACAGAGACTGCACTAACATCTTTATGAGATGGAGAATACGCATCATCTGATGCTTCATAGAGAACTGTACCACCACTGAGTCCCAAAACTACAGCAAAGAGAATAAGTGCAAGTCCCGCAAGGACAAATGGAAGAACCGATTGGCGTTTCATAGAATAATATCAATGACCTTCATCAGGATAATGATTCCAAAGATTCCAACGCCTGTTCCAAGCATGACTAACTGATAAGTTCTCCATTTCGGGCGAAGAGTCGAGAGGGAGATGAATTCCGTAATAATCAATGCTCCGATTAACCAGAGCACGAAAAAGATTTCAATGTTTATCAATCGCGCCAGAATCATTACAAGGGCTACGCAAAACATCCATCCGACAAGGATTCCTGCCGCAAGTAATGTTTTTCCTGAAGCCATAACTATATATTGGCCATAGAGAGAACAATAGTTTCTGGTTCTTTCTATGAGCGCTCCGCAACCATAGACAGTAAATCCTCTCCGTCCTCAACATCTTTGAGCCTTTTGTCTCCGATAACAAGAGTTGAACCGATCTTCTTTTCTTTACTGTAATCAGTCACCACACAAAGCGAGTGGGTTCCTGAAATCTGCGAGATGTTTCCAAGAAGCTCGGCTCTCTGGACTGTCTTTTGCGGTGTTCCGTAACAGGTTAGGATTGTTTCGTTCTCAAACACAGCAAAGGCATGGAACGGGGCGCGTCTTAGTTCATGAACACTGATTCCAATGGATCTTAGGTGTTCTTCAGGTTTTTCCTGTGTCTCGCCTTCGGTTCTTGCAGACGGAAGGGATGCCGGAGTTCTTTCCTCTTCTACCGGTACGTAATTTAACAGGTCTATCGGCATTACAATATCGTCATCGAAGAACTCTTCGAGGCGCATTGCCATCTCAAGAGTTGTTCCCATGCCGCTTTCGTATTTGCTGACAGTTCTCCTCGAAACTCCTAATGCATGGGCTAAGTCTCCCAAAGACATAGCCATGCTTTCGCGAAGTTCGCGAAGGCGGTCTGCGTCAATATTTACATAAAGACCGCCAGGCGATGCATAAACAAGCGGCATCTCTCCTTCAGCCAGATAATCATACAAAGTAGCCGGGGATATTGCGTTGATGCCGTATCTTAAGTAGATAGCACCGCGTTCAAGCGGGATATCGCGGGCGCGTTCTCCGATAATAAGAGGCACTGCGTGAAGGTGGCTGGCAATTTTATCCAGATCCCATGCCACATCTTCATTTACGCTGTCAATCTGAGATACAACTTTTATCACAAACAGATTTTCTCCGTTGGTCGTCATCAGATCAAAACTGCGTGGGCGAATCTCGCAGCGTTCTGAGACATTGTATCCAGTCATTAGAAGGATACTTACGACATTTTGGAGAAGTCTGTCTGAAGACATAGTTTTATAAAACAATATGGATTGCTGTTCTATAAAACATTACTGATTTTTAATTCCTGTTGCCTGACGCACCTCAATCTCTTCCATCTCGTCAATGAACGGGAGAAGACATTTGAGATACGGGCGAAGACCTACTGGGGTTTCTAAGACGCCTGTGTCAATGATTTCTGCTGCAAGCGGCTGTTCCTTTAACATCTGCTCAACATTTGCAGCAGGACCTACAATCTGCTTCATCTGTTTTTGCATATTCTTAAACCAGTCTTCAATCTCTAAGACCGGTCTAAAGTCCATGTCGGTGAAGCGGTATTTTTTGATATCCTCTTCCACGGTTGAGTTTGCCGCAATTTCTTCATCCATATACAGATAGACATTGATTTTCTCGCGGATACGAAAATCTCTTAATGTCAGAAGATCAACAGTGTCTCCTGGTTTTGGATATTCAGTCATACATAGGATTTGGTTTCTGCCTGTAAAATAAACACCGGTTATTCGATAATCAAAATCGAGCCTGATGGTCCTACTGATATCTCTTTTGAACTGCCGTAAGTTTCAACGATTCCTGTAACTCTGATTCTGTCTCCTGTTTTGTAGAATATGTTATCAGCTCCTCCTTCTACAAATACTGTAACTCCTGAGACATCCAAAAGCACATGGCCTCCTGTCGAAGTTATCTTTGATTCGAGGATAATTCCCTCATATGTTACGCGCGTTTTTTCCGGAGTCTCTGGTGTGTATTGGACAACTCCTGCATCCGGATACAATACACCAAAGCAGAGATAGAAAATGATGAGAATGACAGTCACAGTGAAAAGCACGCCAAGGGCTTTTTTCTCCATTTTCGTCAGCATGGATTAATATTTGTCTTATCGGACAATTAATTTATTCTTGTCATTTTTGTTTGGTAATTGGCGAACTACTCTTGTTTGTCATAATTATTGTTCGTTTGGTTTAGAACAATTCTGCAAAGATTTATATATTTTAAAGACAAATATTATGTATGCAAAGAAGAACCATGCCTCAATCCTGTATTACTATCCTGCAGCACCTGGAAGTAACTGGCTCACAGACCCACAAAGATCTTGTCCTTGCGACCGGACTCGCTCCTCGTACTGTCAGATATGCACTTCGCCGCTTAAAGGAAAACGGATTAATCATCGAGAAGTTCAACTTCCGTGATGCAAGACAGATGCTTTACTTCCCAAACACTATGACAACTTCTCAGCCGACGGCATCTGCATAAGTCCAAACCCACTCCCTCTCTTTTATTTTTAAAAAAGAGATACTCAGACAGCAGTACGCAGCACAGAAAAAAAACCGCAGAATCAGAAATCGAATAGCGTTTTCTGCTGTCTGATATCTTTTAATAATCCCATTTTAGTAACCCAGAAACTTGTATCAAGAGCAGTGCATGCGGCAGTTACAGCTTCTGATAATGTTCCAAAACGCTTTGGCTCCTTTGAAAGGGCTGCATGTGATGCCTCCCGGATTACCCATACTCCAAGAGGTGCCCAGTACTCTCCTGAGATATCACGAATACATATAACCCGTGCACAGGCTTTCCTTGAATGCAGATACTCCAGAACTGCAAGACGGGCTGCATAATACGCTCCGGCAATGGGTGAGTATTCCCGTTTTGTCTTTCCCTTTTCTCCGTCCACGATGATTGTTTCCTCGTCATCTGCCCAGAGGGATTTCTTCTGCCAGCGTTCAACCATCTCGAAACGCCAATCGTTCGAAGGGATTAGAACAAAGCACATAGAGTTTCCGTGAAGTGTGTCGCAGAACACTTCATACTCGGGAAGTGCCGGGCACTTCAGAACCTCTGACTTGTACGACGAGCAAAGCATGTCGTCTGTTGCTGTGATTGCCCATCTGGTTGGAACAACTTTTCTGTTCCGCTCAAGACCCATTAGACCTGCTGACAGAAGATTTGTAATCTTATATACATCAGTTCCGTTCTCGAACATTATGCGGGCTGCCTCTGTTGCTTTCAAATCGGTATCAGAAGTACATGAATCAACAATTCTTGAGACCTTTGCATTGTCGATTACATCGAGTTTTTTCATCTCGCCGGAAAGTCCTGTCGGGGTTACATCGCCGTCAAAGGATACATCGAACTGAATCGGTTTTGCAAAAGCCACTTCAACATCCAGCGGCTTTGACGATAGGGCAATCTCCTGAACCTTGGAAACATCAGGGAGCTTAACATCAAGCGTCTGCCCTCCGCGAATTGTTCTTGAGCGGATGGAAACTATATCATCAATCGAAAATTTCTGCCTTACCCAGTCGAGAGGGTTGTCGGAATCATTAATCATCAAAGGCCCTCCGACAACTCTTGGATAGCCGAAGCTTCCAACAAAAACAGACGGGGATGCACCCATGTACTCAGAGACAGGCTTTGTCTCTTTGAGCGCATGGAATCTGCGGGTTATAGGACACGCCGGAAGACCGCACATACCTTTTCCCTTACAGACGGCACACTTCGAAGACATAGATAATCTATGTTGGCGCGTCAGGAATAAAGAGCCTCCGGCGGGGCGCAAGGCACGTCTCTTAGAGACAGTAAGGCGGCAAATTCATATTGATTAATCGTGATAAATATATGCGTTATGAAAGAACTTCGCATCCACGGAAGAGGCGGACAGGGTTCTGTGACCGCTGCTGAGCTTATTGCCACAGCGGCCTTTACTGCCGGCGTCTTTTCCCAGGCCTTCCCGGCATTCGGTGTAGAACGCCGCGGCGCGCCGGTTCAGGCATTCGTGCGGTTCAGCGACGAAAAGATTCGCCTGAGAAGCCAGGTTTACGAGCCGGACTACGTAATTGTTCAGGACAGCACATTAATTCGCGATGTCAATGTTTTCTCCGGAATGAAAGACGGAGGAATTGTCCTTATCAATACTGAGAAGAAAGGAGAATACAACGTCCCAGCAGGCGTCAAAGTAATCGCATTCGATGCAACCAAGATTGCAATCGAAGAGATTGGTCTCCCGATTACCAATACTACTTTAATGGGAGCATTTGCAGCAGCAAGCGGAGAAATCACTCTCGAAGCACTCAAAGGTGCAATTGAAGAGAGATTCCCTGGAAAACTTGCCGCAACCAACTTTGCCGCAGCAAAACGTGCATATGAGATGATTAAGGAGGGAGCATACTAATGCCGCTTGGAATCGGATGTACTGCAAGACCAGGACAGAGCAGAAACAATAAAACAGGTTCCTGGCGTGTCTACTACCCAATCTTAGACATCGAAAAATGCACCAAATGCGGAACATGCCAGCTCATCTGCCCGGAGGGCTGTATCACCCAGAATGAAGACAAGACCTATGCAATCGATCTTGACTTCTGCAAGGGATGCGGAATGTGTGCCGAGGAATGTCCGGACAAGGCAAAAGCCATTTCCATGCACCTGGAGGAAAAATAAATGACTATGCAAATTATGGAAGGATCTATTGCTGTCGCAGAGACTGTTCGTCTTTGCCGTCCGCAGGTCATCTCCGCATATCCAATCACCCCGCAGACCCACATTGTTGAGGGTCTTGCATCTATCGTTGCAGACGGAAGACTTGATGCAGAGTACATCTGTGTAGAGTCTGAGTTCTCCGCACTCTCTGCATGTATCGGAGCATCCGCTGCAGGAAGCCGTGTCTACTCTGCAACTACCTCTCAGGGTCTTGCATTAATGGCGGAAGTTGTCTTCAACTCCGCAGGTATGCGCCTCCCAATCGTTATGGGTATCGCAAACCGTGCAATCTCTGCACCGCTTTCCATCTGGAACGATCAGCAGGATTCTATCATGATGCGTGATTCCGGATGGCTTCAGTTCTACGCAGAAGACAACCAGGAAGCAGTTGACTTACACATCTTAGCATACAAGATTTGTGAAGACCACAACATTCTGCTCCCGGCATTCGTCTGTTTCGATGGTTTCATTCTCTCTCACGTTTACGAGCCGGTTGACATTCCGGAGCAGGAAGCAGTTGACGAGTTCCTTGGTCCGTTCAACCCGTACCAGAAGCTCGACTGCAATGACCCGATTTCCTTTGGTATGTACGCAACCCCTGAGTACTACCTCGAGTTCAGATACGAACACGACCAGGCAGTCAAGCGTGCAGCAGAAGCATTCAAGAAGTACGGAAAGGAGTTTGCAGAGAAGTTCGGACGTGACTATTCCGAGCTTGTTACCCAGTACAAGACTGAAGATGCAGAGACCATCCTCATTGCAATGGGTTCCATCTGCGGAACTATCAAGGACGCAATCGATGAGATGCGTGCAGCAGGTAAGAAGGTCGGTCTTCTTGGAATCCGCTGCTTCCGTCCGTTCCCGTCCGAGGATCTTCGCGCACTCTTAGGAAATGCAAAGCGTGTTGCAGTTCTTGACAAGAACGTGAGCCTTGGAGCAAAGGGAGCTGTTGCTCTTGAAGTCAAGGATGCATGTTACGGCATGGAGATTCCAATCTACGACTACATCTTAGGTCTTGGAGGCCGTGATGTCAGAAAGTCCGATATCAAGAACATTGTTGCACTCTGCGAAGAGGGCAAGGGCGATATGTTCTACGGACTTCGCGAGGAGGTGCTCTAAAATGGTCGACAGAAAACTTGAGAACTTTGACTGCGGTCACCGTGCATGCGGCGGATGCGGTGCATCTGCTGCTGTTCGCATGATCTTAAAGGGTGCAGGCGAGAACACTATCGTTGTTTCCCCGACCGGATGTCTGGAGGTTTTCTCCACTCCATACCCGGAGACTGCATGGAAGACCCCATGGATTCACTCTCTCTTCGAGAATGCATCTGCACTCGCTTCCGGTATCGAAGCATCCTTAAAGAAGCAGGGAAGACTTGGAAAGGAAAAAATCTTAGTTATCGGCGGAGACGGAGCAACTGTTGATATTGGTACTCTTTGTATCTCCGGTGCATTCGAGCGTGGACATGACTTCACCTACATCTGCTACGATAACGAGGCATACATGAACACCGGTATTCAGTGTTCCGGTGCAACTCCGTATGATGCTGACACCACGACTTCTCCGGCAGGTGTCTGCTCTACCGGAAACAACCGCCCGAAGAAGGACCTTCCGCAGATTTTAGTCGCACACGGTTCCCCGTACGTTGCAACCGCAACCATGGCATACCCGATGGACCTCATGAAGAAGGTCGAGAAGGCAATGAACACTCCGGGACCATGCTACATCCAGGTTCACGCACCATGCTGTACCGGATGGGGATTCGACAGCGCAAAGACTATGGAGATTGGAAGAATGGCAGTCGAGTGCGGTCTCTGGGTCAACTATGAGATCGAAAACTGCGAGCTTGTCTCCCAGAAGAAGGTCAAGCGTGTCCCGGTCGATGCATACCTCCAGGCTCAGAAGCGTTTCCGCCACCTCTTCAGACCTGAGAGAAACGAAGCTGAGATTGCAAAGATTCAGGCAATCGCAGACAAAAACGCCAAGAAATACGGCATCGATATCGAGTAACCTCTGGTTACTCAGTTTTTCATTTTTCATACTCCCTTTTCTTTTTTAGACTAAGTTTCAGGGATGTATTCTATAATTCCTGGTCTGGTAAATATCTTCTGTGCGGGATAGAGAAGTTACAAAAAAATGAAAAAAAAAGAGAAGCTTTAAGCCCGCTTCTTGGTTCTGTAAATCTCGTATATCATCATTGCAGCAAGAACCAGAATTGCTCCGCAGAAGAAAATCAGAACTGCGTTTTGCATAAATCCGAACAGATCAAATGTCGGAGCTACTTCTGTTACTTCACGTGCGAGTGCAATTCCCGGATTCTGTGTCGGGAAATAACGGGACAGCATATTTGGAATTGCCAAAAGCACAGCACATCCGATTGTTACAGCTCCTGCAACAACTCCGTAGCGTTCTACAATCTGTCTTACATCCGGACGCTTTCTTGTAGCTAAAACCACAACCTGATCTTTTACTCCGTATATTTTCATCTCGCGTCCCTTCTCGCTCCAGCGCGAATCCACAACCTCAATTAAATCCGCATCAAGCAGGTTATTCAAATGATATTTTACCGTCGTAAGCGGAAAGCCGGTCTGCTCGGCTAAAGCTGTGGCTGTAAGCGGACCATCGGATAAAGTATTGAATAAATCTCCGGCGGTAGGGGACGCCATGGCTTTCGCAATCTTTTGAGCCTGAATTGATCCCTGCTCTAAGACTACGACGTTATCTTCTTCCTGCAGCATACTTATTGTGCTAATCTATTGGGTTTGAGAGAATATAACCATCTCCTAAGCTACGAAAAAATTGGTAACTATCTGAATAAAAAAAAAGAATGAGTAAGCAGGTGTAGAACCTGTTTAACGAAGCATGTAGCGGTCGACTACAATAAAGTCAGTGATGTCCTTTACTGCATCGAACGGAATAACAATTGCATCGTTTTCAACTCTGAAGCCTGAAGTGTCAAAGCCTGCATCAGGGCGAACAACTAACTGCTTTAAGAGGCCTGTTTTTGCATCAAAGGAGATGTTTTTAATCTGACCAATGATTTTTCCGTCGGTACTCATTACACGCTTTCTGCGAATATTGTGGGTAAACTGCTCACTCTGCATAATCTAAATATTCGTTGGTTAGGGAACTATATATCCGTTTTGTCTTTTCAAAGCGCAGGGAATACACGAAGGATGTCTGAGTGGGTCATAATTCCAACAGGTTTTTCTCCGTCCATTACAATTACTCTTCCAACATCGCGTTCTTTAAACTGACGGACAACTTCATAGAGCCTTTTGTCAGCCGGAATTGTAATTACATCCTTTACCATCATTTCGCGTACGAGATTTTCTCCTGTCATGCCGCGGTCGATTGAGGTTACAATGTCAGTTAGCGTCACAATTCCTGCAAGTTTTCCGTTTTCGAGAACAGGTGCTCCGTGAATCTTCTTCTGAAGGAGTGTTTTCATCGCGTAGGCAATGGTCATGTCCGGCTCAAGTGAAATAAGAGGCATTGACATATAGTCTCTTACAGGCTTTTTTGGAAGGCCTGTCATCTCGGATGTAGAGATTAGAAGAGCACTGTTAATCTCATCCTTTCCAAACACTTCGCCCTTAATCAGAAGTTTGTTTACAGGAGTTGGTCCTACAGTTACGCGGTCTCCAATCTCAAACGCGCGGACATTTCCAATAATCTTAATCAGCGCATGGCAGAGGTCGGCGTGGGTTAAGGTTGTAAATGCAATCTCTGAGACTTTTATGCCGTCCATGTCACAATTGTTTTTCTGAATCGGGACATCGCTTTCAGAATAATCGTTTGTGATATTCAGCTCTCCATATGCGCGTGCTGTTGGATGATAGCCTCCTTTGGGTCCGGGCACTCCGTCCACTAATCCGAGAACTTTGAGCGCCTGCATCTGATTGCGGACTGTTCCGGGGTTTCTCTTGATAATCTCAGCTATGTCTTCACCCTTGATAGGATGCGAATATTGATGATAGAGCGAGATAAGAGTAATAAGGATATCTTTTTGTATCAGCGATAAATCAATATCTGGTGAATTGTCTGACTGCAAAACTAATAAAGGAATGGGTTTAGTAGAAAATGTATTTTGATGATATACCAACAGTCCCCACAGCGGATGAATTAATAGACCGCGTGCTCCGCCGTGCCGCAAAGAAGATGCGGGAAAAGACCAATAAACGCCGCGCAGATGAGGATTTCGTACGTTCCATCACTCAGGCATCCCACGATAAGCTTGTTGCTATCATCCAGAGTTTCCCGAATTTTGAGGAGCTGCCGCCGTTCTACCGTGACTTATGCGATATTTTATTCGGCATGGATAACCTCAAGATGAATCTGGGTATGGTCGGATGGGCAGCTAAGAATGTGCGTGATGTCGGTCGTTTCATTTCTACCGGTATGAGAAGGGCGGATACTCTTGTCGAGCGTCGCCGCGCTGTTGCCAGAATTGCGTCTATTATTCACCGCGCAGATGATGCGCTTCACTACTTAAATGATGTAAGAAATGTTCTCCGTAAACTTCCGCATGTAAATCCTGATGAGTTTACGATTGTTGTTGCAGGATATCCGAACGTTGGAAAGTCCTCTTTCATTCGTTTAGTTTCATCTGCTGAGCCTGAGATTGCATCCTATCCGTTCACCACCAAGGGAATTATTGTTGGTCACAGAATTGCCGAGCGCAGAAGAAAGATTCAGTTCATTGATACTCCGGGTCTGCTTGACCGCGAGGGTGAGGAGAGAAATGCTATCGAAAAACAGGCACTGAATGCGTTAGTATATGTGGCAGACATAGTTCTCTTCGTAATCGATGCAAGTGAAAACTGCGGTTATTCGATTGAGGCACAGTTTAAGCTTAGAGAGGAGATTGAGGAGATTACTTCTGTTCCGATGGTGACTGTTGTCAACAAGGCTGATGTTAAGAAGTATGAAGGATTCTTCAACATGTCCACTGTCTCCGGCGAGGGTGTTGAAGATGTGTTAAACGAGCTTCTTAGAATCAGAAAAGAGAATATGATTAAAGAAGTCGTTGATATCAGGTCCGAGCTTCCTGTCCCGGAGATGAGACGTCACGGCGGAAGAACGAAGTCCAAGAAGGACGCATACTAAATCCCAATACTTTTTTTTCAAAAAATAGATTTACTGCTTGTTCAGCAGCTTTTTTCGAATCTCGGAAACACGCTTTCTTGCGCCCTCAGTTTCTCCAGGCTCTGCTTCGAAATGAAGCGAGATAATATCTCCTGCTTCCACTCCTTCCGGCAAAACCTCTATCGGAAATACCCCTAAAGGCCGTTCCTCCTCTTCACCTCGTAAAAGAAGGTTTGCGAGGTTTCCCTCGATTGAATCAACAGTTACAAACAGCTTCACACCTTCACCCCGTTTCCGGAGATGAAAATCTTTGATGCATCGTGCGGACTGTTTCTGATTTTGACAGAGTACTCAGAACCGTCAGTTGTCACAACAACATCTCCGTCAATGTCAGTTCTAAAGGTTTTATCTGCGGTTGTAAACTTCGCGAAGTTTCTCAGAGGCTCGATGTGCGGATGTCCGTAATCATTATCCTCTCCGCAGCTGATGACAACAACATCAGGTGTAACTCTGTAGAGGAAATCCATAGTTGAAGACGAGGAGCTTCCGTGGTGTCCTGCCTTTAAGATGTCAGCATCGATGTTTGCGGCGGTTGACAGAATATACTCTTCAGCCTTGTCCTCTGCATCTCCTGTTAAGAGGTATGACACATCACCATAGGTAATCTTTAGAACAATCGAGTTCTCATTAACATCAGCCTTCTTTCCGGAATAAATTAAATCCTGAGGCGGGGAAAGCACCTCGATAGTAACACCTGACCATGGGGAAGAGATGCGGTCACCGTCTCTTACAATCTTATAGTCTACATCCTCTTCGAGGAGATATAACATAAGATTCTCATAAGTCTTTGAGGTGTGCTCAACACCGTTGTCATAGACAGTACCTACATCATAACGTTTCAGAACATCAATTGCAGAACCTATGTGGTCATAGTCCTGATGAGTTAATAGCATGAACTCTAACTTCTTCACACCAAGCGAATCAAGATATGCAAAAATTGCCTCACGCGACTCACGCTCAGACGGAGACATAGTTTCACCCGCATCAATTAAAGCATATTTTCCATCCTTTGAGAGAAGAAGAGCATCTCCCTGTCCCATATCTATAACATGCATCGAGAAAGCCTTCTCATCAGTTACAAGCGGTACAAGAGAGCTGTCACCTCCGATAAATCCTGACTCTACACCGAAGAATCCGACAGCTATTACAAAAATCAGACCCAGAATAAGGCTTACAACCTTCTTCATCTGTTTCTGCGATTTCTTCGACCGTCTTTTCTTAGCCATACTAATTAGTATACGCCGTGAAGATAAAAAAGATTCGGGTTTTACAGCCCGATTTTTTCTGCGCAGAACCTTCCAATCTCTTTCTGGAACTTTTCCGGATGGTTCATAACGTCAAGAGTGTCTGATGTTCCAACCATATCATATAGAGAGCGTCCGGCAACAAGACCCAACTCAGGGATCGGAGACGGCAGAAGTGTGTGGATTGGAATCGGCTCTCCATAGTTTGGATTCGGCACCCATCCGCCTTTTTTCATGTAATAGTATGCCGCTCCGTGCATCTCATTGATTTCCCCGTACTCGGAAGAGAAATCAGTGGACACAAGATTTGCCATAATTAACTCCTCGCGTCCAGGATTGATTGTCACATGCCCGTATCCTGATGGAATTAAAACAACATCTCCTGCATGTGCCGGGACAACTATGACATCACTTCTGTCAGCCTTCTGGAGAAGGTATAAGGCATATCCTGAAAGCACCTCATACACTTCAGGGTATGCAATTCCGGCAGGGTTTTTCGGGTGATAGTGTCCTTTGGTTTTGGTATATTCTCCGTTGATAATTCCAGGCGGAATTCTCGTGATATCATAGCGAAGGTGGTGACGCTCAAGCCATGTGTGGTCTCCGTGAGTCATATAGAGATCCCGGTACATATAGTAAAGCGGTTTTTCAGGATCCATATTGGATGGACGAACAGCGAATACATTTTCCATATCTGCAACTGTCCTGACCGACGGCTCTGGAAGTCCCGGGGCCCATATTTTATTCATATCTTATCTATATGACACCAAACTATAAGGCAATTCTGTTCAAAACATTGAAATGCAGGGAGGACTAATACTAATCAATGACCGGAGCAGAAAATAATGACACACTGCTTCTCCATTTCCAAAGCATAAGACCGGGCGGAGAAATATTTGAGGATACTACATCAGGAGAGCCTGTTCAGGTAACTCTCGGGCAGAAGCAGATTAACCCTGCCTTTGAAGAAGCACTTCTTGGAAAGGAGGAAGGAGAAACTGTAACTGTTGTTCTTCCTCCGGATAAGGCATACGGCAAGTTCAAAAAACAGCTGATTGTTCCAATCAAAAGAAAGAAACTGAAGCTCGAAAAAGAGCCGGCAGTTGGAGACATCATTCCTGTCGAGGTCTTCGGGCAGAAATGCAGAGTAATTGTCGCAGAAGTGACACCTACAAAAATTATTGTTGACGGAAACCACCCGTTAGCAGGCGAGACGATTACCTACAACATAACTCTGGTCAAAAATCTAAGCCGGACAGAATCTCTCTGACCATGTCTGTCTGATAATATCCGGCTTTTGCCATCTCTTTTTTAACATCTGCCGGAAGGCATACCGAAAACTTCCATAAGTTATCCGGAAGAGTGGGGAGTTCTTCAAAAGAATTCGGACTGCTGCTTATTTCAATAAGTGCTCTTGATACATCATATCCTGCATCCGGGTTTTCAAATCCGAATATCCGAACAGCAAATGGTGTTATCTTAAACTCATGTCTTCCGGATAGGTTCTGTCTCAAAAGATATGCAATAACACGGTTCACCGTCTCTCCGGCAAAAGTCGAGACAACAACAGACCAGCCGTTTACTTCAGGCTCGGTTCTTATGTGAAGTTTCCCTGGCGTGATGTCATCTGGAAGTCCAAGGATTAAATCCTCAAGCATCTCTGCTTCGTTTTCCGGAAGGGGCAGAAGAGTTCTCCTTCTGGATATTATTTCAGACACTCCAAGACATATTAGTTCTGAAAGTCCGGCAGAGCTTCCGCTTCCGCCCCAGAAAGGACGCTTAAGTCCTCTGGACGCGGATGACGGCTCAATCAGGGCACGTCTGTGTACATCATCTCTGTGTAAAAGCCGCCATGTCTTTCCGGTGAATGTGAAAACTCTTCCAGGGTCTCCTGCAACAAATCTGGCATCAAGAGTTCCTATAACAGTCCCGTCTGGAAGAACAGCGAGGTATCCTCCTGTGTCCTGTATTACTGAGATTAGTGCCTTCCAGTTGGATTTTCCAAACTCAGCTTCAGCTTTTTCACCTAAGAGGTACAAGTCTCCCGAGCGCGACAGATATCCCTGCTCTTCCATATATGAAAGAATTTCTTCGATTGTATCAGTCGGGATTTTTGAAAACGGGGTAAGAGCCAGAAGGGATGATATAATCTGCCGTTTTCCAAGTCCCATCCTTCCTTTAAGCAGAATTAAGAGCTGATGTGCCAGAACGTCAGCAGGGTATTTTGGAGGCTTTAGGGATTCTGATTTGTGCTGCATCGCAGACTCAACAGCGGCTGATGTAATCAGCAGTTCGCATGGGTTCTGGAGAATAAAGACCATCCTTGATGGCTTGTCCCGTCTTCCGGTACGCCCGAGCCTTTGGAGAAATGAAGCGGCAGAAAGAGGAGGTCCGAACTGTACAACCAGATCCAAATCTCCAATGTCGATTCCAAGTTCCATAGTGCTCGTGCATATAACACAAGTCTCGCCGCCTAAATCAAAAGAAGCCTCAGCCGCTTTTCTATCTTCAGGGCTTACTGACGAGTGGTGTATGAAAACATTTGTCAGCAGGTTTTTGAGAGGTTCAATAAGTCTCTCGGCAAGACTTCTGCTTTCAACAAATATCAGAGACTTTTTTCCGCGTACTGCATCTGCGGCCGCTTCTATGCGTGCGAAAAAGTCTGGCTCGACAACAAACGAGAACTCTTTTTTTGACGGCGGCGACGGGATGGAAACAAGTTTCTGATTTCTGTCAGGTGCAGACATCCAGGATAGAAGCTCATTCGGGTTTCCAACTGTTGCAGAAAGCCCGATTCTTGTGATGTGATTTTCCGAAGCGAATGAGAGTCTGTCAATCAGGCATCTGAGATGAACTCCTCTTGATGTTTCGATAAAAGCATGAATTTCATCTATGATAATGAACCTAAGATTTGAGAATGCATGACGCGAGTCGCGTGAGGATAATAGAACCTCCAAAGACTCAGGGGTTGTTAAAAGAATATCAGGTTCTTCGCCGGACTGAAACTTCCATCTCTCGGAACCACTAACATCTCCGTGCTGAACTGCCGCTTCAAGTCCTGCACGTCTTACAAGAGATAAGACACGTTCTGTCTGGTCGTTGATTAAGGCCTTTAGAGGTGATATGTAAACCGCAGACAGATGGCCTGTTGGATTTTTTAGAATCGAATCGATTACTGGAAGAAAAGCGGCTTCGGTCTTTCCTCCGGCTGTCGGGGCTAAAACAAGAATGTCGCATCCTTCGAAAACGGCCTGGATAGCAGCCTCCTGAACCTCGCGGAGGCTGTCCCATTTAAGACCTGAGATTAAAATCTCCTGCAGAACAGGATGAAGCCCTGAAAAAGTACTCATGAACGGAATACTGAGTTTAGCTCTTCTCTAAACTTCTCCTGACTGATTGCGCCAAGCCTGATTTTCTGAACCGTTCCGTTTTGGATGTACATGATTGTTGGAATCGAGTTAATCTGAAGCTCCTGAGCAATCCACTTGTTCTCGTCTGTGTTGCATTTACAGAACTGAACTTCCGGATACTCCTTTGCTGTCTCTTCAAAAATAGGGGCAAAGTATCTGCATGGGCCACACCACTCTGCCCAGAGGTCAACTACAACATTTGGTATCTTTAAGGTGAATGTATTGAAGTTTGTCTCATCCAGGTGGACAACAGGCTGTGCTTCTACCGGCGGGTTTGTCATGATTGTTTGTTTGCTGTGCGAGGATAAGATATTTGCGAAGGGAAATAATAAATGGGAAACCGCGAATCAGCGCGAATCCCAGCGAATCGCGTTCCGTTAATCCGGACTCTCACAAGCCTCCGGCTTGTTCGTGGCATCGCATGTCTTTCAGCCATGCTCAAGGCTCGAGCATGCTCTCGCCATTCGCCAACGTCCGGCGGAACGCTGGTTCGCGCTGCCGGCGCTCACTGTTTTGATATTGAATATGTATCATAATGATTTTTGCGAGCGCCGGAAGCGCGAGTCAAGCGTTCCGCCGAGCGCTGGCGAATGCCACGAGCATACTCTTAAGAGTATGCGAGAGCGATGGAAACGGAACGCGATTCGCCATGATTCGCGCTGATTCGCGGTTTACCTCTTTTTCAAAATGGATTCAGTGTTTATCTCGTGATAAATAATTTTGAGGTAAATTCAGACCTCGTATCGCATCGGAAAACCGTGTCCCGGACAGAGAATCCAGCCGCCGGCATCCAGCAGAGCAAACATCTCCGCACGTTCAGCCTTTGCTTTTACTGAGTCATCGTTCATTGTGCCAAGCATTGCTGTTCCCATCTGAATAAACTCCTTCTGGCTATCTGCCATGTCTGAAGGATTTACAAGAGTGTCTCCTGTAAAGACAATTCTGTTCTCTTTTTCGTAGAGAATAATAGACCCTCCAATGTGTCCTCCAGACGTCTCATACACAGCAAATGAAAGAGGCCCAATGTTTAACGTGCCTATATATGAAAGAGGCTTGTCTGTTTCCGGCTCGAATGTATTTAGAGCACGCATATTTGCTGTATCTGCTGAAATATCGCGGGACAGCAGACTGCTTATGCGGTAAACAGGAGTTCTCTTCGGATTTCTTTCGCGAAGGTTCGGTTTTCCTTCAGCACGTCCTAAGAAATCGTCATATGATGTTTTGCTCATCCAGATGTTTTCGAAACCTGACAAGAGACCTGCGTGGTCCATATCCATGTGAGTTAAAATCAGATCCTTTTTTCTTTCGTCGTAGTCCGGGAAGATGGAGCGAAGTGTTGCAAGAAGCTGTTCTGCATAGCACGGGAACCCTGAATCAACCAGAACAAGTCTGTCTTCAGTCTCGATTACGTATGTTGTGCTTCCGCAAAACGGCTCGATGTACCACAGGCGTCCTGCCGGAATCTTACAGGAATCAATTCTTGGCGGTTCGTTTTTTACCATGAAGTCCGCATACTTGAAAAGACTGTCAAGAGATACGTTTTCATCTGTTTTGTTTACCTGTTCAAGAAGCTCTTTGGCCTCGGCATCTGACAGACCGCAGAGGGACACAGCATAAGATACATCATTTGGATTGTAGGAAGGCATACAGATTCCTAAATGTTGTCCGTTAATTAATAAAGGATTTCTGAATCAGTGAAGGTAACACTTCAATTTATATAGAATGAAAAGAAAGAATACAGATATTATGTACAAATCCATCGACGAAATTAACGAAAGAATTCGTGATGGAAGTGTTCGTGTGGCAACGGCTGAAGAAATGCCGGACATTGTCGAGGAGCTCGGCACTGCAGGCGCTTTGAAGGAAGTGGACGTTGTTACAACGGGTACTTTCGGAGCTATGTGTTCTTCCGGTGCGTTCTTTAACTTCGGACACCCGGAACTTCCAATCCGCATGGAGAAGATGTTCTTAAACGGTGTTGAAGCACACGCAGGTGTGGCTGCTGTTGACTGTTATCTTGGAGCAACCCAGGAGTCAGAAACTCTCCACTCCGACTACGGAGGAGCACATGTTATCGAGGACTTCATCAGCGGAAAGTCCGTTGAGCTTGAGGCACGTGCAAAGGGAACGGACTGCTATCCGAGAAAATCCATAACCAATGAGTTTACCTTAGATGAGCTTAACCAGGCAATTATGGTAAACCCGAGAAACTCATATCAGTGTTACAGTGCCGCAACCAATATGGGAAGCAGACCAATTAAGACCTACATGGGTTATATGCTTCCGGGACACAGAAACATCACATACTCAGGAGCCGGATGTTTATCTCCGCTTCCAAACGATCCAACCTACTCTGTAATCGGTTCAGGAACTCCGATTTTCATCGGCGGTGCAAATGGTATTGTCATCGGTGAGGGAACACAGCACTCTCCGGGTGCAGGTTTTGGAACTCTCATGACCACCGGAAACATGAAGGAGATGTCAACAGACTTCGTCCGTGCTGCAACCATGACTGGATATGGTGTTACCATGTATCTTGGTATCGGTATTCCAATCCCGCTCTTAAACGAGGAGATTGTAAAGCATACTGCTGTTCGCGATGAGGATTTAGTAACTGAAATCGTTGACTATGGAACTCCGTCCCGTGACAGACCTGCTGTTCGTAAGGTAACTTATGCTGAACTTAAGAGCGGTTCTGTTGAAATCAACGGTGAAGAAATCAGAACCTCTCCTGTTTCCAGTTTCCAGAAGGCACGCGAAGTGGCAGCCGAGCTTGGCCGGAGAATTGAGAACGGTACTTTCACTATGGCTCTTGCCACCCGTCCGATTAATGCTGTAAAGCGCAACCGCCCGATGGCTGAGAAAGGAAACACTGTCTATGTTTCCGAGCTGATGGAGACAAAGTTTGTTACTATCACCGGTCAGGAAAGCGTAAAGGAGGCAGCAAAGAGACTTCTCGTTGGAGAAACCAACCACCTTCCGGTAATCGATTCAGAGAACCGTGTGATTGGAATTGTTACAACCTATGATGTCTCGAAGGCATTCGCAAACGACGAGCAGGATTTATCCGTTGCCGAGATTATGACAAAGAATGTCATCACAATCAGCCCGGATTCCCCGGTTGACTTCGCTGCCAGTGCTTTACAGAAACACAACATTGGATCTCTCGTGGTTGTTGATAAGAACCGCCGTGTGCTTGGTCTCTTAAACTCTTATGATTTGGGAGATCTTGTTGGAAGGAGGGGCTAAGCTATGAAACTTAAGGTTGAGTTTGACCGCTTAGGCGTTCAGGAGCCAAGTATTGCACAGGCAATTCTTGAGACTGGAATTGCTGCCAACATCGAGCGTGCAGTAATTGACGGTGATGAGGGATGGACTCTTATCAGTGTTGCAGATGATGAGGTTGAGCGTTTCATCGCTGCTCTTTCAAAGCCGGGAGTATCTATTCGCATTCAGAAAAATGCAGTGTCTCACAACATCACAGAGTGTGTTGACTGCGGTCTTTGTATCAGCATCTGTCAGAAGAAGGTATTTTCCTTTGATGAAGGCTGGAAGCTTGTTGTTGAGCCGGAACGCTGTGTATTATGCGGACGCTGTGCGGAGTTCTGCCCGCAGCGTGCTTTAAGCATTCTTAAGTGATGATTCGCGAACATTTCGCGTTTCGCGAAACCATCACTACTATTTTAGCAGATTCAAAGGAGCACATTGAAGCGGCAAAGGAGGGTATGCTTTCTGCCCGCGATGAGCTTGAGGAGTATATTGGAGCTGAGCCTTTTTTCCAGATGACTTATGAGCCTGTTTTGGTTCCAGAAGGTTCGTCAGTTACTGTTTCCCGGATGGCTGATGCTGGTTTTGAGGCGTCTGTCGGTCCAATGGCGGCGGTTGCGGCCTCTATTGCCTGGGCTGGCGTTGAATCTATGAAGGAGGCCGGGGCTTCTTTTGGTTTGATTGACAACGGCGGAGATATTGTTTTAATTTCGGACCGCGATGTGCGTGTCGGGATTTTTGCTGGGGCTGCTTCGAGTTCGGGGAAGTTTGCTTTTATTGTTCCGCCTCAGAAGGATGTTCTTGGAATATGTACTTCGTCTGCGACGGTTGGTCCTTCTGTTTCTTTCGGGACTGCGGATGCTGTTGTTTGTTTTTCAAGGAATCCGTCAAAAGCTGATGCCTGGGCAACTTCTTTGTGTAATGTTGTAACGCCTGAGAACTTTTATGAGATTGTGCCGAAGGATAGTTCGCTTTGCGGGGTTTATGCTGTGTGCGGGGACTGGGTTGGAAGGTTTGGTGTTTTGCCGAGGATTGTTCGCGCTGAAGTTGATGTGGGATTGATTACGAAGGGGTAAAATCAGCCTCAGACACCTGCGCGTAAACCCCTCCTGCATCTTTTGCCGGTTTTTCCGAACTATCTTTTTCACAGGGGCATACAAAAAAATGATGAGAGGCAAAATCCTGTAAATTGCCGGCAATGGGTTTTTTATATCAGTCAGTCACTCAGGCTCGAACTATAAATATCTCAGGCGATTCACAGAAAAAATCATCTGTTTTACATGTATTCCAAGTCAGTAAATCTCAATCAAAAATAAGCTGTTTTGGCATGTTTTTTCATTTTTCAAAATTTAAGCCCATTTAATTAGTGTAAGTAAAAAGTCATAAAGGCTCTGGAACACGGAACGGATTTTGCGTAAAGCTGACGCTATCCTGATGTGTCCGGGCAGGTATGTTTTTGGTGTAAACCTGGATGAAACTATGCCTTCAAGGGCATTTTTGTGATAGTTTTGAGTGGTTGTTTTTCCTGTGAACAGGTTCAGGATATTTATAGGACAACGGCTTTTCGGTCATTGTTAATAAAACCCGTTGCCGGCAATTTTCTGTATTTCCTGCTGTATCATTTTCAGGCATGCCCCTCCCCCTCCGCGCGTGTTTTTTCGACATATGATATGTCAAAATCCCCAAACATCTTGTGGCTAAAGACGCGAAGCGTCTGCATGCCACATAGGCGTCGCGGGCATACGGGCGGTTGAAAAAATTATTGAGAGAGGGTGGTTGTGCAGAGCACTTTTTTCTCAGACCTTCTTTCTCACGGTCTCCTGTTGTGCAAGCCCGTGGAAGAGGAGGGCACTTTTGACTGATGACTTTGAGCAGCCGATACGCCTGGCAATCGCAGGGACAGAGCCTTCCTCCATCACAAGGACAGCAAGTTCTTTTCTGTCGCGCAGTTTTGCATGGGCTCTCCATGTTGGAATCATGTTTCTGTCACCTCTTCGATTTCGTAGTCCATGAGTCGCTCCTCCTTTTCCGTCAGACGGTCATAGACGTGCTGTGGAACGGCTTTCGCAAGCTCAGTGGCATTCACGGTCTCGTACCTCTGTATGTCAGAACCAAGCAGGTTTGCGGCTTCTCTGTAGAGGTTCTGTCTTCCGAGAATCTTTTCCGCGTCTGTTGCTTTGATGTGTACAAGTTTCCCGAAGAGTTCTGTGCTGTAGTGTTCTACTTCACGGACTTTGACTTTCGTGTAGTTCCGATACCTGGCGTACAGGTTGTATTTTTCTGATGTGAGGTTCTGGTCCTGGATTTCTGCTATCTGGTGCTTGTATTCGAGTTCTACAAAATCAAGCATCCATCGAAGGGCTTCTCTGGTTTCAAAGAGCCATGCGGCACGCTCGAATCCTGTATTCACCGGGCACGGGTGAGCATCCTGAATAATATCCAGGTATTCCTGCGGGGTTTTCATTGGTTTTCCTCCTGTTTGGCTTCTGCTTCTTTTCTGAGTTCTTCGTTGATAATCTGGCGGACGACTGCCTGTTGTAATCCTAATAGGTTTCGGATGGAGTTAATTGACCGTCCTTTTCTATATGAGTCAAGAATCCTGTCTCTGGTTTCTTTTGGGATTTCGTCAGTTGTGAACTCTTTTAGGTAGGTCTTGTTGTTGACGATTCTTCGGATTACATCAGGGCTTACATGATACTCTTTGGCTAGTCCTCTCTGGGTGATATTGCATTCTGCGTATCGTTTTCTGATATACTGAGCCTGTGCGAATGTCAGTACTCCGCGGGTTAAAATCTGGTTTTCGGAGGCAGTTACAAGATGGAGGTTGCAGAGCCTGTTGTCCTGTTTGTTTCCGTTTATGTGGTCTATCTGCATGCCATATGGAACAGGTCCGTTTGCGGCAACCCAGATGATATGGGAAACAGACAACCGTGAGACCAACTTATACCCGTGATGGTTTATCGTGGGTTTGAGAAATCCCTTCTTGGTGTTTGAGTAAACCTCTCCTGTATCAAGAGAAGGAATCCATTCTCCTGTCCTGATTTTGTTCTGGATATAGCAGTCACTCATTGTACAAAGATTCGGCATTCTTTCCTCCTTCTTTTGTAAGATGTCTGAGTGTGGCAAAGACGCCTTCGATGAACCAACGGTCTGCATTCGGGGTTTTTGAGGTGTTGTCGTTTGCGATGATGATTGCTGTTTTGAGTTCTTCGCTGTCTTTTGGTGAGCAGTAGAAGGACTGGCGACCGCGCGGTCAGGGGTTTATATAGGTCTATGTTGTATGTTATAGTATGTACACTGCTGATTCTGTCTCTCTGGAAGTTTTTGCTGATGACTATGAAAGGTACGAGGCATTCTGTCGTTTGTATAAAGTTTCTTTGATGGACGGGCTTTCTGTTCTGATGGA
This sequence comes from Methanocorpusculum sp., assembly GCA_017387505.1. Taxonomy (GTDB): domain Archaea; phylum Halobacteriota; class Methanomicrobia; order Methanomicrobiales; family Methanocorpusculaceae; genus Methanocorpusculum. The sequence goes on from JAFOFB010000022.1 coordinate 73,309, forward strand.
TTTGGCAAGTGTTGGTTCTACTGATGATTTGGTTAAGAGGTCTTTGAAGTGTCCTGATTTTGTTTTTGACAGGTCTGTGGAGTTGTCTTCTGAGGATGTCCGTGAGCTTGAACGGGAAGTTGATGAAGGCGGGCTTTTGGCTATGCTTGATTTGGGATATGCGCATATTGACGGGAGGCTTCCCTGGAATCCTGAGACGGCATATCTTATTGCATGTCGTGCGGCTGATTCAGGTAATCCTGAGGCTTTGTATCTTGCAGGCACGTCTGCTTATCTTTGCGGGAAATATGATAATGCGTTTTCCTGGTTTGAGATGGGCGCTTCTATGAAGCACACTGATAGTGAATTTATGCTTGGGATGTGTTATGCTCTAGGTCATGGGTGTTCTGTGGATAAGGAGAAGGCTGAGGCTTTGTTGACACGTGCGCATAAGAAGGGTTCGGGATTGGTGGATACTGCTGAGAAGGTTTTTGGGAAAATAGAGTAGGTTGTTATTCTATTAGCGGTATTTGCAGAAGGTATTATATGGAATAATAGTGTATTTGTTTACGGGGTTGGTGTCTTTCTTAGATTTCCAATCCAAGTTTTGTTTCTTGTAGTATTTACAAAGTAGATACAGATATTCGAGGCAGGAGTTTTCTTCTGCCTCATTCCTTTTCGTGTGATTTGCCGATTGATTTATATATGGGATTTGTTTTCGCGAAAGTGCTCAATCTCTATTTTGAAGGCTTTGTTTTTCGTTTATTCTTTTGTATGGGCTTGGATTTTTATGATTTTTTGAGGGTGAGGGCACTTTCGCACCGCGCGGTATGGGGTTTATATAGGTCTATGTCGTATTTGTATGTGTAGCCGGGGTGAAGCTACCCGGTTGCAGTTTTACCTCCTTTATGTCTTTTCGGGCATATGTTTGGTGTATAGGGCTGAGCGGGGTCTTTCTGAATCCATCCCGCGAAAAACTAACACCCCTTGCTAAGAGGGGAGAGGGAACAAGGAAATTGCTCTCTCCCACTTGGTTTCCTTTGCTGTTTTTGTGTTTTTCGACTGCTCCGCCTAGCCGCTACGCTGACGCGGCGGCTCGAGACGGCGGAGAGAGACTTAGGTGTTTGGGTTTGGCTGTTTTGACCGACTCGCCTACAAAAAACCGCAGAGCATATTCCGCCCACTGACGCGGGCTTCATATGCCTGCTTCCGACTGCTCCTTCGCCTTCGGCTCGGCGCACTCGTCTTTTTTGTTTAACGGCTCGCTGATATGCAGAAATGGGCGGGGCACAGGCGTTTCCCCGCGAGGGGATAACTCAGTCGGTCTTGTCGAACTAACGTTCTCCAATCCCGCCAGAGATATCGCCTCGCGGTTCACACCTTCGCGGCAGAGCCGCCCGCAGTTCTTCGGCGGCTTCGGAGTTATATTATGAAAATGTTAGATGACAACTCGGATTTACTGAAAGTGCTTCGCTGTGCTTTTGAGGTTTATGCAACTCTGAAATACGGTTATCTGGAATCGGTGTATGAAGCAGCTCTCGAATACGAACTTTTGCAGGCGGGTTTTTCGGTTCGCCGTCAGGTTCGGATTCCTGTTTTCTACAAGGGTGTTGAGTTGAAGAAGGATTTCTATGCGGATATGGTTGTGAATGACTGTATTCTTTTAGAGTTAAAGGCTGTATCTACAATTAATCAGGCTCACGAAAAACAGCTTCAAAGTTACATGAAGAGTACGGGGATGAAGGAGGGGATGCTTCTGAACTTCGGGCATGTGAGAAGTCTTCAGTGGAGAGTTTTCTCTCCATGATTTTTTCGAGGGAATTATATGAGGCAAAATCCTATTTGTTTACGGGGTTGGTGTCTTTCTGAGATTTCCACTCCTTTGTAGCTTTCCTGTAGTGTTACTGAAACATATACAGATATTCGAGGCAGGAGTTTTCTTCTGCCTCATTCCTTTTCTTTTGGTTTTTATTTTCACTTGGTCATTACATTCAGAATCCAATAAATAGATTCACGTCCAATTTACCAACAATATATCTTCATGCACTGAGGGATGAGAGATGGCAAAAGCGGCAAAACCTAAGAAAGAAACAAGTATGGAAGAGGTGCTCTGGAAGAGTGCAGATAAGCTCCGCGGTTCTGTTGAGCCGTCCGAGTACAAACATGTTGTTCTGAGTTTGTTTTTCTTAAAGTTCGCAAATGACCGCTTCGAGTCTCAGCAGACGAAAATCGTTGAGTCATACGGTTGGAAGTTTGCAGAGACTACTGCTTTCTATACGAAAGATAATGTTTTCTTCATTCCGGCTGAGAGTCGTTGGTCTTACATTATGGAGAATGCCAAGCAGCCGGATATTGCCCTCAAAATTGATACTGCCCTCTATACTTTAGAAAAACACAATCCTTCTCTGAAAGGTGCTCTGCCGGACAATTATTATTCCCGTCTGCAGTTAGATCCCGCAAAACTTGCTTCCCTTCTTGATGAAATCAACCGCATTGATACTTCTGATAAAGAGAATGATATTATCGGCAGGGTGTATGAGTATTTCTTGACGAAGTTTGCTTTGAAGGAGGGTAAGGGTAAAGGAGAGTTCTATACTCCTAAGTCTGTTGTTAATCTGATTGCTGAGATGATTGAGCCGTACAAGGGTATTTTGTATGACCCCTGCTGTGGTTCGGGAGGTATGTTTGTGCAGTCGATTAAGTTCGTTGAGGCACACAGCGGAAATACGAGGAATATTTCTATCTATGGTCAGGAGAATATCAGCACGACCTTTAAACTGGCGAAGATGAATTTAGCCATCCGCGGTATTTCTGCAAATCTTGGTGAGAAGGCGGCTGATACTTTTAAGAATGACCAGCACAAGGATTTGAAGGCTGATTTTATTATGGCAAATCCTCCGTTTAATCAGAAGGAGTGGAGGGAGGATGATGAGCTTACAAAGGATGCCAGATGGAACGGGTATGATGTTCCGCCAACGAGTAATGCAAACTATGGGTGGATTTTAAACATCGTTTCAAAGCTTTCTCAGAATGGTGTCGCGGGTTTCCTTCTGGCAAACGGGGCTTTATCTGATGATGGTACAGAACTGAAAATCAGGCGTAAGCTTATCGAGAATAACTTAATCGAAGCGATTCTTGTGCTTCCGAGAAACCTGTTCTATACAACAGATATCAGTGTAACACTCTGGATTCTGAACAAGAACAAGAAGGCACGGTCAGTTGAGCAGAACGGGGAAGTGAAGCACTACAGAAACCGTGAGAAGGAGATTCTTTTCATGGACCTGCGACAGATGGGAAGTCCATATGAGAAGAAGTATGTGGAGCTGACCGCAGAAGACCGGGACAAAGTAACTTCTGTCTATCATGCCTGGCAGTTAGAAGGCTTCGAAAAGACCTATCAGGATGTCCCGGAGTTCTGTTACTCAGCCTCCTTTGATGAGGTCGCAGAAAAAGGCTTCACCCTTGTTCCAAGCAGATATATTGAGTTCGTCAACCGTGATGAGAACATCGACTTTGATTCTAAGATGAGGTCTCTGTAAAGTGAACTGCAGGAGCTTTTAGTCGCAGAGAAGAAATCAGAAGAAGAGCTGCTTGCCGTCTTTAAGGAACTGGGATATGAAATCAGGTTATAGACAGCTTGGGGAATTTATCCGGCAGGTTGATGTCAGGAATAAAAATTTAGAAATAGACAATCTCCTTGGGGTTAGTATTGAAAAGCGGTTCATTCCATCTATCGCGAATACAGTAGGTACTGACTTTTCATCATACAAAATTGTAAGAAGAGGGCAGTTTGCATATGGTCCTGTTACTTCTAGAAATGGTAACAAGATATCTATTGCTTATCTGAATGATGAAGATGCTATCATCTCGAGTTCATATACAGTTTTTGAAGTAACAGAGTGTGATGTAATTGACCCTGAATACTTGATGCTCTGGTTTAGCAGACCTGAGTTTGACAGATATGCACGTTTCAAATCACATGGAAGTGTGAGAGAGATTTTCGATTGGGACGAGATGTGCAAAGTTGAACTTCCTGTCCCTGACATCGAAGAGCAGAAGAAAATTGTGCATGCCTACAAGGTGATTGAGGACAGAATCAATTTGAAGAAGCGGATAAATCAGAATTTGGAATCAGCAATACAAAATATTTTTCAAAACATATTCTCGGTTGCTAATATTTCTGTATCTGATACAGTTATAAAAAATACTTCTGTACCTATTGGATGGGTAGATACTACTGTAGATTCTGTTGCTAAGCTACAAACAGGGCCGTTTGGGACTCAATTACATTCAGATGAATATGTTCTGGAAGGGAATCCTGTTATCAATGTAAAAAACATTGGATACGGCAGTATCATTATGCAGAATATGGATTATCTTGATGATGAAACAAGTAATCGTCTCTCCGCACATCGCCTCGAATTTGGTGACATAGTATTTGGTCGAAAAGGTTCTATTGACCGTCACGCATTTATTAATAATTATTGTATTGGCTGGATTCAAGGTTCAGATTGTATTCGGATTAGACCGTACGACAATCGTGTCGGGCTCTTCTTGTATTGTTGGTTTGGTCAGAATTTTATTAAACAACTGGTTGTATCTTCATCTGTCGGCTCAACAATGGCATCACTTAATACTAAAATATTGGGAAGTATAAGAGTCATCCTCCCACCCGAAAGAATGTTGGATGAGTTTTATCAACATACAGCAAGTATAATGACCGTCATGGAGAAGAATCATGCTGAGACACACAAGTTGGCAATCCTGCAGGAAATGATGCTTGTCACACTAGCAAACCGCTAAATCAGTATTTCTCCACAAATTCCACCAGAGACCAATAAATATCAGAAAACCCTATATTATCACAGAGATACATCTCTGGAAAAATTCCTGACAACGGGGTAAGAATGGCATACGTAAACGAAAAAACACTGGAACTGTCAATTATTGACCTGCTCAAAGAGCAGGGATATCAACACCTGACAGGGCGGGAAATCCCGCGGCTTCGCTCAGAAATTCTGCTCGAAGAAGACCTCAAACAATACCTCTACAGCAGATACAGAGCTGACAGAATCACCCCAAGCGAAGTCGAAAGTATCATCCTTCGCCTCAAAATGACCTCCGGCTCGCTCTACGATGCCAACAAAACCATTCTTACAATGATGAGCAACGGCTTCATCTTCAACCGCGAAGACAGAAACCAGAAAGACATCTACATCAGCTTAATAGATTTTGAAACCCCGGAAAACAACATCTTCAAAATCGTCAACCAGTTCGAAGTAGAAGGCATCGCAAATCAGCTCCGCATCCCCGATGGAATCGTATTTGTCAATGGACTGCCCGTTGTCGTACTCGAATTTAAAAGCGCTGTAAAAGAAAATGCAACAATCCACGACGCATACACTCAGCTTACTGTCAGATACCAGAGAGACATCCCTGAACTCTTCAAATACAATGCCTTTGTCGTAATAAGTGATGGAGTAAACAACAAATACGGCTCACTCTTTAGCCCGTACAACTTCTTCTACGCATGGAGAAAAGTTGACGGAAACGACAAAGATGTTGACGGCATAGACTCCCTCATCACCATGATACACGGACTTTTCAGAAAAGACCGCCTGTTATCAGTAATCAAAGACTTTGTCTATTTCCCAGACACCTCAGACAAAGACCTCAAAATTGTCTGTAGATACCCTCAGTTCTTCGCCGCAAACAAACTCTTCGAAAACATCAAAGAGCACCAGAAGCCAGTTGGAGACGGAAAAGGAGGAACATACTTCGGAGCAACAGGATGCGGAAAAAGCTACACAATGCTCTTCCTAACCCGCATGCTCATGAAAAGCAAACACTTCCACTCTCCAACAATACTTATCATCACCGACAGAGTGGACTTGGATGACCAGATATCAGAACAGTTCCTAAACTCAAAACAATACATCGGAGACGAAACAGTTGTCGGAATCGAATCACGTGCTCACCTGAGAACAGAACTGCAGGGAAGAGAAAGCGGAGGCGTATATCTTACAACAATCCAGAAATTCACCGAAGACCTAAACGTCTTATCGGAACGCTCAAACATCATCTGCATATCTGACGAAGCACACAGAAGTCAGGTAAACCTCGACCAGAAAGTATCATTCACCAAAGATGGAGTAACCCGCACATACGGATTTGCCAAATACTTACACGACTCCCTTCCAAACGCAACCTATGTCGGATTCACAGGAACACCTATTGACGAAACAATCGAAGTCTTTGGAAAAGTCGTTGACTCCTACACCATGACAGAATCCGTCAAAGACGGAATCACAGTAAACCTCGTCTATGACGGAAGAGCTGCCAAAGTCAACCTTGACCTTGACAAAGTCAAAGAAATCGAAGACTACTACGACCAGTGTGCTCTTGAAGGGGCAAACCAGTACCAGATTGAAGAAAGCCAGAAAGCTGTCGCCAAACTCGACGTAATCTTAGGAGATCCAGACAGACTTCAGATTGTAGCAAAAGACTTTGTCGAACACTACGAATCAAGAGTAAATGAAGGAGCAACTGTAGCCGGAAAAGCAATGTTCGTCTGCTCAAGCCGTCCAATTGCATACAGCCTCTACAAGAAAATCATCGAACTTAGACCAGAGTGGGCAGAACAAAAACCCTGTGCTGACGGAGTAACCCTAACCGACGAGGAAAAGAAAGAACTCAAACCCATTGAAAAAATCAAAATGGTCATGACTCGTGACAAGGATGACGAAAAAGAACTCTACGACATTCTTGGAACAAAAGAAAGCAGAAAAGAGCTTGACAGACAGTTCAAACTTCCAAAGTCCAACTTCAAGATAGCAATCGTCGTCGATATGTGGCTCACAGGATTTGACGTACCTGAACTTGACACAATGTACATCGACAAACCGCTTCAACAGCACACCTTAATCCAGACCATCTCACGGGTAAACCGTGTATGTGAAGGAAAAGACAAAGGACTCATCGTCGATTACTTAGGCATCAAGAAAAACATGAACATCGCCCTCAACAAATACACCAACTTCAATGGTGAAGAGTTCGAAGGCGTAGAGCAGCTTGTCACAATCGTCAAAGACCAGTTAGAAATCTTCTCAATGATGTTCTCTAACTTCAATAGCACAGACTACTTCAAAGGAACACCAATACAACAGCTTGCCTGCCTAAACAAAGCAGTTGAATACGTCCAGTTATCAGAAGAACTGGAAAACCGCTTCATGTCTGCTGTCAAGAGAATGAAACAGGCATTCAACCTATGCAGTGCAAATGAAAACTTCACGGATGAAGAAAGAGACTACATCCACTTCTACTTAGCAGTCCGGGCAATCCTCTTCAAACTCACCAAAGGCGAAGCACCAGACATCGCACAGATGAACGCCCGCGTCAGAAAAATGATTGAAGAAGCAATCCAGTCTGACGGCATCGAAGAACTCTTCGAAACAGGAAAACACATAACAGTTGACATATTCAGTGATGAATACATCAACAAAATCAACGCCATAAAACTCCCTAACACAAAAATCAAACTCCTGCAAAAACTTCTCAATCAGGTAATCACCGAGTTTAAGAAAGTCAACAAAATCATGGCTGTTGAGTTCTCCGACCGCCTCAAAAAAGTTGTTGACGACTACAACAACAGAAGAAGAGACGAAGCCTACGCAAACGAAGTCTTAGACGAAGTCGCCGAACAGCTCGCAGCACTCTTAGAGGAATTAAAGAAGGAAAGAGACTCCTTCAAAGACATGGGCATCGACTATGAGGAAAAGGCATTCTATGATATCTTAAAATCAGTCGCCCAGAAATACGGCTTTGAATACCCGGACGATAAAATGATTGAACTTTCAAAGCGTATCAAAATAATTGTCGATGACAAATCGCGCTATGCTGACTGGTCAATCCGTGAGAATATCAAAGCTGACCTTCAAGTTGAATTAATTCTCCTGATGGACGAGTTTGACTATCCGCCGGTTACAATTGATGATGTTTACACAGAAGTTCTCGAACAAGCAGAGAACTTCAAGAAATATAATTGATAGGTGTATACCAAAAAAATCATGGAGAGTTAATCACTCTCCACTCAAGCCATCTAAGATTTCCAAAATTCACTAAAAGCCCATCAGACATCCCTGTCGATTTCAGATAACTCTCAACCTGCTTCATTCAGTTCTGATGCCTCTATCCCATTCTCTTTTTTGCTATCTTTGTTCCAAAGCCTCTAAGACCTCATGAAACCCACTTCTAAGTAGAGAGAGGGGGCGGGAAAACCCAACCCCCTCTATCATCTCTTTTCCTGCCCCTTCTTGGGAGCTATTACAATGGCAGACTTTACAAAAACTGCAATCAACCAGAACGCAAAAAGAGAGTACATCTCTCCTATCCCGTCCATTGATGCCTTCAATGAAGTAGTGAACGCATTCAAAAACGACACCTCGATGGGATTCACCAAAAAAGAACTGACAGCCACCACCTTCAAGACAAAAATTGTTTACTTCAATGCCGCAGGAGATGAAAAGGCATATGTGAATGTCTATGCAGGAGACAAAACATCTTTTGACGATGGAACATCCCTCCTCAAAGGAACAGAAGCCTCTGAAACCTTTGCAGGTATCGGAGGCTCCGGCTCTGTCGAAGACAAAGAAGACAACTGGACTGCCAAGTTCTCCTGCGTCAACAAAGTTGACGACAAAGAAGACGCCTTCACCGTCACCATCGGCAAAGACCACATGACCGTCACAGGATTCTCCTATGACGCAACAATCGAAAAGATAGAAACCTGGGCTGACTCTCAGACCAATCTCGCATAACTCAGAAGGAAAATTCCTTCTGCTTTCTTTTTTTACTCTTCTATTACGCGAGCGCCGGAAGCGCGAGTCGAGCGTTCCGCCGGACGTTGGCGAATGCCACGAACAAGCCAGAGGCTTGTGAGAGTCCGGGTGAACGGAACGCGATTCGCCAAGATTCGCGCCGATTCGCGGTTTTACTTTACCAAATGAACCCAAAACAATTCTCAGAATTTTGTGTTCCAAAGCCTCTATAATCTCGTGAAATCAATTACTATATAGAGAGAGGGGGCAGAAATAAGCCCTTTACCCCCTCTTAATTTCCGGCTTTTTTCCGCCCCGTCTCGGGAATTATTACCATGGCAGACTTTACCGAAACCTCCATTTCCAGAAATGCGAAGAGAGTATTTTCTACTCCTATCGCAGACGTTGAAACCTTCAACACCGTAGTTGAAGCATTCAAGAACGACGAAACTATGAACATCATCAAGAACGTCTCCTCCACTACTTACAAGTGCAGAATCGAGTACAAGGACGCCGCAGGAGAAGACGCAGGCTATATCCTCTTCTACGGTGCTTCCACTGATAACATGAACAACATGGCAAGCCTTCTCTCCGGCACTGAAGCCGCTGAGACTGCCGCAGGCAGTGGCGGAAGTGCCGTCCTTGACGCAGAAGCATACCACTGGCTTGTCAAATTCACCTGTACCAAGAACATCAATATCGAAGGCAAAAATTACGAAGACACCTTCACCGTCACTATCGGACAGGACTACATGCTCATTTCGGGCTTCACCTATGACGCAACCAGAGACGTTATCGAGACTTGGGCAGATGCTCAGGCAGCTCTCGCATAAAGCCGCAGACTACGTCGAGCGAATACTAAAAAAAATCCTGCCCCAAATCAAGAAAGAAACTATCAGGAGACTACTGGTTTGGGCAGGATGGGTATTGATGTTAATCGCAGAAACAGTGCTTGACTCCGTAGAATAACCCAACATCTTTGGGGCTAAGCCGTAGGCGCACGCCCCATAGGGTCGCAAGTCTCTTCGAGCCTTGCTCATGGCTTGAGTCGCTTACAGCGCCTCTCGCCCGTCGCGGGGATATGGGCGGGTGACATCTCAGAGCCGGATGTTTTGTGAGTTCATCCGGCTAAACTCTTTTTTCTGTAAAGATATGCAAAATAGCCGGCTCGGGCTTCGGTACAAGTCGGCGTCTCCCTGAGGGAGCCCTCGCCGACCTCGAACCTTCGCCCCTCGCCTTTATTGAAACTCCGGCGGCAAGGCTCAGTAAACTTCGCCTGACCGCCTCCGTAACCCTCGAAAAACGAAGGGGCGGAGGTTTTGCCATAGTTCGAAGTCGCCCATTTCGCCCTCGCGGAAAA
>JAFOFB010000023.1 GCA_017387505.1 Methanocorpusculum sp.
AAAATAAAATGAGATTATCCAAATCTTATCTATCTATTGTTTATCGTGCAGTTATTCGTGGATTAATACAAGAATCATTTTGAATTTTGTAATAGGATTTACTGCATGGGGAACATTTGCCGGCATAATCAGCATATCTCCCTCCTTTACAATATGTATCTCTCCTCCGATTGGAATCTCAGCTTCTCCTTCCAGTCCGATAACAAGAGCATCAAACAGTGCAGAGTGCTCAGATAATCCCTCTCCTGCATCAAACGCGAAAACTGTTACCGTTCCAGCCTTCTTATTTGTCACCATGCGGGAAACAACCGAGCCTTCCTGGTAATCAACAAGGCCCTTAACGTTCATGACCTCTCCGATTAATGACTTTGGATCGTAATTCATATCTGATAATTATTCCTTGAAAAATATAAATCCGAGTGATGTGAATCACCCTTCATTGGTTCATCAATCGATCCGTTGGCAGACTTTTTCTGTTTAGATGCGTTCTGTTTAAATGCAGTTTAAGGTCTTGAGGTCAGCCTCAACAGTCGTTGACGGTTGGAGGTTGAAAGTCTTGACGAGTACATCTAAGACTGCCGGGGAGACAAACTTTGGAAGTGTCGGACCAAGCATGATGTTTTTCACACCTAAGTGGAGGAGGGCAAGCAGGACTAACACAGCTTTTTGCTCGTACCATGCGATGTTGTATGAGATTGGAAGATCGTTTACTCCGCACTTGAATGCATCCGCGAGAGCTAAAGCGATGGCCACCAGACTGTAACAGTCGTTACACTGACCTGCATCCAATACACGCGGGATTCCTTCGATGTCTCCTAAATCAAGGGAGTTATAGCGGAACTTTGCACATCCGGCAGTTAAGATGACAGTGTCTTTTGGAAGAGCCTTTGCAAACTCGGTGTAGTATTCGCGCTCTTTGTCTCTTCCGTCACAGCCTGCCATGACCACAAAGCGGCGAATCTTTCCGGAGTTGATAAGCTCAATCACAGTTCCTGCAAGAGAGAGAACCGCTTCGTGTCCGCATCCGGTCAGAAGAGGTTTTCCGTCACCAATCTGAGTTGGTGCAGCACATGTCTTTGCGAGAGCAATGATTTCAGAGAAGTTCTTCTTTCCATCAACTTCTTCTATGTGGCGGCATCCCTCAAATCCTACAGCTCCGGTGGTGAACACCTTTGCTTTGTAGGAGGAAAGCGGCGGGACGAGACAGTTTGTGGTGAAGAGAACCGGTCCGTTGAACTGAGGCATCTCAACTCTCTGGTTTGGCCATGCGGTTCCGTAGTGTCCCTTGAGATGCGGGTATTTCTTGAAGGCAGGGTATGCATGGGCTGGAAGCATCTCTCCGTGGGTGTAGATATCAATTCCTGCATCAACGGTTGCTTCGAGAAGCATGGAGAGGTCCTTTAAGTCGTGTCCGGTAATCAGAATTCCCGGTTTGTCGCCTACGGTTGTCGGCACCTGAGTGATTTCCGGAACTCCAAAGGTGTGGTTTGCGGCATCTAAAAGCGCAAGAGCAGAGACACCAAACTGTCCGCATTCGAGTGCGAGACCAACTCTCTCATCAATCGAGAGCGGCTTGAATCTGGATGCAAGGGCTTTGGTGATGAATTTTGGAATTGCTTCATCAACTTTTCCGAGAACCACTGCGTGCGAGTAGTATGCTGCAAGACCTTTGATTCCGAAGACGAGAAGTGAAATTAAGGAACGGTCGTTTTCATCTTCGATTGATTCAAGTGAGATTTCAGAGTCTGCAGTAAGGATAACCGGCTTCCAGCTGACAGCTTTCGGCTCTCCTTCTGCCTTCGGCAGAGAGTCACGGTGGGAGATGATACAGTCTAAGTATTCTTTGAAGCGGGCTTCATCAAAGCTGACATTGGTCAATGTTGCAAAGAGTGCTTCTAAGATGCAGTTCTCCGGAAGTTTTCCTGCTGCTTCAAGTCTGTAGCAGAGACCGGATGCAGCATACAGTACGGCATCCTGGTATGCTGCAAGAGATTTGTTCTTTCCACAGACGCCGCCTGCCTGGCAGGCAGGGGATTTTGCTTCCTGACATTGGTTACAGTACATTTGATTTCACCTGCTATATTTTGTATACTAAGTATTTTATCCATACTAAGATATATATGGAAGAGTTTCCAAAAAGATAGTATGGACGAAAACTGCACGGTGAATCTGACGAAAAAATGGACGCTCTTAATCATTTTAGAGATTTATAAAGGAGAAAACCACACGCGGAGATTTTCGGAACTGAAAGATAAGCTTGGAGACATAACACCAAAGATTCTATCCGAACGCCTTCAGGAGCTTGAAACCGAAGGCATCGTCATAAAACACGTTGACGCGACAACTGTTCCTGTGAAATCCGAATACACTCTTTCAGAAAGCGGTATGGAGTTAATATCTGTTATTCGCGGAATCAAATACTGGGCTTTGAAGTGGAAAATCGATAACATTCCATGCGGACAGCAGGAGTGTAAAAACTGTAAGCTGTAAAAAATAGAAAAGGAGTGCACCCTCTCACTTACTCTAAGATATAAGTTGCAAGCACTTTGTCGAGTGCCCGGATATCAACACCTTTCCGAAGGCTGATTTTAATCCGTCCTGCCTTTGTCCACATATCAACTTCTGCATCGAAGTCGAGAAGTTTTCCGGCATTCTCTGTTGAGTACATCACAATCGAAGAGTACGGAAGCGTGTAGACCTCAACCTTCTTTCCTGTGATTCCCTGTGCGTCGCGGACAATTAAGCGCTTGTTTGTAAAAATTGCAGAATCGCGGATAGTCTTGTATGCACAGACCGGTTTTTCTCCTTCGACTAACAGCTCATGCACATCATCCGGGATATCACACGGGCTGATGAAAGTCCAGACAGCTAATGCGTTTAAATCATTGCTCATGTATTAAGATTAGAGTGAATAGTTTGTAAACTTTCTTCACTGCCTGTCTTTTACCACCACAGACAAAATCACAATAATTAATGCTCCAAACAGCAGGAGCAGCATAGTTCCGTGAAATCCTGTGAGGAAAACATCTGTACTTAGATACTCAAACGGTACAACTGTCTCTCCTCTGGTAAGCGTAGTAAACACTCCGGCAAAGAGTGCGGTTCCAAGCACACTTCCAAAGTACTGACAAGTAATCATAAGAGTAGAGCCCAGTCCTTTCTCTGATTCAGGCATCCAGTCAACAATACGACTTCCTCCAGCTCCTCCTGACATTCCAATAGCAAGACCCCAGAGAGCCATACATACCGCAAGCGGGATTAATCCATATTCCGGATTGATAGTGAGATAAACTACTGCCTGAATCAGGAATAGAACTCCGGCTCCAACCACAAACCAGCGTCTTCCGTGTTTATCAGAGAGTTTTCCGCATGGGATTCCAACAAGCCCCGCAAATACCGGTGTAATGAACATGAAAAGTCCTGTTGCCAATGGAGCAAATGAAAGTCCTGCATTCATATAAAACGGCAGAAGGTAAAGCATCCCTGCAATACAGAACTGTACAAGGAAGAACGCCAGATATACACAAACGACCTGCGGAATGGTAAATACCCGAAGGTTAATCAGCGGGTTTTCTGTTTTCAGCTCGTGGAGAACAAATAGTGTCAGCGAAAAAACTGCAAGAACCGCGGTTTCGCATATTACCAGATTCAGTCCCATATGCGGCAGTCGTTCAATGGTAAATATTCCAAAGATTACTGCAATGAAAATCAGCACCGCCCCTTTCAAGTCAAATGGAGGTGCAGATGTTTTTGGAACATCAGGAATTATTTTTGACGCAAATAAAAATGCGGCAAGTCCTACCGGGATGTTTAGGAGAAAAACCCAGTGCCAGGAGATAAGTTCTGTAATCAACCCTCCAACAGCCGGGCCTGCGGCAAAACCGACAGAGCCTGCCGCGGTCAGCACGGCAAAGGAGAGACCAAGCATATTCTCAGGCAGGAATTTAACACAGATTAGAGGGGCACAAGCGATAATCATAGCAGCTCCAATTCCCTGTATTACTCGTGAGCCGAGCAGGAATGCAAATGAAGGTGCAAAACCGCATCCTGCAGAACCAATGATGAAAATCAGAAATCCGAAAAGAAAAATCTTTTTCAGTCTTGCACTGTCAGCAAGTTTTCCGAAGATAAGAATCAGTCCGGCGACTAGCAATATAAGCCCGGTGGTCGAAGCAGAAAAAAGAGTGTTTATTCGTCCCGCACATCAAGCCTCAGAACATCCGGTCTTGCATAATGTCCGCAGACATCATGCTCCATGCGGCTCTCAATGACTTTCTGCATATCAAGTTCTGCATAGATAATCCCCTCTTTGTCCCAGATGGTCTCAGAAGCCTCATGTCCATAGGGGTCGATAATACAGCTTCCGCCGCGGCAGACAATATCAGGCAAGGCTGAAATTTCATCCTCAGCAGAGGCAGTCTTTGGATAATCGGATTTTCTGAAGAACATATCACAGTTGATGAAGTAACAATGTCCTTCAATTGCGATGTGCCGTATTGTGTTCTGCCATTCGGCATTGTCATTGGTATTTGGAGAGATATAGATGGAAATTCCCTTCTGATACAGAGCAACACGGGCAAGCGGCATATAGCTTTCCCAGCAGATGAGATTTCCAATTGGTCCCCACGGTGTTTCCATTATCGGGAAGAACTCTTTGTCTGCATCGCCCCATACAACACGCTCGCTTCCGGTCGGTTTGAGTTTTCTGTGATTGACGGCATCACCTTTTGGAGAAATCATCATGTTGGAGTTGTAAAGGGTTGCTGTTATTGAATCTCTCTCGGAGTATCCGATGCTGATGTAGACATTGTGCTCCTTTGCCGCATCGATAATCTTTTGCATCTCATCTCCGTCTGCTAAAACCGAGTTGTCAGAGTAGACCTTCCAGTCCTTTCTGCCCTCAGCATTTCTGCTTCCGACAGTAAATCCGTATGTCATGCCGTATGGATATCCCGGGATGAACAGTTCCGGGAAGACGATTAATTCAGCTCCGTTTTTTGCACACTCGCGGATGAGTGCGAGTACTTTTTTCACACAGGCATCTTTGTCAAACATGACTGGTGTTGCCTGAACAACAGCGATTTTACAGGTGTCAGCTAATTGTTTCATATTTTATTCTCCTGTTTTGAGTACCAGAAGGAGTAGAGAAGAGGAATCATTATCATTACAAGAAGGATTCCAATCATTACCCATATGTTTGCAAGAGGGCTTGCTGCAGTCATTAAAAGACCTCCTGCAATCCATGTTCTTCCTGCCAGGCGGTGTGTTTTCTCCCAGTTCTCTTCAGAGTTAAGTGTCCATGGAAGACGAACTCCAACGGTTGAGTTCTGCTTAAACTTTGGAAGATAAAATCCGACAGCCGCGAATATTAGACCAACTGCTGCTGTGATAATGAATCCAACATTCAGCATCACCCCGCAGGCGTATGCATAGGTGACTGCTCCGCAAAGAATCGAGATAACCGGGACAATCCATAAGACCATTCTTATGTTTTTCAGGTTCTCCCTGTTTTTCTTCTCAAGGAAAACCAGGAAGGTACATAAGTACTGCATGGCAAGCATGAAAAACGGCAGTCCAAAGACTGCTGCTTCCTTGCTCATGTATCCATTCGGCTGATTATCAATTCCCCAGTGTGTTACAAGAACGTCAGGTAAGACATTCCAGAGTAAAAGACCTGCAAAGAGAGGGAGCAGAGTTAGAACTGAAGTTATGATTAGAGTGCCTTTCAGTTCTCTAAATATATTTTTCATGAATATCACTTGTGTCCCTTAGTGACTGATTCCCAACCGAATCCGCGAATGATTCCCCAGAAGAGAATCATCACCGGGATAATCTCAAGTCTTGCTGCCCACATCACGATAAACAGCAGGACTTTTGAGTAGTCCGGCATAATTGCTGAAATCATACCTGCACTCGCTCCGTTGTTTCCAACACAGCTGCATACATCAAAGATGGTTCCAGCCACGTTTGATGCGAAGTAGGGGTCATGCAGGAGAATAATCAGAGTACCTGCTAAGAGAAGCAGATAGCAGAGAATTAAGAGAAGTGACTTGGATACTAGTGCTTCTGCATGGCTTTCTTTGACTGCTTTTCCGTTGTGTCTCATTAAGACAACAGCTTTCGGGCTTAACACTGCACGCTTGAACCACCAGACAAGGGTCTCGCCCATAATGCGGATTCTGTCAATCTTGATACCTCCGGCAGTACTCCCTTGAGCTCCTCCCATAAGCATGAAGATTCCAAGGAAGAGAATCGGGGCAATTCCCCATCCTGCAAACTCGGTGTTCTGGAATCCGGTAGATGATATTGCAGTTCCAGCCATGAAGAGACCTTCGCGGAATGCCTGACTGAGTGGAATTCCATTCGAGATTGTAAGATCAATTACAAGGACTGCCGAGACAAAGGCGAATGCAAGAATCATCGCCCAAAGCACACGGTCGCGGAAGAACTCCTTTATGGAACGCTTTGCATATGTCAGATAGTAAAGGCGAAATGGAACTGCTCCGGCAATCATGATTGGAATCAGCACCATTTCTAGTGCGAAGTTTTGGAAGTGGGAAATTCCTGTGGCATAAATCGACATACCGCCGGTGGCTATTCCGCAAAGTGCTAAGTTTACAGCATCCCAGAGACCAACGCCTGTTAAGAGAATTACTAAGATGGCGGCGAGGGTTAAGACTGCATAAATCTTCCACATCTGAAATGCCGTTGCAATAACGCTCGGCATAAATGCCTGTCCGCCTGATTCGGAGTTGTAGAGACCGCGTGTTACAAGACCGCTTCTTGTGGCGACAGTTAATGTGAACGCAACGATTCCAAGACCGCCTACCCACTGCATAAAAGATCTCCAGAATAGAAGAGTCTTTGGCCATGCCTCAATATTCTCCGCGATTGAAAAACCGGTTCCGGTTCAGGCGGACATTGACTCGAATGCTGCGTCTAAAAACGGCATTCCTGTAAAAAGGAATGGGAATGATCCGCATATTCCAACAATCACCCACACAAGAGCTGTTGCAGCAATTGATGTGCTTGTACGCGGGACTTTGGATGTTTTGGGGAGGAAGCGAAGCAGAAGACCGATTCCGCAAAGGGAAACTGTTGCTGCCGCCATCCATGGAAGAGCTTCCCACTCTTTGAAAAGACAGCCTACGATAATTGCGGCAATTGATGTCAGACCGATTAAAATCAGTCCGGGCCCTAAGTCTCGGCCAAGTGCGGGAAGTTCTCTTATCAGTTCCATTTACTGTTCGGTTTCGTTTCTTCTCTGGATGAAGCCGAGAGTGAGGTTTAATGCTTCAAGTACGTCCTGCTGAGCTAATGCATAGTCACGCATTGCAGAGTAGAGCATGTAGATGATATCGTATCCGTAGAAGTGGAGTGCATCATCCTCGGAGAGTTTTGATGCATAAGTATCGATGATGAATCCGTCGTTGGAGAACATCAGCTCCATAATCTCGCCCTTTTCGGTTAAGACACAGAACTGCTGGTCAACTTTTTTGGTCGGGTTGTCCGGTCTAAAGGAAACCGGTTCAGCGGATTTGCCGAGGATAATCATCTTCTCGGCATAGTATTTCTGATCGTAGAGTTCTCCTTTGGTATCCATCTTTGCTTTTAAGAGGAACTCCTGTCCGATTTCTTCAACAACAGCACCGACTGTTTTTGCCATCATTGAAAGAAGCTCTGCACTTCCCTCTTCAATTTTTGAGGCTGCGGCATTCTGTTCTTCTTTGGTTTCTGTAACAAGGCTTCTTAACCTGTAAAATCCCTGTTCGATGATTTCATCCATATACAGAATATGTTTGTATCTTCCGATACATTAACCTACAGTCAACAGCTATGTATAAGAGAAGTCATGGATTATTTTGTCGCCTTAAATCAGATTCTTGTTCTGTTCCTTTTAACAGGGGTTGGATTTTTCTGTCGAAGGGCTGGTATTTTGAATCAGAATTCGGTGTCTTCTCTTTCAAAGTTCCTGCTGAACATCTGTATTCCGGCGATGATTATCTACTCCATGCAGATTCCGTTCTCACAAAGCATTGCGGAAAAAAGCGGGACGCTTATCTTTGCGGCTCTCTGTTATTACGTGATTGCTTTTGCCGTCTGCTTTGTTACTCCGTATATTCTCCGCTGTAAGAAGGAAGAGTATGGAGTATTCCGCTTTATGACGATGTTTTCGAACTCGATGTTTATGGGTTTTCCAATTCTTTCTATGTTCTTTGGACCGGAGGCTATCTTCTATGCGGCAATATTCAATATTCCATTCACGCTTCTGACATACTCGGTTGGCATATGGATTCTCCGCTCAGGTGAGGGCGGAATCTCTTTCTCGTGGAAACTTCTGCTGAATGCGGCATTTCTTTCGACCTTTGTCGGGATACTGTTCTTTGTGACATCGTTTTCGATTCCGGACCCGTTCTACGGAGCACTTGGTCTGCTGTCCGATATTACAACTCCTATGTCTCTTGTTGTAACCGGAGGTTTTCTTGCAAGTCTTGAGACAAAGGCAATATTTTCCAATGTCAGGCAGTACTTTGCTGCAGGAATCAGACTTCTGATTATCCCGGCACTTGCTTTTGCAGTATGTTCTCTGTTTATCACAGACCCGCTGATTCTTGGAATCACTGTTGTTACAGCAGGAATGCCGGCGGCGGTAAATACAGTAATTTTAGCAGAAGAGCATGACGCAAGGCCGGACATCGCGGCACAGGGTGTATTTATCTCGACACTGCTGTGTATTTTAACGATTCCGCTTCTTGCAGTATTTATCGGATAAAAAAATTATGAGTGGATGGTGAAGAGTTTCTCATCAGGTGTATTGAATGCCTGCTGTAAGAGCTCTTCCTGAATTTCGTTGAATCTGGCAGTTTCTTCTTTGGAAGCTGTTCCCTCTCTTACCTTCTTACGGAGTTTGTCTCCTTCATCATTTTTGATTTTGCTTCCCGGCACTTCATCAATGAAGAGTTTTGAGCCGTCTGCTTTTTCTAAAACGAAGTGGAGTTCTCCTTTGTCTTCGATGGTTAAGGTTTCATCTGTCAGGCGGAATGTGTGACGAAGGGCATCCAATGGACAGCGGGTAGTTGTTGAGTATACGCGAACCGGTTCATCGCCTGCCCATTCTGCGGCTGCTTTTGCCATTTTGTATCCAATAGCTATTCCAGGACAGCGGTGTCCGTGAGCTTCGGCTATTTCTTCGAATGTTGGAATTTGTGTCATAAAAAAAGATTAGAGGTATTTGTGGGCACGGAGCCAGTCTACCTGCGGGGTGGTGTAACGGTAGACGATGTCACACTTGTCATCCTGGAAGTCCCATGGGATAACAATTAAGATGTCGCCTTCGCGAATCCAAATCCGCTTCTTGATTTTGCCCTTGATTCTTCCAAGGCGGGTTACACCGTCAGAACAGCGTACTCTGATGTGGTTTGAGCCAAGCATCAGTTCTGCCTGTGCAAACTGTTCCTTTTCTTTCTTGTTCGGAAGCTTTACGCGAATAATGCTGCCGTCTTCGGCAACATCCTGTTTATCATTCTCCATGAACCCCAAGTGGTATTCTCCTACTGTATATATTTGTCCTGAGGTAAGATAAATTATTGTAATCACTAACAAACATGAAACCTGCGGTATTTAATTACTATGCCGTCGTTTCTTAAGTTAAGAAGGACGGTGCCGTACGACAAAATATACATTTCTTGTAAATCCTGAGTCATCTTCAGGGAGCGGAGAAAAAGTATGGAATATTATAGAGCCCGAGCTTAAAAAAAGAAATATCGCATACAAGGTTCTATTCACAACTCCTGAATGCGGAGCAACAGAAACCGTACGGCGTCTAACATCAGATGGAAAACGGCACACATTAATTGTTCTGGGCGGAGACGGAACCATAAATGAAGTGGTAAACGGCATATGTTATCCAAAGAAGATGACTCTTGGATATATTCCAACAGGCTCCGGAAATGATTTTACACGTGCACTGAATATTCCAACCAATCCAAAGAAGGCACTTGAGGTGGTTCTAAATCCGGGACGAATTATCCCAGTCGATATAGGATATGCCGAGATGGATTCGGTGCCGAGGAGGTTTGCTGTATCTGCCGGAATCGGTTTTGATGCATCTGTTTGTCACTATGTCGAAAAGTCGCGCTTCAAGTCTTTCTTAAATAAAATCAATTTAGGAAATCTGGTTTATACAGGTGTTGCCTTAAAGCGGCTTTTCCTTGACCCGCTTGTTGATGTAGAGCTTACCTTAGATGACGGCGAGCCGCTTTCTTTCTCCAGGGTGTATTTTGCGGCATGTATGAATCATCCGTATGAGGGCGGCGGATTTTTATTCTGCCCTGATGCGAAAACTGATGACGGTATGCTTGATGTGATTGTGGCATCAAATCTTCCAAGACTGAAAGTTCTCTTTGTTCTTCCAACTGCATTTTTCGGAAAGCACACAGGATTTTCCGGAGTGGATATTTTCAGATGCAGAAAGGCAGAAATCCGTGTAAAGGATTCATGTCAGATTCATACAGACGGCGAGCCGATTGCTTTCGCTGAGTGTTTGAAAGCTGAAGTTTGCAAAGAGCAGGTTATGCTGATGGCTCCTGCTGTCTGAGAATATCTCAGCGTCTCTTTTTCATAAACGAAATTACAAATCCGCCGCTTGCAACAAGCATCAAAATGCATGCGAGGAAAAACATCGTCATGGGCTGGCTTTCAGTCTGACATGCGGCGGCGATTCCAGAGAATACTGCGGCTGTGAAGAAAAGAATGCCTGGAATGAGACTTGTTGCGTCGGTCATAAAAAAAGTGGGTGGGGTTTATGGGCTTACTCTGTGACGGTCGCGCGGGAAGAGAACACCCTCTCTGATATTCTGGAGACCGAGCATAGTCATGACGAGACGCTCAGTTCCAAGACCCCAGCCTGCGTGCGGCGGCATACCGTATTTGAACGGGTTTAAGTAGAAGTCGAATGCATCAACGTTTAATCCCTTCTCCTTAATCTGCTGAACAAGAAGGTCGTAGATATGACAGCGCTGTGCTCCGGAGGAAAGCTCCATTCTCGGGTGCATCATGTCGAATGCGCGGCAGACTTCCGGTCTGTCTAAGAACGGCATTGTGTAGAATGGTCTGGTGGAGCTTGGCCACTCGGTGATGAAGTACATGGTACCCATCTTTTCTCCGATGATTCTCTCGGATGCAGAGGATAAGTCGTCACCGAAGACAAGCGGCTCTCCGCCTTCGGTTGAGATTGCGATTGCTTCCTCGTAGGTGATTCTCGGGAATGGAACGGAAGGTACCTGGAAGTCTTCGATTCCGAGGGTTGCAAGAGCGTCTGCGCAGTGGTCTTTGACGTACTGGTATGCGTATGCAACGACGTTTTCGAGAACAGACATTGCGTCTTCCTGGTCTGCGAAGGACATCTCGATATCAATAGATGTTGCTTCGTTTAAGTGGCGGACGGTGTTGTGCTCTTCTGCACGGAAGATTGCACCAATCTCGAAGACGCGGTCGAATCCTGCGCTCATGAGCATCTGCTTGTAGAGCTGCGGGGACTGGTTTAAGAATGCCTCTTTGTCGAAGTATGCGAGCGGGAAGAGTTCAGTTCCACCCTCGGTTGCTGCTGCGACGATTTTCGGGGTCTGTGCCTGGATGAATCCGTGATCCCAGAGGTATTCGCTGATTGCGCGAAGGACTGCGCTTCTAATCTGGAAGATTGCGTTTACTCTCGGCTTTCTTAAGTCAAGGTATCTGTTGTCGAGTCTGGTGTCTAAGTCTGCCGGAACTTTTTCGGAGACGTCGAGCGGGAGCGGGGTTGCTGCACGGGAGAGAACGGTTAAGGTCTCAGGGACAAGTTCTCGTCCTCCAGGTGCTTTCTCGGTTGCTTTTACAACACCGGTACATTCGATGACGGATTCGCGGCTGATTTCTTTTAATGCGGCAAGGACTTCTTCGGATACCTTCTTCTTCGGGATGGTGACCTGAAGGATTCCTGTTCTGTCGCGGACGAGTAAGAAAGTAAGACCGCCTAAGTCTCTTTCTTCGTGAACCCAGCCTGCAACGTGTGCCTGGCCGATTTCAGGGGTGACTTCTTTTATTGGTATGCGCATAAAATCTCTTATACATTGGTCGTCAGGATAGATTATAGTTTGCAGGGATGTTTGTGCTGTCTCAAAAATTCTGAGTCAGTTTTAATTACTCTCGGTTTCAATTTTAGTGATACAAAAGATTTGGGAGGATAGCGCGTGTTTCATTATATCTGGCCAATAGTATTAGTTATCCTGTCAAATGTGATGTATCAGATTTGTGCACGGAAGATGCAAAACAGCATTGACCCGTTTGCAGCACTAACAATAACTTATCTTGTCGGAGCCTGCGCATCTCTTATTCTTTATTTCCTGTTGAGCGATAGCGGAAATATAATAGAAGAGTTCCGTCAGGTAAACTGGGTTCCATTCATATTTGGTCTTGTAATCGTTGGAATTGAAGTAGGATGGATATATGTGTACAAGGCCGGATGGCAGATAAGTACTGCACCGATTGTTCAAAGCGCAATTGTTGCCATCATTCTCATAATTATCGGATTCCTTCTTTTCAAGGAATCCATGACATGGAATAAAATTCTTGGAATTGCTGTCTGTATTTTAGGACTGTTCTTCATCAATCTGAAACCATGACACGTCTTCAAAACCATAATACACTCAGGCGACCTATACTATCCTGTGCAGATACTTTGCATATGAAAGGCCCCCGCCTGACCTATACGCAATCGCGTGGGATGAAGGACGGGACAACAAGATATGCTACAGGCACCCCCTGCCCGGTCAAAGATTCGCGAGGACATGCGATAGCATCCTGTGAGCGGCATCGGTTAACGGCAGGGGACAGACATTTTGACGACGGGGTAAGTCCTGTCATTTCTGAAATTCTTTTAGTCGCAGTAACAGTTATTCTGGCGGCAATTGTTGCCGCTTCAATCTTCGGACTTTTTTCTGATTCGATATCTACATCTGAACCTCCTGAGATTTTGAAGATAACATCCATCTCGCATTATTCGGATTCCGGAAAACTCACGTATGCAGGAATTATAACACTCAAAAATATAGGGTACGAAGAAATACAAAACAGAGAACACGGGATGTACATCTCGGTAAACGGAGATAGAGCACGCGCTGTTATAGAAACTCTTTGTTCATCTGATTTTATCCCAACACATCACTATGGTGTGCGATTAATCAAAGGGGCGGGTCCGCATGGAAATGTATGGGAATCGGGGGCAGTTGGGGTGATTGATTTGTCCGATAAAATGATTCACGCAGGAGACCTGGTGACTGTTGAAGTTTACCGTTTAGACACTGAAGAAATCATCTCACGCTCTGAATTATATGCCTCGTCTGTTTTCGAACAATGAGAACATATATCCTGATTCAGGGCGTATACATTAGGTAGAAGATACTATGCCGAAACACTGCGATATTCCGGTAAAACAGTTCATCCCGAGAGCAGGGATGACCGTCAATGAACTCATCTCCGAGATGGGACAGGCTGGAGCCTACAACGGAGGAAGCCTTTTCGGAGCGGTTGAGCTTTACGAAAAGATGCTCAGCGATCCGGACATGACCAAGTTCTTCGGACTTTCCGGAGCTATGGTTCCTGCCGGAATGGGCGGCGTTGTCTCCACTCTTATGGAGAAGGGACACATTGATGTCTTAACATCCACCGGAGCAAACTTAACCCACGATATTATTGAGGCAATTGGATGCCACCATTACAAAGGTTCTGCAGAATGTGATGACATCGAACTCAGACAGGATGATATCAACAGAATCTATGATGTCTTCCTGCCAAACGATGCATACATCGAACTCGAAGACTTCATCCAGGATGTTTACAGCAGTCTTCCGGAAAAACCAATCACCATCAGCGACCTGCTTCGCACTATCGGAGAACAGCTCGATACCGGAATTCTCGCAACCGCTGCAAAGAATGACATCCCGGTTTACTGTCCGGCATTCCAGGATTCTGTTCTCGGTCTTCAGTACTGGATGTACTCTCAGTTCCACAGGAAGACTATTCTTGATGCAATCGGAGACATGCACAATCTCATGAACACTGCATTCAATGTTAAGAAGGCAGGAGCAGTCTTTGTCGGCGGCGGTGTTCCGAAGAACTTCACTCTTCAGACTATGCTTATGACAGAAAATGCATTCACTTATGTTATCCAGCTCACAGGAGACAGACCTGATTTAGGAGGACTTTCCGGAGCAACTCTTGATGAGGCAAAATCCTGGGGTAAGATTGGTGAGGGCGGAGTTGGAATTACTGTTTACGGTGATGCAACAATCACTCTCCCGGTTCTTGCGACAGCAACTCTTGAACGTCTGGAGGGACGTAAATAATGGCAGATTTATTATTAGCACTTGATGTAAAAGGAAAGGAAAAGGCAGTTGAAGTCGCTGAAGCATGTGCAGGCGAGATTGATGCAATCAAAATCGGATACCCGCTTGTTTTATCTGCAGGTCTTGGTGTAGTTAAGGAACTTGCAAAGTTCGGCACTCCGATTATTGCAGACTTCAAAGTAGCAGACATTCCAAATACCAACTCTCTCATCTGTGAAGAGGTATTTGCAGCAGGATGTTCCGGTATTATCACTCACGCATTCTGCGGTGAGGATTCTCTTTCTGCAATCGTTGACGGAGCACACGCTCACGGAGGAGAAGCATATGTGGTTTGTGAGATGAGCCACCCGGGAGCTCTCACCTTCTTAACCGGTGCAAACGCTGAAAAGATGGCTGGAATGGCAAATGCCGCTGGAGCTGACGGAATTATTGCTCCGGCAACCCGTCCGGAGAGAACTGCAGTTCTTCGCGAAATCATCGGAAATGATATGAAGATTTGTTCCCCGGGTGTTGGAGCACAGGGTGCACAGCCTGAGGATGTCAAGAAGTACGTTGACGGAATTATCGTCGGACGTGCAATCTACGAAGCAGAAGATGTAAAGGCAGCAGCCCACGCATACAAGCTTCGCTGTATCTGATTTTCAAAGATACAATCTTCTTTTTTCAAGTCTTTAGAGATTTCAGTAAAGTTCTCTATTTCTTCTCAATCAGTGACTTCCAAATAACAAGAGGCACTTTCGCAAAATAGGGCACTTTCGCACCGCGCGGTATGGTATTTATATAGTAGAAAATCATAGGTGTAATTGGAGATCAATTATGGATGCAAAGCAAATCCAACAGATTACCGACAGAATCTCCCTGAATTTACAATCTAAAGGAGTATCGCCGGATACGCAAAGCATTTTTGACAAGCTTGCAGCATACATCAATGATTTTGGTGTGGTGGCAACCGAAGCAGAGCGAAAAGTTCTCTCTGACCAGTACAAGAAGTACGACATCCCTGAAGAGACAAAACCTGTATCTCATTCGTCTTCCTCGTCTGGAAATGAAGTAGTAAATCTCGCAGACATCCAGGAAAGTGACTGGGTAACAGTTGAGGTAAAAGTTGTTGCGCTCAAGCCGCCAAACTCGCCTGCTATTTCTCAGACCGGAGTTCTCGCAGACAGTACAGGTGCTGTGCGCTTTGTTACTTTCTCGAAGGCCTCAGAGCTCCCAGAACTTGAGCTTGAGAAATGGTACCGCATTGAGTCTGCTGTTGTTGATTCATTCCGCGGAGCATTAAACCTGAAGATGCATTCCGGTTCGAAAATCTCTGAGATTGAGGATGACCGCTGTCTTGTTCCGGCGTCTCCTACTCCGGTTGCCGATGTTAAACCTGGAGTTGTTCCATGCATCCATGTGAAATTTGTTGACGAATGGGAATCCAGAAGTGACCGTATGCTTCAGACCGGGCTTGTTGCTGATGAGTCAGGCCGCATGAAGTTTGTTATCTGGAATGACCCGAATAAAGAGAAGCTGAAGGTTGGTTCTGTATATACTATATTCTATGCAGGTGTTGACGAGTTCAACGGAAGATATTCTCTTACATTAAACTCTGCCATGTGGCTTGAGGATGATGAGGCTTCTCTTTCCGCAGTAAAAGTCCGCGGAAGTTCTGCACCAATCGAGCCGCTTCCGGTATCTCGTATCCGTGATTTGGAAACAGGATACGCAAGTGTTCGTGTGAAGTTCATTGAAGAGTGGGAATCCCGAAGTGAGCGCATGCTTCAGACCGGACTCGTTGGGGATGAATCAGGTCGTATGAAGTTTGTTATCTGGAAGGATGACAAGAAACAGTCGCTTGAGCTTGGACGTATCTATAATATTACAAATGCAAAGGTGGATGAGTTCAACGGCAGACTTTCACTTTCTCTGAATCCTTCAGAGTATTCTGTGGAAGCTGATGCGGCTGACTTCGAAGTTGGAACTCAGCTTGATGAGATTTCCGGGGCATTGGTTCAGATTTCGAAGGGTTCGGGTCTCATTAAGCGTTGTCCGGTTGAAGGCTGTGGTCGCGCTCTTTCCAAGCAGAATTTATGTCCGGTTCATGAGATTCAGAATAATTATGTCTATGATATGAGAATCAAGGCAGTTGTTGATGATGGTCACAAGGCATACAATGTTCTGTTCGGCCGCGAACTCACTGAAGAGATTTCTGGCATGACTATGGATGAGGCGATTGATATCGGAACAAGCAGTCCGCTTGGTCTTGATGAGGTTCTTGTTCAGATGACTGAGCGTCTTTGCGGACGGTATGTGCGCTGTAAGGGTTCTATGTTTGATAACCGTTTAATGGTTAAGTCTGTTGAGTTTGTGAAATATGATGCATCCGAAGTTGCCGCACTTATGAATCGTGCCGGTGAGTTTGTAAGTCAGGAGGGTGAGTTATGGGTGAGTTTGTAAGTCAGACTGCTTTCGAGCGTGAGCCGGCAAAGCGCGTTTTCGCTGCTGAGCTTCGTGAGGCTTCGAGAACGTTCCGTGATGAGGGTGATGAGAAGAGTCCGACTTATCTTCTTTTGCCGACTGGAGAACGCTGCAACCGTATTATGATTGCAGGAGCAATCACGGATAAGAGTAAGGCTGGAGATCAGAATGTTCAGTATCGCGCAAAAGTTTCTGATCCGACAGGCATTTTCTATATCAATGCAAGCTCTTATCAGCCGGAAGCTATGCTTCAGTTAGCTAAGATTGATACTGATATGCCGTCATTTGTGGTTGTTATCGGTAAACCGAATGCATACACAACTCCTGAGGGCAGAGTTCTTGTTTCAGTGCGCGCTGAGGCAGTGCAGGTGGTTGACAGAGATACGCGTGATCTTTGGATTCTTGATACTGCGCGCGCAACTCTGGATAGAATCGATGTTATGTTTGGCGCGGATGATGCAGTTTCACCTGATGTGGTACTTGCAAAGGAGACTTATCCGCAGAAGGCAGACCACTGGAAGAAGGTCGTATTCGACGCACTTTCCAAATTGGTCTAACCAAATCATCTTTTTTGTTATTGGATTTGTTTTGAATTTAATTTCGAAGCTTATTTATGCTTCCTCATCCAACTATGTTACCTCACAAGTCAGATAGCAACTCTTCCTGAGTATACTGGATCTGAGGACTTGTCTGCCTTACGATCTTCGGAGTTCTCTTCGAAGGATTTATATGTTGCAG
>JAFOFB010000024.1 GCA_017387505.1 Methanocorpusculum sp.
CGAACCCGGCAGTTAAGCTCTCTTGCGTCGACTACTGTACTCAGATACGCGAGTTCTCGGGAACTAGTCAACGCTGCAACCCCCTTCCTTTTGTTGAAACTTATTCTTACTGTAATCTTAACACTAAAGCGCAAGCTCTTTGTTTTCTAAAATCTACAAAACAGTATTACAGAATCTATTTTTGCTCATTCTTGAACAATTATATATTCCGGCGTCTAACTATTATTCATGCCAGAATTCGGAACCCCATTTGCTGTCTTAAAAGAAGGCAGAAAACTCACTCACAGCGAACTTGTCCGCGCCATCCGCTTCATGATTGCCGCAGAATATGAAGCAATCCAGCTCTACGAACAGCTTGCAGAATCCATCGAAGATAAACTCGCAATCGAAGTCTTGCTCGACATCGCAAACGAAGAAAAAGTCCATGCAGGAGAATTCCTCCGCTTACTTCACCACTTAGATGGAAACGAAGCAGGATACTACGCTGAAGGCGCAGAAGAAGTCGAAGAAGAAATCGAAAAGCTTGGACAGTAAACACTGTCCAAACATCATTTTCCGTAAACTATTATATCTCAGACGTACAACTACTATACGCAATTTTGCCCTAGTGGCCTAGCCCGGCATAGCGGCTGATTTGTAATCAGCAGGTCGGGGGTTCAAATCCCCCCTGGGGCTTTTCTTATCGCTTATTTTACAACTCAAACTCCATACTCACTCTTTGTGCCTCTCATTCGATAGGTTGAAGTTAAATACTGGAATCGCCTACTAATATATTATCTATAAAGGTGAATCCATGCTTTCTGACATCGAGATTGCTCACCAGACTGAGCTCAAAAAAATCACCGAAATCGCCGCAACACTTGATATCGATGCGGATGAAATCGAACTCTACGGAAACTACAAGGCAAAACTCTCCGACGCTCTCGAAAAGCGCCTTGCCAAAAACGAAGATGGAAAACTCATCTTAGTAACAGCCATCAACCCGACCCCGGCTGGCGAAGGAAAGACCACCACCACTGTTGGTCTCGGCCAGGCAATGCCGAAGATCGGAAAGAAGGCAATTATCGCCCTTCGCGAACCATCCTTAGGTCCTGTCTTTGGTGTCAAAGGAGGAGCAGCCGGCGGAGGATACTCCCAGGTTGTCCCGATGGAAGACATCAACCTCCACTTCACAGGAGACTTCCACGCAATCACCAGCGCAAACAACCTCCTCTGCGCAATGATTGACAACCACATTCAGCAGGGCAACGCCTTAGACATCGACACCCGCAGAATCATCTTCAAGCGCTGTCTCGACATGAATGACCGCGTTCTTCGCAACTGTATCATCGGACTTGGCGGACAGGTCAATGGTGTACCACGCGAAGACCACTTCATGATTACTGTTGCCAGCGAAATCATGGCAATCCTCTGTCTTGCAAAAGACATCGATGACTTAAAAGAACGCCTTGGAAACATCATCTTCGGATACAGCAGAAAAGGAACTCCGCTCTATGCACGTGACTTAAAAGCTGTCGGAGCAATGGCCGCACTCTTAAAGGATGCAGTAAAGCCGAACCTTGTCCAGACCTTAGAGCACACCCCGTGTCTCATCCACGGCGGACCGTTCGCCAACATCGCACACGGATGCAACTCTGTCCGTGCAACCAAACTCGCATTAAAGATGGCAGACTATGTCATCACTGAAGCAGGATTCGGCTCTGACCTTGGTGCAGAGAAGTTCATGGACATCAAGTGCCGCTACGCAGGCCTTACCCCGTCCACCATTGTGCTTGTTGCAACCGTTCGTGCATTAAAGTACAACGGAGGAGTCAAGAAAGAAGACACCACCATCCCGAACGTAGATGCACTCAAAGCAGGTATGATTAACCTCGAAGCCCACATCGAAAATCTCCAGAAGTTCGGTGTACCGGTCGTTGTCGCAATCAACCGCTTCGCATCCGACTCTGACGAAGAACTTGCAGTCCTTGAAGAGTTCTGCAAATCCAAGGGAGCAAAGTTCGCATTATCTGAAGTATTCGCAAAAGGCGGAGAAGGAGGAATCGAGCTTGCAAAGGCAGTCGTTGAGTCCTGTGAACTTCCATCCGATTTCCACTGTATCTATGACCTTGAAAAGCCGATTAAGGAGAAACTCAACACTATTGCAACCACCATCTATGGAGCAGCAGGTGTCGTCTACTCTGCAGCAGCAGAATCCGCAATCAAGGAAATTGAAGCACTCGGCAGAGGAAACCTTCCAATCTGTGTTGCAAAGACCCAGTACTCCTTATCTGACGATCCGAACAAACTTGGAAGACCGACTGGATTTACCATCAGCGTTGCAACAATCCGCCTCTGTAACGGAGCAGGATTCATCGTTGCAGAAACCGGCGACATCATGACCTTACCGGGACTTCCGGCTGTTCCTGCCGCCTGCGGAATCGACATCGACAACGACGGAAATATTTCCGGACTCTTCTAATTTTTTTTCAAAAAAAGATATTATTCGGATGCAGGACTGTAAGTCCTGTCTCCTTCAGTTAAAATGCCGTCTGCAAGAACTGCAGTTCTCTTATCCGACTCACCGTCTTCATCAATGTCAGCCGAGAAGTAAAGAGTGTATGTACTGCCATCAGAAAGCCAGATGAACTCAAACTGACGTGCAGGCTCGTTTTCGCCTTCGAGATACCAGTACTCCATACCAAGATTTGCCGACTTGAACTCATATGTTCTCTCGTATAACTTATCATCAGAAGCTTTTGTCAGCTCATCAGCATTCCAGATTCCAATCACCGGATCATCTGTATTTACACATCCGCTTGCAAACACCGCGTACAGTAGAAGAACAGCAAGGAGAACTATTCCTTTTTTCATAGAAAATAATCGTCTGCTTACTGGTTAAAGTTTTTGAAAAAAGAGAAGAGGGTTACTCAGCCTGCTCTTCTTCATCCGGGGACACAACAGCAACGCCGGTGACCTTATCGCCTGAATCAACACGAATCACGCGGACGCCCTGTGCGCTTCTTCCCTGCACAGAGATATCTGCTGCATGAGTTCTCATCACAATACCTGCGGCAGTGGTCATCACAACATCATCCTCATCAGAGACTGCAACAGCAGAAACAACCGGACCTCTCTCGAAGTTTGCAGTAATCGATTTGACACCCTGGGTTGCTCTTCCGTGGCCCATGAACTCATCGAAGAGAGTTCTCTTACCGAATCCCTTGTCGGTTAAGAGGAACAGATACTTTGCCTTCTCATCAACAAGAGTCAGACCGCAGACTCTGTCCTCTTCGTACTTCATCTTGATACCGATAACTCCCTGAGAACCGCGACCGGTTGCACGAACCTCCTCCTCGCTGAATCTAAGAGACTGACCGTATGCTGTGGTTAAGACAACATCCGATTTGCCGTCAGTCATAACAACATCGACAAGTTCGTCTCCATCGAGGAGTGTCATACCGATGATACCGCCTGCACGCGGTCTGGAGAATAAGTCCTGGCTGAACTTACCGATTCTTCCGCTCTTGGTTGCGTACTGGAAGTACTTGTCGGAATCAAAGCTTCTAAGCGGGATAACTGCAGAGACATCTTCGTCAGTTAAGTTCAGGAGGTTTACGATTGCCTTTCCTTTTGCGGTTCTCGAACCTTCCGGAATATCATAGACACGGAGCCAGTATGCACGTCCCTTGTTTGTGAAGCATAAGAGATAGTCGTGAGTACTTGCCATGAAGACTTTGTCTACAACATCCTCTTCCTTGGTGGCCATGCCGGTCACTCCGCGGCCTCCGCGCTTCTGCTGGCGGTAAACATCAAGCGGTACACGCTTAATGTAGTTCTGCTCGGTTAAAGTGACTAAGACCTGCTTGTCCTCGATTAAATCGATTACTTCGATGTTGGTGCTTGATGAGTAGTCGAACTTTGTTCTGCGCTCATCTGCGTATGCCTCGCGGACCTCCTCAGTCTCGGACTTGACAACAGTTAAGACGTGTTCATCGGACTCAAGAATCCAGAGGAGTTTTCTTACAACCTCTTCGAGGTCAGAGACTTCGGTCTCAATCTTCTTGGTCTCGAGGGCTGCAAGGCGTCTGAGCTGCATCTTTAAGATTGCATCCGCCTGTGCCGGGGTGAACTCGAACTTGGAAACTAAAGCCTCCTGTGCAACTGCCGGGTCCGGGGAAGCACGGATTGTTGCAATCACTGCATCAATCATATCAATGGCCTTTAAGAGACCTTCTAAGATGTGCAGTCTGTCCTGAGCCTTCTTTAAATCGTGCTCGGAACGTCTGCGGACAACCTCCATTCTGTGGTGGATGAAGTGCTTCAAAAGCTCCGGCAGGGAGAGAATCTGCGGCTTCTTGTCGACGATTGCAAGGTTGATGATACCGTATGAACTCTCAAGCGGGGTGTGCTTGTAGAGCTGGTTTAACACAATGTTACCCTGAACATTCTGCTTAAGCTCTATGATGACGCGGATACCGTCCTTGTCAGACTCATCGCGGATATCAGAGATTCCTTCAATCTGCTTGTTCTTGACAAGGTCTGCAATCTTCTCGATCATGACTGCCTTGTTTACCTGATATGGAATCTCGGTAATTACAATCTGCTCGAAGTTCTTCTTGCGGTCCTCAATCTCTGCAACACCGCGGCATACAACCTTGCCCTGACCTGTCAGGTATGCATTCTGGATGCCTGCATTGCCCATGATGACGCCACCTGTCGGGAAGTCCGGACCCGGCAGAATCTTCATCATGTCCTGCACGCTCATCTCCGGGTTGTCGATGAAGGAAGTAACTAACTCACATACTTCGCCTAAGTTGTGCGGAAGCATGTTTGTTGCCATACCTACAGCGATACCGGTTGTTCCGTTTACAAGCAGGTTTGGAATCTTGCTTGGGAGAACATCAGGCTCTTGAGATGATTCATCGAAGTTCGGGACGAAGTCCACGGTGTCCTTGTCGATATCCTCTAAGAGAGACTCGGCAGTCTTTGTGAGACGTGCCTCGGTGTAACGCATTGCTGCCGGAGAATCACCGTCAATCGAACCG
The DNA here is from genome assembly GCA_017387505.1 of Methanocorpusculum sp. GTDB lineage: Archaea > Halobacteriota > Methanomicrobia > Methanomicrobiales > Methanocorpusculaceae > Methanocorpusculum. Next base: position 5,028 of record JAFOFB010000024.1, read on the forward strand.
AAGTTACCCTGACCGTCCACAAGCGTGTAGCGGTAGGAGAAGGGCTGTGCCATCTTCGTTAAGGTGTCGTAGATAGCTGCATCACCATGCGGGTGGTAGTTACCCATGGTTGCGGCAACTGCCTTTGCAGACTTCTTGTATGCCTTGTCGCTTGTGTTGTTCTCATCATGAAACATTGCGTAGAGGATACGGCGGTGAACAGGCTTTAAACCGTCTCTGACATCCGGGATTGCACGTCCGATGATAACACTCATCGCGTAGTCGATGAAGCAGTTCTTCATCTCGTCTTCAACATTGACGAGCTCTACTCTGTGTCCTTCCTGCGGGTTTTCAGATGTCAAGGTTCTTCACCTCCCCTGCGTGACGCTTGATAAATTCTTTTCTTGGAATCACATCATCACCCATAAGCTTCTCGAAGATTTCGTTTGCATAGCTTGCATCCTCAATTCTGACCTGCTTTAAGATTCTGTTCTGCGGGTTCATGGTGGTATCCCAAAGCTGTCCCGCATTCATTTCTCCAAGACCTTTGTATCTCTGAACAGAGATGCCTTTCTCGCCGAACTCAGAAACAGCTTCCTTCATCTCTTCTTCAGAGAACACGTAGCGTTCCTGCTTGCCTTTTGCAACACGGAAGAGAGGCGGCTGTGCGATGTAGACATATCCTGCTTCGATTAACGGCTTCATGTAGCGGAAGAAGAAGGTAAGCAGCAGAATTCTGATGTGTGCTCCGTCAACATCTGCATCAGTCATGATTACGATGTGGTGGTATCTTGCACGGGTTACATCAAAGCTTTCGCCGTATCCTGAACCGATTGCAGAAATTAAGGTCTGGATTTCGAGGTTCTTTAATGCCTTGTGCTCTAAGGCCTTTTCAACATTTAAGATTTTACCGCGAAGCGGTAAGATTGCCTGGAATTTTCTGTCACGTCCCTGCTTTGCAGAACCTCCTGCAGAGTCTCCTTCCACAATGTAGATTTCAGACTTTGACGGGTCGCGTTCGGAACAGTCTGCGAGTTTGCCCGGAAGTCCTGACATCTCAAGGGTACTCTTTCTTCTTGCAAGTTCCTTTGCACGGCGTGCTGCTTCTCTTGCATTTGCGGCTTCGACGGATTTTTTGGCGATTGCGGCAATGACCTTCGGGTTCTCCTCGAAGAACTCGGTTAATGCCTGGTAGACAAGGGAGTCAACAAGTCCCTTGACATTGCTGTTTCCAAGACGCATCTTGGTCTGTCCTTCGAACTGCGGGTTTGCAATCTTAATGCTGATAACAGCGGTCAGTCCTTCACGGACGTCCTCGCCTTTTAAGGAGACATCATCTTTTAAGTGCTTGTTTGCGTGAGCAGTGTTGTTGATAGCACGGGTAAGTGCAGAGCGGAATCCTTCCAGGTGTGTTCCGCCTTCGCGGGTGTTTACGCTGTTTACGAAGGTGTAGAAGGTTTCGCTGTATGTAGTATTGTATTGGAGGGCGATTTCCACGTCAATCTTGTTTGTCTCGTCATATTTGTCGAGGTAGATTGGTTCGTTGTGGAGGAGTTCTTTGCCCTGGTTTAAGTGGATGACAAACTCTCTAAGACCGCCTTCGGATTTGTAAGTCTCAGAGTCACCGGATCTCTTGTCTTCGATGTGGAGCTCAACACCTTTGTTTAAGTAGGCAAGTTCTCTGAAGCGGTGTGCTAAGATATCGTAATCGAACTCGGTTGTCTCGAAGATTGAACCGTCCGGGTAGAAGGTGATACGTGTTCCGGTTGTGTCGCGTGCAGAGTTTGCGTCTTTGCGCATTCTGCTCATACGGTCTGCAAACTCTGCTTCAGTTTCGTCACGGTCAGACATTCCCTGAACGATTCCTCCGCGTGAGAACACCATGGAGTAGATTTTTCCGTTCTTGAAAACTTCGGCAACAAGTCTGGTGGAAAGAGCGTTTACAACAGATACACCAACACCATGCAGACCTCCGGATACCTGATAGGTGTTTTTGTCGAACTTTCCTCCTGCATGGAGAACGGTTAAGACGACTTCAAGTGCACTCTTGCCCATCTTCGGCATGATGTCGACCGGAATTCCGCGTCCGTCATCTTCGACGGATACAGAACCATCCATGTTGATGATAACGCTTACGTGACGGCAGTATCCTGCTAAGGCTTCATCAATCGAGTTGTCGACCACTTCGTATACAAGGTGGTGCAGACCTCTCGTATCGGTGCTTCCGATATACATTGCCGGACGTTCTCTGACCGGCGCTAACCCCTCAAGAACTGTGATGTGAGAGGCGTCATAGTTGTTTGTCATGTGATTCAGATGTCTCCTATATTCGCATACTCGTCCGTGTTCAGTATATGTTTTCTGGAAAAACAGATGGACGAATTTGCACTATATTATTTGTCGCGAGACCATATTAAGGTCTTGTTTGCCATAGAGTGAGTACTCGATACAGATGGATTTATTCTTCACCGCTCAATAGTTTTCCACAGACAAACCAGGAGAAAAAAACCATGAAAAAATACCTCTGTACAGTCTGCGGTCACATCTATGATGAGGACGCAGGAGATGAAAAACATGACATCGCTGAAAAAACCGCTTTTGAATTACTTCCGGATAAATGGACATGCCCTGTATGCGGGGCTTTTAAGTCTCAGTTCCGTGAGCTGAACGCACCAAAGATTGAAATTAAGGTTGAACATCTCCCGCCTTCTGCTCTTACTGCTCTCAAGGGAAGTGCAATCTGTTCGAACCTTGCAAAGGGTTGTGAGAAACAGCAAAAGGCAGATGAGGCGGCAATTTACAACTCGCTTGCAAAAGAGCTTAAAGAGTCTGTGCCGCATCCGACTTCCGTGTCATTTTCGGATTTGAAGAAGGGTGTTGAGCATGACATTTCAAGTCTTATTCCGATGGCGAAGAAGGTTGCAGAAAATCATCACGACAGAGGAGCTCTTCGTGCTGTTACATGGGCTGAGAAGGTAACCCGCATTCACCAATCGCTTCTTGAGCGTCACGAGAAGGAAGGTCCTGCTCTTGTGAAGGACAAAAATGTGTATCTCTGCCCTGTGTGCGGTTTTATTTTCATCGATGAACATGCACCGTCCAAATGTCCTGTCTGCGGTGTTCCTGATTGGAAGTTTGAAATTGTGGTGGCCTGAAGATGAAGAAAGTTGCTGTTAGAAATTTAAGACTCTGTACTAAAGAGTGTCTTTGTCTCTTCGTCTGCCCGACAGGTGCTGCAGACACTGAAAACAGTATCATTGATGTGGAAAAGTGTACCGGATGCGGACGCTGTGTTGAAGCATGTGCTTCGTCTGCGATTTATCTCGTACCTGTTGAGTATCCGCCTCAGCAGAAGCATGATGATAATGTTCTTTCTGCAATGAACACTTTTGTCACATCAAAGCTCGAAGCAGAGCATATTGCTTCAGCTCTTCCGGACAGATTCGCACGTGCTCTTGAACGCTCCAACAGAATTATGGCAGAAGACCTGCTTAGAGAGTCAGGTTATATGCTTCCGCAGAGCAGAAACGCGAAGAAGTTCCTTAAAGAACTTGCTGAAAAAGAGAGTGAACGTGCAGATAAACTTCTGAAAATGATTAAGTCAAATGAGTGATTTTTATCACTCTTCTTTTTTGCGGGCAAAATGTGAATGCCTTGCGACCTTTACTTGTGTTCGGCTCTTTATGCCTTAGCAGGAATGATTTTCTTTTCGATTATGGTGATATTGAATTTTGATAAAACAGTTTGAATAATTTAGACATGCATCCTTATTAAAGCGGTTGCGAACTCCGCGGATGCAAGTCTATGAGACAATGTTAAACACGCTCTACGAACATGTAGAGTGACTGCGGCGGCAGTTAAACTCTGAATAATATATTTGCAGTTTATGGTATTTTGCTTTTTGTCCTTACTCGAGGAACACCAAGAGCCAACAGTAAACTTCCCTCGCCAAAAACAAATCTGCAAAAGCGATGCCCTGCCTGCCACCACTGCATCCATCCCGCAAGATGCGGCAGTGAAAAGCAGGCGGCCTGGGTTTTCCAAGCCCCCGGGGCTTTGGGGATAGTTAGTTAGTACAAAGTGATTTTCTCAAACCGAAGGCATTTTCCCTGCGGATGAAATTGGTGAGGAGTGAACCTCCAATGAGGTTCGGTTATGGGACAATAAACTCGCCTTTGGCGATAACACCATTAGTTCTGGTGTCAGAAAGCGTCCATTTTACAAGGCTGTCTGAATCTATATCATCGAAAGAACCATCATCAGTTCCTGGTAACATATAGTCTTCTCCTTCAAAATCAATCCAAAGACCATCATTTTGGACACTGACTCTGATTCTATCTCCTGTTGAGATGCTAATTGTATCTCTATCTTTGCCGTCTTCTGTTTTTACCGAACCGTCTGCCTGTACGTACAAATAAACTCCTGTTTTTGTTTTTCCAGGTACGGTTAAGGGTTCCCAACCCTTTATTAGTTTATCATTTTCAATCAGTTGTGATAATATATCTGGTGATGCCATAAAATCAGGAACCTGATTATAGTATGATGCAGGTCTTATGAGAACAATTCCTCCATATGCCTCTTTTCCAATCGGTTCAATTGTGACCTGAAGATTTTCAAGTTCCATCTTATCTCCGCCTTTGTGTACCAAATCAAATGTTTTAAGTAGATTTCCTTCCATCACCATGTTGTCTGCTTCATACAGAGCCATTGGGGTCGTGGCTGTGGAATCTCCTGCTAATCCGGTTCCAAAAGTTACAACAACTGCGGCGATAACTACTGTTACCACCAGTAAAAGCATTACGCCAATTACAGGTGATACTGCATCATCTCTTCTCTCATGAATAATCATTGTACAGTCACCTTCTTGTCATAAATTGCTTTGTCGCTTGGAAGGTGAACAATCATCACATCTACAGAAGTTCCTGGCTTTAAGTGTTCCATAATACCATCTTCACCTTCTGTATCAATCTTCCCGTTATCAAAAATTATATTCATGGATGGGCTCTTTTCATACTTTGGACCTCCAGAACTGTAACTAATCATATCAGTACTTGCCGTCAACTTTAATCCGGGAGTTAAAGTGACCTCTCCAAAGTAGTGGTCAAGACCGAATGCTCCTTTTCCTCCAGACATGGTGGATTTTACGTACATCGGCTGTTCGCGTTCCATTCCAACACCTTCGTTTGCAGATGTTAATCCATTTGGGTACTGTGAGCTAAACTTTTCTGCTGAATAGGTGCTGTAGTGAGAACATCCGTCATGAATCCACGAGAGACGAATCTCGATATCACCTGTGTCTAATGCATCTCCTGAGATATGAGTAATCTGGAAGTCAGGTCCACTATAAGTTGATGAATGTCCTCCATCCAATGCCATAGAGTTACTGAGAATTTCAACTTTCAGTACTGAATTTGGCGTGGGTTCTGTGTCTGCGACCATTCCTGTGGCGAATGCTGCGATAACTGCTCCAATAACTATTGTTACTACAACCATCAGCATAACTCCTAAAACAGGAGAGACGGCATCATCAGATTTTTTCGTAATCATTTCTGATAAGTCCTGTTAATCTTATGTTGTCGTTACTGCTTTCTTTACCAGAACTTCCTTGTCGAAGACAGTGTGCTTGTCATTTGATGTAACAATGACCTTAACGAAATTACCCTCAGTTAATATCTTGCCTTCTTTGAAAGTAACTTTAAGAATTGTTCCAGGGGTAAAGTAGGTTCCAGCATCTGTTGGTAATATTCCTTCTGCGAGTTGTCCGCCGGTTTCATCATATACTCTTACATCAAGCTTTGAAATTTCAAGTCTGTCACCAGAAAGGGACTGAAGAGTAAGTTGATTCACGTATGCATCAGCACTCAGAACAACAGACGGTGTCGGTTCAGTATCCGTTGCGATTCCGCCTGCAAAAGCCGCAACAACAGCGGCGATAACGATAGTTACAACGAGCATCAGCATAACACCGATAACCGGCGATACTGCATCTTCCTTCTTTTTTAAAATAATATCAGCCTTCATAGAATTTTCTCCTAAATGTTACAAACCAAAGCCGAGGGGCTTTACCTCAGCTTTGCGGCAACAAAGAAAGCGGGAGTACGGACTTCTAAATTGCTGATAAATCTATCTAAAAAAAACGCCTTAAATCTATCTATTTTTAGTAAAAAATGAGGTATTAAAACAACTTAAATTGATTTATTCTGCGGATTAATTCCAATCTCGAAGAGGGTTTCTTGGATTCTGGAATGCGGAGATGTGCGGGCTTGGATGAATTAATCTCGATTGTAAATGATTCTCGGATTTTGGTCTGCGGGTGGTGTGTTGTGGATGGGTGTCCGCGCATGGAAAATTTTAGACCGTCCGCTAATCCACGCTAATCTCAGCCAATCGCATTCCGTTTTCTTCGCTCGCTTACACTCGGCTAATCGCCTCGTGTTCGCGTTGCTCTCGCAAACGCTCAGCGGAATGCTTGACTCGCGCTTCGGCGCTCGCCGCGTGGTTCGAAGAAAGACAAGGTATGAGCAGGTATGAAATACATGCATCGCCGGAA